>NZ_JADPKY010000141.1 GCF_023074185.1 Bradyrhizobium sp. 132 | reverse complement strand
CATAGTTGGCGGCAAGGCCCACGATCGAGGTGAAGCGCGTCGCTACCCATGGATCAGTGTCAGCCGCCAGAGGAATGGTCAGGCGGTATCGCTTGAGTTTATGTGCGGCGAGCGTCTTGAAGACGTCCTCGTCATTGATCTGGCGGTACGCCCCGGAGGCAAACATGGAGTGGCCATTGACGCCGATTTGAACTGTCAAGTCTTGTTCCTTGATTGCGCGAGGAAAGAAGAGTACGCCCGACGTTTTGCAGCAGATCTGATTTCGGGCGCGGCGGGGTAAAGGAGGAGAAACCCCCGCCGCAGTCGGGCCTTAGCAGTCGGTCGGCGCTCTGTGTCGCCGCTCCCTATTCTGTACTGCGAGTATGGTTGTATTTTGGCCTACTCTCCCCTGAGGGAGTGGACTCCGCGGACGTCCGAGACTGAAGGGAGCGGCGCGCGCCAAGCCGGGGCTTCCGTTTATTGGCGCCAGGATTGGGAGCCTCGGCCATGAGGTAGCTCGGTTGTCTCAATCCCTTGTGATCGCCCCAGTTGAGCTTCTGATCGCTCCCCTCGCCGCATGAGTGGGGGCAGTCAATGAATTCACAAGTCCAAGAGAGGATGCCCGTGAAAACGCTTCAGGAATCCACTCTTGCCATCGCCATCGTGGCAAGCACACTTGCGATCGCGGTGCCAGCGTGTGCAAATTCCGCGGCTTCGGAATAACCGGAGCGCCGTTCCGGCTCAAAGCTGTCGAACCAGGGGGAACCCTCATGATTTCCGGCCATCGGAAGGCGGTCGCGCTCTTTTCCTCCTATGCAGCGACCGGGGACCACACGCGTCTCGTCAGCTTCGCGCGGACCGCTCTGCCCCGTTTGCGGCACCACCTCTCAATGGCGCGCCGCCTCTAAGCGGGATACTCCAAAAGGTCGTCTGGCCAGGTCGCGGATGCGCTTAGCGGCCGGCCGTCGATCTCGCTGCGGCGTGCCTGTCAGTGACTTCTTTCGCGACTGAGCAACGCCGATTTCCGTCCGCACAGCTGGGCAACGGCTGGGACGGCATCAGTGCTGGCCGGCTCAGACGAGCTTGGAACGAGTCCTTCTCTGATGTGTTTGCGGGAACCGATGGGACGGTGCGACAAAGCCAAAGGATACCGTTATGAGCAACAACGCGCGCGACATATGTCGGCCTTCGGCACCTGCAGGAAGCCAATGAACAACTCAAGCGACTGAAGGACTGCCTGCAGGCTTGTGGGGAGAGCACCTCCAGTGCCAAGACAACGGCGCTACCGGCGAGGGCAAACCTGCAGGCCATGGCGCATGCGATGGCTGGACGAAATTCTGAACAATACGTTTACCAACAATGCTTTCGAGCCCTTCGAAATCGCTGCCTTATAAGTCTCTCCTGGCTCTCTGCCCCGCGACCGGAATGGATTCAGCGCGGCCGCCGCTCGAGGCGTCATCGAAGGAAGAGGAGCGGATGGTCCAATGGATAGACGCAAACGTACGGTGGAGTATGTGGAGCACGAGCAACGTGAGGCCGCCTGATCTTGCAGGTAAAGCCGGCGCATCGCCTTTGGTCAGCGGTGCTGGCGATACCATGGTACGGAGGATTGCACTCGGGCAATTGCCCTTCCGGCATTTGGTTAACTTTGCGCCCGGTCGGAACGCGCTCTGGAGGAGCGCGTTCGTTCTGATGAGGCATAATTCCTGGTTAAGGAGGGAAACACAATGAAGCGGATCATGACCGCAATCACGGTTTTATCTCCAGCGGCATCCGGGCAAACGAACAAGCCAGATGTCTCATCTGCTCCGAGTGCGCAGAACTCCGGCGCCGGAATACCAGGTCAGCCGGGTAACAAGAACGGTCCTGCTGTCAAACCATGAGAGACGGTTGGCTCCAGCTCCGCGACAGACCACCGCAATCCGACGGTTCAGGCGCAGGACCCATCTAACGTTAAAGGGTTGCCGGGAAGTAAGAGCGGCCCGCCTGCCAAGCAGCCGTCTCGCGACTAAGCGGATCTGAAGCAGGGGCCACGTCGCAGTATCTGGAGCGCGAATACTCTGGCCGGCATAGTGGCGCAGTCAGCTCGACCAGCAAGGCCCTGGCCGACCGGGTCAAGGAAGATACCTCGAGAAGTGAAGGCCGAAAACCCTGGTGGGTCCGTTCCGGTCGAGCTCGTTACCACCTCGGCCAGCGGGCTCGATCCGGATATTTCGCCGGAAAACTTCCGCGCCTTCGCCACCCGCGGCACCGGAATAGGGCGGCTCTTGCTGGGCGAGCCCCGGGTTAACGTTCTGGCCCTCAATCTGGCGCTGGATGCCGCGGCGTCCAAATGAGACCAGCTAGGCCGAGCCCAGTGTGAGGACTATCCGGTGTCAGGACTATATTGCCGTATGGTTTAAGCCGGCCACGATCATGAAAAAAGACCCGCGCCGGACGCGTTGCTGGAGGCCGCGCGGCGGGAGGGCGATCAAGCCGGAAAACTGAAGATCTTCGTCGGTGCCGCACCCGGTGTCGGCAAGACCTATGAGATGCTGCAAAGCGCGCATGCAAGGCTGAAGGCGGGCATCGATGTCGTCATCGGTGTGGTCGAAACCCACGGGCGGCCCGAGACCGAAGCGCTGCTGAAGGGGCTGGAAGTGCTGCCGCGCAAGCGGCTGAGCTACAAGGACCAGACGCTGGAGGAAATGGACCTCGACGCGCTGATCGCGCGCCGTCCGCAGATCGCCCTGTCGACGAACTCGCTCATACCAGCGCGCCGGGCAGCCGTCATCCCAAACGCTATCTCGATGTGGAGGAGTTGCTGTCCCGTGGCATCGACGTCTACACGGCGGTCAACGTCCAGCACATCGAAAGCCTCAATGACGTGGTCGCGCAGATCACGCATGTACGGATGCGCGAAACCGTACCGGACAAGATGTTCGACCGCGCCGACGCGATCGAGCTGATCGATCTCACGCCCGACGATCTGGAGCATTATTTCTCGCCGGGCAATCTGACCGCGCTGCGCGAGCTGGCGTTGCGCCGCACCGCCGAGCGGGTCGACGAGCAGTTGCTCACCCACATGAAGGCCAATGCCATTGCCGGTCCCTGAGCCGCGGGCGAGCGCATTTTGGTGTGCCTCAGCGAGGATCCGCGCGCCGCGGGCCTGGTGCGCTACACCAAGCGGCTGGCGGACCGGCTGCATGCGCCCTGGACCGCGGTCACCATCGAGACGCGGCGCAGCCTGCAACTGACCGACGGGCCGCGCGACCGATTGGGCCGACACGATGCGGTTGGCCGAATCGCTCGGCGGCGAGTCCATCGCCATTCCCAGTGTCGGCCGCCGCATCGCCGATGATGTCGTTCAGTTCGCCCATGCCAATAACGTGACGCAGATCATCATCAGCAAGTCGACGCGCCCATGGTGGTTCGAGCTGATGCGCGGTTCGGTGGTGCATGATCTGGTGCGGCGCGCCGGCAATATCAGCGTCAATGTCATTGCCGGCGAGGAACTCGCCGCCGAGCCTGTTCCAAAGAAAACGGTACGCAACGCGGAACGATCCAAACCGTTCGATCCAAAACCGTAGGATGATGGTGCTGCTGGTCGTGGCCGTCGGCCTTGCGCCAGCGTCGCGGCCTCGCTGTGCTACAATTTCTTCTTCCTGCCGTCGATCTACACCTTCACGATCACCGAACCGACCAACGTTGCCGCCTTCTTCTTCTTCATGCTGATTGCGATCCTGGTCTCCAATGTCGCGGCGCGGGTCCGCACCCAGGCGGTTACGGCGATCGGCAGGCTCCGCACCACCGAATCGCTCTACGCCTTCAGCCGCAAGCTTGCGGGCACCGCGACGCTGGACGACGTGCTGTGGGCGACCGCCCATCAGACCGCGCTGATGCTGAAAGTACGCGTCGTGCTGCTGCTGCCGGAAGACGGCGTGCTCACGGTATCCGGCTATCCGCCTGAGGATGAACTCGACAGGGCCGACCTTGCAGCGGCGAACTGGACCTGGTCCAACGATCGCCCGGCCGAACGCGGCTCGGATACGCTGCCGGGCGCCAAGCGGCTGTTTTTGCCGACCGGCCGCGGGCTGATCGGCGTCATCGGCACCCTCGTCGACTGCGTCGAGCGGCCCGACCTGGCGGCGGGCACCGAAGAACTCTCTAACGCGCTACAGACCGTGCGCGCCCTCGACGACCAAGCTCGTCGGGTTGACGACAGCTCGCGAGAACCAGTCGCTCGCTGGTATCCTCGGTTGCTGGCTGGAGAGCCGTCGCGAAGACCTCTTCGTCGACGAACTCCGCGGAAAATTGCTGACCGTCGTGAAGAGCGACATGTTCGACAAGGACGGCCGCCCGAAGCCTGGTGCGAGCTCGTGCTGGCCGAATGGCAAGAACGACTGGCGCCCTTGTTCGAACATGATCGCGGCGAGATGTCGTTCCTTGATGCTCTCTACGAAGAGGGACGGATCGACGTCAGCAGTCTCCAAGGCGATGCCGCCGTCAAGCACGCGATAGAGAACTTCCCCGCGCTGCAATGGAAGGCTCTGAACATCAGGAATCACGACGCCGGTCTTCCGCGCTTGTGGGCAGGCTCCGACGTTACGCCAGAGGGAGAGTAGAAGTTCTCCTTATTTGTCACACCAGGACGAAACGGGAGGGTGGGAGAACGGCGGCGGATGCCCGTTTCCGTAATCTCTTCGTCCCAGCCAGCTCAAGACGCTCCTCAGATAAGGTGACAGCGCCCGATCGCAGGCCCAGGCGGCCTGACCTGCGGCCTTCGCCGGCCGGTGTAGGCCGCAGCCCGATTCATTAACGCTTGAGCCAGGTCTCGGATTTTCTTTATCGGTCCGGGAGAACGCCTCCGTCAGCCAATCGTCAGCCAGACGGTCTATCTAGGCCTGCCGCGCCTCATCAGCCTGAACCCAATGCAAACGCAGGAGTGCCAATCATCATGTATGGTCGAATTGGTGCCTCGTTCGATGTCCACTACGGTGGCGAAGCTGACGAAGCGAATCAGTCGGGAGCCACCGGGCAAACGGACGTAGGAAGCCAAAGATTCGCGAACCTGTTTGCCCGGATGCATTTGGCCGGAGTGGTTCTACCGGCAATTCATCTTCGCGTAGATGGACGAAGAACGGTCCCGGTGAAAGGCAGCGCGCAATCAAACCTCCACTCTGTCTCTGAAAAACTGAGGATAGCGAGTGCGGCGTGATGCGATCGCGTGCCAGTCTCGGCCGATCTTGGGCTGCTGGCGTGTACTTTGGCCAGGATCTAGGCCGCGCCGTCTCGGGTCCGGGCTGACCATGACGGTTGCCGAAAACATGCCGCAGGTTCCTCAGACCTCATGCCATGCGCCATCTGGGCGATTGCACTTATGGGCCAAAGCCTTGATACACCATGGCTGAGCGACATCAGCCCGCAACATCATAAGCAGCGATTCTCGCCTTTATCAGAGATGGAATATGACGGGCATTGGCCGATCTGGCAGATCGCGCATTGGGGATGCTGGAGCCGGATCGAGCAGTTCACGCTCGCACTCAAGCCTAGCCCCTGGGGAAGGCAGTCAATCGTTCGATTCCGTCGTGGAGCGGATGCGCTCTGGGCCCCAAGATAGAGGGACGCCCTCCGCTAGCATGGCGCGCGGTGCCGACGATGCCCTTGGCGACAGGTCTTCCGGTCCCTCCGTTGGCCCAGATCGAATCCTAGGCGCTGCGCCACGTGCAGTCACTGCGCGGCGGCGCGGCTTTCCCTCAGTGTCGGAGGGTGGAGACACAACGCCGGTCGCCAGCCAGCCGCCAACTTCGGGTGTGGCAGTCTCCATTTCCTCATCAGAGGAAGAAATCAACGCAACAAAGCGACACATGGATCGCCTGGTTGAGGAACTTGACGCTTGCCGTAATGCGGCCTTGCACGCCCAGAACTCGGAGGAGGCGCAAGAGCTGAGCGATCGGTTCATCAAAGCAGGTTCGGCAGTTCTGGAGTACTACGCGAGGCTGCGCCCGGCCGTGGCGCGGAGCATTCTGTCCGACGCTGAGGTCCGTCGATACCGCTATGCCGTGCTCGATGCGGCCCACCAATGCAACGCACTGGCCTCATCGACTATCGCCGCCTTGCAAGAGCGCAGAAAGAATTCGGCAGCCCTGTTCCAGCGGATTTTCGAATCCAACGCTACCCCCGACCAGCTGAGCCGAGTGGCTTCCAGTGTGGCGAAGGAGCATGCGGCTTGCATGGAGTGGTGGGGAAAGAAGCTGTTGCGCTCGGAACGGATGGTGTCCGTCTGCGAGGCCACCGCCAACTTGCCAAGCACGACGCCCGAGATGCGGAAGCCCGAAGAGGCCGCACTACGCCTGAATACCGGCTTGGTACTTCATGCGGGGTACATGCGTCTGCAATCGCGGATTGCGCTCGCGCAGCTTATGATTGAGTCTCAGGCGAGCACGTTTGAACCGGCCGTGAGGGACGCCCTCATGGGTGAGAACGGGGGGGTGCATCTGCTCGGGACCTTTGTCCACGATGTTAATCCGGCATTCCTCTCGACGGAGGAAGCCGTTCTGCACAACGACGGAGCGGCACTCGACGCAGAGCACTGCACCGTTCTGGAAGGAGTCATGGAACGGCTTTCGGAATTTGCGTTGGCGTTGCACGACGACATCCTTGCCAAGCTAAGCGATAACCGAACAGGTGCCAGCCTGCCATTCGAACTGTTGGGCCAGATCGTAGACGACGCACGGATCACTGCGCACGAGGTCATGCACTTCCTGGCACTGCAGCTGAAAACGTCAGCCATCATTGCATCGCCTGCCGACGCTGGCGCTACGGTACCGGCCGACACTGCCGGCAAGGCAGCGGCGGCCAAAGGCACCGCTGCGCGCAGGGAGGGGAAAGGCAACCGCAAGCCGGCTGCTGATGCCGCGAGTTCGGCCGGGCGGCCCGAGCCGCAAGTCGCCGCGGGCGACAGCGACACCGCGCCAGCGGACAAGGTTCTCGTGCGCTCGGATCCAGGTACGAAGAAGCTTGTGAGCGCCAAGGAGGCGCATGCGAGTGCGTCGTCGGCGGCGGCACACTCGGCGGTCTGGCAGGCCCCGGCATCGACGGAGGCGTTGGCGCCACTGGTCAAGCGGTCGGACGAACTTTTGCAGTTCGATCTGGCTGGTCAGCAAAGGACCGTCTCGCAAGCGCGCCAGATGAAGCCCGAGGACGCCGATCACGTAGTGGGCATCGTGGTCGAGCGCCTGCAGACGCAGCCCGCCGAGATGCAGGCCTGTCTGGACCCGCTGGAAGAGCCTGGTCGACGCGGCCTGCTCACGCCTGCGCATGTGCACGAAGTGCACGAGAAAACAGTCCGGCTCAAGATGAAGTTGTCCGAGGCGCAGGGACTGGCGAAGGCGGCGAACCCGGAATCAAGTCTTGCCCCTGGGGAAGGCAGCCAATCATTCGATTCCGCCGAGCGGATGCACTCTGGGCCTCAAGATAGAAGGAAGTCCTTCGCTCGCATTGCGCGCGGTGCCGATGATGCCCTTGGCGACAGATCTTCCGGACCCTCCGTTGGCGCACATCGGATCCTGGGCGCTGCGCCAGGTGAAGCCACTGCACGACGGTGCGGTTTTCCCCCAGTGCCGGAGGGTGGAGCGCCAGGTCGAGAAGAAACCTTTTTAGGTTCTGATGACAAACCCTGGCTCGGCAATAAAGGATCCAGAAGCTCGCAACCAGACACGGTGCTACCCCATAGGCAAACGGAGTCCGACCCGGGTGCAGGACCGGGAAGGCGGCGTTTCGTCCATGTAGCCGAACAGAGCTTCAAGCGTGGATACTCGGAAAACCTACTTAATAACGCTTTACATGACATTTCCTTCGCTGGCGACATCACTAAATTCTCGTGCGCTGTGGTGGAGTATGACAGGAAGCTGCAGGGTCGAGCGGACCACGCAACATTCCTGCAAAAGGCCGCTTCCGAGTTCAAACGCGAATTTGTCCCAAGATGGGAACAAGATATCCGCGCCCGGAATACATGGGGGTACGCCACCTCATGCAACACCATGAGCCGGGAGGCTGGAGGTCAGGCAGGCGTGGAAGCGTGCAGGGCCATGGCAGCTCAGGTGTCGAGCCTCGGCAATGCACTAAACGACGTCGAAAGCAAAACGCTTTCCCTATTCGTATTGTCGTTCAGTCGATATCCCGGGGTGGCGGAATGTCGCAATGGAATGATCCGAATCGCCAGATTTTTTCGTGAGCAACGCGGAGCACTTTCGGAGCTCAACGCTCAAAGTCTCGCTCTGCTGGTCAACGGCTTCAGCAAGTGCCCGGAACAGGAGAACTCTCGTGAGGCCACAATAGCAGTTGCCGCTGAGATTCGACGCCGCGCTCCCGGGCTCTCTGATTTTGGTCCGCAGAGCCTGGCTATCGTGGTGAACGGTTTGAGCAAGTGGCCGGAAGAGGCGGAGTGTCACGGTGCTATAAGGGCAATTGCCAGCGAGGTCCGTCACCGCGCGGGCCGCCGCGACGTCTGGCTCTCTGACTTTGGTCCGCAGAACTTGGCTACCGTGGTGAACGGTTTGAGCAAGTGGCCGGAAGAGGCGGAGTGTCGCGGTGCAATGAGGGCAATCGCCGTCGAGGTCCGTCGCCGCGCGGGTCGCCGCGATGTCTGGCTCGCTGATTTTGATCCACAGGCGTTGGCGAACCTGGTGAACGGCTTCAGCAAGTGGCCGCAGGACTGTCGAGATGCTATAGTTCAAATCGCCGTCGAGGTCCGTTACCGCGCGGGCCGCCGCGATGTCGGGCTCTCTGATTTTGATCCACAGGCGTTGGCGAACTTGGTAAACGGCTTCAGCAAGTGGCCGCAGGACTGCCGAGACGCTATAGTTCAAATCGCCGACGAGGTCGTCCATCACCGCGGCGACCGGCTCTCCAATTTTACTCCCCAGCACTTGTCGAACCTCGTGAACGGCTTCAGCAGTTGGCCGGAGGGGGCGAAGTGCAACGACGCTATACTTGCAATCGCCGACGAGGTTCGTCGCCGCGCTGGCCGAGCGGACCGGCTCTCCAGTTTTACTCCCCAGCACTTGTCGAGCTTGGTGAACGGCTTCAGCAGGTGGCCGGAAAGGACAGACTGCCGCAGCGCTATAGTTGAAATAGCCGACGAGGTCCGTCGCCGCGCCGACCGGCTGTCTGGGTTTGATCCGCAGGGTCTGGCGAACCTGGTGAACGGTTTCAGCAAGTGGCCTGATGAGACGGGCTGTGGCGACGCCACGCTGGCGATCGCCGGTGAGGTCTGTCGCCGCGCCGACCGGCTATCTGGGTTTGATCCGCAGGGTCTGGCGAACCTGGTGAACGGTTTCAGCAAGTGGCCTGACGAGACGGGCTGTGGCGAAGCCACGCTGGCGATCGCCGGTGAGGTCTGTCGCCGCGCAGACCGGCTTTCTGGGTTTGATCCGCAGGGTCTGGCGAACCTGGTGAACGGTTTCAGCAAGTGGCCACAAGAGGAGAACTCACGTCACGCCACCGCTGTGATCGCCGGTGAGGTGCTTCGCCGCGCCGACCGGCTCTCCGATTTTACCTCTCAGCACCTGGCGAATCTGGTGAACGGCTTTAGCAAGTGCCCACAAGAGGAGAACTCACGTCAGGCCACCGTTGTAATCGCCCATGAGGTCCTTCGCGCCGACCGGCTGTCTGATTTCACTCCGCAGGGTCTAGCAAACCTGGTGAACGGTTTCAGCAAGTGGCTGCAAGAGCAGGACGCTCGCCAAGCCACAGTCGCGATTGCCAACGAGGTCTCTCGCCGTGACAACCGGCTCTCTGATTTTACTCCGCGGGAACTGGCGATCCTGGTGAACGGCTTTAGCAAGTGGCCGGAAGAGGCGGTGTGCCATGGGGCGATAATCGACATAGCGGGCAAACTCGGCTCGGGAGACCTCCGATTCGGAGCGTTCACCACAACTCAGCTCAGCATGATAGCCAATGCTCTCGGGCGAGGTGTCACGAGGGGAGAGGGCACTGGAGAGATCATACAGACCGCTCTGCTGAAGAATCGGCTGCACGGTATGGCCCACTACCTTCACTATGCCAGTGATCGCCTGGAGCAGACCCAGGTTCTGAACATCGCCATGATTTTCAAAGCGCTGGCTAAGGCTCAATTGTTTGACGATCTCGGTTTGCTCGCACGCACGGGGTTAGACCGGCTGGCGGAACTGCATCGTGCCCCTGGCTTTGCCGCTGAGAACGACCTCGAAACCATGGGTACTCTCTGCGTCGCTCTCCTGCCGCTGGCGCGCAGCCCGCACCTGCGCTGGCACCGGAGGCGGGCTTTAAACTTGCTGAACGACATTCAACCGATCGTCGAGCACAAGATCGAGGGGCATCTCAAAGCAAGCGATGCCGAGCGAGACCGAGGGCCGTACTCGAGCCGTTGCCCCGCCTTGTCGATCTATCAAACGCTCAAGGCCCGTGCGGTTTTCGCGGCATTGTTCCGCCGGCCCTATGTCGAAGGCAAGAAGTCCGATTTGCGGGTGAGGCAGGAAGAGCTGCAGCGCAAGACTAAGGAGATTTTGGACAAAACGGGCGGCCTCGTCGGAGGCGATCTTTCCAACATGAGCTGGAACCTGATGGCGGAGATCGCGGCGGAGAGTCCGGTCGATGCGCTGGACACGTTCTTGGCGCAGAATGCGGCGACGGTCCAGGCCCAACATCCAGCGTCCGTGTTCGACGTCCATCAGGTGTTGCGAACCATGGCCCACGAGCCCAGACCTCCGCAGGGTGACGCGGGACTTATGCAGTTGTCAGTGGTGGACATGCAGGGCCGGCCAGTGGCCACGGAGCCCGAGACACGCTATTCGATTTTTCATCGCCTGACCTCGGGGGTTTTGCCCGTCGTCGCGGTCCAGCTGCCAGGAAAGCCGAGCGCGTTCATGCTGGCGCGTACGGTCACCGTCGAGGGTGTGCCATACCGCATGGACCTGTTCGGCGGAAGCAAGTTAAAGCCGCCCAAAAAGCCCGTGTCGCAGATCGCCGGCCGCCTTCCAGGTGTGGCGAGGGCAGAGTCTTCGGGGGGAAAGCTGCTGGCGATTCCGTATGCCGAAACGGCGCCGGGCACAGCGTTCGAGCAGCTGTCACGTGCCTGGGCCCCTTTCAAAGAGGCATACTATTACACTCAGCGCAGGGGTTTTGCCGCGCCGCCGGCAATCAAGGACCTAGGTCCTCGGGACTACGCGCTGGAGGGCGCCTTCAAACTGTCGCTGCTGCCGGACCGTCCTGCCAGCGAGGAGCATCCCTTCAAGCTGACTGGGCCAGAAGGCCCGATCGCCTTGCGGCCGCATGATGGTTGCGGTTTTATCAAGGCCTCGCTGGCCAACCGTATGCCAGCTGTAAATCGCGCCCGCCGACAGGAAGGTCCTGATCGGGTGCCTGCCTTTGCTGAGGGAAGAAGAATGTCCGTTCCCGCATCGGCGCTGCAACACTATCCCCGAAGCGAGCCGGTGACCGATGAGGCGCGGGAGAAGGCCAAAACCTGGCTCGAGAGCAGACAAGGGCGAGAGTTGACGTCTGAAGAGTTGTTTCGCACCGTGACGGCCGGACACATCGACGGTCCCGGCGCGGTTGCCGTACCGTCCAGCGATGACTGTCTCCATGTGCCGACGCTCAAGAGCGAGACGTTGATGGGGGCGAGCGGCGTGCTGATCGGGCGCTCGCCCTACGACAAGCCCAATCTGCGCCCGTTTGCCGCCGAGCGAATCAAGTCGGCCGTTGAGGGGGACCCGACCGCTGTGTTCCTCGAAAACTGCACAGCCATCCAATACAGCTTCAATGTCGCGCAGAAGTCGGGGAAGGAACTGGCGGGCGACGATCCGACTTTTTTTGCCAAAGGCATTCTGATGGTTGTGCCGGATAAGATGTGGCCGGCCGGCTACGCCGACCGTGGGCTGGTGTTGTCTGCCGAGGACGTCAAATGCCATTCGAGCTGGACCTCGAGCAAGGACCGCGCCAAGGTGGACACGCCGCTCGAGTGCGTCGGCATCCTGCAGGCTACCGAGGTGTTCGCTCCGGGCTCGTTGGTTGCCGTCCCGATCGGGGAACAGAAAAAACTTGACGGAGACTTCGACGGGGACACCGTCGTCATTGTCGGCGACCGGCCGCAGCTTTATGAGCATGTGCGCCAGTTCGATCGCAAGGAGCAAGCTCTCGGACTTCCGTCGCTGAAGCCGCCAAAGTCGCATACCCCCGCGCTTGAGGGCGACAATTACCAGTTCGGTCGCGCCCGCCAGATCCTCGCCGCCACGCAGGATGTCCTGGGAACCTATAGCTGCCTGCAGCGAAACTTTCTGGCTCAATCCCATGAAGCACAACGCTGGTTTGCCGAGCGTGCTGTCTTTGGCACCTATGAGGGCGTTCACCACGAGCTCAGGCGAGAGATCCGTCAGCTGTTGGGCCAGGAAGAGGTGAGTAGCCACGATATCCAGAACACGTTTGCGAGAGCGAGGAGCGAGATTGAGGTCGCCAAACATCTGGTTGCTCGCGAAATGGCCGAGTTGCTCGTCGACGACCTAGCGGCATGGGCAGTGAAGCCGAATGAGCAACCCCTGCCCGAAACAATCGAAAGTTCGAACGCCGCAAACCCGAGCCTCAGCGTAAGGCTCTGCAACCTTTTCCCGGATCTGGCGGAGACCTATCCGGCAACGACTCAGCCACGAGACCGCATCCAGCTTTTACTCGACCACTATCCTCCTCGCATCGATCCCCGCCCGGATGGTTACAATGCGGACGACCTCGTAAAAAGCGCAAACAACTTGCTGAGCCTCGGCATCAAGGTCGGCACCGACGCCTATAAATCCGATACTGGCGCCAACCTCTTTTTCCAGAAGAGCAGTCATCTTCAGCGGCTCCTCTACAAGACGCCGGGCTTGAAGTCCGTGCCCTACGTCAAGGGCGTGGCGGCGACCCTCGCCCGCGGAAGGTTTGATGTCGATGCGACCTTGGAGGATCTGAGGGACAACCCCACTCTGGCGGCTTCAATCATGGAGACCTCGATCAAACTCGCTGCGGAGCAGGGCATTTTGCGCAAACCGTCCGGCCTCCGGCCAGCCGCTGACGATGCTGACATGATCACGCTGACCCGCGAGCAGGCCTCAGAACGCGCTCAAAATGAGGCTGGCCGAGCTATAGCCGAAGAGAGGAAAATCACCGCAGCGGCACGCGAGGTTGCCGGAATCCTTGCGCAAGCCGGCATCGAGGTGAAGATGCCCCATCTGGAGCGCCGCTTGAAATCGCATGCCTCCATGACAGATCAGCTCACCGGAATGAGCATCCCACCCAGCAGCGCCCCACAGCTCTTCAGCAACGCGGTACGCCACGTCTTAGAAATTCCTGACAAGGATTTTACACGTGCCTTCAAGAAAGCCATGCTGGCCTTCGAGGAGCGGGACTACACCGAACGCCAGACAACCAACTGGTTCAGAATGCGCAGTCCGACTTTCGTCGGCATCAAGACAGTGCTCACCACGGCGGACTCTTATCGCTTCGAAGTGGAGTTCCACACGCCAGGCAGCTATCAAGCCAAGCTTGCCAATCACGACAGCTATAAAATTCTCGGCAGGCTGCGGCGGCAATCAAGGGAGGATGCTTTGGAGCAAGCTCAGGCCGAGAAACTGGTGCAGCGGACGAGAGAGGTTTGCACAGAGATTGCGATCCCCGACGGCGCCCTGGGCATACCCCACTGGGGAGCCGAAGGAGATCGTAAGGACGGTGCCGCTGCGGCATTTGGATTGCGAGCTTTCGATGAATCAAGAATGCCCGAGATCGCCAGGTCAACGGAGGCAAGAGAGATTATCGCGGCGACTTGTTCACACCGCGCAAAACCAGGGTGAGCCGCAGCTCCCCTGTGCGGTTCTGACCGGAATGGTATCGCCGATGTGCGGAAGCGAACAGAACAGCCATTTTGCCTGTGAGTAAGCTCGCGCTCGCTTGGCCCTTCTAAGGTTCAAGCGCCTCCAGCGGCCTCGGCCTCCACGCCCCCAAAAGTCCCCATGGCCGAGGCCGTCTTTAAGGCTACCGATGGCCCCATGGCGCCGATGGACCCTTCGACATTCAAATGGAAAGTTCCGAACCTCGGCGCCGAGCCGGCCACAGACGCCTCAAACGAACCGCGGCTCGACGTCCGACAACCGAAACGAACGCTATGGCTGCACCAGTCCTCTCCGGCCGCCTTAAGGAAGCTCTGCAAGTCGTAGGAAGTTTGCGAACAGTACGTCCCCTTGTGGGGTGAGTATCGACTCTGGATGGAACTGCACGCCATATGTTGGTTGATCGCGATGGGCGAGGGCCATGAGTTCCGCATCATCCGAGCGTGCTGTCACCGTCAGGTGACGGGCAGATGAAGGATCCAATTCGACGATAAGCGAATGGTAGCGCCCCACACGAAGTGGAGACGGTAGTTCTTTGAAAAGCCCGCCGCCTTCATGTGTGACATACGAGGACCGACCGTGCATAGGACGACGGGCGCGCGTTACGCGTGCGCCGAACACCGTCCCAATGCACCGGTGTCCGAGACAAATCCCGAGAATTGGCACCTGACCCGAAAGTTCACGAACGACGGCTGTCGATATTCCAGCCTCAATTGGAGTGCACGGACCGGGGGAGATGACAACCGCGCGGGGCCTGAGGTCAGCAAGTTCGCTCACGTCCATCGCGTCGTTCCGGACGACACGTGTTGCTGCACCAAGCTTGCGAAAATATCGCGCAATGTTGAAGACGAAAGAGTCGTAGTTGTCGATAATGACAATCAAGATGCACCGGCGTCTTCAGCAATGAATGCGCGAAAATGCGCTCTGCCTTTGCAAGGCTCTCCTCATATTCGGCGGCCGGATCGGACATTGCTGTTATCCCGGCCTGCATGGAAGACGGCCTGGCCGTCGCCGATCGTTACGGTGCGAATGGCAATATTTACATCCATATGTCCATTGAATCCTATGTAGCCTATGGCCCCGCAATACACCTCTCGCGCCACACGCTCGATATCCAAGATAATTTCCATCGAGCGTACCTTGGGAGCTCCGGTAACTGAGCCGCCGGGAAAGCAGGCCCTAAGTAGGCCTACGGCATCCTCTCCGTGTGCTAGCTCACCCGTAACGACGGACACGAGATGGTGCAGTGAGGCATAGGACTCGAGATTGCATAAGGACGGGACGTGGACTGATTCAGGCGTGCAAACGCGCGAGAGATCATTGCGCAGGAGGTCGAGGATCATGGTGTTCTCGGCGCGGTCTTTCTCCGAATGTACCAGCGTCTCAGCGCGACGCCGGCCTTCCTCGCAATCAGCAAAACGCGCCACCGTCCCCTTGATAGGTCGCGTTTCGACCTGTCGCCCGTCAAACTTTAGGAAACGCTCGGGCGAGCTCGATGCAATGGTGAGCTTGCCATACCGAAGAAGGGCGGCAAAGGGAGCCGGATTCATTTTCCGCAGCTGACAATAGAAGGCTATCGGATCGAACGAGTTCGCCAGGCGAGCGCTGAAGCGCTGCGCAATGTTGACCTGGAAGGCGTCACCCGACAGAATGAGATCAATCACGCGCTGTACCGCCGCGATGTATCCCTGGCGACTGAAGTTTGAATGCCATGAGCCGGCCTCGCCTGGTTTAAAATCAGGAGGAGGGGCTGAGACTGTAAGCAGCCCAGCAAATCCTTCGGCTCTTTGGCGAGCTCTCTCACGCCGGCGAACTGGATCCTGCTCCGGCCACCCGGTAGAAAGGATCCAGCATCTATCATGGCGATGATCGAAGCTTATCACGACGTCGTAAAGATGTAGGAGTGCCTGAGGCAAGCGATGCCCCCGATGGTCGGCACCGGCAATCGCTCCAGTGTCCTGTTCAGCTCGTATCCAAAAAAGCCGGCGGCGCCGCCCTGGAATGCCCGGAGATCGGCGCGATGTATTTGCGGATAGTTGGCTAGCAGAGCGCGAAGTGCCGCCCACGGATCGCCCACAATGGACTCTCCGTTGCAAATACCTCTCCCGTCCGCGATGATGTAAGTGCTGAAGGGATCGCACGTCACATACGAGTACTGCCCGAGCACCGCGTGTCTCGATGCGCTATCCAGGAACGTGAGGTGCCTCCGATGCGCGAGGCGTCGCATGGCTATGAGGGCTCATTCCACTGCAGTTCCAATACATGCATTAGTCTGTCGCTCAGCGATACATGGCCGATTGTAATCCCGTCCGGCGAAGGCGTGCTTCATGGGCACCCAAAACCCCCTACTTGCCTGCCAGGTTAATTACGCCCGCGGGTAGGGCCTGCCAAATGGCTCCGCATCTGTTGACATGCTGTAATCGGCCGCGAGACGTAGCTCTCGGAGCGGTCTTACCTGCCGGATCGACTCCTGGTGAAGCCCGTGCGCCTTATAGGCTACGAGTTCGACTTCGTCGTCGAATTCACCGTAGACGATCACGTCAATTTCGTTGCCAAGCCGGTCACTCTTGCGGTTGCGAGCGACCTCAAGCCGGCGTGCGTGCGGGATTTTGGCGAGTACGGAAAGGCCGTCGACTATTTTGTCGACATGCGCCTTATCTTTTGCGGTGAAGAATACGATGTGTCGAATCATAGATGACCGTCGGTAATCGCGAACTGCGGTTTGACTTCGCCCAAAGCGACAGATGCCTCATCGCAAAGTCTGCAAGCCTCGGGCAGCCGTTCAGATGCCACTGCAGGGCAGGCGCCCTGCACCATCGCGGTGGCGGGTGTTTAGCTAGCTGTTCTTCCTCCGCTATTACACAAGGTAGACAATCTCTGAGACGAAATTCTGCATCGAAGTAAGGAACCGCCTGATCATAGTCGCTAGGACAACTTCAGTAGATGCTTCCGTCGACGGTCATTAGCTTCGCGCGGATCTCGTGCATGAAACGGTCTCACTTGCAGGATCGGCGCATAAGAACTGCAGCAAAATGCGCTCCTTCGTTGAACACAGGCAGGGTCACCAAACAGAAGGGGGAAGGCCGCCGCCAGCCCCTGAAGCGATGACATCGACGCGTGACTTCAAGGTTGATTCCGCTCTTCGGCTGATCACCGCAGAGAGATGATCGTGAAACGACTTTCAATCGCGGAACGTGGCGATAGTCTTAGCCATACATGTCGCCTGGGAGGAGCTTATCGTTTCGGCGCTGCTCGTCGCGAAGCAACGAAGAAAGGTAGTACCTGGTGTACACGCTTGCCTGGAGGCGCTTCCAACGCGCAGCTGCATCGCGCCGGAAGGCTGCGCTGCCTTCCGGAAAGTCGCTGAAATGCTGCTCCGCCTTCGCCAAGTTTTGGGAAAAATGGCCGCCCGAGGTGCCGCGGTTCTGATCGAGCACTCCTAGACGGCCTTCACTTGGACCGCGTTGCTGGCATGGGCGTGAGAGCCCAACGCGCTGGTACATCGGTGGATGCGATTGCCCAGGGAAGCGCGGCTGCCATCTGCTTGACATCAATACAAGTAATTCGATGGTCTATCCTTAAGCAAAGCCTAGCGGAGGCAAGACATGCGCTATCTGCTGTTTATCGCTGCTAGCACTTCCCATGCCACTTGGCTTTGTCTCGCCTTCGGGTGTACGTCCTGCGACACGCTTGGCAGGACGCTCATTGTCTGCAAGGACGTATCTGGGGGGATCCTGGCAGTTGCCAGTTCTCGTTCGGGGATGGACGCCTATTGCGGTATCGACCCGAGACATACGCATTGGCGCGGCGGGTAGAACGATCGCGCTGACAACCAGTACAAGACGCCACGAAAAGACGCACAAGGGAAATGCGGGGTGTTGTTACGAAATCGTGTCTTCGACGAATAGTAGTGGCCTTTGAACGTGTGCAGCAGAAGCTGCTGACCTCGCAATGGCGGCCGCCGCTTAGATTGCGACCGCACTACTGCGCCTTAACCGCGCTTAGCCCTTTTTGCATCGCATGACTTGGCTGGCCGTGTCAAACTGTCGACTCTTCGATGGCCTGACGCTTGGGTTGCCACGGCTACTGCGAATTGAGCAGCAAGCGGACGGCAAGCGCACCGGCGCCTCAGGTCAGCGACGCCTCTAAGCGGCTCGCCTGACAAGTCTGTACGGTCGGGTTATCCACACGCCATCGAATTAGCGGCGGCAGACGCGCGTCTGCATAGCTTTCATGATCTGCTGCGCTGGAAAGCACTCCCATGCTTGCATTTGACGAAGGCGCGGCAGTCACTCCGAGCTCGTTTGAAGGATTTCACCGCGGAATTACGCGCAACGCAATTTTCGGCCGACAGGCAGGGGTTCATCGAACGAATCGATCGCGATATGCCGCTACAACAGAGGGTGAGCGCGAGGCCTGTTTCGGGAGCTGGAAAGTGCCAAGTATCCCGGGGAAGGGATTGCAGCAGGGCATGGTACGCAATTTCTATCAGCTCTGTATGGGGAAGTATGCCGGAGCGTTGATGCAGCGCAGCAGGTGTGAGCGGCAACAAATCCTCTGGCTGCAGTTCAACTTGATGAGGCTCGGAAAAGAACTCGCTCCGGTAGAGTATTGCCTCCCTGGGCAGAGCCAGCCAGTCCGACATGCAAGAGATGCGGTTAAGACAACGCGCAGGCAAATTGCCAGAATGATCGCATCGGCGCGCCCTGAGGCCCAGCGTGACGCAAGGCGCTTCCAAATGACAATTTGAATCTGGGAGTTCTTGCTTGATGGTCGCGCGACCATTGGAGTGTTTATGCACGCGCCTGCTACTTTGGAGGCGTATGTTTCCCTTTCATGGTTGACGAGTTTTCACTCGTCCGCCATAGAAAAAGGGTGGTCCCCCGGGATGCGCGCAATACTCAACTGCTTCGGTCGCAAGAATCGGATTACCGTTCGCCTAGCATATTCGGTGACGCGGGGACTTCGGGAGGGCGGTGGCTTCAAAATCGTAGGCGAGACAGGTGAGATTAAATTGTATCGCTTCCAGCTCCGAAATCGACCTGAGGCCATCTGACGGAACGGATCGAAAATGAGCCACGCTTCGGAAGTATCAGTTGAGCGGATCACGATTCCAATCCTGCAGCGGTGGAAGCAGGAGCGGCGGCGTGTCGTCATGACCACCGCCTACGATGCGGTTACTGCAGGCATCGCTGACCCCATCGTCGACATCATTCTTGTCGGCGACAGTGTTGGCAACGTCTGCCTCGGATTCGACAACACGTTGCCTGTCAGCGTGGCGATGATGAATCATCATCTCGAGGCTGTTGCGCGCACAAGGCCCCGTGCCCTGCTCGTGGCCGATATGCCGTTTCTCAGCTTTCACCTCAGTCCGGAGGAGACGATACGCAACGCCGGAGGATTCCTGCAGCGAGGTGCAGATGCAGTGAAACTCGAGGGCGGGGCCAAGCGCGTGGAAATTGTGCGCGCCCTGGTCGATTGCGAAATTCCCGTCATGGGCCATCTCGGCCTCACCCCGCAGAGCGTCAATATCATGGGCGGATTCAAGGTGCAGGGCCGGAAAGCCGATGACGCTTTGCGGCTGCTTGATGACGCTCACCGTCTGCAGGAGGCCGGATGCTTCGCGTTGGTGCTTGAAGGCATTCCGGCCGAGCTCGCCCAGCGAGCGACCGAATCGCTGTCGATACCAACTATTGGAATAGGCGCGGGTCCCGGGTGCTCGGGCCAAGTGCTCGTATTCCATGACGTGCTGGGGCTGACCGAAAGTCGTCGGGCCAAATTCGTTCGCGCCTATGCAGATGGTTTTCAGCTGTTGCAGGAGGCGCTGTCGCGCTGGGCTACCGATGTCCGCAGTGGAGCGTTCCCGGCGCCGCAAGAGTCCTATCGGCTTCCTGAAAGCCTGGGTGACATCATCGCAAACTGGGCTCCTCCTAAGACAACCTGATGTAAGGTGCTACGATGCAGACGATTACGACGGTCGCTGAGCTTCGTCGTGAACTGGCGAAGGCTTGCAGCGCGGGCAAACGCGTCGGGCTCGTGCCGACAATGGGCTATTTGCACGAGGGCCATCTGGCCCTGGTCAAGGCGAGCCGAGCGCAATGCGACGTCACCGTCGTTAGCATCTTCGTCAATCCGACGCAGTTCGGACCAAACGAGGATCTCAGCAGCTATCCTCGCGATTTCCTGCGCGATGAAAAATTGTGCCGCGATGCCGGTGTTGCGATTGTCTTCGCGCCGGGTGCACGGGAAGTCTATCCGGCTCAATTCGAGACCTTCGTCGAACCGGGCGAATTGGCGAAGCCACTATGCGGGGCTTTTAGGCCTGGGCATTTTCGCGGCGTCGCAACCGTGGTATGCAAGCTGTTCAACATGGTGCGTCCGGACGTCGTGTTTTTCGGGCAAAAGGATTTTCAGCAATGCGCGGTCGTGCGTCGCATGGCAACTGATCTAAATCTTCCGATCGAGATCGTCACCGTGCCAACCGTTCGGGAACCGGACGGGCTCGCGATGAGCAGTCGCAATCGGAATCTGAGCGGGGAAGAACGTCGGCGAGCCGTTGCCATCAGTCGTGGGCTGTTCGCCGCGGCGGATGAGTTCCGCTCAGGAGTGCGGGAGGTGGACAAGCTGATTGCGATCGCGGAGCGGCATCTTGAGACCGTTGATCGGCTGCAATACCTTGAACTTGTCGATGGTGATACGCTCAAGCGCGCCACGAGTCCGCTGCGGCTTCCGGCGGCGCTCTGTGCCGCAGCCTACGTCGGTTCGACCCGGCTGATCGACAACGTACTGCTCGCGTTGCCAACTCTGTAGCGCAATTCAGAACCAAATCGACAAACTGTGTTCTTCTTATCCGTTTCGGCGGTCTCGCCGGTGTAACACTGGAAGTTCCGACGCGGCTGCCCCTCGCGCTTCGCCGCGGCAAGAGTTCTAGCCGGGGTAGATCGAAGTGGTCGAAACTAATGCGCGCGTAGCCCGCATCGACCGGGGGCTTGCGCAATCAATTCCGACTGAAGATGACGCGCGACTGTCTGGGGCAGCGCGTATTCGCCGATCTTGCACTGATCCTTCTTGAAGGAGAGAACATGCGCGTAACGGAACACCGACACGCGATCCGGACGGAGTTCGATGCATTTGGCGCACCGGATCTAGCACTACAGTTGCAATTTTCGGGTGGTTCTGAATCTATGGGCCACCATCATTCGGGATTTGATGATTGGTGGAGCGTCGGTCGAAGATGCGCGACGCTGTGGGCTTCTTTGTTGCGGCAGACCGAGCAACGGATTCGTCCGCTGTTTACGTAGGAGCGGGTCGCGATCTCGGCGGGGCAGCTTTCTCGATGGAATGTTGGGCAACGAGCGCATCCCTCCCGCACACGGACAAGAATCAATGCCGGTCCATGTGCACAGCCAATTCGATGAAGAAGTCGTCAATGGCGAGCCGTGACGGGGGGCGTTGACAAAGACGATGGGTCTAGCAGGCACACAAGCCTCTGCGTACCTTCGATGATCAACTGTTTATGTCGGCGTCTACATCGCGATGTCGGTTGCCACAAGCTCAGGCTACGCAAGCCCAGAGTAACAGGGTTGCAAACCAATCGCCTCGCATTAAGGCCGATTGCGATCGGCGGACAATTTCATCTCGTCGTCAGCTTTGCGACTGAGCCATATTGATTTGTCGCGGATATGACTACGGAAGGCGAGGCCGCATTGGCGCGCTGAAGGGCGTCACGGAATCGCAATACGCGGCCGTGCTCCTTCAGTGCGCGACCGCGCTCATCAATCAGCAAGTATCAAGCTTGTTGAGAGCCCCCGACGCTCCATGCCTAGCCGGCACAGTTGCCCGATCGTATCGAGTCGTCACGTGCGTTTTCGCGGTGGCATCGTATTTGCAATCAAAGATGTTGTCGCGGATCGAACTAGAACAGTGACGACCGACGCGATCCGATATCACGCGCTGAACCGTCCGGCATGGCGGATTGCGCCAACAAACGATGTCCTCTCGACCGCCGAACCTGCGCACTCTCTGTCGCTCGGGAGTCCGTCGTTGGTACAGCGCCCGCAGGTCGTCTATCAATAGGGTCCCTGTCATGGCGTCTGCTGGTCAACCATCCTCTCGGTTAGCAACGCGTCTTGCATTCTTCGTTCCCGGGGTTGGCTTCGGGGCCTGGGCTCCGCTCGTACCATTTGCGAAAGACCGGCTGGCGGCCGATGACGGCGTGCTTGGCCTACTACTGCTCTGCCTGGGTGCTGGATCCATCATCGCGATGCTTCTGACCAGTGTTTTGAGCGCCCGCTACGGCGTCAGGCTGATCATTCTTGTGGGTGGGCTTAGTCTCGCGATCGTCCTGCCGTGCCTCACGACAGCTAGCAAGTTGGCGCTCGGCGTCGCGCTATTCGCCTTAGGCGCCTCGATAGGCTCGATTAGCGTGGCCGCGAACATTCATGCGATGGAGGTGGAGCGCACGGCGGAGTGCCCGCTGATGTCCAGCTTCCACGCTCAATTCAGCATCGGGGGACTTGTGGGGTCTGCAGCCATGACCGCTTTTCTCTCGCTGCAGATTGACGCATTTGTTTCGGCTGTGGTCTGCTCGGGATTGATAGTGATCGCGATCATGCTGGCGTGGCCGCGATTGGTACCAACGGCGCAGGCGGACCAGGGACCGTCGTTCGTTCTGCCGCGTTCCATCGTGCTCCTTCTAGCCGTGATTGCGGCGATCGCCTTCCTTATCGAAGGCGCGATGCTCGATTGGGCTGCCTTGTTGGTCGTCGGCGCTGGTCTTGCTCCAAAGACGCAGGGCGGCTTAGCGTATGTACTGTTCTCCATAGCCATGACGGTGGGACGCCTTGCTGGCGACGCCGTCGTCGAACGGGCGGGGGACCGCGCGACACTTATGTTCGGAAGTCTACTGGCCTTGGCAGGTTTCGGAGCTCTGCTGGCGGCACCGGCGGCCGTCATCGCCATGATCGGCTTGCTGCTCATTGGTCTTGGCCTATCGAATGTCGCCCCGATTCTGTTCCGGCGCGCCGGCACGCAGGAGGCGATGCCCGTTGGTCCGGCGATTGCCGCGATCATGACGGTGGGTTATGCCGGAATTCTCATTGGGCCAGCTGGTATCGGCTTACTGGCCAAGTACGTGGGACTGCCGGCCGCATTTGGGGTCCTAGCCGGGCTCATGTGCCTCGTCGGGCTCTTGGCGCCGATCGCGACGGCGAACACACGGTGAATGCGTTTGAAACGTGAAAGAGCGGCACCCGCGCGCAAGAGAAGCTCCGATCGTGTCTTGTCTCTGATCGAGACGGCAATGAGTTGGCTAGCTGATATCTGCCTGGCGCCGATGATCAGCTACTTTTTGCTGGTCCCAAAGCGGTGCGCTTCTCCGGTAGTGCTTCAGGCCCGGCGATTGGTGGTCCGCGTTCTTACAGAGATCTGCCTTCATGCCTACGATAGGTCGCTTGATGCGCTTGCTGTTCGCCCAATCGTTTCATCCCAGGCTTCTATGCCTATGTGAATCCGCGCTTTCGGCTGCTCGCAAGCTCGAGCGTTCAACCCAATTGCCCAAAGCGGACGTTCGCCGAGCAGGCGTTGATACCTCACGGACTTCGAAATACCGGTATCTGGTATCTCGCAGCCCCTGGACAGGTTTGTGCGGTGGCCTTAATCAATCGAATTCTGCAAGCCCGGTCGATTTGATCATTCTTTCTCGGGACTATCCCGACGTTCGAAGCCGAGACAACCTCGCCAGTGCGGGCGGTGCTCGATAGGGTCGACGAGAGTGAGAAGGACCACGAGATCGGCCTTCGTACGGATCTCGCATGGAAGAGTCTCGAAGTCGGCACCAGAAGAGAAAGCTGGATTGACGCGTACACGACGTGAAGATATTGCAGTTTTTGGTCGGCACGCTTTCTCATGGGCATGGTTGGGTCACTTCGTTCCCTTAGGATGGTGCCACGCTTATCGCAAACCCTGCAGATGAACCGCTCCTTACAACGCGGACGTGTGTCTCTCGCGCCATAATGTTGCTCCGAACGGAGCAAGCCGCGTACCAACTCTTAAAACCAAAGGGTGCAGGCGTGGCCCCTTCTCGGCGCTTCTCCTTGAGCTTGAACGACGGCTGAAAGAAGTTGACGTAGAGTTGCCGCCGAATAGAGGCGGCCCATCACGTGCGCCGTGTCGAGGCCAACGAAGCGGCCGTAGCCCATCAAGCGACGCACAACGCACCATTCTTCTGCTCGACGAAGGCCTGACCGTTCTTGTTGTAGGCACGCGAGCGCGTCACCCCGAGCTTCGGTTGGCGCACCGCGGCGCGAAGACCTCGTTCATGAACCTGCTGTCGTTGTCGAAGTCCACACCGCGTAGAAGCCAGCGGAACCGGCTCTGTGCGTGTTTCATAGCCTCGACAACCAGCGAGCCATCCCGCCTCACCAACGGCAGGCACTCCGTCCAGCCCGTCGCGAATCGGCCATCGTCATGGTCTGGATGAACGATCCCGCCACCGACGTGCCGCCAGGGGCGGCCATGTCGACCTCGCAGAAGCCCGGCCGCGGGCTGTCCAATTAAACGTCCGGTTCGGAACTTCCCGCCGGATGACGCTCATCATACGGCGCGTCTCAACAACATCGATGCGAAAGCGTGGCTCGCCGACGCCTTCGCGCGCATCGCGGACATGCCACAGAGCTGCCTACACCAGTTGCTGCCGTGGAATTAGACGTCGCTCACGTCGACGTCCTCCGCTCAGCGCACGTCAACAGAGTCAATTTCGTCTTCACCATTGGTCGCGTGGCAAAGGACCTCGGCGAGGACGAGGACTGGCTCTGGGATGTGGCCAACGGAGTGGACCCGGTGGGCGGCGTCATCTCGGTTTACAGCATAGGTAACGACGGCGTCATGGCGTTCACCGACTCGGCTAACCTGATGGAGCTCATCAGGATGCACAGGGGAACCGAACCCCTCAGGCGTACTGTCCCCGGCTTATCTCGGACGGATACAGTTCAACCAGCTGCACGCGCTATTCAGTTGAAGCCGACTTCACCCACTTAGCCGGTTTCGCAGTGCCTGCCGATCGACGACGAGGTAGAGGAGGCTCAGATCTGCGTGCCGTCTTCCCGCGAGCCGTCTGACCAGCGCCCGGGTACCGTCGACCACAAACACTCCGCAATCATAGCCGTTCCCCTGCTGGCGCATGGGGGCATCTCGCAAATCGGCTCCCACCCGCGCTGCGAGCTTTGCTGCAGGTGTGGCATTGTATGCCTTGGCGGAGTCGTAGTATGCCTTGGCGGAGTCGTAATGATAGGCGACCGGCCTGTCGCGATCGCGGCGATCTACCAGCAGCAACGACCAATGGGATCCGCGGGCATGAAGGTTCGTAGCGCTCGCATCACTCACCGGCAAGAACAGGAAGTCGGCCGTATCGTTGCCATTCCGATCGTTGACAATGCGATGGAATGCGTCCAGGGCGTCGCCGTCCGTACCATGGCCCACCTGAAAGGCGATGAGAGGATCGACGAACCGGGTCCGGGCGGCGAGGTTTGGATTGTTTTGCTGCAACTCCTGCGACAGCAGCTCGTAGTCCCGCTGGATATGCGCATCACCCAGCCATTCCTCGGCTCCGAGCACCCGTCCGCTGCGGTCGCCGGCAGAGGCACTCGCCCTCGAAGCGCCGATCCGGGCATCAGGAACTGAGGATGGGCCAGGGTGATGGATCAGTTGGGCGTCGCGGCGTCCTCGCGGCCCCAACGCAATGGAGTAGGTCTCACCGTTGATAGAGACCGGCTGGGGAGCCATTTGCGAACTCGGCAGCAGCATTTTATTGTCCAGTACATCGAGCAGGAAGTCTGGCACCGCCTGTGTGCCATGCTGCCAATCCTCGCCGACGAGATATCCGATATCCTCGAGCTCTTGCGGCGTGCCTGATGAACCGATGAAGAACGGCGGTCTGCCGGCAGGGCTGAGCACCGGCCTTGACTGGGCGTCGTCACGCATTTCCTGCGGTGTGGACGGCAGATCAGTGAAAGAAGCCAAACCGTGGTAGATGTCTGAGGACCGAGCTGGCGCGCCCTCTGGAGTTGGCCACTCGAAGTCGGACGGCACTCGTGGAGACCAGGTTAAGCTCGAGCCGGCCAGGTCCTGCCAACCCGGTCCAACCGGGCCTTGCGCTGCCGGCCACTCACTTGGATCAAAGTCGGACGGCACGTGCGGGGACCAGGTCGAGCTCGACCTGGCCGGTTCCTGCAAGCCAGCCTGCCCAAACGGATCTAGCAGCGGCGGCCACTCACTTTCGGACGGCGGCGTCGGCAAATCTCGCACCCAGGTTGAGGTTGAGTTCGAGCTAGCCCTCTGCTCAGGGAAGGTCACACCCAGCCCTCTGTTTGCCTCAACGAGTTGCAGATACTGCCTGAGCTTCCTGAGACTCAGGCCAAGTTTCCCTTTGGCTTCCGTGAAAGCCCGGTGGTCTGCCTCCAGCGAGCGCCGCTGCTCACTATTGCCGTTGATTCGGCTCGCGATGCTTTCCCTACCCTCTGTGCGGAGCCAATTACTGAAATTGCGTTGGGCCGAAGCAGTATTACGAATTGTTTTTCTTCTCTGTTCGGAAGCTGGGTCGAGGTTTCTCAGCTCTTCCTTGGCCAGGCTCTCGATCAGGCTGGCGTCATCGTCATAAGCACGAAGTCCTTGTTGGGGCTCGAGACCCAGGTATTGTCGAAGGAGATCGAGTGGGGGTGTCTGCTTTGTGGCTTTGCTGTACGCCGCATAATCTGCGCTCAATGACGACTGCTGCTTAGCATTGCCCTCGATACGGTCCATGATGCTCGGCCTGCCCTCTCTTTGAAGCCAATCACTAAAAGAGCGTAGCCTGGAAGCCCTCGCCGAAGCGCAGATTTTCTCCTTGCGAGTCGCGTCGGATCCAAGCTTGGATAGAGCGTCCGTTAAAAAGTCACTGATCGTGGAGACGTCCTTCGGATGAGCCGACAACGTTTCGCGCCCCATCAGGCGGGGCCCGGCACCGACAGCTTGGAGCCCGTCAGCCCCGATCCTGCGGAGATGAGACAATGCCGCGCTGAGGCGGTCACGATCATCGCCGCCAGCTACGAAGTACTCGTTGATGTCGTCGGCGAGCGACCTTGGCTCATTGAATGCCCGAGGAGCCAGGGGCCCCTTGTTCTGCGCTCGGAGCCAACGAGCAAACGCGTTGAGCGCTTGCACATTGCCCTTGATCGTTGCAAGCGGGACCTTTCCAGTCCCGCGGCCTCTGGTACCATCGGGATCTACTCTGTAGTCTTTGACGTTTTCCACGAACTGGCGGATCATCCGCTCGTCTTGGGGGTGCATCGGTTGCTCTCGCGTACCCACCCCAGCTGGAGCGGATATGGGATTTCCAGCCTGGAAAGTCTGGAGTGTATCCAAGGCTCCACCCACATAGTTCCTGCTATTGGCGCTCGCCACCTTCTTAAATTCATCTTTATAGGCTGTCAGCAGATCAGCATTGCCAAGCAGGTCGTTCAGAGTGACGCCTTTGGGTTGGAGGAATTCGCTGAACATTCGAAGAGCCATCACATAATTCTCGATCGTCTTCGTCTTACGGTTCGCGCTGCCCAATGCCGTCTTGAACTCTTCAATCAGCGCTAGGTCTGCTTCGGACGGGCGACTGCGCTTTGCAAAGTCGATGCGAAGCTCCGAGTAGACGTCATCAGAGGCTTGGCCGCCGGACCACTTCTCACGGTGGTTTCCTCCAAAGACTTTGCTTAACCCTGATTTGACCCGAGAGAACAGTCCACGCGGCTTGTTGTCCTTCGTCCGCGCCGTAGGTTCTTCCTCCGAGGGCGCTGCGTAACGCATGCTGCTGAAGGGCCTGTCCCGCAAGTCAGACCGGTAATTATTTGCAGCCGAGCCAAGATGAGCGTGCGGAACATCGACACTGCGACGCGTACTGCTGAACGAATTGTCCCGCAGGTTGGACCTTGGCCGCATTCGCATCGAACCACCAACGTCCGTACGCTGGATGTTTTCATGCGACCGTGCGGCTGAACTGTCGGGGGAACTAACCCCGGAACTCTCCTCAGGAGAGCGGAGTTGCAGCTCGCCCAATTGCTGCTCGAAGCCAGCTTGATCGGCAGGGTCGACGTCGGCCTCTTGCCCCGCACGCTGCAACGCCTGCTGCTCGGCGTACCAGCGCATCCAAGAGTTCGGATCGTTATAGATCGGTTCCACACGACTCTCCTAAGATGAGAAGATTCTTCATAGCTGCCCCGGAGCCACACTCCGGCGCATTGACCACAGAGACTCCGGCTTCAAAAAGCCGGACGTCAAGGTCGCCAAATTGAACAAAAAGGGACTGTTATCGCGCGTCGCTCCGAGCTCGTGCATTACTCACACCTGCCCGGTCTTGGCTGCTGCAGAAAAGCGCCCCGGCTCCTGGGCAACAGGTGACCGCTCGCCAAACCTCAAAACGATCCAGGAGAAACGAAACCCAAATACTCGCACGACTCAAAAAGCCACGGTGTTGCCGCCCCCTTCCGGGACATCGCATGCGGCACATCGGCGACCGACATTGGGCCGCCCCACTGCTGTTGGAAGGCGACCGGGTTTCAATACTTGCACTGCAAGCTCTGCTTCCTCTTCAGATCAACGTCCTCACATTCGCTACAACCAACCGAGCCTCTCCGAGTGATCACGAAGCTTCAGAGAAGGCCGTATGTATGATTCAGACTGTACAACCTGACGCTACGTAGACTTCAAGCCCCCATCGCTGTCGCGTCGAGCCTGATTGGGTTTTTCATACCCGTTTCACGATGCGGCAAATCCTCGCAGCTTGGTGATCTACCCCGCTTTCGAGCACCTTAATTGCGCGAGGCGCGCCGCCGCCGATAAGACGTGTTGGCAGCGGCGTAAGCGCGAAGCTTTGGCCGTTCAGGCTTGGAAGTTCAGGGCATGAGAGTATCGATCTCAGAGATCGGCCAGCGCCGCGCGATCCGTTCGAGAGTTTGCGTGAGCCAGGAGTGCGGGTCTGGTTGTTCATCTTCGTTGGTCTGCAGCAGCGTGGCGATGGTGGCCCAGGTCCGGCCACCATGGCTGCCCGCGAAGAGCGCGTTTTTTCTCGTGATGGTTGGTGGCCGGATTGCGCGCTCGACGGCGTTGGAGTCGAGCTTGATGCGACCGTCGCTTAGGAAGCGCTCGAGAGCGGTGCGCCTGGATGTGGCACACGGATCGGCCTCAAGCGTGTAGGGCATCATGGGCGATCGTCCCGGTCGGAAGCCATACGAGGATGGCAAGAAGTCGGTTGAAATGTTCCTGAATGCTGTGCTGTGCCTGCCTCACGTAATTTGCTCCCCAGTGGGATGGGACCGCGGGCGCGATAATGAGGCAACTGAGCATGGCGATTCGGAGAGAGCTGACGGGCGCTGTGGGGCAGCGCTACAGAGAGGCGAGACGCGCGGAGAAGCGCGAATCTGGACCAGTTTGTGCTTGTGACGGGCTTGCATCGAAAGCATGCGATGCGCCTGCTCCGAGGAGATGAGGCAATCCTCGGTTCGGCGCACCCGTCGCCGGATTACGAGGAAGCTGAGCGAAATGCGCTGGTAGTGCTTTGTGAGCCATCCGACCGGATCTGCGGCAAGAGGCTGAAAGCGCTGCTGCCGCTCCTGATCGAGTCGATGGAACGCAACGGTCACATGGGCCTGGCTCCTGAAATCCCGTGCGAAGCTACTGGCGGGGAGCGCGTCCACGATCGATAGGGCGCTGGGCAAGATCCGAGAGGAAGGTGGACGCCACCGGCGCGGCCCGGTGGCGAGCGCAGAGCGACGGAATCCCGGTACGGACGTCCGCCGGCTGGAAGTATCCGGCGCCGGGCTTAGTCGAAGCCGATCTGGTCGCTCACAGTGGGCCCTCGGCGCGCGCCGGTTTTATACAGACGCTGCTCACGGATATTGCGACCTGTTGGACGGAGTGTGCGCCGTTGCTGGTGCGCGGGCAAACGCTCCTGAGCACCGTGACGACAAAAGTTCGCCGACAGCTGCCGCCCTCGCTGCACGGCCTGTGAGCAGATGAACATCGAGTTCACGCGTTGCCGACCCTACCCGCAAGAACGACCAGGCGTTTGTCGAACAGAAGAACGGAGCCGTGGTCCGACGCATCATCGGTTATCGGCGGTTTGAAGGACTGGAGGCGGCTGCGGAGCTATCGCCCAAAGTTGGTGACGGCGGGAATCGGAAAGGCGGCATATCGTGGGGGTGCTTGACGCCTCCACTTCTCCACCGAAGGAGCGATATGCC
>NZ_JADPKY010000169.1 GCF_023074185.1 Bradyrhizobium sp. 132 | reverse complement strand
AACTCAAGCGATACCGCCTGACCATTCCTCTGGCGGCTGACACTGATCCATGGGTAGCGACGCGCTTCACCTCGATCGTGGGCCTTGCCGCCAACTATGGCGTCACTCTTGAACCTGTTCTGGCGCTTCCGCTAATGTGGGGCGACAAGACCGATGCCGGCAAGTATCCTGCCGGCGAAGCTGCTGCGATCTACTTTCAGGGCTACAATCGGACCCTGGCGTTTGTTCGCCAGTTCGCATCTTCAGTCGGCGACTGGGAACTTGGTAATGAGATCAATCTGACCGTCCGTGATGCCAACGGCTCTCCGTTGTTCGGCAAGGGGTGGACCTCTGCCGAGTTCGCGGCATATCCGTCGATGGCCGAATTCGCCAATCTCTTGCGGGGAATGTCGGACGCGATCGAGCAGGTACGCCGCGACACCGGCAGAAACCTTCGGCGCATCGTCGGCACCACATCGACGATGTTCGGCTACATCGACTTCATGAAGGCGAATGGCGTCAAGGTCGATGTGCTCGGCTATCACTATTACGAGCATGCCGGCGTGGACCCGACGAACTACTGGGGCGGAGTTCGTCCCAATTTCAACCTGTTCACAAAGCTGTCGAGCTACGGCGTTCCAGTCGCCATCAATGAGATGAACGGCGCCGAGATCTACGACTCAACGTTCGTCAACACCTCGACGTCTGCCTCGATGTCGGCCTGTAACTCAAACCTGGATGCGATGCTGGCGAAGTTCTCTCAGTATTCGTTCATCGAGTGGATCGATCTCTACGAGCTGATCGACGAGCCGGACAAGACTGGTCCCGA
>NZ_JADPKY010000171.1 GCF_023074185.1 Bradyrhizobium sp. 132 | reverse complement strand
AGCCTGGGCGATCGCCTTCACCTGCAGCGGATTGGCGATAATCACCCGTGCCACGAACGGTGCCAGAACCCGCGATACCGCCATGCTGTTGCCGGTCGCCTCGACCACCACCTCATCACTGGCCAGCAGGGTCTTGCCAAATTCCTCCAACGCAGTCCGCGTCATATCAATGCGGCCCGCATGTCGGAGCCTGCCATCCTCCCAAATCACCACCTCGCCGAAAGTTCGGTGGACGTCGATGCCAATCACCCGTCGCATTTGCACCTCCTGCTTGATATGACGGGAGCTGCGGGCGACACGACAACTACGGATTCGCGCTCCCAGCGCAACCGGGCGAGTCGCAGAGGCGGCCAGCTACTAACTCGAGCTCTCGGCTCATCGAATAACATCGGCCTGCCCGCACTTCGTGCTCCCGGTGCCTCTGTCCCGATGGTCGCACCATACGCCACGATGTAGAACACCGCAGCGGGAACGTTGGCACCGAGACATCTCATACCGGTTACCAATCCGATCGAGCGCCTCAACGGCGAGATCAAGCGGCGGACCGAGGTGGTTGGCATCTTCCCAAATGAAGACGCCATCGTTCGCCTGGTCGGCGCGATCCTGCTCGAGCAGAACGACGAGTGGGCGGTTCAGCGGGCCCGCTATATGACGCTGGAAACCATCGCACCGTTGAGCGATGATCCCATCGTCGGTTTGCCCCGCCGTCGCAGGCTGATACCTTCCGCTGGAGTATCGGCGGTGACCCGCCGTCAGTTACACCACGCCACGGGACACGATCTCATAGCCAAAATACGGGCCGATCTCCACTGGCCCGTCAAGCAGCTCACCATCTACGTTGCCCACGGATTACAACGTTTATGCCGGCTGGAAATCTCGTAATGCAGGTTGCCTTCTGAATCCGATTTGCTTCATCGAAGTTGAGACGCTTTGATATGAAAGCCGCTGCATTTTTCGGAGCGCGAGCAGAATTTCGGCTCTATTAGCCCACGATTAGAGGAAATGAGCGTTAGCCGGCACTATGCTCAAACCTTACAGGCTCTCACTTTGGAGTTCTCAACTTCGAAAGGGTACCGACGCCTCCTAAGCTCATGCTCGATTTCGCCAACCGTTCGATTCGGCTTCTAGCCAACTCGAAAATCGTCGGAGGCCCGGCAGATGGCGACATGCGCTGGTTTCCAGCTGAGCTGCCCGTGTCGTAGCCGGTTGGCGCTTGGGCTAGAACATCGTGATCGAGCAGCGTCAACTGGTAAGGTAATGTTCATTTTTGTTGAGACTTGCCCCAGGTTTTGGTGGCGCTCAGGATTTGGTGAACTGGCGGCGCGCAACTGTCCACCGACTCGTGAACTGTATGAAAATCGAGCAAATGAATGTCGGAATCTAAAAGGCCAAGTGCGCGCAAGATCGCCAAGGTCACCTGCGTCGGCGGCGGCGTGATCGGAGCCGGTTGGGCCGCGCACTTCATGCGGGCTGGGCTCGATGTCAGTGTGTATGATCAGGCGGCCGACCGCGAGAGCTATCTCCGACAAAGCCTTGCGAAGGCAATGCCAGCCCTCACCGGACTGGGAATGGCGGCTGGCGCGACACCCTCGCGCGTGTTCTTCACAACCGATCTTGAAAAAGCACTTAAGGGTACAGATTTCATCCAAGAAAGTGGGCCGGAAAATATCGATACGAAGATTTCCTTGCTTTCGGAAATTGATGCGCATACGCTACCTGATGTTGTCATCGCATCGAGTTCTTCTGGCTTTCTCTCCTCTAAGTTGAGAAGTGGGGCGACAAGGCGTCCCGAGCGCATTCTTGTCGGTCATCCCTTCAATCCGCCTTTTCTTATTCCACTTGTTGAAATCGCCGGAGGCGCCGCCGCTCGAGAGGCCGCGGACAATGCTTCGGCATTCTACCAGGCGACGGGTTGCGAAGTGGTCGAGTTAGACAACGAGATCGAAGGCTATATCGGCAACCGTATCCAGTACGCCGTTCTGAGGGAGGTTCTCTATCTCATGTCCCAAGGTGTGGCCGATCTGGAATCCATTGACAAGGCGATCGCTGCAGGCCCAGCAATCCGGTGGGCAGTTATGGGTCTTTCCTCGGCATTATTCCTCGGAAAGAGCGACCCTTCTCTGTGGGGTAAATTCGTAGAAACTCTGGGCCGCGAGATGGACAGCGGCTATGTAGCTCCGACCAGTTTCCAGCCTGATCGGGCTCTGATGCAGATCTATGCCGAAAAGGTCGCCAACGGAATCGGGGCAAACGGACAAGCAGGGCTGATGGCGTTGCGCAATGCGGGTGTGGTGGGTATCCGCTCCGCATTGAAACGAGTCAGAACAGGTCTCGCGGGGGCCAACAGTGACCTGGATTAATGCCTGGTAAGGTCGTCGAGCAGGATTGGTTGGACAAGCTCGATCACGTCAATTTTCTGACATACCAGCGCATCGCCGACCTTGCCAGCTTAGAGATCTGGCAACGAGCAAACGGTGTTGTATCCAAGTCGGAAATTCAGTTCGTTATGACTGAGACTTATGTTCGCTATATTCGCGAACTGCGCCTGGGCGACCCTCTTAAAGTCCGTACCTCGCTGATTGCCTGGGACGCGAAGCGGTTTCATCTCCTTCATCGCCTCGAAAGCGCCGGCAATCTCGCCTGCACGGTCGAGACGATGAACCTATGCTTCGATCCGGCGAGCCGCAGAGTGATATGGTTCACTGACACTATCAGTGGCAATTTTGCCTCTTGGGGGACGCCCACCGGATGACGCCCGGCCGCTGTTGTCGATAAGCCGAAGACCGTCGCGGAGCTGATCTTGCGAGTGCGCCCTCCACGCGGCGGACGCCCTGCCCCGGTATAGCAGGGCGATTGGTGTGACATCTGAGTACGCAGCAACAAGCCGCGCCGCGCAGGTGACGACATCGGCTTGAATTCTATGCGTAAGTGGTGGACATGTCCATTTCGCTCCCGATAACTTGCCGCCTCGCTGCAATCGGCCACCAGCCATGACCGCGATAAAGGATCAGGACAGAGTGTTCTGCCGTCAAACAGCTTTTGGCCATCACTCAAGGAGTTCCTCCTGGTTCAGCCGTTCAGGAGACGCTTGGCAGAGATGGCAGCTAGGTATGGCTTCGCTATTGCTCCGGCTCGCTGATCACCCGGGTCGGCAGGATCAAGCCTAGGGTGTTTTGCTGAAGTTGACACACAAAAGTCCCGCCGCGTCCGCCTCCGAAATTTAGCTGGTCCGCGCCGAAGATATGGCGGAAAGCTGCGGAATATTTCGAGAATAGCCGCGATTCTGCTTATTCCCGGTAGAGCGAGCCGCAAACTTATCACTGATCGAGCTAAAGTGTGCTGGTTTCAAATGCGGAGACGGCGAACCTCCCGCCAAGATCGAGTAGGCACGGTAGAGGCCGGCGGCTGCCAAACTCAGGCTGGCGGCACTGATTAAGCATGGAAACCGGCCGGTCTGTACGAAACCTGATTCCCAAACACCTCGAGTACTAAGAGAGAAGTGAATGACCAAGTCTGATTCCAAGCACCACGAACAACAGTCCCTTGCCTATGGATCGTCGCTTGAGGGGCGAGTAGCCCTTGTGACTGGAGCGGCCGGAGGGCTTGGGCAAGCCATCGTGGCCGAATTGCGTGATCGCGGGGCGAACGTGTACGGTGCGGACGTCGTTGGTAAAGATGTCTTCCACGCGGATCTCTCCACGGCGAGCGGGAATCGGGACATGGTCGCCCATGTAGTAGCGACCGCTGGGGGACTCGACATTCTTGTGCTGAATGCTGGTTGCCAGTTCGTCGCGCCGCTCGATCAGTTCCCGGACGCCGAATGGGAGCGTCTTCGTGCTGTGATGCTGGACGGACCATTCGCCGCGCTGAAGGCGGCTTGGCCAGCCTTGATCAAATCCCGCGGTGGCCGCGTTGTGGTGACGGCATCTAGTGCGAGCCTTGGGGGTGCGTCCAAAAAGGCGGCATACACCGCGGCAAAGCATGGAGTTCTCGGTCTAGTTCGCGTTGCGGCGCTGGAGGGGGCGGCGCATGGTCTTACCGTCAACGCCATTGCGCCGGGCTGGATGGATACCGGCATGATGCGTGGTCAGCTAGAGGCTCAGGCGGCAAGTCGAGGCATTAGCGTGGACGAAGTCATCGCCCTTTTCCGCGCGTCGCAACCAGGCAATCGCTTCGTCGAAGTTCGTGAGGTCTCGGCAACCATTGGCTTTCTTGTGAGCCCTGCGGCTTCCGGAGTTAGCGGCGTGTGCCTTCCAATCGATCTTGGCGCAAATGCTGGTGCCCGGTGATCAATAACCAGCACATTACGGACTTTAGTGGCCTCAGCAACCAAGCGAAGTGCTTCAAAACGTCCTTGTTCATTTTCCGCTGCTCAGTTCGGACATCTTGGCTTGATATGAACGGGCATATGAATGTCAGGCCGTATTTCGAGGTATTTACCGAGGCCGGCGATCTCGCCTGCCGCGACTTGGGCTTGGGCAATTCCTATCTCGATCGAGGCCATACGATCTTTGCAGGCGATTTCCACATCACCTACGTCCGCGAAATTCTTGCCGGTGGCACCCTGACAATCACCACGCGCATTCTCGAGCTCGACACTAAGCGCTTCGTTATGCACCATGAAATGTTCGACGATCGAGACGGCGCGCTCGCGGCGACGGCAGAGCAGTTGCTGCTCAATGTTGGCGTGGGGAGCCGGAAAGTTGAGCCTTTCCGCCCCGAGGTCTTAGAGCGGCTCCGGGAAGCACAGCTCGGTCAAAGTGGGAGCCCACCACGGAACGTCGGCCGCGCAGCGTCGCTCATCGCAGGCGCGCCGGCTCGATGAGGTGGCTACTGCGTTCTTTTTCGCACTTCGATGAAACACCATGTCTTCAACACCATCCGGGTCGATCCACGGTACTAACGTAACTAGATAGGAGCTTTAGATGTCTCGAAAAGTCATCGTCACGTGCGCAATCACCGGCGGCAATTCTGCCATTCTTGCGAAGCATCCAAACATTCCCAAGACGCCGTCACAAATAGTAGAGGCAGCACTGGATGCTGCGAAAGCGGGGGCTGCGGTCGTTCACATTCACGTCCGCGAACCAGATACCGGCGCCCCTTCGAACCGATTTGAGCTCTATGAACAAGTCGTAAAGAAGCTTCGGGACGCGGCCACCGATGTAGTCATCAACCTGACGTGCGGCATGGATGGGACCATTGCAATTGATTCCGTTGACCCAATCAAGATTGGAAAAGCTAGCACCCTTAAAGATTCCAAGGCACGCTGTCTTCACGCAATCAAACTGCAGCCTGAGCTTGCCACCTTGGATTGCGGCACGATAGTATTCGGAGAGCAGATTTTTGTTGCGCGCATGTCGGATCTGCGAGAGATGGCGAGACTTATGCGAGAAGCAGGCGTCAAGCCCGAACTCGAATGCTTCGATCTAGGCCACATCGAAACTGCGAAGAAGCTCGTGTCGGAAGGCACCATTGATGGTCCTGCCCTCTTTCAATTCTGTCTCAGCACGGGGAATGGGGCTCCGGCTGGTCCGACCGTTCTGCAGGCGATGCGCGAGCTTTTGCCTTCAGGGGCCATTTGGGGCGGATTTGGGTGTGGCTCCGACGAAATGCCCGTGGTCGCACAGATAGTGCCGATGGGCGGGCATGTCCGGGTAGGATTGGAAGATAACATTTATCTTCGACGAGGTGTGCTTGCATCCAACGCCGAACTTGTCGAGAACGCTGTCGGAATCATTGAACGTATGGGAGCCAGCGTGGCGACACCGGCAGAGGCCAGATCAATTCTTGGCGTTTCCAAACGCGGATAACGGCACTTGGGTCCAGCGTGGAATTACGCCAAGCTGGACTCTCGGCCTTCGACACCTAGCCTAGGATTCTCGCCGGACGCGCGCGAATCAGCAAAATATCGGATTTGACGCACAATGAAGTGGTCAGTGAAGCGTTGCGTTATAAAGCGCTAATGCACTGCCTAGATTTGCGGGACCGGATTCAAGACCTCGAATACGCTAATCCGCGTTAAATTGGTTGGACAAGATGACGATCCCATTAGTCGTCCGTTAAGAAGGCGAATTGAGCGGGGCTGGACCGGCCAGCACGCGGCATAGTCGGACCAGGAACAGGCACAAGAGTTCTCTGAGCCAGGCTAGGATGCGGCGGAAGTTGTGGCCGACGGCTGAGAGGATGACGTTGGCGGCGTCTCCGGCACGGCCTTTGAGGTAGCAGCGACCGAGGTGACCTTCGGTCTTCATGTGGCCGATGATGGGCTCGATGGCGGAGCGGCGGCGCAGCTCGCGCTTGATGACGCCGAAGACGCCGCGCTTTTGGCCGGAGATGAAGACGCGACGTGGATTTTGAGCATCGTGGCCGCGGTATCCCTTGTCGACATAGGCCCGCTCGATCGGACATCCGGTGAGCGTCTCGGTCCGGTCGATGACGTTCCGCAAGGTGTGACCGTCGTAGGGATTTTCGGGCAGCGAGCTGGCATGCAGTACGAACAGGCCGCCGGGAGCTCGGCGATTGTTGGTGACGATGGAGGCCTTCACGCCGAACTCGTAAGGGGCTGAGGCCTTGCCTTTGCCGATGCACTCCACCTCCGGGGCATGAAAGGAATAGAGCTTCCAGCCGCGCTGGCGCTGCTGCTGGGAGCGGATCTGGCTGGCTCGGCCAAGCGGAAGGGCGAATGCCTCCTCGAGGGCTGGCTGGCCCTCGATCTTGCGACGGATGTCGCGGATGACTCCGGCCCAGCCGGCTGCGCAGGATACGCAACTGCCGCTGATGCCGCCCGAACTGTTTGGCATGGGCGTAGCGGCCCGCCATCATCGCAGCGGCCTTGGCCACGCGAGAATAGGATTGCCGGAGCCTGACGCTGTGCCTTCTCGCCAGGCGGTTGAGGCCCTGGATGGCCGCATGAAGCAGCTTGGCGTCGGTCGGGAAAGTGATGGCCTTCGGCTGCACCGTGGTGTCGACCGTGACGCGCTTGAGGTCCTGGCTGCGTAAGGCGCCGGCTTCGTGCGCCACCCGCAGGCTCTCGGCCAGCAGCAGCTCCAGCTTGTCGCCGAGCCGCTTGCGCCAATGGCTCAGGTCCGAGCGTTCGTGCGGGAAAGCGTGCCGGAAAAACTCTTCGCCGGTGAAGAACTGGAAATAAGGGTCGTGGACCCAGCGCTCGCACACCCCCTCATCGGACAGCCCGTAGATATGCTTGAGCAACAACAGCCCGATCATGAAGCGGGTCTCGATCCCCGGCCGGCCGTTCTCGCTGTAGAGCGGCGCGATCTCGCCGTCGATCCAGTCCCAATCGATCTTGCCGGCAAGCAGAACCAACTCGTGCTTCATGTTGATGATCTGGTCCAGCCGCGCCCGGAACAGATCGTTCGATCCCGTCGTCCTGTGCTTCTTCGGCCGCATCGTTCCCTCCGATGCACCACAGAATCATGGTCCGCAGGGAAAGGAAATCCAAAAGCGAAATTGCAGGGTTTGGCGGCTTCAACCTCCCATTCCCTGCAATCTCAAACCGCCTCGAATCCGAAAAAGAGACTCCTGCTCAATCGCTTAGAACCTTGTTCACGGACGACCCATTAGTATAGACGTATCGTAGCCGCCGCGAGTGCCTCCTACACGTTGAACAGATGCTGCTCTCGCGAACGGGCGGATGATTGGTAGGAGGTGCCGATCTGCATTCTCCGCTCGTCTGGCATGGGGGTCGAACAGAGAGGCTCAATCCCAAAGCGTCTGCCGACAGCGCTCTGCAGATGCCTTGGGTTAACTGGATGCTCCGAGTTTGCCGCCCTACAATATCACTACCTACCTCTCCAAATCGGATCGCGCTTATCGGCGAATGCCCGGCGTCCCTCGAGAGTGTCCTCTGAGCCGTAAAGCCTATCTACGGTCGCGATCTGGCGGCGCGTCACTCGGTTCATCGCGTCCTGGAAACTCAGTGCCTCGGCCACGCGCACTGTCTCCTTGATCGCGGAGAGGACCAGTGGCGGGCCACTGGCGAGTAGCTGCGCGATCTTCCAGACTCGTTCCTCGAGCTTCTCCTTGGGCAGCACCTCATTGACCAGACCGCAGCGATGGGCTTCCGACACGTCCATCCAGCGCCCGGTGAGCAGAAGGTCCATTGCGATGTGATAGGGAATGCGCTTCGGCAACTTGATTGTTGCCGCGTCAGCGAGCGCTCCAGCCCGGATCTCCGGCAGGGCGAACGAGGAATGATCAGAGGCGTAGATCAGGTCGCAGGAGAGAGCCAACTCGAAGCCACCGCCAACGGCCATACCATTGACACAGGCGATCACTGGTTTGTTGAGGTCGCGCAGTTCCTGGAGCCCGCCGAAGCCGCCGACTCCATAATGGCTGTGCGGAGCATCTCCGCCAGCAGCCGCCTTTAGAGATCCCAGCCGGCAGAGAAGAATTTGTCGCCGGCCGTCCTCACGATGGCGATCCGCAGGTCAGGATCGTCTCGGAAGGCCTTGAAAGTCTCGCCCATCAGCCGCGACGTTTTCACGTCGATGGCGTTAGCCTTCGGCCGATTGAGCGTAACTTCAAGGATAGCGCCTTCGCGACGGGTGGTGATAACGTCAGCCATTCTTTTTTTCTCCAAGTACAAGCAGCGCGTCGTCAATCTCGGCCCCTTTGTCTTCGCTGCACACGATCAGCGGGTTGATAAATGCGATCGAGCCGGTGTCCTTGTCCGCGGCCCCTTCGCGTAGGAACAGCCGCATTTCTTCGCGAAAGCGTCGCTCTTCATCTGTGAAGGGGAGATCCATTTGACTTTCCGTCACTAATTTAGCATCGTGAGTTACGGGCACGGTCGAGAAGAGCCCGTTCCCACAGAGCGACCGTTTCGCCGGCGCCATAATGCTGCAAGCGCAGCCCCGCAAGAACGGCCACTAGGCAATCGTCACGCTTCGTCTCGAGCTCTGACGTCGTGAGATTATCTAATTTCGCTTGCTCGTCTGATTGCTCGGCGAGCCTGTCCAGGAAGGCCTCGGTGAGTTCTGGCACGTTAGTGAACTTCGTCAGCGGCCACTTTAGCTGGGGACCCCATTGCTCCATAAATCGACGCATACCAGCCGCACCTCCGCCGCCCATCCTGAAGGCCCCGATGACCGCCCGGCGCAACCCAAAGGAATAACGAACCGCATCATCGATTTCCTGCAAGCTGGCGACGTCGTCGTGCACCAGCCACAACGCCTCTCGCCACATGGCCTGCTGCAGCCGGTTTGCGATGAACCCGTCCACCTCTTTGCGTAGCACGAGCGGGTGCATGCCCACGGCGCGATAAATGTCCACGGCTCGCGCCATCGCCTCCGGCGCCGCACACTCTCCAGCGCACAGTTCAACCAACGGCAGCAGGTAAACAGGGTCGAACGGGTGCGCGACGAGCAGCCGCTCGGGATGGTCCATACTCGCCTGCAGCAAAGATGGTCGAAATCCCGAGGTCGAGGAGCAGACCAGGGTATCAGGGGCAGTTGCTCGGCTAGCCGCTGCGAGCAGTTGCTGCTTCAATTCCTGACGCTCCGGCGCGGACTCTTGCACAAGATCTACGTCAGCCACCGCTTCCGCAATTGACTCCACCACCGTCAGCACCCCTTCAACTGGTAGCGGGACCTGCGTCAGCTGACGATATAGCCGGCGCGCGCTGACTAGAGTCGCCCGCACGCGGTCGGCCGCACGGGGTGCCGGATCATACAGCTGCACATCAACTCCATTCAGGATAAATCGTGCGGCCCAGCCGCCGCCGATCGTCCCGCCTCCTAATAACCCGACCCGCGGTGGTAGCTTCTCCGGCAGGAACTTCGAATGATCTGACATCGACACTGCACTCCCAAGCGTAACGCTTATCGCAAAGCTCATCAGGCCTCCACCCGTACCGATCATAGCGAGAGCTCCCTCTGCACAACCAGTTCATCATCGGTTGCCGTGTGGGAACCTCGTATTCGGCAAATCCGGTCTAAGCGACGACGGCCAAGGCTGCGCCTAAAGTCACACAGAATAATAGACACCGAAAGCCATTTTTCCTTGTCGGCACGTCCGCGCTCCCTTTGAGGTTGAATAAATGATACCGGGGCTGCGGAGGTGGAATTCGACCAAGGCGGCGCTTAGGAGTGGCCCCAAACAGCCATTCGCGTCGCGAATGCGACCCCGGGTAGCTTTGACTACAAAGCCGCCTGGCGCCACGTATCGAGTTGGTCGACCGCGTGTGCTCTCCTCCGGCTCGCGACGGGCCTACCGCCGGAAGAATTCCTATGATCTTGATCATGCGCAAGCGAGATCAACGTCGGCTAGGCAGGAGAGTTCGTCCCTCTATCTAGCGTTCTGTTGTGTGAAAACTTTCGCCCATTTAGCTTGGATGCAGAATTTCCTCCATACGAGGTACCACATCAGGGGAATGCGGCTCACGGGCCTGTTAACATTTCAGGTGACTACGGTTCAGCGGCCGGCCGTGCCGTTCCTCATTTGATGGAGCACAATGTCCCAAATCATCTCTTTGGCGATGCAGCAATTCTTTGATTGCCTCACCCTCTCATACTGCGAATGACCTCTCCAATGACAGACCTGTCCCCTGCGCCTCCAACAATAAAGCAGCATCACATCGATCGACGGCACTACCCTCATGGGGTCGCCTTCATGGATGGCCAATACCTGCCGATGTCCGAGGCAAAAATCTCTGTGCTCGATTGGGGTCTGCTTCACTCCGACGCGACCTACGATACCGTGCACGTGTGGAACGGCCGCTTTTTCCGGTTGGATCAGCACCTTGACCGATTTCTGGTCGGCGTCGAACGCCTTCGAATGAAGCTCCCTTACGATCGCGAGACAATTGCGTCGATCCTTAAGCAGTGCGTCGCTTTGTCAGGTCATAAATCGGCTTACGTTGAGATGATCTGCACGCGCGGTTCGTCGCCGACATTCAGCCGCGATCCCCGCCAAGCAGAGAACCGGTTCATCGCGTTTGCAATACCTTATGGTTCAGTTGCCAACAAGGAACAATTGGAAAGAGGTTTGCGCGTCGCGATTAGCGAGACTGTCCGCATCCCGCCTGGTTCGGTCGATCCCACGATTAAGAACTATCATTGGCTTGATCTCGTAAGGGGTCTTTTCGACGCCTACGACAAAGGCGCCGAGACGGCGCTGATCCTAGACACGAATGGGCATATCGCCGAAGGTCCAGGCTTCAACGTATTCCTTGTAAAGGATGGATCGTTGAGAACGCCAGCTTTTGGCGTATTACCCGGTATCACGCGTCGAACCGTGTTCGATCTTTGTGCTGAGATTGGGCTCGCCGCCATTGCTGGCGACATCCGTCGTGACGATATCAAGAAGGCTGACGAGGTGTTCATTACCTCCACTGCCGGCGGCATTATGCCAGTGACGCGCATCGACGACACGACGATCTCCAATGGCCAGGTAGGGTCCATCACCCGCCGCCTCACGGATCTCTATTGGCAAAAGCACGCGGATCCCGCATGGTCGACTGCTATCATTTATCCATGATCGGAAATGAACCATGTGCTCGCAATTTGGTCAGCGACTTCGTGACAATCTAGATGAGCTATCATCCCGAAAACTCCTGAAACTTGAGCAAGAGATCGCCTCGCCTCAGTCGACGCATGTTCGCCTCCGCGCGCTTGGTGAGCGCGATCTCCTGAACATGTGCGCCAACAATTATCTCGGTCTGGCCAATCACCCAGCCCTGGTGCGAGCGGCGCATGCAGGTCTCGAACGGCATGGATTTGGAATGTCCTCTGTGCGATTTATTTGTGGGACGCACGCAGTTCATCGCGCCCTTGAAAACAGGCTTTCCAGCTACCTTCGGACGGAAGACACGATTCTATTCGGTTCGTGCTTCGATGCGAACACGGGGCTGTTTGAGGCCATGCTCGACGCTGACGACGCGGTAATCAGCGATAGCCTGAATCATGCGAGCATCATAGATGGAATTCGGCTCTGCAAGGCGAAGCGATTTCGCTATGCCAACAATGATATGAACGAACTAGAGCACGCTCTAAGCGAGGCAAGTCACTGCCGAACAGTGCTTGTTGTGACCGATGGCGTATTTTCCATGGATGGCGCTGCCGCGAATCTTCCAGGCATTTGCGAGCTAGCAAAACGTTACGGCGCCTTGGTCATGGTCGATGACTCTCATGCTGTGGGGTTTATCGGGCCAGAAGGGCGAGGAACACCGGCGCAGTACGGGCTGGAGGATCAAATTGATATTCTTACCGGCACGCTTGGCAAGGCACTTGGCGGCGCATCTGGCGGGTACGTCTCAGGCCGTAGTGAGATCATTTCCTGGTTGCGACAGCGTGCGCGCCCATACCTCTTTTCAAACTCACTGATGCCTGCAATCTGTGAGGCTTCGTTGGCCGCAATCGACTTGGCAGAAAGCGCAGACGATCTCAGGCAGAATCTCTCTGCTCGCACTGGTCAGCTACGACAAGGATTGAGCGGTCTGGGATTTCAAGTTTTGGGCAACGATCACCCAATTGTGCCCGTTATGACCGGGGACGCGGCAGTGGCGGTCCAGATTGCTGAGTTCTTGAGTGCGCATGGCATTCTAGTAGTTCCGTTCTCGTATCCTGTTGTCCCGGAAGGCGCTGCGCGGATTCGCATGCAGGTAAGTGCCGCCCACAGTGCGGACGACATCGAAAGAGTAATTGCAGCATTCCGATCAGCAAGGTCCGACCTTAACAACTAAGCTCCTTGGCTAGGACTTCCAACATCAGTCGTCCGTAAGAGATCAATTCACGGCGGGGGCGCAAGATCGCTTCTCCGTCATGGCCCAAAGACATTGAGGCGGGACCGTAATGTCAGCTACGCGGAGAAATCGAGCGCGCCACCTGATTGCACTCTGTCACTAAAACGAAACTTGGTTCACTAATCCAAGCCAGCCGCAATTTATCTGCTGTAGTTTTGCCGCTCGCCAAGCCTTTGGTTGGCGAGGTGAATCGACACAAACCGGGTGATTCAGATAGCCAGCACTGTCTCAACCAAATTCACCCAATAGCCGATGCCATAAGGTAACGCTTCATCGTTGAAATCATAAGTCGGATTGTGCACACCTGCGGTCGGCCCGTTGCCAATGAAAATCATAGCGCCCGGCCGCGCCTCGAGCATGTAGGCAAAGTCCTCGGCGCCCATACGCGGTTTGATGTTCTCGTCCACAGACGCGGCCCCGACCAGACTGCCTGCCGCCCTGATCGCCAGATTGGTCTCCTCAGTGTGGTTGAAGGTCACCGGGACCGATCGACGGTATTTGAACTCGATATCCGCGCCAAATCCGCGCGCGATGCCCTGGGCTGCCGCCATGATCTGGCGTTCGGCAAAGTCTCGCAGCTCCGGAACATGAGTTCTGACAGTGCCGGCCATTTCCACGTGATCGGCAATGACGTTGTAGGCATTGGCAGCATTCAACTTGGTCACTGAGATGACGAGAGACTCGATTGGATTCGTGTTGCGCGAGACCAGAGTTTGCAAGCCGACGATGATCTTTGCCGCAATTACGACTGGGTCGATAGTTTCATGTGGCTTGGCCGCATGGCCACCTCGCCCCTTCACGACAATGTCGAAATCGTCCTGCGAGGCCATGATCGGCCCATCGCAAATGCTGAACTTGCCGACCTCGGTGCCCGGCGCGTTGTGCATCCCAAAGACTTTGGAGATGCTGAAACGATCCATGATTCCTTCCTGGACCATTTTCAAGCCGCCGGAGGGAAGTTCCACTTCTTCTGCCGGCTGAAAAATCAAGGCGACGCAGCCTTTGAAATTGCGTGTCTTGGCAAGATATTTCGCAGCGCCCAGCAACATGGCTGTATGACCATCGTGCCCGCATGCGTGCATTTTACCCGGCACTTTCGAGGACCACGGCTTGTTTGAGGCCTCAAGGATCGGCAGCGCATCCATGTCGGCCCTCAACCCGATGGTGGGGCCATCTCCACCCTTTCCTTGAATCAAGGCAACGATGCCGGTTTCAGCTATCCCCGTTTCGATGTGATTGATACCGAACGAGGCGAGCTTCTCGGCGACGAACCTCGCCGTGTTGTGTACCTGAAAGTCGAGCTCGGGATTTTCGTGAAGATAGCGGCGCCACGCGGTTACCTCTCCCTGCAAATCACGAAACTGATCAACACTATGCATGTCAGACTCTAAAATCCAAATCCATTGTCGATACAGCACCGCTCGAGCGTGCAGCGGGCTCTCGGTGGGCACGCGTGAAGCGGCCTCGCTCAATTTTTGCTGCAGTCGCTCGCATTCTGACTTTTTTCAATGCAAGTCGCCGTAAGCAAAATGTAGAGATGTCATGGCAGGACGCCGCATCTATTTGGCGCAGACCGTGTCGGCTTCTGCACTCTGCTCGAAAACTCCAACTTGCCATAGTCTCTTAGGCCGGCTTGCTCGATATCCCACACTCTCGTGCGGCCATTGAGACACAGGCCTAAAACGCCACTGAGACGTCATGGCCGCTTCAGACTTACGGCGAGAGCTCGGCATGCCCTTCCTCTCTGCTACGTTCGTCTTCTTATTTGTTATATGGCCACCACTGGCATTTTACGCGGAGCACGAGAAGTGAGCAACTGCGAGCCAGTTTCGGTCACGACAACCACCTCTTCATGCAGCATCAGCTTCGGTGATCCGTCGAAATATGAGGGATATGAGGTGCTCGGTTCAATGTTAATGATCGTGCCTGGCTTTAGTATCGTCTTGTCGTCCGGTTGGACCGACGGTAACTCCGGCATCCATAAGCCCATGGAGTGTCCCATTCGGCCGATGTTGGTGGCTTTGCCGCGATTGTTTGAGCCATTTAGTACGGCTGACATTGCGCTCCAGACATCACAGATCGGAATGCCAGGTTTAGCGGCGGCAATTCCCGCTTCGGTGGCATCCCAAACGACCTGATACGCATCCTGCGTGTGCGGATCAGGCGCACCGAAAGCAAAGTGTCGATCGAAATCGCTCCAATAAAAGTCGAACAGGCAGCCGGCATCAATAAACAACACGTCTCCATCCGACAGAAATTTGTCGGTCGGAACACCGTAAGGACGCGTATATCCCCCGCGGCCAGAAACACCCACTATCTTGCTTGTCTTCTCGACACCGCGACTGAAACATTCGAATTCGAACTGGCGACAGGCCTCGCGTTCCGTCATACCCAGACGCAGTTTTGATGCTAAATCTTCGAATGCTTCCGAAACAAGCCTGCATACAGTTCGAATTCTGTCAATCTCTAGCGGAGACTTGACCATTCGCAGGGGCGTGAAAATCGGATCCGATGCGTCGACGAACGTTCGAGGTTTGATCGCATCCGCAGCACGCAAGAAATCTCCTGCGGGGAAGCCAAGCCTACTCTCCGCACCAAGCTCTACGCCGATTTTGGCGTCCTCTGGCAGTAGCTCACGCAACGCTCCGGCAAGTGCGGACACACCCTCATCTTTCGGATTTGGGCTAGGCCAACTCCGGCAATTTTTTACCCAGGTCGTGTCTTTATAAAACTGGTCGATTCCCTCTGGGACGACGGCAACGGGGTCACCTGACGAAAGAATGAGAAGAAATCGCGGCCGGGTTGTCTGCTGCGGGGTGGTGCTAGGCTCACCAATGAAATATCGCAGATTGTGTTCGGACGTCGCTAGAACCGCGTCAATGGCATGCTCCTTCATCAAACGCCGCGCACGCTCGACCCGGCCCTCGTATTCGATCCGGGGAAACGGATCATACTGAATGGTGCTAATCGAACCCATCCCCACACCGTTCATCGCTCTTCTCCAGAGAAACACGTTAATCGCAAGACGACCGACAGTTTAGATGCCGGTTCGATAGCAGATGGCTGCCTTCGCGCGCTCATTCGACAATATCCTTCGGAAGAGCCGCGCGCAGTTTTTTATGCGAAAGCATCGGAACACCGAGTTCCTCTGCGAGCAGGCGAGCAACTCCCTTGAAAGGCGCTTTTAGCTTGTCGTGGTACACGATGCTCTGGATTCCGCCTACAATCGAATGCACGCAAGCTCTTAGATCGACCAAACGACTTTCCTGGCCATAGCCATCCGACACTAGCCAGTGGTTTGGTAGGACGTGACTTGCCGCGATTGGGGGTCGATCGCGCGACTGCAATACCGCGTTCGTGAAGCTCGGCTCGAAATGAACGCCTCCGATGCAGAGCACGGAGTGTACCGGCTCCTCAATGCGATCGAAAATTTGCAGTAGCGATCGCGCCAGCACTCGAGCCGCAACAGGATTTGCCCAATCTTCGGGCGAGCTCCCGATCTCGACATCGACAGCCGACGGTCGCAGGTCAGCGAGACGGGTACCAGCATCACCAGCCTTGACGCCCGACCAATGAGTCGCTTCCAGGTAAGTGCGAAAGGAGTCAAGACCGGAAGTGACCCGCTCGGTTTCGATCGCTAGAAGAAGCCCCCGTGTAATCCTGGGGTCGACCGCGCTGAAGGTCCCCGTGCCCAGATCGCCGGTCGTTTGAACCGAGAAGATCGCGTTTGGCGCATTGGCGCCCTCGTGCCAATTCACGATGCCAATAACGTTGGCATCACCGAAGCGTTCATTCAAGATTGGCGCGTACCGCGCATAGTCGTTACTTACGACTTCGTTCGTGGCCACGATCGAAATTCTGGCGTCATGCAAGCCAGCGACTTCGAGGACGGAGTGCCCATCGACTTCGAAACTCGTTGGAACAACAGCGCATTCGGCCTTGAGAGCATCCAGAACGCGCCCCGCGACGGGGTCCTTTTCCCGATCGACGCAGAAGACAAAAACGGCATGTCTCATCGAGGCCCTCCGCCGAGTTCAAAGCCGATCGAGAGCGCAGGACGTCTATCTTCAAATTGGCGCCGTCTTTTCGACTTTCTCGGAAAACACGATGCTCTTTGAACAATCCGAGCTGGCACGGCGACGAGACCGGGCGGGTGGGAGGCGATTAACTGAAGCCCGAATAGCATCACAACGGCGCCCCTCGCGAACTGAGTTCTGTTATGGGCTAGCCTGTTTGGCGAAGCAGCGAGCGGAAATCGCGCGAATTGAACATCGCGGCAGCGGACCCCCGGACCAGCAGCGAACTCAACCTGACTACGCGACGAACAAGAGCGAATCTTGCCGCCATATGCCAGAGACGTCGACGCAAGTGGTGTGAAGAGCCCCACATCGAGCAGAGCGACCGCCTCAGGCGTGCAGACCTCTATTTTGGCTCGACTTTGAAAGAGATGCATGCCAGGCACAGCTTTGTAGGGTCCTACACCACCGCAGATTTATTAGAGCGTCGCCACGCAAACATTCTGCGTTCTTTTAGGGATCACGCAGTATTTCCTCGCTAGCCGCCGATAGCTCGCTGGGAACCACTGGGACATCCAGCGAATGCAATCATCAAAAAGCGAGATCAGCATAGCACTAGGCAACAAACCACCTGCTAATCTGGGTGGGGAGCCGGGGCAAACATCGGGTTATCGCTTACGCCGCCGATTTTGGCGTCCGACAATTCATCACGGCTTGACAGGTAGTGAGTACGTCTGAGAGTGTTATCGTGTCTGATGATGGTGTGCGGGAGAGCGTGATAAGCCTGCAAAGGCGTATCACCGCCGACGGAGCAACTCCCCAAGGAAACTCTCAGGCCCAGGACCGCACACCGAGGACGATCTGGAGAGAGGTGCCGGTCAGCACCCACCGAAGGGGACCGTGATCCACGAGGATTGCGGACAAAGCTCTCAGGTGCACGGACAGATTTGGGGACGGAGACGTGGCGAAAGCCATTTCACCGTTCATTTAATCCTGTCTTGGAGCACACGATGAGCACGATCATCATAATCGGGTCCGGTATTACCGGAGTTACAACTGCCTATGCCCTGGCCCGCCGCGGCTATTCGGTTACAGTCTTTGATCGCCAGCGCTATCCGGCGATGGACACTTCGTTTGCGAACGGCGGCCAATTATCGGCAAGCAATGCCGAGGTCTGGAATAACGTCGCAACGATCGTAAAAGGCTTGAGGTGGATGCTGCGCAAAGACGCACCATTGTTGCTGAACCCAAGCCCCAGTTTTCACAAATATAGTTGGCTGGCAGAGTTCGTAAGCCAGATTCGAAACTACCGCCACAACACGATCGAAACGACGAAGCTGGCAATAGCCGCTCGCAGGCATCTTTTTGAGCTAGCCGATCGGGAGAGCATCGATTTCGACTTGGAGCAGCGAGGCATTTTGCACGTTTATTCGAGCAAGCCCGACTTCGATGCGGCCTCTCGCGTGAATCAGTTGCTGCTCAAGGGCGGATTGGATCGCCGTCCCGTGACGCCCTCTGAAATGCTTACAATAGAGCCAGCTCTGCGCGATCAGTATTATGGTGGCTTCTTTACCCCGTCTGACGCAACCGGCGACATTCACAAGTTCACGCGCGGCCTCGCTGCGGCTTGCGAGCGAGGGGGCGTACGCTTCGTCTTTGATGCAGAGATCTGCGGCATGCGGTCCGACCGAGACGGTGTGGTCGTACACTGGAAACGAGGTTCGCTGAAGGAAGAAATCAATGCCGAACGCGCAGTGGTCTGCGCTGGAGTCGGCAGCCGCCGCATTGCTTCAATGCTGGGGGACAACATAAACATTTATCCCGTCAAGGGGTACTCCATCACGGTAGAGCTGCGAGACGAAACGAGCCAAAAGGCTGCGCCTCGTGTCAGCCTGCTCGACGAGGCTACCAAAATCGTGACCAGCCGGTTAGGAGAAGATCGGTTCCGGGTCGCGGGGACCGCCGAGTTTAATGGCGAAAACCGCGACATCCGCTGGGACCGAATTAAGCCCCTGGTACGCTGGGTAGAGCGATCGTTTCCGGATGTGTGCACCGCGCAGGTGGTGCCATGGGCGGGCTTGCGTCCTATGACACCTAGCATGATGCCGAGGGTTGGCCGAGGCAAACGCGCGAATGTGTTCTACAACACCGGCCATGGTCATCTCGGCTGGACATTATCCGCTGTTACAGCTGAAATGATCGCTGATGTCATTACGACAGACGGCAGCAACACTCGGCTGAGCGCATCCGTGCCCTGATCCTGTTGAGTGGGTTCTGGTCCATGCTCCCGCCGATATCGGGGCGGGAGCATGTCGCTTGAAAGCGCCAAGCGGATTTTGCAGTCGCTCTCGGTGATACGACCTTCAGTGCCGGGCGACTTGCTTCCCGCAATTCATTATTCAGGTAAAACCCGTGTGAACCACTTGGCACCGTTCCTTCCGAAAGCCTTTCGTATGACTCTGTTGTTGCTACTGTTCCCGAATTGACGCCGACCAAGTGGGGTCATGAGCGATGTTCGTTGCTTAGCAGGTCGCACGCCGTACACACCGTGAAGTACCGTCGCAATTAAGGGCAGGAAGCCACCTTTGCGCGGCCCGGATCAGGCGCACCAAAGCCGTTCCGCGCCGCTCACCCGAGCGTAAAACCAACCCGATCCAACGACTCTTCGTCTCAGAAACTGAGATGCATCGCTAAGCTCAACATCTTCTCGACTCCCAAGCGCTGCGGAGCGACACCAACTGCTGTTCGCCCAGCTGACGCTCATCGTCGTGACGTCTGCGTCCCGGGACGAAGGGCGTTTCGAAGCGCATTTTGAAAGCCATGCAGCATATTTCTTGTAATTGCCGTTAAATCGACGATACTGATGTCGCAAAGATGTTTTTCGACGAGATTTCCCTGACGGAAGATGTTTTTCTGCGGAGGACGCCGCACCTTTGCAGAATATCATCTTTAGCGTGGAGCCTGTTATGCGATACGACCGAATCGACGCTCGCATCCTGGAGATCGTGCAAAAGAATAACCGTCTTACATCCGAGACGATCGGCGAACTGGCCGGGCTTTCGGCTACCGCCTGTCAACGCAGGCTAAAGAGGCTTCGCTCGGACGGCATCATCGAGGCGGACGTTTCGATTGTTTCGGCCAAGGCGGTTGGAAGACCTATTCAGATGCTTGTGCTGGTGACATTGGAGCGGGAGCGCTCGGACATAATCGACAGATTCAAAAAGGCGATCAAATCATCCGTTGAAGTCGTCAATGGGTTTTACGTTACAGGCGATGCTGACTTTGTCCTATACATAACCGCACGCACCATGGACGACTATGAGCTGTTCACGCGGCGATTTTTTCGTGAAAACCCCGATATCAAGGGGTTCAAGACCATGGTGGTCATGGATCGGGTAAAAGCCGGATTTGCTATTCCAATTGAGGCTCCGTCCGAGGATTGAAGAGAGTGTCTCACCACCAGATCCGGCTTACCTGCTCCATCACCATGTTGGGCAAGGTCTCGCGGTACCGGCTACGAAACGAGCCCAGGTCTTCGCGCATTGGTGCGCAACTTTCGACTGAGTGGCGTCCCCTCCAGGCTAGCAACACCAACTGGTCATCGGGGGGCGCTTCGTGGCGCGAGCGAGCTGAATGACCTGTCGATGAACTTGCAAACGCTCACCGACGAGAGGCGGCGGCTTGGCCAGCACAGCTCGATAGCGCCCTTTTTTGTCGCTCGGTGCAAGTAAAACGCTGCAAGTTTCCGGCGATAATGTGCTCTATGCGGCTACGCGCGATGGAATTTCCAGGCAGTTTCAAAGTATGGCTCCGTCTATATGCGTTCACATCGATGCTAACCCTTACGCTGGCGAAAAATAGAACAGATCTAAGAAGATCGGCTGCGCTTCAGCTGCGGCGCCAATGACGCCGCGGCTCGCTCGGCCGAGTCTGTCGCGGGAAATCAACTTTTGGGATCAATATATGACCAAAAGGATAACACCTCTGGCTCAGTTGAGTGACATCTGGCCTTCGCTGGGGGCATTTTGCAGGGAGTGATTAGGAAATGAGCCGTGTCGTTGAAGCGCGCAGTTGCAGGCCAAGAGCAAGGTTCACTCGTCAGGATCGGGCGAGGCTGAACTCTTGGAGTGAAGCTGACTCTTTTCAGGTTTCTCATACATCTAAGCAGCACAAATCGAATGACCGGGCCCGCCGGTTTGCCACCACCCCGTCGTCACCCTCATTCTTCGAACCATCCGGGGTAAGGCAGCAAGCTAGATGACTCCTTCCAAGCCTCGAACGATTAGCACTGAAGGTATCACCGCGCCATTCCGCCACCTCACCTTTCGGCGCATCTGGCTCGCAAGTCTGCTTACGAACCTGGGCGCCCTGATCCGGAGCGTTGGCGCAGCGTGGGCGATGACTCAGATGACAACGTCGGCGGACAAAGTTGCACTCGTCCAGACCGCGTTTTTGCTACCGGTTATGCTGATTTCGATGCCTGCAGGCGCAATTGCGGACATGTATGATCGGCGGATCGTGATGCTTGTCGCGCTCGGCATGTCGCTAGCTGGTGCGACCGCGCTGACGACACTTACCTGGCTCGGGCTGGTCACGCCAGACTTGTTGCTGATACTGTGTTTCGTAATCGGCAGCGGCGTGGCTCTGATGGATCCTGCCTGGCAATCCTCAGTTAGCGAGCAAGTGCCGGCGGAAGCACTTCCAGCTGCGGTCGCGCTGAACAGTATTAGCTACAACATCGCGCGCAGCGTGGGACCGGCGATCGGCGGGATGGTGGTTGCGACAGCCGGCGCAGTAGCTTCGTTTACCCTAAATGCATTGCTATATCTGCCATTGCTTGTTGCACTGTTCTTGTGGAAGCGAATTTCCGAACCGTCATATCTTCCCCCCGAAAAACTAAACCGCGCCATCGTTTCTGGGATCCGCTACATCGCTAACTCGCCCTCGATCAAAATTGTGCTGATTCGTTCCATGATCACCGGCGTGATCGGAGGTGCCATCATCGCGCTAATGCCGCTGATCGCCCGTGATCTCCTTGGAGGCGGTGCACAGATCTATGGGATAGCTCTCAGCGCGTTCGGACTTGGCGCGGTAATTGGAGCGCTATATGTACCCCAAGTACGGAAGCGCCTGAGCGGTGAAGCAGCAATTCGCGCCTGCGCACTGTCAATGGGTGGGGCGCTCCTCGCAGTGGCGTTGAGCCACGAGCTGATTCTAACATCGGCCGCTCTTGTCCTTACGGGGGCCGTATGGATGATCTCCTGGGCCCTCTTCAACATTGGCGTGCAGCTGTCGGCGCCGCGCTGGGTTGCGGGACGCTCGCTCGCAGCCTACCAAGCAGCAAGCTCAGGAGGCATTGCTGTCGGTAGCTGGGGCTGGGGTCGTTTGACCGATGCTGCCGGTGTCGAGACGGCGCTTTTGATATCAGCAGTGCTGATGTTAATTTCTCCACTATTGGGGCTCTGGCTCCGTATGCCTCGCATAAACCTGCGAAGCGAGGATGCTGAAGCGCTCGCGCATCCTGATGTTCGGCTTGCGCTAACCCATCGCAGTGGACCGGTTGTGATTGAAATCGAATACCGCGTGGCACAAGAGAATGCGCGGGCCTTTCACAACGTGATGCAAGATGTGCAGCTGTTCCGAAAGCGGAATGGTGCGTATGGCTGGTCGATTGCTCGCGATATCGCTGATCCTGAACTGTGGACAGAGCGCTACCATTGCCCGACGTGGCTTGATTATCTACGTCAACGCAACCGCTCGACGCATTCAGAACGCGCGCTAGATCGTCAAGCGGCGTCCTTTCACGTCGGTCCAGAGCCCGTGCGTATCCGGCGCATGCTAGAGCGCCCCTTTGGCTCCGTTCGGTGGAAGGACGATGTACCCGACCGTACGCCAACGAGTCCTTGCTCGGTGATTATAACCGGAATCGAACGTAGTAACTGTCAAAACCTGATGTGACGGATGGAGCATCGCGCAGGCTCTTTGACAGCAGTCCAGAGCTGCCGCACTGGACCGAGAGCGGTTCCGATGACGGCATCTGCTGCAAGTACCTCCTCCTTCCGTCGAACCCCGCTTCATCGGCACGCCGAGTGTACTCAGCCGCGCCTCGCTTAGCCGGCCCAGCATATGGAGCAAGTGGCGCTTGTGGCAAACGAACTTCCGCTTCGTCACAAGATGTTGCAGGATAGGAGGAAACGGAGGACGGATATCAAACCCGATCTGCTAAATACGCTGGGTTTCTTGAGGGTTGCGCCAATCGATTCCGGACAACAGGTAGCTCAACTGCGCGGGCGAGATCGTTACCGATTCACCGGCAACCGATGGCCAGATCAACCTTCCTCTCTCGAGTCTTTTGGTGAACAGGCATGCTCCTTGGCCATCGTGCCAGATCACCTTCACAAGATCGCTTCGGCGACCGCGGAAGACGAACAAATGACCGCTGAGCGGGTCCTTGCGCAGCACCTCCTGCACTTGGAGTGCCAACGACGGAAAGCCTCGGCGCATGTCCGTTTAGCCCGTCGCGAGCCACACTCGCGCGCCCGTCGGAACCGGGATCATCGGCGGACCAAAGCATCGAGAACGCGACGTAGCGCGTCTCCATCAACGTCGCCATCGACCCGGATGCGGTGCCTGGTACCAAGATCGATTTCGATGATGCCCTGGCCCTTCCGTCGACGCACCGCCGTCGTCAATGGCGCTTCGGCCACCTCCCGCCGCGGCACAGACGGCCCAATCTCGACCGGCACGAACGGCGCTACACTCGCTTCAGCGTGCTTGCAAAGCTCCTTGCGCCACCTGAACAGCTGGCTCACATGAAGCCCGGCCACGCGAGCCACCTCGGAAACATTGGCTCCGGGCTCAAGCGATGCTGCAACCAGCCGCTCCTTCTCATCCTGCGACCACCGGCGCCGCCGCTCGACCGATGTGATCACCTCCGCCTCGAAATCGTCAGCTTCTCCTAGGATTACCCCTAGAACCTGCAGCGTTCGCGTCCGTCAAACAAGGCGGCACTCAGCGGAGCGATACGGACAGTTGCGGCTTCGCAGAGATAGGTTCGCAGCAGTCGATCGCTCCAGCGTGAGATTCTGCCGTTCTGATCGATCTTGCCGGAATGGTTGCGTCGAGGCGTAAGCCCCAGATAAGCCCCAACGGCCGACGCACATCGAAGGCGTGAAGGATCGTCGACCGTGTGCCTGAACGCCAGGGCGGTTACGACGCCCACGCCCGGGACCGTCATCAGGCGCCGCGTCGTTTCATCCGCGTTTGCGAGCCGGCGAATCTCTTCGTCAAATCTGCTTTGCTGCGCGCAGACCTGATCATGGAGCAGCAAGAGAGGAACGCAGGTGGTGATTATCACCCGACAAGTCGTTGACCTGCTTCCGAAATTGAAGGCCTATAGCTCTTGAGAACAGCAGGCCGTACTCTTTGAGGATGCTGCGGACCTGGTTTTCGATATCCCTTCGAATTCCGACCAGGCGCGCCACCGAACGGCCCGGGTCCTTTAGCTCTCTTCGCTCTTGACCTTCACTTCTCGGTACCAGCCGGCCCTAACCAGCTCGGCTAGTCCTCGGGCGTCATTTTGATCGCTTTTATTCAAGCGGCTCGAGAGTACGGCATGTGCGTGGCGGGCATTGACACAGAAGACAGGAAGATCAAGGCGTCGGAGCTCGTGCCAAAGTCAGCTCGTCATCGCTCCAGTCTCAAAACCGATACGCTCGGCATTTGGCGCACGTTTGCGAAGTAGCTCGGTCAATGCACAAGGTTCGGATTTGGCCTTGCCTTCGAACGTTATTCGCCCACTTTCGTCGATTACGCAGACTGAAGTTTCCTTTTGTGAGACATCCAACCCGACGTATTGCTTCATGGTAGCGCTCCGAATCGGTTGATTGGGAGAGCTCTACGATAGCGGGAGCTCCCTGGCTCACGAGCGCCGATCGCAATTACGTCATCGTTTGCAAAATTTGCCCCCCGTATTGCCTCATCTGCAGATGTTACCCTGATCGCGCCATTGCCGATGACGATCCGATGCCGATTGATCGATTGATCGGCCGCGCCAAGTGGCTTTCCCGGCTTGTTCGACAAGAGGGGCTGTGGGCGGGTCGGCCCTGCATAGCCCGAGCCGTCCACAACCCCGGGCAATGGGGCTGCGGTCGTGGCGTCGTCGAGTGGGCCCCGAGCAACCAGCTGTTCGGCAGCCTTCCGTCTGAGCTCGCCTCAGCAGACGCTGCACGATCGAATGCTATCTCGTCCCAAACTCCTCGGCGTATTTTTCGCTCAGCCGGCAGACAATCGCGAGCGCAGTCAGCTGCGGTTGCTTGGCCAGCCAACCCTCAATCACAGCGATATGGCGATCAAGCTTGGACGCATGCGAACCCTCGTCTTATAGGGCCGATGGGTGCGCCGGTGCGTGGCACGCGGCTCGCCGACCGTCGCCGTCTTGCCGAGCCTCTTCGCGAAGGTCGCTGCGGTCCTGTCCGGCACGGCGATCGACGCGATTGCCGAGTTCGTCCTGAGTTGCACGAATCTCGGCCAATAGCCCAACCGGATTGAGCGAGCGATACTGATTGCGCAGCCGTTTCTTCGCGGCCGCAGTCACCTTGGATGCGCCAATGCACGCTCATAGGGCGTCGACGGGGGATGATAGCGCTTGATCACTTTAGCCCCTTCGCTGGAAGAAGTTGACGTAAAGCCGTGCCGCCGAATAGAGTCGGCCCATCACGCGCGCTGTCTCGACGCCATCGAAGCGGCCATGGCCCATGAGGCGGCGAACGTTCACGAGTGCGTGGCCCGTCTGGATCGCGCTCTCGCGACCGGCGGCCTCGCATGCAGCGGAAAGTTCTCAACATCTCGATCGTGAGCAACGTAGCGTGTTGAGTTTGTCCGCCTTCCCGCTTGCCCTATCCTGAGCGAGCTTGACTGCAGATCAATGCAAGTTCATTCGACGCTTACCGTCCTTGTTGCAGGCCTGGTGCCGAGACGGATCAAATCAGCGGGTCCCGCAAAATGCTGGCACACTGATTGCCTCCATTGCCGCCTGCACTCCAGCGTGTCAGAACTATCGCGCCTATTCGATGCAGAAGCCCTTCGTTGCCGGCGTACCCTGACGATCATTGGCTGCGCTTACGCGGGTTGAGCCTGCCAGAGACAACGCTCATCTGCGTCAGAGTCTGAAACGTGATCGGCATGCTGATCTACTGGCTCAGCGCTGGGCGAGGTCAGAGCGATTCCTTGCGGACGAGCAGAGCCGGCGCAGTAACCACGGCCTGATAGGCAGGTAGAACGGCCCGAATGCTATGGCCCAGTGGAGAGGATCAATGCCTGCAAATTGAGAGATCAAGAGCCGATGTGCAGTGACTTGGGAACCCTCATTCTTAGTAGGTGGACCTTCCGTTTCGATCGCCCTACACCGTAAATGCACACCTTGGCAGTGCAAAGTGCAGCGCAAGTACCTAGCCCTGCACGCGGACGGTTTCCTCGGGGGATCTGATCCTAAACGAGGTCTGCCAATCGGCCTGCCACCCGGCTTGCGATGTGTCTCGCTTCTTTGTCGCTGGCTTCGGCATGGGGACACTGGCGCCGTTCGCGAGGGAGGGACTGTCGGTCGATGACGACGTGCGAGGTTTTCTGCTGCTCTGCCTTGATATGGGCCCGGTTGCCGCGATGCTTTTGGCGGGTTTGTTGAGTGCGGCTACGGCAGTAAACCGCTCATCCCGATCGATGGGTTCAGCCTTGCACACTCATCCTGCGTTGGCTGGTGATTGCCGGGGCGCCCTGAGTAAGCCCTTATACGAGGCAAGGTTCGCGGTCCTCGGTCGGGCTGTTGTAAGTTCCCGACGTGTGGGAGAACTCTGAGAATGAATAAATCACACCCGATGAGTTCACAGGATCTGCCTTGTTCTGTGATTCCCGACGGCAAGGTCTTGGAAATAACTACGACCACGGGCTGCGTGGTCGGATGTTCTTATTGTCCACAGGACAAGTTCGCCGCCCGACAAAGAGCCTGTCGCCGCGCATCGTCCGCGCCGACGTGATCCGGAGCGGCTCGACCTGCTTCACCGCCGCGATCGTGTTGAGCAGGAGCGACCAAGCGCGGCTGTATATATATACATCACATCGTGATCTTGAGAGTTCGCGAATGTCCAGAAACAGGATGAAGACAGGCAGCACCGCGAGCGATGCGGTGTTCTGGCAGATCTCGGTGAACTGATTCAGGAGATTTCCGAGCCGGGCGCACCATCCGACGCCTAGGCCAAGCGGGGCGATCAAGGCGACCGACATCAGAAATCCGCTCAAGGCACGCAGCACGCTCGCCGAGACGTCGTCGTACAACCCGGTCATCACCTACGAGAACGGCGGCAGGAACACCGGATCGATCAAGCCGAAGTTCGGAGCCGCCTCCCTGACCCGACCAACGGAACGAGGAGCAGGATTGAGCTGCTGCCGGTTTGCTGGACACCCGGTTAAGCTAATCCCACCTTGGGCTCGAACTCAACTGGACTGACGTACCCGATCGTCGAATGACGGCGGATGCTGTTGTACAACGAGGTTTGAGAACGCCCACAGGACCGCTCTTCGCGTGGTTCTTTATCGATATCATCCTTGGTTTGGTTGCCGTGTTTGCGTTCATGGGGCCGTCGACAAGGCTGGCGATGTCGCCTTCCGCTGCACGCTGGATGGATCGCAAGCAGATCGTTGGCTGCGCGGCGCCTGCTCACGTTGTACGAGCTGGATTTGTTGCGCCAGCGCTCGCTCTCGGCCCGCTACGAGAAGGCGCGCCGCGGCGAGTTGGTTGTGGCGGCGCCCGTCGGGCCGTCATGCTGGCGCTCATACGGAGCCGGTCCCGCGGCGCTTCACTTATCGGCTGAATCACAGCCTACCCTACGTGTTGGGGGGACCGGAGGATCGACGGGACCCGGGGGGACGCCGTTGGGGGGCCCCGGTGGAACACCGTCCGGCGGGCCCGGCGGTACCCACCCGGACCGTGCCCCGGGTCGTTGGGGCGGTGACCGCCCGCATTTCCTGAATTCCAGGCATCCTTTACCTTTCTTGGCATCCGCTGAGCCAGTTACAGCTTCGGCGAGAATTGACCGGTTATGCGAGCCACACGCCGCAATTCCAAACATTTGCAGGCGATCACCGGCTTCATTTGCAATGTCCCCTCCTGTAATCGGAAGAAGCGGTAGGAAGCCTGCGATCACCCGCCCAAGGTCGCAGTAATCCAGCGATCTTTCCCGACGTAAGGCAGGATTTGAGCGAACGAGAAGGACGATCCCGAGCCAAGTCCAGCATGTACGCGCGGATTGGCCAGCCCGGACCTCGCCCTCTGATGAGGGCGTTGATCAGCGGCTACGTCGCCGCTGTGCCACTCCGAAATCTTACTTTGAGCTTGCTTTCCCGGCGGCTTCATTACGGCCCGCCAAAAGTGCGATCAATGGAAATTTCGAGCAGGTGGCGCGAGACGTCCATTGGGGGATGATCTGCTTTCATCGGCTTAAACGGGCACATGGATACAAATTTTGCGATCGAACTGTCACAATCCACGAGAACTTGGCCGTTTTTATGCAGATGGCGAGATAATGGAGAGGTCGAAAGAGGCCCAAATGCGAGAAGACGCCCGTCACGGCTCAACGATTCACTTGACGCACTTGTCCGAAACGTCTGCTTCATTTCGAATTCCGAATCCTTTGTCTTCAACATTGCCCCTGCTTGGGCGGGCTTGGTAAACTATGCGCTCCGCGGCCTTTCGGTCGACCAGCAGTCGTCGATGCGATCTTCGAACGGCAATGCTTTGAGATCAGATATTCGTCACTGTTCCTCGAGGGAGTTGGCCATGCCGTTTAAGCCGAGCTCGTTACGGCTTGGTGGGTGGGATGGTGAGCATCCAGCACTCATTGGCTTCAGTGAAAATCGCCCTAGTTACTTATCTCCGCCGTAGCGCAGGGGTGGTGTTCAGAATGCTCGTCGAACAGGCGCGATCCAGGTCGTTCTCGAGGATGGAGCAGGATCGAGGCAACGCATGCCCTGCATCAGAATGCCGCGCCGGCAGTTCGCATCGACGAGCTCGGCGCTGTAGCTTATTGCCAGACAGGATGCCGTCTTGCGACGCACCTTCAAATCACTTCCGTCTGTCGCGTCATATCAGATCAGGCCCAACTAGGCAGCGTTGGCGGCCTGCGGCTTTGACCTGGTGCGCGCCACGCTGCAAGGACTACCGATACTCAGCGGCCCATCGCTATCGATGGCGATGCGGCTCACCACGCGATCTCGATCGCTGGATTCCTTGAGGGAGCGACGCTCGGCCGCCAGGTTATCCCAGATTACGACGTCGCCCGACTTCCAGCTCCAGCTCACGGTATTTTCCCGCGCCGTGAGGTAGGACTGAAGCCGGTCGAACAGCTTCTGGCTGGCATATTTTTCTAGGCCAACGAAGCTTTGTACAGAATGTCCGAGCACGAGCAAGCGCTCACCCGTCTCGGGATGGAGGCGAACAACCGGACACGCGGTTTCGCAGATTGTTCCGGTGAAGACATTATCGAATTGCTGCGTGTCCATCTCGATGGCGTGCCTGGTCACGGTGCAATCAAAGGCGCTGCAGTGCACCGCCCAGAGGTTGTCGGCCAGCATTCGCAGCGGCTCGGGAAGATCCCGATATGCAGCCGCAGTGTTTGACCAAATAGTGTCATCGGCATCAGGCGGGATCACGACACCGCGCAGTACCGAGATTTTCGGACATGACTCACCGAAGCTGAGATCCATGTGCATCCGGTCGGCACGACCGCTGCCCCGGCCCGGCGCCATGTCCGGGGGCAATGTTCCCTTTTTGGTACGCGGGATCAGAGAGCCGAGGCGGACGGCAAAGCGCTGCTGTTCGGCATCATCGAGATGTCCCTGATCACGGAAGAAGATGACTTTGTGCTCGAGAAGAAACTGGCTAATGGCGCAGATGACCTCGTCGGACAATCCGTCCGATAGCCTAATGTTCTTGATCTCGGCACCAAGCCGGGCCGCGGACTTGACGATGTCCGATCGCGGAATGACATTATCCATGGTCGTCACGTTGCTCATGATCATGCTCTCACTATCGTGATGCCTAAAACAAAGCTGCGCGATATTTCGTCGCGAGACTACTGAGGGAGGCCAAGGAAATCGGTTTGTTGGCGGATCCTACTCGGCCGCAATGTGCTCCAGCATCCGCCACAAAGAGCCACGCCGGGTCGTCGGCACGCACCACCATCATCATGTGCCCCGCTCTGCGGCGATCAGGGCCACTCTCGCATCGTCTCCGATCAGACGACGGAAAAGGCCGGCAACACTGCCGAGGTTGACCTGCAGCATGATTAATCACCTCGCTCTTACATCTCAATCATACGGTCAATCGATGTCTAGTCCATGAAACGAAACCAGCTTTCTTTTCGACGATGAGAAATGTTCATTTTGTCGGCGAGCCAAGCACCGAGCTATTTTTAGGAAGACGATTTCTGACGCATCGTAATAGGTAGGATCGCGGTGGTCAGGACGAGATGGATAGCTCGTGGTCTTGACCAATCGGCGCGATTAAAGTTATTACACCTTCGATTGTGGATACCTTCACGCGCACTTTCCACGTTAGGGCACGATTTTCGCCGTAGTTTCAATGTGTGCGGCTGTTTCACCCGTCTGTCTCAGATGGAGCAGGTGCCGACTGCTCGCGAAGCGAGAGATCGATACCTCCTATGCTTTAGCAGTTCCCGCCGCGGTTTAACACGGGCTATATCACCCGTTTTGCGGGATCCGCTTTCCAAACACGAGAAACATCGTGACCTGCCCCTGCCGATTTCCTCCGGTTGAAGTTAGAGTCCGGCCTTCTGAAGGACGGACAGATGAAGCGAGCCAGGTTTACGGAAGAACAGATTAT
>NZ_JADPKY010000133.1 GCF_023074185.1 Bradyrhizobium sp. 132 | reverse complement strand
CGGTGTGGCGGGGGCGGAAGCGCGAGCAGCACCAGTGGCGTCGGCGCCGGGGGCGCTTTGGGCGGCGGGACTTCGGCGACAACCAACCAAACCGGCAGTTTGCCGTCTGACAGGGGGAACGCCGGCGACGCGTCCCGGGGCACAGCGGCCAGCGGGACAAATGCAGCAGGAACGGCTCAATCGAGCGGGGGCCCGCAAGGATCGACCACCGTCGGCCGACCCGGCAACCTCGCGGGCGGAACCAGCAGCGGACGGATCGATGGAACGGCGACGCCAGGTCCGTCGATGCAAGGCGACGCGGAAATCCGGTCTGAAAATTCCCAGGGCTCCACCGTGGATCGAAAGATCAAAAGCATCTGCAAAGGATGCTGACCGGGATCAGGACGCCGGCTTCGCCGGCGTCCAATCAAGGTCTTCGTCGTCTTGACGTTTCGGAATCCGGCGAGCACGGCTTGATGTTGAGCTCGTCCTCAAGAGCGGGCTGGCCTTCGCAATCTTCGACCAGCCCGGCTTCGTCGTCCCTTTTCAACGTTTCCTCTTTGGTCGGAAAGTGCGGCTTCGAGACCCCGGACCGCGAATGCTAACGACGCGGCATGGTGCCGTTGGACGGCGGAGTCGTCTCGTTGCGCATGCCGGGAGGACTGGAGGCACCTTGGCCGCCCCGCTCGACATGCGTAATGCCGCCACCGCCGCCGCCGGAGGCGGATCCGCCGGCTCCAGCACCGGCGCCCGCGCCGCCAGCACCAGCGCCCGCGCCACCTTGCGCGAACGCTGCGCCGACTGAAGTGCCTGCGAGCATCGCGGCCGTCAAGATCATCAAGATTGTCGTACGCATGCTGTTTCTCCTTGAGCTTTCAATGTCGAACCAATCATGAGCGGCATCGACCGTTCCTACCCACGCAAATTCATTCGGCGTTGCCGTCGTCATCGACGGCACACGCTGTCTCAACGCCGGTATTGCGAAGGCACGGCAACTTCATCGAAGCGTTCAGCAAGGGCGTCGAGAGCGGCGCGCATCTCCGGACCTTGCATGGCCGCGCCGTGTCCGGTGATGACGATCTCGGCAGCAAGTGGCGCAAGAGCACGCAGCGACGTCTTCGCACTTTCCCAATCCGGGGTGGCCATCTGGTTGGTCAGGGTGCCGGCCACGATGATCACGTCGGATTGGCGTGGCGATGCTCGCGGCGCGAATCCGAAACGTTCCGCGTCATAGCGCGGCATTGACATCTGCATCATCTCGACCGCGCAGCAGGCAAGCCCGAACTCCTCCGCTGTTGCCGAAGAAACCCTTGTCGGCAAGACCGTCGCGGATGCTCATGAAATAGGGATCGGAGGCGTTGTCCGGCTGTCCTGAGCGCTGTGGCTAGTTGGGATGCGACCACACGCTCTGGGAAACCGCAGCTCGTCGGCGGCGTTCCTGCGGCGACGAATTGTATTTGTGTTCTGTTATCGCAGGTTAGCCTTAGGCGGGAGACCAGAGCCTGCACCGTTACCCAGATATCCGGTAGGAACGATCCGCGAAAATTGCGGTTGGGCCGCAGCAAGGCCAATGAGAAGGAGAACAGGAAAATGGCTAACGTAGCACGCGATACATTCGTGGTCGGATTAAGCAATGCGCACGCGATGGAAGTGCAGGCAAGGGAGCTGATGGAACGTCAGTCGGAACGGCTGGATGAATATCCTGAGGTGAAGGCGAAAGTCGTCACTCACCTTCAGGAGACCAACGAACAACTCAAGCGGCTCGAGAGATGTCTGGAAGCTTGCGGCGAAAACTCCTCCAGCCTCAAGGATACGACCCAATCCGTGATGGCGAACATGCAGGCCATGGCGCACTCTGTCGCCGGCGACGAGATTCTTAAGAACACCTTCGCCAACAACGCGTTTGAGAATTTCGAGATCGCTGCCTACAAGTCTCTGCTCGCCCTCTGCGGCGCCGCCGGGGTGGCTGAAGCAAAGGGTCTGCTCGAGACGTCCTTGCAGGAAGAGCAGCGCATGGCCGCCTGGATCGACTCAAACGTCGAGAAGGTGACGATGGAATATCTGGCGCATCAGCGTCAGGCGACGTGACGCCATCCGGTCGCCGCTACAGGCAAGCCGCCGGTCCCGCTTGCCGCGAGACCGGCGGCTTGGCGGTTGCTGAACTCGGCTGTTTGTGCAGAGACCTGCAGGAACGATACGCACCATTTTAGCTGGGCTGTGATGACGAAAATTATCTTCGGCGACTATCGCAGTCCCGCCGCCGAGCAGGCTTACGCGATCGCGTGGGACTTTCTCGCCCGTGGCGGGGCTATCCGCGATGATTTCGAGACGTGCGTATTCCTGGCGCAGCGTATCACCATGATGGTCGAAGAAGGCCAGACCAACCGGATTCGGATGGCCAATCGCGCCATCTCCGAATACGAGCACGACGTTGAGGACCTCGACAAGCCCATCCGTCGCGCGGCCAATTCGCGCTCGTGACAGATTCAGGCGCCAGCGTGGCCAGACCAACCAGCTCACGCTCCGGTCGCTGTCGCATTTGCGGGTTCCTCGTCCGGTGGCTGGATCACCCCTGATCGGCAATCGTCAACCGGCCGCGTGCAGTAATACGTCCGCTCCTGCGAGGTGCAGCGGCCGGAACAAGCGTCGGCGCTTCGCCGGCCATGCGCATGGCGAAATACGCGATGGTCGCCCGGAGACCATCCTTGAGCGCCACGCGCGGGCGCCACCCCAACACCTTCACGGCTGTGTCAATGACAGGCTTGCGCCGCTTCGGATCGTCTTTCGGCAGCTCCTCGAACCGAAGCGGGGAGGCTGACTCTGTATACACCAGCACGTCGCGGGCAATCGCCTCGATCGTAACCTCGTGCGGATTACCCAAATTGCAGGGCCCGGTGACTGATGATGGACTCTCCATGAGCAGCTGGAGGCCGCGCACGAGATCGTCGACGAAGCAGAAGCTTCTGGTCTGCGTACCACCGCCATAGATCGTGATCGGCTCTCCGCGCAGTGCCTGCACGATGAAGTTGGAGACGACGCGCCCGTCGTTCTCCAGCATTCGCGGGCCGTAGGTGTTGAAGATGCGCGCGATCTTGATCTCGACCCCGTACATCCGATGGTAATCGAACATCAGCGTTTCCGCGGCCCGCTTGCCTTCGTCGTAGCAGGCTCGGGGTCCGATCGCGTTGACGTTGCCGAGATAGGATTCCGGCTGGGGATGCACCTCGGGATCGCCGTAGACCTCGCTTGTCGATGCCTGCAGCACTCGGGCGCCCTTCCGACGCGCGAGCTCCAGCATGTTGATGGTGCCAAGCACGCAGGTCTTCATCGTGCCGACCGGATCTTTCTGGTAATGACGGGGCGACGCCGGGCAGGCGAGGCTGTAGATTCCGTCGATATCGCCCTCGATCTCGACGGGATCGCGTACGTCATGTTCGATGAAGCGAAAATTCGGATGATTGAGCAGCGGCCGGATATTGCCGATCGTTCCCGTAAACAAATTGTCGAGGCAGATTACCGTGTGGCCGCGTTGCAAAAGCGTGTCGCAGAGGTGGGATCCGATGAAGCCGGCGCCGCCGGCGATCAGCACAGTCGGTGAGCGGCGGGACGCCTGGATGCGGGTCTGAAGTGTCATGGCGCTGCCTTTCAGAGTTCTGCGACCTGCAAGGGACGCGATACGGGACGCCGCGCTGTTCTGCGGCACCGCCGATCGGACGCCTCGGTGTAGTACGTCTCGAGCTGCCGGGCGCGATGGTCGGAGGTGTGATCGGCGATGACCCGCCGCCGCGCGTTGTCCGCGATCGAGCGCCGGTGGTCCTCCGGCATGTCGCGCAGGATTTCAACAACTTCGCGTGGATTCGACGCCAGCAGGATTTCCCGCGAGGGTTCAAAGACAGTTTCGATTCCAGGCCACCGGTCCGAGATGACGGGCGTGCCGCACGCGGCGGCTTCGAACAGCCTGACGCTCGGCGAGAACCCGAGTGCGCGCATGTCGGAGCGGGTGGCGTTTAGCGTGAAACGCTGCTCCGCGTAGAATGTCGGATGATGCTTGGGTGTGAGATGCTCGATGCGGGCCACATTGGCTGGCCACACCACATCCTCGGGATATTGCGCGCCGGCCACCACGAACTGCTCGGATGACAGAGTACGAGCGGGCGAGAGCAGCAGCTGTTCCAGAATCGGTTGCCGGTCCTCGCTGTAGGTTCCGAGGTAGCCCAGTGCCCATTTCTTCTCCGCGCGTCGCGGCGCGTAGATATTGGTGTCCGCACTGCAATACAGAACCCGAGCCAGTGGGCTGCCATAGCTCTCCTCGATCATGTCGGGTACTGGGCCGCCGGCAAAGGACAGATAAAGGTCGAAACGCGGGATCATCGCCGCGGAAAGATAGTCCAGGCCCTGATCGAGCTTCGCAAGCGTGACCGGCGTGTCGATGTCGTAGAAGGCGGTAAGCCCTCCGGTATGGGTCGTGACCCATTCGGAGATCGCGATCCCGTCGGGCACATAGGAGCCGATGACCACCAGATCAGCGTCTCGGATCATCTTGCCGAAACGCAGCGGGATGTCCTTCAAGGATTGATAAAGCTCGACAGTCCACGCAGAAGGCTTGGTAAGATCGCGATGCTCGCGATACCAGGGGACATCGCGTTCCAGAAATGTAACTCGGTGACCCCGTCGTGCCAGGGCTTCGATCAGGGCGCGGTAGGTCGTGGCATGGCCGTTGCCCCAGGACGAAGTGACCGAAAGACCAATGACGACGATGGTGAGGTTCATTCTGCTGCCTCGATTCGCGAATTGCTTGCGGCAAAGAGATCGTTGAACTGGCGCGCGCGCTGCCGGTAGGTGTGGTGGCTCAGAATGCGCGCACGAGCGCGTCCTGCGATCGCCTGAGCCCGATCGGGGCGCAGTGCGGCAAGATGCTCTGCGACCTCCGCTCCGCTTGCGGCCACCAGCACCTCGCGATCCGGCTCGAGAAAATGATCGATGCCGTCCCACTGGTCGGTGATGAGGCAGGCTCCGGCGCCGATGGCTTCGAACACGCGTGTCGGCGGCGAGAAGCCGTAACGTGCCATGCTGTCGCGATTGACGTTCAGCGTAGCCAGACCGGAGCCGAAGAACGCGTTGTGGTCGCCGGTCCCGACATGTCCGACCTGCTGTAGATTGGCCGGCGTTTCCTTAGTCTCCCAGCCGGAGCCGCCGAGGACAAATCTCTTGTTGGGCAGTTGGCGCGCAACGTCGAGGAAGAACCTCTCGACGCGCTGCTCGCGATCGGGAAGGCGGTTTGCTAAAAGGCTGAGATCGCAGGTGAAACGTGGATTTGGAAGTGCCGGAAAGTGCGTGGCCGGGTCGAGCGCATTGTAGATCGGCACGCAGCCCCGCGCGCCCATGGCGCGATAAGCGGACACGACGGCGTCGCCGCCGCCATAGGTCAAAACCATGTCGCAGGACCGGATCGCACGGCGCAGATGATGTTCCGGATCGTCCGCCATCGTCTCTAACGTGGCGGGTGCGTCGACGTCCCAATAGACGCGCGTCGCATTCGACGGAATGTCGGCGAGGGCGTTCTCCAGCTCCTGATCGAAAACGCCGACCCCGCTGGCCTTGATCAGCATGTCAGCCGAGCGGGCAGCTCCCTCGATCGAGCTTCGCCAGCCGTCCGGCGTCGCGGCGTAGATGACCACCCTCGCCCAGTTGGGATCGTCGATGTCGCGGTGGGCCTGGCGCTCGAAAGCGTCGGGCTCGAAGAACGTGATGTCGTGGCCGAGCGCCGCAATCTCCTTCAGCATGCCGCGATAATAGGTGGCGGCACCGTTCCAGTAGGATGAGACGAGGCTGGATCCGAAGAAGCAGATCTTCATGCGGAGGCTCCGATGTATCGTGAGGGCTGTGACGAGCGGCCTGAGGCCCGGAGATCCTGCACGATGCTGACAAGCTGCTCCGCGCGGTGACGGCAGGTGTGACGCTCCTTGATCGTCCGCAGGCCGGCCTCCACTGTGGCGGTCCATAACTCGTGGTCGTCGAGGAGCGCACAAAGCGCGCGCTTCATTTCGGTGCCGTCGGCGGCGCCGAGATAGGCGCCTTCCGGGAACAGGCCTTCCGTGTCTGACCAGGGCGCCGAGACCAGTGGAATGCCGCACGCCATCGCTTCGAAGACGCGAATGGTCGGAATGCCCGGAAGCAGGCGGACGTAGGGGCCGCGCGGCACATGGACAGTGGCACGTGCGCCGGCGAAGGCAATGGGAGCCCAATGTGCGGGCAGCCACCCGCCATGCCGGATACCTGCCGCCTGAATGGTGTCGAGCGCCGCGTCCGAATAGCGGACGCCATAGACCTCCGCGCGCAGCTTCAGTTCGGCCACCGGTTCGACCAGAAATTCGTTGAGCTCGGCGCTGCGTTCGCCGTCGCCCCAATTGCCGATCCAGACGACATCGTCGGTGCGCTCGACATGCGGCAGCGGATGATACAGGGCGATGTCCGCGGCCTCGTGCCAGGTGAAGGCCCGGTCGGCCCAGCCGAGCTTCAGATAGATCTGACGAAGCACCTCGCCGAAGGCGAGCACACCGTCGAACCCGTCGAGGTCGAATTGCGCAAGCTCGTCAGGTGCGCTGACGGCGCGGTGATGGGTGTCGTGGAACAGCAGCGTGAAGGGAGCGCCATGGGCCCGCCTGTGGCCGATGTCTGCGATTAGATCCGGCGAATTCCATTCGTGGACGACGACGAGATCGGCGCCGTGGAGCGCCTCATCCAGATCGAGGCAGGCGTCATAGCGGCGGATGCCGATGCCGGGAAACAGCACCGGAATGTCCTCCATGGTCTGAGTGCCACCCTCGCGGATCGCGTTCAATCGGCTCCAGCCGTCGACCGGCTCGAACACGACGACCTCATGACCGAGCGCATGAAGTTCGCGGGCATAGCCGCGCAGGAAGTGGGCGTTGCCGTTGTTCCAGCAGGAGGTGAAAGCGTGGTAGAACAGGACGCATTTCATGCACGCACCTCGATCTGGCTGACCGGCGCGGTCTCGCGATGGGAAGCGAGCAGGTCGTCGTAAAGCCTGAGATAGGCACTCGTCGTCCGGGTCAGGGAATAGGTGAGGGAATGCTCAAAAGCTGCCCGTTGCAGCCGCATCCGCTCGCGATCGTCGGCGCACAGACCTGCAAGCGTTCGATGCAGCGCCTTGCCGTCGGTGGGATCGACGAACAGCGCGGCTCCGGTCCACAATTCCCGGAACGTTGGGATGTCGGACAGGACGAGAGCGCATCCCGCCGCCGCGGCTTCCAGGACCGCCAGCCCAAACGGTTCATAGAAGGCGGGGCTCGCGAAGATCGCCGCGTGCTCCATCCGCGCGCGCATGGCGTCGTACGGCAATTGCCCAAGCCAGGTGATACAATGCGATGGGCTGACGGTCGCCGCACCCGCCACCTGGACCGGCCAATCCAGCCCCGGCGCCGCGGCGGCAAGAACCTCGATGTTCTTGGCGCGGTCCCACAGCCGCCCGGCTGCAAGGATCAGCTCCTGCTTACGTCCGAGGGCGCCTCGGGGTGTGATCCCATTCCAGATCACGGCGCCCGGCGATTGAGGATGGTAAATCTGCGCGATCACGTCGTGAAAGGACTGGGTTGGGCATACCCAGGCCTGCGCCTTGTCGAGGGCTGCCGCGACGCGTTCGGCGTAGCTGCGCCATCTCGGCTCGCCCAGCCAAGCCGTATCACGGCAGGCCAGCGCCCAGGAGCCGACGCAGGAATGCGCGACGAGTACCACCGGCGCGTGCCAGTCGAAGGTTGCTTCGCGAAAACTGTTGAGGTGAATAACGTCCGGCCTGAATTGTGCTTCGAGCTTCGTGAGGGTGCGCCGCGCTCGGGCGAGGTCCTGCCCTTCCGGATCCTGCCATTCCAGCGCGAGGTCCGTTTCGATCAGGCGCACTCGGGAACCGCGCAGCATCTCGCGCTGCTCGGCTCGTGCGCGCCGACCCATGGTCACGAGGCCGACATCGGCCCCCGACGCCGCAAGCTGCGATGCGAGAGCGCAGGAATAGGTCCAGACACCCCCGACCGTGTCGGTCGTCATCAGGATCCTGATGTCCGAGCTACGGCTCATGATGCCACCTGCAGTTCGAGAGCCTCGAGCGGAACCGGGCGATCGTTCTGCACGTCGCTGAACTGGCCGAACATCGCGAGATAGTGCCGGTGCGCGCGCTCCCAGGCGAAATCGTCGGGCTCGCCCCACAGCTTTTGATAATCCGGCGAGCCCGGATAGGGATAGAGCGGGACCGGATCGTTGGCCCAGATGCCGGCATCCTGCATCGTGCGGCGCCAGCGCTGCACGATGGGATCATCGTCCTCGGGGACTTCGATCAGGTTGGCCTGCACGAAAGGAACGTGACGGCGCGCTTCGACCAGCCGTTCGGCAAGCTGGTCTGTCGTCATCTTGCAGTTCTTGGCAAGCGCGGCGCGGCCCTCCACGGTCAGGCTCTCGATCCCGGCCTCTATCGAGACGCAGCCGGCCCCACCGAGCAGAGCCAGCATGTCCGGCTTCCAGAGGTCGATGCGGGTCTGCACACCGAACTTCAGCCCGCGTGTGGCCAGCCCTTCCAGCAGCTCCGCGTTCGGAAGAAATATCTCGTCGATGAAGTAGACATATTCGATGCCCTGATGGCGCAGTCCGTCGATCTCTTCGAGAACGACGGAGGGGGGCCGTTTGCGGTAAGCGTTGCGGAAATTCTCCTTGGCGCAGAACGTGCAGTTGTACGGACAACCCCTGGATGACTCGACCTCGGCGCCTGGCGCCTGCGGCTCGGCTTCGAAGCGGTGATGGTGATGGTGATGCCGCCGGATCATCTCCTCCGGCCAATCAAGCGGCGGTTGATCCCTGAACGCGACGGCCTGCGGGCCGCCATTGACGCGGAGCGATGCGCCATCGGCGAAGCACAAGCCGGGAAAGTCCCGCTCGCCATTGGCAAGACGCAGCAAGGATGCCTCGCACTCGCCCATTACGACGACGTCGGTGCCGAGCTTTCGAAGCGCCGCTTTTGGCACGGTCGAGCCATGGGGGCCCACTGCCACAAGGATCGGAGCCAGGTCGCGCACCCCCATTGCAAGCTCCTGCGGGACGCGGAGCTCGGGAGGGGCGCAGCGCCAGAACAGATAAGTCGGTGCCGTCGTGATGACGATCTGGTCGGGGCCGAACGCGCGCAGCTCGGCTTCGATATCGGCGAGAGAAAGGTCGAACATATGGGCATCGAGCAGCAGCGTCTTGTGCCCGGCCGCCTTCAGGTAGTGTTCGGAGATCCCGAGTTCGAGCGGAAGGTGAGGAGATCGGCAGCCGAAATAGATGCTGCCGCCAAAATCCCAGTTTGGGTTGATGAGGGCAACACGCGTCATGCCAGCGCCTCGCGGTTGCCCTGTGCCGATCCGAAGCGGCCATCCAGCCAGATGTGAAGGGATCGGAGGCCGTCTGCGAGAGATGTCTGAGGCGCCCAGCCGAGCGCGCTGGAGAGGGCGCGCGTGTCGGTCACGTACCAGGGCTGATCGCCGGGCCTCCAATCGGCAAAGCGATAGGCCACCTTGCGGCCGGTCAGATCGGTGATGCGGTCGATCAATTCCAGCAGACTGATCGCGTTGGCCGGGCCGCCGCCGAGATTGAACACGCGTCCACGGGCGAGCGCGATGCGATCGAGCACGGCGAGCCAGGCCGACGCCGCGTCCGACACATGAAGCGCATCGCGGACCTGATGGCCGTCGCCATAGATCGTCAGCTCTCTGCTGCGAATGGCGCTCAGCAGGAAATGCGCGATCCAGCCCTGATCTTCGGTGCCGAATTGCCGGGGCCCATAGATGCAGCTCATGCGCAGCACCACGGTCCGGAGGCCGTAGACCCGCGCATAGTCGTGAACGTACTGATCCGCCGTTCCCTTGGAGCATCCATAGGGGCTGTAGAAGTCGAGCGGTGCATTTTCCGGGATGCCGCCGGCCAGCAGACCGCTTGTCGGCGTGTAGCGGCGGCCGGTGAGCGCGATGTCGCCGTCGTCGATCACGCGTCCGTAGACCTTGTTGGTCGAGGCGAACACGATCGGCGCGGCGCTGTTGTGGAGCCGCACGGCTTCGAGCACATTCAATGTGCCCCGCGCGTTGATTTCGAAATCGGAAGCCGGATCGCTCACGCTGTCGGTGACCGCGACCTGGGCGGCCAAGTGCAGCACGGCGCGGGCTTCACGTACTGCGTCGATCACCGAGATCGGTTCGCGGATGTCGGCCACGGTAATTGTGACCCGGTCGCCATGCCGGGACTTCAGCCATTGCGCGTTCTCACGCACGCCGGCGCGGGCGAGATTGTCCAGTATCAGCACGGGATCGCCGCGTTCCGCGAGCCGGTCGGCGAGGTTGCAGCCGATAAATCCGCAGCCGCCGGTGATCAGGACGGGTCTGTTATCTCGTTCACTCATCACGCGACCAATCCTCGTTGCTGCAGCTCCTTGGTGGCTCGCTCCGCCTGATCGTCAGCGATTTGGTCGGCGAGATACTCCGCCAGCTCCCGGAGACCGTCCTTGAAGGCGACGTGCGGCTCGAAGCCGAGCAGGTCGCGCGATTTTCCGATGTCGGCGAAGCAGTGCCGGATATCGCCGGCACGATATTTCCGCGTTAACTCGGGCTCGATGTTGCCGCGTCCCATGACTTCGGCGAGATCCTGCGCGACGGAGAGAATGGTGCGGCACTGCCCCGAGCCGACGTTGAAGACCTCCTGGGTGCGATCGGCTTCGAGTGCCATGCGGCAGGCACGGGCGACGTCATGTACATGGACGAAGTCGCGCCGCTGCAGACCATCCTCGAAGACGAGGGGGGGGCGGCCGTTAAGCAGCCGCGCGGCAAAGATGGCGAGCACGCCGGTATAGGGATTGGACAGCGCCTGGCGCGGACCGAACGCATTGAAGAAGCGTAGCGCCACCGTCGGAATGCCATAGGCCTTGCCGGTGATCAGGCACATGCGTTCCTGGGCATATTTGTTGAGTGCGTAGATCGAACTCAGCGAGGGCTGCTTTGTCTCCGGGGTGGCAACGGGATCAAGCGGGCGCCCGGTGATATCGCGCAGCTCCCAATCGCCCCGGCGAAGCTGCTCGATCGGCCGTTCGTCGCAGGCGATGACGCTCTGATCGGCGCTCCGGTAAAGGCCTTCGCCGTAAATGCTCATGGACGAGGCCACCACCAGCCGCTCGACCGGGCGCTTGGACAGTGCCTGCAACAGCACGGCGGTGCCGAGCTCGTTGGTCCTGACATAGGGTTCGATGTCGTACATGCTCTGGCCGACGCCTACCGCGGATGCGAGATGCAGGACCATGTCGGTGCCGCGTAACGCGTGCTCGACCGCGGGAGCGTCGGTGACGTCGCCGACGACGAGCTCCGCCTCTTCGGCAAGATAGGCGGGACGCTGGCGGTTGCCTCCGTGGACCTGCGGCGAGAGATTGTCGAGCAGGCGGACTTCATAGCCGGCCGCCAGCAGCACGTCGGCCGCATGCGATCCGATGAATCCGGCGCCTCCAGTGATCAATACTCGCGTCATTCACCGCTCCGTGCCGCCGTGAGACCGATCCTGCGGGATCAATCCGTGATGAGAATGAAAGCGCGCGCTGCTGTTCTGGTCGGGGCGACCGGCGCGCCAGTCACATTTGGAAGTAGAAGCGATGCAAGGAATGTTCGTTCCTGCGAAACCTACAAACAAACATTTCTCTAACCTGGATCAATAACCCAGGTGAATCGGCCGGCGCTGCGGCTAAAAATGCACGCCATGAACCGGCGCCTGCAGCTCGATATGTCTTGCGACCGTTGCCCCTATATCGGCAAAGCCGGTGCGCCTGCCGATCGGAGAAGATGACCGCCCGCGCACCGCCAGAATTGGCACTTGTTCGCGGGTGTGATCGGTGCCGCTCCAGGTTGGGTCGCAACCGTGATCGGCCGTGACGATGAGGAGATCATCGTCGCGCACGCGGTTAAGCAGTTCGGGAACGCGGGCATCGAAGGCTTCGAGCGCCGCTGCATATCCCGCGGCGTCTCGGCGATGGCCGTACAACGTGTCGAAATCGATGAAGTTGGCGAACAACATCCCACCCTCTGCAAGAGAGGCCAGCCCATCAAGCGTGGCATCGAACAACGCTTCGTTGCCATCGCCCCGCATGTTCCTCCCGGTCCCGCGATGGGCGAAGATGTCGTCGATCTTGCCGATCGTCACGATGTCACGGCCTGCGCTTTCGGCGAGATCGAGGATCGTTCGCTCGGGCGGCGGGACGGAATAATCCTTCCGGTGCACAGTTCGCTTGAAGTGACCTGCTGACGTGCCGACGAACGGCCGGGCGATGACGCGCCCGATGTTCAGGGGATCGACCAGTCGGCGGGCAACGCGGCAGACCTCATAGAGGCGTTCGAGCCCGAATGTCTCCTCATGTGCAGCAATCTGAAACACGCTGTCGGCTGACGTATAACCGATCGGCTCGCCGGTTCTGATGTGACGCTCGCCGAATTGGTCGATGATCTCGGTGCCGGAGGCGTGACAGTTTCCGAGGATGCCGGGCAATCGCGCCTGTTCGCACAGGCGCTCCATCAGGTCGCGCGGGAAGCACGGTTTGGTCCTTGGAAAATAGCCCCAGTCGAACGGCACCGGCACACCGGCAATCTCCCAATGACCGGATGGCGTGTCCTTGCCCTTCGATATCTCGCTTGCGCAGCCAAAGCGCGAATGCTCCGGACATCCGTCCAGCCCGGGCGGCACGCGCCCGGTTGCGAGACGACAGGCCTGGCCAAGGCCCAGCGCAACCAGATTGGGAAGCTGAAGCGGTCCTTCCCGCCGCGGACCATCGGCATTGCCGACCCTGCACATCTCAGCGATGTGACCGATGGTATCGGCACCCTCGTCGCCGTAATTGACGGCATCGGGCGCGGCGCCGATCCCAACGGAGTCCATCACCAGGATCAGGGCACGCATGTCGGCTCCCGGATGGTCGGACGCGAAGACGCCGCGGAAGGCGCGACCCCTGTTTTCGCGCAATAGCGCTCGACCATCTGCGCGCAGAAATCCGCGAACTCGTTCACGTCGAGCGGCGGGCTGGTGTGATGAGGCTGGATACCCCGGTGCTCCGGCGTGAAGCAGAAGGTCACCGTAACCTGAAACTCGGCCAGCGCGTCCATCTGGCGGTCGAACCAGTCGAGCGCGTTGGGACGAAAGCTGTCGGCCCAGGACAGGCCGGTCCTGAGATGCTGCACGCCCAGCCGGCGCATCCAGCCCACGGCGTCATCGAGGCGGTGGTCCTCGAAATGAAACCACTGGCACAGGCCCATCGCAGGTGCAAAGTTGCGGAACAGCTCCGCCGAGGCTTTCGGTGTCCCGTCCTCGCGCAGCAGGCCCATGTGGAAATGCCGGTAGTAGGAGGAGCCTTCAGCCTCCTTATGCCGGGTCGTGGCCTCCCAGCTCGAAGGCAGATCGTAGAGGCTGTACCAGTGGATGCGCGGAGCGCGGCCGATCAAGAGCTCCGCGGTTCGGCTCAGTCCCCAAGCCTGCACCTCTTCGGCGCCGAAAGACGAGACTCCCACCTCCGTCACCCAGACCGGCAGCGAAGTGACCGCCTTGATCTCCTCGAGCTTGGCCGGCCATTCCGCAATCTGCCACAGGTTCCAGTCGAGCGGAAAGCCGTGCACGGCTACCGCATCGACATGATCGAGTACGCCACGCGCCTGCATATTGCGGATGAACGACGGATCAATCGGCGATATGCCGCCGAGCACACGCGGGAGTGTGGGATGGGCGCTGCGGATCGCCTTTCCGGCCGCTAGCGCCAGGTTGGCGAACATGGTCCAGTCCGGATCAATCAGGATGTCCCAGTGCGACTTGTTGTTGGGCTCGTTCCAGATCTTGGCGGCTTCGATCATTGGCCGGCCTCCCGCGATGGATAGACAGGACCTTCCGCCTGCGGCCTTGTTACCCGCTTGCAAAGATAGACTTCGTCTTCCGGATGCGCTGCGATCGCAAAGCCGGCGCTGCGCAGCATGGCTTCGGCGCAGGCACGGTTCGGCACCCACCAATTGGTGGGGTCGTCGGCATATTTGTTCTCGATGAAGTGCAGCTTTGGATAGCCCGGCGAATCGAACTGATCGGTGGTCCAGAAGTCGTAGTTCTTGTCGACCGGATCCACGCGGCTGTCGCCGCGCTGCATCGATTGGAACAGCAGGAGATCGCCGGCCACGTGCTCATGGATCAGGTCGAGCGCCAGCAGAGGGTGCCGCAGATGGTAGAGCACCCCCATGAAGATCACGAGGTCGAACTTTTCGCGCAGCTGTCCGACGTCATAGGCTGACATCTTGCGGAATTCGATCCTGAGCCCGTTCACCTCGGCCGCGAAGCGGGCTTGCTCGAGATATTCGTCGTCGGTGTCCAGGCCGAGGACGCGCTCGGCGCCGCGCCGCTTCATCTCCATGGCGTAGAAGCCGGCATTGCAGCCGATATCGAGTACGGTCTTGCCGTCGAGACGGTCCGGGATGATCCCGGAGAAGCGTCGCCATTTCACGTTGGGATAGTCGCCGAGAAAGTGTGAAGGCGCTGTCGGTACACCCTTCAGGTCCAGATTGTGAAACCATGGCCCGAGCGCATCGACACGCTGGCGGATTTCCTCGCGGGAGAGGGCGCCTCTGCTCATGCGGTCACTCCATTGTTCATTGCGGGGGCTGAGCGGGCTGGCTCGGGCGAACCGCCGGCCAGCAATCGAGAGCGTCCGTTCCCGGTGGAGCTTTCCGCGAGCAACGCCATTGCCGTCCGATAGCCATCGATGGTGCCTACATCGACATAGGATTCGCCAGCTTTGACGCCGAGCCCCTGGCCGCCGGCCGCGATGTAGGCGTTGACGAGTGTCCCGAAATATTCATCCCGGTGGTCGCGCTTTGTCCACAGCGATTGGAGTTCGCGAAATCCGTTGGCAGACATCTTGAAGGCGCCCCATATCCATTTCGACGCTGCGTCCGGCTGCTTGACCTGGATCTCCGTCACGCGATCGCCGTCGAGCACGACCGCATCGAAGAACTCGGGATGTTCGACCGGAAACAGCAGAAACGACAGGTCGGCGGCCGGCAATGCCTGCAAGGCCGCCTTGGGGAACCAGACTGTATCCGGAAGTCCGACGATGACGTCTTCGTCATGGCCGACGACCGTGCCCGCCCTGAACACGGCATCGCACAGCCCCGACGCGTCGGGCTGCACGACGTAAGCGAGCTGGGCGCCGCCATAGTGATCGCCGAAATATTCGAGGATGTCGGATTTGCCGGGGGAGATCACGAAGCAGATCTTGTCAGCCCCCCCAAGGATCAGCCGCTCCAGCAAATATTCCGAGACGGCGCACGGACGGTCCATGCCGTCGTCCCGTCGGCTTCCGACCGGAAGCAGTTCCTTGGAGAAGGCGAGCGGCTGGATGCGGCTGCCGCGGCCTGCGGCCGGAACGATGCCCCACATGATCAGGCCTCCTCGGGTTGTTGCCGGCGCGCGCCGAGGGATGCCGCCTGCTCGAGCAGCGAGATCAGTTCGCCTGCGCGCTTGTCGGAGGTGTGCTGATCCATGGTCCGTTCATATGCGCGCGCGGCAATGTGCTGAAGCTCGGCGTCGGCCGTCGTCAATGCAGCAAGCGTGTCCTTTTCATCGCGCGCGATCAGGATCTCGTGCCCGGGCGCAAAGAATTCATCGATCCCCGGCCAATCGTCGCTGAGCAGTGGGGCCTTGCAGGCAGCAGCTTCGAACAGACGCCCGGACGGGCACCAGCCCATCTCCGCCATGGCCCGGCGCGTGACGTTGAGCGTCAGCCGGGACGACGCAAAGAACGACGCGTGCTCTGACGGCGGCAAGTGCTGCACGAAATAGATGTTTGGCGACCAGGGAAAATCTTCCGGGTATTGCGCACCCCCGATCAGGAAGCGCAGATCCTGCCGTGCCCGTGCGGGTTCGACGAAGAGAGCCTCGAGCGCGCGCTGACGATCCTGCGAATATGTGCCGAGATAGGACAGATGCGCACGGTAGTGCGACTGAGACGGGACCGGTCGATGGATGTCAGTGTCGACATGGCCGTAGAGCGGACGGACGTTGCAGGCGCCGAGCCGGTCGCGAAATTCGTTGCAGATGCGGGGACCGCCGGTGAAGCTCAGGACCAAGGCGAAATCTCGCAGGCCGCGCGGCCCGATATAGGGAACGGCGCCGCCGGCCATGAGCTTCGCCAGCGTGACCGGTGTGTCGAGATCGTAGAACACGGGCAGCGCGCGACCCTCAGACAGAGTAAGCTCGGTCGCGGCGATCGCGTCGGGACAATAGGAGGTCACGATCGCGACATCGGCATCGCGAAGGTCGCTGCGCGCCAAAGGAAGCACATCGTCCCAATTCGAGAACAGGCGCAGCTGGCCGCCCGCCAGTTCGTGCAAATCCCGCGCGCTGGCGTAATAGGGCACGTCGCGCTCGAAAAAGACGACGCTGTGCCCGGATCGCGCGAGATGCTTGCAAAGCCCACGCCACAAGGTCGCGTGACCGTTGCCCCAGGAAGAGGAAATTGTCAGGCCGAAGATGACGATCTTCACGCTGGCACCCGCTGATTGATCCCGGTGATCTTGATTCCGCGATTGTCCACGCTGAGAGTGCTGACGCTGCCGGGGTCGATCTCGATCGAGAGGAAGTCGTCGAGCTCTTTCCGGGAATAATACAGCAGCGCCGCGCGGATCGGCTCGGCATGGCTGACGGCGACGACGGTGCCGGGATCGCGGTCGCTGCTCACCTGCTCCAGATGGGCGACGACGCGCTTCTGGAGTGCCCGCATGCTTTCGCCGCCCGGCGGACGGATCGTTCTGCGTTGTTCGTTCCAGCGCGACCATCGGGGATCCGGGGCGAGCGCCTCGAAGGATCGTCCAGTCCATTCGCCATAGTCGAGCTCGTTGAGCGCGGGAACGATCTCGACCGGCAAGCCGAAATGCGCGGCAAGGATACAGGCCGACTGCATGCAGCGCCGTTGCGGGCTCGACTGTATCAATGTTGGTCGCGGTGAGATGCTTTCGGCGCATCGCGCCATTTCTTCGCAACCGGGATCATCGAGCTCTACGCCCTTCATCCGGCCACATAGCGTCAGGCCGAGGAGGGCGTGATGCCCGTGGCGGATCAGATGAATGATCTTCGCCATCAGGTATACGCCTTGTCGTCGATGAACGCGCGCGTTCGACGTCCGGCTTCCTCGTCCGTGAACTGCTGCGGCGGCGACTTCATGAAATAGCTCGATGGGCCCGTCAGCGCGCCGGCCTGCCCGCGGTCCATGGCGAGCTTGGCGCAGCGGACCGCGTCGATCACGACACCTGCCGAATTCGGGGAGTCCCAGACCTCGAGCTTGACTTCCGCGCTCAAGGGCACACCGCCGAACGTCGTGCCCTCCAGGCGGATAAAGGCCAGCTTGCGGTCGGTCAGCCACGGCACGTGGTCGCTCGGACCGACATGAATATTATCGGCATCCATGGGCACGTCGAGCTGGCTGGTCACGGCCTGGGTCTTGGAGATTTTCTTCGAGGTCAGCCGCTCGCGCTCGAGCATGTTCTTGAAATCGGTGTTGCCGCCGACATTGAGCTGGTAGGTGCGATCGAGCCGCACGCCGCGGTCGCGGAAGAGATTGGCGAGCACGCGGTGCAGAATCGTGGCGCCGACCTGGCTCTTGATGTCGTCGCCGACGATCGGCAGGCCTGCATCCTCGAAACGCCGCCGCCAGTCGGGATTCGAGGCAATGAAGACCGGGATGCAATTGACGTAGCCGCAGCCGGCCTCGATCGCGCGCGCGGCATAAAAGTCGCTTGCGTGCTGCGAGCCGACGGGAAGATAGGACACCAGCACGTCCGTGCGCGACGTCGCGAGCACTTCCGAGACGTCGGCTTCCGGAACATGCGCAATCGGAATGTCCTCCTTCAAATAATGGCCGATGCCGTCCATGACCGGGCCGCGCTGGACGACGACGCCGGTCTGCGCAACGTCGGAAAAGCGATGCGTATTGTTCGGTGCTGCGAAGATTGCCTCGGCGACGTCTCGTCCGACCTTGCCGGCATGGACGTCGAAGGCCGACGCCACCTGGATGTCGCTGATATGATAGCCGCCGAGATCGGCGTTCATCAGCCCGGGCACCGGCTCGTTCGATTTGGCCTCCCGGTAGTAGGAGAGCCCCTGAACGAAGGAGCTCGCACAATTGCCGACACCGACGATGCCGACGCGCACGCGCCGCCTGTCCTGAAGACGAGAATGCATGGATCGAAGCCCTCCGGAAGACATGCAGTGTTGACGTAAGTACGTCGGCGAACGTGAGGAACGTATGTTCGTTCCTGAACTCACGGCACTATGTCCGCCTCACGTCAGATTCCGGCCGGAAAAATTTCGCGCGCTTAACCTGGGATAAAATCGCGGGCAGTTTGGAGGGAACGAAGAGCTTCCAGGATGAAGATGAAGAAGATGATGCTCTCGAGAGAGTCCGACATACGAAAGAACAAATCCTCGCGCCCGGCGTTCACGGCGAAACAGTCTGACGCGAGGGCCGATCCATCGCTCGCTCCTTGTCAGCAATCGAGGTGTCACATGTCATCCAAATCACAAACCAGCGAAGCCCAGCAGACCACCAGCCACGACGTCATCCGGAAATGGGCGGAGGAGCGCGGTGGAAAGCCCGCGACGGTCAAGGCTACGGAGGAGGACGGACACGCCGGCATCCTGCGCATCGATTTCGATCCGCCCGACGAAGGGCTCGACCGGATCGGCTGGGACGAATTCTTCACCAAATTCGACGAGGCCGGCATTGCCTTCCTCCACCAGGACCAGACCAAGGACGGTAAACCGAGCCGCTTTCACAAATTCGTGCGGCGTTGATCGGATCACCGCGAGTGTCGGGCGGTTGGACGGAGGCGATGCGGGCAGGCGACTTCGAACGCGCCTGGGCGATCAACGACCGCGATCTGACGATGCTTGCGTATCCACCCAAGCACACCGGGCCGCGTCACCTCCAGCGGATCTGGCGCGGCGAGGACCTGACGGGCAAGCATGTGCTGGTCCGCTGCTACCATGGGCTTGGCGACACCATTCAGTTCCTGCGCTTCATGCGGCCGCTTCGCGATATCGCGCGCAGCGTCGCGGTCTGGTGCCAGAGCGAGCTCCTGCCGCTGGTCCAGCGAGCGGCTGGCGTCGATCGTGCCTTTGCGCTCCACGACGGTGCGCCTGACGTCGACTTCGAGGTCGATATCGAGATTATGGAGGTTCCGCATGCCATAAAGGCGAGGCGTGAGCACGTCGAAATGCGCGCACCTTACGTATCACTGCCACCGGCGGTCGAGCCAACGCTGCCGCATGAGCGAGGTCTTGCCGTCGGCCTGGTTTGGGAAGTCGGCAATTGGGACAAGCGAAGGACCGTTCCGCCCGCGCTGTTGGGGCATCTTGCCGTTCCCGGCGTAACGCTCTGCTCGCTGCAGCGCGGAGCCCGGACGTGCGAACTGGCAGAGATTGGCGCGAGGGACGTCAGTACGCCTGACGTTACGGTTCTCGGTCATCACCTCCGGCGGCTCGATCTCCTCATTTGCGTCGACACCATGGTAGCCCACCTCGCGGGGGCGCTCGGACGTGACGCGTGGGTGATGTTGCATGCGGATTGCGACTGGCGCTGGCCGTCAGCTGGATCTCACTCCTTCTGGTATCCCAGCCTGCGATTGTTTCATCAGAGGACCCCGGGCGATTGGGATTTGGTCCTTGCAGAGGCACGCAAGGCATTGGTTGCGCGCTCCCGAGGTGTTCAAGGCGTCCGAGGTGTTCAAGGCGTCGTTTGACAACGCGTCGTCTGAAAAAGCTCAAACGAGCGCAACCTCCGCCGTAAGCGGCTTGAGATGCGACGACGCATCCTCATGGCTGGGTCGAATCCCCAGATAAGTCGGATCGAAACTTGCGAGCCGCACGAGTGCCGGCCAGTCCGTGATCATTACCGTCTTACCCTGCCATTGCAGAAGGTTGCATCGTCGCAGTTCCTGAATGGTGCGATTGGCGTGGACAGGGGAGATGCTGCACGCTGCGGCAAGGTCCGATTGGGTGAAGGGTGATGGCAGTCTGAAATCTCTGGCAAGACCGACGCTTTGCAGGCGCGCCGTGATCTCGCACAGCAGATGCGCCACGCGCGTCAATGCATCGCGGCTACCCAGGTTCACTGTCCAGTTGCGCTGAATGGCGTGATCGGTGAGCAGCATCAGCAGCAATGCGCGGGACATAGCGGGCGAACGCGCGGACAGATCGTGAAAGAAGCGATGTGGCACGAGAGCGACGATGGCCGGGCCGAGCGCGATCAGGTTGCCGTCAACGCGAGGGCGATGAAGCGTGTGTAGATTGGCGATGTCACCGGGAACATGGATTGACGTGATCTGCCCGTCCGCGCTCTCTGCGTCCTGCCAGGACAGATATCCCTGGAGCAGCAGACAGCACTGGGTGGCATCGTCGCCATGCCGCAGAACGGTCTGACGCGAACCTAGATGGGCAATTGTGCTTGCCATGTCCGCGAGCAGGTGGAGATCGTCGGCAGTTACTGGAGCGAGGCTCGCCAGCCGGTCGGCGAGCTTGGAGAACGCAAATCCTGCCTGCATTGGTGGTCCGATAACCCCAAAACCCGTCTCCTAATCTGGTCGAAGAGAAGGGTAGAACGCATTAAACTTTGATACGTTGGCTTCGTGTTGCGAACCAAAGTCGAAGGAATGCAGTCCGCCCGAGTGCCCTCGGCATCGGCGCGCGGCGTATCAGGCCAGCGCACCGGTGACGGCGCAAGGCTAGAGGCAAGCGTAGGAACCTTCATCCCAAGGACGAGTTGGCCGTCGGGCAGAGCGAAAGTCATACGAGGCCAAACCGTGCAAGACAACGTGCGCGTTCGCACCACCGCGCAAATCGCGGGCCATCCGATTCATCCGATGCTGGTGCCGATACCGATCGCTTGCTTCATCGGGGCGCTGCTAACCGACATCGCCTACGTCGTCAGTGCCGAGATCATGTGGGCGGATTTTTCGGCCTGGCTTCTGGTCGTCGGCGTCATCTTCGGCGTGCTGGCGGCAATCGCCGGTCTGACCGATTTCCTCGGCAACCGTCTGGTGCGGGCGCAGCCGCCGGCCTGGCCGCACCTGATCGGCAACGCGGTGGCGCTGATCCTGGCCACCGCCAACGCCCTGATCCACACGCGTGATGCCTGGACATCGGTGTGGCCGATCGGGCTCGTGCTTTCGGCGATTACCGTGCTGATCCTGCCCGTCACCGGCTGGCTTGGCTGGGCCATGGTCTATCGCCACGGCGTGGGAGTTGCGCGATGAAATCCTCGATCGCTCGCGCCCTGTTGTGCTCCTGGCTGCTATCCCTCGCCGCCTGCAATGACGGCAGTGGCGATCCGAAGGCGCAAACCGGCGCCAACCCGACGCTTCCCGACATCCAGCAATATCTGCTGCCGCCGATGCACATCGCCCGCATTGTCGGCTGGAAGAAGGACGAGACGCCGGCCGTCGCGCAAGGTTTGCAGGCCAAGGCCTTTGCGACGGGCCTGCAGCATCCGCGATTCCTTTACGTGCTTCCCAACGGCGACGTGCTGGTGGTGGAATCCAAGGCGCCGAAGGCGGCCCCGATCAAGCGGCCCAAGGAAATCGTGATGGGATACATCGAGTCCTGGGCGACATCAGGCGGCGACACCGGCGAGAGCAACCGCATCACGCTGCTGCGCGACGGCAACGGCGACGGCGTGCCGGACACGCAAAGCGTCTTCCTCGACCATCTCAATTCGCCGTTCGGCGTCGCGCTGGTTGGCAACGACCTCTATGTCGCCAACACCGATGCGATCGTCAGATATCCCTACACGGAGGGTGACACGAAGATCACCGCCCCGGGCACGGTGCTGACGCCGCTGCCGGGCGGACCGATCGACCATCACTGGACCAAGAGCCTGGTCGCTAGCCCCGACGGTTCAAAGCTCTATGCCGGCGTCGGTTCCAACAGCAACATCACCGAGAACGGCATGGAGGCCGAGCACAATCGCGCCAACATCCTCGAGGTCGATCGTGCCAGCGGCCGTTGGCGCATCTTCGCGAGCGGGCTGCGCAATCCCAACGGTCTCAGCTTCGAGCCGCAGACCGGGGCGCTGTGGACGGTGGTGAACGAGCGGGACGAACTCGGTCCGGATCTCGTGCCCGACTACATGACATCGGTGAAGGACGGCGGCTTCTACGGCTGGCCCTACAGCTACTACGGCCAGCACGTCGATCCCCGCGTCAAGCCGCAGCGGCCCGACCTCGTCGCCAAGGCGATCGTGCCTGACTACGCGTTGAGCTCGCATGTTGCGCCGCTCGGAATGGCCTTCAACACAAGCGCGAGTCTGCCGGCCGCCTACCGCGGCGGCGCCTTCGTCGGCGAGCATGGCAGTTGGAACAGGCAGGTCTTGAACGGCTACAAGGTGGTGTTCGTGCCGTTCACGGATGGCAAGCCGAGCGGCCCGCCTCAGGACGTCGTCACCGGCTTCCTCAACAACGACAATCACGCGCGCGGGCGGCCCGTCGGCGTCGCCATCGACAAGACCGGCGCGCTGCTGGTCGCCGACGACAGCGGCAACATTGTGTGGCGTGTGACCGCTGCGCATCCCCAGGTCACGCAAAGATAGACCTGAGAACGGGAGGAGTTGGACCATGGGCCTTGCTCAATACGCCATCGTGCCAGTGCAGGACGAATGGGGTGTGCTGCACGACGGCGACGTCAAGAGTAGATACGCCACCAAGGAAGCCGCGTTCGAATCGGCGGTCGCCGCGGCATCCCTGGCGCTTCGCGAGGGACACGAGGTCCATGTCAGCGTGCCTGGCCGCGATGCCGGCGAGAACGCGCTCGGCATTTGACGGATCACTCCGAGCAGAGCACTTCAGGAGACTGCGATGACCAAGCCCCGTGAGCCGAACGGCATTGAGCCCTCTCGCTCCGAAGACGACATTCAGCGCGATCAGCTCGGGCCGCGCGGCGTGCCGGATGCACCGGATCCCGCCAAGATGACACCGCAACGCGACAAGAAGACGCCGAAGCAGGTCGATCCCGGCCATCCTGCCTGACGGCTGCCCCGCGGCTGGCGCGGCCGTGCCATTCGGAACCGCCATTCCCGGTCGTCGCATCCGAGGGTAAGACTGGCGTGACAGGCGTGATCTGCGCCTGGCGGGCAGGCGACGGTTGGAATGCGGTTTCTGAAATCTGACAGCAGGCTGATCGGCGTCCTGCTGGTGCTCGCGGTTACCCAACTTGTTGGGTGGGGTACAATAGGTCTTCCCGCCATTGTCGGGCGCGCTCTCGCGGCCGATCTCGGCATGAGCTTGCCGGCGGTGTTCGCCGGGACATCCGTTCTGTATGTGTCGATGGGGCTGTGCGCGCCATGGCTGGCCAAGTCGTTTGCGCGGCACGGCGCGCGAAACGTGATGGTGGCGGGCACGGTCCTCACCGTGCCGGGCTTCATACTGCTGTCCCTCGCGCGCGAGCCGATGCTCTATTTCGCCGCCTGGATCGTTCTCGGCATCGCCGGCAGCGCCACGCTTTCGACCGGCGCCTATATCATGCTGAACGAGGTCGCCGGGCGGCAGGCCAAGAACGCCATCGGCGCGCTGATGCTGGTGACGGGCCTGTCGAGCAGCATCTTCTGGCCGACCACCTCGTTTCTGAGCGATCAGCTCGGCTGGCGCGCGATGTGCCTCGTCTACGCGGCGATGATGCTCGTCATCAATCTTCCGCTCTTTGCGTTTCTCGCGCCGCGCCGGAAAATTGCCGGAGATGCTGGCGGTGGACCGCTGAAGTCTTCGCCGCCGCCTGCGATTCCCAGGAGCACCTTCAGCCTCGTCGTCGCCGCGATCACGCTCAATGCCTTCGTCAATTTCGGCATCGGTGCCATCATGATCGAGTTGTTGCGGGCGGAGGGGCTGGCGCCGGCGCAGGCGCTTTTGTTCGGCTCGATGCTGGGCGTGATCCAGGTCAGCGCCCGCGGACTCGATTTTCTCGGCGGCGGACGGTGGGACGGAATCACGACCGGGCTCGTAGCCGGCACGGCGCTCCCGGTCGCCATGCTGCTGCTGATGTCGAGCGAGGGCGCGACCTGGGCGGTGGCGGTCTTCATCCTGCTCTATGGTGCCGGCAGCGGCGCGATGGCGGTGGCGCGGGCGACGATCCCGCTGGTGTTCTACGATCAGGCCGAGTTCGCCAAGGCGATGTCGATGATCGCGCTGCCGCTCAATCTCGCCTCCGCCCTTTCTCCGCCGCTCCTGGTCGGCCTGCTCACCCAGTTCGGCAGCCGCGGCGCGCTGGGGCTTACCTTCGTGTTCTCCTGCGCAACGGTGCTGATCCTGGTCCTGCTCGGCCGACGGCGGCCGGAGGTGGTTGCGGCGGCCGTGACCTGAGAATATTCGCGCTGCGGAAATTCGCTGCGAGGGTGACCTGCGCCGGGCGAGCGGGGGGATGGCCGTATGCCCACAGTGCAGTGCTCAGACCGCCAAAATAGTGTATCCGCAGGAAGCGCGGCCCGCGACCTCGCCGCCGCGCCAATATTCGGTTCCCGGAGGACTTCGACATGTCGGCCCTGCCGCTTTCAGGCATCAAGATCCTTGACCTCACCCGCGTGCTTGCCGGACCCTTGTCGGCCCAGATGCTGGGCGATCTCGGCGCGGAGGTGATCAAGATCGAGCGGCCGGGCACCGGCGACGACGCGCGCGCCTTCGGGCCGCCTTACCTGACCGATCCCGAGGGCAAGGCCAACAACAACAATTCCTTCTATCTCTGCGCCAACCGCAACAAGAAGTCGGTCACGGTCAACATCGCCAAGCCCGAGGGGCAGGCGATCATCCGCGAGCTCGCCAAGGATGTCGACGTCTTCATGGAGAACTACAAGGTCGGCGATCTCAAGCGCTACGGCCTCGACTACGAGACGATCAAGGCGATCAACCCCGGCATCATCTATTGCTCGGTGACCGGCTTCGGCCAGACGGGGCCTTACGCGCCGCGCGCCGGCTATGACGCCATCCTGCAGGCGATGGGCGGCCTGATGAGCGTCACCGGCCATATCGACGGCGAGCCCGGCGAGGGCCCGATGAAGGTCGGCCCGTCGATCGTCGACTACATGACCGGCATGAACACCTCGATCGGGATTCTCTCGGCGCTGTACCATCGCGACGCCAATGATGGCGTGGGACAGCATATCGACGTCTGCCTGTTCGACACCGTCATTGCATCGTTGTCGCACTGGCTGCAGATCTACCTCGTCAACGGCAAGACCCCGCCGCGCCGCGGCACCTGGGGCAATGGCGGCATGCCGGCCGGCGTGTTCCGCTGCACCGACGGGGAACTGATGCTGGTGGTCGGCAATGACGGCCAGTTCCAGCGCACCTGCGCGGTGCTCGGTGAGCCCGAGCTCGCGAGCGACAAGCGCTTTGTCAAGAACAACGACCGCGTCGTGCACGGTAAGGAAATCATGGCGATCTTCGCCGGCCTGTTCCTGAAGCAGCCGGTGGCCTATTGGCTGGACAAGCTGGAGGAGGCCGGCGTGCCGTCAGGTCCGATCAACAATTTCGAGCAGGTGTTTTCCGATCCCCACGTCCAGTCGCGCGGCATGCGGGTGAAGGTCGACCATCCCTTCGAGCCCGATCTCTCGCTGATCCGCAACGCGCTGACGCTCTCGGAAACCCCGATCGAGACCTACCGCGCCCCGCCGCTATTAGGGGAGCACACCCAGGAGGTGCTCGGCGGCAAGCTCGGCTATGATGCGGACAAGATCGAGACGCTGAAGCAGCAGGGTATCATCTGAGCTTTTGGGAGAAGGGAAGAGGGCCGGCGCTCGCGGAACGTCGCGCATGCCGCCGGCATCCTGAAGAGCCTGGGGGCGAGCGTCGCGACCGCCAAACGAGGCGCGCGCGATGCTCGGGCTTGCCTGAGGCTTGCGGGCAATCCCCAGATAATCCCGGTCCGTACTCACACAGGCTTCCGTTCCGCGCGCGACTCAGATTCGATCCTTCCACTCAGTCCGGGAGGGAACGATGTCCTACACGATCGGGTTTCAGGCCAAGGACCAGAAGGCCATTCTGGCGACCGAGGCGGCCACGGCAAACCAGGCCGTCGCGATCGTTGCCGCGCTGCGGCAAAGCGCCGACGAAATAAAGTTCATTCGCTCGCCGCAGGAAGGCGAAATGGGCATCGAGATGCTGCTGCTGCTCGCCAAGGAAGAGGCCGAGGAGATGCCGCAGCACGCCTAGGCGGTTCGGCGAGCAAACTTCGATCGGAAGCGAAGCATGGCGGCTGCAGGATGATGTAGCAAGCCGTCATCTCGCTTGAACGGAAGGTGGCCGCCCATGAAACGCGAAGCGCTCCGCGTCGAACCGATCTCGACCTTTCTCGATCGCTGGAAGGCGCCGACCTCGCCGGTCACGCGCGCCGGCAACATGATCTTCGTCGCCGGCCTGCCGCCGTTCGAGCCCGAGACGGGCGAGATCGCGGAAGTGCCGATCGAACGGCAGAGCGAGCTCGTCATGGAGCAGATGAAGCTGTGCCTTCGGACGGCGGGCGCGAGCCTGGACAACGTCATGAAGTGCAACGTCTACTGCACCTCGACAAAACACTTCGCGGCGTTCAACGCCGTCTATGCGCGCTATTTCCCGCAAGATCCGCCGGCGCGGATCTTTGTCTGCACGCCGGAATGGTTTGGCCCCTTCGACGTCGAGATCGACTGCATCGCGATGATGTGAGGTTTCAGCGTGCCGCCACCTTGGACGGCGCCTTCGCCTCCGTCCGTCCCGCCGTCAGCGCCATCGTCGCCACGCTGACGACGCGCGCGACGACGTCCTCGACGTCGTCCAGGTCGCATTTGCCTTCCGAGAGCTTGGTCAACCGCTCGCTCTCGCGGATGGTGTGGTGCGCCATGGCGAGCGCGAAATTCAAGCCCCAATAGATATCGACGTCGCTGCGGTCGGGCAGGGCGCGGCGCATCGCGCCGGCGAATTTCCGCAAATGGTCGATCTCGCGGTTCTTGATGCGGCGGATCGGCGGCACGGATTCGATCGAGGCGCGGATCATGAAGCGCGCCGCGGTGGAGCGCTGGTTCTCCGGGCCGAGGCAGCCGCGCAGCGTCGGGCCGACCAAGGCATGCAGGATCACCTCGATCGACGCGCGGCCGCCGCCTTGTTCTTCCGCCGCCTTCAATTCGCGCAAGCGCTCGCGGTTGGTGGCGATCGAGCGTGTCACGAACAGCTCCGCGATCAACTCGTCCTTCGAACCGAAATGATAGTTCACCGCCGCGAGATTGACACTGGCCTCCGCGACGATGTCGCGCAGCGTCACGTCGCCGAACCCGCGATCGGCATAGAGCCGTTCGGCGGCGGCGAGAAGGGCAGTCCGGGTATGATCACTGGCCATGGGTGCCCCTCGGGAGGGAGTTGCAATTCAAACACTTGTATGAAACTATCGTTTGAAGGCCGGAAAAGTCAATCCGCAATCGGGACGCGTTCGCAAACGCGCGAACCGGTTCCGAAGCATCCGCAAGCCGCGCATTGGCGCTTGCAGGTCGCACGGTGCGGGAGGACAGTCCGGCGCAAATCAAGTTCGCAAAGAGACAACGAGGAGCGTCCCCATGGATTTCGATCTGTCGCCGAAGCAGAAGGAATGGCTCGACCGCGTGCGGTCCTTCATGGCCAAGCACGTGCGCCCGGCGGTGCCTGTCTACAACGAGCAGGATCACAGCGGCGAGCGTTGGAAGGTCATCCCGGTGCTCGAAGACCTCAAGAAGAAGGCGAAGGCCGAAGGCCTCTGGAACATGTTCATGCCGCCGAACGAGCATGAGGACGACGAATTCCGCGGCGCGGGACTGACCAATCTCGAATACGCGCTGCTGTCGGAAGAGATGGGCCGCATCACCTGGGCTTCGGAAGTCTTCAATTGTTCCGCGCCGGACACCGGCAACATGGAAGTGTTCATGCGCTACGGCTCCAAGGAGCAGAAGCGTAAATGGCTGCGCCCGCTGATGGACGGCGAAATCCGCTCCGCCTTCCTGATGACGGAGCCGGCCGTGGCCTCGTCCGATGCCACCAACATCGAGACCAGCATCGTGCGCGACGGCGACCACTACGTCATCAACGGCCGTAAATGGTGGTCGTCCGGCGTCGGCGATCCCCGCTGCAAGATCGCGATCCTGATGGGCAAGACCGATTTCAAGGCGGCCAAGCACCAGCAGCAGTCTCAGATCCTGGTTCCGCTCGACACCCCCGGCATCAAGGTCGAGAAGATGCTGCCCGTGTTCGGCTTCGACGACGCGCCGCATGGCCACGCCCAGGTGCTGCTCGAGAACGTGCGGGTGCCGAAGGAAAACATCCTGCTCGGCGAAGGCCGCGGCTTCGAGATCGCGCAGGGCCGCCTCGGTCCCGGCCGTATCCATCACTGCATGCGCACCATCGGCAAGGCCGAGGAGGCGCTGGAGAAAATGGTAAAGCGGCTCACCTCGCGCACCGCCTTCGGCAAGCGGATCGTCGAGCATTCGGTGTGGGAGCAGCGCATCGGCGAAGCCCGCACCAATATCGAGATGACGCGGCTGCTATGCCTCAAGGCCTCCGACATGATGGACAAGGTCGGCAACAAGACCGCGCAGGCCGAGATCGCCATGATCAAGGTCGCAGCCCCCAACATGGCGCTGAAGATCATCGACGAGGCCATCCAGGCGTTTGGCGGCGCAGGCGTGTCCGACGAAGCGGGCCTTGCCAAGGACTACGCCCACATCCGCACGCTCCGTCTCGCCGACGGCCCGGACGAGGTGCACAATCGCGCCATTGCCAGGCTTGAAGTTCGGAAGTATGCAAACTCTTCCAGTCATTAAGAGGGAGGGCGGAAGCGCGCTCCCGACTTGAAGAAACGACAGGGCATGATCCTTGTTGGATAACCGCTTGACGCAAGTGCAAGAGCGGTTACCGATTAGGATCATGCTTGGACTGAAGAGGGAGCGTCATCGTGGCTGACGGCGTCAGGAAAGACGAAGAGTTCTCGGGCACCAAGCCTGTCGAGGAGCGGCATCGTATCGACGAGATGCGGCTCGAGGCCTGGTTGCGCGACAACGTCGAGGGTTATGAGGGACCGCTGGTCGTGCTCCAGTTCAAGGGCGGCCAGTCCAACCCGACCTACCGGCTTGACACGCCGAACCGCTCCTACGTGATGCGCCGAAAGCCGTTCGGCAAATTGTTGCCGTCGGCGCATGCGGTCGATCGCGAATATCGGGTGATCGCAGCGCTTGGAAAGCAGGGCTTTCCGGTCGCGAAGGCCTATGCGCTGTGCCAGGACGACAGCATCATCGGTTCGGCCTTCTACATCATGTCGATGGAAGACGGCCGGGTGTTCTGGGATCCGGCGTTGCCGAGCCAGACGCCGGAGGACCGCCGAAAAATCTTCACCAGCAAGATCGAGACGCTGGCGAAGCTGCACATGTACGATCCCGTCGCGATCGGTCTTGGCGAGTTCGGCAAGCCCGGCAATTATTTCGCGCGCCAGATCGACCGCTGGACCAAGCAGTATCGGGCGTCCGAGACCCAGACCATTCCGGAGTTCGAGAAGGTCGCGGAATGGTTGCCGAAAACCGTGCCGGAGCAGGCGCGCATCTCGATCGTCCACGGCGACTATCGCCTCGACAACATGATTTTCCACGCGACGGAACCGCGCGTGCAGGCCGTGCTCGACTGGGAATTGTCCACGCTCGGCGATCCCATGGCCGACTTCACCTATCTCCTGATGCAGTGGGTCATGCCGGGCCTTGAGGGCGCCGACCTCAAGGCGCTCAACATTCCGAGCGTGGAAGAGGCCGCGCAGATCTATTGCAACGTCACCAAGATGACGGTGCCTGACCTCAACTGGTACTTCGCCTACAATCTATTCCGCCTCGCCGGCATCACCCAGGGCATCGCCGGCCGCGTCCGCGACGGCACCGCGGCGAATGCCAAGGCGCTGGAATCAGCCAAGCGCACCGTACCGCTGTCGAAAGCGTCGTGGGAATACGCGCAGAAGGCGGGCGCGGTTTAAGGAATCCGAAGGCGCGGCTGACGGCCGCGCCTTTTTTCCTCGATCGCCGTTCTCGTGTCCCGGACGCGGCGCAGCACGAAGTGCTGCTCCGCAGAGCCGGGACCCAGTCACGTCGCCAAGGTATTCAACTCGTTCGTAAGATCGCGCCAATCCCGATTGAGCTCTTCGATCAGCTTGAGCTTCCACGCCCGTCGCCAACGCTTCAACGAATGCTCGCGTGAGCGTGCCTCGAGCACGGACTCGAAGGTTTCGAAGTAGACGAGCAGAGTTACATCGTATTGCCGCGTGAAGCCGGGTAGGAGTTTGGACTTGTGCTCGGTCATTCGTCGACCGAGATTGTTGGTGACCCCGACATAAAGAGTCCCGTTTCGCTTGCTCGCGAGGATGTACACGAAAAAGGGCATCTGCATGCAACCTGTGTCCGATGGCGGCGCGACTTAAGATTGCATGTTGAGGCACCGTCGCCAAGGGCGCCTGGGTCCCGGCTCTGCGGCGCGTCACTGCGTGCCGCACCGCGTCCGGGACACGTGAGCGGATTCCGGGCGAGCGATTTCGCCTCCCGAGGCCGATGAATAGCCATGCTTTCTTGTCCCGGACGCGGTGCAGCACGAAGTGCTGCTCCGCAGAGCCGGGACCCAGATAGCTGCAGACACCAATTATGACGCAACACAATGCGCGATCAGCTTCTCCACGAACGCCGCGCATTTCTCCAGCTGCGCCATTTCCACGAATTCGTCCGGCGTGTGCGCCTGCGCGATTCCGCCGGGGCCGATCACCACGGATGGGATATCGGCCATGCTGGCAAACAGGCTCGCCTCGGTGCCGAAGGCGACCTTGGCGTGGTCGTTGCGGCCGGCGAGGCTCTTGGCCAGCGTCACGATGGCGGCGTCGGCGGCCGTGTCGAGCGCGGGGTAGTCGAGGATCTCCTCGAAATCGATGCCGCATTCCGGATGCATCGACTTCATCGCGGGCTCGAGCTCGGCCTTGGCCCAGGCGACGATCGCATCCGTGACCTCGCGCGACTCGGTGATGCCGATGCCGCGGCATTCGAAATCCACCGTGCAACTATCCGGCACGATGTTCAGCGCGGCGCCGCCATGGACGATGCTGGTGAGCAGCGTCGAGTGCGGAACATCGTAGAGGCTGTCCGTTGACCGCACGGCGGCGAGCGTGACCGCGCGGCGGCGGATTTCGACGATCAGCTCGGCCGCATATTCGATCGCATTCACCCCGTCGGGCGCGATCGAGGAGTGGCGGGCCAGCCCCCGAAACGTCGCGCGCACGCCGTGCTTGCCCTTGTGCCCGATGATGACCTTCATCTCGGTGGGCTCGCCGACGAAGCAGCCGAGCGGCCTGACCTTCTTCTTCGCGATCTCGCCGAGCATCGGCCGCACGCCGACGCAGCCGATCTCTTCGTCATAGGAGATCGCCAGATGGATCGGCGTTTCCAGCTTCACCTCCAGCATTTCAGGCACCATGGCGAGGCACACCGCGACGAAACCCTTCATGTCGGTGGTGCCGCGGCCGTAGAGCCTGCCGTCGCGCTCGATCAGCTTGAACGGATCGTGGCTCCAGTCCTGGCCGACCACAGGCACCACGTCGGTATGTCCTGACAGCACCAGGCCGGGGCGGTCCTCGGGTCCAATGGTGACCCACAGCGAGGCTTTCTGTCCGGTCTCGTCGACGATGCGCTCACCCTTGACGCCGAGCGCGGCGAGATAGCTCTCGATATGCGCGATCAAGGACAGGTTGGAACGATCGCTGATCGTGTCGAAGCCGACGAGGTCGGCGAGCAGCTTGCGGATACGGTCGGGTCTTGAGCTTGGCATTTTCACGTTCTTGTCAGGAGGTGGGAAGCTGACGCAGCTTGCATGAACCATACCAATGTTGCGGGTGTTAGGGCAAACCAGCACAAATCCGTCCGGGCGACGAGATGTTGTGTGGCCCGTCGGGCAAAACACCCAAATGCTCGGTCAACCCGCATCGCCAAAGATATTCCGCTTTACCGAAATTCGGAAACGGCGTATGTATCGCCGCAACCCGGCCCAAGGAAGAGGGGCGTATCGCGATCGTCACGAACGCGGGCCGGGCGGCGGTGGACGCCGATCACATCGGCGCGAATGGTTTCGCAGGGCGGAG
>NZ_JADPKY010000048.1 GCF_023074185.1 Bradyrhizobium sp. 132 | reverse complement strand
TGCGGCGCGGCAATCAGGATGGAAGTGCAGCGTCAATCAGGATGAGAGAGCTTCGCCGGGCTCGTGACGCAGGGAGGGCGTAGCCCGACCGGAGTTACGAGCCCGGCGACGGCGCGATCCGAGTGGACCGCGCCGTCTGGTGATCGCGGCTGGCCGGTGATGGATGGTTCTTCTCGCCAAAGAGGAATCACCCGTTGCCAGGCTGCCATGTCACCGATCACCAGATGAGGCTCTACATGAAGTTCCGTCAAACCAATTCGCCGCCAGAGGCGGCCGCGAAGGCGTCGTTCAGTTCGTCGACCGCTTATCGGCTCGAGAAGGATCTGCGCCTTCCGTCGCAAAAGAAGTCACCGCGGCAAAGGCGCCGGCCGGATCCCTTGGCCGACGTCTTCGGCCTGGAAGTCGTGCCGATGCTGAAGGCGGCTCCCGGCGTGCGGCCCGTGGCCATCTTCGAGGAGATGCTCCGACGCCATCCTGAGCTGGGGGCTGGAATCCGCCGCACGCTCGAGCGCCGGATCCGCGCCTGGCGGGCGATCCACGGCGAGGAGCAGGAGGTCATCTTCCGCCAGACCCACGAAGTGGGCCAGGTCGGCCTGTCCGACTTCACCGATATGGGCGAGCTTGGGGTCGCCATCGCTGGCGTGCCGCTCGATCATCGTCTGTATCACTTCCGGTTGGCCTATTGCGGGTTTGAACACGCCCATGTCGTGCTCGGGGGCGAGAGCTTCGTCGCATTGGCCGAAGGGCTGCAGAATGCCCTGTGGTCGCTCGGTGGGGCACCGCGGGAGCATCGGACCGACAGCCTGTCGGCCGCCT
>NZ_JADPKY010000121.1 GCF_023074185.1 Bradyrhizobium sp. 132 | reverse complement strand
AGGCAGTCTTGATGTTGATGACCAATTCGAATTTGGTCGGCTGCTCCACCGGAAGGTCGGCAGGCTTCGCGCCATGGAAGATCCTGTCGACGAAGGCGGATGCGTTCTTGAGCGGCCTGCCGGCGAGCGGGCCCGCCGGCAGCGTGGCGCCGCCGCCGGGACGAACGATGTATTGGAAATTGGGCTGCACCGTCCAGCCGTCCTTGACTTGATACTGGTAAACCGCTGTCAGCAATCCTTCGAAGCTGCGCACCGGCCAATTCGGATTCACCAGCGTCCGATAATCCGCGTCGAGTGCCTGCGCCCGTTTCGAGACGTGGGCGTAACCCGCAGCGATCCCGAACTTGTCGTCAGGGCGGTCGTCGCGCAGGCCGGTGAACTCCACGCCCGCATCTGCGTAGAGATCGATCAGGTTGCGATCGGCAGGCGCGCCGGCGGCTCTGGCGAACACGCCGATCCCCCGATCATCGCTATGAGGCACGCGGTAGATCTGCTGCTCGAAAACCGCCCACCCGCCGACATCCCCGGACAATAGCAAGGGCTCGCCGCTGCTGGCGGCAGCGGCGAGCGAACCCCCGTTCGACGCGAGCCTCTGGTCCGCGAAGGAGCCAAAGTGCCGCCAGCCTCCGAACTTGATCTGGCCGGTCAGGTTCGGGTCGCCCTTCTTGTTATTCCAGGCATACTGGATCTGTCCGAGAAGGAGAGGTGGATCGTTGACACGAAAATTTACGCCGTAGCGGTTGCGCTCCTGCGGATCGCCCGGACCGGGTCCGGCCTGATCGCCATCGAAGATTCCGCCAAGCACAGCAAGCTGATCGGTCACATTGACGAGCAGCCGGGCGCCCATCGCGGCCAGAGGCGGCGAAGGTCCGCCGCTGGGCAGATTGAGCGAGGTGATGGCTGGCCATCCCATCGAGGCATTGGTGAACACGTCCGTGTACTTGGTGTTGAAGAATTCGCTGTCGGCGGCGAGCTGCCCGAATTTCAGCGAGACCTTCTTCGCGCCCCACTGCTTCTCGAAATAGGTTTCGTACAGACGGGTCGACGGCAGAGCCTCGATCCCGCTAACGACGAAGAAGTTCTGCAAATTGCTGCGCGACAACCCGTCGCCATGGATCTGGAACATGTTGGCGTGAAAGGTGAGCTTGTCGATCCCAATCAGCTTCTGCAGATCGACGTCGACGGCAAGGTTCAGGCGGCCTTCGTAGATCGCGCTCTGCTTCAATCCTCCGGACGCGTTGCCGAGTGCCTCGCCGATGTAGGTTGCCGCGAATTTCACGCCGTACCGCTGCAGCGGATTGGGAAGAAGACCTAGCGTCTTCTCTTCCACCGTGCTCTCGCCCGTGTCGGGATCGGCCGGTTTGTCGTCGTCGGTCTTCTTATCCTCTTGGCCAAGGGCATTGGTAGCAAATAGCAGAACAACCGACATTGAAAGCGCCGCTTGCCGATATGCCCTCCTTGGCCGAGCCACGGGAACTCCTTATGCTGGAAGCTTCAGGACTTGCCTGATCTTGAACTCCAAGTCCACCACTCACGGGGGCGAGCAAGGGTATCAGTGAGCATCACAAGTTCCGAGACATTGTGCACTGCGCCCCGAGGCGACAACTGCCCGGTGCCTGATGGTAAAGAGCAGCACTGAGGGGCGTGCCTCCGTTCTTATCAGAATGGTCCAGGTATTTTGCCAATTTTTCCCGACCGCGATTATTTCCTTTTAGTTGATCGGGGATATAACGGCGGGATCACTTCTGTTTACCAATGCCCGCAGAACAAGATCAAGAAGCCCGACACTTTCGAGCATCCGTTGCCCGCTCAAATGATGGCCATCGATGGCACGTTGCGTCGCGCGTGCCTGCTTAAGGATGTCTCAGACGTTGGGGCGAAGCTTCAAGTCGAGACCTCGATTGAGGGGCTGACCTTGAACGAGTTCTTTCTTCTGCTCTCGTCGACAGGACTTGCCTATCGTCGCTGTCAGTTCGAGCGAGTTAACGCCGAAGAGTTGCAGGTCAGCTTCAGTCGCCAGATGGCCAACGAAGAAATCCTCCGAACGGAAGGTGCCCATAACTGCCAAATTGTCCCGCCAGCTAGAACTTTTGCCTTGTGTGCACTTTGTAACATCCACTTCACTGGTCTCAGGGGGGAACTTTGCCGGAAACATTGCCGACGACGATGCGATCCAGGGCGTTGTCGAAGATGCATTGAGTGAGGGGGCTTCCAAACCGCCAGCGCCAAGACCGGCGAGGAGGCGGTGACGCTGCTCAGAGGTCAGCGCGTTGCGTACTGCGCTCTTGTGACTGACATCAATCTATTAGGAAGGTTAAACGGCTGGGAGGTCGCACGGGCGGCGCGCGAGGTCGATCCTAATCTTCCCATGGTTACATAATGGGAGCAGCAGCCCACGACTGGCCGGCGCAAGGCGTTCCCAACAGCATTATTCTTCAGAAACCGTTTGCCCCGCCGAGCTTACGACAGCGGTGTCTCAGCTCCTTAACGAGCGCTCGGCAGCCGATTTAGGCAAGGCTTGAGGCGAGACATGGCGCAGGTATCGATACTGCTTGTGGAAGATGAGGCGCTTATCCGAATGATGCTTGTCGAGATGGTCGAGGAACTTGGACACAGGGTCGTAGCAGAAGCGGGGAGTGTAGACGATGCGCGATCGGCGGCTCAGATTGAGCGGTACGATCTCGCGATCCTCGACATCAATCTGCATGGCACGAACTTGGGGCCCGTTGCCGAAATAATAAAGGGCCGAGGGCTACCTTTCTTTTTCTTGAGCGGTTACGGAAGCAGCGGCGTGCCGCACGGATTTGAAGGAACGCCAGTCGTACTCAAACCTTGTACTCTGGATAAGCTACCGCCCGAGACGCTTCTCGACCCGCTTGCGGGCGTTGCCGACCTTCTTGACGGCTGAGGCCGAGCGGCCGGTCTTCTTGGCTTCGTAACCGACTTCGTACTTCTGCCCGCCAGCGACGCGGGCCCGGTCCTGCTTGCGTCCTCGCGTGGTCTTCTTCGCTGCCTTTGCCATGGTCGGCTCCTTCATTGAACGATGCCGGAGCAACGTTACTAGGATTCACTAGTTCTGGAACGATTCCACATGTGTCACCTTGAATCACGTTTGTTGCGTGGAGTTCGTTCGTGGCGTTTGCGCGTAGGAAGTCGGCCGATATCGGCGTCAAGGCACCGTTCCCGAATTTCGTGGAGCCGGCCCTGGCATCCTCGATCGATAGGGTGCCGTCCGGATCCCGATGGATTCACGAAATCAAATTCGACGGCTGTCGGGTGCAGGTCCATCTCCACAACGAGGTTGTCAAGGTCTTCACCCGGCGCGGTCACGACTGGACCAGCCGATTCAAGAAGGTCGCTCACGACGCGTGGCACATCAAGGCAAGCTCCGCCGTCGTCGACGGCGAAATCGTCGTGCCCGCCGCCGACGGCACCACCGACTTCTCCGTGCTGCAGAACGAGTTGAGGGGGAGTTCGAAGCGCATCGTGCTGGTCGCCTTCGACCTGCTCTACCTGAACGGCCGCGATCTGCGGAAGCTTCCCCTCCACCAACGTAAGGCAGAGCTCAAGAAGATCATCGCCGGTACCGATGTTCAATTCAGCGAGAGCTTCGAAATCGAGGGCCAAGAGATGTTCGCGCACGCCTGCAAGCTGGGGCTGGAAGGCGTGCTGTCCAAGGTCCGCGACAGCAGCTACGCCAGCGGGCGCGGCAACAACTGGGTGAAGAAAACCTGCGCGCAGCGCGAGACTCTGACCATCGCGGGCGCCGCGCTCGACGACTCCAAATGGGACGGCCTCTACGTCGGCCGACGCAAGGGCGCCGATCTCGTCTACGCAGGCAAGGTCGACCACGGCTTCGACAAGGTCTCAACCGCCGAGCTCCGGAGGCGGCTAGAGCCTCTCGTCCGGAAGACGCAGCCCTACGCCAAGCGGATCGCCCACAAGGGCGTCTGGGTCGAGCCGAAGTTGCTGGCAGAGATCGAATACCGGGCGAAGTCGGCCGAAGGAAAGGTTCGGCACCCGTTTTTCAAAGGTTTGAGGAAGATTTGGGCTGACGTCTGGCAGTTCTTCGACGTTCTTGACATGCAAACCCGTCGTCCGTGGCGTTCGGCTTCAACGCCGACGGGCAAACCATACCCCGAGTACGAAGGCCGCCAAGAGCGAGCGCAGCGGCGTCTCCACCGTCATCTGCCGGAGCCGCCCAGCTAACTCTTCTGCAGACCCTCGGAGATTGGTTCGGTTCCTCGTCGCCGGTCTCGCCGAAGAATTCTCAAGCCCCTCCTGATTGTTTGTCAACCCTGATGCTTCTGTCATCGCTGACGTGTTGCTTGCACTCATGCGGTCCTCCTACGCTCGCCAACAAAGCAAGCATTCTCGGGACCTATCGGTTCCTACGGAGCCTCACGCCCCATATAGCTCGTCCATCACCCCTCCCAGCGAGGGCGCCGGACCTCGTCCCAGTAGCGCGCGCCGCTATGGTCACGGTCTAGCTCCAAAAAAATCCAGGTCAGGTGGCTTAGTCGTGAGAGCCTGTTCACACGCGCAGTAGGCGAACACCGGTAGGGTCTGAGCACCAACTTTGCCCTAAGGATCGACAGATGGATGCAGAAGCAAAGATAGCCTCGAGCGCAATCCTCTCGGCTGATGGCGCGGAGGAATTCAAGAACGTCGCGATCTTCTGCAGCTTGGGACTGCTGCTCTCGCTCGTTGCGGCCATGTTCTACGGCTCGGATTTCACAGCCTTTTAAAGCGCTTCCGGTCCTCAGGACGCGGTCTTTCGAGCCCGCTCGCGTCCTTCGCGCCGACGCTCGCTGTCCGCCTTCGCTTCGCCCGCTTCGCGGGGGAAGCAGCAGCGGAACGGGCGCATTGGTCGTCCCGCCGCAAACCGCGTGGATTGGACGCAAACACCTAGCGCCGCAATCTTACTCCGGGCCGCTGGGAGGGAGCTGAAGGATTCTCTTCAACAGCGTGGGATGCTCAAGTACCGCGCGTATTTCCAGCTTGTCGAACCAGACGACGACATCGTCTAAGCTTTCGCATTGCTCGGCCTTGGCGGTTGCGGTCGCAAGGGGCACGTCGACGGGACCAAATCTGCGAGGGCTGGCGAGCGATTGCGAGCCCAAATGCTCGGCCAGCAATTCCGGATTTCGGTCGAGCTGGCGTAGAGTCCCGGCCATTTCAATGCGCTCTGATGCGGCGAGCTCGTTCGCGCGGAGCACCACGGCAGGCGGGCTGTTGGTTTCCGGCGTGGCAAAGACGCCTGGCGCGCTCAACCGCGAAGACGTTATGATCCCCAACGGAATCGAAAGCAGGAGCCCCAGCACCACCGGCGACATCCAGAGCAGCAGGGGCAGCGAGACCGCATAGGCGCAGAGCGACAGGACGAGCCCGCAGAGTGTGGGCCCGGCGAGCTTTCGATAGACTTCGCCGCGGGCAGGCTGTCCATCGCCTCTGCGCTGCACTTGCCAGCCCGCGTCCCGGCCAGCGAGAATTTCCACAACGGCCTTGGTCTGGAGGACCATCATGCAGGGAGCAAGCAATGCCGCGACAAACGTCTCGCAAACGACTCCCGCCAGGGTACGAAAGCTCCCTGCAAATCCGGTCCGCTCGCCACGATTGCTGATCAAAACCAGATAAGCCAGCAGCTTCGGCAGGATCAGAAGCCCCATTGTCGCGGCAAAGACCCAGGCCGCAAGTACCGGGTCCTGCTGCGGCCAGGTGGGAAACAAACTGAAGCCCTTTGGAAAGTATTCGGGCCGGATGAAGTGTGCCTGCAGTGAAATGAGCAGACCGAGCAACAGGAACAGAAGCCAGAGCGGCGCCGTCAGGTAGGAGCCGATGCCGGTGAGCAGATGCAGCCTCGAGACCCAGTGCAGCCCACGCGCGGGCAGGACCGCGAGATGCTGAAGGTTACCTTGACACCAGCGGCGGTCTCTTCCCGCAAAGTCCAGCAGCGACGGCGGGACTTCTTCGAAGCTGCCGCGAACGGCCGGGACCATATAGATCGCCCAGCCGGCGCGGCGCATCAACGCGGCTTCGACAAAATCATGGCTGAGGATGTGTCCTCCGAAAGGTTTGCGACCGCGGAGTTCCGGCAGTCCGGCCTCTGCGGCGAAGGCCTGTAGCCGGATGATGGCGTTGTGGCCCCAATAGTTGCTGTCGCCGCAGTGCCACCAGGCATTGCCCGCCGTGATGAGGGGGCCGTAGACACGCCCCGAGAATTGCTGCAGCCTGCTGAACAAAGTGCGCGCGTTGACGATGACGGGCTGCGTCTGGATCAGTGCGCAAGAGGAGTGGCATTCCATCGCGTGGACGAGGCGAACGATCGTATCAGCCTCCATGAGGCTGTCGGCGTCGAGGACGATCATGTGATCATAGGCCGCCCCAAACCTTGTGACCCAGTCGGCGATGTTGCCGGACTTCCGCGCGGTGTTGTCGGAGCGATGCCGGTAGTACAGCCGATCTCCGCCGCAGGCGCGGCGTAGCTGGATGAAGGCCATCTCTTCGCCGATCCAGATGTCCGGCTCGGTCGTATCACTCAGCAAAAACCAGTCGAATTGTGCACCATATCCGGTGGCTTCGATGGATTCATACATTGCGCGCAGCCGCGCCATCACATGATGCGGGTCCTCGTTATAGGTTGGCAGCAGCATGGCGGTGCGCGCGGTGATGTGCGGCAGCGGGCCTGTCATGTCGATCGGCAGGCTGGGCTGCCCGCGCGTCAGCAGCACGAAAAATCCGGAAAGGGCGGACATGAACGAGAACGCGACCCAGGCGAGCAGCACAAAGAACAGACCGAGCAGCAGCGCCTCGAGAAAGGTCACACCGCCAACTTTCACCACGTCGTACATGCCGTAGCCGCCTGCGAGCGTCAGCAGGGCCGTACCGGCAAAGATGAAGAGACGGCGAACCGTCAAGCTGGCACCCGTCAGCGCTTGCGATCGCCTGACGTCGGCCGCACGGTCCAGCCGGCACGGCAGCATCGACAGCGGGCTTTCCTGCGGCAGAAACGGGCGCGCTGGGGCGCTTGGCGGCGGCGCCAGCGACTGTTTCAGGGCGTCCATCGATAGATCCATACTTCGGAGGCCGGCGCATCGTTCTGCGCGAGGAAAGCTCGCAGCTCGATCGATGCCTGCCCCTTGACCGAACATTGGAAGCTCAGACGCCACCCGCCGGTCACGGGATTCGGCTGCGTGACGATGTTGCTGATTTCAGCTTTCTCAGCGGTCACCACCCCTTTCATGGCCTTGGGATCTATGCCTTTGAGGTGCTCGCCCATCAGCTCCAGGACGAACAGCTTGCTGTCATCTCCCCGGCTGCCGATTCCCGTTCGCGTGAATCGCGCGAGTGCGTCGGCTTTCGGCGCGTCCGGCCCCCAGTGCAGTCGATAGGTGAAGATATGTTCGCTCTTTGCCGCCAAGGGCTGCTTCGGTTGCCACAGCGCGGCGATATTGTCGTGGACCTCCTCCTTGGTCGGAATCTCGAACAGTTTCACTGCCCCTTCGCCCCAATCACCGATCGGTTCGAACCAGAGGCTTGGGCGCGTTTCGAAACTGGATTCCAGATCCTGATAAGCGAGATAGTTTCTTTCCCGCTGCATGAGGCCGAAGCCGCCCGGATTGACATCGCCAAAACTGCTGACCTGCAGATCGTGCGGATTGTTGAGCGGTCGCCAGAGCTGCTCACCTCTGCCGTTGAACATCGAAAGTCCATCCGAGTCGTGAACCGAGGGGCGGAAATCGTCGAAGTCCTTCCGATCGTTCGGACCGAAGAAGAACATGCTGGTCATCGGCGCCAGCCCGGCATGCTCGACGTCGACCCGCGGATAGAGGGCCATCTCGACGTCGAAAACTGTGGTTTGGCCAGGCCGAATGGTGAAACGGTAGCTTGCCGCCGCGCTCTTGCTGTCGAGCAGCGCGTGGACCACCATCGAGGAGGCATTCGGCGCCGGTTTCTCCAGCCAGAATGCCTTGAACACCGGGAACTCTTCGCCTTTGCTCTCGCCGGTATCGATCGCGAGCCCCCGCGCGGACAGACCATACGTCTGTCCTTTCGCAACCGCTCGGAAGTAACTTGCACCGAGGAATACACAAAGCTCGTCGTAATAATCCGGCTTGTTGATCGGAGTGTGGATGCGGAATCCGGCAAACCCGAGGTCTGCATCCTGCCATTGTCCCAGTCCCTCGCCGAACGAAAATTCATCGCGCCGATACACGACCGGTGTGACGCTCCTGTTCGCCACCTGAAAGATGTCGACCCTATTCTTGTAGAAGAAGCCACGGTGGAAAAATTGCACTTGGAATGGCAATTTTTCGTCATGCCACAGCGCCTTTTCTGGTGCGAAACGGATAGATCGGTATTGGTCGTAGTTGAGATTCTTTAGCGCATCCGGCAGCTTCTCGTCCGGAGGGACGAATGCCTTGGTCGCAAGCGCACGGGCCAGCTCGCGCACGTAGGATGGGCTGAATGTCAGGGCGGCGCCGGACTGAGCGTTTGATGGCCGCGGCAATACAGCTAGAGCTGAAGCAGCTACTGATGCACGAAGAAGTTGTCGGCGATTCACGTTTGCGCCTCCGGTTTCGAAGCGAGAGAGCAACTGCCGCTGTTCCCTAGAGTTCCGCGCGGAAGACCGCGACTAATAGCTGGCGGATGGCATAGTCGATGCGGCCGGCCACGGGGCGAGCTGCGCAATCCTCTTGCCGTCCTCCTCAACCGAAAAGCGCACGCAGCGCCGACACGATGGCTGCGGAGACCGCAAACGACACAGCGAGTAACGTCCAATCCGAACGTGCGGTCTCGTTGGCCATCCAACGTACAAGCGTCTGTATCTGCCTCAGCATTCTTCGCCTGCAAGTCGCACAAAATAGGCTATGTCAAAGCCTGTCATCTCCTCGGCGTCCGCACTGCGCGCCTCCCTACCGTGAAGACGCGATTAGAGCAGGCTGACACGATGTTTCCGGACCGTTGTCGGGGAATCTCTGTTTGTCATTCTCATGCTCCGGGCATCGAAACATCGTTCGACGCCAACTCGGACTGATCGCAAAAGTTTCCACTTTTTCCCGATTGACCGAAGCGCCTAGCGGTGAGCTTGCAACGCAAGGGTCCGATTGCCGTCGAAAACCTGAGCTCGCTTCTCAGAACGCGTCACACGATTTCGTAAGCGCGACGGGCTTGGCGAAGTCCGGGTTCTCGGCCAAAAACGAAATTCCTCTTTCTTTTATCCCGGTCAGTAGAAGCCAAACCAAAGGGTTCCAGCCTTCGCCGATGACAACGATCGCGTCTTGATCTGGCAACGCCTGAAGTTCTTGAACTAATTCGCGCACTTTCATGGATCACATGCTCTCTAGCACAATGATGATGCGCGCCAACCGAGGCGCATCGAAGCGGGGCCGGCCGTCGCGACCGGCCCGTCGCCGCTGTTAGTGACGATGCCGCCAGTTACCATGCCCGCGGTACCAGCCGTAGTGGTGACCGCGACCGCCGTGCCAGCTATGATGGCCCTGACGATGACCGCCGCCGCCCACTTGAATCATCGCATCGTCCTGGGTCGAGGCCATCGGAGCGATGCCAAGCCTCGCTGACGCGGGAGAAAACGCGAGAACCGTCGCCAACGCGGTTGCGGACACCAATACAAGTACCTTCATTCTTCTCTCCTGATGCGATTTGCGGTCGTCTCGGTTGGACCTTGAGATGCGGGGTCCGGGCATGCCCGCATGTTCGCGATTTCGATTCGGCTACCACCCGGCGAACAATTCATGGCGGTCCATCGCCACGCGTCGCTCGGCCGGCTTTCGAAGCGCACGATGCGGACGGGGGCGCGACGCTCGGCGACGCGGCCGATCGGGGTCGGCGCGGGCTGTACGGCTCGACTATCCTGCGGCATCATCGCGAGTGCGTGCCGCGGATATTCCCGCTGCTCGATCTCGGCCGGACCAGAAGCCATCACCACGGGCGGGTTCGCCGTATCGAAAACGATCTTTTCCGGGAGGTTTCGCGCCGAGCGGATTCTGATGATGCTTCGATCTACGTCGATTGCGGCAGAGCGCTCTGGCGGGCGCAGGCAGATATCGATCAGCTGCCAAGAGCAGGCCGAAAAGCACGCTGCCGACGAAAACGAAATATCTGACGACCGGCATGAACCCCCGCTGATCGAGCCCGACGGTCGAGCTCCGCGTCACAACGGGAATTTTCGGCAATCGTTCCTATAAGGAGCGACGCTTTACGGACAATATCGGTTTGAATTTGCCGGGAAATAATGGCACTTTTCCTCTGCCTAGGAGAGTTTTCGATGCCCACCGAAAGCAGCGCCGCGGCGACCCGCGCATGGGAATTCTATACGCTGATCCATCCGTCTGCGAAGGACGACAAAGCGCGCCATGCGGCCCTCATGCAATTCGTCGAGGAATGGCTCGCTGCGGACCGGCTGAGCGCCGGGGCGTTGGCGGTCGAAGGAGTAAAGTTTCTCAAGCGCCTCGATGCAGGACAACGCAAAAGGGGCCACCCGTCCGGGTAGCCCCTTCGTCGAGGGTCTCGTCGATCACCAGCCGCGAGCGCCGAAGCTGAAGCCGATGCTCGGCCCGCCGTAGGAGCCATAACCGCGATCGTAATAACCCGGTCCGCCGTAGTAGCCGTAGCTGCGGCGCGCGACGTAGGCGTCGTCGTCGTAGTAGCGTTGGACGTAGCGTGGGCCCCGCGTCCGGAAGCAACGGCCGTATTCGTCGCAGACCAGGCGGACCTGTTGGACGTTGGCCGTCTCCACGGTGGCTAGGCCGCCGACGTTGAGCGGCGCGGCTGAAGCGGCTGTTGCGAGCGACGCGAGGGCCGCGGCTGCGAGCAGAATGGTCTTCATCGTTCTCTCCTCCTACCGGTTTATAGTTCAGTCGATTTCTTCGATGACGCGCCGCTCCTGCGGCTCGACGATGTAGGTACGGCTGTCGCGGTGGATGTAGCGGTACTCGCGAAGCGTCGGCGCGTCCCGGTAAACGTCCTCCGGGAAGGCTTCGATCTCGACGCTGTCAGGCACGCGTTCGCCTCTCCGGATCTCGGTTCGCACCGTGCTTCCCGTCGTCCGCCTTTCGACCGGAGCCGTCCGCACGTGCTTGCGCACCGTCTCCCGATCACGGTCGCTGAAGGTCACCTTGCGCTGCTCGCGGGGCGCCGGCGCGGCCGCCGTAGATCGCCCCGAGTAGGGCATCGTGGCGACGATCTGATAGCTCGAAGGATCGACGATCACGATCTCGTCGCGGACCAGGACAAAGTTGTAGCCCCGGTACTGCGGAACGATTTCGACGACGTCGGCCGGAAGTTGCTGCAGGCGCACGTCGCGCGGAATGGCCGTACCCACCGACGCCGAGAAATTGACGTTGGTGAGAGGCTGGACGTTCAGATGCGAGACGGATTCGCTGACGCGGGTCCGCTGCGTGTCGCTGAGTTGAACCGAAACATTGGTCCTCTCCGAGCCCGTTCGCCCGGCAGCATTCTGCTGGGTATCCTGACGCTGCGCGGAGGGGTTCGACGAATTGCCCGTCGCCGCCGGCGTCTGCTGCGCCTGGTTGGCGCTTGTGGAGGGCGGCGGATTAGTCGACTGCTGCTGGTTGGTCGCCGGTTGCCCGGACTGGGTCTGGCTGGCCGTAGCAGGCTGCTGACTACCCTGCGCGGACGTGTTGTTGCCGCCGCCGCTCGTCGCGGTCGAGTTCTGGTTGGTACGGGTACTGTCGGTGGCGGTGTTCTGCGTCTGAGAGGTCGTAGATGCGGATGGGGTCTGGGCCGAAGCGGGCGGGGGCGCAACCTGCGACTGCGTCGACGTCGTGGCCGATGGATTGGACGTCTGCGGAGTCGGCGCCGACTTATCGGTCTGTTGCGCCGAGGGGCTCGCGCTCGGAACATCCTTGGAATTGCTCTGCGCGAAAGCGGCGGTCGAAATCAGAATGGCTGCGGTCGCCGTCATCAACTGGCGTTTGATCATGGTGTCCTCCAAGAAAAAGCGCACATCAACCGCGCGGCCAGGCGAGCGTTCCTGAAATCGGGAAGAAGCGGCAGTTTCCCGTTGGAGCCGAACGGAACTCGAATTTAATCAACCGAAGTTCGCTCTGGGATCCCGCGGCGTGATGACTGTGGTCGCCTCGGCTACTTCGCCAGCGACGTTCGCTTCGCAGCCGCCGCACGGCGCAGCCGGCGGCGGGCCTGTCTGCGTTGATTGCGCCGCGCGAGGGAATTGAAGTCAATTGACGCGCAAAGTCCCTGGCGGGTTCGGGCGCGGTGAGTTCGTGCACGTGCGCTTGGAGCGGCGGGGATGCCAGTCGCGCCTCCATCATTTCAAGCACCGCTCTGCCCTTGTCAGTGATCCGCCAACCGCCATCGAGTCGCTCCACAAGACCTTGCGAGAAGATGTCGAGGCCGGGGACCCGAGCTGCGAGCCGCTTGGTGCGCTCGGCCCACTCGCGCCCGCTGGTCGCCAGTATTGCCATGTCGCGCTTGAGGTCCGCCATCGCGGCATGACCGCGCGGGTAACTCGCCAGGATCTTCAGCACTGTGACCTGAAAGTTCACTTCGTCGTTCCGTGGAACGGCGGCTGAGAACCTCGCGCGAAATCGTGGGCGGGACGCGCGATGACGAGTCGGCAAATCATGTCGGTCCAATAGTGAACAAAGGAACCTTCGGCATTCCGCGGGTGCAAGCAGCCCCAGCGATTCTGCGGCACGTTTGTCGCAGACGATATGCTCCGCTTTGCGCTAGAGTGCCACTAATTCCCGCCGATGCGCGGTGCGGAATCCGGAAATGTGCATGTCGGATCACGCCCCAGTCGGCCTTGCCGGCATCGATAAATTGCCTTGGGGCTCGCATCTTTGCCAATTCTTGCCAATGGCGACGAGCTGCGCGATGCGATCGTTCCCTATTTCAAGGCGGGTCTTGAGAATGACGAGCGATGTCTACTCGTTGCGATGGACCCGTTCGGAGCCGACGACGCCCGCAGCGCGCTGCGGGCGGCAGTCGGCGATTTCGACCGGAGGGAGCTGGCAAAGCAAATAGAGATTCACGATGTGCGCACATGGTACGCCGTCGCCGGCGCCATCGAGAGCGGGCGGCGGCCGACGGCCTGCTGCGTAGCGAAGAGCAGGCCCGCGCCGGCGGATTCAAGGGCTTTCGGACCAATGGCAACATAGGTTGGCTCCAGCGCGACCAGCGGGCGGACTTTCAGGATTACGAATCGCGCGCGTCGCGCGGCCTGAAAGGTCGCCGCATGATCTCGATGTGCAGCTAATGTCTGGACAGTTGCGGGCCTCGAGACGTTCTCGACGTGGTTTGCCGACACGACGTCACCGTCGGTCGCAACGTCAAAGGCTGGACCGCGCTGGCCGCCAGCGGCGAAGAGCTCGCGAGACGGTCCGAGACCGAGCAGCGACTGTCCCTTCTGGTTCAGGAGCTCGAACACCGGATCAAGCCTCGCGACCGTTCAGGCGCTGGCGGGCTCGACGATCCGCAGTGCGCGTTCGCTGGAAGAGTTCGGCAAGTCCTTCAACGGCCGCATCGAGGCACTCTCGAACGCGTTCCATGCTCACCGCCGGCGGCCAGGAGCATGTCGCCTTGCGCGATCTCTTGGAGAACGAATTAGCTATGTATACCGACGAAAGCAGCGACCGTGTTTCGTTGGCCGGGCCTGATGTCGTTCTGGGGGCGCAGCCGGCCATGGCGTTCGGCATGGCCCTGCACGAACTGACCACCAACGCGGTCAAGCACGGCGCCCTGTCCCCTCGCGGCGGAAAGCTGGAAGTGGTCTGGAAACGGATCGCTGACGGCTTGGCGTTCGAGTGGCTCGAAAGGGACGTCTACCCTTCGTCGCAGCCAACTAGGATGGGTTTCGGCACGCAGCTTCTGAGACGCCTTCTCCCGCACCAACTTGGCGCCCGCGTCGACATGAATTTTGATCCCGACGGGCTCAAGGCCAAAATCGAAATCCCACTCGCCTGAGCGGGGCCAATCTCTTTCGAGCGCGTCGGGATCGAGTTCGCGGCGGGGCGCCTCCTCCGCGACCCGCCGCGGTGGCTTATTCGACTTCCTGAATTACGGCGCGGGTTTCGGGATCGACCAGCATCACGCGCTCGCCGGAATAGACGTAACGATACTTGGTGAGCGACGGCCCCCACTCTGTCGGCACCGCCTCGAGTTCGACGTCTCGCGGCACCGGCGAGCCGACAACGATCTTCACCCGCGTCTCGACCGGACGGATCTTGTGCTCAGTGACGTAGCTCCGGATCTTCGTGCGGTATTCTGGCTCGATTTGAACGGCGCCGGAATGTCCCGTTCCCGTCGTCGTAACGACGGTCGTCTGAGCGAAAGCGCTCGTCGAGATCAGCACGGCGGCGGAAATCAGCAGCAACTTCTTCATCTCGTTCTCCTCGCCGCTGGATGCGGCGCAGCGAAGAACCTTCCCACTGTGGCAATGTTCCTCACGCCAGGAACCAATTGCCGCTTTTTCCCGTTGGCGTCCGCCCGTGGATATGCCTCGGGAACACTGGAGGAGACGACATGACCTTTAAAACCCTTGCCGCTGCGACTCTGATCGCGGCCTTCGTGACCCCTGCGTTCGCGGCCGACGAATTCTACGTCGTGCAGGACGCGAAGACCAAACATTGCACCATCGTCGACAAGAAGCCCGTCGACACGACGACGACGGTCGTGAGCCCGTCCGGCACGGTTTATAAGACCCGCACGGAGGCCGAAGCTGGGATGAAGACCGTCAAGGTCTGTTCCTCCAACTAACCAAAGCAACTCAGGGAGACGACAATGCCCGTCCTCATTCTGTGGGCCGTGCCGGCCGTCCTCTTCGTCGGCGGCGGTATCTACCTGATCGGTCACATGCACTGATCGCAATGTGCCGGTGAAGAGACTCGCCGAAATGGCGACCTCTTCACCGTAGCTCACTTAATTTCAGCTCAGCTATGCGGCGTTGGATCTCGAGCCAGCGCTGCCGAGCGATGTGCAGCGCGTTCTGCTGGTATTTCCCTCGTCATCGAACCAGAATTTGGTCCGCGCGGCTGTGCCGTCGTAATCTAGGTAATCTAGGATAACGCATTCCCCGTCAGGCAGCACTTCGCGGAGTTCGAAAGCGGCCGGCGTTGCGGCCTGCAGCTTGCCTTGCCAATAGCGAAGCAGGCCGCTCCGCCGGACGAAGCGTCCGCCGTCGCAGAAATCGAGCGTCGCCTCGTCGGCATAAAGCTCCAATAGATCCGCCAAGCGACGCTGGCGGCACGCATCAAGCCAATCGATTACGACCCCGACAGGGTCGAAATCCGTTCCTGAACTCGACATATTCCACCTCGCGTATTGTGCCCGGTGGCGGGGCTTAATTACGCCGAGCGGGTTGAACAGTGCATGAACCGCCGGTTTTGCTCCACGTTTAGGATTGGTCGACTGTCTCGCGATGGATCGGAAGACTGCAGCGCACGATCGTACGGCCGTTCTCGCGCGAAAGCTCGAGTTTGCCGTCCAGCGCGCGAGCGCGTTCGGACATGCCGGTCAGACCGCGGCCGAAGTTAAAGTCCGGGAGCGAGGAGCCGTCATCCGCGATTTCGATGTTCAGATTATCCATGTCGATCGTCGCCGAGACATCCATGTGGGACGCATTTGCGTGCCGCAGCACGTTCGTAACGCCTTCCTGAATCACACGGTAGGTCGTCTGCGACAACAGGTCATCGAGGGCGTCAAGATCACGCCCGATATTCGATCGGATTCGCATCCCCGGGGCTTGTTTGCGTGCGTCGCGCAACAGCGCCTCGAGGCTTCCGAACAGACCCAGTGCCTCGAGGTAGAGCGGGCTCAATCCTTGAAGGATACGCTTGTTGGCCTGCTGCAGGGCTTCGGCCGCCTCGACCAAGCCTTGCAATGGCGCGCTGCTCTCGGGCGCGCTTTCCGAGAGTGCCGCGACGTTGGCGCGGATTGCGAAAAGCAGAGGCCCCATCTCGTCGTGAAGTTCGCGCGCGACCCTACGTCTCTCCTCGTCCTGCAGCGAGACGAGCTTACGCAGGAGATCTCGGTTGTCGCGACTCAGTTGCTCCAGGGTTGCAGCGAGGCGGTTGGCCTCCCGGCAGAACTGTTGGATCTCTGGCGGACCGGTGAGAGGAATGACCGCATCGTAGTCGCCCTCGCGCATCCGGGTGAGGCCGGCGCCCAGTCGCTCCATCGGGCGGATCGTCCTTCCGGCAACCAGATGCGTGCCGAACGCGGCGAACAGCATCGGCAGCGAGCCGGTCGAGATGATCGCCAGAAAGCCCATCCACTTTTCCCAAATGTCGGCCGACAAGTCCGGGGAGTACACGATAGCGCCGACCCGGGCAGTCCCTATGTCGATCGGATAGCTCTTCGTGAGGTCAGGAATGGCGAGGTTCGAGACGAACCAGGCCGGCACCTTACTGCCGTTAAAGCGCGCGGTGCGCTTGGGCGCAGCCGTGCCCCCAGAAAGATACCCGACCGCCTCGACGTTTCCGAGATTGGTGCCGAAAGCGTCGAGCGTCTCCTCGGGATTGCGGGAAGCCTTCAGTGCCGCGTTGAGAGCGTTCGCGACCGCTCGAGCGGAGCCGGCTTCCTGCTCGTTTTCGTACTCGAACTGGTCCGGCGAGAAGACGAGAAGTGCGACCGCTCCGGACATCAATGCGCTAAGGATCATTGCGGCGATCGGCAACAGCAGCCGCTGCCGGAAGGAAAGTACGCTCCAGATCTTGTGCAATTCGTGCTCCTTCGAGCGCAGTGCCTCATCTTCTGTTCGGGCAATTCCGAACCAATGAGGCCCCCGCGGCGTTCCTGTCGTGTGAATCGAGGAATCGTTGGTGCAGGATAAGGCAAAATCGGTCGTTCGGGTGCTGATCGTCGACGACCATCCTGTGGTCGTATCGGGATGCCGCGCTCTGTTCGCATCGGACCCTTCCGTTGAGATCGAGGAGGCCTTTGACGCGAAGACGGGTCATCGGGCATACCTGCAGAAGGATCCGGACGTCACTGTCGTGGACCTCAGGCTCCCCGATCTGACGGGCTTCGAACTGACGCGCCGGATTCGCAAGGATGACCCGGCCGCCCGGATCGTCATGCTCAGCGTGAGCGACGATCCTGCCTTCGTGGCGCGCGCCGTCGAGATGGGCATTCAGGGGTATGTTTCGAAGAGCGACGATCCCCGTATCCTGGCCAAGGCGATCCGGAAAGTGGCCGCGGGCGAACGCTTCGTCTCCCCCCGACTGGCCGAAGCGACGACCTTCGCGGGCGCGGCGATTAAGGCCAGCCCCCTGACGCAGATGAGTGCACGCGAGCTCGAGATACTGCGGCTGTTAGGCCGGGGCGACCGGATATCGGAAGTCGCGTCGGAACTCGGCATCTCTTACAAGACCGTCGCCAACACGACCTCGGCGCTTAAGACCAAACTCGGCGCCAAAAGCCATTCGGACCTCGTCAGGATCGCCGTCGAGATCGACCTGCACTGACGAAGCAGCCATTCAACTCGTCCCTTCACGCAGCCGCCGGAAAGATGCGGCGGCCCATGTGCGCACAGCGAGGATTGTCGTCCAGAGCTTCGCGAACCACGGAATGGTCAGCAGCTTGGGCTTGACGGTGACGAAGAGCCGTTCGACCACCACCAGACTGAGCAGATAGCACGTCACGATCATGGCAGTCCCGGCGATCCAGTGACCCTCCCCGGCAATCGCGACCGCGACCAATTTCAACGGCTCTACCGTCGCCGTTGGCACCGCCAAGAGAAACAGCGATTGGTAGGGTCCGAGGTTTTCGATCCGTCGTTTGAGGCTCATGAGCAGCTCCTGACCTCCTCAACTGCGCAGCGAGCGGCGACGTTCCATCGTCGGAACATTTGCCACGTTGTCCCGTTGGACGGGCCCCACTACTGATCGAGGCGTTCGGGTATGAAGAAAGATTTCGCAATCGGATGTCTGCTGGCGGCAACGATGGCAACCGGCGCATTCGCGGCGACCACCGTGCTGACGGCGGCGCCGACGGAAAGTTGGACAGTGACGAATTACTACAAGCAAGCCGTGTACGACCCGAAGGAAAGCAAGATTGGCGATATCGACGACATCCTTGTCGACAAGTCTGGCAAGATCGCCGGGTTGGTGATCGGAGTCGGCGGATTTCTCGGCGCCGCCGAGAAGGATGTCATCGTGCCTTTCACGGCGGTCAAGACAGCCGAGAAGAACGATAAGTGGTGGCTGACCCTCGACGAAACCAAGCACGATTTGAAGGGCGCGCCGGGCTTCAAATACGATCGAGCAAGCACCACTTGGGTGCCGGAGAAGAAGTAGACAAGTTATTGCGGAGAGCGAGCGTCCCGACTTTAACGCTCGTTCTCCGATTTAGGGGGAAGTGTCCCGTTCGGTCGGCGCGACTGCTGCCCCCGTCAACCGATCCAGACAATCTGACGTTGGTGACGCGTATTTCGCTTCTCGGCGCAACCAAATTTGTAGGAAACGTGAGACGGACAACTCCGAGCGTGAGCCGAAGGAAACCGAGCCGGACCAAGTCGGTCGACTCGGACGAAAACGGCCTGGCGAAACCGGGGCACAAACCGTTGCCACTTGGATCGGACGCTCGCAAGAATGCACGCGTGGTTTTCGCGCTGGTGATCGTCGCACTGTCCCTTTGGACCGCCGCTGGCTTTCTCGCCGCGTTGATATGGGCCACCATATTGGCAGTTGCCCTTTGGCCCCTTTACGCAGCTTGCGCGACTCGCGTGACCTCGGGCCCATCAGGCTGGGCCGCGTTCGTCTTCACGTGCTTCGTTGCCCTCATCCTTTTCACGCCCATGTCCCTCGCGATCTATCAGGTCGCGCAGCAGAGCGGGGAAATCGCGGATTGGCTGAAGAAGGCCCGCGAGAGCGGCATCGAAGTGCCCGATTGGATCGCCCGGCTGCCGATTGCAGCGGAGATCGCGCAGCAGTGGTGGCGCGCCAATCTTTCTGACCCGCAGGCGGCGACAGGCTGGTTGAAAGCGATCAGTGCTGATAGCGCATCAGATCTTTTCAACACCTTGGGCGGCCAGCTGCTGCACCGCATGTTCATGCTGTTTTTTTCCCTGGTCGCGCTTTTCGTTCTGCTCAGCAACGGCCGTTCCGTCGCGAGCCGATTCCTGGAAACGAGCGAAAGAATCCTTGGCCATCCCGGTGAAGGTGTAGTCGAAAAGATCGTTGATTCCATCCGCGGCACTGTGAACGGTACGGTCGTGGTCGCGGTCGGGGAGGGGATGTTGATCGGCGTCGGCTATCTTGTTGCGGGGGTGCCGAACGCTGTCATGTTCACCATATTTACTACCGCTTTCGCGATGCTCCCTTTTGGTGCCTGGGTGGCATTTTCCGCGGCGGCGCTCACTGTGATATCGAACGGACAGGAAGCCGCGGCGGCGGGCGTCTTCTGCTGGGGAGCGGTTATCATGCTGGCGGGGGACCATTTCGTGTGGCCGGTACTGGTCGGCGGTTCGGCGCGCTTGCCCTTTCTGTTCGCTTTCGTTGGGATCTTCGGAGGCTTGGCTGCTTTCGGACTCATCGGCTTATTCCTGGGGCCGGTCGTAATGGCGGCTTTGTTGACGGTGTGGCGCGAATGGATATTTCGACCGTCATAGGCACGCGATCCGATTGACAGAAGTCCTGATTGCCTTCCCTACCAAGCGAGCACACCGCAGGGGCCAAGCGCGGTGATGGACCGCCGTCTAGGCAAAGCCAGAGACAGGTAAGCCTGCCGAGGACATCACTCCGATCTGGGCAATCGAAGTCGCTTCTTCAGCTCCCATCTTCCGACCCGGTAAGTTTCCTCAAAGGAACTTAGAGCGAGCCTGCGCATTTCTTGAGCACAAGCTCACGAGAGGATCTGAGATGTCTGAAGGATTGGTACGCACGGCAGGAGCGGACGTAGTCGAGCCATCGATAGCCGGCGTTTCCTGGGCGGCGGTGTTGGCTGGAGCGGCGGCTTCGCTCGCTCTGACCTTGGTTCTTTTATCCTTCGGCGTAGGCATGGGGTTCGCCGTCGTATCGCCATGGGGACATTCCGGCGTATCGGCGACAACCTTCAAAATCGGCACAGGACTTTACTTCATCGTCATGGCGATGCTCTCTTCCGCGATCGGGGGCTATCTCGCCGGACGTCTCCGAACGAAGTGGGTGGGCGTCCACTCCACCGAGGTGCAGTTCCGAGATACGGCCCACGGTTTTTTGGCCTGGGCAGTCGCATCCGTGCTCGGCGCATTGCTACTGGCATCACCCGCAAGTTCTTTACTGGGAGGCGCGCTCGGCGGCGCCACTCAAGCAGCGGCCAACTCTGGTCCAATGGCGGGATATGTCGACACGCTGCTGCGTCCTAACGATCTGTCGGCGCAGGGTCAACAATCTGATCCACGTCCGGAAATGATCCGCCTACTCACCGCAGACTTTCGCGTCGGAAACGACGTGACGCCGACCGACAAAGCCTATGTTGCCAAGGTAGTGGCCGCCCGTACGGGCTTGAGCCAGGCCGATGCGGAGAAGCGCGTGAACGACGTAGTGACCCAAGCGAAAACGGATCTGGATAATGCCCGCAAGGCTGCAATGCAGACAGCGATCTGGCTGACGCTGTCGCTTTTCATCGGCGCGTTCTCCGCAGCCCTTGCCGCCATGGAAGGCGGCGGACTTCGTGACCTGACATGGGGAAAGAATGCTTTCCGTTCACCAACTCAACCGTCAGCAGCTCGAAACTGAGGAGTAAAAACCATGCCGATTCTACTTTGGCTCGTCGGAATCCCGATCCCACTCATCATCTTGATCATGCTCCTGCGCTGAGCGGATCATCACAACCAGCGACAGCCTTGAAGCAAGGGGCCCGTCAGGTCGGCCCCTTGAAGCAAGGGGCCCGTCAGGTCGGCGGGCCTCTTTCGCGCCAAAACTTCACCATCCATGCTCGCATCCTTGCGACGCCTCCCACTTGCGCCATGGAAAGCTAATTCCACTGTCGGAGAGAGGAACGGTTCACGATGTGCCTGGCGAGGTCGAGCATGTCCTTGGTGACTTTGACGTCCTGGATCTCGTCGAAATACTCCGCAGGATCGCGGACCTCATAAGGATGGCGAAGTAGGGGGCCTATCAGGCCTTTGTCTCGCGGAAACGGGCCGTCCAAGCCCGGCTTGGCTCCAGACAGACGATCTGTGGATACTGGCAGGCGCTCCTGGACGACCCGCGCGCGGAAGCTCGGCCGGCTCCCTCTGGAGGGGCGCTGCCGCTGAGCCAAATTCCGCAACACGTTCTGAGGGTGAGGCCGCCGCCGCTGCGCTAAGATCGTCGGAATCCAGAAGGCAGATGCCACCCGGCTCTATGGTCCGGACGCTCTGTGGAAGAAAGTAGGGACGGCGCATTTCCGCGACGGGCTGCGAACCGCAAGGACAACTACGATTTGGCGTTGGTGACGACCCATGCAGCATAGGAATTCATGAAGTTTTGGAGGAACTTGCTGGTGTCGGGATTGGTCAGCTTGCCTCGCTGATCGAACAACTTGTCGGCGAAGCAGAGATACGCTTCGGGCTGCTGCATGGCGGGGATGTTGAGAAACACGAACGTCTGCCGCAAATGCTGATTGGCGCCGAAGCCTCCGATCGCTGGGCGAGGCACTCACAACCGCGCCGGGCTTTCCGTTCCACACGCTCTTCCCGTAGGGTCGGGAGCCGACATCCAGGGCGTTCTTGAGCGCGGCAGGAATGGAGCGGTTGTACTCGGGCGTCACGAACAGGACCGCGTTGGAGCTCGCGATTCGCTCACGGAACGCCGACCACTCGGCCGGAGGCTGGTCGTCGAGATCCTGATTGTATAGCTGCAGTTGCCCGATCTCGACGATGCCGAGCTTGAGCTCCGCCGGTGCCAATTCGATGAGCGTGTTCGCGACCATGCGATTGATCGACCCCTTGCGCAGGCTGCCCACGATCATGGCTACGTCTGTCGTCTTGGCCATGGCCATCTCTCCGGTTCTAAGTCGTCATCCAATCTTCACCGTCAACATGGAGATCGATCCGCCGTCGACGCCGTTGATCGGGAAGCCAGCCGTCTCGGCCGCCTGACCGGTCGCCAGAACGTACAGCAGCGGAAGGTAGTGCTCCGGCGTCGGAATCGACAGCGTCGCGTCGGGCCCCATCTCCTCATATTCGATCAGCGGCGCGAATTTGCGCGCCAGAATGAACTCCTTCGCGCGTTCCTCGAAGCGGAGAGCCCAGTCGTAGGCATCGCGCGGATGCCCGCCCCAGGCATAGGCGTGTAGGTTGTGGACGAGGTTGCCGCTGCCGACGATCAGCACCCCTTCTTCCCGCAGCGGCGCGAGCTTCTTACCAATCTCGAAATGGACCGATGCCGGCTTGGTCTCGTCGATGCTGAGCTGGACGACGGGAACGTCTGCAGCCGGATAGACGTGCTTCAAGACCGACCACGTGCCGTGGTCTAGTCCCCAGGAATGATCCAGTTTCACGTCGAGCGGCGCGAGAAGCTGTTGAACCCTACGCGCGAGCGCGGGATCGCCGGGAGCCGGATATTCGACCCGATAGAGTGCGGGTGGAAACCCGCCGAAATCGTGGATCGTGCGCGGCGCGGTGGTTATGGTGACGCCGGTCTCCGGCACGTACCAATGCGCGGAGATCGACAGGATGGCCTTTGGCCGCGACATCGTCTGCCCAAGGTGGCTCCAGCCGTCCGTATAAGAGTTCTGCCCGATCGCATTCATCGGGTTACCGTGGCCAAAGAAGATCGCCGGGGTCAGTCTGGTCATCATTACTGCCCTTCGTGCTTCTCCAACGAGGCGCGAGGCGCCCTATGGCGCCGCAGCCGTCCTGGAACGTAGGCTCATCACTGTAGTATATCCAGCGATCCGTGGCGGTAGATGCGACCGCCCTTCATAACGAAATCCACCTTCGCCGTTGCGGCGATGTCTTCTACGGGATCTCCCGGCATCGCGACGATATCGGCCGTCCTGCCCGGAGCAATAGCCCCGAGATCATCGCGCTGCAAAAGCTCCGCGGCGACGCTGGTGCCCGCCTTCAATGCACGCACCGGAGCAAGGCCCGCCGCCACCATGGCCTGAAACTCGAGAATCCCTTCGCTGAAGGGAAACATCCCGCAGTCCGTCCCGTAAGCCACTTTCGCATTGCTCCGCGCAATGAGCTTTTGTGCCTCCTCGATCGCCGCCACGTCGCGGCGGAATTTCCAGACCGCGTGCTCGGGGAGCTTGCCTTCTTTCAGAAGCGCCTTGTCCTCGCGGGTCATCTGCATGGTAGGGACGAGGAACGCGCCCGCCTCTTCCGCCATCGCAATGCCCTCGTCGTCGATGAGGTAGCAGTGCTCGATGCTTCGCGCGCTGGCGCGCAAGGCCTGTTTGCACCCCTCCGCAGCGCCCGTGTGGACCGCCAGCGGCAGGCCGAGCTGCTGCGCGGTTTGCCCGAGGGTCAGCATCTCGTCCTCAAACCAGGTCACTCTCGCCGGGTCGTCGCCGGCGCTCATATATCCGCCGGTGTTCATGGTCTTGATCCAGTTGGCGCCAAAGGCGTGCTCCATGCGAACCAGCTCGCGAATCTTGGCGGGAGAATCTGCGACCCTGGACAGTCCCATATGGCATCGGCACGGGAACATGCCCTGCATGTCGCCATGACCCGCGGTCGCGCTGATCATGTGCGGAGCGACGATCAGGCGCGGTCCCCGCGCGAAACCGCCGTCGATGGCATCGCGCAGGTTGACGGTCGGCCACTCGGGATCCAGCGTGCCCATGTCGCGAAGCGTCGTGAAGCCGTAGCGCATGTACTGCTGCGCATAGTAAAGGCCGGCCAGCGCCTTGGCCGGCGAGCACTGCAACGTTTGCCGCGCCAGATTCAAGCCGTCGATGCAGAGATGAACGTGGGTGTCGATGAAGCCGGGGGACACGGTTCGGTCGCCGAGGTCGACGACATTCGCACCGTCCGGACGTCCGACCGAGTCCGACACTTCGGAAATGGCATCGTCTTCGATCAGGATCTCCGCCGGTCCGCGTATGGTGTCGCTCAGGCCGTCGAACAGCTTGCCACAAACGATGACCGTCTTTGCCATTCCAGCCTCCGCTCTCCGTGGAATTTGAAGACGATCGTCGCGCATCCGCGCTTAGGATCTTCCGGGTCCCGTCTGATCTCGCTTCGCGGCGTCGGCGTCCTTGCGTTTCGCGATTTTCGCGACCGGAAGGCGCCAGCCACGCCTGATCGCCATGACGCGGAGCAAGAAGCATGAAATCAGCGCCATCGACGTGACCGCGGCGATCGGCAACTGCATCATGTGGCCGACCACGACGATAGCTGACGCAACAAGGGCCGCGATGGCGTAGAGCTCGGCGCGCAGCACCGTCGGAATCTCGGCCAGCAAGACGTCGCGCACCATGCCGCCGCCGATCCCGGTGACCATGCCCAGCACCGTCGCCATCACCGGATTGAGCCCGAACGACAGCGCCTTCGACGAGCCAGCGACGGCGAAGAGCGCGAGGCCCGCCGCGTCGAAAATAAGGATGGGATTCGACATCCGCACGATGAGGGGCGAGCAGTAGAAAGTGACGATGCCGGCCAGAAGCGACACGCCGAGATAGCGCCAGTCGCCGACCGCGCCGGGCGGCACGGCGCCGATCAGGAGGTCGCGCGTGATCCCTCCCGAATTGCCAGCAGCGAACGACAAGACCAGAACGCCGAACAGATCGAGCTCTCGCCTCGCGCCTGCCAATGCTCCGCTGAGTGCAAAGACGAAAGTACCGGTCAGATCGAGCACGATCGGAAGCTTGTCCATTGATCCGGCTCTCCTGCCTCAAGAGAGGACGAGCATGCTTCGATCGATTTGGAAACCGGGCACTAGGCCGGCAGCCAGGCGCGTGCCGCCGCGACCAGCGCTTCGACGCCGGTTTGCAGCGTGGGATGGAGAACGGGCGCGAATTTCGGACTGTGATTGACCGGCAGTTCGTTGATCTTGTTCGCCTCCCTGGCCTTCGCATAGGTCGCCGGATCAGTGCCACCGACGAACCAGAAGACCGATGGCACATGCCATTCGGACCCAAACGACCCGAAATCCTCGCTGGCGGGGGCCGGCCCCGTTGCCCGGACACGGTCGGTGCCGAAATATCCTCGGAACGCATCCACCACTCGGCTGGTAGCTTCCTGATTGTTCACGTTGAGAGGGTACTGATCGATGGTCGTGATCTCCGGCGGTCGAGGCGCTCCCGAAGCGGCCGCTTCGGCATTGGCAATCCGCTCGATGGCGGCCAGGACGCGCTGGCGCACGCCGGCGTCGAAGGTCCGGACATTGAGTTTGATGATGGCCTCGTCCGGAATGACGTTCTCCTTGGTGCCTGCCTGCAGGACGCCCACGGTCAGAACGGCGGCTTCGGCGGCGGCCACTTCGCGCGACACGATGGTCTGCAGCCGCAGCACGGTCGAGGCGGCCATGACGACGGGATCGATGCTGGCCTGAGGCATCGAGCCGTGCGCCCCTCGTCCGAACAACCGTATCTGAAGGCTGTCCGCCGCCGATGTGATCGCGCCTGCGCGGCCGGCGACCGTGCCAGACGGGCCCACCATGACGTGCTGGCCCAGGATCACGTCCGGTTTGGGAAAGCGCTTGAATAGGCCGTCGTCGATCATGGCCTGCGCGCCTTCGCCCGTTTCCTCGGCGGGCTGGAAGACTGCTATCAATGTGCCGCGCCAAGAGGTCCGCGCATCCGCCATCAGCTTGGTGGCGCCCGCCAGCCAGGTGACGTGCATGTCGTGGCCGCACATATGCGAGACAGGAACGGTATTGCCGTCGCGATCCGTCGCCGTCGCCTTGCTGGCGTAGGAAAGACCGGTTGCCTCCTGGACCGGCAGCGCATCCATGTCGGCGCGCAGCATTGCGGTGGGCCCTTCGCCGTTCCGCAGCAGACCTACGACGCCAGTCTTGCCGACCCCGGTCGTGACTTCGTAACCAGCGGCACGAAGCCGGTCGGCCGCCAAACCCGCCGTGCGGGTCTCCTGCATCGAAAGTTCGGGGTGAGAGTGCACGTCTTTGTAGAGGGCTTCCAGATCGGGAAGGAGCCCGTCGAGATCGCGCAGCACTGGCTCGGAAGAAAGAGCTTGAGTATTGGCCATGGATCGACCCTTTCCGCCCACTGGACGCCATAGGCGAACTCTATTTTCCAGCCTCGCGCCCATTCTCATCCTGCGCAACTCACTTCTTCGAGCGAGACTGACGCCTGCGAGACGTTGCACACCACCTTGACAGCCGCATGAGAGATTCGGCGACGAAAGGCGCCCGGGTCTTTCGTCGTGGATCCTACGGTCGGTCTCAGCGCGTGTCTCGCCGATCAACGACCGGGCTGCGCCCGACTACGGCTCGACATTGATCGTCGCAGTGATCCATCCGCTAACCGGCGCGCGAAATTGCGTTCGCTCGCGACTAGTCTGAGCGCTGCAAATTGGCTCGCAACGATCCGAGCCACGGCTTAGTCAATGTCGGATCGCGCGCTCATTTACCGTTAACAGAGCGGCTCACTCTCCAGACCGCGTTCCCGACATCGTCCGCGACGACGAGTGCCCCAGTCCGGTCAAGTGCTACGCCGACCGGCCGCCCGTGAACCGTTTTTTTATCCGGCGCAAGGAAGTCCGTCAGCACCGGGGTCGGCATCCCGCTCGGCTGTTCGTTCGCGAAAGGAACGAAGATCACCTGATAGCCGTTCAGCGGATCGCGATCCCAGCTGCCATGTTCACCCACGAACGCGCCGTTAGCGAACTCTGGTGACAGCGTTTCTCCTTGACTGAATACAACGCCGAGTGCCGCAACATGGGAACTGAGGCCGTAATCCGGCTTGATCGCCTTCGCCACCATCGCAGGGTCCTGCGGATGGACGCGTGCGTCCTCATGCTGTCCCCAATAGCTATAGGGCCAGCCATAGAAACCGCCGTCCTTGATGGATGTGAGATAATCCGGAACCAGATCCGGCCCGATCTCGTCCCGCTCATTGACCACAGCGAACAATTGCCCCGTTCCAGGTTGGATGGCGAGGTTCGTCGGATTGCGCGTTCCGGTCGCGTAAAGGCGCTTGGCGCCCGTCAGACGATCAACTTCGTAGATCGCTGCACGCCCTTCTTCGATGTCTATCCCATTCTCGGTGATGTTGCTGTTGGAGCCGACCCCGACATAGAGCTTTGACCCGTCCGGGCTGGCCACCATCGACTTGGTCCAGTGATGGTTGATCGGACCCGCGGGCAAGTCGGCAAGCTTCGTTCCGGGCACCGTGATTTGCGTCTGTCCCGGTGTGAAGGGGAAGGCGATAATCGCGTCGGTGTTGGCGACGTACAAAGTGTCCGCCACCCATGCGACGCCGTACGGCGAGTGCAGATGGTCGACCAGGACAGTCGTCATCTCCGGAACGCCGTCGCCGGTGGCGTCACGCAACAAAGTGATGCGATTGCCGCCCTTGTCGGACGCACCGGCGCGCGCCTTCACTTTGCCTGAGATGTAATCCTTGGGCCGGAATGGTTTGGTACCGGGACCGTTGGCTTCGACGACGAGGATATCGCCGTTTGGCAATGGATAGACGATGCGCGGATGCATCAGTCCGGTCGCCATCGCCTGGATGCGCATGCCAGCTGGAACCGTGGGCGTTTCGCCGGTCTTCCAGCCTACCGCCTGCGGTACGCTCATGGGCGGCACCAGATATTGATGAGCCTCGGGAAGGTCGGGATTAGGCCCATACTGCTTTGATGGATCGCCGCCTTTGTCGCTACAGGCGGCGACCAAAGCGAAGATTATCAATCCAGAAGTCGCTCGAACTCGGGTCCCGATCATCGGCTTTCTCCCCGGCCCGCGCTCTTGATGGCGGTAACGCACCATCCGCGAAGACCGGCGGCAAGGAGCAGGATCGTGACGATGGTGGATAGGGTGATCCCAGTTGGGACAACGGAAGTCCACGCATCACGCGTATGAACGAAGACGTTGACCAGGGAGAGGAATGCGGCAGCCGCTATCAACCCAAAATCGAGCCAGCGGATCGGCCCGGCACTTCCAAGCGCGACGTCGATTACCAGGAAGATCGTTGCGATGAGCGCCAACACAAGGCCCCCTGTGATCAGCCAAACTGAGAAGTTGGCCCACTGCGACAGCGAGTTGCTTGTGTACATATAGTCGGTGAACAGAGCGGCCATGAGCAGCGCGCCCCCCAGTCCAACGAAAAACGGGTGCAGTAGCGCATGCGTACGGACAATTGGCCGCGCCATATCTTCCTCCCGTTTACTGCGGCCTGATTAAAGTCGGCCAGTCCCGATCTTTGCACGGAAATCCGGGGGACGACAACGGTCTTCAGTTTTTCGGAACACGCGATTCTGCGCGGTAAGGGACCGCCAAAAAAGGTGATGCTGGCGGTCGAAATCGGACGCGAACTAAACCTCAAGGACGCTGTCTTCGTCGGCCATTCGGTCAGCGCCATGATCGGCCTCCTGGCCTCTTCGAAGGCACCCGACCTTTTCGGATGATGGCGAGTACGTGGGCGGCTTCAACGAAAAGCAGATCGCAGAGCTGCTCGGGTTTTTTGAAGACAATCACATGGGATGGTCCGCCGCCATGACGCCTTCGAACCAGCCAAGGGTCGCCCTTTCAAAGGCGCCGACGGCGGTAAGAGATGCCGCGGTGATTCCGGCATCTTTGGCGAGCTTTGTGAGGGTCGTGAATGCTTCCTCGCCAGATTCAACGATTGCGATGCGAGCTTGCGAGCCCGCGTCGCCCGATAATTTGGCGCTCCTCATTGTCGTCAAGCCGCGCTGCGCTGCGTGTGTCGACCTTCCTTGACCTCTTCCACGATCTTGGCGCAGAAGGCCTCGAGATCGCCCGGGTTGCGGGAGGTGATGACGCCCTGGTCGACGACGACCTCTGCGTCTTCCCATTTCGCGCCGGCGTTCGCAACGTCCGTCTTGATCGACTTGAACGACGTCATCTTGCGACCTTTCGCGATTCCGGTCTCGACGAGAAGCCAAGGAGCGTGGCAGACGGCTGCCACGACCTTCTTGGCATCGAAGATATCCTTGATGAACTTCAGCGCCTTGGGCTCGACGCGCAGGAGATCCGGATTGATCTGCCCGCCGGGCAATACGATCGCGTCGTAGTCGGCGGCCGATGCTTCGTCGAGCGTCTTGTCGACCTTTACCGGGCGCCCCCAATCCTTCTCGTCCCAGCCCTTGATCTCGCCTGCGGCGAGCGAAACGATGTCGACCGTCGCGCCAGCCTTCTTCAAGCGCTCCTGTGGCACCTCCAGCTCGGCCTGCTCAAAGCCGTTCGTGGCGAGAATGGCGATCTTTTTGCCGCTCAGATCCATGAGTCCAATCCTTCGTTTTGGGTTTCATCCAACAATCGATGGTCTCGAACATCGTTCCTGAAAGCCGGATCGGCCGGGAATTAGGATCTGACCGCCGCGACCACGGTCAAGAGGGATTAGAAGCAGCAGGAGAGTCGCATGGCCGACAGGTTCCCCAGGCAAGGTCGTCATCGTCACGGGAGCAGTTTCCGATATCGGAGAAGCTGCAGCACGCCGCTTTGTTGCGGACGGGCATTTTTCCGGAAGCGTCACTCGTGAGGATCCGGGACGTGCTGGACTCGATCGGGGACGCTTGCCCCGAGTGCCCGGCCGACGATTGACGAGAATCGCTGCTGCACCTTCGGAGGTTCAGCCGTCGCGCGCTTCCCGGATGAGTTCGCCGGTGGCAGTCCCCAGTTATTTGCGACAAGGGACTACAAGTGGGACGAGCCCCCAGAAGCATGCTAGGCTGCACGTCTTCTACTCTCAGATCATTGCCGCGAGAGGTTGATTATGCCCGCCTATTTCATTGTCCAAAACACCATCAAGGACGAAGCGCAGTACCAGAGATACGTGCAGGCCGTCGTGCCGTTCATAGCCAGCTTTGGCGGAAAGCTTGCAGCCAGACGGGCGAAGGTGGAGGTGCTGGAAGGCGAACACGATCAGCGCCCCGTCGTCATGTTCGAGTTTCCCGACATGCAGGCGATCCACGCATTCTGGAATTCGCCGGACTACGTTTCGATCAAGAAGCTGCGCGAGGGTATAGCTACCATGAACATCTGGGCTTTTCCCGGCGCCTGATCGGTGGACGAAAGGTGGCTGGTGGGGACGCAGAGGCTAACCGGTGGCCGCGAACAGAACCATTTGCCCGGCAGGCCCTTCAATTCGTACGAACCGCGCTCGCTGAACCGCAGTCCCGTGCCCGCGACGAGATCGGTCACAACTCGCGAAACCAGCACCTCGTCCGGCGCGGATTGCGACATGACGCGCGCCGCCGCGTGGACGGGCCCCCAATGTCGCGTATGCAGACCAGCGCGTACCGGCAAGCCGATCTGATGCGCGGCACTGCTGAACAACAGCGCGCACCGGATCGCACGACCGGGCCCGTCGAAGGTGGCGAGCACGCCGTCTCCCGTGGTCTTCACCAGATTGCCTCGATGCCGGTCGATGCCGTCTTCGCCCCATAGCATCACATGCGGCACGGGCGAGCGAAGCAGAATCGACCTCGCCGTCTTCAAGCATTGCGGCCAGGCATCGAGCGGTCCAAGCGTTGCAGACCAGTCGCGCTCCGCGATCAGTCGGCCCGCGTCACCGCCGCCATTCAGAAAGGCCGTAGCTTCAGAGCTCCAGATCTGAGAGGCGGCGACATTCCACTTGAATGTGGAACCTGAAACCCTCGATTCGTCGGTCATCTCTGCCCCTCTCGCTGACCCTGGGCGAATCTAATTGCCGCAGATGCTTGTATAAGTCGATGGAAGGCGTCGAGTTCGAAGTCGGCGGGGAACCGCGATGAAGGAGCCATCGGATGCGTCAGGGAGTGCTACGCTGATTTCCGCCGCGCCCGCGCGGCCGGCTTCTTCGCCGCGGCCTCTTTGGCCGGCTTCTTGCCCGCGATCGGCATCAGCCTTTCCTTCTGGCCAGCGGACGCCTTCTTCGCTTTCTTGGCCGGTTTTTTCGGAGCCTCGGTCTTGGCCGCGGCGCCACCGACGCTCTTGCGCAGCGCGTCCATCAGGTCCACGACGTTCTTGCCGCGGGGCCGCTCCTTCGGGGTGATGGGCTTGCCGGCGCGCTTCTGGTTGATGAGCTCGACCAGCGCGCTTTCGTAGTGATCCTCGAACTTCGCTCGAAGGTGCCGGCCTTCTGGTTCACGATGTGCCTGGCGAGGTCGAGCATGTCCTTGGTGACTTTGACGTCCTGGATCTCGTCGAAATACTCCGCCGGGGCGCGGACTTCGTAGGGATAACGCAGCAGGGTGCCTATCAATCCTTTGTCTCGCCCCTCGAGCGCGATGATGTGCTCGCGGTTGGTCAGCACCACGCGCCCGATCGCGACCTTGTCCATCTCGCGGATGGTCTCGCGGATCACGGCGAAGGCGTCATTGGCCGACCTTGCCGTCCAGCGTCGGCATTGCTCAGCCCTGCTCTTAAACCGATCCGCTTCCGACACACCTTTTCCCCTCTCGAGTGCTAATCGCGCGAGAGGTGCACCGTTCCGGGAACGAGTCTGCGCTCCTCAAAGTGAATCCCGGTTCTTTTAATCCGATTTGTCCACGATGGGGCTGAGCTCTCTAATGGCGCAAAACCGTGAGCCATCCTTGCGCAGGCGCCAGCCCTCCTCGCCGCCGCCCTTGCCCTTCGCCAGCGCGTCCTCAATTTCACGAGATGGGCTTCCTAGTCCTGATCGGCAAACACCTGGGAAAGCGAATGCCCGAGCATTTCGGCTGGCTTCGATCCGAGGATCTTGGAAGGTCCGGTATTCCCGCCCGTCAGCCGCCCCTGTAGATTCGTGGTGATAATGGCAGTATCGGTCGCCCCATCGACGATCTGCCTCGACTGCCACGCGTCAATCTGCGGCTCCGATTTTTCAGTCTTTGTGTCATGAGCCTCCAGGGCGGGCGGTCGAGCGGAAACTCTGCCAATCGCAATTGCCGGCTTGCGGTGAGACCACTAGGGGCGTAGCGCCCCTTCGCCTTCCAGCGGCATCTGGAACGTGAACCTGGTCTCCGCTTGGGACGAAGCGACCCCGATCGAGCCACCGTGGGCCTTTGCTATTTCGGCCGCGATGTAGAGCCCCAACCCAAGTCCTTGCGAAGGCCCATGCGCCTCTCCCCGGTAGAACGGCTGAAACAGGCGCTTGCGAGCCCCTTCCGGAATGGCTGCACCCGCGTTTGCCACGGAAAGCTCGAACATCTCTGCTGAGGCGCTCGCCTCAACCAGCACCGGCTGGTCCGGCGCGCCGTGGCTGATCGCGTTGCCGAGCAGGTTCGAGAACAACTGGGCGATGCGGGCCGGATCGCAGAAGACCGGCCTCTCGACCTCGAAATTGGTC
>NZ_JADPKY010000105.1 GCF_023074185.1 Bradyrhizobium sp. 132 | reverse complement strand
TCGAACACCTGCAGCAGCAAGGCGCTCAGCAATTGCTCCGGAGGGATCGAAGGACGTCCCTCGCTGGCGTATAGCTTTCCAAGGCTGCGGTTCAAATCATTCAAAACATCCCGGACAAGTTCCCGGACCTTCCGCAGCGGATGGTTCGCTGGCACACGTTTATCCGGCGCGATGTACGAAAACAGGCCGCCCTGATCCGTAAACCTGCCGCGCATGATCGTCTCCGCCGATTCGAGATGATAAAGTGAATCATCAAGTCCCCTTCCTGGCGAGGGGTTTTTCAGCAGACTGCTAGACCAGAAGTCTAGAAATACGAACCCTCCGTAGGGTAGCGCGATCGACTCCATGCGACGCATCCTTGTGCTGTCTTGTCAAAACCAGGCGGAGAGGGAGGATGTCCATAAGCGAGGGACGACAATGCGCGCAGAGGCCAAATCGATTTCAGCACCAGCCTCCGGATATCCCTTCACCTAGCCTTGCGCCGACGCGCGCAACCGCGATCCTGCCTAAGTGCAGCGGCAAAAGTCGGAAGCCTTTGCCTGGGCAGTCCGATGCGGCCAACCATGGCAAGCTGGTTTATGCCGTCCATAATGTGACGGACTCGGAGCAAACTGTCTCCGACGAGATGCTTCTAAAAAGTGTTGCGGAGGGCGACAAAGCCGCAATGCACATTTTGTTCGCTCGTCACCGCACCAGGGTGCTTCGCTTCATCCAACGAACGGTCCGCAATTCAGGAATTGCAGAGGATCTGGTCAGCCAAGTTTTCCTCGATGTTTGGCGTTCTGCAAACAGGTTCGAAAGCCGGGCGCGAGTTTCCACATGGCTACTCTCGATCGCCCGCTTTAAAGCAATAAATTCCCTGCGAGAGCGAACGTGCGAGAATATCGATCAATACGATGTGCGCGGAATCGTCGACGCCGGCGACACGCCGGAAGAAGCACTTGATCGCAAGGAAACGAAGGGCATTTTGCTCGCTTGCATCAATAAGCTTTCTCCAGCTCATCGCGAAATCATCGACCTAATCTACTATCGTGAGAAGTCGGTCGGCGAGGTGAGCGAGATTGTCCGCGTCCCATATGCCACGGCGAAGAGCCGGATATTTTACGCGCGCAAGCAACTTTCGAGAATTCTTGTAAACGCCGGTTTCGAGGCCGCAGCGGCACGAACAAACCTTGGAAAGAGCGCAGCAAGATCGTCTCGCTTACTGCATCCAAATATGTGGGCGACCGCGAGCGTCAACCCTGAATGCACATAACTCGACAATTGTCCCACCGGAGAGCATATCATGAAGGCACTTACTTTGTCGGCCCTAGTTCTTGTTTGTTGCGTGGCATCGTCTCACGCCGCCACATCATCCGCAGCATTCAACGGATCTTGGAATCTGGCGTTCGTAACCCAGTCGGGGACGTGCGACCCGACCTACAATTTTACGGTCAACATTTCGAATGGAATCGTGACGCACCCAAACCTTGTGAGGTTCAGAGGTTACGTGCAAAGCTCGGGGTTCGTTCGCGCGTCCGTCGCGGTACAGGACAAGTACGCATCTGGATCTGGCCGATTGTTTGGCTCTTCCGGCAAGGGCACGTGGAGCGGCCGCTCGGGAAACGGACGATGTGTGGGATACTGGATCGCCCAGAGAAACTAAACGCCACAGAATCTCGACCGGCCGCTTCTGGCGCGAAGCTGTCGTTCGCTTAGTGAGTGTTATGGCATGATTTGATGTCGAACCCGGACGCTCACGTGCAAGCCGGATGACCGAGAGCGGCGTTCGGCGCCACGTCGTGTGTCTGCCTCAAAAACCTATATTTCTTGACAGCCCGAAGTCAGGCAGCCGCCGCCGCTTCCCGTCGAGCGTTTCTCCGCAATATCTCCGGTGGCACGCCGAAGGTCCGGAGGAATGCGCGACGCATGCGTTCGCGGTCCACGAATCCTGTTTCCTGCGCCACAACATTGACCGTGTGCCGCCCCTCTTCGATCATGAACCTAGCGGCCTCCAGCCGAAGCCGCTCCACGGCTTTTGCTGGAGACTGGCCGGTTTCGGCCAGAAAGGCCCGGCTGAACTGGCGGGGGCTCAGGTTGGCGACCGCCGCAAGCTCTTCGATCGTCAATGGGTTCCGTAGATTTTGACGGATGTGCGCCAGAACCAATTCGATGCGATCGGACTTCGGCGTCATGTCAAGGAGTGCGGAATGCTGTTTTTGTCCCCCCATCCGACGCTGGTTCATGACCAGAAGTCTGGCGACCATTTTCGCGGCTTCGGGACCGAGATCATTATCGATCAACGCCAGCACGAGGTCGATCCCCGCGGTCATTCCCGCCGACGTCCAGACCGGACCGTCATTGATGAAGATCCGGTCCTCCTCTGCCCTGACATCCGGAAACCGAGCCCTGAAGCTGGCAGCATGGGCCCAGTGCATCGTCGCGCGTCGACCATTCAGAAGGCCCGCTTCAGCCAGCACGAACGCGCCGCTGCAGATCGAGGCGATCCGCCTGGATGCTTTGGCTGCCTCTTGCACGAACGCGATCATGGTCGCATCGGAGGAAGGCATGTCCATCTCGGTGATCGAACCCACGATGACGGTGTCGAAGGCGGGATCTCCGAATGCCTCGGTTTCCAGCGTCATCCCTGAGGAAGACCGAACCGGACCGCCATGTTCTGACAACAAATGGATGTCGTACCGCTGGTCGGCCGGGGGCAGATTGACGATTTCGAATGCCGTCAGCGCCGCAAGGCTCATCAGCTGAAACCGTTGCGGCACGATGAAACCGACCCGATGCACTTTTCGCTCCTGTGGCACGAATGGTGGCAAGAACGACCTACGTCAGCCCCGCCGTAATCGCTAGAGTCCGAGCAACAAATCTCGCACTGGTTCCTCGCCGCTAAGCGACCCCCATGTCAGCGCTTCCGTGAGGAAGAAAGGATGATGCATGTCTTCCGATCACGCCGCCTTCGTCGAGCATCGCATTTCTAGGGGCGAAGGAAAAGTCTACGCTCGAGATTATGCGGGTTCTGGCCCGGCCTTCGTGCTCATGCACGGCTTCCCCGACAATCTGCACATCTGGGACGACCTGATTCCGCACTTGGTCGCCAGCGGGCGGCGCGTGGTGACGTTCGATTTTTTGGGCTTTGGCGCCTCCGACAAGCCCGCCGGCACCGTCTACAGCTTTAAGCAGCAACTTGGCGACCTTGAAGCGGTGGTCGAGGGTCTGGATCTGGGGACGATCGTCCCGGTCGCTCACGATTCCTCGGGGATGGCGACGCTCAATTACGCGCTCACCCATTCGGACGGTGTCGATTCCGCGATCATGCTCAACTCGGCCTATAGCGAGGACTCCACGGTTCTTTGGCCCGAGATGATCACGCTGTTCGCGACCCGGAGCATGCAGGCCCTGGCCGTGGCGATCGCCCAGAGCCCCGAACAGTTTGGCTGGCTGCTGAGATGGCAGCAGAAGAAATTCCTGGATTCTTTGCCCGAGGCGCAAAAGTCCCATTTCAGCGCGTTCATCGGTCCGCTGATCAGCGACAACTTTATCGTCCAACCTGGCGCCGGTCCTGCCTTCGTGCAGTTGGCGGCGGAATTCTTCGATGAACATGCCCGAAACGCAAAGCATCTGACGGCGCTCAAGACGCTGGATATTCCAGTCAAGCTGATCTGGGGACGGTACGATCCTTACTTCCCCGCCGCCATGGCCGAGCGGCGCCAGTCTCAGCTCAAGAATGCGTCCCTCACTTTCATACCGGCAGGTCATTGGCTGCAGGCCGACGAGCCCGCGCAAGTGGCGAAGGCGATGCTGTCATGAGCCGCGTCCTCAACAAGCTCGCCGTGAACGCGACCCGCTTGACCAGGCTCGCCTGCTTCGGCGCCCTCGTCGCGATGTTCGTAGCGATCAGCCCGGCCACTTCGTCCGCTCAGTCGGCGCCGCCATCTTCGGGCCTTGACGTGCCGACCACCAAGCTGCTGGCGATCGGCACCTTCACAGCCAAAGGGACGCCGGACCAGTGGAAGCCGCTCCTTCCTTCTGAAGTGCGCGACACCGTACTGCTCTATCTAGCTGGGAAAATCGACCAATGGTACCTCAAGCAGGACCAGAGCGGTGTCGTGTTCATGATGAACGTCACCGATCCGAAGGAGGCTCTGGAACTGCTGGGCAGGTTTCCTTTCGGCCAGGCGGGGATGATGGAATTCCAGATCATCCCGCTCGGCCCGATCGCGCCGCTTCGCGTGCTTTTGACCGAGCCTGCGAAGTAGTTCGCGGCGCTCCGGACCAATCTATCAAAAGGAATTAGCAACATGCCCGACAACAAGAATCCGCGCGTTCATGCCGAGATACTGCCCGCGCTTGCCGCCGTCGTCGTTCCGACAACCAAGATCCTGGCGATCGGGTCGGTCACGGCCAAGGGCACGCCCGCGGCAATCGCACCGGTCCTGCCCCATGAGGTTCGTGCGACGGTCCGCAATCATCTCGCTGGAAAGATCGAGCAGTGGTTCTTCCAGACGGAGGGCTACGGCGTCGTCTTCATCGTGAACGCGACCAGCACTGCGGAAGCGCACGAACTCCTAGAGAAGCTTCCTCTTGGCGTGGCCGGCATGATGGAATTCGAGCTGATCGCTCTCGGCCCGCTTGCGCCGCTCGCCATGCTCATCGGTGAGCCTCCGCGTTCGTGATGCGATCCGCAAACCGCGTTGGGAACTTGGTAGCGCCCCAGACTCCATCAGACCGCATTCGTAGCTTCGTGACTACCCGATCGCTCCGCTTCGGATGCTTTTTACGGATACTGCGAAGTCGTTCGTGGTCCCCCTACCGATTTGCCGAGAGCAAGCAGTAAAATGCCTGACGTCAAGAATCCGCGTGTCCATGCCGAGATATTGCCCGCGCTCGCCGCCGTTGTCGCTCCGACAACCAAGATCCTGGCGATCGGCTCGGTCACGGCGAAGGGCACACCCGAGGCGATCGCCTCGGTCCGCCCCCATGAGGTTCGCGCCACGGTTCGCAATCATCTCGCTGGAAAAATCGAGCAGTGGTTCTCCCAGACAGAGGGCCGCGGCGTCGTCTTCATCGTGAACGCCACCAGCACGGCAGAGGCGCATGAACTCCTGGAGAAGCTCCCACTCGGCGTCGCCGGAATGATGGAATTCGAGTTGATCGCTCTCGGGCCGCTTGCGCCGCTCGCCATGCTCATCGCCGAACCTCCGCGTTCGCATTGCGATCCGCGGGTTTCGTTGTGAGCTGGGTGGCGCTCCAGGCTCCATCGCCAACCGATTGAGGTCGACCGGGGCATGGTGAAGCCATGTCGGGGACCAAAGATTACATCAACAACCCGCCAAAAAGGACCCGCCACGATGTCTGTTGTCAAAGCCGCGGCCGTGCAGATCAGTCCCGTTCTCTACAGCCGGGAAGGCACTGTTGGCAAAGTGGTCAAGAAAATCATCGAGCTTGGGCGCCAAGGCGTCCAGTTCGCGACCTTCCCGGAAACGGTCATTCCTTACTACCCCTATTTTTCCTTCGTCGAAGCGCCCTACCTTATGGGCGCGGAGCACTACAAGTTGCTCGATCAGGCTGTGACCGTGCCGTCTGACGCCACCAGGGCTATCGGTGAGGCCGCGAAGCAAGCCGGCATGGTCGTCTCCGTCGGCGTCAACGAGCGCCATGGCGGCACGATCTATAACGCGCAACTCCTGTTCGATGCCGACGGCACACTCATCGAGCACCGTCGCAAGATTTCTCCGACCTATCCTGAACGCATGGTCTGGGGTCAGGGCGATGGCTCCGGGCTGCGCTGTGTCGACAGCGCCGTAGGGCGCATCGGTCAACTGGCCTGCTGGGAGCATTACAACCCGCTGGCCCGCTACGCCTTGATGGCCGACGGCGAGCAGATTCACTCCGCTATGTATCCTGGCTCGTTCGCCGGTGACGGTTTCTCCGGGCAAATTTCAGTCAATATTCGCCAGCACGCACTGGAGGCCGGGTGTTTCGTGGTCTGTGCGACGGCCTGGCTGAACGCTGAGCAGCAAGCTCAGATCATGAAGGATACCGGCTGCAGCATCGAGCCGATCTCTAGCGGCTGCTTCACCGCGATCGTCTCTCCAGAGGGCGCATTGATGGGCGCGCCGCTGCGATCGGGCGAAGGCGAGGTCATCGCCGATCTCGATTTCTGGGCTATCGACAAGCGCAAGCGCCTGATGGACTCGCGCGGTCACTACAGCCGCCCGGAGCTGCTCAGCCTCATGATCGACCGTACGCCGAAGTCTCATGTGCATGAGCGCAACGCGCATCCAGCGCTGAAATCCCTAGACCCGGCCGATCGGCTGGAAGAAGTCGACTCGCGTCGGGTAATGGCAGCTACCTCATGACTTCACGCCGGCATCTTCTTCTCACTGGCGGCGGTCTCGTCGCCGCGCTCGGCCTCCCGAAAGCGGCGCTCGCGGACGCGACGAAGGTCGCCCAGCCGCCAGCCCACCAACCTGCTCACAAAGGATCAAAGCTTATGACGACCGCGACAATGAAAGACGGTGCGAAGGTCTACTTCAAGGACTGGGGTGCCGGTCCGGTCGTAACCTTCTCCCATGGCTGGCCGCTCACCGCAGACGCCTGGGACGCCCAGATGCTGTTCCTGGCGAACCACGGCTACCGCGTTATTGCTCATGATCGACGCAGCCATGGTCGATCGGATCAGACCTGGACCGGCAACGACATGGATACTTATGCCGACGATTTCGCCACACTACTCGAGACGCTCGACGTCAAGGGTGCGACGATGATCGGCCATTCGACCGGTGGAGGCGAGGTGGCGCGCTATATCGGCCGCCATGGCACATCGCGTGTATCGAAAGCAGTCCTGATTTCCGCGGTACCTCCCCATATGGCGCAGACGCCCACCAACCCTAACAGCACGCCGATGAGCGTGTTCGACGGTCTGCGCGCGAGCCTGCTTGCCGATCGGGCGGGGTTCTTCAAAGAACTGGCAATGCCGTTCTTTGGCTATAACCGTCCCAATGCAAAGGTTTCGCAAGGCCAGATAGACTCTTTCTGGCTTCAGGGCATGATGGGGAGCCTTCAAGGCGAGCATGACTGCATCAAGGCCTTCTCCGAGACCGATTTTACGGATGATCTCAAGAAGATGACGATCCCAACCCTGCTGCTGCAGGGTAATGACGATCAGATCGTTCCTATCGACATCGCGTCCCGGCGTTCGGTGAAGATCCTGCCAAACGCGAGCCTGAAGGAATATGCCGGTGCTCCACATGGCATGTGCGTCACCCACGCCGATCAAGTGAACGCAGACCTGCTGGCCTTCCTCAAAGGATGACGGGGACGAAATCCTCCTGCCGATCGACCGGCGGCAAGAGCGGATACGTCGCGCGGAAAAGCATATTCATTCTGAGTGAAGCGAAAGATGAGCAAGGCACAACATGAACTTCCGATTCTCGTGACCGGGGCGGCTGGACGGATCGGCTCGGTGGGCCGCTCAGTGACGGAGCTGCTTCTCGCCCGTGGGTTCCGGGTACGGGCGCAGGTTCGTGTGGACGACGAGCGGGCCACAAGGTTGCGCGCGCTCGGTGCAGAAGTCGTGGTTGGCGATCTACTCGATCTTATGGCGGTACATCGGGCGATCGAAGGGTGCGAACGTCTCTGCTTCGCAATGTCAGTCGCGTCGACCTATCTCGAAGCGGCTGTCAACGTCGCCGTCGTCGCGAAGCATCATGGCGTAAAGGCGTTCGTCAATCTCTCTCAGATGACCGTCAACGAGATGGACATCTTCAATACGACCCCCAGCCCACAGCAAAAGCAGCATTGGTTGGCGGAGCAGATATTATTCTGGTCCGGGCTGCCAGTGGTGGAAGTACGACCAACGGTTTTCATGGAAGGGCTATTGCTTCAAACCGCGAAAACCGTCTCCATGCAGGACAAAATCATGGCACCCTTTGGAAGGGGCAAGAACTCAGCCATCTACTTGCTGGAAGACAACTTCAGATACTGCAGCTCGGCTCGGCACGCGTTACTGAATTCTCGCAGGGGATCCAGGGCACCGTTCTCCATGGCGGCTCTGACCTGAGCCAAATCTCTGTTCGGCTCGAGATAGGTCTCGACAATACTGCGGATGACAGTTTCGCCGCTCGCAACCACGGCCTCCGATGACAGAAACCGCATTTTTCCAATTTTCGCGTAAAGACCGACGAAATCGCTAGGCTGAGGGCTGTTATGGTCCAAAGCGTGGGCGTGGAGACGCGAAGCTTCGTCAATGAAATCACCGTACAAGGTTTCGAGCTTTGCTGTGTGTCCTGCGATCTGCTGGGCTCGCAGCTGCGAGCGTTGCCCGAGCAGGGTCGAAGCCAGCGACGTGACGCCGCCGAGGGCGGAGCCGGCCAGCGCGGCAATGGCGGAGACTAGTGCGGAGTTCATGGTAGGGCTTGCCTGTTCGACGGTTCTGAATGGCGGCTTCCTGCAATGTCTCAGGAAGCCACTACTTGTGCGCTCATTCAATGACCGATGGGAGCTGCGCCGCCCGGCTTGACGTTGCGCAGCATCAGCGCAAGCGGAATGGCGGCAAGCGAAACCAGCATTAGTACCCAGAACACGTCCATATACGCCAACAGCGCCGCCTGCGTCTGTACCGTCTGGCCGACCCACCCGATCGCCTGTTGTTGTGCGGTGGCGACCGAGCTGCCAAGCGCCTCGAAGTAAGTCGTGGCTTGCTGTAGGGTGTGCTGGTATTGGGCGCTCGAGGGCAGGACATGCTCGATCAGCCTGTTCTGGTGAAACTGTTCGCAATGCGATAGCACATTGGACGCGAGCGAAACGCCGATCGAGCCGCCGGTATTGCGCGCCGCATTGATCAAGGCTGAGGCCTGGTCGTCTTCTCCGGCGGAATTCCATCATAGGACGCTGCCGTGATCGACAGGAAGATAGGCGGCAGGCCGACGCCGAGCAACATCCGCGATTCGGCGAAGGACCAAAAGCCCACGTCGCCATACAGTCTGGTCAAGTGGAGAGCGCGATGATGATCGCGCCGGCAATGATCAGTAATGGCACCGCCCCAACGGTAGCGATGGGCCACTAGGCGACATTGCGTTTATTCAACAACTTCGTCAGCTTGGGTGAGTAACGTCGCCGGAACGATTAGACCGAGTGCTTTTGCGGTCCTAAGGTTGATCGAAAGCTCGACCCGCGTGGGCTGTTCGACGGGCAAGTCACCGGGGCGCGATCCCTGAAGAATCCTTGCGACGTAATAGCCTGACCGGACGAAGAGACGACGTCTCGATGCGCCATAGGCGAGTAGACCACCAATCCCGACGAATTCTGGTAATGTTGCGAAGCTTGGGATGCGGTGTTTCTCCGCCAACGCAGCGATTCGGTCGCTCAAATCAAAAATTCCAGAGTCTGACATGATTTGCAGCGTGTCCGGGCGTTGCGCGGCGAGCTCGGTGAACACGTCATCTATCGCTCCGGGTGTTTTCAGTTCGGCTGGCAGAACTTTCATATTAAAGGCTTCAGCTTGCGTTCGAAGGTTTTCGAGAAAATACAAATGAGTTGGATTGCCTGAGTTAAAGAGAGCTGCGATCTTCGTCGCCGCGGGGACAATGATCCGCTGAAATTCGAGAAGCTTGGTTGTTAAATCTTCTTCGAGGTTTGCGAGACCCGTTGTGTTCCCAGCTGGTTTTGAAAGGCTCGCGACCAAGCCGGCCCTGACCGGGTCGTTGATCGATAACATGATAACGGAAACGGACGGGTTGAGCTTCTGGGCGGCGCGAACCGAAGCAATCGTATGGGCGAGTATGATGGTGGCACCTGTTTGAGCCAGCTCGTGCGCTAGTGCTGGAAACTTTTCATATTTTCCTTCAGCGTATCGGCACTCGAGCGAATAATCGCGCCCCTCGACTAAGCTAGACTCAGATAGTCCTTGTTTGATCGCTTTGATCAGATTCTGCGTGTAAAGCGATGTAGGCGCACCGCTGACCAACAATCCAATTCGTGCCGGCAATTTTTGAGCATGTGCTGCGAGCGGCACCAGAGCTACGATTGCAGATACTCCAAGAAACTCACGTCGTCTCATGACATGACATGCCCCGAGGTCGCCTCGCCGCAAGATCGATACGATAGGGGAAGGTAGCACTTTACATGAGAACACTCCATGTCTGCCTCCGGTCAAAGGCGGCGGTCTGCAACGGAGGCGAGGACTTCTGCTCTACCCCAGACTCCAGACCTGCCGATTAGCGTAAGGAAGGTAGGCGACTGCTGGGCCGGCCTCAATCCGCGGACGGCAATACGGCCACGCAACGGGCGCGGTCCCAGACTTGAATAGCGAAGCCATCCACGTATTGCTTCGCTTGGGTAACGGCAGCGTCATCGTCTTCGCGATCGACGATAACCGGGGGCCCCTGAATGTGCCCATCTTTGTCAAACCGATAAAGGCGATATTCCGCCATAGTCGGCACTCATGCGCGGGTTGTGATTGCGCATCCTCTACTCAGAGTTCCGTCCGGCGCAACAACATTTGAGAGCCTAAAATCAAAAATAGGCCGCTCCGGAATCAAACGCCGCAGACACCCGACATGTCGGCGGCCCTTACCTTATTCAGCTGACGGCCACGAGCGGAATTCATGTAGCTTGAATGAGAGGCCTGCAACGAAGGGGGCTTACTTCATTTTTCGAGACCCAATGCTGATGAAGTAGATCGGTTTGCCGGCTTCGTCCATCACCTCTAGGCTCCATTCTTCGCCCGGCCGGAACTTGCCATCGACGTCCTTGAACAGAGCGCCTGCAAAGGTCGTGGCCTCCCGCCATGCCGCTTCGTCGTCCGGCAACTCTTGGCCTTGCTCGTCCTTGCTTGGCGCGACGTTGTGGACGTGGAAGAAATATCGGGGCATGTTCGAAGAATGCGAACCAGACGTGCCGGTTCCTATGGTGCCTCATGACCCCGGAAGAATATCTAACACTGGCGGAGCTATATCGGGAAGCGCTGGAAACGGCCAAGGACGCCTTCGTACGCCACCATCTGGAAGCCATGGAACGGACCTACCGGACCTTGGCCGATAGCGAGCGGGCGTTGCCCAAGTCGGGCCGGCTTTCTGATGCCTTGGACAAGCTGGGCGATGGCGACAAAGCAAAATAGGCCACTGCTGAAATCACTAGGCAAAGTTAGAACTGATCGTCAACACGGAATTAGCGGGCGTCATGGTCCGCTAATGGAATGGTCCGGCCGTGCTCCGGCCCTGCCAGCAGGACAAGCTGGCAAGGGGCGCCCAAGACAAGGAGCACGCCATGTCTCAGAAACTCGACACTTCGCCCGCCGTCATCGGCATCGAACTGCGTCAACGCCCTTCTCGAGGAGGTCGATGGCGTGCGCAGGCGGGAGGGCGTGTTCCTGATCGGCTGCACCAACCAGGTCGAGGCCTGCGACCCCGCGTTGCTCCGCGCGGGTCGCTTCGAGAACGTGGTGCGCATCGGTCCGCCTGAGCCGGGCGAGCTCGAAAAGATATTCCGGGTGCGCTTGAAGGGCGATCTCGTCGCAGTCGACATCTCCGCCGTCGTGGCGTCGGCTGCCGGCATGACCGGCGCCGACGCTGAGCGGGTGGTCAAGGAGGCGCGCCGTGTGGCACGGCGCGAGAACCGCGTACTCCGGTTCGACGACCTCCGGCGTGCTGTCGTCGGCGACACCGACATCTCGGACGAGCAGCGCTGGCGGACGGCGGTCCACGAAGCAGGCCACGCCGTGGTCGACGTACTCCGCTTCGGTGCCGACGGCGTCGTCGCCAACACGACGCGCACGGACCAGCGGCTCGGGATGTCGATGCGCACGGCTACGCTCGCGTTCGACGGCACGGCGACCGCCTATCGCTTCCGGATCGAGGTCCTGCTGGCCGGCCGCGCCGCGGAGGAAGTTCTGCTCGGCGAGCCGTCCGACGGCGCCCGGGAGGATCTCGCGGAGGCCACCAGGCTTAGCTGCGCGATGCTGGGCGGACTGGGGCTGGCAGGGCCGTCGCCCTTGACGCATCTCGGCGACCTGCGCCGGGCCGAGGAGTTTCTCCGCTACGCCGACATCCGGGCAGCGGCCGGCATCGAGCTCGCCGAGGCGGATCGCACCTGCCATGACTTGCTCGAGGCTAACCGGTCGGCGCTGATCGCGGTGGCGCGCCAGCTGTTCGAGCGGAGCAGCGTCGTCGGCGCCGAGATCGCGGCGCTGCTTGAGGCTGCCCCTTCGAAGGAGGCGCCGAAGCCGGCGACGTCGGAGCGCGGCGCCTTCCTGCGACTCGTCGACGACCCCGGCCCGAGCGAAGCCCCGTGATGGAGGCCAGCCAAAGGTTGAAGCTTGCCGCAACATGCTTGTGATGGCGGCTCCCCCCTGGTCTTGCACTTGGAGGTAACGATCACTTCTGGGCGAAAAAGTCATGCTGGTCCATAAGCGACTGTTCTGACGTAACTTCTCTCCAGCGAATGATGGCAACTGTAACGATGAATTCGGGGAAGGTCACGATAGATTCCGGATGAGGTAACGGTCGGATCGAGGTCTGTAACGATTGATTACCGGTTTGGTCGCGATCAATTCGACGAATGTAACGATTGAGTTCGAGCTCCCGTACGGGAAGTGACCACATGTTACCGGTTGGCCAGCGCACGCTCGGCGTCGGTGCCGCTGCCGGTGACCTTCCTTGTCGGGCGCGACGGCTTGGACTCGGGATTTGCAAGGCGCCGTGCTCATACTGTGACCCGGCCGGGACAAGCGCAGCCCCGCCGGTCTCAGAATCAAGAGCGCCGACCAAACGGGATGCAGATCACCATGCACGAAGACAGCCTCGACCTAGTTTTCCCCTACAGAACGTATGTCGACTTGGGCCAGCCGATCGAAGGGGCAGCATCGGAAAGCCCGTTCGACGGTTTTGCCGGCAAGGTCGGCCAACAAGATAGCCAGCCGACGGGCCGACAAGACAGCGAGCTAGGAGGCCGACAAGACAGCACGGGTCAGGCCGATAATAACGAGGGTGGCCCCCTGGCGGCGGTGCTTAAGGTCATCGCGAGAGGCGAGCGGTGCTGTGCCCTTGTTGCCGATCGCGTCGTCAATAAGAAGACGGCGAAGGACTACAAGGGAATCTTCGTGCGGATGTTGAAGGCGGGTAGCCTTGATCCGTTAGCGGTCGGTATTTCGTTCGACACCTTCTACTGCCGTCGTGCCGCCCTACACTACGGAGGGGCGATCGCCATCGGGAAGCTCACCGCGTGCGTTCGCGCGGCCGTCGAACAGCAGGACGATGCAAGGGTGGCCGATCTCGGGCGGATGTTGCAGGTCCTGGTGAATGCGATCGAGATTGCTTTCGAACGCGACCCTCCCGGCAAGCCGGACCTCCTTCCGTGGGAAGGTCCCAGCTCGCGCTTCCATCAGATGGCAATGGCGAGCGTGACCACGCTCGCGCGAGGAGCAAACAGCAAGAAGCACGTTCTGGGGAAACTGGACCGGGCCTGGGACCAGCAACTCTGGATGAAGGCAGTCGAAGTCGAGTTCTCCCACCTGCTTCCCCTCGCGGTCCATTTGACGGTCCCGGTTCGGCCCGAAGAAATGGTCCCGGGCGACCGGCCGAAGGGGTGGTCGGCCGGCATCCGCCTCGACTTGCCGGATCCGCGCCGCCTCGAGATCCGCTTCATGCCTGTGAAATCGCACCAAGGCCTTTATGGCACCGAGCTCACAACGGTGGTCGTCGACCCGACCGTTGCGGACGAGCCGGCCAAATACCTCGCCGCGCGTTGCCGCGAGGCGGGCGGCCACATGGTCGTGAGCGTCAAGTCCAAGAATTCTGTGCGTAAGGCGATCAAGGTTCTCGGGGAAAAGACGTTTCCGGAGGGCGAGGTGACAATCACGCCCAGCGTGATGCGCCACCAGTTGATCGCAGATCTCAAGAAGACGTTCGGCGCCGGCGAGGAGGTTGCTGCAGCCTCGGGACATGGAACCGACCGGACTCAGGCGAAATACGGATACCTTCAGCACGGACGCAAGCGCAGGGGTTACATCGGCTTCTTGAGTGCCCGGACTCCCCGTGCAGGAAACATCGAGCGCACCAAGCTGTTCTCTCAAGAGAAGGGGCCACGTCCCAAGAAATAGAATCGATACGAGTTGCCCCAGTGGCCACGCCGCACGCTTGGAACCGGCTGACGAGATCGCCGTCCGGGTCTAGGATGCAGACGTCGGGCACGTGTAGAGTTGCCAGGCCCCGCTATCGCCGCGCTTCACGCAGCAGCGCCGAGGGCGAGATCACAGCGTCACCCGCAGCCGCAGCGCATTGCGCACGACGCTGACCGAGGACAGCGCCATGGCTGCGGCAACCATGATCGGAGACAGTAGCGGGCCCAACGTCGGGTAAAGGATGCCGGCCGCGATTTGAATCCCGGCGGCGTTGTAGATGAACGCCAGGAACAGGTTCTGGCGGATGTTGCCCATGGTCGTCTGCGAAAGCCGGCGGGCCCGGACGATGCCGGATAGATTGCCGCCCAGGAGCGTGACGCCGGCGCTCTCCATGGCAACGTCGGCACCGGTGCCCATCGCGATTCCGACTTCCGCCGCCGCGAGCGCCGGCGCATCGTTCACGCCGTCGCCGGCCGTGGCGACGATGCGCTCCTGAGCGCGCAGCTTGTTTCACGACCGCGCTCTTCTGGTCCGGAAGCACCTCCGCCTCGACATCCGGGATGCCCAGCCGCTTGGCAACCCCTTTCGCGTCGTGCGGTTGTCGCCGGTGAGCATGATGACCTTGATGCCCTCGGCCGCAAGCGCCTTAAGTGCCGCCGGCGTCGACTGCTTGACGGGATCGGCGATCGCGAGGACGCCGGCCAGCTTGCCCTCGATGGCAATGTTGATGACCGTCGCGCCTTCGCCCCACAGCGTCTCGGCCTTCGCTTCGAGCGCTGCCGTTTCGACGCCGAGGGAATTGAGGAAGGTGGCATTGCCGAGGATCAGGACTCGGTCGTTCTGCTCCTCCGCGCTCAGCGCAACTGGTAAGTCTCCGTTCGCGACGGAAGAACCACGGAAGAAGGAGGGATGAAAGGCTCTTGATAACCAAGATTGGATCTCCAAGTAGGCCTCCGGCATGCCCGCCGGGGGCCTTTTGTTTGCTAACGACATCCAACCTGACGAATGTATCCATCCGCCGAAGGGTCGTTCTAGCGTTGCGGAAATGAACCGGGTTGTTCTGAAGAGGTCGAAAGTCTGCATCTTGTGTTCAGCCGGATGGTGCTCGCGGATGTCTCTCTGCTGCGCACGGCGGATTTCGCGGCCAAGGATATTGGGCTATACGCCGGCCGTATCACGGCGTCGCTCGCAGTTTAAACTCCAGTGATTTCTTCGGTAGTCTGCGGCTGATGGAGGAACGGCAGCGCGGCGAATGCCGTTGGCCATGCTGACGATAGTGTCCCTCCTACACTTGCCTCCGCCACTGGCGGAGGCCTTTTCCTGTAGAATAAGAACTTAGCTTCCGCGGGTATGTTCTTCGCTCAGCGGAGACGAATATTTGTTACCGTCGCGTCGGACGCGAGTCTCTGCCGACGCCTAGCGCCACAGTTGCGCTGATGCTGCCCGATTCATATCATTGGCAAAGCCGCCCCGAATTCCGGCCAGACCGCCGCTGATGGTGCGCCGGCGCTATTGGTCGATGTCAGGCCTACCGTTGCCGTTCGTTACATTAGAAATACGCCTATGCGGCAGCCTTGATAAGTCCAAGCTGTGTCAAGGCCGCCACACCATCGTCGAGGCCGATCTCCTCGACAATCTTGCCATCCTTAAGCTTCAGGACGGTCGTACCGGTGAACTTCATGTTGCGCCCTGTGTTCGCAGGCAGTGATCCCGCCAAAAAGTCGCCGAAGGCCGGCCCGGTGTGCGTGCCACCACCTTCCCAGCGTCCGACCACGTAATCGCCTTCCGCGATCAGGTCAGCCGCACCCCAGAAGTTGAGGTCCGGAAACGCCTTTCGAAAGTCGGTCATGAAGGCTTTGATGTCGTCGCGGCCACGACGAGGTTCGTGAAGCGAATACTGCAACAGCATGTCCGGCGCTGCGAGTTCGTCCACGATATTCAGGTTGCAGGTCGCTCCCCAAAAGTCTGTAAACCAGCGACCCACGATGGCCTTGTTGTCACTTTCCTTCGACATGTAGCTAATTCCTCTGTTTGTGTTTTCAGTTCGAGTGGACGCCTTGGAGACGGGATCGGGGCCGGCTTGGACCATGCCGTCGGCACGGATGTGCAGCCCAGACTGAGGATCAATCGCCAGCCGTTCGAACAGCTCTCGCAGTTCTGGTCGGAGGCCATCTCCACAAAGAGCTGCGATAGAGTGAAACTTGTGCATGTCGTGCTCCTATGTGCGCCCGCCCACGATAGGATTTCACTCAGAGCGATCCACCCGATTTCCGACCGGCCGCTGCGCCAAGACAGGTCGGCTTCGGGTCACAGGCTGACTTCCGTCGCCGACTTGACTTGGAGTCGGCTTATCTCCTGAAGGGAGACATAGTGGCTGTGTAAGTGGAGGTGCGCAACGGGCAGAAGCTGACCTCATGAAGCCACCGAGATAGTACAGGATCAAGCTGATCGAACTGATTTGCAGTCGCGCGATGAGAAACGATTAAGCATCCTGGTCGTGAAACTACGGAGGCGCTGCTCACCTGAGCTCGCGCGGTGAGCATTGGGCCGACTTCGACCAATCCGACGCTAACCGGCGGGTCTCACCAGCCTGATGCTGGGTGTTTCGGCTGCAGCACAGACCCGGTTGCGCCCCTGCTCTTTGGCCAAATACAATGCGCCGTCGGCCGCAGCCAGCATTGAAGCCGGGGATGTTCTCGCATCGCACTTGCCCCCTGCCGCCCCGACGCTGGTCGTAATGCACCCGTCGGGGCTTCCTTGATGCGCGATGCAGAGGTCGGTGATCGATTGACGGATGGTCTCGGCGACTGACTCGGCATTGCCGGATGCCGTCTCGGGGAGAAGAACGGCGAATTCCTCGCCACCGTAGCGCGCAACCAGATCGGCCGGCCTTTTCAGGCAGGACGCGATGGCCTTCGCAACGTGCCGGATGCAGTCGTCGCCCGCGGAATGACCGTATGTGTCGTTGAAAGACTTGAACTTGTCGATATCGATGAACAGCACGGAAAGGGGCGAGCCCGAACGCTGGCACCGCTTGAATTCAGCATCCAACAACCGGTCAAAGCGCCGCCGGTTCGCAATCTCAGTGAGGGGGTCGGTTTCGGAGAGCGCCTTGAGCTGCTCGTTTGCGGCGACGAGTTGCTCCTCGGCAGCCTTGCGCTTGGAGATGTCCCGGATCACGCCGATGATCTCCGGGCCGGGCTCGTCCGGATCATCGACATAGTTCATCTGGGTCTCGACCCACACGTAGTTGCCGTTGCGGCAGCGCGTCAGATACTCCGCGGTTCCCGTCGGTGTCTGCGGCCCGAGTTCCGCAATCAGACTCTTCACGAGATCCCGGTGGGCCGGGTGGATGTTGGAATAGGCGGGCTGCTGCAGAACTTCCGAGGGCGTCCAGCCGAGGAGCTTCTCGACCGAGGGGGAGATATACAGTCTGTGACCGGTCTGATCGAACCGGGTAACGACGTCCTCGACGTTTTCAGCGAGCAACCTGTATCCACGCTCTCGCTCGCGCAGCAATCTAGCCAGCACCGTGCGTCTACGGATCTGCTTGGCCAATACCAGCCCCAGAGCGATCAGGATCGTGGACACTGCGCCGCCTAGCAGGAAATCAAAGTTCCGATCTCGGCGCCAGGCCTCCAAGACAGCGTCCTCGGGAGTCGCGACGCTGATCACGATTGGAAAATCGGACGCCCTCTCATAGGCAAATTGCTTCACGCGGCCATCAAAAGGCGACACGATGGAATACAGGCCCGTTTCGACCTCCTTGAGGCGGCTCACAAACAACGAGCTTCCCGCGACGTCCTTGCCGACCTGATCGTCGCGGCGATGGACGAGAACCTTGCCGTTCGTCTTCATGAGTGTGACGGAGCGGTCCTGGTCTGCTTCGAATCCTTGGTAGAACGACCTGAAATACGCAAGATCGATAGCAGCAAACACCACGCCTCCGAACGAGCCGTCGCCATTCGCAAGCCGCTGGGTCATCAGGAGGGTGGGCCTTCCCGTGACGCGGGAGATCAGCGGATCGCTGATGCGGGGCGCCGCGTCTTCATGGTTGGATTGATGGTAGCGGAAATACTCGCGATCGCCGTTGTTGACCGCCGGCACGGTTTCGAACGAAGAAAACATCCAGTCGCCGGTCTCCCCCAGCACTCCCAGTTCGCGCGCCTGAGGAATGTTCTTCGCGTATTGAGCAAGCAGATCGTTGATTTCGGCCGACGCACGCGCGGATTTGTCGGAATGCCGGATGTACTGGCCCGCTCCGAACAGCGCGAGCGCCACCGCGTTGAAACTCTTTGAGGCGTGCTGTGCGAGAGAATGCGTGAGCGCCTGGGTCTCGGATCCGGCCTTGGCGAAGGCGAGCCCTCTTTCCTGCATGGCCTTCCAGGTGATCATGGCCCAAAAGCTCGCAAGCGTGAAGCCGAGCAGCAGCGCTATGATCGTTAATGGTGACTTTACAAACTTCGGCACGGCCTGACTGTCCTGTTCGGGTAGTAGAATGGACGCGATTGCTGAAACCGAAGTTTGCAGTCCGCACATTGCCGCTTATTCCCAGTGGCATCGTTAATGCGATGGGAATGCCAAAGGACGAAGTTTCCGTACTTCATAACGTGGCCGGCCACACGAGCGTGCAGCGCGCTCGCAAGAAGGGCGGGCTTTGGCTAAAAACCTACCAGGTTGCGACGCTTCGACTTTCTGAGGTGTGTTCCCGAAAATTCGCGGATCGACGACAGCTATGAGTCAATCGCCTCGGTTTGCGGCGATGACTTCCGGTCCAGCCGAAAAACCGGACGTGGTCAGATCGGGCCGGCATGTCTCGAACGGGCCAAAAACCGACATCCGGTTGAGTAGGCATATTACCGAGTCTGTCGTATAACTCGGACCCGCGAGGCCCCCTGCTATGGTGCAAGACCGCCCAGCCCGGATTGAGCGCAAGTTGTCGGCGATATTGGCTGCTGACGTGGCTGGCTATTCGCGGCTCATGCACCACAACGAAGAGGGGACGCATGCGAAGCTGATAGCGCTTCTCGCGAACGCTGTGGAGCCCGCGATAGCGGACCATGGCGGCCGCATCGTGAAGAACACCGGCGATGGGTTCTTGGCAGAATTTCCGAGCGCAGTCGAAGCGGTCCGAGCTGCGGTGCAGTTCCAGGCCCGCATCAAGGAGCTTACAACGGATGAAGTCGAAGAAAGGCGCATTGCCTTCCGCGTTGGCATTAATATTGGTGACGTAATCGTTGAGCCGCATGACATCTTCGGAGATGGCGTCAACATCGCGGCACGGCTCGAGAGCCTCGCACAGCCAGGCGGCATCTGTATCTCGTCTTCTGCGCACGATTATGTCCGGGGCAAGGTGGGGGTCGAGTTCGCCGATCTGGGCGAACAGACTCTCAAAAACATTGACCGCCCTGTGCGGCCTTATGCTGTAGTCTGGGACAATCCCAGCCCGTTGACGCAGGCCGAGCGCGCAGCCCCGGGCTCCCTCTCGCCACCTCGCCTTTCCATGGTTGTGCTGCCTTTCGCCAACCTCGGTGGCGATCCGGAGCAGGACTATTTCGTTGACGGCGTGACCGAGAGCCTGACCACCGACTTGTCGCGCATATCCGGTTCATTCGTGATCGGCCGACACACCGCTTTCACGTACAAGGGCAAGACGGCCGGCCTCAAGAAGATCGGGTGTGAGTTGAACGTTCGCTATGTGCTCGAAGGTTCGGTCCAGCGCAGCGGTAACCGGCTTCGGGTGAACGTGCAGCTTGTCGATGCCGAAAGTGGCAATCACCTTTGGGCCGAACGGTTCGATAAGCCCATCGCGGATCTGTTCGACATGCAGGACGAAATCGTCGCCCGACTGGCCAATGCGCTAGATGCTGAGCTCATTGCAGCCGAGGCGCGGCGAGCCGAGCACTCCCTAAACCCCGACGCGATGGACCTATATTTCCAAGGCATCGCTTTCGCAAACAGGGGGACTACCTCAGAGTACCTAGCGCGGGCGCGCGGTTTTTTTGAACGGGCTTTGGCACTAGACCCCAGTTGTATTGAGGCGCTGGTAGGTAGAGCAGGTTTGGATGAGGCAACTGTTACCGCCTTGTTAACTGACGACCCAGCCCCGCACCTCGCGGTGGCTGAGGCGACCTTGAACAAGGTTCTGTCGCTGGCTCCCCAGCATGCGTTGGCGCACCTGCGATTTGGCATCGTCCTCGTTCTAACGAACCGCGCGACTCAAGGTATTGCTGAATGTGAACGGGCGCTGGTGCTGGATCGCAATTTGGCCCATGCTCACGCTTGGATCGGTCTCGCCAAAGTGTACGTCGGCCGTGCCGCGGAAACTGAAGCCTACGTGCAGGAGGCGCTTCGGTTATCTCCACGCGATGCCCGTTCATATATTTGGCTGATGATCGTTGGCATGTCCAAATTTCTCCTTGATGCTAACGAGGAAGCAGTGGCTTGGCTACGCCGCAGCATTGAGGCCAATCGAAATCATCCGCTCGTGCATTTTTGGCTCGCCGCTGCGTTGGCGCGCCTTGGAGCGGTTGACGAGGCGAAACGCGCGGCGCGGACGGCACTTGCCCTCAATCCAAGTTTCACCATTCGCCGCGCGCGCACCCACCTACCAAGCGGCGATCCGATTTACCTCGCCGGACGCGAGCGCCTCTATGAGGGGCTGAGCTTGGCCGGGGTGCCGGAGGGGTGATGTCGGAGTTGGGTCATTCCCGTCGATCGGTTATGACCGCGACCGCGTCCCGTCCACCCCAAAGAGCCGACGGCAAGTGAGGGTGACATTCGACGCAAAGGGCCAAACGATGACTTCAACGAGCGCGTCGTTTGGACCAGTTTTCCAGTTCTGGCTTCCCGCCAGCCCTTGCCATTCGGGATTGCAAGCGAGTCAATCAGTTGGGGCGCCGGGAGCGCGAAAGCTTGGTGGCAGCAGATACAACCCTGTCGTAGGCTTCGAGGGAAGCGTCGGTGGATAGTTCGATCATCTCTCGGAACCGTGCATCGCTCATCTGCGTGAAGCTTTGGCTTATGGCTTCGTTGAGTTCATCATCGCTGACAGATGCACCCTTGGGAGTCGTTCGCCCCGTGAGCTGACAGAATAACTTCAGCCGATAGGTGTCTGCCGCCACCTGCCAAGCCCAGTCGTGCGACTCTACTGCCTTCCGCATTTTTCCGGTGCCTAGAACGCCTAAACATTCGGTCATGATAGCCGCAAACTTCTAAGTTCAAGTAGGTGAGGTCTCATGTTTCTTGATAGCAGGCTACGCAAAGGCGTGCCTCACACTGCGGTTATGCCTGCCGTGGGTCACAAGCGGCGGTCGACGCGATGCTGGATTGCCTTCGGGTTTGCCCCTGAAAGCCGACATGACACGGGTTCAAGCGACCTTCGGCTAAGGGCCCAGAACCGGAAGTCTCGCATGTTCCCCAGTCCCATTTTTTGGGAACACCCGCACGCCCATTCGGACAAGCCCCGCCACTCGAAAGGCAACCAGCCTCAACTCGACGCGAACAGCCAATCGCATTGACAGATTTGCGCTATGGACAGTCGCCGACTGAGCACCAACACCCCCGCATGTAAACACCTTGTGGCGCAGCTACGGAACAACGTTACACCCAAGAAATTCTCGGAACGAAACGGGTCGTCAGTCTTTCTCTGCCTTTGGGAGGTGCCCATGACTTCTCTTGCGATAGAAGGCGCGTGTGCGTTTGCCTGGCGGAACTACTTGCTCCTCCACAGCGGCATCAGCGAGAACGATGACAAGCGTTCCGCCCTTTATTGCTACGTCGCCAACCTTCGTGATACCGGCGAGCATGATTTCGATCTCTTGCAAGTAGCGGCAGTCGCTTACTTGAAAAAATTGGACGAATTGCATGACGACCGACGTGCGAGACTCGCTGCGGATCAAATTTTGGCCGAGTGTTTGGAATCACGCCGTGCACGACTGGACACCTAGCTTTGGGTCATATAGCCCCAGAGCGAAGGAGCGAATCCCATGGCAGACACGATCGCTAGCGCAAACCGATCTGCGCGCCGCCCACAGGGCGCATCACCGCAGCGACAGCAATCGGCATGAATGCCCTGAAGCCGATTATGCATTTCCAGGTCTCAATGGATGTGGGCCGATAGTATTGAGTGGCTCGCGGGCAATTAGGGCTTGGAAGAAGCCGGGACAGCCGTAGAGGAACACGGCAAGCAACGCGCCGCGCCAGGCCGATGTCTGTCGGTACCTACACAGCCGGGCCATCGTTCGAGAGGGAGGCTTACAGCTGACGCTTTTGAAGGAAACTGGAGACCGCCGCTTTTGGCTATCTGCGCGAGCGCTTGTATTCAGAGCAGCGGGTCGCAGGGCAGCGACCTTTGGCTATCCGCGACATGCGCCGTGTTAGTACCGGCGAGCGACGGTCTCTTGTTGCTTAAAGCCTGGCAGGGGCTTTCGTTCCCTTATCTCTAATCGCGAATGCGACGTTCCCAGTCATCGGCAACCAGAAGTGCGAATACCACCGCCATCCTACTGGGAACGCGGTACTCCAGGCCGCGCACGCATGGTGCAACGCATCCGACTGACGCCAAAAGACCGCCTTTCGGGCGGTCCTCTTGGGAATTAGATGAAGGTGCTCTCGTAATACTTGTTCACTCTGCTCTCACTCTGATCCGACCAATTCCAGCTACTTTCGTCACCGTACTTGGGCGCGGACTTCAGCCGGTCTTCGGTAATATTCGTTAGATAGCCACCAAGGCCCTCGTCATATCTCAGGGACTGCCAAGGCAACGGATAGTAGTCGTCGCCGATGCCCCGGGAAACCGCCGAAGCTCAAGACGGCGTATTTTACCTGACCGCTTCTTTTATCGATCATCACACGTTCGAGGGTACCGACCTCACGTCGGTCCGCGCCGTACACCGTCGTTCCCTCAACCTTATCACTCCCGATCAGATTATTCGTTTCTCGATCTTGCATTCCCATGATTACCTCCGCTGCTTAGGAGCTTGGAATGGCGCTGATGGTCAACGCCATCAGCAGCCGCAGTTGGAGAACGGGACAAACGGGCAAAGGGTTCGCTCGAAACAACGGACCATGAGGTTTTAATGTTTCGGCGGAACGCAAGTGTCTTGGGTGCTTTCAAGCTGCTCGGCCATCGCTAATAGCATTGTCCCGTATTCGACTGGTCAAAGCGGGAAAAAATGGCATCGGCCGGAACGTTCAAGAAGTTGGCTGAGTTGAAAGTCATGCGCCTCGCGCTCCGGCTAATTTTGCGCGGCGCAGCCGACTAAAGCCAGCAAGAGGCGGCAAACTAGTCTCCGACGTGCATTCGCAGCACGGCCGCGCGAGGATCGTGATGTACACCACTGCGATATACGATGAGCTGAGGCAGATAGAGGGCGATGTCGTCGAAGGGGAACGGCGCCTCGCCGAGCAAGAGGCGCTTGTTATTGAGCTGAAGCGCGAGAACCAAGACACGGCAAAAGCTGAAGCCGAGCTTGAACGGATGCGCGGAGATCAGCAACGTCGCGATCAGGATCGACAACGTCTGCTCTCACGGCTGCAACCCTGAAATAACGACCCCGGGGGCTTACCATTCTTATTCGTGAGCGGTTACGGCTCGGGTGGGGCGCCGGAGGAATTCAAGGGCAGGCAGGTGCTGCCCAAACCTTGCGGCAATCAAAATGCTAAACCGGAGTATCGACGCGATCTGGCCGAACAAGCGGCCGCCGGTCACCTCCTGCTGGGGCGCAAAGCTGCGCGAGCGCAATAGATCATCCCGGCAGCTAAGATGAGAAGAACGGCCGCCCCAGCGAGGAAGTGCAAAATCGCCATCGCCGTGCTCTCTAGGCCGTGCTCTCTAGGGCTTTTCGGTCTTCCGCTGAACAAGCAGCGCCACCAACAGCAGTGCTGCCGTGGCCAACAGGAATGTCCCGGAACTGATTTCAGCGGGTCTGCGTCGCATGCCGAACGCTATCACGACCGCTGATGGGCGCATTCACCTGAGTTAACGGGGCCGTCACTTACTTCAAGGCAGCGACAAAGAGGGAGCCTTAAAGTCTGCTCTGGGTCAAAAGCTGCCTTGGTCGCTCGCATGGCATGCTTCAGCTTGCCTCCCAAAAGCAGGCCTCGCGGCACGCTGAGCTAAGGTCAGCTACGGGCCACAAGCGGAAATAGCGCTTAGCTGGATGCCGTCCGATCCAGCATCTCTCGCACGCGAAGCGCAAGCTTTGCCAAAGATATAGGCTTCTCCAACAGGTCTACTCCCTCTTCAAGGCGTCCTTGGTGGACTATCGCGTTACGCGAGTACCCCGTCATATAAAGAATCCTGAGACCGGGGCGGATCTGGAGAGCTCGCCTGCCCAGCTCGCGACCATTGATTCCAGGCATGACGACATCAGTCAGGAGAAGGTCAATCCGAGGAGTGTCCTGGAGCAGCGTAGTCAACGCCGACTGCGCACTGGGAGCGGAAACAACGCGATAATTGAGATCCCTCAACGCGTCCGATACATAGGCGCGCAGGTCTGCATCATCCTCGACGACAAGAATTGTTTCCAAATTTTCGCCTTCGGGCACTGCTTCTTCGTAATCGGCCTCAGTCGAAACTTTGCTCACATACGAACGAGGAAAGTACATCCTGATGCTAGTGCCGTGGCCGAGTTCACTATAGATTTTGACGTGGCCGCCGGACTGCTTGATGAAACCATAGACTTGGCTCAGCCCCAGTCCCGTTCCCTGTCCCGGCTCTTTCGTTGTGAAGAAGGGTTCGAACGCGTGGTGGAGGACGTCACTGGACATGCCGCTTCCGGTATCCGTCACGCACAGCACCACGTATTGACCAGGCGAAAGCTCCGGATTTGTCCGGCAATATTCTTCATCGGCGGAGACGTTCACCGCCTCTACAGTCAACTTGCCGCCGTTCGGCATGGCATCGCGCGCGTTGATGCAGAGGTTGATAATCGCCGATTCCAGGTGATTTGTATCCGCTTCGATCTGCCAAAGCCCTGCGCTTCCGACCGTCTGAATCTCGATACCCTCTCCGAGGGTGCGCTGGAGGAAGTCCTGCAAGCCGTTCAGAAACGAATTGAGATCAATAGGCTTAGGATCGAGAGCTTGCCTTCTCGAGAAAGCCAGCAAGCGACTGGTTAGTGCCGCTGCTCTTTGCGCCCCTCTTTTCGCGTTTGTTAGCGCGCGTTGGATGTTCACGCTCCCGGGAAGATGACGACTATGCCGCTCGGCTGTTTCGATGTTGCCCAGCACAATCATCAGAAGGTTGTTGAAGTCGTGGGCAATGCCGCCGCTCAACTGTCCCACCGCTTCGAGTTTTTGAGAGGCCGCTAACTGCGCTTGCACACTCAGGAGCTCATCCTGCGCCTTTTTTCGTTCGGTCAAATCTCGGGTAACTTTGGCAAAACCAACAAGGCTGCCCGCGTCATCCACAATGCGGTCTATGACAACAGATGCCCAGAAGCGCGTCCCGTCCTTCCGCACTCGCCAGCCTTCGGCCTCGAAACGACCGCTTTCGGCAGCTTCCGTGAGAGCGCGCTTCGGTACGCCGAGTTCAAGATCCTCCGGCGTGTAAAATCGACTGAAGTGACTCCCAATAATCTCAGGTGGTGCATAGCCCTTTATTCGCTGTGCGCCGGGGTTCCAGGTGGTCACATGGCCAGATAGATCGAGCTGAAAGATCGCGTAGTCGACAACCGCCTCCACCAACCGGCGGTAGCGGCCCTCACTCGCCAAGAGATCAAGCTGAGCCTGATAACGCTCCGTGATGTCCCGGGTCACCTTCGCAAAGCCAATCAGTTGGCCGGAATCGTCGCGGATGGTGTCAATCACCACGAGCGCCCAGAATCGGCTTCCGTCCTTGCGAACTCGCCATCCTTCGGAATGAAAACGACCGGTGTTACGGGCAGCAGCTAATGCGCGCTCTGGAAGGCCTTTGTCGCGGTCTTCGGGCGTGTAGAAAGTCGAGAACGGCTTGCTGATAATCTCCTCAGCGGAATAGCCTTTCAGCGCCTTTGCTCCCGCGTTCCAGGTTTCGACGCGGCCTTCCGCGTCCAACATGAAGATCGCATAATCGACAATACTGTTAAGGAGCAGCTCGAACCGGCGCGAATCCTCAATGCGATGAACTGATGGCGGGCTCATTTTTCCTGATGTCGGCCGGGAGCGGGATCATACAGAACGCTGTCGCAAGGGATTGGTTCCGTATCTAATGCCGGCTGCCGACGGACCGAAGCGGGCAATCGACTGTCCGCTCTGGGTCAAAATGCGAAGAACTCAGCCTGAGCAAACCTTGTCCGCCATTGCCTCAATAAGCGGACCTCGTGGAACGATGCTGCCACTTCGCCGAAGGGCCATACCCGGGCTCTGGAACTATCATTACATCATCAAGATGTCCGCCGGATGCGCAGATTCCGGAAATGCCATCCGTACCGTTCTCGACATAAAGCCCAATGCTGCCGTGCGCGTCTGCTCCCCGCTTGAGATCGTTGACGATCAAAGCTGGCTGTGGAGCCTCCCCAACAAATAACTTGGCGGTCGTGCCTTGTACCTCAATGCGCATGGCGGTCCATTCGCCCGGGATCAAGTCGACATAGGACTCGTACTGCGCCGGTGCCTCGCGCCGGAGGCGGGCGAAGTCGTAACCTGGATATGCGAAATATTGCGTTGAGTGATTGCGCCGGACTTGGTCGTCTGCACGCCCGTTGGTCGGGCGCAAATAAATTCCTTCACTGGCAAAAGACCCGTCAGTCGTCTGGACCCGAAACGCTACTCCCACGAAGCCGCGCGCGCCTGGGGGGCCTCGGGCAATGGGTTGCCGGCAACCTCAACCTCGATGGTTCCGTTATGGAAGTCAAAGCCCGGCACGAAGGCAAAGGTGTCGATGTCCGGATCGGCCCCCGAGATGAGGCGTCGAACCTCGAGCGCCGGGCCTCCATGATAATCGACCGCCCGCACCGAGACGTTACGAGGCACAACTTGTGCGGCATTATCGAGTGCGAGTGAGAGTTCGGTATCCGCAGCATTAGCCTCCGGGACGGTAAAGGCTACGGTAGCGCATGTTATGACAACGGCGAAGCCGATCCTGGCAAACATGGTCATCCTTAAGATTTTGGGTGGTTAACGTGCGAGAAACGTAGGGGACGATTGCGTAACAGCAAAGTAGGCTACGCTATTTTTCCATCGGACGTGTGGTCTTGACGTGAAGAGTCCGTTCCGGGTCAAAATGCGAAATACTCAACCTGCGCAAATCTACTCCGCCATGCCTCACTCAGCGGACCTCAACGAGGCGCGCGGGACGACACGTAAGCTCCCAATGGGTGCTATCGCCGACGTTCTCGTGCATCCAATCGATTTCGACGCTCTTGGTAAGCCGATCAATCCGGCTGGAAATGGTCGGTCTCCCATTCGCGTACTGACTGCTGAATCCGACTAGCAAGGGGGTGACCATCGTGATCGGAACGGCGTTATCTAGGAACGACACCGTATCTAGGAACGACACCGTTTGATCGTCCCCGCTCACAATGATGCTGAGATTGGTGACGGGCGCGAATTCCAACTCTGCTCCGGATGTGACCATCAACCTACTCGTTCCTTGGCAACGCAAAGTTATCTTCGAGCTTTGCTGCTGCGCACCTGCGGACTGCATCAATGCAAGCAGCAGAACCACACACATTAACCTCATCGACGACAGATCCTCGTGGCTGTGTCAGATGTTATCTTCATCGGTTGACATCATAGCTGCCGAGACCTCCAGCGCAAAGTCAGCTTTGGGTCATGTGCGGCGGTCAAGCCCATGAGAACATTTGCCCGGTGTACCTCCGACAGCCGACGTTCCGGTGGCAAAGGTGTTGTGCGGCTCTTGGCCAAGTACGGAAGTCTTCCTGCTCTTTTAGGGATAAGAGATGAAGAGTAAGCTTTGAGCTGCCACCGGCGCCTGCCGCGCGCCCGTGAATAAGTCCGCGGTAGCGACAGTGCCTTCGGCGGGCAAACTACACATCTCGTTTGATATTGATGCGGGCGCGATTTTGGGCGCCCATGACTATGCGTTCGTCCGCACCTTTGCAGGACAACCGAACAACAGGAATCTCGAAAGCGTGGCGGTTGCAAGCTCGTGCGCCGCCGCTGTCCAAGCTGGAGAGGAGGCTTACAATGAGCACTCAGTGGACACGAGTATTGTTTGCGATGGGCCTAGTCACCGCCGCGCTGACAAGCGGCGCAATCGCCCAGCAAGATCAACAGCTCGGCAAAGTGAGCTTTCCTACATCCTGCGACCCCAATGTGCAGGCCGAGTTTGACCGCGGCGTCGCCATGCTGCATTCGTACTGGTTTCTGATCGCCCGACGGAAGTTTGAAGCGGTTCTGCAGCAGGATCCCACCTGCGCCATGGGATATTGGGGTGTGGCGATGGACCTCCTCGGCAACACGCTCGCAACCACGCCGACGCGAGCGGAGGCGCAGGCGGCTTGGGATGCATTGGAAAAAGCGCGGGCTACCGAGGCGAAGACGCAGCGTGAGCGCGACTGGATCGAGGCCCTGAGCGCCTATTTCCGCGATCATGACAGAATCGCGGTGGATGCGCGCCTAGCGGCCTACAACGCCGCGATGGAGCGGATGGCGCAAACCTATCCTGACGACTACGAGGTGCAGGTCTATTATGCGCTTACGCTACAAGCCTCGGCGCCGAAAGACGACCTCACCTACGCCAATCAGCTCAAATCCGCAGCACTTCTGGAAAAACTACTCGAACAGAACCCGCAACATCCGGGCGTGACCCATTACCTAATTCACGCCTACGACTTTGCGCCGCTTGCTGAGAAAGGTGTTGTGTCGGCCCGTCGTTATGCCGGCATTGCTCCAGCCGTGCCGCATGCGCGGCACATGCCGTCGCACATCTATTCCATGGTCGGACTTTGGGAAGAGTCGATCGCCTCAAACGCTTCGGCGCTAGAGATCCAGCCCGACTACTATCATGCGTCAGACTTTACCGTCTATGCGCATCTGCAGCTCGCGCAGGACGCCAAGGCGGACGCGATGATCAAGAAGTCACTTGCCACCGCCGATCGCGGCGATCGACCGATCAACTTCGTGAATTTCACGGCCAAGTCCGCTATGCCGGCCCGCTACGTCCTGGAGCGGGCGGACTGGGCCGGTGCTGCCGCGATGCCGATGACACCAACCAAATATCCCATGGCTGATTCGCTAACCCATTTCACACGCGGTCTCGGCATGGTACGTACTGGCGATCTAGGCGGCGCCAAGCAAGAAATCGAAGCGATGAAGGTGTTGCGCACGACGCTGCAGGGGGCCGACCAGTCCTACTGGGCCGACCGCACCGAACAGCAAATGCTTACCATTTCCGCCTGGGTGGCACTCAAAGAAGGCGACCGCGATCGGGCCCTGAAATTCATGCGGGCGGCCGCCGATGGCGAAGATGGCAGCCTCAAACACGTGGCGATGGAGAACCGCCTCTTTCCGTTCCGCGAGCTGCTCGGGGAATTGCTTCTTGAGGTCGGGCAGCCCGCAGCTGCGCTGAGCGAATTCGAGACCGCACTCAAGCAAACTCCCAATCGCTTCCGCGCGTTCTGGGGAGCCGCCCGCGCCGCCGACGGTGCCGGCGACCGCCTGAAGGCAACCGAGTATTTTGGCAAGCTGGTAGAGCTGACCAAGAACGCCGATACGGAGCGGCAGGAAATCCGTGAGGCCAAGGCATACTTGCGCAACGATACCGTAGGTAGTGCACGACAATGATCGGTCGGTTGTCTGGCTCGATGCCCGGCAGCCATAGATGCCGAGATGACAACGATGATCCGCGCGATCGCAGTGGCTGCAGTGCTCGGTGCACTGGTCGCAGGTGTCTATGCGATTAGCATGCCGGAGTGGAGGACTAAACCGCTAGTCGGCGGGCTCAACCGTAGAGTTGAGGCCGCGATCACGCCCGAAGCCTGGCCGATCTGCACCACCATGGCGTCGGTCGCATCGGATGCCGAGTGGGCGCAGCTCGATCCCGATTTCAAGGCCGGCAAGAGGGCGCTCGCGGCAGAGGATTGGAATGGCGCTATCGCCGCGTTCGAACTCGCCGCACTGCGTGACCCCCTTAATGCCGATACCCAGAACTACATCGGCTATGCCTATCGACGGCTCCCCCAGCTTGGTCCGGCTATCGGTCATTATCAGCAGGCGTTGATGCTGAATCCCCGCCACCGCAGCGCGCATGAGCATCTTGGTGAGGCCTATCTAGTGCTTGGCGAGCCCGCCAAAGCGGAGCAACTCCTTACGGCGCTCGGAAATCTGTGCCTCATTCCTTGTGCGGAATATGATGACCTCACGCGGGCCGTCGCGGCGTACAAGAGGTTGGCCGCGCGTTGAGATCAGATTGAGGTCCGGCGTAGAGTTAGCTCGATATCTGAGTCGTTGGTACACCAGTTAGGCGCGTCCAGACGCACCGGGCGCAAACTGATCATCGTTCGGAACCCAGCCACGTGTATCGACGTATATCGCCAGTGCTGCCATTTCCGTTCCGGGTCACGAACGTCCTTTAGGACCGGACCCGGCTGCGTCCCGTCTACCCCCAACTTCCGACATTTCGCTGCACCGCCTTAACGGGCGCAATGGGCCAACAATAGACATTCCTCATCTGGCTCGCGAGAGCTATCGATGGTTGGCCGAGTCTGGCTTGGCTGCTCGCACGTATCGACCTCAACACCTCAGCCTTCGCCAAGTTCTCCGATATGATATTGGGCATAGAGCTCGGGGCCGATCTTCGTGACGAGCTCGATCTGGGTTTTCAGAAAGTCGATATGCTCTTCCTCATCGTGCATCAGGGTCTCAAACAGGCTTCGTGTCCAGTAATCTTTGACCGAATGGCAATGGGTCGCGGCTTCAGCGTAGAGAGAGTGCGCTGACAACTCAGCCTTCAAGTCGCTATCGAGCACCGCCTTCACGGTTTTCCCGATATGAACGAACTCCAGCGTCTGCATATTGGGAAATCGATCGAGGAAGATAATGCGTTCGATGAGCTTGTCAGCATGCTGCATCTCTTCAATGGATTCCTTGCGCCATGTCTTGGCGATCGCCTTGTAGCCCCAATTGTCGAGCAAACGGTAATGCAGCCAGTACTGGTTCACCGCGGTGAGCTCGTGGCGCAGCGCTTTGTTGAGGTATTCGATAACGTTTTTATCGCTCTTCATATTCTGCTCCTTTCGCGGGGTGCGACTTTGGGGTGATTTATCCACGCCCTAGCTTACCACACACGGCAGGCTCAAAATCGCGAAAGCGGACGCGGCCGCCTCGCACCGGCTCGCCGTTCAGCGGGGTCCCTGCTTTTCGCAGGGAGAAGGATCGACTACAAACGGCACAGGGAAAAAACAGGAGAGTTCTGTCTATGATCGAGGGGATCAGCGCGGTCACACTGGGCACCCACGAAATGCGACGAGCTGTCCGGTTCTACCGCGCGCTGGGGTTCGAGATTCTGCATGGCGGCGAGGAGTCGTCATTCACAAGCTTTCGAGCCGGGACGAGCTATCTCAACCTTATCGCCCAACGTGCCGAGCGGCGCTGGTCCTGGTGGGGGGCGGGTAATCTTCTACGTTGCCGATGTTGACGCACTTTACGACCGTGCGCTCGTAGCGGGATTCCAGCCAGCTACCGCGCCCCGCGACGCCGAATGGGGTGAGCGCTTCTTCCACCTGATCGACCCCGACGGCCACGAACTCAGTTTCGCTCGGCCTTTGCGCTCGGATTCCATCCAATAGCAGCCCAAAGCGACCTGCCATTCCAAGAGGCGCTGGGAGAGCGTATGCTGCTCCGATTATCGCTGAACCTGGGAGGCATTCATGCAGTTCAGGACAACCGAACTACTGTTGCTCGGCGCGATGGCGCTTCCCGCCTCCGGGACCGCGCAAACCACCCCGGCTCAACCGGCAATCACACGAACGGTGATCGCCGCAACCAAACTGCCGACCGTCACGGACGTGCCGCTCTATTTCAAAGCGGTGACCGTCACCCTTCACCCGGACGAGATGAGCGGCATCTCGGCAGCCAACGGCATCCTCTACCAGATGTCAGGTTCGACCCAGGTCGCGCTCGATGGCGGGGCCAAAAGGCTCAACGCTGGAGAGGGGCTGTTCATCGCCGGCGGAAAGACCGCTGCGCTAAGGGCTGGCGGCAACGGGCCATCTATTTTCCTCCACTTGTTGCTCGCGCCCGCCGGTGACCTGGACCGGTCTGCCCAAACGGCCCCTACCGCCGTGAGAGAGTTATATCGTACAGCGGATCCGATCCCCGACCTGAAGCCAGGCGTTTATGATCTCAATCTCACGCGAATCACGTTTCCGGCGGGGATGCCTTCCAACCCGCCACACCATCGGTCAGGCGCAGCTCTATACTTCATCATCTCCGGCACCGGGGCCAACACGGTCGACGGCAAGACGGAAGCAAGGGGACCGGGTTCCTTGATCTATGAACCGTACGCCCTCGTGCACCAATGGGGAAACCCAGGCAACGAGCCGTTGATATTCCTGGCCTTCAACATCAATCCGGAAGGTGTGGCGGCCGTGCTTCCGAGCGCGCCTGCAAAGAATCAATAGCGACTTTGTTCAGGAAGCTGGGGACTCGCTGAGACAGAAAGGCCATCACCCTGACATCAGCTTCGGCTGGGGCTATGCTACGGTGTCTCTGAGCACCGAGAAAATCAAGGGATGGCAACGAACGGTCGCACCGTCACCGTGTTCGGCGGAACCGGCTTTCTCGGCCGCCGCATCGTTCGGCATCTGCGCTCTCGCGGATTTCCCGTTCGGATCGCGTCAAGGCATCCGGATCAGGGGCACAGGCTGTTTGGTCGTGATGATCCGAAACTTCAATCCGTAGGGGCCAACATTCACGACGAGCGATCAGTCGCGGATGCGCTTGCCGGCGCCTACGGCGTTGTAAATGCGGTTAGCCTTTACGTCGAGCACGGACAGGAGACTTTTCATTCCGTTCACGTCGAGTCTGCCCAACGGGTAGCGGCTCAAGCGCACCGTACCGGAGTCGATCGGCTCATTCACATCTCAGGAATCGGCGCCGATGCCGCTTCGCAATCACGGTACATCCGAAAGCGCGGCGAAGGCGACCTGGCGGTCCGGGCCGCGTTCATCGAGGCACTTTTCATCCGCCCGGCCGTGATGTTCGGACCGGATGACGCATTTCTCACGACCATCCTCAAGCTCCTCCGCCAGCTTCCAGTCTATCCGATGTTCGGCCGCGGCGTGACCAGATTGCAGCCGGCCTATGTGGAAGATGTGGCGGAGGCGATTGCTCGGGTCATGCAGCGAGCAGAGACGCCTTCAACGATCTTCGAGTTCGGCGGCCCTCGCGTCTACACTTACGAGGAGTTTCTCAGAGCCGTTGCGCATCAGGCTGGACTTGCGCCCCGACTGATTCCAATCCCGCTTGCCGTTTGGCATGCACTTGCGTGGGCGTCCGAAATGTTGCCGAGTCCGCTCCTCACGCGCAATCAAGTGGAACTGATGCAAATCGACACCGTGTCATCGCCGGAGATGCCCGGATTTGGTGAACTTGGGATTTCGCCGCACTCGGTCGAGACAATACTCCAGGAGATGCTGTCAAATTGCGGATGAGGAGGCTTCTCCGTCAATCCGCTTCAACGGACGACGGTGTCGCGCGCTACATCCGCCTGTATTCACCCACCTGATGTCCGAGTTGGGTCAAAATGAGAAGAACTCAGGTTGAGCAAATCTGGCCTGCAATGGCGGTATGAGCGGACCTCCGCCAGACAAGGAGCAACTTCGCTGATGGGCCA
>NZ_JADPKY010000145.1 GCF_023074185.1 Bradyrhizobium sp. 132 | reverse complement strand
CACCAGCTTCCAGGCTGCGCCGAGACCCAGCGCGGATTGGAGGAAATCCTGAAGGAAGAGCCAAACAGTTGCGCCGACCAGCGGTCCGAACAGCGTGCCTCGGCCGCCGATGGCCGTCTGCATCACGAGCTGGCCGGAGGTATCAAAGGTGAAGGCGTCGGGCGGCATGAAGGCCTGCAGCACGCCGAGCAGGCCGCCGGCGAAGCCCGCGTAAGCGGCTGCGATCACGAAGGCGGTCAGCTTGTAGCCGTGGATGTTGTGGCCGACGGCGGTGGCACGCAGCGGATTGTCGCGGATCGCGCTGAAGATGGCGCCGACCGGCGAGCGTACGATCCTGAGCGCAATGACGACGCCGATGAAATAGCAAAGCGCGATGAATTGGTAGAGCGACCAGCCATTGGTGAAGTGGATGGTCGTGAAGCCGAGATTGAAGCTCGGCGTCGGCACGCCGGGCAGGCCGTTCTCGCCGCCGGTGAAATCGGAGAGTGGATTGAACTCGACGAAGAAGAACACTTCCGCGATCGCCACAGTGATCATGGCGAAATAGATGCCGGTGCGGCGCAACGCGATCAGACCGATCAGGTAACCGGTCGCGGCGGCTGCAATCATGCCGATGACCAGCGCGCCCAGCACATTGCTGAAACCGGCGCGGGTCAGGAGGTAGGCGGCGACGAAGCCGCCGGTGCCGTAGAAGGCGGACTGACCGAACGACAGCAAGCCGGTGAAGCCGAACAGGATGTCGAAGCCGAGCCCGAACAGGCCCCAGACCAGGATCCGGTTCACGGTGTTCGGCGCGAAGCCGAGATGGGGCAGCACGAAGGGGGCT
>NZ_JADPKY010000123.1 GCF_023074185.1 Bradyrhizobium sp. 132 | reverse complement strand
CATCGCAATGCGCGCCGACAAGACCGACCAGAGCTTCACTTCAATGATCTATCTGGCCGCGGCCGCGATAAACTCCAGATGAATCCCAACAGACCCTAGGCTGCGATCCGTTGCGTGACGGGAGACGTCAGTTGCTTGAGCACCTCTGCGTGCTCCAGGTCGGGAACCGCGATGGCCGTGTGGCTGTACATCACATGGGTTCGTGATTTTGCAATCTGGTCCAGGATCTCGCCGCCCTTGATGACGTGGAGGCCCATGCCCTGTTCGGACGGGAAGATCGCCAGCACCACGTCATAGGCCGTGATGACGGCGCGAAGCGCTTCGGCCTTGTCTTCGGCAATGTCGACAAACACGCGAACGTCAGCCGCGAGTTCACGCAGCTCGTTAAAATCCAGCACTGTGGGGTACTCCAACGCAACGATACTGCGAGGAGCTTGGCGGGGTTAGGTTACTGAAGTCTCAACGGGGCATGCCCAGACACAGGTTTCACGACGAGATGACTCCGCGAGGCAGGTCACCTGATACGCAGGTCACTTGATGCGCAGTTCACTTGGCGTACCCCTGGGAGCGGAGCCACGCGATCTTGCGATCTCCGTTGATCCAGTCGTCGGCATCTGCCTTGCTGGTGAAGCCCTTGATTTCGCGCTGTTCGCTGCCCGGGTAATCCGCCAGGATTTTCCAGTCGTTGTCTGCAATGCGGACGGTTTTGAAGGTCACTTTTGTTTTTGCCATGCCCCATTATGCAGGAGATGGCCTGAAAAGAGAACCTGCCTTGTGATGGTAGTCCGCGTCGCTCGGGCGCAGAGCTCGGGTCGGGCCTGATGGGCGTGGTCGGGTCGGTCCCGAAAAGGCGAAAGCCCCGCCTGGGGGAAGGCGGGGCTCTCTGATGGGGTGAAGCTTGGGGACTTCAACGAGTTAGACGCCTCAGCCGGCGAATGGTTCAACCCAGTAGCGGCGCTGGCTGCGGCATCTTTTCGGGGGCGTCCGGGCCCCCCGCAGAACCCCTGCTTGCGTTTTAGGCCTCGATGGGTTCTAAGCCCCGTCACTTCATGAAAGTTGGCATGAATCAGAAGCGCGTTGCGCGGTCGGACCGCCTCCTGAGCAAAGCCTGCTCGCGCGCACAGAAGGAAATTCAGACATGGCGAAGATGACGAAGACCCAATTGATTGATGCAATTGCCGAGGGCACGCAGCTGTCGAAGAACGACGTGAAGTCGGTCATCGAGTACATGGCGACGGTTGGCTACAAAGAGCTCAACGAATCCGGCGAGTTCGTCATTCCCGGCTTCGCGAAGATGTCGGTGGTGAACAAGCCTGCGACCGAAGCCCGCATGGGCGTCAATCCCTTCACCAAGGAGCCGATGCAGTTCGCGGCGAAGCCGGCGAGCAAGTCGGTGAAGGCCTCGCCGCTGAAGGTGGCCAAGGACTCTGTTTAAAGAGCACTCCGTCTAAAAAGCACTCCGTCTAAAAGGAGCGCCGTCCAAGGCGCTGGCATTTTCGTTGCGGCGGCTTGCTTCGCGAGGCGCCGCAACGAGCGCCGTGTGATGGCGCGAGCTGGAAGGAACTCTCGGGCTGTGTCAGGCTTTGCTTCCGACAGGGAGGAAACCCTATGGCCAGCTTAAGCGAGGAAGAGATTCGAAACCGCGCCTATCACCTCTGGAAAGAGGCCGGCGAGCCCGCGGGGACGATGGACACCTTCTGGTACGAGGCCGAGAAGGAGCTGCTCGCCGAGCGGCGCAAGCAAGGCGAAGTGCCGCCGGGGATGACCGACAATTTGCCGGTCTGACGGAGCCGTCAAAGAAAAACCCCGGACCTTCGGACCGGGGCTCTTCGAGCTGGACGGCCGCGTCGCGACACGCCGCCAGCACCACTGAATTCGCCAGGACAACGTGCAGCGGGACACACGTTCCGGCCGCTACTCCGGCTTTGTCGACACGTCGATGATCGCCGGCGTATCGACCTGGCGCTCGCGCCAGACGACGAAATCGCATTTGGGATTGAGCCACTGATATTCGGAGCCGCGCGCCTTCAGGTGCGCAAGCGCTGCATGGTGTGCACTGGTCTCGTCCGGCGCCTCGACCATGATCTCCACGGTCTCCTCGATCTGACGCACCACCTCGACGGCGTAGTATTTTCTGATCACGGTCCCCTCGCTCCGGAGAGTGTAACGGGGAGGGCCGAACTGCGTTCCCGCAAGAAAAACCCCGCGCTCGCGCACGGGGTTCTCGTGGCTGACGGCGTTGGGATTTCAGCGCCTGGCCAGCCGTCTCTCGAACCTAAGGTTGAAACTCCAAAAAGCAACCGCGCCAGCGCGATGGATGGTTCAAGGCAATGTGCCCGGCGAATTTCGCGGGGAGGGGACTGGACTTTTTGTTCTTATTTTGTTCTAGTGACTCATCTCTTTTGGAGGTGTGCCCATGACTGTCGAGAAACAACGCGAAGTGATCAGGCTCTGGAATCAGCTCAGGAAGCTCGAGGGCCCGGCCGCGGAAGAGCTCCGCATCCAGATCCTCGACTGCTTTTCGGAGAAGGAGTTTTCGGAGAAGGATTCGGCGAAGCGAGCGGCGTGACGAGCTTCGCGCTATTTCGCTGATCACGGGCGACTGCGCCCGACTTCACTGATCGTTAGGAATCGTTTTGCGCTGATTTTCTCGACTCCGATTCGTTCTTTGCGAACGAAATGGAGTCGGATGCAGAACAAGCCGTGGCTTCTGTATCGATGCGGGACACGCGTCTCCAAGCCGAGCCGGCGGGATGCTTCGCACAGTCCCGTCCTTGCGTCCTCGTTACAAGATGAGGCGAGGGAGACGCGACATGGATGCGTGCTGGTTTCTCGAGATGTTCGCCGAGATCGCAAAAGTGTTTTGGTACGATCGGCATCCGCGCTTGCGCAAAGGCAGGTCGTCGGTGCCGCAGGCGTCGCCGCGATCGACATCAGACGACACGATGTGATCGAGCGCTCGTTTGCGATGGTGCGCTCGTTCGCGTGCAAACGAATTGTTAAGGGTTGCTTCGCGTGGTTTCGTCTATTCCGATTCGTTCTTTGAGAACGAAAGGCAGGCGAAGCTGGAACAAAGCCGGTCGGCAAACGCGCGAATCGTCTCATCATCGTCTCGACGCTCTCCGTGTCCGGCGCTATCGTTGCTCCCGCGGCGGACGCAACATGAAGAACGGGCTTTATTCCATCCACATCCACATGCTCGACGGCGTAAAGGGCCGCGACAGCGGCGTGCTGATCTTGCGGGACGGCCTGCTGCTCGGTGGCGGCCCTTACTTCTGGTCGCGCGGCTCCTACACGATCGGCCGCGGCACGTCGAAGAACGACTCTTCGAAGGACGGCACTTGGAAGGGCGAGCTTGCCACCAACCAGCATACGCCGTTCGCCGATGGCCTCACCCGGCCGCTGTTCGGCGGCGAGGAGGCGACGAGCGGCTTCTCCGGGACGTTCAGCGACGACGCGGCCGAGGTGTTCGGCACCGTGCTGGTCGCAGGCCATCGCAGCCTCGGGTTTCGCGCCAGCTTGAAGCGGCTCGCCGAGTTCTAAAGACGCTTCGCAAACTCCTAACGGAAGCTTGCCGGAAAGCCGATAACCCTATTCGGTAGGTTAAAAACCCAATCGCGTTGCGCTTGCCTCTACTTGGGATAGGTCTGTCCGGCGAAGACAGGCAACGACTTTGCCAAGAACCAATTTTGCCAAGAACGAATTCATGACACCATTTTCAGAACCGTCCTTTTATCAAGGCGACCGCCACACCTACCGGCGCATCGCCATCGTCGGCACGCTGTTCTGTCTCGCTTTCGTGGTGATCAGCTTCTCGCTGCGCCCGCAGCTCGAAGACACGCGCGTCGCGGTCAAGGCCGACAGGCTGATGCGCACGGCAGGCCAGGCGCCGCACGCCAACTAGCGCTCGTCGACGGAACTATCCGGATACGCGACACCGCGGTTTGCGAGCGCCACGAAGCCGGCATAGCCGGACAGGTTGACTAGAACTTCAAGCCAAACGGGCATGTCGTGTCTCCTGTCGTGAAGGCAAGCTCAACGTGCGTATGCGCCCCCCGTTCCCGGCCTGCGAGAGTTCCCGTTCGAGAGTGGCGTCAGAGCGGCGAGGAGGGGTCGATCCGCCGGCCTAGGGTCGCCACGGATGAGCTCGACGGTGTCTCTTTCAGAAACTCGGCAATGGCCCGCGCCAGCTCGCCGTCGCTCATTGGCGTCGGCGGCGGACGCAGCGTGCCGACACCGAAATTGCGGACGATCTCGTCGTAATGCTCGTTGCCGGATCCGGGAAGAAGCCTGCGAATTCGGGCCAGCAGCGCGGATATTGGCATTTTTTCCTCCTCGATCATCCGCCCCTTGGCAGCAATGATCGTCCGCTGCCATTTGCCTCCCGTGAAACTGAAAACCCCGCCAGCATCGCGAAGATACTGACGGGGGTCTTCGTGCTGTTGCCTCAACCGGATAGCGGAGGCTTCCGCACTTGCAGGTGCAATCGCGCCCGATCGATTTCGTTCCCCTCGTTTCGTAACTTTTTGACGGCGCTGAGTTCCGCAGCCTGCGCGCAACCATCGCGCGGCGGCGGCGTTGCCTCGGCGAATATCACGGAGGAGATCATGAAGAAGACATTGGCAATTTTGGCTACCGTTGCGGCCGTCGGCGTGACCGCGATTGCTGCGCCTGCGCCCGCCGAGGCGCGTGGTCGCGGCATCGGCCCGGGCCTCGCGTTTGGCTTGGCTGCCGGCGCTATCACCGCGGGCGCTGTCGCAGCGTCCCATCCTTATGGCTATGGCTACGGCTACGGCCCGGGGTATGGCTACTATGGTCGCCCGGCCTATGGTTACGGCCCTGGCCCGTACGCCTATTATGGCGGTGGACCGTACTATCGCCGCCACCATTATTACCGTCACTGGTGACGGCTGGACCAAATGAAAAGCCCGGGGCAATGCTCCGGGCTTTTTTCATGGATGGTGATCTGGTGTCTTACGGCCAGAGCGAGGGCCGCTCCACCTTGCGGGCATTGTCGAGCGTCGACACGAAATACTCTTCACGCTCGCGCTTGAATTTTTCCTGCGTGGCACGGAAGGCGGCGACACGGGCGGCGATCTCTTCGCGTTCGCGGATTTTGCGTTGTTCGTCCTCGGTCATGTCAAATCCCCTCTACACGTAGAGTATGTGTACACTCCTGAACTCAAGCACTGCCGCCGCAATCGCGTTGAGTCGCGTCAACATATGCATTGGCGCTTCTGATTGGGGCGTCAATGGGGAGGAGGCATTGCAGGATTGTGATATGCGAAGGGCGGAAAGAATTGCCGACCACGCTTGCGGGGCAGTGGATAAGAGCGTCAACAGTCTTGTCGCTTGCGCACATTGCAGCTAGCGCAAAACAAATCAGCAAAATTAATCAGTAAAACAAACCGGCAAAACAAAAAGGCAAAACAAACGGGAGGCGGCGTTGATTGCATCGGATATTCGCAGCGGCGTCGAACGTCTCGGCGACATGATCGCCGAGGCCGAACGGATCGTGCCGTTCACCGGCGCCGGCATCTCGACCGAATGCGGCATCCCCGACTTCCGCTCGCCGGGCGGAATTTGGACGCGCAACCGTCCGATCCCGTTCGATGAGTTCGTCGCCAGCCCGGAGGCGCGTGACGAATCCTGGCGCCGGCGCTTTGCGATGGAGGAGGTCTTCGCGGCCGCCAAGCCTGGCCGCGGCCATCGCGCGCTCGCCTCGCTCTACCGCGCCGGCAAGGTTCCCGCGATCATCACCCAGAATATCGACAATCTGCACCAGGCCTCGGGCTTCGCCGCAGAGCACGTGATCGAACTTCACGGCAACACCACGTATGCGCGCTGCATCGGGTGCGGGCAGGCCTATCCGCTCGACTGGGTGAAGCTCCGCTTCGACGAGGCGGGCGCCGCGCCCAACTGCACCGCGTGCGACGAGCCGGTGAAGACTGCCACGATCTCCTTCGGCCAGATGATGCCCGAGGACGAAATGCAGCGTGCGACCGCGCTGTCGCAAGCCTGCGACCTCTTCATCGCGACCGGTTCCTCGCTGGTGGTATGGCCGGCCGCGGGCTTTCCGATGATGGCGAAGAGATCAGGTGCACGTCTGGTGATCATCAACCGGGAGCCGACCGAGCAGGACGATATCGCCGACCTCGTGATCCGCCACGACATCGGCGAAACGCTCGGGCCCTTTGTCGCTAATTGAGGCGGTAGTTTGATTCGCGGCCGTGCAAGCTGTTCATAGGTTCCGGCGAATCTCTTTTTTGTCTATGCGTCGCAACCGGGAGTGTTATCTTTTGAGTCGAAAGATTCGCGGCGCATCGAGTTGAGAAGATCCTCTGTTGGGAAGATTCTCTAAAGACGCGTGATTCGGCGCCCCCATTCAGGCGGGTTGCATGGCATGTGTGGGGTCCGGGGTTATGGGGTCGTCGGACGGATTTGAGTCCAAGAAGGTCGGAGTTCCCTCCGTGGGCGAACACGGCGGTGGCGGTCGCGACAGCGCACTCAGTCCCTTCACCGAACTTGGTGAGGGCAGTGCCAACCTCGTCGCGGTTCACGGCGTTATCAAATGGTTCGATGCCTCAAAGGGCTACGGCTTCATCGTTCCCGACAATGGCTGGCCCGACGTGCTCCTGCACGTTACCGTGCTTAGGCGTGACGGCTTCCAGACCGCTTACGAGGGCGCCCGCATCGTCGTCGAGTGCATCCAGCGCGCGAAGGGCTACCAGGCTTTCCGCGTGGTTTCGATGGACGAATCGACCGCGATCCATCCGGCGCAGATGCTGCCGCCGCGCACCCATGTCTCGGTCACCGCGACCAGCGGGCTGGAGCGAGCGCAGGTCAAATGGTTCAACCGGCTGCGCGGTTTCGGCTTCCTGACCTGCGGCGAGGGCACGCCCGACATCTTCGTGCACATGGAGACACTGCGCCGCTTCGGCATGACCGAACTGCGGCCCGGCCAGTATGTCCTGGTCCGCTTCGGGCCCGGCTCCAAGGGCATGATGGCGGCCGAGATCCATCCCGAGACGGGGTCGCCGGTCTCGTCCCACTAATTCCAATTCCCGCGATCGTGAGCAGAGGCGCGTTGGCTGACGGGCGCGCCTCTGGCTTTTCCGGCGACCGCCGCGTAAGGACTGGCCCAGTCCCACGCCTCGAGTGCCGTCCATGAATTTCGATCGAAAGGCCGTCTTCGCCGTTGCGAAGGGCTGGCTTGCCGCCATCCTCGTCGTCGCCGGCTGTGCCGTCGCGAGCGCACCCGTCCGAGCCGCCAGCTTCCAGCCGCTCGAGATCGTCACCAAAAACGGTGTGCAGGTGTTCTCGGTCGAAATCGCGACGACGGAGGAGGAGAAGCAGACCGGCCTGATGTACCGCAAGGAACTGGCCGATGGGAAAGGCATGCTGTTCGACTTCAATCCCGAGCAGGAGGTCTCGATGTGGATGAAGAACACCTATGTCTCGCTCGACATGATCTTCATTCGCGCCGACGGCCGCATCCTGCGCATCGCCGAAAATACCGAGCCGATGTCGACCAGGATCATCTCATCCAGGGGGCCCGCGCGCGCCGTTCTGGAGGTGGTGGCGGGAACGGCGCAAAAATACGGCATCCGCGCCGGCGACCGCGTCGGCCACCCGCTGTTCGGTAGCAAATAGGCGGGAAGGGGTTATTGCCCCCGTCCCTGGCGGTCTTTTTGGGAAGCTTGCTGGCGTCTAGGAAAGCTTGCTGGCGCTTTGGGAAGCGTGTATCGACGGGGTTCGCCGGACATTCGGGGTATAGCGCAGCCTGGTAGCGCGGCAGTTTTGGGTACTGCAGGTCGTTGGTTCGAATCCAGCTGCCCCGACCAGCGATTTCAATTACTTACGGCAGAAATGCAAAGCCCGATCTTCCCAGTAATTTGGATTGGGAAGACCATGGGAAGTCTGAACGCTTAGCGGGCTCGGCTGCCGCGGCACCGTACGGGCCGGCATCTCGATCAGGGCGACGCGCTCGAGGGATAGAGTGCTCTCCTCCGCCAGATCAGACAGATGCGCTCCATGCGCGCGCGCTCGTCGATGTCGTGCTGATGTTGTCACCCGGCCGATCAGCCTCCGGCACCGCAACCGCCGTCAAGCCCCGCAGCCCTAGTTCTTATTTTGCAGCTGTTGCGCCCGCTCACGATACATCGTCATTTCAAGCTCGAACGTTTTTCGCTCGGCATCTGATCGCTGCCTGCGGCTCAATTTGCGAAGTGCAATGGCCTTGTCTATCGCGCGTTGAGCCCGGTCCAACAATTCCTGGGTCTTGGGACTGAATTGCTCTGTCACACAAGCGCTCCCTGCTAGCAGGCGGGGGAGCGCTATGGCGTCTCTCAGTCAGCGGCGCCCGATACCGTGGCCGCTGATGGCAGCTAACGTATCACGAGCGCGGCGGAGGTCCTATTCAGGCGCCTGCAGGCCGGGAGACGCCAGCCACTCGCTCATGTGCGAGCCGGTTTCAGCTTGTCGGGCCTTGCGGATCAGTGCCTCGCGGGCAGGGCCCGGTGGAAGTGTGTTGGCTTTCTCGCGAAGTCGCTTCGCCTCCTCGGTAAGCCGTACTTCGAGTGGGGAGGATTGGATGATCCTGCGTCGTAGCGCCATGGTCATACTCCAGCCAATGAACTCGCGCCCAACGTACAATGATGGTTCCGGTTCCCGCAAATCAGGCACCTGTGATCGTCAAATGGTGAGAAGCGGGAGCTGTCATGAATGACCATGTCACCGAGAGGGCTTACTCTTTTTCCTCGGTCCAGGTCTGTGGTCCAGGTCTGCGCACCGCATTCGCACTTGAACGTGCGAACTATTTTACCGTTTTGCGGGTTGAGCATTTTCAAGACGGAAAGAGGCTTCCTGCCGCACTCGTCGCAGGGCTTAGCCGGGTTGGATCAAAACTGGAAAACACTTCGTTCTTGAAATCGCGATCCACTGCTATCACCACACCATCGAGCGACACTAAGTACCATAGTGCACACTCGTTCCATATGCTGATGACCCCAGAAGAATATCTCGAACTGGCGGAGCGATATCGGGTGGCGCTGGAAACGGCCACGGACATCTTCACGCGCCACGACCTCGAAGCGATGGAACACAGTTACGACAGCGAGCGGGCGCTCCGAAAATCTGGTCGGATGGTCGATGCCCTGGACAAGCTCGGCAACGGGGACAAAGCAAAATAGGCCAATGCGGCGGGCGCTGACGTCCTGCGCTTACGGAGGCTTTTGAGCTCCCTCCAAACCCTTGGCGCTCATTCTCTGCGCAACGCGACTTCTGCGCGATTTTTCAAGACATTGGGGCGAAGTGGCCGCGCAGAAATTCGCATGATTTCGTCGAACCTTTGAGCGTCGCGATAGACATACGAGTGTTGGGGGATTTCAGCGCCCAATGCCTAACGGACGCCGCCAAGCGATGATATTCCGCTTGCGCGGCGTTGCGCTTTTCGAAGGTTCAGTTCGTGGCGTACCAGCCGAGCGGAAACGGCAGGAACGGCCAGACCAATTGATTGTCGTTGGCGGCCTTCCGCGGCTCTTGCTCCGGCGTCTTCGCGAACAGCGGAAGCGGCGTCGATTGCAGCGCCAGGCGCAGGCATGCACATTGCAAATTCATCGTGGTCGCCCCAGCCCATCTATGTTTCTCAAAATTTATGTCGGCTTAAAATCACTGCGCGCTCTCAAAACGGCGCGCTCATTCTCAAATCGTTTGTTCATTCTAGAAAAATTGGCGCCGGCTTTCAACCTGTCTTGCTGCTCCGTCCCGAGAAGTAAGGTTGATCGGTTAGGTTAAGGACGAGCGATTGTTGCAGCAGGCTTGGCGATCGTTATCAGATCGGTCCCGGCGCGCGACGGACTGCCCGAAATTCGTGTTCACACGAGATCACAGTTCGTCGCGGCGCTCGTATCCTGTGAGTTCTGCATCATGTCTTTCGATCGCAACCTCCGAACCGTCGGTCCGCAGGCGAGCTGGACGGAGATCTGGCACCTCTGGACCGTGCTCGTGCCGCGCCGCTCGATCAACGGGCAGCTCGTTTACGGCAGGGTCTGGCGCCGCCATGACGGCCGCGACTGGATCTACAAGAGATTCACCGAGTTCGACAGCGAAGCGGCGGCCTGAACGGCATTGCTTGCTGACCGGCGCGGTATCGCTGCCGCCCCTTCAGGTAGCCTTTGCCGTTGCGGCTGCCGGCTTGGGCGGCGGCGGCTTCAGCGGCTTGTCCTGCTTCTTCGACCACGAGATGTAATAGGCCACCGTCGTCATGATCGCGATGCCGGCGACGCTGACGAAGATCTGCGCGAACAGCGAGCCCGAGCTCATCGACAACTCGAAATGGCCGACGAAGGACAGGAACACGCCGACGCAGAACACGGCGAGCGATTGCTGGCCGCAGACGATGATCGGATCGAACCCTTTCCATTCCAGGCCCGGCCAGTCCTTCGGCACGAAGCGGATCACCAGGATCACGATCACGACGAAGTGGATGAAGCGGTAGGGCGCGAGGTTGGTCTTGTCGTTCGGGTTGAACGCCGAGAACAGCCATTCCGGGAACATGCCGGCGAGGGTCGGGAAGCGGCCGGCCATGGTCATGACCAGCGCGAACAGCATGTAACCAAGACACAGCCACAACGTGATCGGCGCGTTGATCAGCGTCATCGAGCGCCGCGCGCCGCCCATGGCGCACCAGGCGCCGAACACGAACAGCACCTGCCAGCAATAGGGGTTGAAGTACCACTGGCCGGCCGGATAGGCGTTCAGGTTCAAGCCGAAATGGCGCGCGGTCAGCCACAGCGCGATGGACAGGACCATCGTCAGGTCAGGCTTGCGCAGCATGAACCAGAGCACCGGCGGAAACAGCCCCATCAACACGATGTAGAGTGGCAGCACGTCGAGATTGAGCGGCTTGAAGCGCAGGAACAGGCCTTGGCGCAGCGTCTCGGTGGCGTTGTCGACGAGACCGGCGACGTTGAACTCGTTGATCATCTCGGAATCGCCGAAGCGCAGCGCCAGATAGCTGATCGAGGCGATGTAGATCACGAACAGGATGATGTGGGCGACGTAGAGCTGCCAGACCCGCTTGGTCAGCCTCGTGGCGCCGACGAGGAAGCCACGCTCGAGCATCATCCGGGCATAGACGAAGGAGGCGGTGTAGCCGGAGATGAAGACGAACAGGTCGGCGGCGTCGGAAAAGCCGTAGTTGCGGGTCGTGATCCAGTTCACCACGTTGTCGGGGATATGGTCGAGGAAGATCGCCCAGTTCGCGATGCCGCGAAACAGGTCGAGCCTGAGGTCACGGCCCTTTTCGGGGAGCGTGGCGTTGATGTTCAGGAAGGCCATGCGACGGGAGCTTTCGGAGGGGACAGACAGGCTGATGTCAGCGAGGCAGTAGCGCCGGGCGGGATCCCGGCGCGGAACGCGGGTACGCAATTGTCACGGTGCAGCATAATGACTATACCCGTCGGCGAGCCACCCCGGGGGCCGGAATCACCGATTCAGTTCCCAAAAGGCGTCTCTATACTATGCCCGCGGTTTCCACCAACTGCTACCGTGACGCATCGAAATCGAACGAAAAGACGAACAAGAGGCCCGGACCATCCATGACCGCACGCATTTTCAAGCCCGCCAAGAACGCGATGCAATCCGGCCGGTCGAAGACCAAGGAATGGCAGCTCGACTACGAGCCCGAGCAGCCGCGCGCGGTCGAGCCGCTGATGGGCTGGACCTCGTCCGGCGACATGAAGCAGCAGATCACGCTGCACTTCCACAGCAAGGAAGAGGCCGTTGCCTATTGTGAGCGCAAGGGCGTCGCATACCAGGTGATCGAGCCCAAGGAGTCGGTGCGCCGGCCGGTTGCTTATTCCGACAATTTCTCGTTCCGCCGCGGCGAGCCCTGGACGCATTGAGGGGCGGGCCACGCGCCCAAGACTCTCGTCGTGCCCGGGCTTGTCCCGGGCATCCACGTTTTAGCACCCGCGCAAAAGCTTGGATGGCCGGGGCATAGGCGAGCGGAAGCGACGGCGTCCTTCGGACGGCTGTGCCCGGCCACGACGCGGATTCTTCCACCGTGCGGCCTCTTGGCACCAATTTCGCCGCGTGCTTCGCTGACGTGCATGACGGGCTCGTGGCGAGGTGGGTATGGCGGGGCGTGATCAGCTCGACGGTGTCGACTTGAAGATACTAGCCGAGTTGCAGCAGGACGGGCGGGTTCGCAACAACGAGCTGGCGCTGCGCGTCGGCGTGTCCGCGCCGAATTGCCTGCGGCGGTTGAAATCGCTGTTCAGCCGCGGCGTGATCCGGGCGGTGCGCGCCGTCATCGACGAGCGGCTGCTCGGCTACGAGGTGGTGTCGTTCGTCTCGATCCAGCTCGGCAGCCAGGCGCAGCCGGTGCTGGCGGCGTTCGAGAGCTCGATATCAGCGATCCCGCGCATCCAGCAGTGCTGGCGGATTTCGGGCGACACCGACTATCTTCTCAAATGCGTGGCGCCGAGCGTCGAGAGCATGCGCCAGCAGCTGCTGCATTTCGCCGCGATGCCCAACGTGAAGAACGTCCGCAGCTTCCCCGTGCTGGGCGTCGCGAAGGACGTGCCGTTGCCGCTGCAGGGGATCGCGGCGGCGGGATAGGCAGCATGACAGTCCGCGGTTCTGCGCACTGAAGCGTGGCGAATAAATACCTCGTGGCGCATCCTTCGAGACGCCCGCTTTGGGCGGGCTCCTCGGGATGAGGCCTTGTTTGGCGGCGAAATGTCAGAACCTGGTGAGGAGCGCCGCCTCGCGGCGCGTCTCGAACCATAACGCCCGCGTCTCACCGGTACCGGCCGCGAAACTCGCGTGGGGACGCGCCGGTCCACGTGCGGAAGGCGCGGGAAAAGCTCTTTTCGTTGCGGAAGCCGGCGATCTCCGCGATCCGCTTGATCGGGGTGCGCCCGCGCATCAGCTCTTGCTTGGCGAGCTCTAACTTTGCCTCTTCCTTGAGATCGCGCAGCGAGGTTGCCTCCTCGCGCAGGCGCCGATGCATGGTGCGGGTGGAGAGCGCGAGTTCTCTCGCAACATCCTCGGCGCCGAGACTGCGTCCGCGCGCATTGCGAAGCACGCGGCGGACGCGCTCGACCAGCAGCCGGTCGCGCCGATAGGGCAGCACGGTCAGCCGCAGCGCACCCTTGAGCATGTTGTCGAGATCACTGGCGCTGCGCGTGAGCGGCAGCGAGAGATAATGCTTGTCGAAGATGATGCAGGCGTGGTCCGCATCGAAGCGGATGGTCCGGCAAAAGATGGTCGGATAGACCGAGACATGGCCCGGCTCCGAGTAAGGGAATTCCGCGGCGCGGAGCGCAATTCTGGAATCGACCGCCCAGCAGGAGAAACCCAGGACATAGCGGAGCAGGGTGACCAGGCAGAATTCGCGCAACGGTCCGAGGTCGCGCAGTTCGCGGATGGAGACGACCGCGGTTTCCTCGCCGACCGCGAGATCGAGCAGCACGTCCTCGGTGAGGAGGCGATGATGCCGGCACCAGCGCTTGAGCGCGACCTCCAGCGTCGGGGCCGTGATCGAAGCGCGGCAGAGCATGCCATAGGTGCCGAAGGGCAGGCGCCGCGAGAACCAGCCGAGCGCCTCGTCATCGAGCTCGCGCATCGCATGGCCCGCCAGGGCCTCGAATTGGCCGGCTGTGACCCGGCCACCCGGAGAATTGACCAGGTCTGGCGCTACCTGACCCCGGCTCAGCGCCTCGGTCGGATCACGGCCGTAGCGTTCGTAAGCGGCAACGACGCCGCGGACGAAGGCGGCAGGGGTCACGGCGCGGCGCGGGATCGCGGTTGCGACTTGAAAGGGCATCGGAAATCCTTCGGGAAAATCCTCGCCAAGTTTGGCGGAAAATGCAACCTTTTCGACCGCAGAAGGGCCCTGATGCCGCTAGGTTCGGTCCCCAAAACACGGAGGAATCGCCTTGTACATCCCGAGCATCGATTTCGATCTGGGCGAAGACATCGGCATGCTGCGCGACACGCTGCGCGCTTTCGTGGAGGCGGAGATCGCCCCGCGCGCCGCCGACATCGAGAAAGCCAATCTGTTCCCCGCGGACCTCTGGAAGCGCCTCGGCGACCTCGGCCTGCTCGGCATGACCGCGCCGGAGCAATATGGCGGCTCCAACATGGGCTATCTCGCCCATATCGTCGCCATGGAGGAGATTTCGCGCGGCTCGGCTGCCGTGGGGCTGTCCTACGGCGCCCATTCCAACCTTTGCGTCAACCAGATCCGCCGCAATGGCACCGACGCGCAGCGGCAGCGCTACCTGCCGAAGCTGATCTCCGGTGAGTACGTCGGCGCACTCGCGATGTCCGAGCCCGGCGCCGGCTCCGACGTCGTCTCGATGAAGCTGCGCGCCGACAAGCGCGGCGACCGTTACGTGCTCAACGGCTCAAAAATGTGGATTACCAATGGCGGCGATGCCGACGTGCTGGTGGTGTATGCCAAGACCGATCCGGAGGCCGGCCCGCGCGGCATGACCGCGTTCCTCATCGAGAAGGGCTTCAAGGGTTTCACCCACGGCCCGCATCTCGACAAGCTGGGCATGCGCGGCTCCAACACCTATCCGCTGTTCTTCGACGAGTGCGAGGTGCCGGCAGAGAATGTGCTGGGTGAGGTCGGTGGAGGTGTCAAGGTTCTGATGTCCGGCCTCGACTACGAGCGCGCGGTGCTCTCCGGTGGCCCGCTCGGCATCATGGCAGCCTGCATGGACGCAGTGGTGCCCTACATGCATGAGCGCAAGCAGTTCGGGCAGCCGATCGGCGACTTCCAGCTGATGCAGGGCAAGCTCGCCGACATGTATTCGACCTGGCAGGCCACGCGCGCCTATGTCTACGCCGTCGGTCGCGCCTGCGACCGCACCGATCATGCGCGCACCCTGCGCAAGGATTCCGCTGCCGCAATCCTCTATTCGGCCGAAAAGGCGACGTGGATGGCGGGCGAGGCGATCCAGGCGCTGGGCGGCGTCGGCTACACCAGCGAATTTCCGGTCGGCCGTCTGTGGCGCGACGCCAAGCTCTACGAGATCGGCGCGGGCACCTCGGAAGTGCGCCGCATGCTGATCGGTCGAGAACTGATGGCCGAGACGGCTTAAAACCTTCACGAAATTGGAATCAACATGCCGCTCCATTCCAGCATCGATACGTCTTCTTCGGACTTTGCGCGCAATTCCGAGGCCATGCGCACCCTCGTCGCCGACTTGCGCGAAAAGCTGAGCCAGGTCGCCGGCGGCGGCGGCGAGGTTTCGCGCAACCGCCACACGTCACGCGGCAAGATGCTGGCGCGCGAGCGCGTCGACCTCTTGGTCGATCCCGGCACCGCGTTCATGGAGCTGTCGCCGCTTGCGGCCTATGGCCTCTATGGCGGCGACGTGCATTCGGCGAGCGTCGTGACGGGGTTGGGGCGCATCTCGGGCCGGGAATGCGTGATCGTCGCCAACGACGCAACTATCAAGGGCGGCACTTATTACCCCATGACCGTGAAGAAGCATCTGCGCGCGCAGGACGTGGCGCGGCAGAATAATCTTCCCTGCGTCTACATGGTCGATTCCGGCGGTGCCTTCCTGCCGCTGCAGGACGAGATCTTTCCGGACGAGCGGCATTTCGGCCGCATCTTCTACAACCAGGCGCAGATGTCCTCGCAAGGCATCCCGCAGATCGCGATCGTGATGGGCTCCTGCACCGCCGGCGGCGCTTATGTGCCGGCGATGTCGGACGAGAGCATCATCGTGCGCAATCAAGGCACCATCTTCCTAGGCGGGCCGCCGCTGGTGAAGGCCGCGACCGGCGAAGTCGTGAGCGCCGAGGAGCTCGGCGGCGCCGACGTGCATTCGCGGCAGTCCGGGGTGACCGATCATTACGCCCAGAACGATGCGCACGCGATCGGCATTGCCCGCCGCATCGTCGGCACGTTCAAGCCATCCGTGCGGCCGAACCTTAACATGCATCCGCCGCGCGATCCGCTGTTTGCGGCGGAGGAGATCTACGGCGTGGTGCCCGTCGACGGACGCAAGCCCTTTGACGTGCGCGACATCATCGCGCGCGTCGTCGATGGTTCCGAGTTCGACGAGTTCAAGAAGCTCTATGGCACGACGCTGGTGTGCGGCTTTGCCCACATCTGGGGTTTTCCGGTCGGCATCATCGCCAATAACGGCATTCTCTTCAGTGAAAGTTCGCTGAAGGGCGCGCATTTCATCGAGCTGTGCTGCCAGCGCGGCATTCCCCTGGTGTTCCTGCAGAACATCACCGGCTTCATGGTCGGCAAGAAATACGAGGCTGGCGGTATCGCGCGCGATGGCGCCAAGCTGGTCACGGCGGTCGCGACCGCGTCGGTGCCGAAATTCACCGTCGTGATCGGCGGCTCCTACGGCGCCGGCAATTACGGCATGTGCGGCCGCGCCTATAGCCCGCGCTTCCTGTGGATGTGGCCGAACGCGCGCATCTCGGTGATGGGCGGCGAGCAGGCTTCGATGGTGCTGAGCCAGGTCCGCCGCGACAATATCGAGGCCAAGGGCGATAGTTGGTCCAAGGAAGACGAAGAGACATTCCGCAACCCGATCCGCGCGCAATACGAGAGCCAGGGGCATCCATATTACGCGACCGCGCGGCTCTGGGACGACGGCGTGATCGACCCGGCCGACACGCGGCTCGTGCTCGGCCTTGGCCTCTCGGCGGCGTCGAATGCGCCGATCGAACCGACGAAATTCGGCCTGTTCAGGATGTGATGCGATGGACCGCTCAAAGCTCTACCGCCGTTTTCGCACGCTCCTGATCGCCAACCGCGGCGAGATCGCCTGCCGCGTCATCCGCACCGCGCGCGCGATGGGCCTCCGCACGGTCGCGGTCTATTCCGAGGCCGACCGGGGCGCGATGCATGTCGCGCTCGCCGACGAGGCCGTGCTGCTCGGGCCCGCACGTGCCCGCGACAGCTATCTCAATGTCGAGCGGCTGATCGAGGCCGCGCGGAAGACCGGCGCGGAGGCGATACATCCCGGCTACGGCTTCCTGTCGGAGAATGCCGAGTTCGCGCGGGCTTGCTTCGATGCGGGCCTGGTCTTCGTCGGCCCGACTGCCGGGATGATGACGGCGATGGGCTCGAAATCCGGCTCCAAGGCGCTGATGGAGAAGGCCGGCGTGCCGCTGGTGCCCGGCTATCACGGCGAGGCCCAGGACGATGCAACGCTGGCGAAGGCCGCGGACAAGGTCGGTTTTCCCATCCTGGTGAAGGCCTCCGCCGGCGGCGGCGGCCGCGGCATGCGCATCGTGCGCTCGGCGGACGAGCTCGCGCCTGCGATCGTCAGCGCCAAGCGGGAAGCAAAAGCCGCGTTCGGCGACGATCGCATGCTGATCGAGAAATATGTCGATAACCCGCGGCACATCGAGGTGCAGGTGATCGGCGACAGCCACGGCAATCTGGTGTCGCTGTTCGAGCGCGAATGCACGTTGCAGCGCCGGCACCAGAAGGTGATCGAGGAAGCGCCGTCGCCGACGCTCAATCCTGCGCAGCGCGAGGCGGTGTGCGCCGCGGCGCGAAAGGCGGCGGGGGCCGTCAACTATGTCGGCGCCGGCACCATCGAGTTCGTCTCCGACGGCAAGGACGTGTTCTTCATCGAGATGAATACCCGTCTCCAGGTCGAGCATCCCGTGACCGAGCTGATCACCGGGATCGATCTGGTCGAATGGCAGCTGCGGGTCGCCTTCGGCGAGGCGCTCCCCTTGAAGCAGGACGAGATCCGCTTCAACGGCCATGCGGTCGAGGCACGCGTCTACGCGGAAAACCCGACCAAGAATTTCATGCCGTCGGTCGGAAAGCTCTCGACATGGCGGATGCCCGCCGAGACCGGCGGCTTGCGCATCGACGCCGGCTATCGCGAGGGCGATACGGTGTCGCCGTATTACGATGCCATGCTGGCAAAAATGATCGCCTGGGCGCCGACGCGGGATGTCGCGATCGAGCGGCTGAACCGCGGTCTGGAAGAGTCCGACGTCCGCGGCATCGTCACCAACATCCCGTTCCTCTCGGCCCTGATAACGCATCCGAAGGTGCGGGCGAATGCGATCGACACCGGCTTCATCGAACGCGAGCTGGCGGTTCTGACGCAAGCCTCGCCGGCACCCGGAGAGCTCGAGCTCTGCGCCGCCGTCGCCGCTGTGATCAACGACGAGCGGCAGGCTGCGCAAGGCGACGCAAATTCGCCGTGGCAGACCTTTGGCTGGATGCCGGTCGGCCGCCGCCAGCGCAACTTTGCGTTTCGCGCCGGTCATGGTGTCAGTCATGGGCCCGAGCAGAAGATCACGCTGAATTATGGCAGCGGACCATCGACGCTGGTGATCGGCGGACGCGAGCTGGCGTTTGCGATCGCGCCCCGGGACGGCGGCTTCGACCTGACGCTTGACGGCGTCAAAACGTCGGTCGCGGCCGTGATCGACGGCCACGAGCTGTATTTGCGCACGCGCAATGGCCGCTTCGACCTGCATTTGGTCGATCCGTTCGGCGGCGAGACCGAGGAGCAGGCCGGCGCGGACAAGATCACGGCGCCATTGCCGGGCACGGTCGTCGCCGTGCTGGCGGAGGTGGGTGCCAAGCTCGAGAAGGGCGCACCGATCCTGACGCTGGAAGTGATGAAGATGGAGCAGACGCTGCGGGCGCCCTATGCCGGCGTGCTGAAGTCCGTCAAATGCAAGGTCGGCGATATCGTCCAGGAAGGCGTCGAGCTGGCCGTGGTCGAGCCTTTGGAAGAGTGACATGAGCGACCAGGTCCGCATCATCGAAATGGGGCCGCGCGACGGCCTCCAGAACGAGAAGACGGCGGTCAGCGTCGAGGCGCGCATCGCCTTCATCGAGGCGTTGGTCGCGGCCGGGCTGACCACGGTCGAAATCGGTGCCTTCGTCTCGCCCAAGGCGATCCCGCAGATGGCAAGCTCGGATGCCGTGCTGCGCGGCGTGAGCCATTTGCTGGGTGCCGAATTCCACGTGCTGGTGCCGAACGAGAAGGGCTATGACGCCGCGCGCGCGGCCGGCGCGAAAGTCATCTCGGTGTTCGCGGCGGCCTCCGAGGGATTTTCGCGGGCCAACATCAACTGCACGGTCGCGGAATCGATCGAGCGGTTCAAGCCGGTACTGGCGCGCGCCAAGACTGATGGTGTGAAGGTGCGCGGCTATATTTCCTGCGTGCTGGGCTGTCCGTTCGACGGCGAGATCAAGCCGAAAGCAGTCGCCGATCTCGCCAACGCGCTGTGGGCGCTCGGTTGCTACGAAATCTCGCTCGGCGACACCATCGGGGTCGGCACGCCTGATAAGGCCAAGGAGATGTTACGCGCGGTCGGCGCCAACATTCCTGCCGACAAGCTGGCGATGCATTTCCACGACACCTACGGCCAGGCGCTCGCCAATCTCTACGCCGGCCTGGAGCAGGGCGTCCGCGTCATCGACGCCGCCGCCGGCGGCCTCGGCGGCTGTCCCTACGCGCCGGGCGCGACCGGTAACGTCGCGACTGAGGATGTCGTCTACATGCTCGAGGGCATGGGGATCAGGACTGGCGTGGACATGGACAAGCTGCTGGCGGCCACGAACGCGATGAGCGGCGTGCTGGGCAAGCCGCCCGTGAGCCGCGTGGCGTCCGCGCTGAACGCGAAGAAGAGGCGCGTAACCTCATAGGGTAGGCAAAGGCGCGTAGCGCCGTGCCCACGATCTGTCTGCGATTGCATTCACGAGCGGTGGGCACGCTTCGCTTTGCCCATCCTACGGTCGAGTCTACCTGCTCCCGTCCGGCCCCATCACCAAGTCCGGCAGTGCGGTCGAGATCCCCGGCACGAAGCACAACAGCAGCACTGCAAGCATCATCAGCAGCACGAAGGGCAGGGTGCCCCAGATCACCTCACGGAGCGGGATGTCGGGCGCGACGTTGCGGATGACGAAGATGTTCAGGCCGACCGGTGGATGGATCAGCCCCATCTCCATCACGATGGTCATGACCACGCCGAACCAGATGATGTCGAAATTGGCGGCGCGGAGCGGCGGCAGGATGATCGGCGCGGTCATCAGGATGATCGAGACCGGCGGCAGGAAGAAGCCGAGCACGACGACCATGACGAGGATCGCGAACAAGAGGCCCCAGCGCGGCAGGTGCATCGCGACGACGGATTCGGCCGCCGATTGCGAGATGTGCAGATAGCTCATCACGTAGGAATAAAGCAGCGACATGCCGATGATCATCATCAGCATGGTCGATTCCCGGATCGTCGACTTCAGGATGGGCGCAAGGTCGCTCGGCCGCCACACACTGTAGATCGCCGCGATCAGCGCCAGTGCCAGGAGGCCGCCGAGGCCGGCGGTCTCCGACGGCGTGGCATAGCCGCCATAGAGCGCGATCATGACGCCGGTGAGGAGCAGCACGAAGGGGATCACGCGCGGCAGCACGCTAAAACGTTCCGCCAGCGTGTACTCGTCGCGGGCGAGGATCGCGGCCTCCGGTCCGCCGTTCTTGTAGATGGCTTCCGCCGCGGCATATTCCTGGCGGAAGCGGATCACGGCGTAGGTGCCGAACAGCGAGACCAGCAGCAGGCCGGGCCCGATGCCGGCGAGGAACAGCCGTCCCAGCGATTTTTCGGCGGCGACCGCAAACAGGATCATGGTAATCGAGGGCGGCAGCAGAATGCCCAGCGTGCCGCCGGCGGCGATGATGCCCGCGGCAAAACCGCCGGAATAGCCGCGCTTGCGCATCTCGGGGATGCCGGCCGAGCCGATCGCCGAGCAGGTCGCGGGCGAGGAGCCCGCCATCGCCGCGAACAGGGCGCAGGCGAACACGTTGGCGACGCCGAGGCCGCCGGGCACGCGGTGCAGCCAGGCGTGAAGGGCCGAGTAGAGATCCTGGCCCGCGCGTGACTTGCCGATCGCGGCGCCCTTCAGGATGAAGAGCGGGATCGACAGCAGCGTGATCGAGGCCATTTCCTCGTAGACGTTCTGCGTCACCGTATCGAGAGAGGCGGCGGGCATGTAGATGCCCATGAACACGACCGCCACTGCGCCGAGCGCGAACGCAATGGGCATGCCCGAGAACATCACGACAAGCGTCGCAATGCCGTAGGCGAGGCCAATACCGAAAACGCTCATGGACGCCTGGCTCCTGCGAAGGGCAGCGCAAGCTGCACGATGATCTGGACGCAGAGCAGACTCATGCCGAACGCCATCAGCGAATAGGGGATGGCCAGCGGCGGCGACCACATCGAGTTCGAGACCTGGCCGTCGACATAGGCTTCATGCGTCAGCGTCCAGGATTTCCAGGCGAAGAAGGCGCAGAACAGGAACGTCACGGCATCGACCAGCCAGAGCCTGATCCTGTTCGCGAGCGGCGAGAGCAGGCCGACGAAGGCCTCGATGCCGATGTGACCGCGGTTCTGCTGCACATAGGCGGCCGTCATGAAGGTGGCGCCGACCAGCAGGAACACCGCGGCCTCGTCCTGCCAGTAATTGGCGGCCTTGAACAGAGCGCGGCTGAGCACGCTGTAGCTCAGGATGGCGCAGGCCGCGATCAGTGCGATCGCGGCGAACACGACGATGATGTTGTTGAGGACGGCGAGACCGCGATCGATCGCCGCCGCAAGGCCGGTCCTTGCGGCAGCGTTTGCCTGGTCGTCACGATCCGGAAGCGGACCGTGGCTCATGCAGCGACGTCGGTAGCGAGCTTGAGCAGGTTGGCAGCGGTCGCGGTCTTGGCGCCGTAGTCCTTCCAGGCGGTGTCGCGGGCGATGTCGCGCCACTTGCCGACAGTCGCGGCATCGAGCACGGAGACCTTGGCGCCGGCCTTCTCGTAGACCTTGGCGACCTCGATGTCGTCGTCCTGCGCGCCCTTGCGGCCGAAGGCTTCGAGCTCGGTGCCGACCGCGAGCAGGACGTCCTGCTGGTTCTTCGGCAGCTTGTCGAAAATCGCCTTCGACATCATCAGCGGCTCGAGCATGAACCAGTAGGACGCGCCTGCGCCCGAGGTCAGCGACTTCGCGACCTCTTCGAGGCGGAACGAGATCAGGCTGGTGGAGGAGGTGATGCCGGCATCGCAGGCGCCGGTCTGCATCGCCGCGTAAATTTCGTTCGAAGGCACCGACAGCACCGAGGCGCCGGCGGTCTGCAGCACCATGTCCATCTCGCGTGAGCCGCCGCGCACCTTCAGGCCCTTGGCGTCCTCAGGCGACACGATCGGCCTGGAGCGGCTGGCAACGCCGCCGGCCTGCCAGACCCAGCTGAGCAGGATGATGCCCTTGTCGGCGAGGAAGTCGGTCAGTGCCTTGCCGACCGGCTCCTTCTTCCAGCGCATGCCCTGGTCGTAGGTGGTGACGAGGCCCGGCATCAGGCCGATATTGGTCTCCGGCAATTCGCCGCCGGCGTAGGGCATCGGATAGAGGCTGATGTCGAGCGCGCCCTTGCGCATCGCGGAGAACTGCGCGTTGGTCTTGATCAGCGAGGAGTTCGGATAGATCTCGGCGGCGATGTCGCCATTGCTGCGCTTGGCGACTTCGGCGGCGAACATGCGGCAGAGGCGGTCGCGGAAATCGCCCTTGTCGACTGTGCCGCCCGGGAATTGATGCGAGATCTTCAGCGTAGTCGCGGCATGCGCGGTACCGGTGCCGAAACGGAGAATGGCGGGTGCGGTGACGGCGGTCGCGATCAGGTGGCGGCGCGTGAGCATGGTGTTATCCCCTTGAACTGTTTCTTGGATGGTTCTTGTTTGCTGTGATTTTCAGTTGGTCTTTGAGACTGCGCTGACGCCCATCCTAGCCGGTCTTTCAGGCAATGTTCTCTCATCTGATAGTTCGAGACCCAATGCCGCGGCAAGTGCCGGGTATGTTGCGTTGCACACTTTCAATCCTCGTGTGTACGCCGAACGAAGGGCGGCGACGGGCGCGCAGAAATTTATCAGCGTCCGCGTAACAACGCCCCGTGGCAATCCGTTGAGATCAGATAGCGGCGTCCGTCGCTGACAAGCATCATCTCGAAGGGAAGACCAGTCATGACCATTCGTACCCGCATCGCGCTCGGCGTCTCGGCGGCCGTTCTCTCGCTCGGCCTCGCGATGTCGCCGGCCGCCTTTGCTCAAGACAAGATGGGCAAGGATGACGGCATGATGAAGAAGGACACAATGTCCAAGGACGGCATGAAGAAGGACACCATGTCCAAGGACGATGGAATGAAGAAGGATACGATGTCGAAGGACGGGATGAAAAAAGACGACGGGATGAAGAAAAACTGATCTTCAGTCGTCATCGGGCGTTTGCGGAAAGGCAAACGCGCGCCCAAAAACTCCGGGGCGGTCACGTGGACCGCCCCGGATTATACTTCAGCTCAAATTCAAATGAACGTGACTTTGCGAAACGTGACTTTGCGAACGTTACTTACGCTTGGCCTTGCGGGCGGCGTAGCGAGCGTCGCGCCTGGCCTTTTGCTCGGCCTCGGCTTCAGCCGCCTTCGCGACAGCTTCTTCGGCTTCGCGGGCGATCCGCGCGGCTTCGAGCACCGAGGCTTCTTCCTCGTGACGCTTCTGCTCGGCCTTCTCCGCCTCGCGCGCAGCCTTCGCCTCGGCCCGCTTGGCCGCGAGGGCCTCGCGCTCGGCACGCTTCGCCGCGACCGCGGGATCGTCGATCCCGGGCTGCGACTTGAATTTGTTCAAAAGATTTTTGCGTGCTTCCTGCGCGGCCTTTTGCCGATCGGAGAAGCCTGGTTCCCTGAATCCACTCATCGACGAGCCTTGTCTTCCTCGCTTCCGATCCTACATCACTTCGGTTGGTACGTCGGCTGGGCATAGCAGGCGCCACGCGACGCAGAAGCCTTTACATCGCCGCGCGTCGCGACGCCACCCATAAATTGCAGCCGATCAGGCAGACGAAATATCGCCACCCCCGACGATGCCTCGTAGCCCGGAAAAACTGCCGAATTGTGATGTCCCTCATAGGGGGCCACGCGGAGCGACGCCTAGCGTCCGCCCGATACGCGACGGAGCACGGGTATGAGGATCTTCCGACTGAGCCTGAAGGCGCTCGCGATTGCCGTGACGGTGGCAGCCCTGGTCGGTGCAACGCTACTCCTCGGCCGTCCGCAGCCGATCGAAAGTGCTGTTCTGGGCGCGGATTGGGAATGCACCCAGACCGCGTTTGTGCTCACGAGCTGCGCGCGGGTCCAGCACACGATCCCGGCGGTCGAAACCTCGCGCAAGTATGCGATCCGGCCGACCCGGGGCTGAACTGGCGAGGCTGAACCGGCGAGGCTGAACTGAGAAGGCCGAGCCGGAGGCCGCGCGGGATGTGACGCCACGTCGCAGAGCTGATAAAGCCCGCGTGCCCGAGCGACCAGGTAGCCATGTCCAGCCCCGAGCCCAAGCCCGAACTTAAGCCTGAACTCCAGCCCGAACCGGGTGGGAAGCCCAAAACCCGGCCCAAGCCTCGATCCGGTGACAGCCGCCGCGGCGCCGTCGCCGGCTTGATCATCGCGATTGTGATCCTCGGAATCGGCTGGTGGCTTGCCCGCGATCTCACCTCCGCCAGCAAGATGCAGGATTGCCTGATGTCCGGGCGAAGCAACTGCAATGTGATCGAGCCGGCGCGTTAGAAGCACTCCAGCGCGACCCGCGCGAACGAAAAATGCCGTGATCTTAATCATTTGTAACGGGACTTAGCCGACCGAAGCAGGTCAGTTATGTCAGCCGGCATCAGCTCAGCGCCAGGCGAATCGTCTATCGCGCCAGGCGCCACGGCCGTTAACGGCAATCGAGAGAGTAGGGGGTCAAGCACGCATGAGTGCGTCCAGCCGCATGAAGATCATCATTCCCTTGGTTTCGGCCATGTCGTTGCTCGCCGTCTCGGCGCAGGCTCAAGACGCCCGGCCGCCAAGAGACTCCGCCCAGCCATCGGCCGGGCCGGGCGCCGGTGCGCCGCCGCAGAACTCGCGTAAGGGTCCGGCGCCGCAGCAGGCGGCACGGCCCGGGCCACAGCCCGGCGGCCAGCCTCACGCCGGCGGTCCTGGTCCTGGTCATGCAGGTCCAGGCCTTCCAGGTCCTGGCCCGCGCAATGCCGGCGGTCCACCGCCCGGACGCAATTACGCCAGGGGTCCCGCACCGGCGCGCGATTGGGGCGGACACGCCTATCGCGGCAATGTCGCCTGGGATGGCGGACGCTGGCGCCATGAAGTCCATAACGGCCGTTCCGGCTGGTGGTGGGATGTCGGCGGCGTCTGGTATTATTATCCGCAGCGGATGGCCGGCCCGCCGGGCTACATTTCGGAGGACTATTACGACGACGTGCCGGTAGCCTATGCCCCGCCGCCCGTCGCCTATGAACCTCCGCCACCGGCCGATCCCGGCGCAAGCGCGCTTGGCGGCGCCATCGTCGGCGGCGTGCTGGGCGGCCTGATCTCGGGCAACGCCTCGGGTGCGGCCGCAGGCGCCGTGATTGGCGGCGCCACCGGCGCGATCGCCGGCGCCACGGCTGCCTCGCGTCCCGGCTACTATCTGGCCCAGGGCAACTGCTATTACCGCTATCCGAGCGGCCAGTATGTGCGGGCCGATCCCCGCGCCTGTTACTGAGACCCCAAGCGAGATCTGAAACGAAGAGGCGGGCAAAAAGCCCGCCTCTTTTTCGGTTTGGCGCTGGCCGAGAATTGAGAGAGACTGATCGTCCCCCGGGTCAGGATACCAGCCAGTTGAAGAACGCGATCGCGGCCCAGACCAGACCTGCGATCCAGGCCAGCATCACGATGCCGATGGTCGCAAGATATGCGATGCCGAGCGGGTCGGATCTTTCGCGTTGCGTCGGGGCGGCAACTTCGGCTGCGGCTTCTTGTGTCATGACGGGAAACACCTCCCATGCCTTCTCGCTCTCCTGGGAGCGATGAAGGCTGTTTAGCGGAGACGCCGGGCGCAGGCTGTGACGCACTTCACAGTTCGGTCTGTGTGGAGCGGCCTCTCGGCTTCGCGCGGCATATCCCTGGGGTGGGTGGTAACCCCGCAATCATCCGGACGAAATTGCCATGCGCTTGTCCAGATCGTCCGGCTAGTCTGGGCCCCATGTGTACCAAGTACGATCCACAGCACGAAGCCGAGGCGGCGATGAAGCGCGCCGTGGCAGCCGACGGCCCCGACCGGCAGCGTCTCATCGAGCTGGCCCTGGCCTGGCATCAACTCGCCCGCGACCGGCGCGAGGATGGGGCGGCCTGAGCGGACGCTCTCACGAGAAAAGCCCGTGTGCATACGAAAAACCCCGCGCTCGGGGGGACAAGCACGGGGCTCTCCAGGGCCGATCGGGGCTGGCAGATCGGCACCATTCAATATTCAACACGCTATTCAACACGCTGATCGCAGGTTCGTTCCGCGTCCCTCAATTCCATCCTCTCGGGATCATCAAGGGCGGCCGGGAGGAGCCGGTTGTGGTTCGCCGTAGGAACGTCCGTTCCCCGCCGGCGTTGAGCGGCCATGACCGACCCCGAATTACGCGCACAGTCCTTCGAGATTGCCTGGAAATATCTCGACCACTCCGGCCTGCTCACCGGTGAGCACAGGGAGGCGGCCCAGTTCATCCTGAACAGGATCGACCGCATGATGCTCCGCGGAGAACGGCGAAGATTGCTACTGTCAAACGCCGCGATCGATGCCTACCGGTTGCGGCCCGTGCTCGTGACGTTCGACGCCTGAGGCGAGCCGACGAAACGTGGCGTTAAGACTCGTTCCGAAGGCGATTTCCTGATCGCGATTCGTTTCAGAGAACGAAGCAGAGCGAGACCGTGAACAAACAAAAAGCCCCCGAAGGGGCTCACTGTTTCAGGCGGCTTCCGACTTCGGCACCGCGTCGGCATTCACCGAAAGCTTGACGACATCGCCTTCAACGGCACCGACATATTTCGTGTCGATGTAATGATGATGGTCCTTGTGACCCTCCGGGCTGTCCTTCCGCGTCAGCTTGATGCGGTTGCCCTCGACGCGATCGACGGTGCCGACATGGGCGCCGTCCTTGCCGATGATTTTCATATGCTCTCTGATTTCGCTCATGTTGTTCTCCTTATGCAGCATTAACAGCGAGGACCGGTCTTCGTTGCAAAGCGGCAGTCGTGGTAGGACCCAGCGCGCCTCCGAAACGTTGAACGGCAGTTGCACTTTTCGGGTCCGCATGGAGAGCATTGAGGCCTATCTGGAACGGAAGCACAGGGAGATCAGGCTGTTGAACGATTGCCTGAGTCATCCAGTGCATCTCGCATGTCCGCGATCTGTCGACGACGTCATCAAGTCCAAATTCCGGGTCACGGCGGCGTTGCGGGCAGAGCACGAGTTGCATCAGTGGAAGGCCACGGAGACGGCCTGGTCGCACGCGGCGCCTCCCACCAGCGGCCCATTCACGTTCAGCTACGACTACCAGCGCGCCGACCTGAAAGTACGCGGCCCGTCATTTTATCAATGCGGCCGCACCGAACAGGCGATCTACACTGCCTCGGGCATGGCCGCGATCTCGGCTCTACTGCTGGCCTCGACGCGGGTCATTGGCAAGGCCGACATTCTGGTGATGCCGGGCTGCTACGGCGAGACGATCGAGTTGATCGAACGCTTCGTTCCGCATTTGCGGCTTGTCAGCTTGAAGCTGCCGCTCGGCGATGCGTTGGCGCGGGCGGGCTCGCGGCGGATTCTGCTACTGGATTCATGCGTCCCGGCCGGCGCGTTCGAAGCGGCGCTTCGCGTTGATCCATCCGTGCTCGATCTGCTGGTTTTCGATACGACATGTTTTGCCGGCGGATCGGGCCGCATCCGGCGTGTGCTCGGTTGGGCCCGGCGATACGGAATCCCCGTCGTGATGGTGCGAAGCCATACCAAGCTGGATTCGCTCGGGGCGGAATATGGCCGGCTCGGTTCTGCGGTTTTCGTCACACCAGGCGAGGGCGCGAACGCGTCGCTCTGCGAGCGCCTGGCGCGGGAAACGAGCGAGGCCGTGCGCCTGCTCGGCGGCGCGGCGCTCCCGGCGCACTTTCCGCCCTATGTGGGCACCGCCGCTTATTGGAGGCTGACAAGACAACGCATCGCCGCGATGCTGCGCAACGGCCGACGCATGCGCCGATACTTTGCCTCCGAATTGGCGCAGCTTTCAGCGGAGCTCCACTTCACCCACGGCCTCTATGTCACGCTGCGCGGCCAGCGTCCGCTCGACCAGGCCAGCGCGCAGCAAGCCGCCGAAGACATGAGCCGGGACCTGAGCGGGAAGGGATTTCCGATCCGCCACGCCGGCAGCTTCGGTTTTGATTTCGCCGCGACGGAGTGGTTTCACAACGCGACCACGGGTGAGTACAGCGTGCGGGTGGCGGTGCCCGATTTGCCGACGGAGCTGTGGGATGAGCTTGGCGCGGCCATCGCCGCGTGGTGGGCGTCGAGTCAATGACGGCTTGAAGATGAGTGAAAGAAGGGTGTCAGGTACGGCTGAGTTCGTTACTCTGGACCAATGACCGACCGGTCGGCCGATTTATTGCCGCGCCTGAATCAATCGGTCGCCAAGCATGCTTCCAAGGCCGGCTTCTGGTGGCCGCGACCCGCCCATGCCTGGACGGCGAAGGCGAGCTGATACTGACTCACCGCCGTGCCCGCGATGGAAGCCCGCGCCGTCTCGATTCGTTTTGTGATACCGCTGGAGCTCACGACGCCTGCGTCGATTGCCAAATACGACATTGCGATTACAGCCACCGCAGATGCGATCGCCATTCTCGTCCACTCGGATAGCGGCATCGGAGTCCTTATCGAGCTCAATTCGCCCGGCGCGTGGATAAGGCTGATCTGGCCGGTTGAAAGTTCGGGGCGACGATTCCCACGCATTCGTGAAGGACGATGGATCGGCAGCTGCGCCGCATTGCGCTGCTTGGCGGGCGCTGTCGCCGATGTCCCGGGTCTTGGAGACTGGCGATCCCGGCAGGGGCTCCAGAAAACTGGAAATCAATGAGTTACGAGGAAGTGGGTCACATGGGCCCTCCATAGAATTCGAAGCGGTTTTTTGCGCGTGTGCCCCACTTTCACGCATCGTTCTGCCCTCCCGGCGTGAAGGCGAGAGGTTCGTGGCGCCGCCGGCCATCGCCGCCCATGGGTGCTCATGGCTGGCTCCGATGGCGGGAATGGACTGGGGCTCTACCCCCAGACAGCCAAAAGCCGCCCAGGCGGGCGGCTGCCTGATTGAACGCGTAGTGGTTGTGGTGATAGAAACCCGGCCGACGACACATCCATCAGATCGATGCATGGCGCCCGGGGAAACACATGTTCAAGGACCGCGCGCTGCGCTTGCTGCCATTCCTGGCTGCCGTGGCGCCTATCGTCATCCTGTTTTGCCTGGCCACCATCGCACTCTACGGGGCACCGGAAACGGATGACTTCTGCCTGGCAAACCACTTCAACGCCGACGGCCTGATCGGCACGCTCGAAATCTACTATCGGACATTGATGGGACGGCTTGTTCCGCTCGCCCTCATCACCGTTCCGGCGATGCTCGCAAAGGCATTCAACCTCGACTACTTCGTCATGTATCCTTCGATCCTGATCGCCGGCATCGTTACTTTTATCGCGTCTATCACGCTTGCGATCGGGCGCCTGTGGCCTGGCATTGCCGTCCCGGAGAGGGTCCTTGTCGGGACGACGCTTGCGGCAACGATCGCGGTCCTCGCCATAAGCCTGCGGGAGATGTTCTATTGGGTCTCCGGCAGCGCTCCGTATATGGTTCCCGCAGTCATCGTCACGATCGTCCTCGTCGAGATGGTGAGATCGGCAGCGAACGAAACCCTGCTATCGCCGGCCGCGATTGCCCTGCTCAGCCTGCTCTGCTTTCTTGGCGCCCTCTGCAACGAGTTCACGCCGCTGTGGCTCATCGCCTTCATCACGGCGTCACTGCTGTTTCGAAAAGCCTGCCATCATCCCACCCCACAGGCCAGAAGCCACCTTGCGATGGTGGCCGCCACTGTGGCCGGCCTTGCAATCCTGCTGCTCTCGCCCGGTAACGCGCTGCGGATGGAAGCCTATCCAGCCGGTCAAAAGCTCGCCGAGTCCTTCATGATGGCGGCCTATTACCTCTGGCTTGATCTGTGGTGGCTATACGACGAAGCCGCGGCGCGGGCGTGGGTCCTGTTCCTTGTTAGCTTCTCGCTCCTCGTCGTGCCTGCGCGCCGCGCGCCGACGAAACCAACACTGCTACTTGCCGCGGGGCTCATCGTCCTGATCCTCGGTTGCGCCTATGCTGCTTACTTTGTCGCATATTTCGCCACCGGCGAGGATCTGGCGACGCGCGGGCGCAACGAGGTGATTGTCCTTCTCCTGGTCGGGCTCGGCTGCGTCGTTGCGACATCTGCCCGGCTTCTCCCCCGAGGCGCAGCGCCTGGCAAGCGGAACGGCACCGTCCAGGTTATCGCGTTGCTAGCCTGCGCCGCGGCTTCCACGCTTCTCTTCCGAGGTCGCGCACTGGTCGCCGTCAACGCGGAGAGCTCGCAATTCGCGACGTTCCAACAGGAGACCATGGAGCGGCACACGCTGCTCCGGACAACAGCAGAAAAATCCGTCGTCGTCCCCGAGCGCTCCGTCAAGCCCCTCGTCCTGATGTCTGCTGATCTCACCGCTGACCCGAGCCGCATGCCAAACGATTGCATTGCCGCTTTTTACGGGAAGAGAGCCGTCGTCGTTCGCGCCCGTTAAACCCTACGAGCAGACACCTGCGTTGGGACAAGTGAGGCCATGTTCTCGCAGCGGCTATTCTCGATCCTTGGGAAGCCGCCATTGAGAAGAAATCCGGGGCCGGTTTGGTATGTGCCGCCGCTCGATGGGCCACCGAGAACGATGTCACGAAGCGCCAGAATGGTGCTGCCGAAGTTGACCCCGGAGCCCGTCGTGTTCCCCATCCAAACCATTGGCAATGTCGATAGCGCCGTGCAGCTTAGCTTATCGATAGAGGCGCGGCTCGCGCCGCCATAGCCTTTTTCGAAATGCACACAGCCTCGGGTGCCGGCGTAAATGTAAACGTTGTCTATGCCGCCGGAGTCCTGTGTGTTGTTGGAATAGACCATATAGGCGCTGCTCGATGCGACGGAGGTTCGAGCGGCAAGCTGAAGATTGCGGAGGACTGTGCCGAAGCACGCGGTATGCCAGTTGACGTCGCACAGGGCGAAGAAGTGAGACGTGCTGGTGAACGTGTCGCACATCCGAATAGCCGAGCGTGGTGATCGAGGTGAACGCCGACGGATTGAGCGTCGCGGCGATCGCGCGTGATGGCAGCACCGGATTGATGCCGCACTGCCAGCCAGTGCCTGACACCCACTGAGTAAATTGTAGAGCGCCGAGCAGGAGGCAATTGCGAGATCGCTGGTCGTGATGCCGTCGAGCGACCCCTTGAGCGTGTTCGCCGCGCCGGGCGCCAGCTTGGTGTTGGTGACGTTGCCGTTAAGAATCTTGCTGGTGGTGACGGCGTTCGGCCGGATCGTGGCGACGCCGGTCGACGTGTTGACCGTGACGTCGCCGCTCTGGGTGAAACCGCCGAACGTGGCCGCCCCGGCCTTGTACTGCTGCTGGCCAACACTGCCACCGGGCGCCGCGGTCGTGACCGCACCTTGCACGAACGCCGTCGACGCGGCCTGGTTGGTGCTGGTGCCGGGCGGTGCCGTCGGCACGATGCAGTTCGGGTTCGGTGATCCGCAGCCCTGTGCCTGGGCGGCGGACGGGATTGCCAGCGCAAGCAGGGCTGCGACCAGCAGCGATTTCAATTTCGACATTCAGACGACTCCAAAAATGCGAAGTCGTCGCGCGAGAGCCGGCGTAGCCGCGCCGGCGTGAGGTCAGAGCAGTTCGAGAATTTCCAGCGGGGTGTTGGCCGGAGGAAATCACGTTCCAGCCGGCGTTGAAGTTGATCAGCTTGCCGTCGCCGATAAAGGGCTGCTGTCCCTGTGACAGGATCGGAATGCCGCGCCCGACGATGGCGGCCTGGTTCGCTGGCACGACGTAGAGCGTGTCCACGGCGCTGCCGTCGATGAAGATGATGCCGCGGCGCGCGGCGTTGGCGCCGATCGCGATGATTGACGCACCACTGACCAGGACGCTCGTTCCCTGCGGCGAGGCGATCTGCACGCTGAGGTTCTGCTGGATGGTAGGCAGGATTCCGTTGGCACTCATCTGTTGTCTTTCCTAGATGTTGTCGGTCCAGCCGTAGCAGGCCGTCGTGGTCGAGCCGAACGAGCCCTGAGTCTCGACGAAAATCTGGCCACTCTCCAACGTCAGTTCCGCGGACTGATTGATGGTCGAGGTCGTGGTGGCGTTCGTGTTGCCCATCGCCACGTTCTTGGCATAGGCGATGATCTCCTCGAAGTTCTCCTTCGGCTTCGATCCGAACACCTTCATCAGCGCGTAATGATCGGCCGACTTGTTGACCGAGTTGAGCCATGCGTCGGTCGGGTTGTGACGGCCGAACTCCTTGTTGTAGGCTAGCCAGTCGTCGGCGCTCTTCCAGTGCAGCGTGCGTTCCTGCGAGACATGGCGGGCGACGTTGGTGAACATCGGCTCGCCGGAGACGGTCTCCATCTCGAGGTGATCGCCCGTGACGAAGCCGCCAGACCCCGCGCGTCGTCGACATCTCGCATCACAACATCGTCAAGGATTTCGGCCTGGTCGCCGCGGCCGGCGTCTGGGGTGTGATCCACAAGGCCACCCAGGGCCGCGCCTACCGCGACCCCGATTATGCCACCCGGCGCAAGGCGGCGACCAACGCCGGGCTGCTGTGGGGCGCCTATCACTTCGCTACGGGCGATGCGGTCGAGCTCCAGATCGAGAACTTCATCAAGACCGCGCAGCCCGACGAGCGCACGCTGATGGTGCTCGACTTCGAGGACAACAGGCCCTCGAACATGAGCCCGCAGCAGGCGGTCGAATTCCTGCGCCAGCTCGAGGCCCGGCTGGGCCGCCCTGGCGCGATCTATTCCGGCAACCGGCTCAAGGAGAGCCTGGCTGCGCTCGGCCCCCAGGACCGCGCCTACGTCACCTCGCACAGGCTCTGGCTGAGCCAGTACGGCCCGACGCCGCGGCTGCCGACGGGGTTCGAGAACTGGTGGCTGTGGCAGTACACGGGCGACGGCATCGGCCCCTTGCCGCACAACGTGCCCGGCATCGTCGCCGGCAATGGCGGCATCGACCTCAACGCCTTCGACGGCACGGTCGACGAGCTCGCCGCGAGCTGGGCGTGAGCGAGGCGCCATTCCTGCCGCAGAACGATGCACTGATCGCATCGTTCTGCGGCATGGTCTACCACCCGCTGGCGCTGGTGAAGTTCGATCATTTCGACGCCGGCGAGGACGACGGCGTGTGCTGGGCGCTGAAGCGGCTGCCCGGCTTCGACGTCGTGGTGCTGCGCGGCTTGGTGAGGCGCGCAACGACCGCACGCTCATCGTGTCGGTGATTGGTTGTGGATTGCTGGGCGCGGCGTTCGGAGCATTGACAGCCTCAGGCCCGATCATGATGATTGTCGCTGCGGCCTTCTACGGCTTGATCGGATTGCTGCTTGGCGCCCCGATCAGCTTCGTCATCAATATGACCCGTCACGTCGGCCGACGCTGAGACACCGGTCGCCAATCATTTCGGCGGCAAGCACCTGTTCAGCCGCGCATCCTGATTTGAGTGTACGAACCTGCAGATTCCGAGAATTTTCTCTTCGAAGACCTGATCGGAAGTTGGGGCGACATTGCTCTCTAACATCAGGCCTAGCGGCGTACCTCGGCTACATTCCGCTGAATGTCGTTCGCGATAGACGAAGTCGCTACATAGCTGCGCGCTGGCGGCAACCTCTTTGAAAGCCTTTTCGCGCATGTCCTGGTCCATCGCCTTGTACCGAATTGCATCCGTGACGGCCTGTGCGTGGATCGCTCGAATTTCCTCATCCGTCATGAGCGATACTCGATGCGCTCGCATACTTCTCAAATCCGGCTCGGCCCGGTCATCGCGTTTGACCCAATAGAAGGTGCCGCCGCAGATTGTAGCTGCGAGCACGACCGCTACGAGGATGGCGAGTGTGTTGCCTGTAAGTCTCATGTGTTGGACCGCTTCGCTTCAATGCAAGTCTGTCCCTTGGTCCTTGCTGGCGCGAGACGACGCGCGCTCGCGGACGACCCCGCTACAGGTCTACCCACCAGTCCTCTTCCAAGCCTAAGGTATTGGCGATGCGCTGGCCAAGTTGGCGGGCAACTGCTTCGTCATAGGCTGGTCTCGGCAAAGGGCTTTTTCTAATCGGGTTGGATATCCAGTTTCCAAGGTTGATCTGTCCGTCTTTTATGAATTTTGCAAACGATCGGATTTGGCAAAGCTCCAGCATCAGCCGATTGAGAGAGACGCCGTAGATTTCACGCGACGACAGGTAAACTCGCATGCAATCCGCGAGAGTTGCCTTTCCATCGCTCGGCCCAAAGCTAGTCCACGCGCAATCGTCAGATCCGATCTCCCGACGGGCGCGCGCCCAGAGCGTGCGTTTACCGCTCGCGATGACAAAACGGTCGTCTGACCGCTCGAACGCCTCTGGATCGGAAACACGCCCGCTATCTGCTGCCCAGTACCACTGCGGCGCGTCATCGAAAGTTGGATCACTCATTTCGCAATGCCCTTCTTGCTGCCCTAGGAGATGCCCAACAACCGCTTCAGCGTGGCGCGGTCTTTCTCAGTGGGCGACACCTCGAGGGCGTTGTGGCCGCCGAATCTGATGAAGACTTGGAGGTCGCTCCCAGCAAGATCGAGTTCGCGAGCGATCTCGTCATAGACGTGTAGTTGGTGGTCGGTCGGATCGTCCAAGATACGACGATGCACGTGCTGGATGATCCGCCGTGCCGTCTCGTTGTGTTCGATGACCTTTCGGCTTTTTTTTTGGATCGGAGCCTCGGTAGTCCTTCAGCCGTGCTTGCAGAGGAAGGCCGGGCATTTAGAAGGCCGTGCCGCGGGCGTTCATCTGCCGGCAGTAGTTTCCGATCTCGGCTTCGAACCAACCCTCGGCTTCCGTTTGCGCGCCGATCTCAGAGCGGAAGTTCAAATACAAGCTGCGGTGGTTGGCTTCGAGCCATTGTTTGAAATCAGAAAAGCTCGGATACCATCCCGGCTTGGGTCGGTAGTCGGTTTCGCGCATCCACTCTAACGCGAGCCGCCGAATCCCGTCCTCGGCTTCCTTCCTCTTCAACATGTTTCGCAGCCTTGAGCCGCGGGCGGCAAGTCGCGCCCCGATCTGACTATCAGCTGCCGGCTTGTCCGGCTTCCAAGCCAGGCCTTTTCAAAAAAACGGCGCACATCGCTCTGCATCAGGGGCTTCTCCTTTCCGCGTGATTCGGTCCCGCGAATGGGATGCCAGTCTCGCGCTGTGTAGTGGAGCGCTGGTTCGTTTATCCCGGTTGTTCACAGGTCCGGCGCAGAGGCTGTATTCCACCTGATTGCGAACGAAACAAGAAGGCCTGTGTTGCGTCCGTGTTGCGCGGAGCGATTTGTAAGAATGCGTAAGCCGTTGATTTCCATGAAAGCGATTGGCACTGCCTCGCAACACGAAAATCGGCTCAGAACGAAAGCGGTTCAGGTCGAAGCCATTGAGTTGTAAGGCTAAAAGCTGGCGATCCCGGCAGGAATGATTGAATTCAACGATTTCAACGGCTTGATAGCGAGGTTAGGCAATTTTCCTACCATTGTTTCCCATAGAGAAATTTGGCGATTGCCTAACCACCGGCAAGCACCTGCCGGCCGTAGCCACCGCTATCCGCGCGGATCCATTTTATACCAGTCTTTAGCGTCCCTCTCGCAGAGAGCCCCACTAGTTAACATCGGAATGCAGTGCCGCGCGTTGGCACTCTGCACAGTTTGCGATCCCGACCGCCATATTTGTCATGGCGGAAATGAACTGCCGCGAAAAACAACCTGCGGCACCCCTGAGTATTTCAGCGGCAAACTCGTACTTTATATTGAGACCCCGGAAACGAGCGAAGGCGCACGCGTGCGGGGATACGCTGACGGACACTGCACCGCGCGAGCCGGTCCGACCTCGACGCCTGGATTTTGTCTAGGCGCCGAACCTCGACGTGGTCGACCGCCAACGACAACAAGAATACGGCTCCCCCAAGCCGCTAAGAACGCGCTTCAGCGCGTAGTACCTGCCACCACCTATATCTGGATACTTCCTTGAAAATTTTAGACTACCGACCTGCTAGTAGCGTGCGACGGCGCATGGCCGTCTTCGACGCCGAGGTAATTCCCGGAGTTCGCCTTCTCGATCTTTCTCTTATTCGTAAGCCAGACGGCAGCTACCGCGTCTTTAGCTCGACCGTGCGATTTGACGTCGCAATCGCGAACGAACTTGCCCGGGCCGCAGTGTCGGCCAGTGGAGGCGGTAGCCATGACCGAGACTAACGAGGAGTTCACCGGCCTGCCCAACCCGGCCGATGTTGATGCAGCCATTCAGGCTGCGGGCGGCCATGAAGCGGCCCGCGAGTGGTTCGCACAATACGACCACGTACAAGACGGCGCGAAGATGATAGCGGTGGACGACACCGCACCGGACGATGTGTTCCGTATCACCGACGATGAGCCGGAATGGATTGCGATTCCTGTCTATCAGGATGGCGTATTCGTCGACGCCGTCCTGATGCATAAGAACACCCCGCGCTCGTTCCATACGGTCTGCGGCCGGGCGAACTGGCTCGGTGCGGAGAACACCGGCGACGCCAAGGTAATTGTCCACGAAAGCCCGCTCGATTGGCTCAAGGCCGATTGTAGCGGCGTTGTGTCGGTCGCAGGCTTTGGCAATAGGCAGCACTTCAAGGACCTGGCCAAGGCTTGCACCATTGAATGCAGCACCATCGACGCTGCCAACGACGTCTGGGAGTGGACTTTTGGCGGCGATGATAAGGCGCTCAAGAAAATCCAACTCAATGGAGATGCCGACGCAATCCGCGACGATTTGGCGTGGCATGCTGCGGACACTGCGAAGCGGCGAGTCCGTGACGCGCTGGACGTGCCGGCCGGGGCTGACCTGCATAAGCTTTATCGGCAAGTTGATGCAGTGTTCGCCGCGACTCCCGCCAACGACAACAAAAAATCATGCTCCGGCATCGATGCCCAGACCTTGCTCGGTATGGAATTCGAGCCAATCAAGTACGTCATTCCGGGCTACGTCGCCGAAGGCCTGACCATTCTTGGAGGCCGGCCAAAGCTTGGCAAATCATGGCTGGCCTTGGATTGGGTTGTCGCGGTGGCGAGCGGTGGGCAGTCTCTGGGCGTGAAGTGCGAACAAGGTGACGCGCTATATCTGGCGCTTGAGGACAATCAACGTCGATTGCAGGACCGCCTTCGCGTAGTGTTGCCCAAGCTGAAATCAATGCGGCCAGACCTCTCCCGGCTAAGGCTTGAACCCGAGGCGCCGAAAATCGGTGAAGGCCTTGTTGAGTTCCTGGACGCATGGCGCACCCGCGTTGATGACCCGCGCCTCATTGTGGTGGACACCCTGGCCATGGTGCGCCCGCCGAAAGGACGCAACCAAGACAGCTACGCGGCGGACTATGCCGCCCTGTCGCCCTTGCAGCAGTACGCCAGCGCGCACAGGCTTGCGGTGGTGGTAGTGACGCACGTGCGCAAGATGGAGGCCAGCGACCCGCTTGAGATGATATCGGGAACCAACGGCCTGACGGGCGCGGCCGACTCAATCATGGTGCTGGACCGTGCCGCTGACGGGCCAAAGCTGTACGGCCGAGGCCGTGACGTGGAGGAAGTCGAGAAGGCGCTCAAGTTCGATGGCGGCAAGTGGTCCGTGCTCGGTAACGTGGATGATGTGAAGCGTTCCGGTGAACGCCGGAAGATCATGGATGCGATGGGCAGCCATGGTTCCAAGCTGTCTCCCAAGGAAATAGCAGAAGCGGCCGGCATGAAGGTCAACAACGTGAGTCGGCTGTTGGCCAAGATGGCCGCCGCTGGAGAGGTGGTGAAGGACGGCTACGGCACTTACTCTGTACCCCCCGGTAAGAGTGGTCAGACCGGTAAGAGTCCCTCGACACAGTATCTAGGTAAGAGTGATCAGAATGAAGAAGAGACAGAGACAGACTCTGACCACTCTTACCGGTCTGACCGGGGTGCACTGAGCGATGCAGCCTGATGCCGGGGCCATCGCACTCTCTCCCACCATCCAACAGGGGACCGACGCGCCCAGGTCCCCTTGTTTGCGTGCAAAATGAAAAGGCAAAGTTGGTCTGCAGACCGCCATTCGATCCGGCCGGAGAGCCCGGACGAAACCAAGAGCCGATAACGGCCAGATCAGCAGCACTGATTGTCACGAGGTTTCCATGAAAAAGCATACCCCATTTGAGTCCCGCCTTGCTCGCGCCGGCAGGCGCTCTGATTTGCGGCTCCTGCAAGACTACGCCGGGCCGCACGCGCCTCTGGCATGGATGCCGTCGAATGAGAACGAAGTTGGTGGCACCCAGGTTGACCGGATCGTGGAAATCCGACCGTCGCCTGACGAAATGGTTCGGCTCGCCGCGAAGGACGCTATTCGCGCGCGC
>NZ_JADPKY010000042.1 GCF_023074185.1 Bradyrhizobium sp. 132 | reverse complement strand
TCCCGAGAGAATATTCTACGGGAGGCAAAACGAAGCTGCTGGGGATAAGCAAGCGCGGCAATCGATATCTGCGCCGGATGATCATCCATGGCGCCCGTTATGAGGAGACGCTGGCGAAGGCGCAACGAACGTTTGATGCACCCTGAAAGTTTTGGTGCATTTGGATTGGGATCATCGACAACTACGATCGATTCGTCTCCAACATTGCTCGTTCCTTCCGAAAGCTTGGCGAAGCAACGGAAGTAATCCGCAACAGTGCGCTCGGCCCTACGGCGCTCTCCGCAATCGTCGCCTCGGCCATGAAGAAATCGCTTGTCCATCTCATCCGCTGAGGCTGGAATATCTAGCGCCGCAATGATATGGCGCTTTTAGCGCTTCCGGTCACGCAAAACGAAAGATTGCATCAAGGTCGGAGTCATAGGTTCATCGGGGATCTTATAGTACGCTCCGGAGCGTCTCAATGGACCAGGCAACCCCGTGCGTCGAAATAAAGAAGGCCTCCGGCGGGAGCCGGAGGCCTTTGCAAGTCTAACCTAGATGGAAAAGGCTTCACCAGACTCGCTGTGCGCGGAGGCGAAGCGTTAGGCTGCCCTGGTCCTTCAGCTCGTACAAGCCTGCTGGCTTCGCAATTGCTGCCTGAACCGGGAGCGTCACTGTGCTCCCGCCCGCATACTTTTGGTCGAGCATGGTGTAGGCGAGGTCTGCCGTGAAGCTCAGGTTCTTGACTGGAGTCCAAAAAGTCGCCGTACCGATAGTCGCGTAGTTGAAGTCGGGATTACAGCCGCCAGCGCCGCTTGACAACGCGAGGGTGGCAACGACCGCTCCGCAGATGTAGCCCTTCGCCGTGCTGTCATACCGGACAGCAGCCCAGGCACCGTAGAGGGACGTGGCCCAGTTTGGATTCCAGTTATGAGTATAACCGCCATTGAAGCCGTAGGTTGTGGTCAACTGCTGGCCTGCACCGGCGACGAAGACCGAGTCAGACACACCGCCGATCCCGAGGCTTTGGTAGGCACCCGCTGCGCTTGTCCCACCACCGTACATGGCGTAGGCCGTCGACATGTAGTCGTTGAAATTGTAGCGGCTGGCACCGTTGGTGTACACGCCTTGGACGTTAATGGTGTCACCCGCCCCGGTAGGGATGTTCTTGATCGACAATGCCAGCTGTCCAGCCCAGCCCCACTTGTCGCCGGGATGGCCGGTCGTTTCATCGAGGCCATAGTAGCCAGCATGGTTCTCATGTGAGGCAACTGACGCCTGGAAGAGACCCCAAGCTTGGTCAACACGGAGCATGGCGACAAGGTCGGGAGCTCGCGTGCCGCCGAAGTCGTTGACACCATATGCGCCGGTCGCGAGACCTGCGGCCGTTGCCCCGCTCACGTTCCACATGTTGGTCGTGTAATTGACGACCTGATCTTGAGCAGAGAACGAAGCCGTAATGCCTTGACCGAAATCCGCCGTATAGGTGATCTGGTTGACTGCATCGTAGCCGCCGCCGCCGGGCAGACCATCGAAAGTGTTCGCCGGATAGTTGGTCCAAGGCGAGGAGAACTGCGAGGCCGCTTTGCCGAACGTAAAACCAGCGAACTGGATAAAGGCGAAGTAGATACCAAGAGCGCCGCCACCGATTGAACCGGTGCCACTCGCTCCGACTGCATTTCCGCCATACGTCGTAGCGCCATTCACGGCCGTTGTGCCTGCACCGGAATACGAACCGGTCGTCCACGTAAAAGCAGCGTCGAGATAGGTACGAACCACCCCGTACTCAGTCGCGGTACGGGTATCCCAAGTCAGATCTCCACGTGATCTACTTGTGTAGTAGTTGGTGAGCCGGTTATGTGCGGCACCCAACCCAGCATTGGCGGCGTCATAGATACCGTGTGTGCCCACGACGAATTCATTGCGCATGTAGCCACCCAGTTTGACGCAAGTATCAGTGCCTGGGATGTAGTAGAAGCCGGCGCCATACAGCGAACAAATCTTTACATATTCGACTGCTTTCGCTTTTACGGGCAGATCGGCTGCCTGTGCTCCAGCGCCTGCGAACAAAGCCGCAGAACTGAGAATGAGACTCGTTGTCAGTTTCATCGATGAACCTCCAAGTTGAAGAACCGTTTCCGTCCAGATCCGCCGCGACAAGCCTCACCCAGTGGGCGGGTTTGACGGAACGACTTCGAGGTGCCCCCTCTCCGTCCACTGCGGTATAGTGCTTCGGAATAATTGGTGCAATTAATTAATTGTAAGTACCATCCATTGGTGAGGGTACGTTGCACTTTAGCAACGGTCCATGCGCTAAGACGCCAAATGAGCAAAAAAAAAGAACCCCCAGGGGGCATCCCGGAGGTTCCATTTGGAGATTAACACGACCGTTGACCGAAGAGCCTCGGGTCTGCGTGCAGAATAGCCGGAATCGCTTACTAAAGTCAATTAGTTTTTTGCATGACCGCTATGCTGGACGATTCACACCGAGACGGGCACAGGCGTTGCCGCTAATGATCAGCTGCGTGTGCCGGGGGCCGAACCTAAGATGTGGAAAGACCAGATGGGCGAAAAAGATCAACTCGGCAGAGCCGCTAAGGACTTCATCTGGAACATCGTCGAGATCCACTCTCAACTCGAGGAAATTCACAAGAGTTGGGCTGAGCTATTAGAAGTAACCGAACCACAGTGGCTGATTCTGATGGCTATCGACGAACTTGATGATGGTCGCGGTGTCTCGGGAACAGCGGTCGCAAATAAGCTGCGAATTCACGCGGCCTTTGTTACTAATCAAACTAAGAAGCTGGAATCCATGGAGTTTTTAGCCCGCGAACCGTCACCTGATGATGCAAGGTTCGTGCAGATGTCATTGACTCAAAAGGCCCGTGCTGAAATCTCAAAACTGTCAGTCAAGAGAGAAGCCCTGAACCTGACGATGTTTGACGGGCTGGATGAGGCGTCCCTTGAGTACCTCAATAAACGATTAGCCTTGATTGCCAAAAATAGCCGGCTGGCATCCCAAAAGCTGAGTATAGGGGTGTTGTAGGTAAATGATCCTTATATTGAAGCTGGCAAAGCACCTACATTTAGTGATCTTCGCCGAACAGCTACGAAGTGCGTGCGAGCTTCTGCTCCAGCCACTGAAAGATGCAATTATCGGAGACAACGAAATTTTCAAGCTCCTCGTCCTCCTCGGGAATGCGGATCGTGCGCGGCATGACCAGTTGCAGATCAATGCGCGCCGCCATGCAATCAGCCTGCAATTTGATTGCTTCCGATAAGCTGACGATGCCGCGCCCACCGGCGACGACGAGAACTGGGCATCTCAATCGTCGCACCAATTGCGAGCGACGCATCGAAACTACATCTTCCTCCATTGCATCTTCAGCCCTGGTCATCCAGCCAACAGATGCCAAAGTTCGCGTCCAATTCCACAAGCCGCCGTCGCAAACCGCCGCAGCAACGCGGCGATCAGATGCAGCGAAATCAGTAGCTAGACTAGCCGACAATCCATCTCCGTAAACGCCGATCCGAGTTGGGTCGACGCCGGCCTGAACTGACAGGAAATCCAAACAATAGGACAAAAAGATTTCCGACTGGCCGCGCGAGCGACTTGAGACATCGTCGTGAGAGATAGCAAGTACGGACATGCCCCGCCCAATCAGCACGGGCAAGAGCCTTCCGAGCAGCATGGCTCCGGTCTCTTGTTCGCGACTAATGCAAATTACTGCGGGAGAACATGAATCATTCCCCTTAGCGAGAAAGTAGTAGCCTAGAAATTCGGTCTTATCGCAGCGTGCAATTGTTATGCGCTCTACCTTCTGATCTAGAAGCAATGTGAATCTGTGAATACTGTCTTCGACTTTGGCGCCCCCCCCTCCACCTTTTGCATCGCTCTCATCAGTCAACCGTCTGGCAACTTCAAAGGCTGTTAGTCCGCAAAGCCAAGCCTGGGTCGCCTCGTCAAAGGCTCCCCTCTTGATATTCTGCTCAGAAACAAGACACTGATCATCCCCGGCCTTTGTCCATCTTGCGATCGAGTTCTTTCGGCATATCGCCCCTTGAATGTTCTTGACTGCCTGACGGTCTAGAAACACCGCGGCGTCTCGCTGTTTGGACACAAGGTTGCCTCTCGCATGAGGCTCAGCACGGAACTCCATCCGATTCGTTCCCCATGTGCAGATCCTCACCCGCCGCTCGGGTTTTGTCAGACAATCTGCTGGTATGGAGGTCAGCCGCTGAGACTCTATCGTAGGACAATGGGCTCTCAGTCTGCGGCTTAACTCCAGCTCAAGCATGAAGACTACCGGGCCTCAAAGGCCTAAGTCCGTCATTGTGGCCCCTCACGCCTGTCAAAATCTGCGGCTAATACGGCTTAAGCGACGTTTTTCTGCGAGCGCACCCGACATTGGTTATGTGCGGGAGAAATGATCTTAGGATCGGAATGATCACTCTCGTCCTATCCATCGAACCACAATCGATAAGGTCGTCAGCGTCTTTAGGCTGGCGTTCCAGCCGATCAGGAGAACTTCACAATGGGCTCCGCTGACAATCCTTCAGGTTTGGTCATCGCTAGTGGACGTCGCCTAACAAAAGAGTCCCTTTTGGGATTCCCTTTAGGTGGCGCGCGTGCGAGTGTTGCGCATGCGCACCGGGATTTCAATCAAGATCACACGACCAGATCGCCGTAGGCTCGAAGCGATCACCAAGGACCGTAACGCGTCGCAGAAGCACGTTTGGCGAGCGGACATTGTGCTTCTGAGCGCCGACGGCGTCGGCACCAACGAGATCATGCGCCGGGCCGGCACATCCAAGACCTGCGTTTGGCGCTGGCAGCAACGCTTCATGGAACAAGGCGTCGATGGTCTCCTGCGAGACAAGACGCGCCCCTCGCGTATCCCTGGGCTCGGCCCGGAGGTGGCCGAGCGTGTGGTCGCGCTCACATTAGCCGACCCGCCGACCGAGACGACCCATTGGACAGCCGACCTGATGGCGCGGGCGAGCGGCATCAGTGCCAGCGCGGTCCGTCGCATCTGGAAGGCGCACGGGCTTCAGCCTCATCGGTGTCGACAATTCAAGCTCTCGAACGATCCGAACTTCATCGCCAAACTGCGTGACGTCGTCGGGCTCTATGTCGACCCGCCAGCCCACGCGATCGTGCTGTCGGTTGACGAGAAGAGCCAGATTCAGGCCCTCGATCGCACCCAGCCGGGCCTGCCGCTGAAGAAGGGGCGGCTCGGAACCATGACACACGATTACAAACGGCACGGCACCACGACGCTGTTTGCCGCACTCAACGTCCTCGACGGCACGGTCATCGGCCGCAACATGCAGCGCCATCGTCACCAGGAACTCATTCGATGTCTAAACGCCATCGAGGCGGAGGTTCCGGCCGGTAAGATCATCCACGTCATTCTCGACAACTATGCCGCCCACAAGCATCCAAACGTTCGCGCCTGGCTCGATCGCCACCCGCGTTTCGTCTTCCACTTCACACCAACCTCATGCTCCTGGCTCAACGCCGTCGAAGGCTTTTTCGCCAAGCTCAGCCGGCGTCGATTGAAGCGCGGTGTCTTCCACTCCGTCGTCGATCTCCAGGCCGCCATCAACCGCTTCCTGGCTGAGACCAACGCAGACCCAAAGCCCTTCACATGGACGGCCAATCCAGACAAAATCATCGCAGCCGTCAAAAGAGGGCACCAAGTGTTAGATTCGATCCACTAGCATGAAATCCGGGGAGTTCCTCTCCCAGGGTTGGCTGATCGCTGGTCGGACGCTCGTGCATCTGGCTTAGCCATGACGAATGTCCACGTCGGACCGCAAATGGCCTTAGGCGACTGATTACGAGATTGCGTCCCAATGTGCCGACAGCGAACAGCCAATTCGGGCGCGCTGTATGGAGGCTCCATCGCAGGTTCACGGCCTCGTTGAGCTCGTCGACACAGTCGGTGAACGCGTGATCAGATTGGGTTGAATTCGGCACAAACAATCCGCTCGCATTCGAGCGAAGATCATGTCCCCCGGCGTGGTGTAGCTGGCGGTGGGGCATCGCGTTCGCCGGCAAGAGCCGGGCCGATCAGCTGGCGATAGCCGGAAGGCTGACGGTGGGATCATCGCTCAACGGCGCGATGGTTTCCAGCGTCATGTAGCGGGCACGCTGGACAGCCCACTCGTCGTTCTGTTCGAGCAGGATCGCGCCGATGAGGCGGACGATGGCGTCCTCGTTGGGGAAGATGCCGACGACCTCGGTGCGCCGCTTGATCTCGCCGTTGAGGCGCTCGATGGGGTTGGTAACCGGTATGAGATTTCTCGGTGCCAACGTTCCGCTGCGGTGTTCTGCGTCGTGGCGTATGGTGCGACCATCGGGACAGAGGCACCGGGAGCACGATGTGCGGGCAGGCCGATGCATACGATGAGCCGAGAGCTCGAGTTAGTAGCTGGCCGCCTCTGCGACTCGCCCGGTTGCGCTGGGAGCGCGAATCCGTAGTTGTCGTGTCGCCCGCAGCTCCCGTCATATCGAGCAGGAGGTGCAAATGCGACGGGTGATTGGCATCGACGTCCACCGAACTTTCGGGGAGGTGGTGTTTTGGGAAGACGGCAAGCTCCGACATGCGGGCCGGGTTGATACGACGCGGACTGCGCTCGAGGGATTTGGCAAAGACCCTGCTGGCCAGTGATGAGGTGGTGCTCGAAGCGACCGCCAACAGCATGGCGGTGTCGCGGGTTCTGGCATCGTTTGTGGCGCGGGTGATTATCACCAATCCGCTGCAGGTGAAGGCGATCGCCCAGGCTCACGTCCGACAAGATCGATGCTGGCACGCTCGCCAGTCTGCAGGCGGCCGGGTATCTGCCGCAGATCTGGACGCCTGACGCGGAGACCGAACGCAAGCGCAGGCTGGTGGCGCGGCGCTACCAGGTCGTGCGGCATCGCACGTGGCTCAAGAACGAGGTGCATTCGATCCTGCACGCGCACCTGATCCCGAAGTGCCCGCATGCCGATCTTTTCAATGCCCGCGGCCGGGCGTGGTTGGCCGCTCAACAGTTGCCGGACGATGAACGCGCAGCGATCGATCGGCACGTCCGTGAGCTTGACCGGTTGGCGGAAGACCTGGCCCTGCTCGACCGCGAGATCGCGCAGGACGCCATAGACGATCCCGCGGTCAACAGATTGATGACAATCACCGGCGTCAATCTCGCGGTCGCCGCCGGGATCGTGGCGGCGATCGGCGACATCGGCCGGTTCAACAGCCCGCAGAAGCTGGTGAGCTATTTCGGGCTGAACCCGCGGGTGCGGCAGTCCGGGCTGGGAGCGGCTCACCACGGCCGTATCAGCAAGATCGGCCGCAGTCATGCGCGCGCCATGCTGGTCGAGGCGGCTTGGGCAGCGGTCAAAGGCGCCCGGTACACTGCATGCTTTTTTCGGCCGCATCCGAGCCCGGCGCGGCCATCAGATCGCCGCGGTGCCCTGGCTCGTAAGCTCACTGTGCTCTGCTGGCATTTGCTGACGAAGCGCGAGGATTACCTGTGGGCGCGCCCAGCGCTGGTCGCCAACAAGACCCGCGCGATGCAACTTCAAGCCGGACATCCGCAACAGAAAGGTAGCCGCCGCGGACCTGCCTACAACATCAAGGCGCTGCGCGACCGCGAGATGCTGATTGCCGCCCAGGTGGAGCGAAGCTACGAACGGTTCGTGTCGCTGGAAAGCGCGGCGGTCAAAACCCGGCGCGCAGGCGCCTCAGTCCGGCAGGACAAAATAGGCAGTCCGGTCACGCTTGCAGCCGACGCGTCACGCTTCGCCACGAGGTCGCCCGCGCCCAACAACCATAGTCGCGGCTGACGGCAAGGTCTAGCCAGGCCAGGAACCCAGTCCCGTTCCACACCAGCGTGCCGTCGTGCTCGGGCCGGTCAAGGCCAAGCCATGCGGTGGCCGCAAATGCGGTCAGCCTTGACCGCCCCTGTCGCGCGGCGGCTGCGAGATCGGTGGCCGGGACGGAAGAATGGCCCGCAGCGCGACCGAACAAAAGAATGGACTTACGGCGATCTCCGCAATCGTCGCCTCGGCCATGAAGACATCGCTTGTCCATCTCATCCGTCGAGTGCAGCTTGGTTCGACGCTGCGGCGGGAACGTCATGTAGGCGAGCACATCGGTCTCGGCCTCCTCGAGAAAGCCGGCAAGCTTCGGCAGCTTGGGGCGGAGCTGATCCGCGACCTTGCGCCACTGCGCTGTTGCGGCTTCGGTGTCGTCCTGGGCGAACGCGATGAAGGCGGAGACGACGCGCCGGCCGCTCTTGCCGGCATGCGCCAGCGCGTTGCGCATGAAGTGGACGCGGGGGCCGTTGAAGAACCAGTTAGAGCCGAACGCCGATAGCGGTTGCGAATCAGGCGGCGGCGAGATGGCGATGATCGTCGGGCAATACGAAAGAGGCGGCGACAATCTGGAGAAAGCGCAAAAGAGCGAACGCCAGCCTCTTCAGGTTGACGGCCGCGGCGGTCAGGAACGCCTGGATGCGCATGTTCTGAAGACCGCGTCGGATTGCGCGCGCGAGTCCATGCCAAGTCTTTGCCTCGCCGTGGTATCCTTCGGAGCGCCAACGGTGTCGCCGGTAGAGTTGCCTGTCCTTGGCCGACCAGTTCTCCCGTCGGCGACGCGCTCGAAGGAGCGCAGGATGATGGTCGCTCACCACGACAGCCTTGTTCCGCCGACCGGCAGACAGGCACAGGTTCGCCATCGAGCAACGGCTGCAGTCCTTGGCTTTCGAGTAGAAGAAGCGCCCGTGCTTGGTCAAACGCCGCGGCCGCAGGACCTTGCCTCTGGGGCACTTCAGGATGTCGTTCTGGGCGTCGTACCGAAAGCGACGGAGTGGGACCGGCGAGCGGATCGGCTCGGCCATTGGCCGGGATCACGGCATGGATGTTCCGCTCTTCCATGGCGCCATAGACCTTGCCGTAGGCGTAGCCCGCGTCGGCGGTGACCGTGGTCACCGCTGTGCCGGTCCTCTCAGCCGTCCGGTCCACCTGCTCGACGATGTGCTGGCCCTCGTTCAACTCCCCGGTGGTGACCTCCACGTCGAGGATGACGCCGCGCTTGTCGTCCACGGCGGCGTGCTGCTTATAAGCCGGCTCGAGCCGGCGATTACGGCCGTTCGTCGCCATCGTAGCCTCGGGATCGGTGGTGCAGACCTTCTTGAATTTACCTGTCTGGCGGCCGCTCTTCGCGGTGTCGTCGAGCTCGGGCGCGTTCGCCGCTTCCACGGCCGCGACGTGCCTCACCGCCAGGCTCTCCCAGGATACATTGGCGCGGATCGGGGAGGCGTCGATGTGCACGATCTCTCCAGTGGCGATCTTTGCCACGAGGCAGGCTTGAACGGTTCGTTCGAAGATGCGGCGGAAACGATCAGCGCCCCAACGCTGGGGTTATGCGGGTTAGGGAGAATGGTCAGGCAGAACCTCGTGAAGGTCGTAGCCGATGAACCAGTGGATCGCGATGTTGACCTGGGCCTCCCGCAAGAGGCGCCGATCGTGGACGACGCCCAGGAGAAACCCAGCCAGCATCAGCCGAAGCGCGGCCTCCGGATCAATCCCCGGCCGGCCGTTGTCGTTGCAGTAGAGGCCCGCTACTTCGCCTCGAAGCCAGGAGAGATCCAACACCCGATCGACCTTGGCGAGGATGTGATCGTCGGGGACAAGCTGGCGTAACGAGCCGGTGATGAACAGTTCGAGCTGCCCGCGTTCGTTGCATCCCAGCATCGCCGTCGTTCCTATCGCGACTCACCTTCACATGGAGTGAATCAGCGCTGTTGGGGTTCTTCAACAGCCCCACGCGGCAGCTCTGCCAGCTGGCGTTGAGGCACCTTGGCGACGGTGGCCTTTATGCCCTCGTCGGCGTCGGAGACGACCAGCTTGACGCCGCGCAGGCCGCGGCGGGCGAGCTTGCGCAAGAACGCGGTCCAGAACGTCTCGGCCTCGGAAGGACCGATATCCATGCCGAGCACCTCGCGCCGGCCGTCACTGTTGACGCCAACAGCAACAATCACCGCGACCGACACGATGCGGCCGTTCTGGCGCACCTTCGCATAGGTGGCGTCGATCCTCAGATAAGGCCAGTCGCCCTCGATCGGACGGGCGAGGAGGGCCTTCACCTTGTCGTCGATCTCGGCGCACAGCCGACTGACCTGGCTCTTGGAGATGCCGCTCATGCCCATCGCCTGCACCACATCGTCCACCGAGCGGGTCGTGACGCCCTGCACGTGGGCCTCCTGCACCACGGCGGTGAGCGCCTTCTCGGCCATGCGGCGCGGCTCCAGGAAGCCCGGGAAGTAGGAGCCCTTGCGCAGCTTGGGAATGCGCAGTTCGACCGCACCCGCGCGGGTCTCCCAGATCCGCTCGTGGTAGCCGTTGCGCTGGGCCAGACGCTCGGGGCTCTTCTCGCCATAGGCCGCCCCGGTCTGGCCTTCGACTTCCAGCTCCATCAGGCGCTGGGCGGCAAAGCCGATCATCTCGCGCAACAGATCGGCATCGGGGGTCTTCTCCACGAGTGTGCGCAGGTTCATCATATCGTCGGTCATCGGTGGTTCAGCTGTTCAGCTGACCGACGGTCGCCGCTTCCGCATCCTGACCGTCGTCGATGATTGTACCCGCGAGTGCCTGGCGCTAGTGGCCGACACCTCGCTCTCCGGCGTCCGCGTGGTGCGGGAACTGGACCGACTGATGATCGAGCGTGGCAAGCCGAAGATGGTGGTCAGCGACAACGGCAGCGAACTCACCAGCAACGCCATTCTCGCATGGGCCGACCAGAGCCGTGTCGCGTGGCACTACATCGCGCCGGGCAAACCCATGCAGAACGCCTTCATCGAGAGCTTCAACGGTCGTCTGCGGGATGAGCTGCTGAACGAGACGCTGTTCACGTCACTGGCCCAAGCCCGCGTCGCGCTTGGATGCTGGCGGGCCGATTACAACGACACACGGCCACACTCGCAGCTCGGATGGAAAACTCCATCCGAGTTCGCCATGACCTGCCACCCGCGCCGGGATCTGGCGCTGCGCTATGCCGAAGGCTCCGCGCCAGCTCCCGTCGCTTCCACCGCCCAACCGGGCAAATCCATCGGCAAGGGCGAACTCAGAACTGGATAAAACTTGGGGGCAAGGTCACATCGAATTTGAGACGTTTTGATATGAAATCCTCCGCACTCTTCGAATGCCGAGCAGAATTTCGACTGCATTGGCCCCGGATTAGAGGAAATGAGCGTTAGTCCGAGCTATGCTTGCTTATGTCTTTGAACGTTACAGACTCTCTTTGAGTTCTCAACCTCGAAAGGGATCGGCGCCTCCTAACCTCATGCTCGGATTCGACTTTCCATCCGCTTGATTTCGACTTCCGGCCATCTGGAATCGTCGGAGCTAAGCAGATGTCGACACGCTAGTTTTCGGCGCCTGAGTTGGCCGAGTGTTGTAGCCGTTCGGCGTTGGGTAAGGACATACTGATCGAGCAGCGGCAACTGGTAAGGCCATGTTCATTTCTGTGAGACTAGCCCCGGAATTTGGTGGGGCTCAGGATTTGGTCGACTGGCGGCTACCAACTGTCCGCCGACTGGGGAACTGTATGAAACTGGAGCAAACGAATGTCGGAATCTGAAAGAACGGGCGTACGCAAGATTGCCAAGGTCACCTGCGTCGGCGGCGGCGTGATCGGAGCCGGTTGGGCCGCGCACTTCATGCGGGCTGGGCTTGATGTCGTGGTGTATGACCAGGCGGCCGAGCGCGAGAGCTATCTCCGAGAAAGCCTTGCGAAGGCAATGCCAGCCCTCACCGAACTGGGAATGGCGCCTGGCGCGACACCCTCGCGTGTGTTCTTCACCACCGATTTTCAAGAAGCAGTTAAGGGTACCGATTTCATCCAGGAAAGTGGGCCAGAAAATATCGATACGAAGATCTCCCTGCTTTCGGAAATTGATGCGCATACGCCACTTGATGTTGTCATCGCCTCGAGTTCTTCTGGCTTTCTCTCCTCTAAATTGAGGAGTGGAGCGAAGCATCCCGAGCGCATTCTCGTCGGCCATCCTTTTAATCCGCCTTTTCTTATTCCACTTGTTGAGATCGCGGGAGGCGCCGCGGCCCGAGAGGCAGCGCACAATGCTTCGGCATTCTACCGGTCCACAGGCTGCGAAGTGGTCGAGCTAGACCGCGAGATCGAAGGCTATATCGGCAACCGTATCCAGTACGCCGTTCTCAGAGAGGTTCTCTATCTCATGTCGCAAGGTGTGGCCGATTTGGAATCCATAGACAAGGCGATCGCTGCAGGCCCAGCTATCCGTTGGGCAGTCATGGGTCTGTCTTCGGCATTATTCCTCGGTAAGAGCGACCCTTCTCTATGGGGTAAATTCGTGGAAAGTCTGGGTCGGGAAATGGACAGCGGCTATATAGCTCCGAGCAGCTTCCAGCCTGATCCGGCTCTGATGCAGATCTATGCCGAAAAGGTCGCCAACGGAATCGGGGCAAATGGACAAGCAGGACTGATGGCATTGCGCAACGCCGGCGTGGTGGGTATCCGCTCCGCATTGGAGCGAGTCAGGACAGGCCTGGTGGGGGTAAACAGTGACCTGGATTAATTCCTGGGAAGGGGTCGTCGAGAAGGACTGGTTGGACAAGCTTGATCACGTCAATTTCCTGACCTACCAGCGCATCGCCGACCTTGCCAGTCTCGAGATCTGGCGCCGGGCGAAGGGTGTTGGATCCGAGTCGGAGATTCAGTTCGTTATGACCGAGACGTATGTTCGCTATATTCGCGAACTGCGCCTGGGTGACCCAGTTGAAATCCGTACATCGCTGATTGCCTGCGACGCGAAGCGGTTCCATCTCCTTCATCGCCTCGAGAGCGCCGGCAATCTCGTCTGTACGGTCGAGACGATGAACCTATGCTTCGATCCAGCGATCCGCAGAGTGGTACCATTCACTGACACGATCAGCGGCAATTTTGCGTCTTGGGGAGACCCGCCCGATGACGCTGAGCCGCTACTGTTAATAAGCCGAAGACCGTCGCGGAGCTGATCCATCGCACTTATCCATTTTGCGAGTGCGTCCTCCCGGGCGCCGTGCACGCCCTCGCCCAGTAGAGCAGGCGTTTGGTGTGATTTCTGAGTATGCGACAAGCCGCGCGGCGCAGGTGATGACATCGGTCTCAATTCTATGCGTCAACCGGCGGACAGGTCATTTGTAAGCGCGAATTTCTCCGCACCTTTTGCTTTTGAGTGCCCTGATGCATGAGGTGTCCACCAAAATAGGTGGACACCTTGTGATGGCAGCGGATGATCAGAAACTGCGGGTCAGACTTGTTGGCCGGAACGGTCGCCGGCGCTACGAGGCGGCATCGAAAGAGCGTCTTGTCACGGCCTGCCTTGAGCCTGGGGTTTCGGTATCGAGGCTTGCACTCGAACACGGGGTCAACGCGAACCTCCTTCGGAAGTGGATCAAGAAGCACAGCGCGACCAGGTCGCTGCCGCCGTCCTCACGCCCGGCGTTCATCCCCGTTCAGCTTGAGGGGAAGGCCGAGCGGGACCTGTCGCGAAAACACAGCGTGGCGACGGTTGATTTGCCGGCTTGCGATGAAGTGCGTGGTTCGGAACCCAAAGGGAGTTCAGCTTTTTGTTCTCCGGCCAAAGTGAGCGTGTCGCTGCCGAACGGCGTGAAGCTCGCGCTGGAATGCGGCGATGTGGATGCATTGACGGCGATCATCGGAGCCCTGGGCCATGTTCAGACTGGGCGGTGACCTGCAGGTCTATCTGCACCGTGAGCCGATCGACTTCCGGGCTGGCATCAACAGCCTTGCGGTTCTGGTCCAGGAGACGATGGCGCTCGATCCGTTCGCTCCGGCGGTTTTTGCGTTCTGCAATCGCCGTTGCGACCGGATGAAGTTGCTGTTCTTCGACCGGTCCGGCTTTGTGCTGGTCCTGAAGCGGCTGACCGAGGACAAGTTCCGATGGCCGCGCCGCCAGGAGGCGGTCGTCACGCTGACGACCGAGCAATTGCACTGGATCCTTGACGGCATCGATATCGATGCGATGGTCCGCCATCCGGTGCGGCAATATCAGGTTGCCGGCTGAGCTCTCGACTTGAGCGGTTGACGCGTCGGTACGGTTCAGATTCAAGAATCCGATGAATCGAACCGGCGAACCGAGTGTCGAAGCGCTGTTGGCGCGCATTGCTGCGCTGCAGGTGGAGAATCGTCAGCTCACGGAGCGCGTCGTCAGGCTCGAGGAAGAACTGGCGCTGGCACGCCTGCATCGTTTTGCGCCGCGCAGCGAAAAGCACGTCGACCGTCTGTTCAATGAAGCCGAGCAGGCCGCCGACGAGGATGATGCCGGCAGCGAAACGGACAATATCGCCGAACTTCCGGACACGGGCTTGCCACCCGTCGAAAGCACAACGGGAAAGAAGCGCGGCCGCAGACCGCTGCCGGCGAACCTGCCGCGTGAGCGGGTCGAGTATGACCTGCCCGACGATCAGAAGGCGTGTCCTTGCTGCCGTGGCCAGATGCATCGCATGGGCGAGACTGTCACCGAGCAACTTCATATCGAGGTGAAGGCGAAGGTTTTACAGAATGTGCGCTTCAAATATGGTGCCGCCATTGCGATCGCACCGGGATCAATGCCCCTGTCGTGACCGCGCCGATGCCGACGCAGCCCTTGCCGGGCAGCGTTGCCACGGCCTCAACGCTGGCGTTCGCGCTGGTTCACAAATATGTCGATGGCACGCCGCTCTACCGTCTGGCGCAGGCCTTCGAACGCGCAGGTGTTCCTGTCAGCCGCGGCGCTTTGGGTCACTGGGTGATCGGCTCGAGCGAGAAGCATCTGCATCGCATCTCAGACGCCCTGAAGCTGCGGCTCAGATTGCAACCTCTCATCCATGGCGACGAGACGACGGTTCAGGTCCTCAAGGAGAAGGACAAAAAAGCCACCAGCACATCGTACATGTGGGCTTATCGCAGCGGCCAGGGCAGTCACGAGCCCATCGTTCTTCTGGATTATCAGCCGGGCGGCGGCCAGATCCACCCGCAGGCCTTCCTCGGCGATTACCGTGGCATCGTGATGAGTGACGGCTATACCGCATGGCGCACGCTGGAAGGGGCCACCCACATTGGATGCATGGCCCACTCCCGACGGCGCTTTGTCGATGCCCTCAAGGCGAGGAAGAAGGGCGGCGGTCCGCCCGAGCAGGCGCTGCGGTTCTTCGAACAGCTTTACCGGGTTGAAAGGCAGGCGCGGGACGAAAAACCAGACAGAGGCGAAACGCCAGATCAATGCATTCGCCGCTTCCGCCAGCAACACAGCATTCCCGTCCTGAACGCCCTCAAGGAATGGCTCGATCAAATCGCCCCGAAGGTCTTGCCCGACAGCAAGCTTGGCGATGCCGTATCCTACACTCTGAACCAATGGGCATATCTGACGCGCTACACGCAAGACGGCAGGATGCCGATCGACAACAATCTCCTGGAGCGCGATATCAGAATCTTTGCCACTGGCAGAAAGAGCTGGCTGTTCAGCGACACCGTCGAGGGAGCCAGGGCCAGTGCCGTCGTCTACAGTCTGATGCTGACCTGCCGCGCCTCACGCGTCGAGCCGTTAGCCTGGTTGCGCCACGTGCTAACCGAATTGCCTCAGCGCGCCGAGGACGCCGATATTACCGACCTGCTGCCCTTCAACTTCCCCAAAACCGCAGCTGCCTGAACGGGTCAGATGCCGGCCTCGATACGATACGAAGGCCATCCGTCAAAAACGCGGGTGTCACCGTGCGGAGAAAATCGCGCTTACGGTCATTTCGCTCTCCCCATAACTTGTCGCCGTCGATGCCGTCGGCTACCAGCCTCATCTCTTGCAAGCTTTAAGATCGCATGCGAACTTTTCACTTCAACCCGAAGTGGCGGACAAGACGGCGATCCTGGTGGTTGACGGCGGTTGGTGACAAAAGTTGATACACGGTCTTGACTGATGCAGGCACAGCCGCCTGACGGCAGCTTGCCTCCGCATCCATCGCATCAATTTCATCCTATATGCAATCGTCCGAACCTGCTTCGGACTTGCAATCACATGTGATTCACGCACGGCCTAACACTTGGTCCACCGGTAGTCGAGCTGTCGTTCGTGTCGATCACCACATAATCATTAGGAAAAAAGCTTCTCATGTAGATCGACCTTCCGAGCTTCATGATCTTCCCGTCCAAAAGTCACGCTATCGACGCCGCCATTCCATTTCGGTCCTGGCCACAATCCACTCAATACGTCGAAGTGCTCAGCGGTCGTTTCAGGGCGGAATGCATGCGCCCCAGACGAGCTTAGGGATGCGGCTGTAAAATGGAGAATTTGGTGTGGCTACTACAAGGAGGAGTGCGCGGACAATGCGATCGGTCACGCCCGATCTCGTTGACCATGCCAAACGGTCCGGACCTAATGAAAAACCGGAGACTTCCGGCCGTCAAAATCATGGGATTGAACTGTCTGGCAGCCTATTCTTGGCTGGACGAAGAGACTCGTAGTAGGGACACTCCACATCATTCTCCTTGAATAGAGCCCGCCGCGTACGCCTCTTAGATTTCTCTAGCGTCGAAGGCTTGGTGGAAAGCTGCGAAATATTCCGAGAATAGCCGCGATTCTGCTCGTTCTGGGGTAGATGGAGCCGCAAAGTTGTCCCTTATCGATCTAAGGTGTGCTGGTTTTATGTGGAGATGAACGCGGACGTCCGGCCAAGATCGAGTAGGTACGGCAGAGGCTAGCGACAGCCAAATGCGGGCTGGCGGCACTAACAAGCGTGGATAGCCGCGCTATCTGTACGAAAGCGCAAACCTGAATCCCGAACACCACGAGCGCCAAGAGAGAAGAGAATGACCAAGTCTGATTCCAAGCCTGACGAACAACAGTCTCCTGCCTATGGATCGTCGCTGGAGGGGCGAGTAGCCCTTGTGACTGGGGCGGCCGGAGGGCTTGGGAAATCCATCGTGACCGAATTGCGTGATCGCGGGGCGAACGTGTACGGTGTGGACGTCGTTGGTGAAGATGTCTTCCACGCGGATCTCTCCACGGCGAGCGGGAATCGGGACATGGTTGCCCATGTAGTTGCGACCGCTGGGCGTCTCGACATTCTTGTGCTGAATGCTGGTTGCCAATTCGTCGCACCGCTCGATCAGTTCCCAGACGCCGAATGGGAGCGCCTTCGAGCTGTGATGCTGGACGGACCATTCGCCGCGCTGAAGGCGGCCTGGCCAACCCTGATCAAGTCCCGCGGTGGCCGTGTAGTGGTGACGGCATCAAGCGCGAGTCTTGGGGGCGCGTCGAAAAAGGCGGCATACACCGCGGCAAAGCATGGTGTTCTCGGTCTGGTCCGAGTTGCGGCGCTGGAGGGGGCGGCGCATGGTCTTACCGTCAACGCCATCGCGCCGGGCTGGATGGATACCGGCATGATGCGTGGTCAGCTAGAGGCGCAGGCGGCAAGTCGAGCAATTAGCGTAGACGAAGTCATCGAGCTTTTCCGCGCATCGCAACCAGGTAATCGCTTCGTCGAAGTTCGTGAGGTCGCGGCGACCATTGCCTTTCTTGTGAGTCCCGCGGCTTCCGGAATTAACGGCGTGTGCCTTCCAATCGATCTCGGCGCAAATGCTGGTGCCAGGTGACCGATAACCACCGCATTCCGAACTTTAGCGGCCTCGGCAGCCAAGCGAAGTGCTTCAAAACGTCCTTGTTCATTTTCCGCTGCCCCGTTCGGACATCTTGGCTAGATATGAACGGGCATATGAATGTCAGGCCGTATTTCGAGGTATTTACCGAGGCCGGCGACCTCGCCTGCCGCGACTTGGGCTTGGGCAATTCCTATCTTGAGCGAGGCCATTCGATATTTGCAGGTGATTTCCACATCACCTACGTCCGCGAAGTTCTTGCCGGTGGCACACTGACGATCACCACGCGCATCCTCGAGCTCGACACTAAGCGCTTCGTTATGCATCACGAAATGTTCGACGATCGCGATGACGCGCTCGCGGCGACGGCAGAGCAGTTGCTGCTCAATGTTGGCGTGGCCCGCCGGAAAGTTGAGCCTTTCCGGCCCGAAGTCTTGGAGCGGCTCCGGGAAGCACAGCGCGGTCAAAGTGGGAGTCCACCGCGGAACGTCGGCCGTGCAGCGTCTCTCATCGCAGGCGCGCCGGCTCGATGAGGTGGCTACTGCGTTCTTTGTCGCGTGGCAATGAAACATCATGTCTTCAACACCATTCGGGTGGACCCCACGGTACTAACGTAACTAGATAGGAGCTCTAGATGCCTCGAAAAGTCATCGTCACGTGCGCAATCACCGGCGGCAATTCTGCTGTCCTTGCGAAGCATCCAAATATTCCCAAGACGCCGTCACAAATCGCAGAGGCAGCACTGGATGCTGCGAAGGCGGGGGCTGCGGTCGTTCACATTCACGTCCGCGAACCAGATACCGGAGCCCCTTCGAACCGATTTGAGCTCTACGAACAAGTCGTAAAGAAGCTTCGGGACGCGGCCACTGATGTAATCATCAACCTGACGTGCGGCATGGACGGGACCATAGCTAATTGATTCCGTTGACCCAATAAAGATTGGCAAAACTAGCACCCTTAAAGATTCCAAGACTCGCTGTCTTCACGCAATTAAACTGCAACCAGAGCTTGCTACCTTGGATTGTGGCACGATCGTCTTCGGGGAGCAGATTTTTGTTGCACGCATGTCCGATCTGCGAGAGATGGCGACACTCATGCGAGAAGCAGGCGTCAAGCCCGAGCTCGAATGCTTCGATCTAGGCCACATCGAAATTGCGAAAAAGCTCGTATCGGAAGGCACCATCGATGGTCCTGCCCTCTTTCAATTCTGTCTCAGCACGGGGAATGGGGCTCCGGCTAGTCCGACCGTTCTCCAGGCGATGCGCGAGCTTTTGCCTTCCGGGGCCATTTGGGGTGGATTTGGATGTGGCTCCGATGAAATGCCCGTAGTCGCACAGATAGTGCCGATGGGCGGGCATGTGCGGGTAGGATTGGAAGATAACATTTATCTTCGAAGAGGTGTGCTGGCATCCAACGCGGGACTTGTCGAGAATGCCGTCGGCATCATTGAACGCATGGGAGGCAGCGTGGCGACACCGGCCGAGGCCCGATCGATTCTTGGCGTTTCCAAACGCGGATAACGGCTCTTGGGTCTAGCGTGGAACTACGCCATGCTGGAGTCTAGGCCTTTGACACCTATCCGCCTTTTGGTCGAAGAGCGGCTAAGCGATTGAGCTAGAATCGCATTTGTCGTTGTGGACTGTTTTTTGATTGCAGGGTTTTGATGCTTCGAGCAGAACCCTGCAATGTCATTTTCAGCATTCCGTCGAATCGCCAGTCATGATTCCGTCGTCGCATCGGAGGTGGCGATGCGACCGAAGAATCACAGGACAACGGGATCGGGCGATCTGTTCCGGGCCAGGCTGGACCAGATCATCAATATGAAGCACGAGCTGGTTCAGCTCGCCGGCAAAGTCGATTGGGACTGGTTCAGCTTCAAAAAAAGCGTGGTGGCTGGCGAACGCGATCATCCCGACGTGGCACGGCGGCGAGCGGATCGCTCAGCGCATGGATTGTTGTCGTGCGGCCTCCGTGCGAGCGGCCGATGGCCTGGTCGTGCTCCCCCCTTTTCCGCCGGAGGCGCACCGGTGTGCTTTGATCGAGGTCGAATCGTCGAATCGAGCGAGAGCGCGACTGCATCTTTGCCGAGCTTGGCCAGGGCTCCAAAGATGGCGCAACATCGCCCGCGCTTGGCCCAGCGGTTAAAGCGATTGTAGACGGTCGTGTAAGGACCATAGTCACGCAGGCAATCGCGCCATCGCGCGCCCGACTGCAGCATGTGAATGATCCCGTTGATGATGCGGCGGTCGTCGTCCCGCGCCGGTCCCTTCAGTCCCGTCGGCAGATGAGGCTCATACGAGCCCATTGCCTTTCATTCGGCCAAAACAAACCCGCGCGCATTCTCTCGCCCCCGAATCAAAAACTCGCAGGCAAGGGAATCACGCCGCGCTTATTAGGTACCCAAGTTTGCCGCTTACGATATCACTACCTCCCCCTCCAAAGCGGATCACGTTTTTCGGCGAATGCCCGACGCCCCTCAAGAGTGTCCTCTGAGCCGTAAAGCTTGTCTACGGTCGCAAGCTGGCGGCGTGTCACCCGGTTCATAGCGTCCTGGAACGTCAGCCCCTGGGCCACGCGCGCCGTCTCCTTGATGGCGGCAAAGACCAGAGGTGGGCCACTGGCGAGCAGCCGTGCAATCTTCCAGACTCGATCCTCAAGCTTCTCCTTGGGCAGCACCTCGTTGACCAGACCCCAGCGATGCGCTTCCGACACATCCATCCAGCGCCCGGTGAGCAGAAGATCCATTGCGACGTGATAGGGGATGCGCTTCGGCAGCTTGATCGTTGCCGCGTCGGCCAGTGTTCCGGCGCGGATCTCTGGCAGCGCGAACGAGGAATGATCGGAGGCGTAGATCAGGTCGCAGGAGAGCGCCAACTCGAAGCCACCGCCGACGGCCATACCGTTGACGCAGGCGATCACCGGCTTGTTGAGGTCGCGCAGTTCCTGTAGCCCGCCGAAGCCGCCAACTCCATAGTCGCTGTGGGAGTCATCTCGGCTGGCGGCCGCTTTGAGATCCCAGCCGGCGCAGAAGAACTTGTCGCCGGCCGTCTTCACGATGGCGATGCGCAGGTCAGGATCGTCTCGGAAGGCCTTGAAGGTCTCCCCCATCAGCCGCGACGTTTTCACATCGATGGCATTGGCCTTCGGTCGATCGAGCGTAACTTCAAGGATAGCGCCGTCGCGGCGGGTGGTGATGACGTCAGCCATTCGTCTTTTCTCCAAGTACCAGCAGCGCGTCGGCAATCCAGGCACCTTGGCCTTCGCTGCACACGATCAATGGGTTGATTTCAAGTTCCTCAATCTCGCCGGCATTCTGCTGCACAAAGGTGGCGATGCTTGAAATGGCATTAATGGCCGCTGCAACATCGGCCTTGCGCCGGCCGCGATAGCCTTCCAGCAGCGGATAGAGTTTCAGCCCGCGCAGTGCCGTCTCAATATCGTCACGCGTTGCCGGCAGCATCAGGGTCACGCTATCGCGCAACAGCTCAACCAGCACGCCACCGGTGCCCAGCGTCATGACCGCGCCGAACATGGGATCGCGCGTGAAGCCGACGATCAGTTCGGCGACACCCTCACGCACCATGCTTTCGACGTAGAGGCCGGCCCCGAGCCCGAGCAAATCATTAGCCGCGGCGCTGACGGAATCGGCGTCCTCGAGGTTAAGCCGCACTGCACCGACTTCCGATTTGTGCGCCACGCCCAAAGCCTTCAGCGCCACTGGGAAGCCGAGCGCCGTGGACGAGATCACCGCCTCGATCGTATTGCCGGCGCGCTCGCCGTCTGGTACTGGCAGGCCGGCTTTGATCAATCTCCTCTTGGCTTCGGCTTCGTCAGGCCTCACACGTTCGCCGTTGAACGCACCAGCCGACGCTGTGGTTATTGGCGGCGCTTGCGGCGTGCGCCAGGCCGAGCCGATGAACGCCGCCGCATCGGCGGCTTTGATAGCTTCCGCAATCCCGAATAGAGGAGCAATGCCCTTGGTTATCAGATCGGCGGCGTACTCTTCAGGCATGTTCTCTGGTAACGAGGAGACGATCGCGCCTTTCGCTTTGGTGGTCTTCAGCGCCGCTTGGAACGCTTGCCGCGGCAGCGATCGACCGCCATCAGTGCAGCGGTCGGGACGCGGGAAGTCGAGCACGAGCAGATTGAGATCGAAGCCAGCCGACACCATAGCGGTGAAAGTCTCAGTCATCGATGGCACGTCGTTCACGATGAAAGTATGGTAGTCGAGCGGGTTGGCCACCGCCACCAATGGTCCGAGCGTCGATTTGATATGGGCGCGCTGCTGGTCAGTGAGGCGGGGGAAATGCACCAAGTGCCCGTCCGCGCTGTCGGCCATCACTGAGGCTTCGCCGCCCGAGCAGCTCATCGATGACAGGCGGTAACCGGGCAGCGGACCGGTCACGTGTAAGAGCTTCAGCGTCTCGATGAATGTCGGAATGGATTCGACGCGAGCGATACCGAGCCTCTTTAGGAAGGCGGCGGATGCAGCGTCCGAGCCGGCAAGCGAAGCGGTATGCGATACGGTCGCCTCCCGCGCCTGCTCGGAACGGCCGACTTTCAACGCGATGATCGGCTTTTTCAGCTCCCGCGCCCGTGCCGCCAGGCTTTCGAAGCCGGGCACGGAATCGAACGCCTCGATGTGCAGGCCGAGCGCAGTGACCCGATCGTCCTCGATCAGGCCGGTCGCCATTTCGGAAAGACCAGTCTGCGCCTGGTTGCCAGCGGTCATTAGAAAGGCGGTCGGCAGTCCGCGTTTCTGCATAGTGATGTTGATGGCGATGCTGGACGACTGTGTGATGATGGCGACCCCGCGGCCTCTCTGGGGAAGCCTAGTGCCACCATGTTGGTCCGGCCACATAAGCGCGCCGTCGGCAAAGTTGATCAGACCGTAGCAGTTCGGGCCGATGATCGGCATCTCGCCGGCGGCTGCGACGAGCTCGGCCTGTAGCCGTTCTCCATCCTGGTCGTAGCCTTCTGTTTCGAGAAACCCGGAAGCATAGCAGACAGCGCTGCCGGCCCCGCGTCCGGACAGCGCCTTAACCACTTCTATAGTGAGGTGGCGGTTGACGCCGACCCAAGCGGCGTCAGGCGCATCGGGCAGGTCGGCCACGGACCGGTAGGCCTTGCGGCCGGCAACCTCGTCCTTAGTGGGATGCACCGGCCAGATCTCTCCGGCAAAGCCCATCTTGATCGATTGCGCGACGACAGCTGCCGCCTGTCGGCCTCCAAACACGGCGATCGTTTTCGGACGCAGAAGTCGTTCCAGTCTATGCATTGATCAGGCTCCAAGCGGGCGCAGCACCGCCCCGAATAATGTGTCACACGGGAAGTTCCGAGGCGCTTTCCCGAATCTGCTCGAGGTGGACATCGCGCCAAACGCGCTCCTGCGGCAGGTTGTCCATTAGTCCCATGGCGCTATGGACCTGGATCCAAGGGAGTGGCCTATCTGGCACGATATCACCGCACATCGCTGCGGTCAGGTTGATCATCGGAATCACATTCGACTGCACCACTCTTGACCAGCCCACTCGTACGTTAGGCTCTTTAGTTCGCTTGCTCAGTACGGAGTCCCCCGAGCCGTGCGAGCCGCCGCAGGTGATGATCAGCGTCGCCGAACAGCGTGTCTAACATCGTCACGTGCTTGAAATAGTGACCGATGCTGTACTCCATCGTCATTCCGATGCCACCGTGGAGCTGGATCGACTGATGCCCGATGGCCTTCGCCGATCGGCCGATCTGGATCTTTGTCGCCGAGATAGCGCGCTCGCGCTCGATGGTGTCCGCTTCGCCTGCCATCATTGCCGCATACATGGCCATCGAGCGGGACTGCTCTAATTCGACAAACATGTCGACGGCTCGATGCTGCAGCACCTGGAAGGTACCAATTTTTCTACCGAACTGCTCGCGCGTCTTGAGATAATCGAGAGTGATGGCCTGCATTTTGGCAAAGGAGCCGACGGCTTCTGCGCAGAGCGCCGCTACGGCCTCGTCCGCTACTCGCGAAATCACTGGGAACGCCCTAGCTGGGTCGCCAATGACATTGGCCGGCTCAACGTGCACGTTCTCGAGGGTGATGTCGGCCGCGCGCAGACCGTCCTGTGTCGGATAACCGCGGCGTGTAAGGCCCGGCGCATCGGCGTTGACGACGAACAGGCCGATCCCATCCCTGTCCCGTGTGTCTCCGGCCGTTCGCGCCGACACGATAATTTTATCGACCGAGTCGCCGTGGAGGACGAGACTCTTGGCGCCGTTGAGCATCCATCCATGGCCGTGCTCTGTTGCCTGCGTCTCAATATCGAAAAGGTCGTAGCGCGACTGCGGTTCGGCATAGGCGAAGGCAACTTTTACACGGCCTTCCACAATCGCAGGGATTATCTCCGCCTTCTGCGCCTCGCTCGTCCCGTGGCGGAGGATCCCGCCCGCAAGTACCGTCGTCGCGAAATAAGGCTCGAGGATCAGCGCCCCGCCAAACGCCTCCATAACGATCATGGTCTCGACAGCACTGCCGCCAAAGCCGCCATATTCTTGACCGAAGGACAGCCCAAGAAGCCCCAACTCGGCATAGCGTAACCACATCGCCTCGCTATACCCCCGCTCCTCGGTCTGATACATGCGGCGGTCGTCAAAGCCGTATCTGTCGAGCACCAGCCGCTCGACGCTATCCTTGAGGAGCCGCTGCTCCTCGGAGAGATCAAAGTCCAACGTGATATTCTCCTGAACTGGGGCCGTGCCAGTGGTCCTCAAAAAGTTATCGACGAGCCCCGCCGCACCTCATGGAATCGACCAGCGAAACGTTAGAGACCGAGGATCGCCTTGGCGATTATGTTCTTCTGAATTTCGTTGGAGCCCCCATAAATTGAGACCTTACGAACGTTGAAATAGGCGGGCGCGATTGTCGCGACCCAATCGGGTCCGATCGGCGCCTCGTTATGACTCTCGAGATCGCTTTTCGATAATGCGGGCAACGCGTAAGGGCCGACCATGTCGAGCAGAAGCTCCGCAGTGGCCTGCTGGATTTCCGAGCCCTTGATTTTGAGGATGGCACTCGCTGGATCTTGAGTGCCCTTCTGTCGCTTCGATTCCCTCGCGACTACACGAACCGGAACACGGACATTGTCAAAAAAGACTTCGTTGACTTTGGGACCGTCGTCGATCAACTGTATCGGACGCACACTCACGCCGGGGGTCTCCTTGTCGATCAAGAGGAAGGAGATACCCTGCTGTTTCTTGACATCGGGATTCGTCCTGACCAGGCAGAAGATCCAATCGGCGTATTGCGCCAGCGTCGTCCAGGTCTTCTGGCCGTTCACGATGTAGTGGTCGTCGTGCCGTACAGCGCGCGTTTTGAGTGAGGCAAGATCAGAGCCCGCGTCGGGCCCGGAAAAGCCTTGGCACCACCAATCGTCCGCGTTGGCGATACGCGGCAGATAATATTTCTTTTGCACCTCATTACCGAAAGTGTAGATCACCGGGCCCACCAAGGATGTACCGAAGTCGGGCAAACCCTGCACTGGATACATCTGGCCTTCTTCGTTGAAGATGTAATGCTGCACGGGAGTCCATCCTGTTCCACCATATTCCTCCGGCCAGTCCGGAACGCTCCAACCTTTCTTATTTAGGGTGCGCACCCAGGCGACCATCTCTCGTTCCTGATAGATCTCGGTTCTCGATCAGCTTGCGACGCATCTCCGGCGGCACGTGATCGTGTAAGAACTGACGCACCGCTTGACGGAATGCCTGTTCTTCGTGGTTAAACGAAAGTTCCATTGGAGTTTTCTGTCAGCCAATTCAGTCGCACATGACGCAGGGCTACGTTGCGCGCGTACTCTCATGGTAAGACAGGGACGCGCACAAGAACGGCAAAAATGCCTTGAGAGTTGAGGAAATACAGCAAAATGAGAGCGCTTGCTAACGTTTGAACGCCGAGCCATTTGTCGGCGTGCGTGTGTCCACCGACGAGCCGCCGCTAACGCGCCACCTTCGGCCTCGCCGCAACGCCCAGACGTTCAGAAAATGCGCTACCCTTAGGCTGCTTGGATTCATCCGTCACTGCCTTGGCAGGTAAAGCGGCGGGTGATGAGAGCATGTCCAAACCGCGACACATAGGGCGCGAACACTCCGATCTCAACGATCTTTGCCGGTCAAGGTGCTGTACTGGCGGGCAACGCCGTAAGAATTTTGTACTATTTCAGAGAGCCGATTTCTCCCATGACCAGAACCGCGCCCTTCTCGCCATGCTTTCTCAGCGTACTCACCAACGATGTTGCGCACCGAACCGGCGACCGGCGTGGCGTAGGAAGTGGCGGACTCGGCGTCGGCTCGAGACGCGTGAGATGTCCCGGAGCGGACGCTCTCAGATCTCTATGTTGTACGGCTTGCATTTGATGCTCAATTCCGGTCACACGTCATCCAGAAGCGGTCGGCGCCCCCGGAAATACACTCGCCACGCAGCTGAGTGCGGCGCACCTTGCGGACTTCATCGCGCAATGCTGGTCGACGAACTCCATGGTGAGCGGACGCTTATGTAGGACCATCCAGCTCGGCCAGATGCGCCAGCAGCGCCTTAGCAATCAGGGCCGGGCGACGCTGTACGACGGCATGAATTGACAACCCAGGTTTTCGGGCGGCAAGCCGATCACGGCGCTCAAGACCGCAGTTGACAAAATTCTTTGCGGAAGGCGCTGTGTCAGCGGCCCTTGAAGCATCAGAGGCCGAGGACGGCCTTGGCAATGATGTTCTTCTGAATCTCGCTGGAGCCCGAATAGATCGATGCCGCTCGGCTACCGAAATAGGCGGGCGCGATGCGTGCGGCCCAGTCGGCACCAATCGGAGGCTCGTTGCCACTCTCGAGCTCCTCTTCCGTCAGATAGGGAAGCGCATGGGGTCCGGCCACATCCATTAGCAGTTCTGCCGTCGCCTGCTCGATTTCCGAGCCTCTGAGCTTAAGGATAGAACTTGCAGGGTCCTGCGTAACCTTCTGCTGCTTCGATGCATTAGCAACCACGCGAAGCTGCGTCAGTTCGAACGCCTTCAGCTGGACTTCGACTGCTGCGACCTTCTCCCGGAACATCGCCTGGTCGATTAGTCGCTCATCGCCGACCCAGCGCTGTGCGGCAAGTCTCCTGGCGCGCCGAATGCGCTCCTCGGAAATGGCCACGCCGGCGTCGGCGAAGCGTTCATTGCCGAGAAGAAATTTGGCATAGTCCCAGCCCTTGTTCTCTTCGCCGACGAGATTCTCGACCGGAACACGGACGTTCTCAAAAAAGACCTCGTTAACTTCATGGCTGCCGTCGATTAGCTGTATCGGACGTACACTGACGCCAGGCGTCTTCATGTCGATCAGGAGGAAAGAGATACCCTGCTGTTTCTTGACATCGGGATTCGTCCTGACCAAGCAAAAGATCCAATCGGCGTATTGCGCCCACGTGGTCCAGATCTTCTGGCCGTTGACGACATAGTGGTCGCCATTGCGGGCTGCTCGCGTTCTGAGCGAAGCAAGATCGGAGCCTGCGCCTGGCTCGGAGAAACCCTGGCACCACCAATCCTCAGCGTTGGCGATACGCGGCAGATAGTATTGCTTCTGTGCCTCATTGCCAAAGGTATAGATGACCGGGCCGACCAAAGGCTCGCCGTATCCGAACTTAAAACGTGCGGGAAGCGCTCGCACCTCTTCCGCGAAAATGTACTGTTGCAGGGGGGTCCACCCCGCCCCTCCATATTCCTTGGGCCATGTTGGGACGCCCTTCTTATTGAGAATACGCGCTCCCGCAGCCTTCTCGTCTTTTGAGAGTTGTCTGCCTTCGGCCAATTTGCGCGGTATCTCCGGCAACATGTTATCACGCAAGAACAGCCGCATTTCTTCGCGAAAGCGTCGCTCTTCTTCTGTGAATGCGAGATCCATTTTTGAGTTTCCCGTCACTAATTCAGCTTCGGATAGTTGCGGTTGTTGTTAGTGAGTTAGGGGCCACGGTCGAGAAGAGCCCGTTCCCACAGCGCGACCGTTTCACCGGCGCCGTAACGCTGCAAGCGCAGCCCCGCCAAAACGGCCACTAGGCAGTCGTCGCGCTTCCTTTCGAGCTCTGACGTCGTGAGATTATCTGATTTCACTTGCGCGTCTGATTGCTCGGCGAGCCTGTCCAGGAAAGCGTCGGTGAGTTCGGGCACGTTGGTGAACTTCGTCAGTGGCCACTTTAGCTGGGACCCCCATTGCTCCATAAATCGACGCATACCAGCCGCACCGCCGCCGCCCATCCGGAAGGCGCCGACGACCGCCCGGCGCAACCCAAAGGAATAACGAACCGCGTCATCGATTTCCTGTAAGCTGGCGACGTCGTCGTGCACCAGCCACAACGCCTCTCGCCACATGGCCTGCTGCAGCCGGTTTGCGATGAACCCGTCCACCTCTTTGCGTACCACGAGCGGGTGCATACCCACGGCACGATAGATGTCCGCCGCCCGCGCCAACGCCTTGGGCACCGCACGCTGTCCGGCGCACAGTTCAACCAACGGCAGCAGGTAAACCGGGTCGAACGGGTGCGCGACGAGCAGGCGCTCGGGGTGGTCCATATCCGCCTGCAGCAAAGATGGTCGAAGTCCCGAGGTCGAGGAGCAGACCAGGGTATCAGGGGCAGTTGCTCGGCTAGCCGCTGCGAGCAGTTGCTGCTTCAATTCCAGACGCTCCGGCGCGGACTCTTGCACGAGATCTACGTCAGCCACCGCTTCCGCAATTGACTCCACCACCGTCAGCGCCCCTTCAGCGGGGAGCGGGACCTGCGTCAGCTGCCGATACAGCCGCCGCGCGTTGGCCAGAATCGCCTGCACGCGATCGACCGCACCAGGTGCCGGATCATACAGCCGCACATCGACTCCATTCAGGATAAATCGTGCGGCCCAGCCGCCGCCGATCGTCCCGCCCCCTAATAGCCCGACCCGCCGCGGCAGTTTCTCCGGCAGGAACGTTGAATTATCTGACATCGATATTGTACTCCCAGGCATGATGCTTGTCGCAAAGCTCATCAGGACTCCCCACTCTCACCGCGATCCTGGCGAGAGCTCCCACTGCACCGTTAACCAGTTCATCGTCGGTCGCCACGTGCGAAACCTCGTCGGATCGTCGGCACATGCGGTCTAGGCGACGCCCAAAGGCTGCGCCTATAGTCACACAGGTAATGAACACCGAAAGCCATTCTCACCTCGCCGGCACATCGGCGCTACGTTTGATCTCCAATAAATAATACCGGGCCTGCGGATGTGGAATTGACTAATATGGCCGCTTGCAAGCAGCATTCCTGCGCCCCGTCGCCACAAGTCGAAGCATCTATCTCGTCGCATTCGGAGATGAGGTGAGCCCCCGCAAAACCGGCGCTTAGGATTGGGCCCCAAAACGGCCATTGGGGTCGCGAACGCGATCCCGGTAGTTTGGATCATAACGCGGCCTCGGGGCCACATATCGAGTTGGTCGGCCCGCGTGTGCGCGGCCTCCGGCTCGCGACGGGCCTACCGCTGCCCCTAATGCGTTCAATATCGATGTGCACTGACCAAAGAATCAGGCAAGCCCTGGAGCTACGAATTCCTATGATCTTGATCATGCGTTAGCCAGATGATCATCGCGTCGGCAGGGGAGCTCGTCCCTCTATCTGGCATTCTGTTGTGTGAAAACTTCACCTATTCAGCCGAGATGCAGAATTTCGTCCATACGAGGCACGACATCGGGGGAATGCGGCTCGCGGGACCGTTAACATCTCAGGTGACTACGGTTCAGTGGCCGGCTGTGCCGATCCTCATTGATGGAGCACCATGTCCCAAATCCGTCTTTTGGCGATGCAGCAATTCCTCGCTTGCCTCAACCCCTCATATTGCAAATGACTCTCCGATGACAGACCTCTCACCTGTGCTTCCAACAATCGAGCAGCATCACATCGACCGACGGCGCTATCCGCACGGGGTTGCCTTCATGGACGGGCAATACCTGCCGATGTCCGAAGCCAAGATCTCCGTGCTCGATTGGGGCTTCCTGCACTCCGACGCCACCTACGACACAGTGCACGTCTGGGATGGCCGGTTTTTCCGGTTGGATTTGCACCTTGATCGGTTTTTGGCAGGCGTTGAACGCCTTCGAATGAAGCTGCCTTACGACCGCGAGAAAATCGCGTCTATCCTCGAGCAGTGTGTCGCCTTGTCGGGCCATAAATCGGCTTACGTTGAGATGATCTGCACGCGAGGGTCGTCGCCGACCTTCAGCCGCGATCCTCGCCAAGCAGAGAACCGCTTCATCGCGTTTGCTGTGCCTTATGGCTCGGTTGCCAACAAGCAACAATTGGAAAGAGGCTTGCACGTCGCGATCAGCGATACCGTCCGTATCCCGCCAAACTCAGTCGATCCTACCATCAAGAACTATCATTGGCTCGACCTCGTGAAGGGCCTTTTCGACGCCTACGACAAGGGTGGCGAGACAGCGCTGATCCTAGATGCGAACGGGAATGTCGCGGAAGGACCAGGCTTCAATGTGTTCGTGGTAAAGGATGGATCCTTGAGAACGCCGGCTTTTGGGGTATTGCCGGGTATCACGCGTCGGACCGTCTTTGATCTCTGTGCAGAGATTGGGCTTGCCGCCACTGCGGCCGACATCAGTCGTGACGACATCAAGAAGGCTGACGAGGTGTTCATCACCTCCACTGCCGGCGGTATTATGCCGGTGACGCGCATCGATGACACCACGATCTCTCAAGGACAGGTTGGAACCATCACCCGCCGGCTCACGGATCTGTACTGGCAAAAGCACGCTGATCCCGCGTGGTCGACGGCTATCATTTATCCCTGATCGGAAACGAACTATGCCCTCGCAAATTGGTCAGCGACTTCGTGGCAACCTCGATGAGCTATCATCGCGTAATCTCCTAAAAGTCGAACAAGAGATCGTTTCGCCCCAGTCCACGCATATTTATCTGCGCGCCCTTGGCGAGCGCGATCTCCTGAACATGTGCGCCAATAACTATCTCGGTCTGTCCAATCACCCTGCCCTGGTACAAGCCGCGCATGCAGGTCTCGAGCGGCATGGTTTTGGAATGTCGTCCGTGCGGTTTATTTGCGGGACGCACTCAGTTCATCGCGCGCTTGAAAGCAGGCTTTCCAGCTACCTTCGCACGGAGGACACGATCCTATTCGGTTCGTGCTTCGATGCGAACGCGGGATTGTTCGAGGCCCTGCTCGACGCTGACGATGCGGTAATCAGCGACAGCTTGAACCATGCGAGCATCATAGATGGGATTCGGCTTTGCAAAGCGAAGCGCTTTCGCTACGCCAATAATGATATGAGGCAGTTAGAGCAGGCTCTACGAGAGGCAAGCGACTGTCGAACAGTGCTCGTCGTGACCGATGGCGTGTTTTCCATGGATGGTGCTGCGGCGAATCTGCCCGGGATCTGTGACCTAGCGAAGCGTCATGGGGCCTTGGTCATGGTCGATGACTCTCATGCGGTCGGGTTTGTCGGACCAGAAGGGCGTGGAACGCCCGCGCGGTATGGGTTGGAAGACCGGATTGATATTCTTACCGGCACGCTCGGCAAAGCACTCGGCGGCGCCTCTGGCGGATACGTCTCGGGCCGTGGCGAGATCGTTTCTTGGTTGCGACAGCGTGCGCGCCCATACCTATTTTCAAACGCCTTAATGCCGGCGATCTGTGAAGCGTCATTGGCTGCAATCGATCTGGCGGAGAAGGCAGACGATCTTAGGCGGAATCTGTCTGCTCGCACTGGCCAGCTGCGTCAAGGAATGACCTGTGTGGGGTTTCACGTATTGGGCAGCGATCACCCGATTGTGCCCGTCATGACGGGCGATGCCGCAGTCGCGGTTCAGATTGCTGAGTATTTGCGTGCGCGCGACATTCTCGTCGTTCCCTTCTCATATCCTGTCGTGCCGGATGGTGCTGCGCGGATTCGCATGCAGGTAAGTGCCGCGCATCGTACAGACGACATAGAGAGAGTGATCGCTGCATTCCGAACAGCAAAGACGGACCTTGGCGTTTAGGGTCTTATAGTTCTTGCGGGGGAGATCCAGCATCATCAGTCTTCGATCGAGATGGCTTGCCGTGAAGAAGTGTTTGCAGAAACGCAAGGTGATGGCCTAGTTTCGCGCTTCTGAGGTTTGCGCTCGATCGAGTCGTGATTCCCTACAGAGTCGATGCGGATAGTTGTGGCCCGATCCCCTTCGCGACGTGATGTGACGGGCATCCGCGGCGGCGAGCGTCTCTACGTCAGTGATCACTGATCCGAGTGTGCGCTGTGGAAGGGGCTCACTATGTAAGGCCTGACAGAGCACGAATCATCCGCGTGTCGAGACACCACGGGCATGGCGATCTGACCTTGCAGTCCAAGTCGTAACGGTGCGCGAGGTCTACTCCTTCGAAACATCGGCCTCTGCGGCATCTTCTGCAAAGACTTTAGAGCACGCGGATGCTGATCCTGCCTGCGTACCTGCTGAGCTAAACCGGGCAGCGGCCGGAGCGCTTCTCGGACCGCATGGTCATTGATAGGGATTCGCGATCCAGCAGGCGCATATCACCTCATCGGACAGCTCGTGGGGCGGAAGCGACAGGTCTTCTGGCAATCTCCCGCGGTTTGCCCATTGCCTGCGGCAATGCCGACGACCATCGCAAGTCAGCGCGAGCGGCTTAGCGGCTGGGCCGTGCAGCGAGTGAACATTGCTCCTCCCGCCGACGCTTCAGACGCCTAACAATGCCTCAACCAAGTTCACCCAATAGCCGATGCCATACGGCAAAGCTTCGTCGTTAAAATCATATGCCGGGTTGTGCACAACAGCGGTCGGTCCGTTTCCAATGAAAATCAGAGCGCCTGGCCGCGCCTCAAGCATGTAAGCGAAATCCTCCGCCCCCATGCGGGGTTTAATGCTCTCGTCAACGGAACCGGACTCGACGAGACTGCGTGCCGCCCTGATCGCCAAATTAGTCTCCTGGATGTGGTTGAAGGTCACCGGGACCGACCGACGGTACTTGAACTCGATATCTGCGCCAAATGCGCTCGCGATGCCCTGGGCGGCTGCCATGATCTGGCGTTCGGCGAAGTCTCTCAGGTCAGGGACGTGGGTTCTGACCGTGCCAGCCATTTCGACCTGATCAGCGATGATGTTGTAAGCATTGGCAGCATTCAACTTCGTCACGGAGATCACGAGCGAATCGATTGGATTGATTTTGCGTGAAACTAGAGTCTGTATGCCGAGGATGATCTGTGCGGCAATCACGACTGGATCGATGGTCTCATGCGGCTTAGCCGCATGGCCGCCCCGGCCCTTTACGATAATGTCGAAATCGTCCTGCGACGCCATGATAGGCCCACTGCAAATGCTGAATTTGCCGACCTCGGTGCCCGGCGCGTTGTGCATCCCAAAAACTTTGGAGATGTTGAAACGGTCCATGATTCCTTCCTGGACCATTCTTAGGCCGCCAGACGGAAGTTCGACTTCTTCCGCCGGCTGAAAGATCAAAGCAACGCAGCCCTTAAAGTTGCGCGTGCCGGCAAGGTATTTCGCAGCACCCAACAACATGGCCGTATGACCATCGTGGCCGCACGCGTGCATTTTACCGGGTGCTTTCGACGACCACGGCTTGTTTGAGGCCTCGAGGATCGGCAAGGCGTCCATGTCCGCCCTTAGCGCGATCGTGGGCCCGTCTCCGCCAGTTCCCTGGATCAATGCAACGATACCGGTTTCAGCGATCTCCGTCTCAATGTGATTGATACCGAAGGAAGCCAGCTTCTCGGTCACGAACCTAGCCGTGTTGTGCAGCCGATAATCTAGCTCAGGATTTTCATGAAGGTAGCGACGCCACTCGGTTGCCTCTCGTTGCAGATCTCGGAAAGTTTCCACGCCGTGCATGTCAGACCTCAATTTGTGAGTTCAATATGATACGGCACTGTAGAAGCCCGGCGGATGCGCCATGCTTTCGAGCCTCTTCGAGCACCTTCTGTTGCTGTCAGCCACATGCCCTCCCAGCTTTGGGTCTGATTGGACATTGAGGTCTCGCCCGAACACGTGAACGAGACACGGCGAGGCAGCCTCTATCCATCGAAAATTGTGGAACACTTCTCAAGGTTAGGCGAAAACCCAGCGTGCTCTTCGCCCGATCCAGGGCATTTAGGGTGCTAGCGTTCTCTTAGTTCGCGACAACCGCTATTGTTCGAGAAGCCCGAGAAGTGAGCAGTTGCGCCCCAGATTCGGTCACGACGACGACCTCTTCGTGCAGCATCAACTTCGGCGATCCGTCAAAATATGACGGGTATGAGGTGCTTGGTTCAATGTTGATGATCATGCCTGGTCTTAGGATCGTCTTGTCGTCAGGTTGCACCGAGGGCAACTCTGGCATCCATAAACCCATCGAATGTCCCATTCGCCCGATGTTCGTGGCCTTACCGCGATTGTTTGAGCCATTTAGTACATCTGACATTGCGCCCCAGATATTGCAGATCGGAGTACCTGGTTTAACCGCGGCGATTCCCGCTTCGGTGGCATCCCAAACGATTTGATAGGCATCTTGAGTGTGCCGATCAGGCGCGCCGAAGGCAAAATGTCGATCGAAGTCGCTCCAATAAAAGTCAAATAGGCAGCCGGCATCAATAAACAGCAGATCACCATCCGAGAGAACTTTGTCGCTCGGAACACCGTAGGGGCGTGTATAACCCCCGCGGCCAGAAACACCCACTATCTTAGCCGTCTTTTCGACACCGCGACTGAAGCATTCGAGCTCGAAGAGCCGACACGCCTCCCGTTCCGTCATACCCAAACGCAGCTTTGGCGCCAGGTTGTCAAATGCTTCCGAGACAAGCTTACATACAGTTCGAATTCGGTCGACCTCTAATGGAGATTTGATCATCCGCAACGGAGTGAAAATCGGATCCGATGCATCTACAAACATCCGAGGTTTGATCGCATCCGCAACACGTAAGAAATCTCCCGTAGGGAAGCCAAGTCTGCTTTCGGCGCCAAGCTCTGTGCCGATTTTCGCATTCTCGGGCAATAGTTCGCGCAATGCTCCGGCGAGGGTCGACACCCCCTCATCCCTTGGATTCGGACTGGGCCAGCTCCGGCAGCGTTTGACCCAGGTCGTCTCCTTATAAAACTGATCGATTCCCTCTGGAACGACTGCAACAGCCTCACCGGACGAAAGAATAAGAAAGCGGGGCCGAGTTGTCTGCTGCGGCGTCGTGCTAGGCTCGCCGACAAAATATCGTAAATTGTGTTCGGAGGTTACCAGAAGCGCGTCAATGGCATGTTCTCTCATCGAACGCCGGGCTTGTTCGACCCGATCTTCGTATTCGGCCCGCGGGAAGGGAGCGTAAGGAATCGTTCTGATAGAACCAGAATCTAGAGCATTCATAGCGTTTCTCCTAAAAATGCACCGCGCGGGCGCCAACGGGCAAGTTCAACAATCTCGCTGTGCAGCACGCCGACTCCGACGACTCGCGCCCCGGCGTGACCATTCGGCAACATCCTTGGCCTTCAAAGCCGTGCGTAGCTGTTTATGCGAAAGCATTGGGACGCCAAGTTCCTCGGCAAGCAAGCGCGCAACGGCCTTGTAGGGCGCTTTGAGCTTATCGTGGTACACGATGGCTTGAATTCCGCCCACGATTGAATCCACGCACGCTCTTAGATTGATCAATCGACTTTCGTGATCATAGCCGCCAGACACCAGCCAATGATTGGGTAGGACGTGACTAGCTGCTATCGGGAGGTTGTCGAATGACTGCAACACCGCGGTTGTGAAGCTTGGTTCAAAGTGGACGCCGCCGACACAGAGGACGGAACGCACAGGTTCATCCATATGATCGAACGTATGCAGAAGAGCTCTCGCCAGCACTCGGGCGGCATGGGGATTTGCCCAATCGCCTGGCGAGCTTCCGATCTCGATGTCGATTGCAGAAGGCCTCAAGTCCGCGAGACAGGTCCCAGCATCACCGGCTTTGACGCCTGACCAGTGGGTCGCCTCTAAGTAAGTGCGAAAGTTATGAAGATCAGAGGTTATGCGCTCGGCCTCAATGGCAAGAAGAAGCCCCCGAGTAATTCGTGGGTCAACTTTGCTGAAAGTCCCCGTAGCCAGGTCGCCAGTCGTTTGAACCGAGAAAATTGCGTTTGGCGCATTGGCACCCTCGTGCCAATTCACTATGCCGATGACATCGGCGTCACCGAACCGCTCATTGAAGAGTGGTGCGTAGCGCGCGTAGTCGTTACTTACGACCTCGTTAGTGCGTACGATCGAAACGATAGTGTCGCGCAGGCCCGGGACCTCGAGCACCGGATGTCCATCAATCTCGAGCCCCGTCGAAACAAGGGTGCATCCGGTCATGATGGCGTTCAGAACGTGACCCGCCACCGGATCTGTTTCGCGGTCAACGCAAAAGATGAAGACGGCACGTCTCACTGCCTCCCTCCTTGAATTTCACTCGGGATTGAGAGCGCACGAGTCGCCCCCGAGCGCGGCTCCCGACTTCCAAGAGCAGCGCACTCATGAAAGTCGGGCGTATGTAATAAAGCCGCGGCCTCAAGAGACTCACCAAGACATGCCTGAGTGCGCTTCAACACCGGCGCCGGGCACAAGGTGACGTTCGTGGTCGGCCGAAGCCTTCGACGGGCTGCGGTCGGAACCCGCGTCAGTCGGGAAGGACTGCACTTATCTGCCGAATTGATAACGCGGTCGAATTCATAGTGCGTTGATCGCAAATTAAATGCACCACTGACCGGAAGCAGCATCGTCGTCTCCATAGGGCCTAAGAACCACCCGTCGGACGGAGTGACCGGATCACGTTTGCAGATCTCGCAGCCAGGACGACGAGTTCGGGATCAAGCTCGACGAGAGTTCTGAACATTTGGCCGGGGACGGATCATCAGGGTGCGTGCCGGGAATCATCCAGACACATTTGGAGGAGCACTCGATAGCGGTGTTCACGCATTCAGATGCGATGAGCAGCGCAAACTCGGCGTTCAAGGTCATTTCGAATCGCAAGACTGAGAGTCCTCAAATTGCGGACGGGCCCGGCGGCACTTCACTGCTGCTTTACCTGAACGCTGGCGTTCTGGTTGGGACCATCAACGCCGCGTGAGACCGGCGGGATAATCGTAAGCCCGGATACAGCGAATTCTTGACACCAAATTGCATGAGACGCGCGGCTTTGAGAGGCGGTACGTCATCGTCGGTGCCCGGACATTAGACCGGCTTTTGTGCTCTCGTCGTGCGTTTTTTTGGATGAGCTTGCAGCATTGCTGCGACCAGCGGGCTATTGCGCTGAAAAGCGGCGACATCCCGCTCCGCTACAATCGGCATCAGCGGCTTCATCCGGCTGAGCTGAGTGGCGAAAGAGCGTTCACCCAGCGACTCCGATGCGGTGTGATTGTCGCGTGGTTCGTGAGCTCTCTTGACATGCAGGCCGCACGTCTGAAAGTGTGGTGACGTCTGACGATGGTGTGCGGGAGAGTGCGGTGGGCCGACAGGCCCATCGCCGCCGACGGAGCAACCCCCCAAGGAAACTCTCAGGCCCAGGACTGCACACCGAGGACGATCTGGAGAGAGGTGCCGGTTGGTACCCACCGAAGGGGACCGTTATCTATCAGGATAGCGGAGAAAGCTCTCAGGTGCACGGACAGATTTGGGGACGGAGTTGTGGCGGAAGCCATTGCACCGTTCATTCATCCCTGTCTTGGAGCATACGATGAGCACGATCATCATTATCGGATCCGGTGTCACCGGAGTTACAACTGCCTATGCCTTGGCCTGCCGCGGCTATTCGGTCACGGTTTTCGATCGCCAACGTTATCCCGCGATGGACACTTCGTTTGCCAATGGCGGCCAATTGTCCGCAAGCAATGCAGAAGTCTGGAATAGTCTCGCAACGATCGTAAAAGGCGTGAAATGGATGCTGCGCAACGACGCACCATTGCTGCTGAACCCGAGCCCCAGTTTTCACAAATATTCTTGGCTCGCCGAGTTCGTAGGACAGATCCGTCACTACCGCCGCAATACGATCGAGACGACGAAGCTAGCGATAGCCGCGCGGCAACATCTGTTTGACCTTGCCGACCGGGAGAGTATCGCCTTCGACTTGGAGCGACGAGGAATATTGCACGTTTATTCGAGTAAGGCAGATTTCGATGCGGCTTCTCGGGTGAATCAGTTGCTGCTGCAGGGGGGATTGGATCGCCGCCCTGTGACGCCTTCCGAAATGCTCGCCATAGAGCCAGCGCTGAGTGACCAGTACTACGGCGGTTTCTTTACCCCCTCGGATTCAACCGGCGACATTCACAAGTTCACGCGTGGTCTTGCTGCGGCTTGTGAACGAAAGGGTGTGCGCTTTGTCTTTGGTGCCGAGATCTGCGATATGCGAGCCGATCAAGACGGCGTGGTCGTACGCTGGCAACAAGGTCCTCTGAGGCAGGAACTTAAAGCTGAAAGGGCAGTGGTGTGCGCGGTCGGCAGCCGCCGCATTGCTTCAATGCTGGGGGACAAGATAAACATCTATCCCGTCAAGGGGTACTCAATCACGGTAGAGCTGCGGGACGAAACGAGCCAAAAGGCTGCGCCCCGTGTCAGCCTGCTCGACGAGGCCACCAAGATCGTGACCAGCCGGTTGGGAGAAGATCGCTTCCGCGTCGCAGGGACCGCCGAGTTCAATGGCGAGAACCGCGACATCCGCTGGGACCGTATCAAGCCTCTGGTACGCTGGGTAGAGCGAGCGTTCCCGGATGTGTCTACCGCACAAGTGGTGCCATGGGCGGGCCTGCGTCCTATGACACCTAGCATGATGCCGAGGGTCGGCCGAGGCAAACGGCCGAATATTTTCTACAACACCGGGCATGGTCATCTGGGCTGGACATTATCCGCTATCACGGCCGAGATGATTGCCGACGTCATTGCGACAGACGACAGTAAAGCTCGGCTGAGCCGATCCGTGGCCTGATACTCGGGGCTCTCCAGCTCTGCAAAACCCTGCTCCCGGCACATCAACACCGGGAGCGTTATTGTTTGAAGAGCGCCACAGCAGGATCTTGCGTACCCAGGGCAAGATGTGAGGCCTGGCCGGCGTACGACTGGCCTGGACGCACGAAATCAGTTTTTCAAACGAATCCCCCCAATGAGCCAATTGGCGCCGTCGCTTTCAACAGCCTTAACGCAATCACCATCGGGTTTAGCCGAGGGTCTCTGCATGACCCTATGTTGTTTTCGCGAATTCATGTCAATGCACGCTGTGGCCCACATTGAAGGTGCGCTTTGCGTCCAAGTAAAAGGACGCCATGCTGTAGCGTTCGTCTAAGCTTGATCTAGGGTTCAGACTCAATTGATCCAATAGGCGACGATGGCGGCGAGGTGGACGGCAGCCAAGAAGTTTCTGGCAAGTTTGTCGTAGCGAGTTGCGACAC
>NZ_JADPKY010000086.1 GCF_023074185.1 Bradyrhizobium sp. 132 | reverse complement strand
GCCTGGGCGATCGCCTTCACCTGCAGCGGATTGGCGATAATCACCCGTGCCACGAACGGTGCCAGAACCCGCGATACCGCCATGCTGTTGCCGGTCGCTTCGACCACCACCTCATCACTGGCCAGCAGGGTCTTGCCAAATCCCTCCAACGCAGTCCGCGTCATATCAACCCGGCCCGCATGTCGGAGCCTGCCATCCTCCCAAATCACCACCTCCCCGAAAGTTCGGTGGACCTCGATGCCAATCACCCGTCGCATTCGCACCTCCTGCCAATCAGACCACATGACGGGAGCTACGGGCGACACGACAACTACGGATTCGCGCTCTCAGCGCAACCGGGCGAGTCGCAGAGGCGGCCAGCTACTAACTCGAGCTCGCGGCTCATCGAATGCATCGGCCTGCCCGCACATCGTGCTCCCGGTGCCTCTGTCCCGATGGTCGCACCATACGCCACGACGCAGAACACCGCAGCGGAACGTTGGCACCGAGAAATCTCATACCGATTACCAACCCCATCGAAAGCACCTTCGCCACCGTTCGCCACCGCACCATCCGATCGAAGGGCTGCCTGTCCAACAAGACGGCACTCGCGATGGTCTTCAAACTGCTCGAGGCCGCGCAGAGAAGCTGGCCTCGTCTCGATGGCCACAACCAGTTGCCAAAACTCGTTGTCGGTGTGACATTCAATGATGGGATCGAGGTCATCGCCAAGCCGACCGACCGTCAGCCCATAACCGCCGCCGCCTGACCGGCTCCGGCCGTCACCAAAATTTGGCGATAGCTCGGCTGCGTTGCTCGCAGAACTCTATCGCTCAGTGCGCCTGTTCGTGAACTTCTTACAGCCGTCATTCAAGCTGATAGCGCGATGGCGCACGCGTCCGTAAATCTAATAGTGGCACCGACGCCGCCGCATGAGCGGCTGACAGCTAACCCACATACCTCCGATGCGGTTCTGGCCCGACTGCAGGAAATCTGCTTCAGCTTGGACCCGGTCGCGTTGCTCCGTAACATTCGGTCTGCGCAGCAACGTCTGGCCGACCTTGCCGACGTGAAGTCGTCGGGCGATTCCATTACTGCGGCCCCGCCCATCGACTTCTTCCTCGACAGCTTGCGAACGGCTTGGAAAGAGGGCGCATCTCGACGGACGGACCGTCCGATCCTCAAAGCGAAGCGAGGTCGTCGTCCCCTGATCCGCTCGTTTAGGCGACCCCACAGCTGCAGGAGTGGTTCAAGGCCGAGCCGTGGCGAAACGGCGCCGAGCTCCTGATAAGGCTGCAGGCGGAATATCTGCTATCCGGATAAGTTGCTGCGAACGCTTCAGCGCCGCGTCAAATCCTGGCGCAGCGAGGAGGCAAGCGCGCTGCTGTTTGGATCGGAAGATCATCCAGGGCGGTTCGATGAGGAGGGAGGCCGGTCGTTGCGCAACCCGGCCAGCTGGACCGGCCTCCCAGGTACCGGCCGTCCGTCTTCTCGGGAGCAAAATAAATGAGCCAACGATCGCTTCTTCGGGAACACTCCTCCATGAGGCATACGGCAGTACCGCTTCATTGTCGCGCAGTGTCAATCAGCGCTTGCCAAGCCGGCGGCCAGCGTCAATTATCGCTTAACTTGGCCGCCTTGTCTCAAGTTGATTGACGCGCCACAAAGTCCGGACATGGGGCCAGGAGCGTTGTTAACGCCGGCGCTCCGCGCGGGCTTTCCATGTGGACAACAACGGGATCTCTCAGGTTTCCTGGTGACCCATCCCGCACCTTTCCCCTGATCCGAGACCCCGGCCGAAGTCGATGAGCCTGGCCATAGCGGCTTTCCCGGTGCTGCCCCCAGATCGAACACGGCGAAGGCTTCAGCACGACCATTGATTTCGAGGCGTCCGGTCGAAAATCCGGGCCAGACCGTGGATCGCATGGCGTCCGAGCTGCAGATGGAGGCGTTCCGTTGAGCCGCACCGGGCCAGGCTTCGGCCTCGCCCGATTTTCGTTCGCCATTCAGGGCCCATCCCTCCGAGGACCGGCCTTTCGCGGTCGTGGCAAGCATCGTGTCGATCACAGGCGGAGCATGGCCGCTCCGGCGTCTTCGGCGTCATCGAGCGCGAGCTCCGGCGCCGTTCAGCCATCGAGCCCATCATTGCCCACATGAAGAGCGACGGCCACCTCGGCCGCTGCGATCCCAAGGGGCGTGTGTGCGATGCCAGCAACGTCATCCTCACCGCCGTCAGCCACAACCTCCGCCGCGTGATCGCCTGGCTGAGGGATTTGCTGACATCAATCCTGATCATCCTGTGGCAAGCAGGTGTCCGGTCGCAGGCGCTCAAACCGCCTTCTTAGCGGCGACGATTCCACGATGCTTGGCGGCAGCGAGTCAGTCCGAGCCTGATGAGATTTCCGCCGATCAGGCTAGCTTGGCTCCGAAGCCGCCGCACACAAGCTTGTCGAGATCGCATCTGGCATTAAGCCGGTTCAGGACGGGCCACATCGCGCCGGTCAACACGTCCGTCCTTTAAGGTCGGCGGCAGCGGCGCAGAGCTTAGCGCCAGGATCAGAGCGCATGGCTGCTGTGGCTCAATTCGCTCGACATCTCTCCTGATTTGGTGTCTTCGACCGAATTGGCCGAGACACCCTATCTCCCTCAGATTGGCGCATCAAACGGCGAAATCACTTCGGACGGGCCTGATGGTGAACATTGGTGCCTTGTTACAAAGTACCTCGCGGATCCAGTCGAATTGTCGGTTTCGCTCGGCTGAGGCTTGACCTTTGCCGCAGCTCTCCGTTTGCCTGCGCTCCTTGCTCCACCGCCTGCCCAAACATGAATGCCTGCGGATCTGGGCATTACATAAAGTCACCATCCTCTTCGGAATCTGCTGCAACCTCAGTATCACTATCGACCTTGGAGAGATAAAGCTGAGATTTAGTTGCCCGCTGCCATTCACCGAGGCTGTTTTTTGTCCACTGGGCGGACTGAGTGGGGTCAAGTACCATGTCGTCCTCGTCCACTTCAACGAAGCCCATTGTCTCTGCGCGGGCCTTCGCTTCTGCATTAGCAGGACGCCAGTTCACCAATGGTCGTTCGCCGTCTTGCCGAAGTTGATGTTCGAGCAGAATATCGCCGGCGTTCGCGACAAGCGGATGAGCAACCTGAAAATCAACAATTGAGGTGACTTCACTTCGTCCAGGGAACTGTTTTCGCCACTTATCGCTTTCGAACTCAGTCATGTTGAATCCGGCCTCCGTTCTTTGGAGGCCAACGCTCACATTTCCTAATTGGTAGCTGTAATATCGGGCGTCTTCTGAATCTCTTCTGATACCGTATTCCTTAGCGACCTCTGCTGTGCGCTTAGCTCTTGCGGATACAAATTCCGAGTACTCGTGTGGATTGTTGGCGATGCGGTTGATTGCGTCGCCATGAAAGGTCCTCACTTCTGTCCTGAAGGTAGCTCTGTCGATCTCGACCACAGGAGGTTTTCGAACGAGGGAATAACTCGGTTGCGAAGGTGAGCTGCCAGCGGACTCCTGCAATCGCGTTCTAGCGAACGCATCCGCGAAGCCCTGGCTTTCGGCACCCGCTTCCTCAGCGTTTGCTGCCCGATGATATCTTTCTTCGGCCGGAATATCGGGCCAATTGTTAACTCGACCGTACATGACGACTGCACCTGGATCATACGTCTTGCATTGCTTCAGGTCGTTAGACCTTACCCGCTTGATAGACAGCTTAGCTGTCCGTAAGCTGACGCCAGCGCATAAAGGGAAAATCCGACCCCTTTGGGCAGCTCGACCGCGTATCGTCGAGGCGTTGCGCGATGCAGGCTTCCACGTTGTCCACCCAGCACGAGGCGAGGAGGTGCTGGACTGGTGCAAGCGGCACGTCGCAAGGGGAACATGATGCGGGGCACTCGGACCCGCCGAGGCGTCGAGCTCGCCGCGAGGAAAGCGACTTCCACCGCCGCCCGAGCGTCTCGTGCGCTGGATGGCTTGCTCGACCTGGTGGCACTCCCAGTCCGAGGCAGCGAACTGCACGCAGTGTCGACTGGATATTCGGGTGGGCGCGTGGCGCGCAACGCGATCGCGAGAGTGACTCCGGATGACGTCGCCTACTACGTGGCACTGCCGTTCGACGAGCGCCTGAACGGCGGTTGGCGTAGGAAGGGGCGCGCCGTGCTCGAACTCATGGAAGCTCCGCCTTCCGAAGCCGAGTCGAGAAGACAGGCAGCCGGAGCTGAGCCATCGACTACCACGCCCGCGGCTCGTCTTCCGGTCTCGAGCCAGCTCTGCTGGATCAGTGGCGGACGACGGTCTGGCCGCCGGCGAAGTGGTAGATTACCTGAGCGCAAACGCAGCTCTTGTGCTCGCCGAAACGCTCTCGCGGAAGCCGCGCACTGCTCGTGGCGATCGCCTTCGCGACCAAGATGGCTCGGACGATTTGGGCCATGGCCACCCGGAAGGTGGATTATCGGAACCCAGCGCAGGAGGTGACGGCATCATGACGAATGCAGCACGAAATAGCCTGACGTTGGTGAAGGGTGTGAGAAGGGGACGACCCTAATGGGCGGAACGATCGAACAGATCTGGATCAGGAAAACCAGTTAGAGCTGAAGAGTCGAGGTGCTCGGAGATGAGAATTGGACTTGATCCGCGGATCACCATACCGGCCAGCGGCTTCTGAGGACGCCGTAAAGGAAGGCCTGACAGAAGAGCGCATCGTCCACACGCCGAACGGGTCAGAAACTTCTTGCATCACGGGCGGCAACGACAGAAGGCTCTACACGAAGTACCGTCAGCCCGCCAGTGGCCGCCGCCAAGGCGTCGTTTAGTCCGTCAACCGCGTATCGGACCCAGAACAACCCCGCCTACCATCGCAGAAGAAGGGTGGCGCGGCCGTCGCCGGCCGGACCGGTTGGCCGATGTGTTTTGAGTCAGAAGTGGTGCCGATGCTCGAGGCAGCCCGATATCACCGATGCGCAGTGGCTGCAGCGGCTCCATTCGTTTGGGCTGTCGCGAGCCAGCTTTCGGCCCAAAGGACAGATTGCGGAGCTGCGAGCCTACGTGCGCCAGCGCGAGCGTCTGATTGGGTACGCGGCCTCCCACATCAAGCATATGCACAAGGCCTTGACGGAGATAATCTTCAACTCCCAGGTCTCGCCGACATCACCGGCGCCACCGGCTGCGCCTCATCCGCGCGATCCTGAGGCGCTGGCGTGCTTGCGCCATTACAGTTGCCACGCTAGCGCGGAGACGATCGTGAACGCGCTCACCGGAAGCTATCGCGCCGAGCGCCTGTTTGCGCTCGAGCAGGCACTTGCGCTTTAGGACCCCTACCACGAGAAAGCATCTGTCTGCGACGCCCCGGATCGAAGCCGTGTTGAAGGCGCGTCGGAATCGAACCGATCAGGCGAACGCTCTAGCTTACGAACGTCCGCGTGGCGCTGTTCCGTTGCTCGGAAAGGACATCACCACGCTCGACGGCCTCGGTCCTTACCTCTCGCTGAAGCTGATCGCTGAATGGGGCGACGACCTCTCCTCGTGGCGAAGTGCAAAGCATTTTACCTCCTGGCTGGGACTGGCGCCGAACGACAAGGTGTCCGGCGGCAGAATGCTCTCGTCCCGAACGCGCGGATCCGGCGCTAGGGCGGCGGCACTTCTTCGCCTTGCTGCCGTAACCGTGGGCCGTACAAACACCGCGCTCGGCGGCTTTTACAGGCGACTTTCATCGCGCGTGGGGTGCGCCTCGAGTGCAGCGCGCGTTCTTCCGCCGCTTGCCGAGCGGCGGCTTCGCCCTGATGACGTGGCACATACCGACTTTCTCGAGGCCGTACTGTCGAGCGGCGCAGAAGTTGCAAGCGTCCGTCCCTGAAAAGGTAGATACGAATCGCACCTTACCCGCAACTGGCCTTTCAGGCCTCCTTCTGAGACGACGGCGGCGTAGCGACCTGACTCGGAACGCCTGCGGCCTGCATGGGCTCGCTAAGGCGTGCCTTCAGGTCGTCCAAATGGTCCTCGGCATAGGACTGCACTTTCGAGATCGCCGTATCGAGGCCGAACTGCACGGTCTGTTCGAGCATCTCCTTTGCGAGGCCCTCGCGCAGCGCGAATTTGACCTCGGGCCCAGCGACAAAGCTAATGGCCTGCCCCGCAAGATTAAGGCCAACCTCTTTCAGAGCCTGTTTCATATCACCTCCGCTAATGCCCGTATGCAGAAGGCTCAATGCTTGCGACTCGAGCTCGAGCACCATCGATATGCCATCGGCCAACTCGCCCAGTCCCGGAACGACGCCGAGCAGGCCTACTGCCGTGGCCTCCCAGTCGAGCACCTTCGAGCCCACCTTGGCTACGTCGTCGACCGCATGCATGAGGACCCCGCCATTCTTCTTCGGAGACGCGACATCGGGTTGGTCGGATACCCCCATCAACATGTCTGTGACTGCATTTTGTTCAGCGGCGGTCTTGGTGACATGGGTCTTGATCTGCTGAACGGTATGGTTCGCAGGTGACATGTTGCTATAGAAGTGCCTGAAGTCGTTGTTGCTGATATTACCGGAGTCGACCGTATGCCCGCCGCCTAAATCGAAGAACTCCTGATGGGTCTTGTAGCCCGTAATCGAATTGTTTAGCAAACGGAACAAGATCGGGTCCGAAAGCAGTTGCGATGCCGCTTCTCGTATCTTCGGGTCGAGAGTCTTGTCCTCGACCATACTCGCCAACTTGTGTCGTGTCAGGTCACCGTCCCCGAAGAAGGCGTTCTGATTCTTGTTGATCGTGTCGAGCGTGTTCAGCTCGCTTTGCGTGGAATTCATCGACGAGGAGGCGACTTGCAAGAAGTCTTCCTTGTGGATTTTATCAGTCGCACCACCGCACAACTGCTTCCAGGCGTCCGGGTGCTCGAGGAAGTGTTGAGCCGCCGCGATCAGCTGAGGCGGACACTTACCGATGTCGGCTTTGCCGTCGACGATCCGCTTGAAATCGCCCAGGCTCAAATTCTTGGGCAGGTAGTCAGAATACTTGTAAAGCTCGCGCAATGCATCATTCAACGTCATGACCGATGCTTGTCCATTCGAGGTGCCGTCGGATGGAATATAGTTCTGCTCGTAGCTTTGCGCTTGCTGCTCCTGGAATGTAGCAACCTGCGAATGGCTGGCGGAAAACTCTGACAGATCCTTGGCCTTGATCTTGCCGCCGCAGCGCCCGTCCCCTTGGGAGCCAATCGCATAGAAGAGCTCTGGATCGCGTCGCAATCCTTCGATCGCCTCCTTCAGATCCGGGGGCGTCGACGGATCGCTGGCCTTGGCTGCCATCGAGTCCCAGCTGAGTGGGCATTGGTCCTTGTGCCGGTTCAGCACTGCCACGATCTGCAACTCGGCATTGGTGAGCGTGCCGCCGTTCCACGTGATCCTAGAGCTTGGGATTGGAGTGCTCGGTACGTCAGGCGATGGAGCAGCCGTCGACGATGCGTCTGCACCAGGGGTGTCGACCGAAGAGGAATCGACCGAGGAGGAATCGACCGAGGAAGAAAAAACCGGATCCTTCATCACCGCCTCGATCGCCGCCTTCGAGTGCGCTGACAACTGGTCCAGCGAATCCTGCGGGATCTGTCGCTCTGATTGCAGTAGATCCGGTGGCGTGGAGGGAACGTCGGATTTCTCTTCCCGCGAGCAGATGGATACCATCGCCTCGAACATCGAAGGTTCGCCTTCCCGAATCTGGCCGGGGGTCTGCGCGGATGATCCCAAGGCCGACGAAGCCCCCGGAACAAGCCCGAACAGAGCTGGATCTGCACTGGCGGGCAGCGAAACGCTGTTGAGCTGCATTAGGTTCATTTCCATTCCATTGCGGTAAATACTTGGCATCGACATCGTAAGATCGAGGCTTTCAGGTTAAGGGGGCGAGCTTTCGAGAAGCTGACGACTTTTAGACGGAGCAGGACGAGCCAATGTCGGTCGTCTTAACATCCCGGAGAGGCGTCATCGTGCTCATGAAACTCATCTCCGGCTCAGAGCATGTGCAGGCACGACGCTGCTCCGACGCTTTCGCAAAGCAGGTGCCTGCGGTCGTGAGTCCCGAGTGACGATCGCTGTGGGGCCACGAAACAACATCACCACCGATTCCCGCGGTAGCATTTCCAACTGCGCGCGGTTTTGCCTCTGACTTGCCATCACACCATTGCTGATCGAGCAATGTGATGAGGTGCGTTGGGCCGGCGCCGCGATCTGGCGCTCGTCGGCATTATGTAGAGATTGAAAGTGGGGCCGAGAAATTGGCGCGGTGGCAGTCGCGGCATGTACCTGCGAATGCGCGCTCTCAGCTGGGTTCACTTGACGATAGTGAGGTTGTTCTCATTCTCGTCAGCTTCTCGACAGCTAGTCCCAGTAGCGTGAGCAATGTGAATCGCTCGGTGGTGATACCACCGTTTTGGCGGAACTGAAGTGAGAGGCACCAGATGGCCGGGGCAATCGAAGGCGTGATCCATACCAATTCTGACACTGGCAGCTCGCAGTCGGTAGCTGATCGTCAGAAGTTCGAATCGGCGTTCGGTTCGGTTCTTGCCAACGTCGCGATGCAGGCGATGGAGCGAAACATGTCAAATCTTCGCGAAGCTATAGCTGAAACAGAAGAGGATACCTGACGCCGGTTCTTCGACGTCAGTGGAGTGTTGCCATTGATGGCAGCAAAAAACGGAAGGTGAAGCGATATGACCAAAACAAGCTCTACTAGCCCTTCTACTGGTGGTGTCCACGACTCCCATGATAGCAAGACTGATGGCAAGACTGCTAGCAAGACTGATACCAAGTCCGCGGGTCCCGGCGTCGGTAACTCGGCGACCGATAACGTTGGTGGGACGGGTACCTTCGAGAAACTGATCGACGAATTGAAGGCGGTTAACCAGCAGGCCATGGTGCAGGACATAAAGTTGCGTGCACTGACGACCGAGCTCTCGAGTGAGAGGAAGGCGGCCAGCGAGCGCGTCAACGGATAACGGTGAAAGGCGGGGCGAATCTCGCCCCGCCGTTCCGGTCGTCGGGGTGATGTGAGTGGTGCGGCCTAGGAATGAGTCGTGCGACCAATCGCCCTGCCGTGCTCCTCATAGTTCGGAGAATTGTCCGTGAATGAGGCCGCCTCCTTACATTTCGAGGTACTGTCGGGACCTTATGCTGGGCTAAGCGGGAAGGCGGCTGTCGGAACGAGCCTTATCGGTAGCGGCCTCGACGCGGATATGGTTTTCGTCGAACAAGGGCTTGAGCCGCATCACCTACGTATCACCCTCGTTGGCAATTCAATCGAGCTTGAAGCTCTTGCGACCGTAAGCACCCCAGAGGGCGAAGGGGATATCGCCGCAGGTGAGCGTGTTGTTCTTTTTCTTCCCGCCGTCATTCGTGCGGGCGCCATGTCTATTCGCTGGTCGATGCAGAATGCGATTGAGGCTCGGTCGATCAGCCTCTCGCGCGTTTGGATTTCAGCTCTCGCCCTCGTGCTCCTCAGCTTTCTTGGCGTAGGCAGTCTCTCGACGATTTTCTTCAAAGCCAGCGGAAGTGCACCGACCGGCATTGCTCCGCCTGCCGCAGAGCTTGTACCCAAGCTGGGTATGAACCGGCCTGACGATCGGCGAGCTCAGGCTGCGGCCGAAGTGCTGAAACAGGAAATTGATAAGGCGGGCCTGCTCGATATCAGGGTTGGTTCGGGGCCGGGTTTTGTTAGCGCTGAGGGAAAAGTCACGCCTGCAACCGTTGCGAAATGGCAGGAGCTCCAGCAATGGTTCGATGGTCGTACATACGGTGCGGTGACACTGGTGAACGGAGTGATCGTCAAGGAGGAAAAGCAGCCATCCTCAATCGCGATCGAAGCTGTTTCGCGCGGACCCCAGCCCTATCTCCTTGTCGGTGGGCAGAAGTATTTCGTCGGCGCTCTCTTGGCCGACGGATGGGCGGTCACTCGAATCGAGGATGGGCGTGTGCTGCTAAGCCGCAATGGCCGCGTTGTTGCCGTTCCGTATTAGGGTTTCCGGGCCCGAAGGAAGGATAAGGAGATCGTCATGTCAAAGGTGTCCCGCTACGATGTCGGGCCTGGCACTGCTTCGCAGAGACTCAGCGAGCACCATCATCAACCAGTGATAGGGCCGACCATCCAACCCAATAAAGGTGAGGCGGACGGTGCTCGTGCAAACGGCGAGAAGGAGCTGGCGTCGATCTGGGGCGATCTGAACACGCGCTATATGCCGCTGGATCTAGCGATCGAAGCCGCATCGGAGGCCAAAGATATTGATGCAGTCGGGCGTGTCAGTCTCAACGAGATGCGCACTCGCATTTATGAGCTCGAGCAACGCGCTGGGATGGCATCGCTCTACGGGCGCGATATCGCGCACGATCTACTCTCCTTCGTCACGCCAAGCCTTCGTCATCCGGACATGCTGCGGGCGGAGCGGTATAGCATTGTTCTGGAAGGTCTCGTCCATAAGCTGGCGGCCGCGCCTGCGGATCCGATAGCTGGGGGCGGTATCGTCGTCCTACGGCAGGGACTGCACTGGCTAGCGCTGCTCCGCCGGAATCGGAATAGCTTGATCGAAGCCTAACAATGTTCAACTCCGATGGAGCGCAACGGACGACCAACGTTTCCAAATCCGATAACGACTCACTGAGTTCCGGGCAGGAGCGCGATTTGCTCTGTACACTTTCGTATCTTCACCTTGCATGTGGGCAGAGCGCAGAATGCGTGGCTCTCTTACGACTCATCGTCGGCAAGGACTCGCGAGATGTCGATCTATTACGGATTCTCGCCTATGCCCTCATCTTGGAAGGTCTCGGAGGTGAGGCGTTGCAGGTCATAGATAGGCTGAACACACTTGATGACGAACCCTCGGCGCGTATCTCTTTGATGCTGTTGCGTAGCCACGCCCTGCGGCGGGCCGGCCTCATAGACGAGGCGCTCGCCGCTTTCCAACGCTATGTCTCGTTGCGTGACGGCACTGGCCTGATCAATCAACGATCGGAAGGTCCCCATGACCAGCGTCCTGCGTAAGATCATTGCGCGCGCGTCGGCCAGCTCCGATTTGATGGTCGCGTTGATGCTGCTTCTGACGGTCGGCATGATGATCATGCCGATCCCGATAGTGGCGATCGATACGCTCGTCGGCTTCAATCTGGGCTTCGCCATATTGCTGCTGATGGTCGCTCTCTATATTAGCACTCCACTTGATTTCTCGTCCTTGCCAGGCGTCATTCTGATTTCCACGGTATTCCGTCTGGCGCTCACCGTATCAACGACGCGGCTGATCTTGGCTGAGGGGGATGCGGGCAGCATCATTCGCACGTTCGGTGATTTCGTCATATCGGGGAATATCGTCGTTGGTATTGTCATATTTTTAGTCGTGACCATGGTGCAGTTCATCGTCGTGGCCAAGGGGGCTGAACGCGTGGCGGAGGTGGCGGCGCGGTTCACGCTCGATGCTCTGCCAGGCAAGCAGATGGGAATCGATGCGGAATTGCGCAATGGCCATATCGATCAGAACGAAGCCCGCAGCCGGCGCGCTACATTGGAGAAAGAAAGCCAGCTTTACGGGGCTATGGATGGCGCCATGAAATTCGTAAAGGGCGACGCCATCGCAGGATTGGTGGTTATCTGCGTCAACATGCTGGGCGGGATCACCATCGGCCTGCTCTCCAAGGGCATGTCTTTCCAGGCGGCGCTGCATCAATATACCCTGCTGACCATAGGTGATGCGTTAATCTCACAAATTCCCTCGCTGCTGCTCTCGATTACAGCTGCGACAATCATCACTCGTGTAAATGGGGTCGTAAGGCTCAATCTTGGGACCGACATCGTTAACCAGCTCACAGCAAACTCGCACGCATTGCGGCTGTCTGCCTGCGTCCTCGTTGTAATGGGGGCTATTCCGGGTTTTCCGCTCCCTGTCTTTCTCGTCTTGGCTGCAGTCTTTGCGGCAGCGAGCTTTGCCGACGGTGGGACCCAAAGCGGCAAGAAAAGCGCTGATGTCTCTCGCCCGGCTCCCACAGAGTCTAACAAGGAAATCGTGCCTGCGGAGGCGCTTCCCATCGCGTTGTTCCTTGCGTCAAGTCTGACACGGGCGATCGACAAAGAAGAATTGCAACAGCACATTGCACGCGTTTCGGGACTGATCTCGTCTGATCTCGGCATCACAATTCCGCGCATCCCCATCGAGGTCGACGAGCGCTTGCCAGACCTGCAGTACAGGGTGGATGTCGAGGGCGTGCCCGTCGAGCAGGAGTTAATTGATCCAACCCAGCTCGCACTCCACGACGATCCGGCCAACATTGAATTGAGTGGCATCCCGTTTCGGCATGACCGGGAGACGGATCAAATCTGGATTGAACAGAGCAATGCACCGGCTCTCAAAGCAGCCGGCATCGGGCACCACCGTCCCATTGAAATCCTGGCCTTGCGCGTCCATTCGGCGTTGACCCGCTATGCACAGTGCTTGGTGGGTATCCAGGAGACGCGCCAGTTGCTGGGCCGCATGGAGACGGAATATTCCGATCTGGTCAAGGAGGTGTTGCGTACGACGCCGATCCCTAAAGTAGCCGACGTCTTGCGGCGCCTCCTGGAGGAGGGTATTCCGATCCGGAACACACGGCTGGTTTTGGAGGCATTGGCCGAATGGAGCGGACGTGAACAAAACGTCGTCTTGCTCACGGAACATGTTCGCTCCGGTCTGAGACGGCAAATCTGCCACCGGTATGCCAACGCACACCGCGTCGTGCCGGTCTTTGTCATCGAACGTCAAACCGAGGATATCGTGCGCAGCGCGGTTCGAGAGACTGCCAAAGGACCCTACTTGGTTTTGAGCGACGGGCAAAGCGAGGCGCTGCTTTCAAAAATGCGTCACATCCATTCGAACGTAGTTCGGGCGCAGATCAAGCCGGTTATCCTTGCTTCGATGGATATTCGACGCTTTGTCCGCGGCTTTCTCACCCGTAATGGGATCGATCTTGCTGTTCTATCCTATCAGGACCTTGCCTCGGACTTCACAATCCAGCCTGTTGGATCCATTACACTCGCAGCTGCAAAGGACGACGACGCCCCGTCCGAGGAACTCAGCAACACGCTCCTTGCGCCCGATTCACAGGCGCAGCAGTCAATTTAAGAAGGACCGCATGAATTCACCTCGTAAGGCAGCGCGGTGGCGCTTGGGTTCATTTTGTCTGCTTTCGTGCTCGGCTCTCTTCGCCACTCTGGGGCTCTGCAGTTGCGCTAGCTGGGATAGACCAGCTCTTCAAATGCAAGAGCGGCCGGCGCCAAAGTTGCTCGGCGCCAAAGATATCGATCCAGCTATGCGCGAACGCATTGAGTGCGCGATCGGCCGGACTCCTGACCAGGAGCTTTGCGCGACGCGTTGAAGCAAAAAAGCTCGGAAGATCAACGCAGCGGATCGGTCTTGCGTGTCGATGCGAAAGCGCCTCGCATTGATTGCTCGTCAACGTCTGCCTGGACCTGCGACCTATATGCGCTCAAGACTAAATGCGTTAACTTGAGAACGTGGGACGCTTCGTGAGCCACAACCGCAATACAAGCAATCGCGTCAGCGCAGCGTATTCCGATTGCGCGGACCAAATCACGTTGTCCGCAACGATCGGTGCACGATATCGCGCAATGCAAGCACCCGCCCGCTGCGCTGGCGCTGCCGCCCTACACAAGTGACCCGGGCATACCTAATAGTAGCGGACGTATTGGTTCTGTTGTCTCTTGCTCGAGGTCTCGCCGGCCGGCTATCACGCCTGGCGCGAGCGTCCGGACAGAGCACGCACGACGACCAATGCTGCGCTCTCGACTGATATCTCATCAGGACAGCGGCGCTCGGGGACGGCAACCCACGGGTCTATGCCGCGCTGCGGGCACAAGGACCTGGCGCCAGCCATGGCCGGATCGAATGCCTAATGCATCGGCAAGGCATCGGCGCCATGATGGCCCGGCCGCACCGCGTTGCCGACAGCCGTCATGGCCTGCCGATCGCGCCAAACCTCATCGATCGCAACTTTAGGGCCGCAGCAGCGAACCGGATCTGGCTCGCCGACATCACTTACGTTTCGACTGCAGATGGCTGTTGTACCTGGTGGCGATCATGGACCTCTGTCAACGGGCAGCGAACTTTCCGTGAGAATGTCCAGATTTCCCTGGGTGACGGCGATTGTGCTTCGGGGATCAGCCGCTAAGTCATTGGTCCTTCCAGGCGGGCGGCCGCGGCGCTTGGGCTGCGGCGGGTTGGCGAGCGGACGTTTTCCGAGACGAGAGCGGCGTGCTGGCGGAGCCGATAGCTCGATCCCTCGATGTGATAACAATTGCGTGGGGAAGCAGTCCATCAAGCACTGCTGTGGCCAGTTTGAATTGAGGATCATCGCGCCCTTGTCATAGCGGGCGTCTTCCAACTGGAAGAACAGATTGCCGCCGCCAGGCGCGACCGGGAGGTAACCGATTTCGTCGACGACAAGGAGGGAGGCGCGGGCGAGGAACCGCAGGTGCTGGCGCACGGTGGTCGTCACGATGTCCGCGATCGTGGCGAACGCGACGCTCTTTCCCGCCTTCACGGCCTCGACCGCGAGTGCCGGCGTGAGATCGCTCTTGCCGGTGTCGCAAGCAGATGAATTTCAATTGGGCAAGCGCCAGAATGCGATTGCGATCGAGCTGGAATGCGAAGTCGAAGCCAGCGAGCCTTTTTGACCGTGGTCAGGCGAGACATTCTCAGCGCGGTGCTGACACCGCGACTGTCGCGCACGGTCAGCTCCTCGATAAGCGTTTCGAGCGCCTCAATCCAGGTGACCTCACCCTCTTTCAATCCGCCGCAGCGTGGTGTCCAGCATTCTGAGCGCACCTGGCATGTTGAGTGCGACTAGGCCTTTCTTGACGCTGTCGATCGCTGCCGGCTGCGCGTGGATGGTTATGGCCGGCCTTCCGATTGGGGGAGGCGCTTGCGACACCTCGGTAACACCCAGCGACCGCCTTGGCATGTGATCGCCTGCCCGATCGACGAGGGCTTCGGATACGCCTGGTCGCGACCTAGACCGGTTGACCGCCTGTCGATGCTCGGGCGCGACGCGAGTTCGCCGGCGGCCTTCTCTAGAACGGGATGGACGGCAACGATTGCGCTTGATCGAGAATGGGATTACATCGGGCAATTGCTGCACCTCGACACTGCGCCGCGTATGGTCGGGTATGCTGTAATAGTTCCCACTGATCCACACGAGCCCGTCGTGGCTGACACGGGTGGCGTTCGGCATTGGACTGGACCCCCGATCGGCATCCAAAAGGGGCTCTGACTCATGTGTGGAACGGCCCGGGCTGCAAGATCGTTCTCTGGTCGAACAAGGGATGACGGTGCGGTCATAAACGCGGCGCCCGGCCGCTGGCCACGATGATATCCGCGGAAGCAATCGGCCAATCAATTTCTCGCGCTCGAAGCGCAGTAAGCCAGGCGGTCTGATTGCGACCGGGAATGTCGTCATTCGGGGTTCATCCAGATTTGAACCTTGCCTCCTCGGCAGCTTTCTTCTTCCGCCGGAGACTTCTTAAGATTAGGTTTCAGCATTGCACGCGACGCATGATAGATGCCGCCTCTGACCAGCAAGGCCCATATGGTGCGCGCAAGCTATTGGCGAACTCCACCGCTATGAGCTTGACGGCCCGTCTTTGCAGCATGGTCCGAATCCAGAGCGGGACTTTCGAGCCTCGCTTGCCAAGCTTGATGATTGAGGTCGCACCAACGATCAAGTGCGTCCGTAGTTGCCGATTTTCAGGCTTTGATACTGCCCCGAGCCTTTCTTTCCCGCCGCTCGACTGTGCCCTCGGTGTTAACCCGTCCAAGCCGCAAAATGCGGTGCAGTCGCAAAACCGGGGCCATTCAAGACTGCTGTCCGAACGCCAGCGCCGCTACCAGTGCCTTCTCCGAGCGCTGATAGCGTTGAACAGCTTGGTCGAGAACCGCCCCTGACGGTCCTGCGGCACCTTCACCCGGGGTGATCAGCGAGCGGGTATAGTAGCCGGAGCGATAGCCCAGCCGCGCCTCGCCCAGCGCCTCCGCCATCGTGGCTTCGAGAGCTTCCTGCACCGCACCCCGGATTAGCGGTTTCAGGATCCCTTTCCGACGCAATAAGCTGTTTGACGGTAGAGCCATCCGTCCTAATCTTCGTCACGGTCTTGGTGGCCTTGCTCCGCTAGGGGCGGTGATCTTCGCAAGCACCGGATTTACTATGACCGCTTCAGCCGCTAGCTTTTGCAGAACCTCCCGCACACTACCACCGGATATCCCGATACTGGTGGACAAGGTCGCGCAGCGACAATTCTCGTGTTCTGGAGCCGATTTACGACACGTTCGTCTCGCCCTGCTTGTGCGGCGTCTGATCAGACGATCGGTCCAGCCTCCTTGCACACCCCGCGTAACGGCTGATTGAGCGGTATCATCTTGGGCCCGGCCCTTGCGCAGGCAAGGTACCCTCCTGACGCGGCAGGTCTGAAGAGTACGGGGCTTCAGTTCGCCCATCCCGAACGATCGTCGCGGAGGCGCCGCGATATAACATCAGCACAGATTCCCGAGACGGCATCTCGATGGAGCGAGGTCGCGCCTGCGCCTCCGCCACGAGACCATTGAGCGTCTGATCCACGAGTGCGATGAAGCGTGGTGGACCGGACGCAAGGACTAGGCCATTTCCCGGAGCCGATCTCATGATGTAGCGTTCGTCGGAAATGGCGAGCGCATCGAGGGTTGCCTTGAGCGCGTCGCAGCTGATTGAAGTTAGCAGAAGCAGACGAGTTTGCGCTTCCTTTGCGGTAGAGACGTAAAGCACGAGCCCATCGTAATACCATTGAAGATTGTAGACTTGAGTCAGATGATCAAGGAACTCGCGCGGTGGCAGGTCCGGCATGTGCCCGCGAATCCGACCCTTCACCTCGGCGCTGATGGTGACTTTAATATTGAGGTTGTTGCCGAATTCCTGCAGCGCGGCAGAAAGCTCCTGATCCAGAACCGTATATCGATAAGGGGTCGAGGGCAGCGACAGGGGAGCGCCGCGCGCGATCTGTGTTCCGCCGGAAACGAAAACGGCGACACACAGAACTCCGTTCAAAACGTGCGGGATTATGGATCGGATGAGCATTCATGGTTCTCTTTGACTTAAACTAACAGGAGTACGTTCGGTACGTGAACGCGAAACGTGATCTTTAGATGGCGATGTGCGGGCGAACTCGTCAGCTTGTCGTCAGCTGGCCTGTCTAGGACATTGAGCCGCTAATCGGCTTGAACGGCTGGTCGTATCACATCTCGATGAGAGCGAGTCTTTCCATGATGATGTTAGGCGCTGCGCCGATCTCTCACAATCTAGAAGGCCTGTCCAAGGCCTGTTCGGCAACAGCGGTCGACGAGCAGGTCCAGTTTCAGCAGAGTCTCTTGCAAGCGGCTTCGGTTCAAGACCTTGCGCCTCCAGTAACGGGAGCGGCGGCGGTTCCGCCGACATCCGAGGTATCGCGTGCAACAACACAGGCGAGCCCGCTGGGCGATCGCATCCTCCAGAATCTTTCTGCGATGTATCCGGTCAATGCAGTTCCAAAAGGTGCGGAGACCGGGTCGACGTCGGAGCCCCTTTTGCTGCAACCGGGCAAAGCGGAAGCAGGTGTGCCGGGCGCCCCCAGTGGCGCAGGTGACTTCGAGGCGATGTTGGCGAATCTGAAGGATGTTTCTGACAGCGTCATCCAGGTAACACTCATTTCAAATGGCATCGGTAGCCTCGGTTCATCTCTGAATAAGCTGATATCGGCGGGCTGAGTGGGGCGAATGATTGGTTTAATCGATCGCGAAAGCGATCAGGCGCGCCCATTCCGCAAGCGGCTTCAACTTGTGGCTCTGCTGCCGCTCCTGCTTGCCCTGGTTGGTTGCAAAGCCGATCTCTACACGAAAGTTCAGGAGCGTGAGGCCAATGAGATGCTTGCGGTCCTCCTCAAGAACGGGGTCGATGCCCTCCGCGTTGCTGCTAAGGACGGGACTATCACGATCCAGGTCGAGCAGACTCAGATTGCTTCCGCAATCGACCTGCTGAATGGCGAAGGGTTGCCGCGCCACGCTTTCAAGAGTCTAGGCGAAGTGTTCAGCGCGGCGGGTCTGATTGCTTCGCCAATCGAGGAGCGCGCCCGTTACGTCTATGCGCTGAGCGAGGAATTATCTCGCACGATCAGTGATATCGATGGTGTCCTCTCGGCGCGCGTCCACGTTGTTCTGCCAAAGAACGACCTGTTGCGACGTGACACCACGCCATCTTCGGCGTCGGTTTTCATCCGACATGACTCGAGGGCAAATCTCTCAATCTTGCTGCCGCAGATTAAAATGCTCGTCGCCAACAGCATCGAGGGCTTATCCTATGACAAGGTGGCTGTTGTTTTCGTCTCAGTCGAGCGGCCCGCACTAGAGCCGCGACCGGCGGCTGCGGCTGGTCTCGCCCAAGCATCTGGAGTCATTTCGACGCCATTGGTTGCGGTTGGCATGGGTCTCGGCGGCTCTGTATTCGGCGTGCTGTCCTGCGTCTTGCTGAGCGCTCGTGGGCGTCAGCGCAGGCAATCATCTCAGAAAGTTAGCGCTGTTGGTGGGCGCTCGGCTGTCTCTGCTATGGAGATGATTCGCAAAGCGATTAAGCGTAATGCGGCGTAGTGTGGTATCCGACATGACGAGACCGAATCCGTCTGCCGAGCGGCATGATCCGCTGAAACTAGCCTCTGTAGGTATTCGTAAGCTTGCTGCCACGATTCATCCGACCCGCCTTGCCGCGCGACTTGACGCGAACCTCTCGTCCGCGACGTTGGTGCGACTGCAGAAGAGTCCTAGGCTGCAGATAAGACTGCAAGCGTTGCTGCTTGAAGATGAAATGGGCTTGAACGGAGGTGACTTCGGGCCAGACCTTCTCCTCGGGCATGATCCGAGCAGGGCTGCCCTCCTCGCCGGCGGCATTTGGCATGCCCGTTCGCTGACAAGGCTGGTTTCAAAGCATGATGTCGCCGTTCTGGTCGAGCACGTCGGCACCGAGGTGCTGGCTTTCGGGATCCGACATGCAGCGCATGCGGTTTCGACCAGATTAATTGCTGATCCTCAACAACTCGCGCTAGGGATTGAAGACGATGGACATGCCTGCCTCGGCGCTTGGCTCGATGAAGCGTCAACGCTTGATTGCCGCCGCGTGCTTCTACGCCTAGCTGTCGGAACGGCCGCCGACAATCCGGCGACTGAACACCGCGATGCCGCGGGCCAATTGTTTTCGCCGGTGTTGGCCCATTTGGCGAGGGAGGCCCCAGCGGGATGACAGACGACGAAACTGCGCCGCCCGTCGCTCCGCACATCCGCCCCCTTGGGCCACTCATAGCGGCGAGGGATCTCGAGATTTGGCACAGCGCCCTCGAGGCGCGTGCCGTGGCCGAGCGCAATCTGAAGCGCGTTCGCGGCTGGGCGCGCAGAGCTTATCAGAAGGAGCGTGCGCGCGGCCATGCTGAGGGGGTGAGGGCCGGCGCCGAGGAAATGGCACAGCTGGTCGCGCAGGCTGCCTCGGAAGTGGCACGACGAAAGGCCGTTTTGGAGCAGGAACTGTCAACGCTCGTGATGGACATCGTAACTGATCTACTGGGCGATTTCGATCCCGGCGAGATGTTGGTGAGGACGGTTCGTCACACGATTTCGCACAGATATGGCGGGCCGAAACTGTCCCTTCATGCGTCCCCCATGGATGCTGATGCGCTTACGCGCGAATTTGCTGCCTGCGACGGACGGGAGGACCGGCCGGAAGTCCGAATTATTCCGGACCCGGCGCTGTCAGCGAACGAATGCGTGCTGTGGAGCGAATTTGGCAATATCCATCTCGGACTTGACGCGCAGCTCCGCGCATTGCGTTTGGGGCTTGGGTTAGATCATGAGGCAGACGAATAGTGACGGCGCCGAGACCAGACCATAGCTGTCCTGATGGAGATGGGACTCTGCACGCGGCGCTGGCGCGTCTGCGAACTACGGCAAGCCATGTGGACACGCGTGCCGTACGCGGGCGGATCACGCGTGCGATCGGCACGTTGATCCATGCAGTTTTGCCGGATGCTTGTATTGGAGAAGTTTGTGTGCTCAAGGATCCGCGCACCGGATGGTCGCTTGAGGCCGAGGTGATCGGTCTGTTGCAGGACGGCGTATTGCTGACGCCGATCGGTGACCTGCAAGGCATGTCCGGCCGCGCAGAAGTCGTTGCCACTGGCCGAATGCACGAAGTGCCGGTCGGCCCCAATTTGCTTGGTCGGGTGATCGACAGCTTCGGCCGTCCACTCGATGGCAAGGGCGCAGTCAAAGCCATGGAGACGCGCCCGCTGCGCGGCAAAGCGCCAAATCCAATGACGAGGTGCATCATCGCTCGCCCTCTGCCACTCGGTGTTCGCGTCTTGGATGGTCTTCTGACATGCGGCGAGGGCCAACGCATCGGCATTTATGGAGAGCCTGGTGGCGGCAAGTCGACGTTACTGTCGCAGATCGTAAAAGGCGCGGCCGCTGACGTGACCGTGGTTGCGCTGATAGGCGAGCGTGGACGCGAAGTGCGTGAATTCATCGAGCGGCATCTTGGGGAGACTGCCCTCCGCCGCACGGTCGTCGTCGTTGAGACCTCCGATCGCTCAGCGACGGAGCGGGCGCAATGTGCTTATACGGCAACCGCGCTCGCCGAATATTTTCGCGATCAAGGCCTGCGCGTCGTTCTGATGATGGATTCATTGACGCGATTTAGCCGCGCTATGCGGGAGATCGGGCTTGCTGCCGGTGAGCCACCGACTCGCCGGGGCTTTCCTCCCTCTGTCTTTGCAATGTTGCCAGGTTTGCTGGAGCGCGCTGGTATGAGTGAGCGTGGCTCAATCACCGCCTTCTATACCGTGCTTGTGGAAGGTGACGGCACGGGCGATCCAATCGCCGAGGAAACGCGTGGCATTCTCGATGGTCATATCGTTCTTTCACGCTCTCTCGCGGCGCGGGCGCATTTCCCCGCCATCGACGTACTGTCGAGCCGCAGCCGCGTCATGGATGCCGTCGTATCTGCACCGCATCGCAAGGCAGCATCCCTCTTCCGTGATCTTATCTCCCGTCATGCGGAGGCCGAATTTTTGATCAAGGTTGGCGAATACAAGCAAGGCAGCGATCCGCTGACGGACCGAGCTGTCGCTTCGATCGATGATCTGCGCGAGTTTTTACGCCAGGGTGAAAACGATGCGTCCACTTTTGAGGAAACCGTCACATGGATGTGCCGTCTGACCGCATGAGTTGCATACACGTTTCGAGCTTGCGGCAAGTGAAGGATATGCGCGAGCGTAGTGCACGTAGTGAGTTGTCCAATATGGAAGCCAAGCGTCATATCGCGACCTCGGCCGCGGAGCACGCATGGCAGGAACTTGGAATTGCTGAAAAGCATCATACAGAGGCCCAGGCGGAGGTTTACCAGCAGTTGATGTCGGTCGGTACCTTGTCCGTCGTTGAACTCGATCATTGCCAGCTCACCCTTGAGAGGCTAGCGATTGAGATCACCTCGAAACGCCGCACACTTGAGGAGGCGCGTATCACTCAAAAGCAGGCCGAGACAGCGGCATCCGAGAGGCGTGCGCACTGGGCGAAGCGTTCCGCAGCGACTCATAAATGGCGACAAATCGAGACCGACGTCCGGCGTGCGGCCGATACCCATTCGGAAGTAACAGCCGAGCTAGAGGCTGATGATGAAGTCTTGCTTCGCCATGGGAGGGGTTTGCCCACGCTGGTGGCGGGCGGTTCAATTTGATGACCGCTAGTCCAGTTGGGAATCAAATGCGCTGCCCTGTACAGTCGCCTCCTGCAACTCGCGCGAACGCATACGCGAAGTACGAGCCGAGCCAGCGTCTAACCCAGAGTCTCGTCTCATGGCTCAACAGAGACGTGCGGCCCTCCGCCTCTTTGCGGAGTAACCTTTGCGACAAGCCGCTATCGGTGCGACTGGAACGACTTGTGTGGCAGGAGGAACCTCCGGCTCTGTCGATGCTCGATTGCGTTTGGCGCCTCGGCGATGATGCGCTCGTGTTGTCGATACCGCATGCGCTTGCGGAGGTCTTGATCTCGACAGTACAGAGTGGCCTAGCTTTACTTTCCGAGCCAAGTCGTTCGCTGGTTCTCGAACTTGCACTTGAACCGTTGCTCGCGCACCTGGAGACTGAGACAGAGCAGCAACTGCGACTCCTTCATGTTGGAAAGGCCGAGAAGAACGGGCCTTATATCGAACTCGACATCATCTACGGTCCGGTCAGGGGCAAAGGTCGCCTATTTCTTTTCTCGCCTCTTGACGGACCGATACCGCCGGCGTTCCGCGCCTTAGGCGAGCTGCTCGGCCAATTGCCGCGACATTTGTGTGAGGTCCCCGCACAGCTACCCGTTACAGTTGCAGGAGAGATCGGCTCCCTCCGGGCGTCAGCCGCGCTTCTTCGCAAAACACGTAAGGGCGACGCTTTGTTGCCGGATGTAATGCCATTCGCCCGCGGTCAGATCATCCTCACTGCCGGCCCGTTATGGGCCGCGGCAGATGTCACTGGCAACCGCCTGATCCTGCACGGACCGTTTCGCTTGCGGCCGCGCCCTCTGGAGTATGCGCATATGACGACACTGCCCGGTTTACAGCTGCCGCCTTCGGAAGCCGATCTCGACGATATTGAGATTTCGCTTGTCTTTGAATGCGGCCGCTGGCCCATCACGCTGGGAGCCCTGAGAAGCATCAGCAAAGGATACGTATTCGAACTTGGCCGGCCGGTCGACGGCCCGGTCGATATCCTAGCAAACGGCGTACGTATCGGGAGTGGCGACATAGTACGTATTGGAGACGAGCTCGGCGTTAGACTGCGTGGCGGGTTAGCGGGCAATGACTAACATTGAACCAGCGATACTGCCGCTTCTTGCGGTCACGGCCGCGCTCGGCTTGTTGGTCTTCGCTGTCGTCACGACCACGGCGTTCGTAAAGGTATCTGTCGTTCTCTTCCTCGTTCGCAATGCGCTTGGGACCCAATCGATTCCACCGAACATCGTTCTATACGGCGCAGCATTGATGCTCACCGCTTTCACGAGCGCCCCGGTCTTTGAGCAGAGCTACAATAGAGTCGCCGATCTGCAGCTCCGCTATCAAACGCTCGAGGATTGGGTAGCCGCTGCGAAAGTGGGGCAGGAGCCGCTGCGAGGCTATCTCAAGAACTTCACCAATGAAGAACAGCGAGGCTTCTTCCTGTCCTCGACCGAGCGTGTCTGGCCGGAAGAGATGCGCGGCAGAGCGACAGCCGATGATTTTGTCATTCTCGTCCCATCTTTTCTAATCTCAGAACTCAAGCGTGCCTTCGAAATCGGGTTTTTACTATACCTTCCGTTTATCACTATCGATCTGATCGTAACGACCATTCTGATGGCCATGGGCATGTCAATGGTGTCTCCGACAGTGATCTCAGTTCCTTTCAAGCTGTTTCTGTTCGTGGCGATTGACGGCTGGTCGCGGCTTATGCACGGGCTGGTGCTGAGCTATACAACACCTGGAGGGTGAGCATGGATGAGGCCACTATTCTCCCTTTTATGAGCCGATCACTGGTGCTTTTCATGACCTGGGTTCTGCCTCCGCTCATTGCAGCGGCGGTCGCCGAAACCATCATCGGCATCATCCAGGCGGCAACGCAGATCCAGGATCAGACATTGCCACTGACTGTGAAGCTTTTGGTCATTGTTGGGATTATAGGTTTGTTTGCTCCGGTGCTGAGCGCCCCGCTCATCGAACAAGCCAAGCAGATCTTTACTGATTTTCCCGCGCTCACGACGGGCTACTAGCAGCAGCCGTCATGTATGATCTGTCAACCGCCGACACGCAAAGTCTGATCCAGGCGACCATCGAACTCGTCGTTGCTGCCGGCCTTGGTGCGGCCCGCCCCGTGGGCATCATGCTGGTGCTTCCGGTATTTACGCGTCCGCAGATCGGCGGCCTGATCCGCGGTTGCCTTGCCGTCGCGCTCGAACTACCATACTTGGCGCACATCGCCGATGGCCTGAAGGAGCTAGATCCGGACACTCGTCTGCTCAAGATCGCGCTACTCGGTCTTAAGGAGACGTGTGTCGGCCTACTGATCGGCGCCCTCCTCAGTATTCCCCTCTGGAGTCTTCAGGCCGTCGGCGAGTTCATCGACGCGCAACGGGGCATCAGCAGCGTGGTCACTCCCGCCGATCCCGCGACACGCAGTCAGGCTTCGGCGACGGGACTTCTTATCGGGACCACCGCGACCACGATCTTCGTCGTATCGGGGGGCCTGCAAACCATGATCAGCGGGCTTTACGGCAGCTATCTGGTTTGGCCGGCTTATCAGCTTGGACCCACGCTGAGCATGCGAGGGACGCTGGAGTTGTGGGGCGTGCTCGACAGCATCATACGTACCGCCGTCCTGGTCTCTGGACCTGTGGTAGCTTTCCTCTTGCTGGCCGACATATCAGCGCTTCTGCTAGGGCGCTTTGCGCCGCAATTCAACCCGCGGGACCTATCGTTGACGATCAAGAATATAGGTTTTGCGATCGTCATGGTGACTTATACGCTCTACCTCATCGAATACATGCAAGCGGAAATCATGCAGTCGAGCCGAGAGCTGGAGAGGCTTGAGAGGCTTGAGAGGAAACTGAAGTGAGCGACACGAGCGAAGAGAAAACGCTCGCCCCCACTGAAAAGAAGCTAAGCGACTCGCGCAAGAAAGGCGTGGTTCCGCATAGCACGGATCTAGTCAGGGCCCTCAGCGCTTGCGCCGGTCTCGGTTATCTCTGGTTAGAAGCGAGTTCCATCTACGACAAATGTCGTGAAGCGCTCATGCTGACTGACAAGCTGCTTGATAAGCCGTTCAATATTGCGGTCGATCTTGCGCTCGGCGTCTTGCCCGAACTTGCACTGGGAATTGTTGGCCCGCTTCTTGGGAGTATGGTCACCTGCGCAATTCTGACGACGGTCCTAGCCAATGGTGGATTAGTGTTCTCCTCCGAGCCGATGACGCCGAAATTCGAGAACATTGATCCCATCAACGGACTGAAGCGCATCGCCTCTTTGCGTTCCCTGATCGAGCTTGGCAAGACCTTGTTCAAGGTCTTCTGCCTCGGCGCGATCTTTGTCCTCGTCGTTGTCGGCGCGTGGAAGACACTGGTCTATCTGCCGGTTTGCGGCACGGGCTGCTTCGAGTTCGTGTTCATTCAAGTGAAACTGTTGATCGGGATTGCAAGTGGTGCATTTCTTATCGGCGGATTGGTCGATCTCCTCATCCAGCGTTGGTTGTTCTTGCGCGGCATGCGCATGACTAAGAGCGATATGAAGCGCGAGGACAAGGAGCAGCAAGGCAATCCGGAGGTCAAACGCGAACACCGACGCCTTCGGCGGGAGCAGGCGAGCGAGTCTCCTCTCGGCGTGAGTCGCGCGACATTGATCTTGACTGGGCGCGAGCTGCTGGTCGGGGTACGCTACATCCGTGGCGAAACGGGCGTCCCGGTCCTGGTTTGCCGCGGCGACGGGGAGGCGGCTTCACGGCTCTTTGATGAAGCGAGGCGCCTTCGTCTCAGTATCGTCGAAGATCACGTCCTGGTCCGTGAGCTAATCCGCAACACTAGCCTTGGCAATTCCATTCCTGTCCAGTACTTCGAGGCTGTCGCAAAAGCACTCTTTGCCGCCGGCCAAATCTAGTTCGTGTTGTGAATGAGGTCGCATCGAATGACTGATGTTCTCGCTATCGAGAGGGCTGCACGGTCTGGGTGCCGGCAGACGTGGGATCTGACGGCAGCTTGTTGTTAGCCATACCCAAGTTGCTGTTATTGCCGGTCGCGAAGGTTTTGTATGTGGCAACGGGAATGGCCGCACGATTGCCATCACTCGGCACAACGGCCTGATTGTCAATCAAGTCGCGCGGATCGTTGACCATGCCGGCCAAGTTGTTGCGGATCGAGCAGCCAAGCGTCGGATCGAAAGAATTGTCGTTCACTGAAGGGCCGACGATCGCAATCGACGGACAAACTGGAGGGCGCGCCTCGTACGTAATCGCCTCGATTCGGGCGGCAGAGCCATCACGCCTATCGATGAATGGACCGTACAGGCGGATGTTGTGAGCGTCGACGCCCACTGCGCGGGCCTCAGCTGCTATCTGCGCCCCGAGCCGACGTGAGCCGACGATATCAAGATGGAGCGTGTCGTACCGACCGCGACTGGTACTCGCTATGAAGTAACGCAGACGCTGCCGTTCGGGCCCTCCAAGGGTCTGTAACAGTAAGACGTTCTTCTCTTGTTCAACCAGGATCGCTTGCGCGGTCGGCTCGAGGTAAGTCGGCGCGGTGCTTGCGCAGCCACCTAGACTGGCCGTCAGACCGATGAAGGGGCGCACGAATCGTAATCTCATTGGTCGATCCTCATTCGATGGTGTGGCCGGTGCCCCTTGTCGCGCCTGGTACGCTTATCGGGGGAGCACCGCGAACAGGCGAGCGCGTTGCCAATGTGTTCGTCAGACTGCGCGCGAGGTCTGAGGGCGGAGCGATGCGGTCGGTGGGCGCACTCATCTGCTTCGAGTTCGATCTTGGCCGCACGACGTAAGGCGTGACGATGATCACGAGTTCCGTCTCATCCTGTTGAAATGACGATGAGCGAAATAGCGCACCAAGAATCGGAACATCGCCGAGCCAAGGGAAAGTCGTGATCTCAGTGCTGAAGTTGCGCCGGATAAGCCCACCAATTGCAAAGCTCTGGCCGCTGGCGAGCTCGACAACCGTGTTTGCACGCCGGGTGGAGAGAGCCGGCACGGAGATGCCGTTGATGTTGACAGCACCTTGTGACGATAGTTCGCTGACTTCAGGCTTCACGCGGATATTGATCTGATTGTTACTGAGAACGGTCGGCACAAACTCCAGGCTGACGCCGAAGTGACGGAACTCGACAGAGACCTGCCTATTGTCCTGCAACACCGGAATGGGAAATTCGCCGCCGGCGAGGAAGCTGGCGGATTCGCCTGACATTGCGGTGAGGTTCGGTTCAGCAAGTACGGAAGCGAGGCGCTCGTGAGCCAGTGCATCGAGCATAGCGCTGACGTTCACATGGCCGGTGTTGACCCCCATCTTCGCCGTACCGCCGCCCTGCGCTGCGCCGTATCCACCACCACTGCCACTGACCAAGCCGAGAGTGAAAGGGCCAGCTTGACCGGAAGCGGAGAGGTTGACGCCGAGCTCCTTCATGGCGCTCCGGGAGACCTCCGCCACCCGCACGCTCAGATTCACCTGCAATGACCCCGCCACCTGAATCTTGTTGACGACGAGCGCACCAGACCCGAGAAACTGCTCGGTCACTTTCATCGCTATATCGACGATCTCCGCATTGGGCGCCGTACCGCTAAGGATGGCCCCGCGCGGGGTGTAGCTTACCTGGATGGGATAGTCGCCGACCTGGGCTTTCAGCGTGGCGCGCAGATCCTCGATCGGCTGGGTGACGACAACACGCAGCTCAGCGAGAGCCTCCCCGGCCTCGTTCAGTGCGAACAAGGTGGTCCGACCGGATTTTTTGCCGAAAACAAAGATGGTCCTGTTCGAAGGTGCCTGATAGTCCGCGACCGTAGGATCTGCGACAAAGATGCTCGCGGCTGGCGCTGGCAGGTGAATCGTCTTACCTAGCGAAGAGGAAAGGGTCAGCGTCGCGCTAATGCCGTCGGCAGCCGTACGCTGCGGCCCACTTCCATCATCCCGCTTGATCTGAGCTACGGCCGCAGCCGGGAATAGCAGGATGACCACGCACAAAAGCTGCCAAAGACAAGGAAGAAATGTGGACGAAAGGCCGTTGGCGGCGATCGATCCTCGAGTGACGCCAGCATGCTTGTCAAGAATGTTGCTCAAGATGGTCTTTTCTCTCAAGTTCAATTAACTACGCGGTCGATGCCGCGCCTTTCAATTCAAGGACGTAGCCGATGCCGCGCGCGGTTTTGATCCGTAGCGTCGCACCGGACCGACTCAAATGACCGCGCAAACGATAGATTCCGACCTCAAGCGCATTGGTTGAGACCTCGTCGTCAAATGCATAGAGGCTATCTTGCAATGACGCACGAGCCACGGTGCGGCCGGCGCGGCTGAGCAGATGTTCGAGAATGCACACCTCGCGGCGGGCAATCTTCAGTGGTCGACCATTGACCGTCGCTTGCCGACCGATCGAATCGAATCGTAGATTGCCAAAGGTAACAATGGGGGCCGTCATTTGCGTTGACCGGCGCAGAGTAGCGCGCATTCGTGCGATGAGTTCATCAGTAGATACGGGCTTGGGCAGGAAGTCGTCCGCACCGCCATTAAATAGCGCTATCCGCCTACCGAGCTCATTGAAGTTACTCATCATCATGGCAGGCATCGAATGTCCGTCACGTCTCAACTGCTTCAGCCAATCCAAGCCGTCTCCATCCGGTAGAACCAACTCGAGCAAGAGAATGTCATAGCTGGCGCAAGAAAAAGCGGCGGCGGCCTCGTCCAGGGTGCACGCTACGTCAACGGCAAAACCGCAATCGGAGAGCGCATCTTGTACAACGCGCGCGGGGTCCCTCTCATGATCAACGAGTAGCGTTCGCATTCCAGGACCTCCTATCAAGTCACGCCAAGACACCCACCACGTCACGCCACCCCCGAGCGGAATTGAACAGTCCGGCCTCCGCGTAAGCATTGGAATCCGGAATAGACGAAGAGCTGCGGTACTGGCGAATCGCATATTGGATCGGGATTCCATTGTGAGCTCGACTGGCGTTGTTCACTGTCTCACGTGGCGCGCCTGAATCTTGGTGACGTCGAATGTGCTCTTTCCACCGGGGCGTAGGCGGCAATCAATACAATGCATCGATAGGCGGGCAGCACCCGCTCAGCACCGGAACAATCGCGGCAGTTGTCGCCGACATCGTGAAGTCGAGATAATTGCCGAGAACACATTGATTGGTGAAATCGATGGTTTGGTTCGATGCATTCACATGGCGGATTAGTGACAATGCCGTTCCATGGTCTGGATCTAAATCTCCTCATCACGATCGATGCTTCCGATGGCGAGCGCAGCCGCACGGCCGCAGGTTTGATGGGGGAGCAGCGATGATATGCGATTTGCATCGCGGCCCTCAATTTGCAAAGCCTCACACGCCGGCAGGCGTTCCGTGCTTGAGCAACGAACTTCCTCATTCGGCCAAAAAGGTGAGCCTCCTTCGTGCTCCGATCACCGGAGCGACAGTGATGGCCAAGCGCGGCTACGCTCAGCTGGAGAACGCCATAACGAGGCCCTCCTGCCGCGCCTTCCTATTTTTGACTTTTATAAAATCACCGAGACGCTTTGGAAAGAACTGCTCAACGGCCGGACAATCCAAAGACGGGGGGTGACATGAACTTGGCCGCACCGGGCAAAACCGTGCCTACAATCCGATCGCGGTGTCCATGATCACGTACTCATCGCAGCTTTGCCGACAGCAAACCTACGATGTTGCGTGATGCACGGCGCTTTCCCTACCCGGCAGCACATGAAGTGTGAAATCAATTCTTTGGATAGATTGCATTCACATCCTGGATAGTGACAAGACGTCTGAGGTCTGTGTCTCAGTCTCCTAGTCGCACCTGATGCTCTGATGACCGAACGCAATCTGTCGCTGACAGCTCTGGTAGGGTGAGCGATGATTTTGGTGATTTTGCATGACGGCGTCTTCCTGCAAGGCTCACATTGGGCACCGACTCTTCTGGACTAGCAAACCCAGTCATGGTCACTCGCCCAGCAATGTCGGTTTTGCTCCATCCGGACGTGAGAAAAATGTTGTTCTGATCGACATTCTACGTCTGATCAGAATGTGCAGCATCTCGGAATCGGTGGGCGACTTGCTCAGGAAATCGCATGGTGCATGACCGCGCGTCTGCAAGTTGTCCCGTCTGAGCCGAAGCGCCCGGTCCTAGAGAGCTTGACGGCCAATAAGTCTTCCGCAGAGTGCTTGGCCGGCGCATTGGAGCGCGGACAGCTGCTTTGGTCACGTTGTGGTCAGCTAAGCTGTATATCCTCCTGGCAAAGCTTGCCGCGCACGAGCTCAATCGCGTGCACTTTGCCAATGCGGGAGCGATCTGATGTATGGCAGAATCGGTGGATCCGTTTTGCGGAAGCGGTTGCCGGCCTGGAGCGAGGTGGGTCGTCGTCGGCAGGCGCGTCGCCATACTCCTTGCGTTCCAATCCGCCCATTATCAAGATCGTCAACCGAGAATCGTTCATGCGCAAAGTGAGACAGTCTTGTCCAGTGACATCATGCACATCGCCAGTAACCCGCAGGAGTATTCGGATTTTTGTCGGAGAAAGCCGAGCGGGCTGCAACTGCCGGTGAAGGCTATTCCAGTACTTACGGTGATCCGGATAAGCCGGCGCGATTTTTCAGCTATCAGGTCGGGTGACGAAACTGTGAGCCGGAGGCTCGGTTCGGATCGAGGGAGACCAGTTTCGTCAACAGTTCGGGCGTAACGTTATCACGTCCGTGGTAGATCTACGCGTTACTCATCCGCTCGACGAGCACGCGGGCGATATCCTGCTGGAGCATGAACTGCGAATGGACGGCGATCATCCGTTGGTCTTATCACGTCCTGGCGTAGGAGGTATGGAACCCCGTCTAGCGGAAATGGGTTTTGTTCATGGCGGGTCGCAAAAACTGGGTGCTTGATCCTCAACAGCATCCCAAAGTGTGGACGGAGAACGAGAACGACCAGTGGCACCGAGTAGACAGCCCTACAAAGTATCTTTCAAAGTCGAGGATAGCGATGGTCAAGAGAGCTGCGAGACGGATTTCGTCTGACGATGATCCCTCGTATTACCTGGAGCGCGCTTTTCGAAGATTGGCTGTGGGACAAGGCGATTCGGAATGATGAAAGCTGGCGGAACCGACTGGTATTTCGCTATTGTAGGGGCCGGTTCAGTAGTGAACTTGAAGGAAGCGCTCGCGCCGAATAGTGCTCCTCGCGCGTGACAGATGCCCGGTTTGGAACGTCAAGTTTGACTTCCTCGGCTACCGCTTCCGACCGCGACGGGCAAAGAACTTACAAAACGCCTCGGCATTTTGCAGTTTTCTGCCTCGGCTCAGCGCTTCGGCGGTGAAGTTTATGCGGGTGGCAATCCGGGATTTGGACCTCCGAAAACGGACCCATGTGTCAATGGTGACATCGCTCGGCAGCTCAATCCACTCCGCGGGCGGGGATTGTGTATTACGGTCGATTCAGGCGGGCGCCTCTGGGGCAATCCTCCGATACGTCAATCAGACAATCGAGGCTTGGATGATGCGGAGGTCCAAACGCTTTATGGGTCGCAAGGCGAAGACCGGCCGCGTTCTCGAACGGCTATCTCGCGAACGTCCCGGTTTTTTGCACAATGCAAGACCGGCATACGCGGCTCGTTCGCCTGATGGGAGCCCAGTGACGGGAGAGTCTCACGCTGGGATCCATGAGAGCCCGGCGGTGAGATTCCGCCGGCCTACTCGCCAAGCCGTCTGCCCGGATGTGTGAGGGCAAAGCCAAATGGCCTCGCTACTCGACCACGATCCACTGCGATGTGGGTTTCCTGTGCAACCGGAAAAACGCCCTTCGTCAGCTACTCGTCAGCCAGCCTGTCTATCCAGACAGGCTACGCATTCTCGACTTGATCGGAGATGGAATATGACGGGCATTGGCCGATCTGGCAGATCGCGCATTGGGGATGCTGGAGCCGGATCGAGCAGTTCACGCTCGCACTCAAGTCTAGCCCCTGGGGAAGGCAGTCAATCGTTCGATTCCGTCGTGGAGCGGATGCGCTCTGGGCCCCAAGATAGAGGGACGCCGTCCGCTAGCACGGCGCGCGGTGCCGACGATGCCCTTGGCGACAGGTCTTCCGGTCCCTCCGTTGGCCCAGATCGAATCCTAGGCGCTGCGGCACGTGCGGCCGCTGCGCCACGTGGAGCCACTGCGCGGCGGCGCGGCTTTCCCTCAGTGTCCGAGGGTGGAGACACGGCGCCGGTCGCCAGCCAGCCGCCAACTTCCGGTGTGGCAGTCCCCATTTCCTCGTCAGAGGAAGAAATCAACGCAACAAGGCGACACATGGACCGCCTGCGTGAGGACTATGCCGCTTGCCGTCAGCCGGGCGAGGATGCCGAGCTGAAGGAGGCGCTAGAGCTGAGCGATCGATTCGTCGAAGCAGGCTCGGCAGTTCTGGAGTACTACGCGAGCCTGCGCCCGGCCGTGGCGCCGAGCATTCTGTCCGACGCCGAGGCCCGTCAATACTGCTATGCCGTGCTCCATGCGGGGCGTCAGGGCAACATGGTGGGCTCGGCGATTATCCTCGCCTTAGAACAGCGCAGACAGGAATCGGCAGGCCTGTTCCAGCGGATTTCGAAATCCAACGCTACCCCCGACCAGCTGAGCCGAGTGGCTTCCAGTATGGTGAAGGACCATGTGCCTGTCATCGAGTGGTGGGGAAAGAAGCTGTTGCGCTCGGAACGGATGCAGTCCGCCTGCGAGGCCACTGCCAACTTGCCAAGCACGACGCCCGAGATGCGGAAGCCCATCGAGGCCGCACTACGCCTGCATACCGGCTCGGCACTTTATGATGGGTGCTTGCATCTGGAATCGCGGATTAAGCTCGCGAAGCTTCTGATTGAGTCTCAGGCGAGCACGTTTGAACAAGCCGTGAGGGACGCCCTCATGGATGAGAATGGGCGGGTGCGTCTGCTCGGGACCTATATCCAGGATGCTTTTCCGGCATTCAACTCGACGAGCAAAGCCGTTCTGAACGAGGACGGAGAACCACTCGACGCAGAGCACTGCGCCGTTCTGGAAGGAGCCATGGAACGGCATTCGGAATTTGCCTCAGGGGTGGAACGCATCGTTGCCAGCCTAAGGGATGCTAGAACGGATGCCGACCTTCCATTGGAACAATTGGACCAGATCGTGGAAGGTGCATGGGTCACCGCGCACCAAGTCACGCGACTTTTGGCAGTGCAGCCAAACAGGCAAGTGGAGCCGCCTGCCCAGACTGCGATATCGGAAAAGACCGACTTAGCGGCTGAGAACCACGCGGCGCGCAGGAAGGGGAAAGGCAAGCGCACACCGGCCGCAGGCGAGGGGAGTTCAACTGCCAGGCTGCGCGAGCCGCAGCTCGCCAGGCCCGACGCTGCCACGGTTGTCGTACTCTCGGATCTGGGTACGAAGAAACTCGCGAGTGCAGAGGAGGCACGCGCGAGGGCGTCGTCATCGGCGACCGGGCACCTGGACATGTGGAAGGCTCCGCCCTCCAGGAACGCAGTGACGGGATTACTCAAGCGATTGGACGAGCTGCTGGAGTTCGATCTGCCGGCTCAGCAAAGCGCCGTCTCGCAAGCGCGCCAGATGAAGCCCGAGGACGCCGACCACGTCGTGGATCTCGTGCTTAAGCGCCTGGAGACGCAGGCCACCGAGATTAAGACCTGTGTAGCCGCGCTGGAGGAGCCCCGCCGACGTGGCCTACTCACGCCTGCGCAACTGACCGAAGTGCACAAAAAAATAGTCCGGCTTAAGGCGATGTTGTCCGAGGTTCAGGGACAGGCAAACTCATTGAACGCGCACAAGGCGGCGATCACGATCGATTGCATGAAGACCTACGCGTTTCCATCGCAGAAGTACCTTGAACAGTTGCGGGCGGCCGAAGAACTTGCGTCTGTGTATCCACCCCACGCATTGAAGATCGAGCCAACGACGCTGTTCGAGGTCGAGCTGCAGCCCAAGGCGCTGCGCAGTGGTAGGATGCCAAATCCGATGTGGGTGCACATCCATACCAAGCTGCCGGTACATGCCTTGCAGTTGGCGACGCTGGGCGTCGCCGACTTCGCCGCTTGCCACGTGAAGTCCAATGAACAGCGCGGCTACAATCGGCAATGGCAGAGCGCTCAAGCCCGCACGGGGCACAAGAACGTCGTGATCCACCGCGGCAAGCTCGCGCCTGCGTTCTGTAAGTCGTTGTTGAGCATCGCCTCCCTTCCCGAGGCGGAGCACGCGTCGATGCAGTTCGCGCGCCTCAGGATGTAGTTACCTGAGTGTCTCGCGCCAGAGCGTCGCTGTGCTGACACCATCAAGCAGACCGTATCACCGAGAGGAAATCCTCGATGCACTCGAAGCCCGCGCGGGCTCCTCGAACAGATCGACAACGGGTCCGACTGAAATTCGATCGGGAGCGTGGAGACCCCGACTTCCGTTCGCTTGAAAAACAGCATCGCGGCCCTTGTCGCCGCGCTTGCGATGGCCGGGTCCGAATAGCCTCGGATCCGGCTATGCTTCAGATCGTGAATGAAACAGTTTTGCGCATTTGTGTTCGAGATCCCATCGCCGATCGCTTCGTAAGTGTCTGCGGCGCCGTGCTTAGCGCCCTACCAATGATTGCGCTTCCCTGCCTGGAGCACCAGAATGCGGTGTAAAGAGACTCGGATCGATAACCAGCTCGGTTCTCTTGGTCGATTAGCCGTCACCTAAATGCAATGCGATCAGCTGCCCGTCGCCGGGGTTAAGGTCCTTTCCGAGATCGCAAGCGCCTCATGATGATGTCCGGATCGGGTGGGTCATCCTCTGCAACGGCGGGCGGGCGAGCTCGCCACCAGTCGATTGACCGAGGTCACCACGACCACCGTCTCAGCGGGACATCGCCGGCCCGGCGGACCGGGCCAGAAACTTGCAAATTAAGGCCGGGCCGGCGCGTGGCCCCAGTCAAACGACGTGCCGTCGACGGAAATGCAGTGGAGGATCACAGAGATATTGTGCGCAATGGCGACGTTGCCTTTTCATACCGACACGCTTCGCGAGCTTTATTCCCAAGGCCTCCGCGTTTCGCTGATGGTGAGCGGCGATTTCAGCGATGGTGAGCAGGCATTTCGCGCGATCGGCCGCGCCTTTGAGCTGATCTGCCGGCGCGTCAAACTTTTGTGAAATGCTCGGGCGAACTCGATGCAATGGTGAGCTTGCCATACCGAAGAAGGTCGGCAAAGGGAGCCGAATTCATTTTCCGCAGCTGACAATAGAAGGCTATCAGATCGAACGAGTTCGCCAGGCGAGCGCTGAAGCGCTGCGCAATGTTGACCTGGAAGGCGTCACCCGACAGATCAATCACGCGTTGTACAGCCGTGACGGCCTGGCCTGGTGTAAAGGAGGGGGCTGAGACTGTAACCAGCCCAACAAATTCTTCGACTGTTCGGCGAGCTCTCTCACGCCGGCGAACCGGATCCTGCTCCGGCCACCCGGTAGAAAGGACCAGCATTTGTCATAGCGGTAATCCAAGCTTATCACGCCTCGTAAAGATATAGGAGTGCCTGAGGCAAGCGATGCCTCCCGACGGTATCGTTCCAGCGTCCTGTTCAGCTCGTAGCCAAAAAAGCCGGCGGCGCCGCCCTGGAATGCCGGGAGATCGGCGCGACGGCCTTTCCGTTCTCGCCAAAATCCCGCACGCACGCCGGCTTGAGCTCGCTCGCAAGCGCAAGAGTGACCGGCTTGGCAACGAAATTGACGTGATCGTCTGCGGTGAATTCGAGGACGAAGTCGAACTCGAAGCCTATAAAGCGCACGAGCTTTACCAGGAGTCGATTCGGCAGTAGCTCTCGGAGCGGACTGACCTGAGCGAAGTCAATCCGCAACTTCGCGATGAACTTTGAGTAGATGCTTCCGTGGAGGTCATTAGCTTCGCGCGGATCGACGCTCGACGACTGGGGCAGAAGACACTCGATGTGCAGGAGATCGAGTGCGGCAACGCGGAAGAAGCTCTTCAGCTTGGCTCTGCCGGGGAGGCAAACCAACCGATCGAAGTCTGGTGTGGCCCACGGCGGCTCGGTCGCTTTGAGCCAGAGCGAAGGTAAGCGAGACCGCTGCCGCCCCTCATTCTTGACCTTGGCCGAGCGTCGCCTTCATCAAGGCGAGCAACACATCAGCCAGCAAGAGACGGTGATAACCTAAACGTCGATCGTTATGGCTGCACGATGTGCCATCGCGGATGGGTGACGAGTACCGCGGATACGCACGGGCAAATGAGAACCCGTCAGCCCTACGTCGCTGGCGGGTTTTTCTTTAGGGACGCAGCCGAAGTCCTGCTGCTCGGCAGAGTGATCGCTTACCGCCTGAGAAGGACTAAAGGCAGAGCGAAACAGTGCAGGAACGTCGCAGGACAAGAGCGCGTCGAGACAAACGAGGTCGCCTACACTGGTTGGGTGGGGAGAACATCGAACGGTCGTACGATGACCAGCCGAGCCGTTCTGTAGACCTCGCACCATCATTGCCCGCTTCGTGCCCCTATTGTGCCCCCGCTTTTTTGGGGCACATACTTGGAGAACCTCGCCGCTAAGTGGCTGATTTAGCTAGGTTAATGGTGGGCGCACAAGGGATCGAACCTTGGACCTCTCCCGTGTGAAGGGAACGCTCTCCCGCTGAGCTATGCACCCGGGACCATCATGCAGGCCGGACTTTCGGCCGGCCGGCGCATTGGAGCCCGCGATTTAGAAGTGCGGGCCGAAGGTGTCAAGTTTTGAGGGCGCCCCAAGGCCCGAAAACCTTCCAGAGACGGCGCAATCCGGCAGTGAGACCGTTTTGGGGCCGCCTACGCGCCCTGCTGGCGGGCGCGGGAGGCGTGGGCCTGGAGCGCGCGGATGCGTTCGGCGAGTGTTCCGCCGCCTTCGGGCAGGGTGCCTGCGGCCGTGCCATTGGTCGCGGCGTCATTGGCCGGGCGCGGCGTCGGCCTCGGCGGCTGGCCGGCCTCGGCCGCAAGCAGTGCCTCGATTGGCGAGTTCGGGCCTTCGAGCTGCATCGCGAGCTTTGCGACCTCGGCTGCGATGTCGTTGATGCGCTCGCGCAGCAGCGCGTTCTCCATCCGCTCGGTCGCCCAGGAGCTCTCAGCCTGCTGCTGGATCGCGTTGATGTCGCGCTGGAGCTTGGCGCGCTCGTCGCGGGCGGTGCGGAGCTGCTCCTCCAGCGCGGTCTTTTCCGCGCGGAGCGATTCCATTGCGGCCGACGATTTGCCGCCGCTCAACGCTGCGATCTCGACGCGCAACTCCTTGACGGTGCGCTCATTGCCCTCATTGGCCTGGCGGAGCTGGTTATTCTCGTAGTCGCGCTCGGCAAGCAGCTTGCCCTGCGTGGCGAGGCGGCCTTCGAGGTCGGTGACGCGGCCCGCCAGCATCTCGGCTTCCTTGACCTGCACGATGAGCTGCCGATCGAGCTCGTTGACGCGCTGGCTCAGATTTTCGACGCGGCCGCGGGCGTCGCCAAGCTCGCGCGAGGCGGTCTCGGATTCGGTGCGTTCCTGCGTCAGCCGCGTCTGCGTTGCGGCAAATTCCTTCTCGGCGTCGCCGACGCGGTTTTTCAGCTCTTCGATCTGCGCACGGACCGCGACCAGCTCGACCTGGCGGCTCTCGGCCATCATCGAGCGGTCGGACAGCTCGGAATTGATTTTTGCCAATTCGCCCCGCTTGTCGGTCAGCGCATTCTCGGCGGCGCGCAGGGCCTCGGTCTTGGTGTTGAATTCCTCTTCGGTGGCGCGGAGCTGCTCCTTCACCGCCTTCTCGCGCGCCTCGAGCGCGAAAATCGTGGCGTTCTTCTCGCCGAGCTCGATCTTCATGCGGTTGATGGCGTCGCTCTTCTTGCCGAGTTCGGCGAGCTGGCTCGTGGTCTTGTTCTTGAGTTGGTCGACGCTCATCTCGAGCCGTCGCGCCGACACGGCGAATTCGGCGCGGAGCTGGTCCTTGTCGGCCTGGATCTCGGCCATCGACAGGGGCGTCGCCGCCTCGAGCCGGCGCGTGGTCAGGCGCACGGCACGGTTATGCACCAGCGGCACGATCGCAAGTCCGCACAGCATCGAGAGCAGGAAACCGATCGCCAGGTACATGATCGGTTCGACCATGGGCCAGAACTCCAGAGCTAAGGAAAAATTTACCAATGACAATGCATGGCGGGCCGGCAAAAAGCCAGCCCCGCCCTGTTGTTAACGTGAATCCGGAACTGGACCGGAGGAGGGAAACCTAGAATGGGTTCCAGGTCGCGCGCGGCGTGAATTTCAAATAGCCGATATTGGCTCCCAGCCGCAGGCCGAGGCCCGAGCGGATCGGCACCAGCACGATGTTGTTGGCGGTGAGCGCCGTCATGCCGAAGCCGCCGATGATGTAGGCCGAGCCGTCGAGGCCGGCGAAGCGCTGATAGATCGCATTGGTGGCGGGCAGATTATAGACCAGCGTCATGGTGCGTGCGCCGTCGCCGCCCCAGTCGAAGCCGAGCGAGGGGCCCTGCCAGTACACGCGCAAATCGCCGGCGTTCTTGGTGTAGAGCGTGCCTTCGCCGTAGCGCAGGCCGGCGACGAAGGCGCCGGAGCCTTCCTCACCGAGGATATAGCCGTTGGGCAGGCCCCATTGGCTGACCGCCTTCTCGATGATCGAGGCAAGACCGCGCGAGACGTTGCCGAAGAAGCGATGGCCGGCGTTCACGAGTTCGTCCGGCCCATAGGTGCTGGGCGTCTGGGTCCGCTGCGGCGGCGGCAAATTGGGTGGCGCCGCCTGCTGGGCGGCGGCCGGCACGATCAAGCCGACCATCGCGGCAAGCGCGAACGCAGCAAGGCGTGATGCGAAAGTCATAAAAGAACCCCTGGTAGCGAAACCGGTCGCTTCCTTAACCTGACGCCAACAGGCGCGGCTCTAGGTTGCGCCGAATGTCCCCTCGACTCGGATGTTATCCGCAGCAACTATGACGGCACAACGGCAGGAAGCCAGCCCTTTGCGCCCCGGAATTGCCTTGATCGGCCTTCTGGTCTGCCTGCTGTCGGGCATCTGGATCATCTGTCCGGGGTTGCCGGCGCGGGCGGCCACCACCGAGCGGATCGTCGTCAATCGTTTCAACGGCGTAGCGATCGAGGGCTTCGACCCCGTGGCCTATTTCGTCGATGGCTCGGCCGTGCAGGGCACGGCGGAGTTCGAAGCGAACCTCTGGGACGCTGTCTGGCGGTTCCGGAACGAGGGCAACCGGGTCTCTTTCCTGGCCCATCCCGAGATCTACGGACCGCAGTTCGGCGGCTATGATCCGGTCGATATCGCCCGCGGCGTGACCGTCGCCGGCAATCCGCGCTTGTTCGTGATCGCGGCGCAGCGGCTTTATCTGTTCAGCCGGGAATCCAATCGCGACGCCTTCGCCGCCAATCCCGAGCGCTTCCTCCATGAGGTGGGCAAGCGCTGGCCGGCCCTCCAGGACAAGCTCAGTCAGTAGCAACCACCGCCTGCGGGTCGCCCCAGGCGATGAACGCCGGGATGATGAAGCCGCCATCGTGCCGCTCGCCGAAGCGGAGTTCGCCACCCCTGTCGTCGGTCACCCTGCCGCCGGCCGCGGTCACGACCGCGCAGCCGGCCCCGACGTCCCACTCACAAGTTGGCCCGAAGCGGGGATAGATGTCGGCGCTGCCCTCCGCGATCCGGCCGAATTTCACGGCCGAGCCGACCGTCTTTCGCACGGCATTGGGCCGGCCATTGATGAATGCCTCGCTTTTGGGATCGCCGTGCGAGCGGCTCACCGCCGCGATCCAGGGCTCGCCCGGCGTCGGCAGCTTGCGGGTATGGATCGGTTCGGCCGCGCCGATGGTCGCGCCGCCAAACCTCACCCGCTCGGCGCCACGGCCGACGATGCCGCGCCAGAGCAGCCCCAGCGCCGGGGCGCTGACGATGCCCAGCAGCGGCACGCCTGATGTCACGAGGGCAAGGTTGACGGTAAACTCGTCGCGTCCGGCGACGAACTCCTTGGTGCCGTCGAGCGGGTCGATCAGGAAGAAACTGTCGTGGAACGGCGGCGAGGAGAGCTGGGTCCGCTCTTCCGAGAGCGTCGGGATATCGCCCGCAAGCTGCGCCAGGCCGTCCGCGATGATGCGGTCGGCGGCAAGATCGGCCTCGGTCACGGGTGAGCCGTCCTGCTTGCCGTCGACCCGCATCGCCGCGCGGTTGACCGCGAGGATGGCCTCGCCGGCCTTCACCACCAGGGCGGTGAGCGGCTCCATCAGGTGGGAGGCGGCCGCGCCGTCGATGATCCGCTTCACCTGCATGCCTCATTCATCGGCGATTCCATCCCTACTCGAGTGATTCGCCGCGGCTTTATGGCCGCTTCGAGCCGATCGCAAGCTAGCTGCCACGGGCTTGCGAATGTTAGAACCCGCGGCATTCGTCAAGCATGCGTGATTCGCCGCGTCCGCGCCGTGCAATTCCAGGAACCCTTTATGTCTGACGCTTCGTCACCCGCCACCGCTACCGCTCCAGATGCGCTCGAACTCGCTGCGCTGCTGTGCTCGCGGGTTTGCCACGATCTCATCAGCCCTGTCGGCGCCATCGTCAATGGGCTCGAAGTGCTCGACGACAACCCTAAGCCCGACGACCGCGAGTTCGCGCTCGACCTGATTCGCAAGAGCGCGAAAACCGCCTCCGCGCGCCTCCAGTTCTGCCGACTCGCCTTCGGGGCGGCCGGCTCGTCCGGCGCGCAGATCGATCTCGGCGATGCCCAGACCATGGCGCGCGGCCACATCGAGGACGGCAAGTGCTCGATCACCTGGAATCTGCCGCGGATCCTGATGCCGAAGAATCGCGTCAAGCTGCTACTCAACATGCTGGTCGTTTCGCAGCACACGATCCCGCGCGGCGGCACGCTGACGATCGACCCGATCGGCGAGGGCGAGACGATGAGCTTCCGCATCACCGCGACCGGACATAATGCGCGCCTGCCGCAGAACATCTCCGAGCTCCTGAGCGGCGAGCGCGGCCCGGCCGCGGATGCGCATGCGATCCAGCCTTATTACACGCGGCTGCTGGCAGAGGCTTGCGGGCTCACCGTGAGGCTTGCGCACGAAGGCGAGGCCATCACCATAATCGCTTCGTAGGCACGAAGCCGCTCTCAAACGTTAATCGAATCTTTACGAGGCGCTTCGGCTTGTCCGGAGCGCCTTATCTCTTTGTTGGTTCCGTTCTTTTGCACATACTCAACCATTATTAAACGCTTTGCGGTGAAGCTGGCCTCATTCCGAAATGGCGCATCACGTCACGTGCGCGCCCTCCCTGTATGAAGGCCTGTTTTCATGGATGATCTGTTGCGGGAGTTTTTGACGGAAACCGGCGAGAGCCTGGACACGGTGGACAATCAGCTTGTGAAGTTCGAGCAGGAGCCGAACAACG
>NZ_JADPKY010000151.1 GCF_023074185.1 Bradyrhizobium sp. 132 | reverse complement strand
CTAGGGTCTGTACCTAATTAACACGTTCTGATTCCCTTGCACCGAGTTGATTCGGCAGGGGGGCTTCGATGCGAAAAGGACTATTTTGGCTCAACGACAAGCAGTGGGTTCAGATAAAGCTGCATCTGCCGACGAACCAGACCGGACCGGAGCGCGAAGACGATCGACGCATCATCAGCGGTATCATCCACATGCTTCAGTGTGGCGCGCGCTGGCGCGATTGCCCGCCCGACTTTGGTCCTTACACGACGATCTATAATCGGTTCAATCGCTGGGCCAAGCGCGGGCATTGGCAAGCGATCTTTGAAGCGCTCGCCCGCTGCGGCAAGGACAGCGTGACTTTGTCCATCGACTCCACCTCGATCAAGGCGCATCGCTCGGCCAGCGGCGGAAAAGGGGGGAGCATGAACAGGCAATCGGCCGCTCGCGCGGTGGGCGGACCACGAAAATCCACGCGCTGAGTGACCCTGATTGCAAACCTTGCGCATTTCATCTTACTCCGGGCCAGGACGCCGATATTGCCGCAGCGCCCGCCCTTTTGGAACTCGCGCCGCCCATGTCTGTCCTCATCGGGGACAAAGGCTACGATGGCGACGGCTTTCGCGCCGAGATCGTCAATCGCGGCGCGAAGCCCGTCATTCCAAACAAATCCAACAGGGTGACCCTCCACAGCTTCAGCAAACGCGCCTACAAAGGGCGCAACGTTATCGAGCGCTGTTTCTGCCGGCTCAAGGATTTCAGGCGTGTCGCAACTCGCTACGACAAACTTGCCAGAAACTTCTTGGCTGCCGTCCACCTCGCCGCCATCGTCGCCTATTGGATCAATTGAGTCTGAACCCTAG
>NZ_JADPKY010000153.1 GCF_023074185.1 Bradyrhizobium sp. 132 | reverse complement strand
TAGAACACCTGCAGCAGCAAGGCGCTCAGCAATTGCTCCGGAGGGATCGAAGGACGTCCCTCGCTGGCGTATAGCTTTCCAAGGCTGCGGTTCAAATCACTCAAAACATCCCGGACAAGTTCCCGGACCTTCCGCAGCGGATGGTTCGCTGGCACTCGCTTATCCGGCGCGATGTACGAAAACAGGCCGCCCTGATCCGTAAACCTGCCGCGCATGATCGTCTCCGCCGATTCGAGATGATAAAGTGAATCATCAAGTCCCCTCCCTGGCGAGGGGTTTTTCAGCAGACTGCTAGCCGATTTGCAGCGCTCAGGCGACGGCTGGACGGGGCTCGTTTGAAGGCCGCCATGGATATTGGCGCGGTGACAACCCGAGGCAGGGGACGACTTCAGTCGACGAAGGGAAGCTCGTTGGATCGCTGATGGTTGCCTTTTGCGAGGGTACCACGCACCTCCAGGAACCGTCATCATCAGCCGCCCATCGGCTCATCGCATTGCAATTCCACCTCAGCGTTCGAGGAGCGCCGATCTATCAGGTGCTCGGGTCCAACAATTTTTTGCGACAACACGGTCACATCCGCTTCGTGGGACGTTGCAGCAGCAAGTAAGGGCGAACCTGGCTGGCTCATGTCATGAAGACAATGAGCAGATTTGCCATCCCAGCCCATACGATGCTCGATCCTGGGCTCATGCCGCTTTTCTGCAAGTCCCGATCAAGATGGATTCGGTATGCGACCCGAGCTCTACGCGTAGGGCGCAGAGATCTTGAGTGGCTTCCCTGCACACTCAGCGGCACAAATTGAGGTAGCGATAGTCCGCCGATTTGGTGCTTCATAAGTGCGCGGGTTTGCGGCTGTCCCAAACCGGCTATTGCCGTGCGCGGAGTTCTCAAGCTCGGATCGCCTATTCTCCTAGGTTTTTCAGACGCACTAACCCCCACCGCGCTTGAAAAATGCGTTCCATCCCCAAAACTCGCAGGAAAGCTGCTCCAAACGACCGAGTGCCTGACGCTTAGACTTACTTGGAAAGCGATCGGTCAAACCTCGTCTACGAAGCGTTTTGCCATTGACCAAGATCAAAGCATCGATTCTACACTCTCTATCCTCTCAAGACTTCACGGAGGCTAGATCATGCGCAACCTTCTTTATATTGCTGTGCTTGCACTTCCCATGCTCGTCTGCTTTGGATCACCTTCGACCGCCGCTCCGCGGGGTCGTTCGTACATCCCCCCAGCTCGGCAGGACGTTTATTGCCTGCAGGGACGTACCTGGGGATATCCTGGCAACTGCCAGTTCTCAACCTACGATCAATGCACGGCCACCGCATCCGGCACCCTCGCATATTGCGGTATGAATCCCATCTACGCCTTCCAGCGACAGGCAGGACAATCACGCTGATCTGCGATCGCCACGAGATCGTTGTCAATTCCAGGTCGAGATTGTCCCCTTTGCGGAGCCTCACCATCCGATCGTGCGACAGGTTGATAATTCGGCAGTCGAGATTATTGCTTTTGTCAATTTGCTGACCACGCCGGAAGAACACTCTCTTATCGATGATTTTGTTTGGATGGGATCATCAAGAGCCTCGACACGGACTCTTTGATGGAGGCAGACCGGGAAACACTACTTGAACAGCTATTCCAGGACCGTTTTGAGGTAGCAAAAAAACAAACGCTTGCCCGGCTCGGGCCCGCCTCTGCAACATACAACATACAAGTAGCCGACCTTATCGGTCAGTGGAAAGAAGATTACGTATACTGCGCGACGCGGCTTATGGACTACCGGAAACAGCGTCGCAAAGGCATTGTTGTTGTCGACAACACCGACCAATATTCTTCCCAAGGCCAAGACTTTTGTTTCCGAATTGCCCAAGACACATCCAAAAGGCTTCAGTGCGTAACCCTTATCTCGATGAGAGAGGAGTGAGCTGTACCCGGTTCCGAAGACACGGAGTTAGGTGTGTTATGGGCATGCTCGGCGACTTTGGCCCTGCGACATGTCGGCAGCCTGCCAGGCAGGCATGACTCACAACGTTCGAATGTCAACTCGGCGGCGAGACCGGCCGTCTATTCAGGATCGCGCGCTCATTGTCGTTCGTCGTTGCACCTCGGAACACAGCAACAAATCGATCGCCTTCCCAAAGCTCAACGTCGTGCTCGGCATGCATTTGCTCGGCTCGACGCCGCGCCGCCTGCTCGTCAATGCAGTCGAGCTTCGCCACGCAGATCACTTGCCGGCTGCTGTCCACCACGAATGCTTTGTATCGCATTCCGCAATCCGATCCCAACGGGGACCGTCATCGTAATCGAATGTCCGTCTAAGGCGGTGGGCAAACTAACTGTGAGGTGCGCGGAACCTTTGTACGTGTGGCAATTCGGCTATACTAGGAATTCACCGATCGCGCAGCGGCGCGTGTCCGTGCTAGCCTATTGCGCTACCTCACTGGCGTAATCTCACCGAGTGCCGAAGCGTGCGGTTCGAGCTTAGGATTGAGAAGCCACCAAGCATCATCAGCAGCACACCTGACCAAGTCGCCGTCCAGCTGCGTGCCTCGTCGTGCGCCTCTGCAACGCGCGCGCCCATTGGCATAGTTGGAGGTGAGCCGGCGAGCGCGGGCGCGAGGAGTTGCTCAAGGCCGACTTGGCCCGGCACGGCGTGCTCAGGCGTGGGCAGCCGGCTGTGAAGATCGGTGGGTACCGCTGAGGTCATGGTGGTGCCCATATCGAGCACGGAAGCGGCATCAGCCACCTTGATTTCGGCTGCAGGCGGCTGGGAGGGCTCGGCCGGTGCGGAGCGCAGCAACTCCGCGCGCGCATCAACCACCGCGCTCTTCCTGGGCCGCGCACTCCCATTCTCGTCCAAACCGGCGGTGCGATCTTCGGCCCCGCGATGACGAACTGTCTTCTTCACCTTCGCGATACCCTCGGTCAGGAACCAGCATTTACGGTGACCGTCGAACCGATAGACCCAATGCGCCCCGTCCGCGGTCGTGTTGCCGGGTCGCGGCAAGCATTGCGCTTGCGCCAAAGAGGTTGCTGCGGGCTCGCGCGGAGCGCCATTGAACAAGTCGGCAAAAGGGTCGGAGACCGCAGGTGTCGCCGCAAGACCTCCAACAAGAACCAAACCGGCGAAGCAAAATCGCAAATAACCGGACATCGAAAACTCCCGGTGTTGCGCCCCTCACCGGGACCACCCTTCGCGGCCACTTAGGCCGCCATGCGGCTCAAATCTGGCGGCGTCATGGATTCATTGTGGGCCTGAAACGAGATCCGGGTCCGAATTGAAAACCAGTGCTGCAGCCGAGTTCGCCAACCGTTGGGGAGGTTTTGCTCCCGGCCGAGGGAGCGGGACAAGTCGGGAACTCGGATCGGCCGCGAATGCGGAAGCTGTTCCGTCGCCCATCATTAAACCGGCCTCAGTGTTTGCGTGCTGGGGCCATCGCATTTCCATGTGCGACCTGGCTACCATTCTGGATCGTCGAAGCCGCCATAGTCTCGAACGACGTACTCTCGGGTGAAGCGCTCGACCGGACGCCAGCGCTCGTGAATGACTATGGTTGCTGTCGGCGGCCTGCAATAATCAGGATTGATGACGATGGTCGGGGACGGGGAGTAGGGATTAGCGGGAATGAACGCGCCAGCAAAGCCCCTGACATGCGATGGCGGCCGAGGCACTCGCCGCGGAGAGGGCTAGCAGACCGGCAGCGGTGCTTGTTGCACAAGAAGCCGTCCTCCACCTTCTTCTTACGCACCGTAAACGGCCGCGCTGGTCGCTTGTTTCAAAAGGTAAAATTGAAACATGAACCGCAGGACCGCCGCCCACGGGCAGCCGAGGGGCCTGCGTTTGCGGTGTAGCAACCGGTTCTGGGAGGAACCTGATCCGACGAAAGGCCTGAGCGTCACGAGCATCGCAAGCTGATCGCCAGTGCGGTATCGGTGTTGCGAGCTCCGACGGAGGCGCACATGAAGCGCAGCTGGTGGATGTTGATCGCCGTCGCTGGGGCGGCGTTTGTGTTCTTCTCCATGCTGGCCATTCGGCAGCAGCGCGCCGGCTTCGATACGTTTGCCAAGCAAGGGCATCCGCAGGCCTCGATCTATATGATGATCCCGCCCACCGGGAGATCAGCGAGCGTAGTCCTACATGCGCAACGAGCGCTAACGTCGGGCTTGCTTCCTGCCGCGATCATAGGCACCCGCCACAAATCTTTCCGCAAGCCTTGAAGATCGGGTGGCCGGACCTTCCTCTCCGCCGACTTCGCGCGGTACTCGACCTCGGCCAGCAGCTTCGGCCCGACCCGGAGGCCCTTTGGGCGATCCGCTTAGCGACGAAACGCGTGCCCCGTGAGCCTGCTTCCCGTTTGGCATCCGTCCATGCGTTGCGAAAGTCGGCGTCGGGGGCCATCATCGCGATGCTGCCCCGCCCATCCAGAACTTCAGATCCAATGCCACTCAGCCACTCCGAGAGACGGCGCAACCAATGCTCGGAAGAGACCTACGGTTTGATAAACCTCAATCGTTCCGCCCAATCCAGGGCCTCACCCGCAACGGGAACTTGCGTGAACAATGAGCAGCTTGACACCCCTTGTTCTGGAACGAACTGTCGCACGCAGACATTCTCCAACTCACGAAGTGAAGGAGAATAGGATGCGCAAGTACTTGTTTGCTGCGGCGATCGTGAGTGCAATCGCGACACCCGCAATCGCGGATGAAGTCGGTGTCGGCGTTCAGGCCGGTCCGGTCGGCGGAGGCGTCACAGTCGGAGAGTCTCACGAGCACCGACCCGTTGATCGGGACCGCACAACGGTCATCAGGGAGCCTGAGCATAGGGAAAGTGACAGAACGACGGTCATTAAGAAAGAGAATGAGGACGGCAGCCGAGAGAAAACCGTCATTCATCACGACAACGACTAACAAATGTGCCCGGACCACCGTCCGGGCTTTTCTTTTGCCTTGCGACACAGAGACGATTCGTTTGCTTCGCTACTTCTTACTCGGATCGTCTGCGGGATTGACGTAAGTTATCCCGAGTGGCCCTTGGCCATGAATTTGAACAACGGAAGGACTACTTGTCCAACCATAGTGGTTCATTTTGGCAGGCGCTTCGGCGTATCCGCCCGCTGTTAGCTCGATCGCTTTCTTCTCATCGAGTTTGTCGCCCATTCCGATGTGAAAGTTGCCCGATATGACGGTAGCGCCTTCATCTGTTGGATGATTATGGGCGGGAATTTTATAACCGCTTGGCATTCTTAGGCGGAGAACGAACAGCCCTTCTTTGGACGGGTCGCCCGAGAGTACCGCGATGTCGGCCCCCTTCGGCAAGGTGGGTGGTGCTGCCTCCCATTTAAGCTCACCAGAGTTAATCGGCATTTTCATATCATCGGCAATGGCTGTGTTCACACCTGCCAGGACGAAAGCCGAAGCGAGCAAGCGACTGAGCATGATCTCCTCCTTTTGGTGAGCGACCATCGTGTGCCAGCGGTGAAGCAAGTCAACTGAAAGTTAGCCTGCCGCTGCCGCATTCTAACGATTGGAGGCCTTAGCAGATTTATGATCCCACCAAGAGTGACAGCTCCGCTGACCTTGGCTTGCCAACGCTCGGACGAAACATCGAAGAACTCGGCCCGTTGCATTTTCTCGCTCGAAGCTTACTCAGCTACTGCTCCAACCCACGAGCCCATGTTTCAGCTTAACGCTGCGTCGGTTAACCACACCAAGCGAGCAGCCTCATTTTGGACCAACTGATCATGACCGTTGGGCCGCTCTGCACCGGGAGCCGCCACGTGATTAGAATCGTCGTGCTTGGAGTGGCTTGCCTGGTTGGACTGGGCGCTATTGCTGCAGCCACGAAGAAATCCGGGCCGCCGCCCGCGGCCGATGTGGTCATGCCAATAGTAGCCGGTAACAAGGCTGATCGCCTGCCATTCACAATCAAACTGGATATGCCAGCTGCCGGTGAGCGCGCGGATGTTGCGTACGTCCAGCCTGGCGAAGAAGAGCAAGCTGATTTACCGCCATCCGCACCAAAGCAAGTCGCTCTTCCACCGCGTCGCGACTTTACGCCTCGTCATTGGCACGATCCCCATGACCTGAACGCCAGGGCCGCAAACAAAAGAGCCGACACCGGGAAAGGACCAAGAAAGGGCGCGGCTGATCAGCCTCTAAAGCAGGCTGAGGCTAAGCGGTGCCGTTCGGACGGGCTGGATCCCCTGTTAAGAAAGCTGAACTTATCGCCGCCGTGCGATTCGTGACCCCACCTCTAGTCGCCCGCTGCGCAATGGTTCTAATCAATATTGATCTGGCGGCTCATTCGCCGTTAATGATTGATTCAGTTTGCAGCATGATCATTGGGGAGCGACAAGGGATGCGATCATGCGATTGCGCCAGGCGAATACCTTGGAAGAGATCGAGGCGAGGGTCGCTGAAGCCAGCGAAGACCCAATGGCGCGTGTGACGCTGAGCGCGCGGGATTTCTCGAGTGCCAGCCGAGAAGAGGTTCTTGCATTATTGAAAGCAGACGGCGATCGAAAGCGCACCAATTGGCTGGTCGCAGGCGCGGTGATCGCTGGTTTTGCGTTGGGATGGGCTGCCGGTTTTGGTCGGTACGGTCCTATAACTTTCGCGTCGCTCAATTCAACCACTCAGACAGAAACGCCTTCGCGTCGAAGCGCCGAAACGAAGTCAGGCCGCAGGACCGGAGGCCCGCGAAAGACGGTATCGACTTTGGCTTTGCGAACACCGCCAGGCGTAAGTCAATTCTCCGCGGATGGAGCGAGCATTTCCGCCGAACCGACAGCCACATGGTCCGACAGGGCTCATCAATCCGTGGACGTTTCGAGCACCGTTCCTCAGGGCATCGAAGCAGATATGACGGCGACCGGCTCGATAGCGCCCAGCGGGCCTCTCATGCCTGCCCCGGAGACAAGACCAGCAACCATTGAGGGTTGGACCGTTCTTGACGTTCGCGGCGGAACGGCGGTTCTCGGAGGGCCCGATGGGGTTCGGATGGCAATGCGCGGCGATACAGTTCCCGGCATCGGGCGAATCGATTCGATCGTGCGTTGGGGCAGCCGGTGGATTGTAGCGACAGCTAGTGGATTGATCTCAACTCCGTAAACGGCGCGCAACGCCCGCGGGGAAGCGGAACCTGTCGTCCATTTGCGAGAGGCATTCGGGATGAGCCAACGGCAGGCGTGTAAAGCCATCGGCTGTTGCCGCATGACCGTGAGATACCAAACCACCCGGGCTGACGATACCAGCCTTCGCCAGCGCATGCGGGCGATCGCCCAGGAGCATCGCCGCTTCGGTTATCGGCGGCTGCATGCTCTGCTCAAGCGGGAGGGCTATCTGATTAACCACAAGAATGGGATGGCCTCTACCTTGGTCGCCGCAAGGGCGAGGACCTGATCTACGCGGGCAAAGTTGATCACGGCTTTTCGCCAGCCGACGCGAAGGAGCTTCAGAAGAAACTCAACCCGCTGATGCGCAAGACACAACCCTACACGAAGCGCATCGCGCATCGAGGCATTTGGGGTGAACCGCAATTGCTGGCGGAGATCGAGTACGGGACCAAGAGCGCCGAAGGAAAGTGCGGCATCCGCTCTTCAAGGGATTGAGGAAAATTTTGGGATGACTGATGCGTTCGACCAATGGGGAGAATGGGCGGGAAAGCCTCCGGGTGATCGGCGCACGACCCCGGCTGAATCGTACCACGCTGTCATGGACCTTCCGCCTGAGGATCGGTTTGACCGTGAGAAGGTCAACGAGGCGGCGCTCAACAACGACAAGAGTCTGTCTGGATTTACGAGCATGGTCATAAGCGCGCGGGCGATGTGGATTGGATAAAGGTCTTTGCCACCTAGCAGGCCGCAAGCGCATGGCTTGCCGAAAACGATCCTGAAGGCGTGGCGTGGGCCCATCCGATTGAACGGGAGAGACAGCGATGACCAGCGTGGGATTGTATGTCAGCGCTGCCGCCCTTCGATCCGGCTAAGTAAGCCACGGCTCAGAGCTCGCTGTAGATCGGGATCGAAGCGGCATGTGCGTCGACGACTTCGACGACTTTCTTTTCCAGCGGGAGATCGCCCTTGCGTTCCGACCATATCTTCTTGAAGCGCTGGACGATTTCCGCGGCCGTGTCGAGGGCGAGCGCTTCCGAGATCTTCGCCTTCGCCGCCAAATGGGTGAGCTCGTCCTTGGAGAATTCGGTCATCTTCTTCGTGCGCGAGTAGTTCAGCGCCATCTTGTCGTCCGCGATATACGGTATCGTAGATAGCAAATCGTAGGCGGGCGACAGGACGGGCGTGCGGCGGTCGGGGTAGATCAACGACCAATTCTTCAGATGCATGTCCGCGTTGCCGATCAGCGTGCTGAACACGAGCCGTCGGACAAACTCGGCGACGCCGGCTTCGCCGGTCTCGATGCCGAGAACGCGCGCGATGCTCCGGTAGTTGGCCTTGTCGTACTTCTCGTCCGGAAACACGCCGAATACCTGCGCGAAGTCCTCCATGTGGACCGGTCCGTCGGCGGAGCGGTCGAACCGCTTGACGGCGAGTGCACGCCCCTTCAGCTCACCGAGTCCTTCCGGAAGCCCCTTGATCGACTCGACGTCGATCAGTTGGAGCTCAGGCACTTCCATGCCCATCTCCTTCGCCAGGGTCATCATGGAGAATTCGTTTTCGGGCACGCCCGGGTACTGATGGGACGGAAGCTTGACTATCCACGAACCGCCGACGCCCTGGACGGGAATGGTCAGACCGGCGTTTTTGGGATCGTTCTTGAGCGCCGAGAACTTCAGCTGCACGCCAGCGAGCGAGAAGCGCAGCAGGTTCTGCCGCTCGTCCGGTGTGAGATCCTCCTCGACTTGGGAAGGCAACGCTTCTCCTTCCGCCGGATGGACTGACAGGGCGCCCGGGAGGTCCCGGCCCAGCATCCAGAGAAGAAAGAATTCGCGCTTTTCCTTCACGCCCGCGCGTTCCGCGAGGTAGCGACGCAGCGGTCCCTCCGGCAGAAGATTGGAGAAGAAGGGCGGAACGACCTGCTGATACGGTTTGAATGAGGTGAGCAGATTTCCGAACGTGTCCTTGAAGGACAGGCTCAATGTTGGGCGTGCGGCGTCGTCGATGTAGCTCTGGTTGAAGGCGAGCAGCGACCGGTCGCCCTGTATGAGCGTGAGGGTCGCGATCGGGTTGTCGTGCAGGCGTACGTCCAGGACCGATACGTCAGGCATCGTCATCCTCTTCGTCGAGAGCGTAGGCCGGGCGGGGGGCTTCTACGGGATGCGCGATCCGGTTGCGTAGACCTTGCAACACGCCTGCCGAATTTTCCAGCACTGGGTTGGGGATAGGTTCGGCGCGATAGCCTCGCAGTGTATCGACGACGTCTTTGACAAGGTTCAGGTCAGTTTTTGAAAGATGGACCTGCTTCAGAAAGCGCAAGTATTCGGCGATGCGGTCGAGCGCAGCCGAGCTACCGTGGCGCTTCCTTTGTCCGGAAACGATGCGTTCGGCCTTGACGAAGAGGTTTGACGGTCCTTCGTGGAGGGAGAATTCGTTGAAGTTTGAGCGCAGGACGCCTTCCACCGCGGGAAGCAGCTTCTTGGGCACGAGTACGACCTCGAGGTCGAGTGCCCGGACCATCTGGATGAAGCTGGACAGGCCCGGTTCGACGCGGCCGGTCTCTATCTGGGAGATGTGCGCCTGGGTCAGACCCGATCGGACCGCCAACGCACGCTGGCTAATACGCTCTTGCGTCCGTTTCGCCTGAACGGTCCGGACAAGCTCTTCGCTTTGATACGACGTGATATATAATCCTAATCATAGGGTCGTTTCGATAAGAATGCTATATCATGGCTATGCCTCCAATTTCAAGGTCGATAATTATTATTATCACCGCACCATATTGATAATAAAGTCATATCAAATATCGATGACAATCAGGGGCGCGACAACCTAGCGCCATTGGTCGAACGCCATGGTGAGCCGGCTCTGAAGCCCCCACATGTCGGTTCCCGGCCGTCGATGCCACCGGAAGACCCACCTTTGGGATTTTCGCGCGAAAACCCCGATTGGCGTCCGCGAGCCCAGCCAAACTGCGCCGGGCAGAACACGGAGGTAGAACGATGTACGTCGACACGGAAGGCTATTTCGGGCAGGCAAGCGGGATCCCCTACAGTCGGCTCCACGAGCTTCGGGGTCGAGATATCACGAACTTTCAGGACAAGATCGAGCGTCTTCGCCGTGCGGGAATCCCGCCTCTCGCGAAAGCTCGAATGGGATGCATTCGTGACGGCCTATAACTAAAGAAACACAATTGAGATCGTCACAGTCCCCACGATCCGCAAAACCGACCGGACTCGCGATGAGCAGTCGCAACCGGTATCTCATCCAGGAAGAACGTCGGCGCGCCGGCGCCATCAGAGGTGGCCTCTTCGCGGCGCGCGCTGAGTTTCAGGCAAGAGAGCGCGACGGGAAAGAGCTGCTGGTTATCGCCGAACAATATCTGGAGACCGTCGACCGCCTGCAACATCTCGAGCTTCGACGCCGATACGCTCGAGCCAGTTGAGAGCCCGCTACATCGGCCTGCCACCTTGTGCGCGGCAGCCTACATCGGCTCGACGCACCTCATCGACAACGTATTGCTCGACCGTATCTACCCCGTAGCGGCGCCGAGCTGCTTATGAGCTCTGCCCCGATACGCCCGTCCATGCTCCTGCAGATCCCTATGATCCGCTGTTCCGAAAAGCGGCTGCGCTTCATGCTCCAGTCCGTGTCCTGGGCCAGAGCGAACTTCAAACTGGATTAAATCCGCGGGGCAAGGTCAGACCGCGACTACCGAACAAGTTAGTCGCAGATCGATCGGTCTCCCGCCGCTTCTGATGGAGGCGGTGAAATCCCTGACGATAGCAGTCAAACGCAGGATTTAAGCGTGAGCTCGCCACTCATTGCGAAAATGCATACGATCTCTTGGGGCATGCTCGACGACCAGCGTCAACTCCGGTGCATCTAGATGAATCATGTTACAGCAAATAGAGATCGCCGCGAAATGTCGCTCATGAGCGACGAACAGTGCGAGCTTGAACGCTGCAAGCAAGAGATTGCGCGTCTCAAACAGTTGGTTGTGCAGCTGTCTGAAATTGTTCTACGCAACGTTGTAAATAGCGCAGAGGCACGAAGCCCAGCCCCATGAGTCGCTGAGCGCCCCCCGCCGGCCGGCGGAAACGAACGTAGTAGCGCGCTGTTCTCCGCAGCGCGGCACCCACCTTCCGGGCTGCGGACCGCCCTCGCACTGGCCGCCGCCGGGTAATAGTTGGCTTCGCGAGATAACAGCCCCACTCCAACCCACGACCTCACGTTGTTGTCTTATCCTGCTGCGCGATAAGTCTCTGCGAGTCGCAGGAAGTTTTTAAGCACCACGTGCCCGTCTTGGGTAAGTATCGATTCCGGGTGGAACTGCACACCAAAAGTTGGTTGATAGCGATGTGCGAGGGCCATGATCTCGCCCTCGTCGGAACGCGCTCTCACCGTAAGATTCGGTGCGCATGACTCATCGAGCTCAACAACAAGAGAATGGTAGCGACCAACGCAAAGTGGCGACGGTAGCTCCCTGAATAGCCCTCGGCCGTCATGCGTTACATACGAGGACCGACCGTGCATAGGGCAACGTGCACGCGCCACCCGTCCGCCGAATACGCTCCCAATACACTGGTGTCCGAGGCAGATGCCGAGAATTGGAACGCGACCCGAAAGTTCACGGACGAGGGCCGTAGATACTCCAGCCTCAATTGGAGTGCACGGACCGGGGGAGATGACGAGTGCGCGCGGCTTGAGGTCAATGAGGTCGCTGACGCTGACCACGTCGTTCCGGAATACTTCCGTTGCTTCACCAAGCTCCTGGAAATAGCGCGCAATGTTGAAGACGAAGGAGTCGTAGTTGTCGATGATGACAATCAAAGCGCACCGGATGTTTCAGCACCAAATGCGTCAAAGATTCGCTGCGCCTTGGCAAGCGTCTCCTCGTATTCTGCCGCCGGGTCCGACATCGCCGTTATACCGCTACCTGCATGAAATACAGCCATATCGTCGTCGATCGTTACAGTGCGGATCGCGATATTCGTATCCATCTGCCCGTTGAAGCCGATGAAACCGATCGCCCCGCAATAGACCTCGCGCGCCACACGCTCGATTTCCGTAATTATCTGCATCGCTCGCACCTTGGGGGCCCCCGTAATGGAGCCACCAGGAAAGCAAGCTCGCAGTAGGGTGACCGCATCTTCGTCTCCCGCGAGTGTACCCGTAACGATGGAGACGAGGTGATGCACTGAGGCATAGGACTCGAGATCGCACAGGGCTGGAACGTCGACTGAATGTGGAGTGCAAACACGTGATAGATCGTTGCGCAGGAGGTCGACGATCATAATGTTCTCGGCACGATCCTTTTCGGACGCAACGAGCACGTTAGCGCGGCGCTGGTCTTCGTTGGAGTCAGCCGAACGCGCGATCGTGCCTTTGATCGGTCGTGTTTCGACCTTTGTTCCGTCGAGCTTCAGGAATCGCTCAGGCGAGCTCGATGCGATGGTCAGCTTTCCGTACCGCAGGAGGGCCCCAAAGGGTGCCGGGTTCAATGACCGCAGTTGACGATAGAAGGTGAGCGGATCGAATATAGTCGACAGCCTGGCCGTGAAGCGCTGCGCAATGTTGGCTTGGAAGAGGTCTCCGGCCAGAATCAAGTCGATGACGCGCTGTACCGCCGCAATGTATGCTTCTCGGCTGAAGTTTGAATTCCATGCACCCGCTCTGCCGGGGAGCACGATCCGCGGCGACTTTGGGTTGGCAAGCAGGGCTGCGAACTCATCGGCTCGACGACGTGCGCGCTCGCCGCGACGTGCGGGATCCTGCTCCGGCCATCCGGTCGAGACGATCCAGCATCTGTTGTTCCGGTGGTCGTAGCTGACGACCACGTCGTAAAGATGCAGAATGGAATGGGGTAAACGCTGACCGGGAATTGCCGGCGCCGGCAATCGCTCCAGCGTCCTGTTCAAATCGTAAGCGAAGAAGCCAGCCGCGCCTGCCTGAAATGGCGGGAGATCGGGACGATGCTCTTGCGGATAGTTGGCGAGAAGAGTGCGAAGAACTTCCCATGGATCGCCATCGATATCTTCGCCGTCGCAACTCGCCCGTCCACCCGCGACTATGTAGGTGCTGAATGGATCGCAGGTCACATATGAGTAACGCCCGAGCAACTCATGCGTTGCTGCGCTATCGAGAAACGAGAGGTGCGGTCGATGCGCGAGACATTGCACCGCTTTGATAGGCTCAATCCACTGTAGTTCACGGACGTGCATCGCCTATGAGTCACCGCTGACTGGCGTGCTGTTAGACACGCTTCGATTATGATCCCGACCACAACGAGAGCGACGCTGGTCGGAGCGCCGCAAGCTCTCGAGATTGACTGTCAGACTAAGCCCCGTCGGGGGATACGATGCGCGGACTAAGTTGGACTACGCCTGCCGCTGAGACGAAACGCGCATCTGTTGATACGTCATAGTCGGCCGCGAGGCGCAGCTCGCGCAGTGGTCGTGCTCGCCTGATCGATTCCTGGTAGAGATCATGCGCTTTATAGGCTGCGAGTTCCGTCTCGTTGTCGAACTCACCATAGACCACGACGTCGATATCGTTGCCGAACTGGTCGGCCTTGCGATTGCGAGCAATCTCGAGCCGCCGGGCATGCGAGATCCTGGTGAGAAGCGATAGGCCTTCGATCATTTGGTCGATATGGGCCTTATCTTTGGCGGTAAACAAGACAATGTGACGGATCATGATTGGCCATAGGTTAAAATCGCGAGCAGGTCGCATAGCTATCTTGGAATCGAGCCCGCTGCAACGCTAGCGCCACATGCCACCTCGCGCGGCAAACACAGAGGGGTTTGACACTCTTGCGATGGCCCGCCGTCTGAAGCGGAGCCCGCCAGATCTCATTCTGGTCAGGACGCGGGAAGGGCAAGCCGCTCAATCGTTTGAATGTGCCGCGCGAGCAGGTTGCAAGCTTGATCGACGTTGCGCGCTCGCAGTGCCTGCAGAATCAGGCGGTGATCCTGATTGGATCGCGGTCGCCCCCCAGCATTGCGCGCCATCGCGAACACCAATCGCGAATTTGCAAGCTGTAGTCCGTCGAGACTGGCGAGCAGGCGCGGCATCGCGCACGGCGCCACCAGCGCCTGGTGAAAGGCGCGGTTGGCCATCTCAAAATCCTGAATCGTCTGGGCATTGTCTCCTTCAATCAGGGCAAGCTCAATTCGTGCCAAATGGGTGGATGTGAACTTTGGCGCCGCATTGCGCAATGCGACCACTTCGAGCGCGGCACGCATCTCGGCGATCTCTTTCACTGAAGTGGTATCAAGCGGGGCAACCCGAACGCCGCGACGGGGCACAGCAACGACAAGATGTTGCGCCTCCAATTGCCGAAAAGCCTCGCGTACCGGGACGTGGCTCGACTTGAACTCCCGCGCGACATGATCCTGCCGCAGCGGGGCATCTGGCTGGATGGCGCCGCTGATGATGCGCTCTCCGATTGACTCGGCAATGCGCGAGGCAACAGTCGTACTCTCGCCGTCGATCATCATAGATTATCTATCAAAAAAGTGGGTGCGTTTGCGGGCGGCGTGGATTAGCATCAAGATCATGACCAACGATCATAGATAATCGTCGGCATTATCTATGATCTTTCATGGTAAGGAACGCAAGTCTAAATGATTGCCTCTGGGAGAGTAGAGCGGAACGCCAGTAGAAACGGCGCACAGGTTCGCAGTAACTGGGAGCGCCCCGAGGCCCAAGCGCTCTATAGCCTGCCGTTTGCCGACCTGATGTTTCGGGCGCAAAGCGTTCACCGCGACAACTTCGATCCAAACCACGTCCAAACCGCAAGCCTGCTCAGCATCAAGACGGGCGGCTGTCCGGAAGATTGCGGCTACTGCTCCCAGAGCGCGCATTACCAGACCGGTCTGAAAGCGACCCGCCTGATGGATTGCGCCGATGTGGTCGCCAGCGCACAGCGCGCCAAAGATGCCGGCGCGAGCCGCTTCTGCATGGCCGCGGCCTGGCGCAGTCCAAAAGACCGCGATCTCGATCAGGTCTGCTATATGGTTAGCGCGGTCAAAGGTCTTGGAATGGAAACCTGCGTCACGCTCGGCATGCTGACCCCGAACCAGGCCATACAGCTCTTTGAGGCTGGACTCGACTTCTACAATCACAACGTCGACACCTCGCCGGAGTTCTACGGCAAGATCATCAGCACCCGTACCTTGCAGGATCGCATCGACACACTCGCACATGTTCGAGAGGCCGGCATCAAGGTGTGCAGCGGCGGCATTGTCGGCATGGGCGAGCGCGTCGAGGACCGCCTTGGCATGCTCGTGCTGCTCGCCAATCTCCCCAGCCATCCAGAGAGCGTTCCAATCAACATGTGGAACGAGGTCGAGGGCGTGCCCGTGAACGACACCGCGGAGCGTCCCGAACCCTTTGCGCTGGTCCGCCTGGTGGCGACCGCTCGGATCATGATGCCGAAGAGCGTCGTCCGGTTGTCCGCTGGACGGCAGTATATGACCGATGAACTGCAAGCGCTGTGCTTTTTTGCCGGCGCGAATTCGATCTTCATCGGCGACACGCTCTTGACCACGAAGAACCCGCAGCGCGATCGCGACGCGAACTTGCTGGACCGGCTCGGCATCGCGTCCAGCCTGGCCTGAATCAATCAGAGCAGCGCGCGGCCGCGCGCAAATCCAGCTTGGGCGAGAAATGCAGATTAGGTTGATGAAAGGCAAAATCCATCGCGCCTCGGTCACCGAAGCCGACCTGCACTATGAAGGTTCGATTTCGATTGACCGTGCGCTGTTGAATGCTGCGGGATTCTTGATCAACGAACGCGTTGAAATCTACAACATCGACACTGGAGCGCGGTTTGCCACCTATGTGATCGAAGCGCCTACAGGGTCAGGTATCATAGGTCTGAATGGTGCGGCTGCCCGTCTCGCCATGCCCGGAGACAAAGTTATTATCGTTGCATATGCCTCCTTTGACGAAGCCGACGCAAAAACGTTCAAGCCGCACGTTGTGCTGGTCGACCGAGACAATCGCATCTTGCCAGGCTGAAGCCGCGGGCCCGAAGTTCTTCCCTGCCATCAGAACCCTTGAGACACCGATCATACTGTCCGAGTGAAGAATGAATCCAATCCATGCGACCAAAGTTGCCGATTATGTCGTAGCCTTGCATGCCCTGAAAGACGACGACCGGCTGCGCGGCCTCAAGCCGCGTGCGGGGATCGATTTCGCGTCGAACGACTATCTCGCGCTGGCAAGCGCGCCGCGCTTGAAAAAGGCTGTCTTGGACGCGCTCGAGGCCGGTACACCGATCGGTGCCGGCGGGTCGCGGCTTTTGCGCGGCAATTGCGAGGAGCACGAACGTCTCGAAGCAGAAGCTGCAAGTTTCTTTGCGGCGGAGACAGCGCTTTTCTTTGGCGGCGGTTATGTTGCAAATTTCGCTGTCCTGACAACGCTGCCGCAGCGGGGCGATTTGCTCGTTCTCGATTCCCTGGTGCACGCGAGTATTCATGAAGGCGCGCGAGCTGGCCGGGCCGACTTTCGGACAAGCGCGCATAACGATCCGGAGTCGGTCGAAAGCACGATTCGTGGTTGGCGGGCCGATGGCGGAATGGGCCGCATCTGGATCGTGGTCGAAAGTCTCTACAGTATGGACGGCGACTTTGCGCCTCTCAAGGATATGTTCGCGCTCGCCGACCGGCATGATGCGTTCCTGATGGTAGATGAGGCCCACGCAACAGGCGTTTACGGCGAGCAGGGACGAGGGCTCACCGCGCCCTATGAGGGACGCGAAAATCTGCTGGTCGTTCATACCTGCGGCAAGGCGCTGGGCGCGGCCGGCGCGCTCGTCACTGCGTCCGGCGTGCTGCGAGACTTTATGGTCAATCGTTGCCGTCCATTCATCTTCGCGACCGCGCCATCGCCGCTGATGGCTGTCGCCGTGAGGGAGGCGATTCTGATCCTGCAGCAGGAACCCGAGCGACAGCAGCGTCTCACCAAGCTGGTCGCGTTCTCGCATCGGGAGATGAGAGAGCGCGGCTGGAAAAGTCCTTCGGATTCGCAGATCGTACCATGCATCGTAGGCGACAATGCGCGCACGATGCGGCTCGCCTCTGCATTGCAGGCTCGCGGGTTCGATATCCGCGGAATCCGGCCGCCAACCGTCCCGGCGGGCACGGCCCGGTTGCGAATTTCACTGACGCTTAACGTGGGGGAGGACGGCGTGCGTGCAATGCTCGAAGCCTTGATCGAGGAGACGAAAGGCGAGCTTCAATGAGTGTCAAAATCGTCGTGACGGGCACAGGTACCGGAATTGGAAAGACGGTGTTTTCCGCGGGGCTCGCCAATCTCCTGGGAGCGGACTATTGGAAGCCGATTCAGGCTGGCCTCGAGGGAGAAACCGATACCGAGGTCGTCTCTTGTCTTGGCGGCCTCTCGGCCGATCGCATCCTGCCGGAACGCTACCGCCTTCGGACCCCCGCTTCTCCCCATCATTCTGCCGAACTTGACGGAGTTCGCATCGAGGCGGATTTGCTCGATGTGCCCGATACCGGGGAGCGGCCATTGGTGATCGAGGGCGCGGGCGGGCTGATGGTGCCGCTGAGCGGCGACACACTCTACATTGACGTCTTCGAGCGATGGCGGCTTCCAGTGGTGCTTTGCGCAAGCACTGCGCTGGGCACCATCAATCACTCGCTGCTGTCGATAGAGGCTCTCCGAAAACGCGAAATCCGCATTCTTGGGATGGCCTTCATTGGCGAAAGAAATGCTGAGACTCAGGTTGCGATTCGCGAGATGGGGCGGGTGCGCTGGCTAGGGCGATTGCCATGGCTTTCTCCCCTCACGGCAGACACGCTGCAGGCCGCATTCCAAGCCTCATTCCGTGCTGATGATTTCGAGCCGTGATGCCGAAGACAAAGTCGCCGATCTGGCATCCGTTCACGCAACACGCGCTTCAAGGCGAAATGACAAAGGTTGTGCGTGCTGATGGTGCTTATCTGCACACAGCAGATGGGCGCCGTATTATCGATGCAATCTCATCCTGGTGGGTGGTAACGCACGGTCACTGCCATCCACATATTGTAAGCGCCATTCAGGAACAAGCCGGTAAGCTCAATCAGATCATCTTTGCCGGCTATACCCACGATCAGGCTGAGGAGCTTGCTGCGCAACTTTTGAAGCTCGCACCCCGTGGTCTCGACTATGTCTTCTTCTCCGACAGTGGCTCTACCAGTGTCGAAGTCGCCTTGAAGATGGCACTCGGGTATTGGCATAATATCGGTCAGCAGCGAAGACGCATTGTCGTAATGCAACATTCCTACCACGGCGATACGGTTGGGGCGATGTCCGTTGGTGCCAGAGGCGTGTTCAACGCGGCGTACGGTCCGCTGCTGTTCGATGTTACCTCGATCCCGTTCCCTGCGAGAGGTCGCGAGCAGGCGACACTCGCTGCGCTCGAGTCCGCGTGTCGAAACGAAATGCCAGCCGCCTTTATTGTGGAGCCTCTGATATTGGGGGCGGGCGGGATGCTGATGTACCCAGCCTGGGTGCTAACAGCGATGAAGCGGATCTGCGAGGCGTCGGACGTCCTGTTCATTGCCGACGAGGTCATGACGGGCTGGGGCCGCACCGGATCGCTATTTGCTTGCGAGCAGGCCAATGTCACGCCCGATATCGCTTGCTATTCGAAAGGTCTCACGGGAGGGGCGCTCCCACTCGCGGTTACGCTCTGCCGTGCGCACATTTTCGACGCGCATTATTCGAAAGATCGTATGCGTACGTTCTATCATTCGAGTTCATATACGGCGAATCCGGTAGCCTGTGCCGCTGCAAAAGCGAACCTGGATCTTTGGTGGCATCGGGACTCCCGCGAGCGCGCCGCTTCGCTCGCCGCCATGCAAGAACGGGCAATTGAGCCATTCCGCGCCGACGCGCGCTTTGAAAACGTTCGTCGTTCCGGGACCATCACAGCGCTTGATTTGAAAGCCGGCGATGGCGGCTATTTGGCGGACATCGGTCCGAAGCTTCAGGCTTTCTTTAACGACCGAAATCTGCTGCTGCGCCCGCTCGGCAATACCATCTACGTGATGCCGCCCTATTGCGTCACCGCGGCAGATCTCGACGAAATCTACGCTGCAATCGGCGATGCAGCCGATGCGCTGGTTTGAAGGCGCGCTTTTCGAGTTCGGACTCGCGCTCCTCCTCGGTAGCGGTTCTCATCATCTCAGAAAGAAGGCCGAAAAACGGCGTCAGGTACAAAGCACGCTTGCGTTAATGAAAACCGTGGCTTCCTGGGAACTGACCAATGAAGCTTGGGAGTGACGGACCATGTCGGTAGCGCAAGCCGGCTTGGTGGCTTGCAGTTCCTGACGTCAGTCCGCATCAGATTTTCGATCTTGCTGCCGTCGCGCTCGCTCCCAGGATGGCAACGAGGCAGGACCAGTGCTGACCGCAGGTCGCCAATAGTAGAGGCGTTGAAATCCACCGAAGAAGCCGGAGATCCAACAGGATTTGAGCACGATAACGGGACGTGTTGCATTGATGGATTGTCCGAAGTGCTCCAATATGAAGCTGAAACGACGCAAATGTGAAGTCGAGACAACGCTCTCATGTGACCGAGACTAGTTGCGTACAATGTCTGGGGAGCAAAGGCGCAAGATCTGGCAAAGTCAGCGTGCCCCAGCCAGAACATGGGGCAACGCCGCTGGGAGATATGATGTTGGACCGTGACGGTGACTTGATCGTTCAACTTCTACTTTACCTTAGTCTAGTGCTTATTGTTGCGTCTCTGATGGGCTTAAGCGCGGTGGGGATTGCAGCTTGGTCGAGCGAATGACCGTCAGCAAGTATCAGTTCGCGGGCGAGTTGCGGCATAATCGGGGAGCTGGAAGGGGCGAAGAACAGGCTGGAGCTGGAGTCCGAGAAGTTCGCGGACGAGGAGGTTGACGCCTGCGAATTATAGCGAGCGCTTCGCACTGTACAGATCTGGTAGGCGGAGGATACCATGTCCGAGTAGCGCAGAAGGCGAGTTCGTGCTTCTCGCGAAAGCTAGTCGAACGTTGGTGCGCTGTTTGATGACAAAACTGCACCGCGCGGTTTTTGCCGCGACAAAGCCGCCGAATCGACGATCAAGTGGAGAGACGACCACCTCAGGCTGCTCTCCCGCCTATAATAGATGCCGTTGAATTCCGTCGAAGAAGATGCGGTCAAACGCAGGATTTCAGCATCGTGGCGCGGCACTTTGCATTAATCAACATTGAAATATGGTTACGGTCAGTACAGAGGAAACACACATGCGATCGCAGAGCGCATATCTCCACGTCCAGCAACACCTCGGCGAATCTCGGAATGTCGCTTCTCCTTGTCGGTTCGGCTCTAGCAGCGGAGCTCACGTTGAAAGTCAAATGGCGGGATTTTTTGTAGGAACCGCTCCAATCTGAAGCCCAGACGACACACTCAGGTGAAAGCGAGATTTGGTCGTTCGTTACGTACCCTGTTTGTCGGAGCAAAAGCCCCCAACTTCGCCATCGTCGGCGGAAACGAACGTTGCACAGTGGCGCGCTGTTCTCGGCCAACATGGCTTCCTGGAGCGGCCTTGTCTCCAGGGGCCTGCCTCAAGCTGTAAGTAGCTATTCGAGCAGGAGAAACGTGAGGGAGCCTATGACACGCTATTTCTTCAATGTCGGCGGCAGCCACCCGTTTCAGGACACCCTCGGGGAAGAGTTGCTCGACGACAATGCGGCTTGGCAAGCTGCTCTTGATATAGCGCGCCATATTGCAGCAAGCCTAACGCCTGGCGACGGGTGTCGGCTTGAAGTGATGAATCTGGGTCGGCTAATCCATTCTATAGAGATTACTACCCAAGCATTTCACACTCCTGCTTTGGTTGATCTATCACACTAAATGATGTTGACCCGGATGACCTCAGCTGCAGAGCTGGCCACAGCAATAGGGTTCTCCTACCACCATCAGCCTTTCAGAGAACTCTTCGATGGCCTCGAGCGAAAGCGATCCCTGCCTCAATTGCCTCCATTTGCTTCCTGCTTCCGCCACAAAACGTCTCGCAAGACTCATGTCTCCGTGTTTTGCCTCCTGCACCTGGTCCAGTTCAGGACCCGGATCGACATTTGCGATCTTCAAAAATGCGAAGTCGATGCACGCCTTCGATCAGTATCTGCCAATTGAGCGGGCTCTCGGCATCCTCGCGGTCGCCAAACTCGATGAAGTTTTCTTGCAGCTTGCGCGAATTGCTTCTATGCGGCCCATGGCCGTGAAAGACAACAAGCCCGTGGCTCACAGCGTTTCGCAGGTGGCGCAGGGCTGTTCCATATTGTTGGACTTAGGCCGGAAAAGTATGACGCTCTCTTTGAGCGAGCTTTATTCCATTGTGAAGCGGTCATACCGCGACACATTTTCCTGAAGCGCCGCGTGCATTGCTAGACCATGATCGTCAAGCTCGGCGAACTCCTCGTCCTCGCGCAGTGTCGCCAGCACGCCCGCGCCGCAATCGGCCGCAACGAACTCGAACAGGGACGGCCGCGCCTGGAAGGCAAGGATGCCCGTTGCGGCAGCACCGGAATGCTCGTGAATGTTGGATTCCATTTCGCGCAATGCGGCGGCGAGGCATTGCGCGACCGGCTTGAGAAGCCCGGCCGCTTCGGCCGCTGTCCGCGCCGTGATCGGAAACCGGTTCCTCTGAAAGTCATCGGCCTCGACACGTGGATCGAACGTCGTGCGCATGAACCCGCAGCGGCGCGTCTCGTCGAGCCAGGTTCTGGTTGCTGGCGAGGGCCGCTCGGAGATCGAGTTGCGTGATGGAATCGAGCCATGGCGTTTGCAGAAGCGGCCCGGTCCGGCCGTTGCTGGCTTCCATCATCAGTTCGATCAGCGGGCACATGTCCGTCGCGGCATAACGAACCTGCGGCGCCCCGTTGAGCCGGCCACGCGCATGGGCCCCGACAAGATCGTCGACAACCTCGAATGTCAGCTTTGCCCGCGGCAAAGGTTGATTCGAAAAATCCACGCTTGGCTCAAATGGGATTGAAAAACCCGGCTGCCGGGAGGGCACTTTAGGCGAGCCGACCCGTCCGGCGTGAGTCGATTTCTGCCCTTTATACCACCATTTGCGTTCGGACGCGCCAGACCGGGTCCCCTTCGAACCGCATTCCGCCAGCCCCGCACAAGCTCCCAAACTCATCGCCCAGCAGGTTCGATATGCGGTCCATCAGGCGGGTAAGCTCACAGACGGCCGACGCCGGCCCGCTCATGCGCTTATCGTTTGTCAGTGAGCTCTTCGGCACAGATGGCAGGGCGAGGGCCGCGTCGACCCTGCTTCCTGGGCCGTGATACAATGTCGCCATGACCGAGTCTCAGCCCGAACAAGACGGTGCCCCCAACCCCGGTATTCTTGCCGGAAACTTGGCCGCACCCGTCAAGCTATCGGGTTTGCAACTGCATGGTGTCTCTGTGGACGCGGCCCGCGGCGGCGACACCGTCAAGGTCTGGACACGGCTAAGCCTGACTTCGGACGACCGCTTTTTTCACCGTGTGGTGGAAGGTCTGAGCAATCATATTGAGCACATGGCGCGGCAATCCGGACAGACCGTCAACCTAAAGCGGGCGGACGTCGCCTTGCTGGTCGTGCGTCCCGACGACACGGGCGACCTTTGGGTAGACGCGGCGGCCGTCGCACTTCAAATCATGGCTAAGCGAAACATGGCTGCTGGAACGGTGGTGTTTGAAAATGACATCGGCGACGTCACCGGAATGGGCTTTCCCCTTGTCGCCATCCGCAAGAGAGATCGTGTCGTTTGCGTCTTCCGGGAAGGCTGGCGCTTTGCCCTTTTCTTCGATTTCAATCCGGGTGGCGACTTCTCCGTTTCCGATATGCAGCGTGACCTCGGCACGCTGTACCGTAGGCTGAAGTACCGGTATCTCTACGATGCGATCGCCGATCAAGCCGTCTTTTCCCAGCTCATCGCGGCAGGCTGGTTTCCGTTCGTGGAGATTCTCGGGCCTGAGTTTCAGGGGCTGGCGAATTCAAGCGAAGCGCGATTCGATCTCGACGATGCGGAAGCAACGATCCTCGCGAAGTTTGACGCCGAACGCATCGAGCGCATGTTTACCCGGTGGATGGCGAAGGCACACTTTGCGGGCAAGGAACGGCTCCTGCGCTCGGCGCTGAAGTCCTTTGCCGAAGGGGACGCCATACCCGTGCTCAAAATTGCCTTGACCGAGATCGAGGGGATTTTGGGTGACGCCTATCGCAAGGTTTATGGCAAGGGCGCAAAAATCAAAAAGCTTCTGGAGTTTGCGGTTGCTTCCGCCGAGGCTAAGGCTGGGCAGTCAGACACGTTGTTGTTTCCCGCAGCCTTTGCCCATTATCTGAAATCTCACACCTTCGCCGACTTCGATCCCGCAGCACGCACGGGCAATGCCAGTTCCCGCCATGCCGTGGGCCATGGTGCAGCAGCAGCCGAAACGTACACGCTGGTGCGCGCGCTCCAGGCCCTCCTCACGTTAGATCAGCTAGCCTTTTACACCTGAAACTCCGTTCCCGGATGCGACCCAACATGTCGAGCCTGACATCGGCCCTGACGAGGCAGGCTTGGACGCGCTGTGGACCAGCGTTTAATCGGCCGGCTGTACGGATCGTTGCCGCAAACTCCGGCGGCTCATTTGGATGCGAAGTCCAAACGGGGACGTATCGTGATCGCCGACGACGTGAATTTCGCGGAACGGCAATGTGCTAGCCGCCGAACGCAGATCATCCTCAATCCGGCTCCAGCGTGCCTTCGGCAAGCTATGCAGGGGCGCTTCGATGAGCAGATCATGCCCTGCGTATTTCGGGTGATCCTTCTTGCGAAGGCAAGATTTGATGCCCTTGCCGATGACCGTCAACGCGCCTTCCGCACTGTGCATGATGCGAGAACGGGCCAAGCGTTCCTTGAAAACCTTTTCCGGGGCGTCGTCCGGTAAGCCGAGATATCCCGGGACCACTCCCTTTTTTTCGTTCATCTCCTGGCCGAGCCGCTGTTGCTCGCGGGATTGCGCCACCGTGACCTCAAGACCTGTGGCGCGGCGTTCGGGTTGTCGCGCAACCAGCAATCCGGCACGTCACTGCCTAGCTCGAACCGGATATCGCCTTTTGCTTTGACGAACTTGACGTGATGCAAAACAGGCACCACCTCATCGCGCAGCTTTTTTACCGCGCCGCGCTTGGCGCGGTAATCCGCCAGCTCGGCCGCTGGCCGTGGTTCGCTAAAGTAGTCTGCCAGCGCCTGCTCGAACTCGGCAAGCGATATCCGATCCGTCAAACGAGCATACAGGCGTCCAATGGTCGTATCCGGGTTCGGCACCATGAAAGAATCTTAGGTTGCCGGCATCACCTTACGCGTTCCGGCCAACTTACTGATTGTAGCGCAAACGGCGCAGAAAGGTCCGCGCGGTCACCAGCACGATGTGAAGCCGGAAGGTGCTGTGATCTTCATCCGACAGGCCGGGATGCGAGCCGTCCGTGTGAAGCATCTTGAACAGGCCGTTGATGTAGTTCTTGCCGTCTTGCGTCCATTCGTTGCGGGTTTCGGAGAGATAGCCAATATTCGCCAGCCACGCGCGTCGGTTCTCCGATGTTGGTTGTGCCGATCGATCCGCACCTTCGTGAAAGGCAATCGCGTCAAACAGCCCTTCAAGGAATGTGCGAAACTGAGCGTTTGCCGCCGCCCAATCGCCCCGTGCATGCGCCTCGATGCCCTGACTCAGATGGCCAAGCGGTTCCGTGAAGCCGAACTGCTTGAGGAATTCATGCACTTCATTGTCCACCACCGATAGGCCGAGTTCTTCCGGCAACGCCGCACGTAGCGCGGGGCGTTCTCGCTCATCGAATGCAACGACGTACCCGTCCCGCGCCAGGCCGCGCGCCAAGTCGGTCTCCAAATCATTCACCGGCTCAGGGTGCATGAGCTGGACGGCCTCGCGAATAACCGCTTCCGCCAGCGCGAGCGTGCCTTCCAGCGTTTCGACTGGATCGGCTGGTCGTTGCACGACAATGCGGCCCAGAAGGTCCGCTTTCTTCGCGACGCTGATCGCTGTGTCGGAGGTGATCTCGTTTTCGAGGCCGAGGCGCAGGACCATGTGGTTGAACGGCGCTTGGTACATCTTGGTCAGGAATGCGACGGCGGAAATGCCGTCGGGCGCGTGAAGGGAACGGCGGTCATGTCAGGCCGGAACCTTCTTGAGATGATCCGCCAGCGTGTTCAAGGTGCCCATCGCCACGCTGAAATCCGGCTTGTCGCCATAGACCATGTCACGCTGGAAATTAGCAAAGCCGTCCACGAAGACCCTGTCGTTGGGAATGCCCCCGATCGCACGCAGCGTCTCGCCCAGCGGATCCTTCTTCCAAGCCGGGAAACTGTCGCCGCGTGTGGCGGCATCTGCGAGCATCACTTCATGGGCCAGCGTGGCGGCCTCCTTCACATCGTATTCGTCGCGGATCATGTGAATATCATAGATATGCCGGACCAGCGTTGGGTCGCGCTCCTCACGCAGGCCCGCCAGCTCCGAGCCTGCACGCCATGTCAAGGCCACGAATTTCTCCGCGGCGGTTTCCAGAACGGATGAACAGGCGATCTTCGGTAATTCCGGATCGCGGCCGTAGGCTTCTGCGATGAAGGAGATCACGGACTTGTCCACGGTCTCGCGCCGCAGCGGCCATACCGAGGTTTCAATCTGGACATTGGGCCGCAAGATGCCCTTGCCCTCGGCGAGGGCTTTGTAAGGCAACTGGTATTTGGTGTAACGCCCTTCGTACATCGTGACGCGGTGGTCTTTGTTCTCAGGATCGAAGACAAAGCCCGCGCCCAGCAGAGCATCGGTAATTGTTTTGCGCAACTTGCGAAGCTCGCCGCGCGTCGGAGCCTTATCGCGGACGATCTTAAGGTCGACATCTTCCGACATACGCTTGGTCAGCTTGTAGGCGCGGCTTAGCGCCGTGCCGCCGCCGAACACGAGGCGGAAATCGCCGGTATCGACTGCAGCGATGGCGGCCAACGCCTTGACGACATACCAATCCTTCTCGACAAGCGCGGGGCCCGGGAGCCCAAAATACTCCTGGACTTCGAGCAGCTGTTCGAGGGTTGGGTTATCGCTCAAGAACCAGCTCCGCGTTGCGGTAACGTAGATGACGTGAGAAGCGACCTTTGACCCGCACCACCGGGTTCACGGGGACCTGCGTCGAGCGGCCCTCATTATACGCACGTTGGGCTTCGGTCGGCTCCCATTTAACGCCTAGCTTGTCGAGCGCCTGACGTGCCACGCCGGCGAAGCCGTCACGGCTATAGAGCATCGGCTTGCCGCTGAGGCTCGAAACGGTCGCACGCCCGTAGACGCCATAGCCGAGCCGCACCAAGCGGCCATCGTCCACGAGCTTGCGCAAGACGCGCAGGACCTGATCCTCGCCGCCGAGCGTCTTGAATTCACGCGTTAGGAACACGTCCTCGCCCTTCTTGCGGGCGATCCGCTGTTCTATCTTTTCGCGCAATGTGTGCTTGCGAGGCATATTGGTCCTCCTTGCAAAAACCCGACATTGAATATAGGCAAAAACCCGACGTCATTCAACAAATAGTGCAATAGATTCAATAATATAATGAATATCAATGACTTAGATCAGTCATTTACCCGCTCGATCCCGGTCCAGCGCCTGCGGCATCGGCTGAGCAGAGCGAAGCCAGCGACTCGGCGTACACTGGCGGAGGCGAAAAGAAAGATTATTGGGTGGGGCGGCCAAGCGATGTCCAACAAGATCAAGGGAAACATCCTCGAAGACCCGGTTGCGATGATGCACCAGGTGCCAGGCGTTCGCGTGGAGAAACGAAGGAAGCTGCCCGTTGTGCGAAGCAAAACGAAGCGGAAGAGAGAAATTGACGTTCTGATCACATCCAGTGTCGCGGGCTACAAAGTTCAAATCGCGCTCGGATGTAAGAACGAAGCCACAGCCCTCAAGACATCGGCGGTTGACAACTTCGTCGGGATTTTGAACGACGTCGGCATTCCCATACAGCAAGGCATTCTCGTCAGCGCGAACGGTTACACGCGTGACGCGCAAGATGCCGCGGACGCGCATGGGTTCGAGACGACACCTTCCAGGCCGAGCTTGCAGGCGTGTGCGAACATCTCGCGTCCCTCGATCTCGAAGCTTTCGCTGAACTGGACGTCGGTGCCATCGACGATCTTCCGTAGCTCGGCTTTCCTCTGGATCAGCGGCAGCTTCCGAAGATCGCGGCCATTCAGATAGAGCAGATCGAACGCCACCGGCACGATCTTGGCCGACCTACCCTTCTCGGTCTGCAGCACCGAGAAATCGGTCGTGCCGTCGGCGGCGGGGACGACGATCTCGCCGTCGATGAGGGCCGAGCTCGCCCTGATGCGCCAGGCGTCGTGGGCGACCTTCTTGAAGCGGTGAGTCCAGTCGTGGCCGCGCCGGGTAAAGATCTTGGCCACCTCGTTGGCCAGGTGGACCTGGACCCGGTAGCCGTCAAACTTGATTTCGTGAATCCATCGCCTGCCGGACGGCACCCTCTCGATCGAGGTTGCCAAGGCCGGTTCGATGAAGCCGGGCAACGGCGCCTTGACGCCGATGCCGGCCGCTTTTTTACGCTGAAACGCCACTGAAGCACTCCACGCAACAGCTGATTCAAACTGACATAGTTCGAATCGTTCCGGAACCCGTGAATCCTTTGCTGCGTTGCTTCATCATCAATCCATCAGGAGGAGCCGATGGCGACAGCGAAGAACAAAACAGCACGCGGGCGCAAGCAGGACCGAGCCCGTGTGGCCCGCGGGCAAAAGTATGAGGTGGGGTACGAGTCCAAGAAGACCGGGCGGTCGGCATCAGCGGTCAAAAAGGCTGTCAAAAAGGTCGGCAACAGCCGCAAGCGCGTCGAGAAGCGTCTCGGGCGTTAGTCACCTTTGCTGGCGTCGATCGTTCAGCGCGTGCCTAGACCTCGGTCGGGCATTCGGGGCAGGTATCGCCGATCGAGTCCAGGACCTCGGTCACAGCCCCGGCGGCCGCCTCGGGCGAAAGGCCCGGTGGCGGATCCTGGCGGGCGATTTGGAACGCCCGCTCACGGGCGTGTGGATCTGCGCGGTCCTGCATCCAGCCATGGTACACACACTCGCGGATCGCGCCTGCCTCATGCAGCACGGCTATCGCCCACCCCCGTACCGTGCGGATCGCCGTCCGCCTCTCCTTGGTCATCAGCATCAAGATCGCTCCTCCGCGAGGGACGAATCCTTGCAGCCCTCGGTTCGTTCCGGCTGCTAACACAGAGCAGGGATTCCAAATCATCGGGGCAGGTGCTTGTCCACGTGTTCCGCAATCCTGTGCAAAACCGGCCACGCAGCAATCTTGTCTTCCTTGTCCGCGTCGCGCATGACGACGTTCAGCCCCTCGTCTGGTAAAGGGCGCTGCAGCGCCTTGCGTCCTCCGAAAGGGGCGCGCTGGGACGAATTTACGCGCTTCGCCGGCTGAACAGCGGGCAACCAACGCGACCGGCGAAGCTATAAAGAATGACGGCGTCTGGAAGGTTTATGAATTCACTTGGCAGATGGACGCGATTTTACTCTGGGATCGCTTCGAGGGACGCTCGCGGCGCCGCACGGAGTTTCATTATCCCGAGCGGCTAGCAAACCTGCCGGCACTGAAGCCACATGAGAACTGGCCAAAACTCAAGCCGCGAGATTTGCGGTAGTTAGAAGGTCATTGGAATGCGTCGAACCTCTGTCGCATTGATTATCGCCATGCTGTCGAGCGTAGCGTTGGCCGACGATTTTGTCGGCCAGGCCAGTGTTATCGACGGCGACACATTGGAAATACATGGAGTGCGCATCCGGCTCTGGGGCATCGATGCACCGGAGAGCAGCCAGCTGTGCCGTGGCGACGACAGCTTGCAATATCGGTGTGGTGCTCAGGCCGCGAACGACCTTGATGCCTTCATTGGCCGCAGTGCCGTCAATTGTGTTCCAGTCAGCCTCGACCCGTATGGCCGCACGGTCGCGACCTGCTCGGTCGCAGGCAAGGATCTCGGTGGTTGGCTTGTACGCAACGGTCTTGCGCTGGATTGGCCCCAATACTCGAAGGGCAGGTATCACGAAGCTCAGCGCGAGGCTGAGCGCGCGGGCCGAGGACTCTGGAAGGGCAGCTATGTCGAGCCGTGGCTCTATCGTGCATGCATCCGCGCAAGTGGAAAGCCGTCCGCCTGTTCGGACGATGCAAATGCCCATCCTTTATGCGATTCCTGCAAGGCACCAATCCAGAACGGGCGTTAGCCAATCACGGCACTTGGGCAGGTGGCTCTGGCGCCGTTTGGGCTGCTCACGCTACCCATCATTTCCAATCGCCATGGGAATGAAATGGTTGCAGCCACCGGTGAATTGCCGGCCTCTGGTTACGCGCTTGAAGTGGACGGCCGGTTCAAAGCCGAATTTGCAACCAGAGACGGCGCCAGGGCAGGTGGCGAAGAACTAAAGAAGCGTTTTCCCGTGCTTCAGATCAGGATCTATGACGCGCAGACCAACGCGCGCGAGGAAATCTAGGTCCTCCGGCTCGAGTCTTGGCGATGTTCTTTCGCTTGCGCGCGAGCGGCTTCCGCCGCATCGGGCTCTCGTTGAACCGAGCCGCGTGGCGTCTCGGCCGTGCGGCTTCGAATCCCTCGCGCAAGAGCTGCGGAGCTCCTCGCCGGGGGCACTCGTGAAAGGGGCTCGCCTTCGGCGATCGCTATCACTGCCCCGTTCCCGGGTGCCGCTGTTAACCGGTCTCGTCGCTGCACTCGGACCCGCGTGCCCCTTCGGGTCGCTATGCTCACGCTCTCCGGGTGCCATTTCCCATCGAGGCGATGCGCCCTTGGCGCATGCCCGGTCGGGCCTGCGGCCCCAGGCATCTCAGTATCTAGCCCTGAAAGCTTGGGACGGAAGGCGGACCGGGTCGCAAATGTCGCATTCTGAATTAGAGGCTGAGAGTAAGAGTGTCGCGCGGTTTTGCCGTGACGGGTTACAGGCTGCGAGAGAGGCTCGCGGCGCCCGTCGCGGAGATCCGCGATGTCCAGACATCATCCTCGGGCGCGCACCGGTGAGGACCGGACGAGCCTTTATGACGACATCACCAACAAGATCATCGCCGAGCTGGAGGCCGGCCGTGTGCCGTGGGTGCAGCCTTGGGGCACCGCGGCGGCGAAGGCGCCTTTGGCCATGCCGAAAAGCGCCGCGACCGGCCGCCAATACAGCGGCGTTAACATACTAATTCTCTGGGGGGCTGCCACTGAACACGCATTCACAGGTCAGAGCTGGCTCACATTCCGCCAGGCGCTATCGCTCGGTGGTCACGTTCGCAAGGGCGAGCGCGGCACGACCGTCGTCTATGCCGACCGCTTTGTGCCGGTCGACGAACAGCGCCGCGCGAGCGAGAACGGTGAGGAAGCGCAGACCATTCCGTTCCTCAAGCGCTTCACACTTTTCAACATCGATCAATGCGAGGGCTTGCCTCCGGAGATCGCAACAACAGCGCCGCCTCCGCCGCCAGACCTGATCGAGCCGCAGGTCGACAAGCTCATCAAGGCGACTGGCATCGACTTCCGCATCGGCGGCAACCGCGCCTTTTATGCGCCGACAGAAGATTATGTGCAGGTGCCGCCACCGCAAGCCTATTTCGAGCCGATCAACTGGCATCGAACGGCCTTGCATGAGCTGGCGCATGCCAGCGGCCATCCGTCACGTCTCAACCGCGACTTGTCGGGCAGCTTTGGCACCAAGAAGTACGCCTTTGAGGAGTTGGTCGCGGAAATTGCCTCTGCGTTCGGTTGCGCGTCGCTCGGTATCGTGCCGACGGTGCGGCACGCCGATTATATCGGCTCGTGGCTCGATGTGTTGCGCGAGGACAATCGTGCAATTGTCCGGGCCGCTTCACAGGCCAGCAAGGTCGCGGACTATCTCCTTGGATTCTTGCCAGCACCCGCTTCCGACATGAAGGCGGAAAAAGCGGACCAGGAAGCGGCGTGAGACTCCACCGGGTCACCGCGGGCACGAGAGTGAGAGGGCGGGGTCGTTTTCCGCGACGGGTTGGAGGTCGAGAGAGAGGCTCTCGGCCGCCCGTCGTGGAGAATCGACATGACGAAGGCTGTCCAAAAGATCACCTTGTCGCCCTCGCGTGATATTCCGTTCAACAAGCTGGTGCTGAGCCAGTCCAACGTCCGGCATGTGACGGCGGGCATTTCCATCGAGCAACTCGCCGAAAGCATCGCGCAGCGTACGCTCCTGCAAAGTCTCAACGTGCGGGCGGTCGTGGACACTGAAGGCAATGAGACCGGCATGTTCGAGGTGCCGGCCGGCGGACGGCGCTGTCGCGCGCTGGAGCTTCTCGTCAAGCAGAAGCGCATGGCAAAGACGCAGGCGGTTCCTTGTGTCGTGCGCGAGGGTGGCATGGCTGAGGATGACTCGCTTGCTGAGAATGACGAGCGGATAGGGCTTCATCCGCTCGATCAGTTCCGAGCCTTTCAGACCTTGAGTGGCGCCGGGTTATCCGACGAGGATATCGCTGCCCGCCATTTCGTGACGCCGGCCGTCGTGAAGCAACGGCTCCGGCTGGCGTCCGTGTCGCCAAAGCTGCACGAGGTCTATGCCGAGGACGGCATGACTCTCGAGCAGCTCATGACCTTCTCGGTCACGGCGGATCACACGCGCCAGGAGCAGGTCTGGGAGAATGTCAGCCGATCCGGCTATGATGAACCCTATCAGATCCGGCGAATGCTCACCGAAAATACCGTACGCGCGTCTGACCGCCGCGTTCAGTTCATTGGCCTGGATGCTTACGAGCAGGCTGGTGGCGGCGTTTTGCGGGATCTGTTCGAGCACGATGATGGCGGCTGGCTCCAGGACACTGCCTTGCTCGATCGTCTCGTGACGGAAAAGCTCAAAGCCGAAGCCGAGACGATTGCAGCCGAAGGCTGGAAGTGGATTTCGCTCGCCGTCGATTTCCCCTACGGCCACACGGAGGGCCTGCGCGAAATCGAGGGCAAACCTGTCGATCTCTCCCCGGAGGAGCAGGCCACCATCGACGCCCTCAACGCGGAGCAAGCCAAGCTTGAATCCGATTATCAGGATGCTGACGAGTTGCCCGATGAGGTTGATCAGCGTCTCGGCGAGATCGAGGCGGCACTGGTCGCGCTCGAAGACCGGCCGATGATTTACGATCCGGCCGAGATCGTCCGCGCCGGCGTCTTCGTCAGCATCGATTCCGAAGGCCGCCTCTCGGTGGATCGGGGTTACGTCCGCGCGGAGGACGACGTGCCCGCAGCCGATCCTGGTGTCGGGCAGGGCGCCGACACGCAGTCCATCGAGGGGAACGCGGCTGGCAATCCCGTCCAGCGCACGGCCATTGCCATTTCGGGTGGCGCTCCTGAAGTGGAAGAAGATGATGAGCATGCGACCAAACCTCTGCCGGATCGGCTGATCACCGAGCTGACGGCACATCGCACGCTGGCGTTGCGGGATGCGCTGGCAGAAAATCCTGCGATCGCGTTTCAGGCGGTGCTGCACAACTTCGTGCTGACGGCCTTTTACCGCTTCGCATCGTCCGGCGGCTGCCTTGAGATCGGCCTTCGCACGCCGACCTTTCCGGCTCAAGCGCCTGGCTTGAGGGAAAGCGCGTCCGCGAAGGCCGTTGAGGCGCGGCATGAGTCCTGGAAAGCACGATTGCCGAACAGCGAGAACGATCTTTGGGATGCGCTCGCAGCTCTCGATTGCGGCGCACAGGCGTCCCTGTTCGCTCACTGTGCGTCATTCGCGGTCAACGCCGTCTTTGAGCCGGCCAACCGCTACAATCAGGGCCGCGTCTCCGCCCACGGCGACCGCACCCGGCTCGACCAGGCGGATGTGCTCGCGCGCGCCGTCCGCCTCGACATGGTCCGAGCGGGCTGGAAGCCCTCCGTCGACAACTATCTCGGCCGGGTCACCAAACCTCGCATCCTGGAGGCGGTGCGGGAAGCAAGAGGCGAATCGTCCGCACAATTGATCGACCACCTGAAGAAGGCCGACATGGCCAAGGAGGCTGAGCGCCTTCTCGATGGTTCGGGCTGGTTGCCGGAGCCGCTGCGTGTCGTCGAGTCCGGCGTATCGTCACTGGAGCAGGAGAGTGAAGCGGGCCCGCTGCCTGAATTCCTCGGAGAGGACGAGGATCGGGAGAACGCGAACGAGGATGAGGATCCGCAACAACTCGACGCCGCTGAGTGAGATCATGGAGTTGGACGGCTCTGGCCGTCCGTAGGTGCTTGGGGACCGCTGTGCAGCGCCGGTCCCATTTTTCTGGGCGAGCGCTGAGAGGGAGAGCCGGGCCGGGAAAGGGTTTTGAGCCGTCGGGGTCAAAGGAGAGCGCCTGATGGTTCGATCCTTTCCTGCTCTCCGAAAGAAACCCTCTCATGACCGAATCTCTCGCCGGCGGCGCTGCCGCCGCGCCGCTCTCGGTGCGCGCCGCTGCAACACTCACCTCCGCCGCCGTCAGGGCCGCGCGACAGCTCGCCATTGACCTCGAGCGCGGCCGTCGCATCGATGCCACTGTCGTGCGTAGCGCCATGGAAGCTGCCTTCGGCGCTTCCGACGCCACTGGCGTCTGGAACTGGAAAACCGCCTATGATGTCTGCGAGGCGGCAACTGTTCTGTTCCTTCGCAAGTTTGGTCCCGCAATTCGTGTCGAGGCCGGCTCGACGGCCGCCATGCTGCTGATGCTCGCGAGAATCGCGCGCCGTCTGCCGACCCACACGCGGCGCTCCGAGGACAGTCAGGCCCTTCAACAATTCTCGACGCCGATCCCGCTTGGGCTCGCCGCATGCACCGCGGCCGGCATCACGCCGTCCGATCGGGTTTTGGAGCCCTCCGCGGGGACCGGCTTGCTCGCCATTTTTGCCGAGCTCGCCGGCGGCGCCTTGGCATTGAACGAGCTGGCCGAGGCCCGCGCCGCATTGCTCGAGCAACTGTTCGCCAAGGTTAAGGTCACGCGATTCGACGCTACCCAGATCGATGATCACCTCGGTGCGGGTGTCGTACCGAGCGTCGTCCTGATGAACCCGCCGTTCTCGGCATTGGCGAACGTCGATCGACGGATGGCGGACGCGGCTTTCCGGCACATCGCCTCAGCCCTCGCGCGTCTTTGCGACGGCGGTCGTCTGGTCGCCATTACCGGCGCGAGCCTTACGCCCGATAATCCGGCATGGCGAGATGCCTTCGTTCGACTCCAGGAGCGCGGGCGAGTGGTGTTTTCTGCCGCCATCGATGGCGCGGTCTACGCGAAACACGGAACGCAGACCGACACAAGGCTGCTCGTGATCGACAAGCAGCCTGCCGCAGATCCGAAGGTCTTTCCGGAGTCGCTGGGCATGGCGGGCGATATCGCCACATTGCTCGGCTGGGTGAGCCAGCATGTGCCTCCAAGGCTGCCGGTCGCCACCCCCGTCGTGGTCGACGTCATCAAGCGCCCCGCGACGCCGTGGCCGGTCGGCACCTTTGCACCGCGACCATGGTCGACTTCGGGAAATGTCGCGACCGAGGGCGTCGAGCTCACTTACGAGACTGTCGAGTGGACGCCTCCGGAAGGCGCTCGACTGACCGACGCGCTTTATGAGGAATACGCGCTGCATGCGATCCGTATTCCGGACGCGCATGCGCATCCGACCAAGCTCGTGCAGTCCGCCGCGATGGCCTCGGTCGCGCCGCCGAAGCCGTCTTACCGGCCCCACCTGCCGGCCAATGTCGTGGCGGATGGCATCCTCTCCGACGCCCAGCTTGAGAGCGTCATCTATGCCGGAGAAGCGCATTCCGAATTTCTTGCGGGCTCCTGGACGATAGATCCAACCTTTGATGTTGTGGCGGCCGCACGCGACGATGCAGAAAATGCCGTCCGCTTTCGCCGCGGCTGGTTCTTGGGCGACGGCACCGGGGCGGGCAAGGGACGGCAGGTCGCCGGTATCCTGCTCGACAACTGGCTCAAGGGCCGCCGCCGCGCGGTCTGGATCAGTAAATCCGACAAGCTGATCGAAGACGCGCAGCGCGACTGGTCCGCGCTCGGCATGGAGCGGTTGCTCGTGACGCCACTGTCAAGGTTTCGCCAGGGCGCACCGATCCGGCTCGCGGAAGGCGTCCTTTTCACCACCTACGCTACGCTGCGCACCGATGAGCGTGGCGAGAAGCTTTCGCGCGTGCGGCAGATCGTTGAATGGTTGGGCTCCGACTTCGACGGAGTGATCGTCTTCGACGAGAGCCACGCGATGCAGAACGCGGCAGGCCAGAAGGGCGAGCGCGGCGACCAGGCGGCATCCCAGCAGGGGCGTGCCGGGCTCAGGCTCCAGCACGCGTTGCCGAATGGGCGCGTCGTCTATGTCTCGGCGACGGGCGCCACGACAGTCCACAATCTCGCCTACGCCCAGCGGTTAGGCTTATGGGGCGGCGACGATTTCCCGTTCGCCACCCGCGCCGAGTTCGTCGAGGCCATCGAGCAGGGCGGCGTCGCGGCGATGGAGGTACTCGCGCGCGACCTCAAGGCGCTCGGTCTCTACGCGGCACGCTCGCTCTCTTACGAGGGCGTCGAGTACGAACTCGTCGAGCACCAGCTTACGCCCGAGCAGGTTCGGATATACGACGCCTACGCCGGAGCGTTCAGCGTCATCCATAACAATCTCGATGCAGCAATGCAGGCCGCGAATATCACCGGCGAGACCGGCACGTTGAACGGCCAAGCCAAATCGGCCGCGCGATCTGCGTTCGAGAGCGCCAAGCAGCGTTTTTTTGGTCACCTGCTGACCTCGATGAAGACGCCGTCGCTGATCCGCTCGATCGAACGCGATCTTGACGCCGGCCACGCCGCTGTCATCCAGATCGTCTCGACCGGCGAGGCGCTGATGGAGCGCCGGCTCGCCGAGATCCCGACCGAGGAGTGGGGCGACGTCCGGGTCGACATAACCCCGCGCGAGTATGTCCTCGACTATCTCGCCCACTCCTTTCCGGTGCAGCTCTACGAGCCTTTCACCGACCAGGAGGGTAATCTCTGCTCCCGGCCCGTCTATCGCGACGGCCAACCGGTCGAGAGCCGGGAGGCCGTCGCTCGCCGCGACCGCCTCATCGAGAAGCTCGCGTCGCTGCCTCCGGTCCCGGGCGCGTTGGACCAGGTGATCCAGCGCTTCGGCACCAACATGGTCGCTGAGGTCACAGGCCGCTCACGCCGCATCGTTCGCAAGGGCGACCGGCTGGTGGTCGAAAACCGGGCCGGTTCGGCCAACCTCGCCGAGACCTCGGCCTTCATGGACGACGTCAAGCGGATTCTCGTTTTCTCCGACGCGGGCGGCACGGGAAGGAGCTACCATGCCGAGCTGTCGGCGCGGAATCGCCGCCTGCGGGTCCACTATTTGCTCGAGCCCGGCTGGAAGGCGGACGCCGCGATCCAGGGGCTCGGCCGCACCAACCGGACCAACCAGGCGCAGCCGCCACTGTTTCGTCCCATCGCGACCGATGTGAAGGCCGAAAAGCGTTTTCTCAGCACCATTGCGCGCCGGCTCGATACGTTGGGCGCCATCACGCGTGGCCAACGCCAGACCGGAGGGCAGGGCCTGTTCCGGCCCGAGGACAATCTCGAAAGCCATTACGGCCGCGACGCGTTGCGCCAACTCTATACGCTGCTGGCGCGGGGCAAGGTCGACGGCTGCTCGCTCGAGCGGTTCCAGTATGCGACCGGCCTGAAGCTCACGGATGCTAATGGGCTCAAGGATGACCTGCCTCCGATCACGACTTTCCTGAACAGGTTGCTGGCGCTCACGATCGATCTTCAGAACGTTCTGTTCACCGCCTTCGAGCAGCTCTTGACCGCCCGGATCGAGGGCGCGGTCGCCTCGGGCAGCTATGACGTCGGACTGGAAAGGCTCAGCGCCGAGAGCTTTGCCGTCACCGACCGGCGGACGATCTATGTCCATCCGGGCACTGGCGCCGAGACGCAGCTTCTCACGATCACCCAGCGCCAGCGCAATCATCCTGTGAGCCTGGATGACGCTCTCGCTCATGTTTCCGATCCTCGAGCCATCCTGTTAATCAATGAGCGCTCGGGACGAGCAGCGGTGCAGGTCGCGGCTCCGAGCTTCATGCTTGATGACGGCGAGATCGAGCGGCGCGTCCGCCTGATCCGGCCCGTGGAACAGCATAGCGTCCCCTTAAGAATGATGGCGGAAAGCCATTGGGTCGAAGTGGACCGCGGACGCTTCGCCGCGGCCTGGCTGGCGGAGCTTACCGAGATCCCAGCGTTCACGGAAAGCACGATCCACATCGTGACCGGGTTGCTGCTGCCGATCTGGAAGCGGCTGCCGAACGAGTCGACGCGCGTCTATCGGCTGCAGAGCGACGCGGGCGAGCGGATCGTCGGCCGCAAGGTCTCGGTTACCTGGGTCACGAATGTCCTTGCGGCTGACGCGCCGGCGCTCGCGCCAGACGCCGCTTTCGCCGCGCTGATGGAGGGGCGGACCGTCCTCGAACTTGCGGAGGGTCTCCAGCTTCGCCGTGTCCGGGTGATGGGCGCACACCGCATCGAACTGGCGGGCTTCAACGACACCATGCGCGATCGCTTGCGGGCTTACGGCCTCTTTGGACAAATCATCTCCTGGAAGCTGCGCATGTTCGTGCCCACGGACCGGAGCGGTGTCGAGATTCTGTCCAAGGTACTCGACCGTTATCCGGTCGAGCGTGCCAGTGAGCGGGAGGCCGCCTGATGCGTCGCGAGCCTTGCGAACTGGCACGCCGCCTCGCGCGCGAGGCCGAGGCGGTGTGCCGACACTATCTCTCCAACGGCAAGCGGCAGGGCCGGTACTGGCTGGTCGGGGATGTCCACAACACCCCTGGCCGCTCGTTGTTTGTGCGGCTCAAGGATTTGCCGAAAGGCCCTGCCGGAAAATGGACCGACGCCGCAACCGGCGAGCATGGCGATCTTCTCGACGTCATTCGTGAAACCTGCGGCTTGCGCGATTTCCGGGACGTCGCAGAGGAGGCGAGGCGCTTTCTGAGGCTGGCTCGTAGTGAACCGGAGGTCGCCCCGAAACCCGTTCGTCCATTAGCACCGGCTGGATCGCAAGAGGCGGCGAGACGGCTCTTCATGATATCCCAACCGATCGAGGGGACGCTCGTGGAGACATATTTGCAGCGTCGCGGGATCGCCCACGTGCACCATGGTGGCAGTCTGCGCTTCCATCCGCGCTGCTATTATCGGCCCGACGGACACCTGCCAGCCGAGACCTGGCCGGCGATGATCGCCTGCGTCACGGATCTCGAATGCAGGATCACTGGCGTGCATCGCACCTGGCTCGACCCGGACGGCTTTGATCGCATTCGGCTGGGCAAAGCTCCGATTGATACCCCACGACGCGCGATGGGCGATCTCCTCGGCAACGCGGTTCGCTTCGGCGTGGTGGACGACGTGCTCGCTGCCGGCGAGGGAATCGAAACCATGCTATCGCTACGTTACGTGCTGCCGAGCATGCCCATGGCGGCTGCGCTCTCGGCTAATCACCTCTCAGCCATGATGCTTCCCAATGGGCTGCGCCGGCTCTACATCTCCCGCGATCTCGATCCTGCTGGCGATGTGGTGCAGGCGACTCTCAGCCAGCGCGCAGCGGACGCCGGCATTGAAGCAATCGCGCTGTCGCCCCGGCTGGGCGACTTCAACGAAGATCTCCATGTCTTCGGCCTCGATGCCGTCCGAGCAGCGTTGCGGTTCCAGCTCGTGCCAGAGGACGTCGTTCGCTTCCTGCATTCCTCGACGGTGCCCGCGGAATAGCTCCCGGTCTTCAATCGACGTTGATGGGCCAGTCATAGGCGAGGCCAATACCGGAAGAGGACGCGACCTCGGCCTTCTAGAGGGCGATGGGACGGCAAGCGGGTGCGGGCCGGCAATGGCTGCGTCCGGCTATTTTCCGCCGCGCGCCGGCGATGTGAAGACACATCGTACGTTTGGCTAGCGCGCTTTGCATCGCGAAGCAAAATAGCCGGCCTTCGCCATCCTCCGCTGCCGCTTCGGCCCTTTCGGGTTCTGGCACGCTCCGCCCGCCGTCAGAGGATCGCCACGAAGGCCGCGATGGTCGCGGCCGATCCGGCAAGGACCTCTTCCCATGACCGACCATGACGACATCGAACCGCCGCACAACTCTTCTCCGACCGACCACGTCATCACCGAACTACAGCTCTTCGGCCATCGTCCATTCAACGACCAGCCCGATCCAAGACCGCTCCCCGAGGGCAAGATGATTGGCGGCGCCGTCGCAGATATATTCGACGCCCTGGTCGCGACCCTGAGCGACACGCGGCTTGAGCCGGATCTTGACGATCTGCTCTGGTCGACAGTCAACCTGTTCCATCGTGCCGTCGACCGCATCGAGCGGCAGCTCGATAATAACGAACAGGCGCAGCAGAAGAGCCAACGCGAGCAGAACGGCTCCGAAGTGCGATCGGTCGAGCTTGAGCGCCTGACAGCCGAAGGCATCACGCTGATCGAGCGCCGCAACTGCCTGGAGCTCTTTCGCGACCAGGCCATCGAACGATTTGAGGTCAACACCGGCGCATCCTGGCGGCCGCGATCGGGATCGTTGGTCAACCACCGCACGCTCACCGCGGCAATGATCGACTCCCGCGACTTCATTGCCGCCAAACGACGCGCCGAGACCGAGGTCTTGTTGCCACCAGGACCGAAAATCGCACTCACCGGCGGGCTCGACTTCAATGACCACAACCTCATCTGGGATCGCCTCGACAAGGTTCATGCCAAGCACCCCGACATGGTCCTCTTGCATGGCGGCTCTCCGAAGGGTGCCGAACTGATCGCCTCCAAATGGGCAACCAGCCGCAAAGTGCCACAGATCGCCTTCAAGCCCGACTGGACCAGGCACGCCAAGGCGGCGCCGTTCAAGCGAAACGACGCGATGCTCGAACTCCTGCCGCTCGGCGTCATGCATTTCCCGGGCACGGGAATTCAGGACAATCTCGCTGACAAGGCGAAGCGGCTCGGTATTCCCGTTTGGAAGTTCGGCGGCGCATGAGCGCCGTCTACTCGCCTCCAAGCCGACCAAGATGGCGTTGCGCGCCGCAACTCCGCCTCGTTTCGATTTTACGTGCAAAGCCGCGCCGCGGTGGTGGTGGAGGCGCGACCAATACGTCTGTGCATTGGAGCCACCGCCATGCTCGCCCTCGGGCTTGTCCTGAACACGCTCGGCATCGGTTTATTCTGCTGGCTGATCTTTGTGCTGGCGGTCTATGCCTTGCCGTTTTTCGTCGCACTCAGCGTCGGAATGTTGGCATTTCGTGATGGCGCGGGCGTCTTCGGCGCGCTGCTTATCGGAATTGTTTCTGGCGCGCTGACGCTTGCCGCGGGTCAGCTCACCCTCACCGTTAGTCGGTCCTCGACCTTGCGCGTCGCGATCGCAACCGTATTCGCGGTCCCCGCGGCAATCGCTGGCTATCAAGTGGTGTTTGCCCTGTCGCAAATCGGGGTGCGTTCGCCGGGCTGGCGCGAGGCCTTCGCTTGCGTAGGTGCGCTTTGCATCGGCGGCACGGCATGGGCGCGTTTGACCGTTTTCGCGAGGACCCGCCCGTCGGACTCGGCCGGAGTGGTGGAGAATACACCTCGACCAGTTCTTACCGCCGCCACGCACGAGCGATGAGGCTTCGTCGCCATCAGGTCCAGCAAGCTCGCACAGAGACCAGGTTGAACGAGAGGGGGGCGAGATTGAGCGAAAGGTAACCGCGTTTCTCCTCGAACCCTTTAAGCAAGCCCCACCAATCTCTGTCTGGCCCGCATAGCTGCGATGAGGCGCGCCGCGCTCGATCATTTCTGCGGGGACGATACCGCCCTTTGCGGCAGATTGTTTCTCCTTCTGCGCGGATCCGTACCGACCTCTTGCTCAGCACAACCGAGATTCGCCAAATCTTCTCCTTAAGATTGCGGTTCAGCACGCGGACGCACGTGGCCTCTTTGATGGCTCGATCTGGCCCAAGAGCGGCTGCGCCTCGATCGTCTGAGCCGCAACGCCGTTGGAGCGACTTTCTTCCCCTGGGCTTGCGCCCATTCCTCGCGAGACAAGAAAGTCGCTCCAACGGCGTCCTCCGCTGCGCTCCGGCCCGCCAGCGGGTGCGTCGCCGATCGTCTTCGGCCTTTAGATCGCCATCGAGGCCGCGGTGGTCGCGGGCTCGAAACACAACAGGAGAAGTGACATGGCTAACATCGGTTCTTTCAAGAAAGTCGGCAACGATTTCCAGGGCGAGATCGTCACCCTGAGTTTGCAGGCCAAGGGCGTCCGCATCGTCGCCGAGACCAACCGCTCCAACGACAACGCTCCCAGCCACCGCATCTATGTGGGTCGGGCGGAGATCGGGGCGGCCTGGTCCAAGCGCTCCGAGGAGGGCCGCGATTACCTCTCGCTCAAGCTTGACGATCCCTCGTTCAACGCGCCGATCTACGCGAACCTGTTCGACGACGAAGGCGGCGAGGGCTACACGCTCTTGTGGTCGCGGCCGCGCAAGACCGGGGAGTGAGGCTCGGTCCAATGCCCCGCCCGAGTTGATCGGGCGGGGTTCCTTCCTCAGCCCAAAGGAAAAGCATCAACCGTACTAGCATTACAGTTGCAGTTTTTTTGAGGTGGGCTTTGCGCGCGTTGGCCTGATGAGCCCTGCGCCAGGACGACCATGCGAGGATATAGGCGTGCGGGATGCGCCGCTGGGTTAGCTT
>NZ_JADPKY010000188.1 GCF_023074185.1 Bradyrhizobium sp. 132 | reverse complement strand
TGAATACCAAGGTCTTTGGACGCCTGCGCATACGACACGCCGCGCTGCTTGATCAGCCGCACGGCCTCAAGCTTGAACTCCCGCGTAAACTGCCTTCTCTCCATGACGCACCTCCTGCTCCATAAAACACCTAACTTGGTGTCTTCGGAACCGGGTGCAGCTCACTAGACGATGTCGAAGAAGTGATTGCATTCGATCGGATTTTTCCGAAGAACGCACTCAAAGCAAGCGTGATGGATAACGTTCTGAACGTCGAATTTGCACTTCAGGATGTCGATGGAAAAACAATCGCGAACTCTCGATGGTCCGTCACTGTGAGCGGCCCCCGCTATATGTGGGGCGCATTTTCCTATGAAGTACCCAAAGAGAACGCAGAACCAGCAATTGGCGTTAGCATGAGAAATCCGATCTAGTCCTCAGGAAAGGGCGTAGCGAAATTCATCGACCGTGGCACGCCTCCGCTGAGCCCTCTAAGCTTCCATGGCTTTAGATTCGTCCTCAATCCATTGGTATCCAACTGGACCAAAGCGGACCTCGTACTCGACTCGTGCAAGCATCAGTCGATTAATGCTCGTCACTTCGACCTTCTTTTCACCGATGGGGCGCCCAAAAATCGCAATATTTGGTATAATTTTCGCTCGCTCGCGACCCGCGAACTTGGGAATTCGTCTATGCGATATGCCTGTCAAAGTCTCGAATGGTATCCCGCCCGAGCGCAGCATACTAAAATATGACGGATATAGCACTTGACCTGCCTCCGAAGTTTCATCCAGTGGCGATTAGAGCCTCAGCGGATGTTACGCCGTTTGGCGCGGGGTGAGCAACGTGCGATCGGCGGAGCTGGTC
>NZ_JADPKY010000020.1 GCF_023074185.1 Bradyrhizobium sp. 132 | reverse complement strand
CGTTGTTCGGCTCCTGCTCGAACTTCACAAGCTGATTGTCCACCGTGTCCAGGCTCTCGCCGGTTTCCGTCAAAAACTCCCGCAACAGATCATCCATGAGCTACGCCTTACTGACCTGGATCTCGACGCCCGAGCCGCGCTTGGCATGGACGGAAGCCCTACCTTGGATCGTTAGACATCCCCTTTCACGGTCCCGTTAATTTCATCCTCCGTGCTAATACGGATATTGAAGAGAAGTTTGTCGTTCGACCGCATGCGACAGCGCTTTTCGGCCAGACCGGCACCACGCCGCGACGGCCGGACGCATTGGGTAAACGTGCCGATAACAGCAAGGCCGGGCGCGCAGGAAAGCCCTGCTCGTGAAGCACGATATGCACGGCCTTCGGGGAATTGAACCGAGCCGCCTGCAATCCGGCGCGCTCTCGCCACCGTCGCTTGGTGCTTTGCCGGGATTCGCCAGATCCGCGCTTTGCGGTAAACGAACGGTTACCGCGTCCGCTGCGGCCGGTGCCGCGCTAACCGAGGCACCCCGCCGAGGCAAGATCGCCGTCGGGACGGTGCTCCGCAGACAATCGTTGATGGCGGCGAGCAGCGCGATCATCCTCTGGACGCGGATGTGCACGCGGTCGCAGCCGCGGACGGACATCTTGTCCCAATTGCCAATATATCCCGACGGGAACATGATGAAACTTACCCGGGCAGCAAGCAGTTTCGCGTGCTGCGACTCGCTGGTCCAGGAGACGGGAGGCAGCTTTGGAAACGATGGTGCGTTCATCCAACGGTTTCCTGTCCGCGCTGTCGGCAGACGATTATGAATTGATCCGTCCGCATTTGCGTATGGTCGATCTGCCGCATGACGCGGTGCTGGTCGAGACCGGCGAGACGCTCAAGCGCGCCTACTTTCCCCACCGCGGCGTCATCTCGCTGGTGGTGGAACTCGCCAGGGGCGAGCATGTGCAGGTCGCCATGATCGGCCGCGACAGCCTGCTCGGAACGCTCTCGACCATGGGCGATGCCTGCGCGCTGAACACGGCGATCGTGCTGGTTCCCGGTTCCGCCTCCGTGATGGACCTCGACGTGCTGCGCGTCGCGGCCGACCAGAGCGGCACCCTGCGGACGCTACTCACGCGTCACGGGCTGGCGGTCTACGCGCAGGTCCAGCAGACTGCGGGCTGCAACGCCGCCCATCCGGTGGAATCGCGGCTGTCGCGCTGCTTGTTGCACACCCATGACCTCTCCGGCGACTTTCGGCTGCTGCTGACCCAGGAGGCCATGGCGCAGATGATCGGAGCGCGGCGCAACAGCGTGTCGCTGGTCGCCAATACCTTGCAGCAGGCCAATTTCATCCACTACACCCGCGGGCACATCCAGATCCTCAACCTCGACGGCCTGCGCCAGACGGCGTGCGAATGCTACGCCACCGTGAAGGCGCAGTACGACCGGTTGCTCGGCCCGCACTGACCGGCGCCGCCGCGTGGTGAACCGGCGGCTAATTCCGGCCTGCAAACACCGATCATCCTGCTACCGGAACTGAAATCGGGATGCCGTAGACACGGGCCTGACGCGCAGCCGTTACGGGCCGGGCGGCAAACGGACCGTGATCGAGGCAGGTAAAACCATGTTCGAAGTCACCGTCGCGGCGGCACAGACAGGGCTCGATGCCGAGCCCGCGCGCGAGCCGGGCGCGTACCAGGCGCTGGTGCGCGAGATCGGCGAGGACGGTGCCGGTGAAGTGCGCGGCGTGTTCTGGTGCGAGACCTGCGCGCGCCTGCAACAGTTCCGCACGCTCTCGCTCGCGCAGCACCACGGCAGGATCGCGCGCGAAGCGCATTCGCTGAAGAGCGCGGCCGCAACGTTCGGCTATGTCAGGCTCGCGGCGCTGGCGCTGCGGCTGGAGATGACCGCGGAGAGGCTGGGTGGCCCCGAATTCCGCGATCTCCTGGACCTGATGGACGCCGCCTACGCCGCCGCGCGCGCGCAGGAGCCCGGGGCCTAGATTCTTGGAGGCCTAGATTCTTATTGACGCGTTTTCTTCACGCGAACCGGCATCCACTTCGCTCGAAAACGCTCTGACCACTCATGCGTGCATCCCCGCCGTACTTCTACGGTTTGGGATTTTCACAGAAGGCTAATCATAAGTGGCGATAGTCACCGGAAACCAGGAGGGTTTCCATGTTCACCTACGAGACTGCGGACCAGAAAGAGGTCCGTCGCTTCCGCATCGCACAGTTCAACGGCCGGATGGCGACGGTGACCGCTGGCGAGGCGACGGTGACTGGCTTCGTGCGTTCGGTGCTGGTGCAGGAATCGAGCACACCGCCCCGCTGGACCATCACCATCATTCCCAACGGGCCAAAGGAAGAGCTCAAGCCGCTGCGGCCCTCGTCGCGCGCACGTCCGTTCGCTGAAGATTATTTCTGAGCGCGATCGGGCTCCGGGCTTTATCGCGAGATTGCTCGGGCCCGGTCCTCGCCGCCGACGGGCGGCACGGCACAAGAGCATTCAGTCGATCGAATGCAGTAGCGCCGCACGGACGAGATCCGCGGTGTTGCGCGCACCGAGCTTGCGCATCGCCTCGGCGCGATGGCTCTCGAAGGTGCGCGGACTGATCTGCATCCGAAGCGCTCCCTGCTTGTTCGAATAGCCCTCGCTGATCAGCCTCAGCACCTCGCGCTCGCGCTTGGTCAGCCGCTTCTGGCCTGACAGGCCGAGGATTTCGGCGCTCGGCACCCGCTGCGGCGCGCGCGCGGCGGCCTTCGATTCGGCGTCCTCGGCCCTGGACGCGGTCGGCAGGCCGCCCTTGTGAGAACCGGCAAGCTGCTTGACCAGGCCACAAACCCGCTCGGTCTGCGCCAGCGCATTCTCCACCACCCGCTGCAAATAGGCACGGTCGCCCGTCACAGGCGCGAGCTGATCGCTGTGGTGCTTGATTTCGCCCATGTAGAGCAGGAGCGCAGTGAGGGGGCCGTTGAGCTCGCGGGCGATGGCGGCGGCCATTTCGTCGGCCGCCTTGGCGCGGGCGGCGTTCAGGCGGACCACATCGAGCTCTTCAGTTGGAGCAGCTTTACTTTCGTACCATTCCGACGGCCGCGAATCAGTGGCCGTATCATTCTGTGACCCCATGTCACTCTTTAGCGGAACCCAGGCCGATCTGTGGTTAACTTTTTTCCCCGTAAGACTACGGCTATTTTGGCCGTTTTGTGCTGAAACACCGGCATAGGCACACTTTATGCTTGAGTGGTTTCATCACCCAACATGCTTAGGTTGATAAATCTGCCCAAATGCTGGGCAGATGGGCCGGAGCCTTTTAACCATCGCATCCCCGCCGGATACCGCCGCTCCCGGACTTTACGGATAAATTAACGGCGGCTTGCTTCTCTATGTCGCAATTGAGAGCGCGCAAATGCCTCCATGCATTGGGCCGGTAGGCCTGCTGGAATCGTTGCGGAAGATTGCGTGCCATGAACGAGATCGACCAGCTATCGGACTTCCTGCAGAAGCTGACGCCGCTGTCGCGCAGCTGCCTGCTCAGCGAGATCGAGCGGCTTGAGCTGTGCGGCATCGACATGCCCGGCGCGGCCGATATCCACTCCAAGCTGCGGGCCGAATTTCGCAAGGACGGATCGAGCCAGGCCCGCGCCACCAGCCCCTCGCGTTATTTCTTCGCGCCGCTCGAGCTGCTCCTGATCGACGGCGCGCCCGAGCACGCCAATCTGGGGCGGATCTCGCGCAACACCCTCACCCCGATCTGGGAGTGGATCTGCCGCGACCTGCTGCCGACCATGGCGCGCGACTACATCAAGGCGATCAACGACCAGGTCGCCGCCAACAACCCGAAGGAAGTGCTGAAGATCGCATCGACCTTCCAGACCAAGGTCGTCAAGGTCCTCGAGAGCACGCTCGCATCAGTGGAGAGCACCGAGTTCGCGCGCGGCAAGCTCGCGCAATACACGGCGTCGCGCACCGCCTTCGACGACGTGAAGAAGATGAGACATGTGCTGCGCGCCGGCGCCGCGCTGCCGAAGTTCAACGAAAAGCTGCCCGAGAAAATCGCGAAATTCGACGACGGCCTGGTTGATCAGATCACCGCACGATTAGACGCCTTCAAGAAGGCCCATCCCGAGGCGCTGCCGTTCGCGCTGACGCTGGTAGCGAGGCGACTGAAGACGTTCTGGCAATTGGTGCGCCTTGCCACCAAGGCCGCCGCGAGCAAGAGCGCCGCGGATGTCGCCGCCGCACCCTATGCCTGCGTCGTTCACATGGTGCTCGACCAGCTCGACGACAAACGCCTGGCTTTGCGTATCGCGCTTCGTCACAACCGGGTGCTGGTCGCGCGCGACCTGCTCACCGAGATCTACGACACCGAATATGCGCTCAAGGTGCGCATCGACGGCATCGAGAATTGCGAATGGGGCATTCGCCTCCAGCAATTGATGGACGCGATCGCGGCGCTGGTGTCCGCCGAGGTGAGCCGCTTCCCTTCCAATGTCGGCCACATTCTCGGCTCGCGCCGGCTGCGCAGCCACGACACGCTCGGCGGAAAGCTGAGCTATCTGGCCTGGAAGGGACGCGATGCGATCGAAGACGGTGCGGCCGCCTTGCGCAAATTGATCGGCCAAACCTGATCCCGCGCTACTGCGCGCGCGGCAGGCTCAGGAAGCGATCGAGAAATCGTCCTGACAGCACGAATCTGAACCACCAATACATTATTCGCCGCGTCGTCATTGCTGCGATCCCTGACAGCCCACCACCGGCTGCCCAGAGCAATAGCGCAGCTGCAGCAATACGCATGTGATGTGCTTCACAATGGCGCCGGCGCAGCCGGACGCATCGTCGCAGAACCGTCACGAGCGAAGCGGGAACATACGCGCATCGCGCGAAGCCCACGGGCAATTGAGGCGGCCATTATTCAATTGGGCGAAGGCGCTCGCGGCTTCGTCCAATTGCAGGACAGTGCGCGTGCATACCGCCACACCGCACGTCGCGAAAATCTCCGATGATTGCCGCACACCTGCGCGCGCCGCGCGGGCAGACGTAAAAACTTCTCCAACGAAGTCCCGACAATTTTAGACATGATGGGTGCTTTAACGTTACCCAGATAATTCAACAATCGGCTGAAGCCTTCCATATTTGAAACTGCTCACGTCGCTAACACACCGGTCGCGGAACGGGAGTGTTTGCGATGAAAGATGAAACTGTTGAGCTTGCCGGACCAAGGCCAAAAACCTTCGGACGACGAAAGGTGACGCCGCGCGCATGCGTGGCCGACGGCAAGCGCCATCTGCGCGCTTTTCTCTCCGAAGTGCTGGAGGATCTCGGCTTCGTCACCACCGAATGCGCCAGCGCCGACGAACTGCGAACGGTACTGGCGAGCGAATTGCCCGACCTGATCCTGCTCGGCATCGCTGCCGACGGCATCGAGCCCGGCATGTTTCTGGAGACGCTGGTGCGCGAGGCATTCGACGGCAAGGTTCTGACTGTGGGCGCCCGCGAGTCGATCATCGTCAGGGCCGTGCAGCAGGTCGGCGAGGAATACGGCCTTGCGATGCTGCCGCCGCTGACGACGCCCTTTGCCGCGGAGACGCTGCGCGATCGCGTCGCGATGCTGCTGCCGAACGAGCCGGCGCCGAGCCCGGCCGTGCATGTCGGCGAGGCCCTGCATGCCGGCTGGCTCGAGCTCTGGTACCAGCCCAGGATCGACGCGCGCACGCTGATCCGCAGCGGCGCCGAGGCGCTGGTGCGGATGCGGCATCCGACCTGGGGCGTGGTGCCGCCGGCCTATTTCATCCCCGAAGAGCACGACCCGCATCTGCGCGACCTCTCCGAATTCGTGATCGAGCGCGCCATGCAGGACTGGCACTATCTGCTGGAGCAGCAGAGCCCGGTCGATCTCTCGATCAATTTGCCCGCGTCGTATCTGACGGAGCCGCAGGCCGTGCGCGATCTCTGCCGCCGCATGCCGACGCATCCGGCGTTCGGCGGACTGACGATCGAGATCGACAGCGACGAGGCGATCCGCGACCTCGATCACCTCGCCGAGGTCGCCCGCGAAGTGCGCCTGCACAATATCGGCCTGTCGATCGACAATCTCGGCGCCAACTGGCCGTCGCTGATGGATATGGACAAGATTCCGTTCATCAAGCTGAAGGCCGACCGGCACTTCGTCACCGGCAGCGGCACTGATCGCCTCAAGCGCACGGTGTGCCGCCACATCGTCGAGCTCGCGCAGGGCTACGGCGCCGGCACCGTGGCCGAAGGCGTCGAGAGCCGCGCCGATCTCGTCGCCGCGAACGAGCTCGGCTTCGACTGCGTGCAGGGCTTTCTGTTCGGCAAGCCGATGCCGCTGAAGAAGTTCGCAAGGAGCACGCTGACGCGGACGGTGATGGGAGGCGCGTGAGGCGCCCTCAGGCAAACTGCCGCGCGAAGAACACGCAGGCGACCACCAGCGCGGTCGCGGCGATCATGCTCCAGGCGACGGGCTCGTGCAGAAGCCAGCCTGCGAGCGCGAGTCCGAAGAACGGCTGAAGCTGCTGCAACTGGCCGACGCGGGCGATGCCGCCGATCGCAAGCCCGCGATACCAGAAGATGAAACCGACGAACATGCTGAACACCGAGACATAGGCGAGCCCGATCCAGGCGGGCGCGCCGACGCCGCTCCAGGTCGACGGCCAGCTCCAGATCACGATCGGCACCATCAGCGGCAGCGCCAGCAGCAGCGCCCAGGAGATCACCTGCCAGCCGCCGAGGCGACGCGACAGCGCGCCGCCCTCGGCGTAGCCGAGCCCGCACAGCAAGATCGCCGCGACCATCAGCAGATCGCCGCTCAGCGATGCGGAGCCGTCGTTGGAGAAGGCAAAGCCCGCCACCGTGGCGCTGCCGAGGACGGCGAACAGCCAGAACATCGGCTGCGGCCGTTCGCCGCCGCGCAACACGCCGAAGATCGCGGTCGACAGCGGCAAGAGGCCAATGAAGACGATCGAATGCGCAGACGTGATGTGCTGGAGCGCGAGCGCCGTCAGCAGGGGGAAGCCGACCACAACCCCGATGGAGACGATGGCGAGCGAGACGAGATCCTTCCGCTGCGGCCGCGCCTGACGAACCAGGCCGAGCACGACCACACCGATCAGTGCCGCGATGACCGCGCGCGCGGACGTCAGGAACAGCGCGGAAAAATCGCCGACCGCCACGCGCGTCGCCGGCAGCGAGCCGTTGAAGATGATGACGCCGAGCAGCCCGTTGCCCCAGCCGGTGGCGGAAGAGTGCATGTTGGTCTCGCTTGGTGGGGGCGACGCGGCCGGGAGAAAGGCGGTTGCTTTCACGTTACACTCGCGGCCTTCTGCCATACGATAGCAAAAAATGCGAAAACAACCCCATGCACAGTAGACGGGGGTAGGAAGATCAAGGGGTTAGGAGGCTAGGGAGAGGCGTTGAACGGCGACGCCGCTGCCCTCGTTCGAGACTATGGCGGCAGATCAAAGATTTCCGTCGGAAGATTGACGAGGTTCGCAGCGGTTGCAGGGCGAGGCGAGGTAGAACTCGAATCACAGCTCCGGAAGCGCTTTCGTGGCGACTTGATCGAGCCGATGCCGAAGGGCGAGTTCGACGGCGACGTGGTGCACGCAGTGGTCTCTGCCAGCGGCTGGAGCTTCAGCACAATCTTGTGGAAATCAAAGCGGGCAAAGTCCTGGAACCTCGCATGGCTGTGGCCTCGCAAGAGTTTTCAGGGTCTTGCGATCGGACCAAGGGATCCCTAGGCTTTTTGGGACATGGACAAGATCTCGAAAATTCAAAGATCCGCGAACATGCGGGCTGTCCGGGGCAAGCATACGCGACCCGAACTGGCGGTTCGGAAAGCCGCCCACCGGCTTGGTCTGCGCTTCCGCTTGCACCGCAAGGATCTACCCGGAAAGCCGGATCTAGTCTTTTCGAAATGGCGGACGGTTGTTTTCGTGAACGGCTGCTTTTGGCATTGCCACGACGGCTGCAGCAGGGCGAAGCTACCCTCTTCTAACTTGACATTCTGGCGCGAGAAGCTGTCGAGCAACGTTGAAAGGGACCACCGAAACTATCGGAAATTGACTGACCTGGGGTGGCACGTAGAGGTTATCTGGCAGTGCGATATCCCAGATGAAGCAGCGGCCGCGACCGCGCTCGACCGCATCCCGACCTTGAGTGCCGATCGACGCCGCAAGAAACGCGGTCTGTCGTCTCCCGCGCTTCGGACCGTTAAACATGAAGGCGATCATCCGTGAAGGGCTGGCGACTGATGACCCGCCGCAGGTTGTCGAGGTCGACTCTTGCTACTATGGTTCAAATCGCGATCGTTCGATCATCCATTTCCGGACCTTAAAGGCCAGCTCCTGTGTTCTTCGCTTCGCCGCGTTCCTACGTTCGTCGCCGACCAAAACCGCACATGGCTCATTCTCCACTCTCTTCCGTCGGCCGGACCGGGTTTCGCTCGTGATTGAAAGTATCGCTTTCGAGACGAAAGCCCGTACGCTCGACCACCTCGGTCGCGAGCAGATCGCCGACTGCCCGACCGCAATCTCGGAATTGTGGAAGAACAGCTTCGACGCGTACGCCCGTTCGGTATATCTGGACATCTACGACAGCGAGCAGCCGGTCGCGGCGCTCGTCGATGACGGCCACGGCATGAACCGGGCCGAGTTCGTCGGCAAGTGGCTGGTGGTCGGCACGGAGTCGAAGGCGGTTGACAGCCCGACCGATCTCGCCGACCGCAACGGTCTCAACTTCCGTCCCAAACAGGGTCAAAAAGGCATCGGGCGGCTCTCCTGCGCAAATCTCGGACCGCTGCTGCTTTTCGTCTCGAAGCGGACAGATGACAATTTCGTCGCCGCACTTCTAGATTGGCGGCTATTCGAGAACCCGTTCCTTAATTTGGCTGATGTAAAAATTCCGATCGTGGAATTCGCCGCGAAGAGCGAGCTCTTCCGGCAACTGGACGGTCTGTTCGATCAGCTGATGGAAAACGTCTGGGGCGGAAAAGACGAAGATAGGAAGCTCCGCATCCAGACAGCATGGACCGACTACGACGCGATGTGGGCCCGAGAGGACGAGGCGGACGGAGTCGAAGCGCGCCCCGCCCCCTCAACCACCATCGCCGGCACGCTCATCAATTCCTCTTTCGAGGAAAGACACATATCAAATTGGCCGGTTTGGAGCGGAGAGTCCGACCATGGCACCGCTTTGCTGGTGTCGCAGATCAATTTCGATCTTCTTGCCCAACTGCCGTCGCGGGTACCGGACGCCGCTTCTACGGCATCCAAAGAGAAGTTCTTTCAGACACTATCCAATTTTGTGGACCCCTATGTAACGCCCGAGGGTCTCCAGATAAGTGCGAAGGATCCGCAGTTCTCCTATTCAGTCCGGGCTTGGGAGGATGGCACGCCGACAACGATCGTCGGCGTCGGGAAGGAGTTCAACCGGCATATGCTCGATCCAATTGAGCATATCATCGATGGAATCATCGATGTAAACGGTGTTTTCCGCGGGCGCGTAAAGGCGTTCGGCAAGTGGCGCGTAGAAAATTTCGAGATAGTGCCACCGAAGGATCTTCTAATGCCTACGCGGGCGGACAGCACGTTGGGCCGGTGGATCTGTACATCGCAGCAATGGAGTTCGAATCCAAGAACACGACCTTGACCGTCGCGCAGTTTACGCAATTCAAGGACCTCGCTGACAGATACGCGGGCTTTATGATGTTTCGCGACGGATTGCGCATCATGCCTTACGGTCGCTTGGACAACGACTTCTTCGAGATCGAAATGCGCCGCTCAAAGAGCGCCGGCCGCGAATTTTGGAATCACCGCCAGATGTTCGGTCGCCTCGGCATCAGCCGGGCGCGCAATCCCAACCTGAAGGACAAGGCGGGCCGAGAAGGCCTGCTCGACAACAACGCCGCCAAAACTCTCAAGATCTTGGTGTCGAATATTCTAATGAAATTGGCGCGCGAGTTCTTCGGTTCCGCATCGGACATCCGTACCGACGAGCTTCCGGAGATTCAGGAGGTCAATAAAAAAGCGAAGGCGAACGAGGAGCGCAACAAACTACGACGCAAGCAACGGTCCCAGTTCGGCACTAAATTGAAGCAGTTCAACAAGGAACTGCCCGCATTCGTCGAGCAAGTTCGTCGGGCCGAGCAATCACTGGAGCTCGATTCCGAGACGTCGAAGCCGCGCAAGCGCTGATCGGCGAACTTAAGGATCGCCGCGTCGGCTTCAGGTTGGGAGAGACACCGCCGAACCTAGGAAGCTTGGAGTCGGCATACAAGAAGTACCGAAGCGACATCCAGTCGGCCCAAGCAATGATATCCGGACTCGACGACCGTATCCAGGAGGCGGTCAAGACCCTCGCGCCAGCCAAGCCGCGGGAATTCGCGGAAAGGCAACTGGCGCGCAACAGCACCATGCTTTCTCGCCGGATCACGGGTTGGCGCAAGCGGATCGACGCGCTGCAAAAGGAAGAATTCGATCGCATGCACGCGCTGATCGATCAGCGAAACAAGGCCTTTCACGTTCAAATTTCGCCGCTGCTGGAGTCGCTCGGCCGAGACGAACTGACGGTGCCCATGCTCGTCCACATGATGAACGAGCTGCGCGAGCGGATGGACACCGAGAATGCCAACCTGTTCGAGCCATACATAGGCGCACTCGAAAGCCTGAGCGAGAGCATCGACCTTGAGCACTTGGCGAATTTCGGCATGGAAGAGGTCAACGACCTTCGGCAGGAGTTGGATCGTCTGAACGGCCTTGCTCAACTTGGTATCGCCGTCGAGATCATCGGACACGAACTGGAATCCTACGACGACATGATCAGAGCTGGCCTCGATCGATTACCGCCGGACATTAAGTCGGGATCGGCGGCGAAGGACATCGCATTCGGCGCCGAAGGCCTGACCGAGCAGCTTCGCTTCCTATCCCCGCTCAAGCTGTCCGGCCACCGGCCGCAGAGTTGGATCACCGGCGAGCAGATATTCGACTACATCCGGGAGTTCTTCGGGCCGAAATTCGTGCGGGCGTCCGTGTCCTTCGAGGCGACCGCTGAATTCAAGGCATTCCGCGTGTACGATCAACCCTCAAGGCTTTTTCCAGTTTTCATCAACCTGGTAAACAACAGTCTGTATTGGGTTGGCATTAAGGAGCCTCCCCGCCGGATACTGCTCTCGGTCAACAAGGCCAAGGTGATCGTATCGGACACCGGTCCTGGAGTCGATGAAGACGACGTCGGAAGCCTGTTTAGTCTGTTCTTTACCCGCAAGCTCCGCGGCGGGCGAGGCGTCGGACTCTACCTCTGCCGCGCCAATCTGGCGGCTGGCGGACACAAAATTAGCTATTCGCGCGGGCCTTCGGGAGGACCGGAACTGCCCGGCGCGAGCTTCGTCATCGAATTCAGGGGCGCCGAGTATGCCGAGTAATGAGGGGTATCACGAGTTCATCAGGGACGCCTTCATCGAACCCATAAGATCCGTTTTGATTATCGACGACGACTATCCGACCTATTCCGAGATCCTCGATAGGCAGAGCGCGTTACTCCAGGAAGGGAAAGCGCCGGACTCCGTGAAGTCTTGGCTTGTGGGTCCCACGAAGATCAAGAAGGTTGTCGAGAGCTTCCGGAAGCGGGCACGCCCCCTGCTCGTGGACATTCATGATGGCCGCGGGGGAGACGGATCGGAGGAGGACCTTGCGTATCACCTCCACCAGTCGGATCTTCTCGTCCTGGATTATCAGCTCAACGGCAATAGCGGCGACGGGACCCGGGCGATCGAGATCGCGCGGCGCGTGATGGCGAACAATCACTTCAATCTTGTGATGGTCCATACCACTGCAAAATTGGACGACGCTTTCAGGGAGATGCTGCTGGGGCTCATGTCGCCTTGCGCCGAGAAGGTGTCGGAGCACGAGAGGGCTCAGCGCGACAAGCTGATCCAGCAGGCGGAACTCGATGACGACACGATCCTCAATCGCCTGCGCAAGGCGTTCCGCGAAGAGCAATACTTCCCCTACAGGAAGGATTCGAAAGCGGCTTTCCTGGCTTTCCGAAAGGGAGAACAGCCATTCACGGACGCGTCCGACATCTGCACGGAAGCAAAATGGGAAGGCGCCTCGCTCAAATTCATGTTCAGGTGGATGATCGAGGACTTCGAGGCGCGTTCGGCGGCGAAGATGCAGCCCGCGACCGAGGAGGCGCTGCCGCAATGGAGCGAGAGCGACCTCTGGATCCGGTCCAAATCGGGCTTCATCGCGTTCACTAACAAAACGAACGATGTCGATATCCTCGACGAGCTCTGGCGCTCTCTGATCAAATGGAGCCCGAAGCCGTCGCGACTGTTCCTGACGAAGCTTCGGTCCGAACTCGAGCAATTCGGGGTCGCGGCGGAGGATGCCGCGCTCGGAAACGACTACGTGCTCGCCAGATGGTACAGCGAGCTGCTGAAGGGCAACAACCTTGATCGTAAAACCTTGATCGGAACCGCGATCGCGCGTCATTCGGAGCAGCTTCTAGACTTTGTTCAGGACAGCGTCCGAGGCTTCGCGGAAAAGCTGATCATCGCCGATTCCGCGGGGCCGCTCGTCGGCAATGCGCTCGTCAAGGATCATTTCAAGATCGACCTTGACGACAAGGCGTCGAGCAACAAGGCCGACGAGGACCACAATGTCTTCGCGTGCACCAAGAAGCCCCAGGGCTGGCACCTGCAGACCGGCCACATCTTCACGGCGGCGAAAGCGTATTGGGTATGCCTCTCGCCCTCCTGCGATCTCGTCCCCGGGCAAAGAAAGACCGGCCATTACAAGGACATGTCCGACGTGATGCCGTTTCTGGCCGTAAAACTTAAGCCGTACAAGAATGCCGAGAAGCCGCCGGACGTCCAATCTAACCGGTACGTCTTTCTCGACGAGAAGGGCAAGTCGACGATTCTCTGCATCAACGAACCGGATCATCCGAATTCGTCACCTCATTGGTACCCGCTGCACGCGGCAAACAAGGGACAGTTGGACGACGAGAAGAACTTCTCGTTCACGAAGCTCGGCATCAAGGCCGGCAAGGTCGTGACGGAGGAGCATCGGGCGAAGGTGGTCGCGCAATTGCGCTACGAGTACGCGATCAATCTCGCTCAGATGCTTGGATCGACCTTCACCCGCGTCGGTCTCGACTTCATCGGATCGGACCAGGTGGAGTCGGTCGACACGGAGTGACGTGCGCGCAGTGCAGGCCTTTAGTCGGCTCCGTCTTCCCTTTGCCGCCTAGCCTTTCGAATGAAGGGGCGGAGAGCCCGCACGAGCGTCTCGCCGAGCTTGACCGGAACGGCATTTCCGATCTGGACGCCGGCCGCCATCAGACCGCCCTTGAAGACGAAATCGTCAGGGAACGTCTGGATTCTCGCGGCCTGCCTGACAGTGATGCCGTGGTGCTGGCGAGGGTGGACGAAACGTCCCTTCGAAGGATTGATGCAGGCGGTCGTCATTGTCGGCGCGGGTTGGCGCGGGTCGATCCTGCCGTAGACGTCCTTGTGGCCGTCATGATCCTTGTGACATTCGAGCATCCTTCCCGAATCCTTCCGGCTGCCGCCGTTCAGCGGAGTGGCGCGGAAGATTTCGACGAGCTCTTGAGTGCTGTTCATGAAGACGCTGTTCTCGTCCTCGTCGGGAAAGTGACGGAAGACGGACGCGCAGGACACCCACGCCTTCAGGCTCTTGTCCTTCGAGCGGGCAGTTGGACTGCCGTGCGTCCGCGCAGGAGGCCAAGTCAATCCGCCGGTGTCGACGCCCTTCTTGATTTCGAGTATAAATACGCGCTTGCGACGTTGCGGCACGCCATGGTCCCGGGCGTCGATCGTGACCGGCTCGCGAACGTCGTAACCGGACGATTTAGCCTTGCGGTAGAACTCCGCAAGGAAATCGGCGTGCCGGCTCCACAGCATTCCCGGCACGTTCTCCATCAGGAACATCGACGGCTCGAAGGCTTTCACGAAGTCGAAGTACGTGTGGATGAGATGGTTGCGCGGATCCTCGACGCCAGCGTCATTAAGCCTATGTGCGGAGAAACCCTGACAGGGCGGGCCGCCGAGGAGAAGATCGCAAAAATCGCCAGCCCCGAACAGCTCTACGGCGATCTTGCGCGGCGACATCAAGGTAATGTCGCCCTCCTTCAGCTCGGTCTTTCGGCGGCGGAAATTGTGTCGGTAGGTGGCGCAAGCATGCCGGTTGTGCTCGACAGCGAGCTTCACCGACAGGCCCGCGCGGTCGGCCGCAAGCGAGAATCCACCCGCCCCTGCGAAAAGATCTACGCAAGAAAGGCTCTTCGGGCGGCCCAACTTGGCCTTTTTCGTCGCCGCCTTGGCCCGTTTCCGCTGTTTTCCACCCATTCCATATCCGATCGACGGATGCGGAACCTATAGCGTCTCGTTTTGCAACTAAAAAGAGTCCGGCCGAATAAATCAGGGGAAATACAGCCTTTGTGCGATACTCCAGTTCGACGCCATTGCTTCGAAATCCAGCTGCTCGAATGTCGACCAGTCGATCTCCTTGGGCAGCTCGAAATTTGCCAAGCAGCGGAAAGGCTTAAAAACTGGCGGAGAGGGAGGGATTCGAACCCCCGATAGGCTTGCACCTATGCCGCATTTCGAGTGCGGTGCATTCGACCACTCTGCCACCTCTCCTGAAGGCGCCAAGTAAGGAGCAGGGCCCCTGTGGTTGGGGCGTTAATAGGCGAGGATGGCGGGCCAGACAAGGCGCGCGAGCGGAAAATCAGACCGGTTTTCCGACCGGACCCCACGATGTCGCGGTGGCGATGGGGACGATTGCGATTTCGGTGGCAGTTTGAGCGAATTGGGCGTGAACTGTTCGCCAATAACCCGGCGTCAACCCCGAAGCGGCGCCATCGCCGCGCGAATCACCGGTCTCCCGGAAGCTCAAGATGCCCCCCAAGGAGGGGTGGGACCGCCAGACGCGGTAAACACTGGCGGTCCCGTGCCGCTCATTAAAATACTGGCCGGGAAGGGCGGCTTCGCCGGCCAGGTGAGGCGACGGTTCGACCCTAGCGTGCGGCCCGTGCGCCGCAACGCAAACCGGCCCTTAACCTAACCAGTCAAGGTTACTCCTTGTCGGCCTTGGCTTTTTTCTTGTTATTGTTCTTGCCGTTCTCCGTGGAATCCCGGTCTTTTCCGTTATCTTTGCCCTGGCCGCTGTCCTTGCGGCGGTTGGTGAAGCGGGCATTGCCGAGCCCGGTGCCGATGGTGAGCACGCCCCAGCGATCGACGTCCTGCATGAACGGCACTTCCGAGAGTCCCTGAACCACGCCGTCATTGTGCATCAGGATCGCGGTGTCGTGTTCGCCGATCTCAGGAATGCCCTCGATCAGGCTCGCAGGCAGGTTGAACTTGCTGCTCTCCCAATTGCCCGGCAGGTTCTGCGCGCCTTTCTCGATCGAGCCGTCCTCGTCGATCACGCCGGGACAGGCGATGCCGATGAAGGGTGCCAGCTTGAAGCCTTCCGCCTCGGCCTCCGTGATCAGCCCCTTCAGCATCTTGGTGAGCCGCTTCACTGTGCCTTCGCGCGTCGGCTCGTCGTCGGCATGACGCCACAGCTCGGACTTCACGACCTTGGCCTTCGACAGGTCTTTTGCCTTTTTCCAGCCGGTCTCGACCAGGCCGCAGCGGATGTTGGTGCCACCGATATCGACGGCGAGGATGCTGTCATAGGCTTCGAAGATCCATGACGGCGCCAGATGCAGCGCGCCGATCAGGCCGGCTTCATCGGGGTGATGGCGGATCGGCATCATGTCGATCTTGAAGTCCTCGGATTTGAGGATGATCTCGGCGCGGGCGATCGCGAGCTCGCCGAGCCGGGAATCGCGGAAACCGCCACCGACCACGATGCGCTCGGTCCTGGCCCAGGCCTTGGACTTCAGGAAGCGGCGCGTGACGTAAGCGAGCTCCTGCGCGAAATCCTCGATCGCGCTGTGCACGACCGCGGAGGCCTCGACATCGTCACCGATCAGGATGGCATCCAGGGTCTTCTTGCTGATCTCGTCCGACGGCTCCTTGCCGAACGGGTCCTCGCCGGTCTTGCGCAGCGGCTTGCGCCAGCGATCGAGGATCTCGCGGAACGCGCCCTTGCTGGCGCGGTCGCCAAGGAAACCGTCCTCGTCCTTCATCTCGATGTTCAAACTGTCGACGTCCACCGACGGCAGCCGTGCCGCGCCGTGGGTGGCGATGCCCGTCGTCTTGACCAACTCTTCCGTTGCCATGGATGCCCCCTCGCCCTTTGCGAACTTCGTCAGGACAACGGCGGCGGAACCGGTTGGTTGCAGCGCGCGCGGGATTCAGCAGGGAGCTCCGATCTGGCCCAAACCCTTCAAATCCGGGCCGTTTTCGCCTGCTTTTCCTTGACTCCCGGGAGCGAGCGGCTATAAATCCCGCAACCGGCGCGGGGCGTTTCTCGCGCCGCTTGTTTTTGCGTGGGTTTTCAAAGGGATAACTCCCGCCCGCACAAGACTCGCAGAAACCAATATTCGCATAAACCCGCGACTGACAAAAAGCCGGCCCCGACACTATGTCGCGAGGCCGGGAATGAACACGAAGGAAAACAACGATGTTCGCAGTCATCAAAACCGGCGGCCGGCAGTACCGCGTCGTTCCGGATGATGTCCTGGAAGTAGGCAAGATCGAAGGCGAAGTCGGCTCGATCGTGCAGTTGAACGAAGTTCTGCTGGTCGGCGGCGACACGCCGCTCCTGGGTCTGCCGACGGTCGCAGGCGCGTCCGTGGCGGTCGAGGTGCTCGACCACAAGCGTGGCCCCAAGGTCATCGCGTTCAAGAAGCGCCGCCGCAAGAACTCGCGCCGCAAGCGCGGCTATCGCGACGAGATCACGGTGCTGCGCATCAGCGAGATCCTGACGGACGGCGCCAAGCCCACCAAGGGGCCGCGTCCGAAGCGGGAAAAGGTCGTCAAGCCAGAGACCACGACCGAAGACGCCGACGCCGCATAATTTGATCACGCGCCATCACGAAGTGATGCGTGAGAAATTGTGAAATGATTCCGTCAAGGAATTGATCTAGAAATACGTAAGATTTCGGAGACGAGCCATGGCTCACAAAAAAGCAGGCGGTTCATCGCGCAACGGTCGCGATTCCAAAGGCAAGCGCCTCGGTATCAAGGCGTTCGGCGGGGAAGTTGTGATCCCCGGCAACATCATTGCGCGTCAGCGCGGCACCACCTGGCATCCCGGCCTTAATGTCGGCATGGGCACCGACCACACTTTGTTCGCCAAGGTCGAGGGTCGCGTAACATTCCAGGCCAAAGCCAACGGTCGCACCTTCATCTCGGTGCTCCCGCTCGCAGAGGCGGCTGAATAGACGGTGGATCAAATTTGGAGTCCGCCGGGTCCCAGACCGAACCGGCGGAGTCCTTGAGATCAAAGAGATCGAAGGCTCCAGGGGGAGGCGGGAAACCGGCCTCCCCTTTCGTTTGACTTGCTCACTTTTCACTTAGTGACTTCGACGGAGCCGGACATGTTGCAGGATTTTTCGAGCGTGACCTTGCGGGAGGCGAGACCAAGCGTCGTCGCCACCGAGCGGCTGACCTTGCGGCGGCCGACCCTCGCCGATGTCAGGACCATCGCCCTCCTGGCCAACGACCGCCGCGTCGCCGAGAACACCCGCCGCCTCCCCCATCCCTATTCGCAGGACGACGCCGTCGAATTCGTTCGCGCCACCGCCACGCTCGGCAGCGAGACCGTGTTCCTGATCGAGCAGGACTCCGGTCCGGTCGGCATGGTCGGCATCGACCGCTCCACGCCCGACAATGCCGAGCTCGGCTATTGGCTCGGCGTCGAGCATTGGGGCCGGGGCTTTGCCACCGAGGCCGCACGCGGCGCGATCGATTTCTTCTTCGAGGAGTTCGAGGACGACCATCTTTATGCGGGTGCGCGCGTCACCAATCCGGCGTCGCGCAACGTGCTGGAGAAGTGCGGCTTCCAATGGAGCGGCGTCCAGCTGCATCGGTTCCTGGCGCTGGGCTCGTCCACGCCCGTCGACTGCTTCCGTCTCTCGCGCAGTGTGTGGGCGTCGCTGAAGAGCTGGAGCAGTGCAAGGCGCGTGAGGTAGGCGCTACGCCGGCGGATTCACCTCTCCGCCGGCGCGCCCGAGATCGCGCTCACGCAAGTAGATATAGAACCCGGCGCCGATGATGATGGCGGCGCCGACGATGGTGGCGACCTCGGGAACGTCACCGAACACGACGAAGCCGAAGATCACCGCCCAGACGATCATCGAATATTGATAGGGCACGACGACGCTGGCCGGTGCCAGCTTGAGCGAGCGGTTGACGCAGAACAGCGCGGTGACCGAGACGCATCCCGCCAGCGCGAAGATCACGAGGCTGCCTGATGTCGGCGGCACCCAATGGAACGCCGACAGCACCGCGCCCAGCAAAAACGTGCCGACGAATTGCGACGACGCCATCACGATGTCGGGCGTCTTGCGCAGGCTGCGCGTAATCAGCATCAGCGTTGCGAAAGAAAGACTGCCGCCAAGCGCAATCAGCGCCGGCAGGCTGATCGTCTGCGCGGATGGCCGCAGCGCGATCAGCACGCCGCAGAAGCCGATCAGGATCGCCGTCCAGCGCCGCCAGCCGACCTTCTCGCCGAGAAAGATCGCCGACATCGCGGTGACGAAAATGGGGCCGGCCAGATAATAGGTGATCACGTCGGCGAGCGGCAGATAGACCGTCGCGAGGAAGAAGGCCGCCACTTCCAGCGTCGACAGCACCACGCGGAAGAGCTGGAGACCCGGCCGCTCCAGATGCCGGAATTGGTGACGCTGCCGCCAGACCAGCGGCGACAGCAGCAGCAGCGCCGCGCAGGCGCGCAGAAACAGCAGCTGCCCCACCGAATAAGTCCCGACCAGGAACTTGCCCATGGCATCGCCGAACGAGAACATGAAGATCGACAGCACCATGAGTGCAATGCCGGCGAGGCGCGCCGAGCGCTCGTCATAGGCGGAGAGATTTTTGAAAAGGGGCATTGCTGTCGTTCGTGGAAGCCCGTCATTGCGAGGAGCTCTTGCGACGAAGCAATCCAGTCCGTTTCTGCGGAGACAGGCTGGATTGCTTCGCTTCGCTCGCAATGACGGGCGGAGGAAGCGTCAAGAATCGGCGACGAGAGTCGCTTGCGGTGGTTTTAATGACGCAGGCCGCCGGGACAAGCCCGCGTTGGACGAATTGAACGGATTGTCGCACTCTCCGCGGCGCGGTAGCGATAGGCTGCCCACGAACGAAAGTGCCAAGAAGAGAGCCAAGAAAAGAGCTAAGACATGACCGACTTCGACCCGGCCCGGCATCGCATGATCCCCGCGCAACGCTGGTTTGAGGATTTCGTGGTCGGCGAGCGTTTCGTGCTGCCGAGCCGCACGCAGACCAATGCGGTGTTCGCGGCGTTCCAGACCGCGAGCGGCGACACCCATCCGGTGCACTATGATGTGGAGTATTGCCGCAGCCGCGGCATGCCGCATTTGCTGGCCCACGGTTTCCAGACCTTGATCCACACCGCACCCGGCGCGGGCCTGTTTCCGTTCATGGTCGAGGAATCCCTGGTCGGCTTCCTCGAGCAGTCGAGCCGATTCCTCAAACCGGTGTTCGCCGACGACACCATCTATCCCGCGCTCGAGGTCGTCGAGCTGGTGCCGGGACGCTCGACCGGCACGGTGACGCTCAAAAGCACCGTGTTCAACCAGCGCAAGGAGCTGGTGCTGGAGGGCACGCAGAAATTCCTGATCCGGCGGCGGCCGCTCTGACGCCGTCCTGGACCTGGTCTTGCGGTTAAGCAAGGCCCATAAATCGCCGAATTTCGGCCGATTTGCGGGTCCATCCGGGTTGCCGCGCGGGACCGGCTGGCCTACCTATGGCCGATGAAATTCCTCGACGAAGCAAAGGTCTATATCCGCTCCGGTGACGGCGGAAACGGCTGCGTGGCGTTCCGCCACGAAAAATTCATTGAATTCGGCGGTCCCTCCGGCGGCAATGGCGGCCGCGGCGGCAATGTCATCATCGAGGTCGCAGACGGCCTGAACACGCTGATCGACTATCGCTACCAGCAGCACTTCAAGGCCCAAAAGGGCGAAAACGGCGCAGGCTCGGACCGCCATGGCGCCAACGGCAAGGCGATCGTGCTGAAGGTTCCCATGGGCACGCAGATCTTCGACGAGGATCGCGAGACCATGATCCACGATTTCACCAATGTCGGCGAAAAATTCGTGCTGGCCGAGGGCGGCAATGGCGGCTTCGGCAACGCGCATTTCAAGACCTCGACCAACCGCGCGCCGCGCAATGCCAATCCCGGCCAGCCCGGCGAAGAGCGCTGGATCTGGCTGCGGCTGAAGCTGATCGCAGATGCCGGCCTCGTCGGCCTGCCCAATGCCGGCAAATCGACCTTCCTCGCCAAAGTCAGCGCGGCCAAGCCGAAGATCGCCGACTATCCTTTCACCACGCTGCATCCGCAGCTCGGCGTCGTGAATGCCGACGGCCGCGAATTCGTGCTGGCGGACATCCCCGGCCTGATCGAAGGCGCGCATGAAGGTGTGGGTCTCGGCGACCGCTTTCTTGCCCATGTCGAGCGCTGCCGCGTGCTGCTGCATCTCGTCGATGCGACATGCGAGCATGCCGGCAAGGCCTACAAGACGGTGCGAACCGAGCTGGACGCCTATGCCGGGCAGCTCACCGACAAGATCGAGATCGTGGCGCTGAACAAGATCGACGCGGTCGAGCCGGACGAGTTGAAGAAGCAGAAGGACCGGCTGAAGCGCGCCGCCAAGAAGACGCCGCTGCTGCTCTCCGCCGTCACCGGCGATGGCGTGAAGGAAGCGTTGCGCGCGCTGGCGGAAGTGATCGGCGAAAGCCCGGTCTCCGCCAAGGCGAAGAGCGCGGCCGAAGCCGAGCCGTGGTCGGCTTGATCTGGTCGGTTTGATCCGGTCGACCTGATCCCGCCCTGCTTGTCTTCGCTGACGCCATAGCGCAGCATCGAACAATCAAGACACGGCGGGGATGATTCATGGCGCGCGCGAAGAACGTTCTCTGGATCATGTGCGACCAGCTTCGCTATGACTATCTCGGCTGCACCGGCCATCCCACGCTGAAGACACCGAATATCGACGCCATGGCGAAGCGCGGCGTGCTGTTCAGCAAGGCCTATGTGCAGTCGCCGATTTGCGGCCCCTCGCGGATGTCGTTTTACACCGGGCGCTACATGCGCTCGCACGGCTCGCACTGGAACGGCTGGCCGTTGCGCGTCGGCGAGCCCACCCTCGGCGATCACCTCAAGAAGCTCGGCGTGCGCAACGTGCTGGTCGGCAAGACCCACATGGCGCCCGATCTCGAAGGCATGAAGGCGCTCGGCATCCCGCCGGAATCGATGATCGGCGTGCACGTCGCCGAATGCGGGTTCGAGCCTTATGAGCGCGACGACGGCCTGCATCCGACCGGCCGTCCACGTCCGAGATACGACGAGTATCTGCGCCAGCAGGGTTTTGAAGCGACCAATCCCTGGGAGCATTGGGCCAATTCAGGTGCGGCGGAGGACGGCTCGCTCCAGAACGGCTGGCTGCTCGTGCATGCCGACAAGGCCGCGCGCGTGCCGGACGAACATTCCGAGACGCCCTACATGACGCGCCGCGCGATGGACTTCATCAGCGAGGCCGAAACCGACGGCAAGCCGTGGTGCCTGCATCTGTCCTACATCAAGCCGCACTGGCCCTACATCGCGCCCGAACCTTACGCCAGCATGTATTCGCCGGATGACATGATCCCGGTGATCCGCTCCGAGCGCGAGCGCCAGAATCCGCATCCGGTGTTCGGCGCCTATATGGACATGCGCTACTCCCGCAACATGGCGCGCGACGAGGCCCGCGAGAAGGTGATCCCGACCTATATGGGCCTGATCACCCAGATCGACGACCAGATGGGCGTGCTGATGAAGTTTCTGGAGGAGCGCGATCTCGTGGACTCCACCATGATCGTGTTCACCTCCGATCATGGCGACTATCTCGGCGATCACTGGATGGGCGAGAAGGATCTGTTCCACGAGCAGTCGGCCAAGATTCCGCTGATCATCATCGATCCCTCGAAGGAAGCCGACGCCACGCGCGGCACGCGCAGTGACGCGCTGGTCGAAGCCATCGATCTCGCGCCGACCTTCGTCGATTATTTCGGCGGCAAGGTGCCGGGCCACATCCTCGAAGGCCGCTCGCTGCTGCCGCTGCTGCGCGGGCCGACGCCGCCGGATTGGCGTAAGGTCGCGTTCTCCGAATACGACTATTCCATGCAGGACGTCCGGCTGAAATTGAACCAGCCGATCGAGCGCTGCCGCCTGTTCATGGTGTTCGACGGCCGCTGGAAATACATCCATGCCTCCGGCTTCCGCTCGATGCTGTATGACCTCGAAACCGATCCGGAAGAGTTTCTGGATCGCGGCGACGACCCGGAGTGCGCCGGCATCATCGCGCGATTACAGGCGGAATTGTTCGACTGGGCGCTGCATCCCAACGACCACATCACCACACCCCGCGAGAAGATCGCGAACTATGCCGACAACCAGCTTCAGGTGAAGGGCGGCGTCCTGATCGGCATCTGGGACGAGAAAGAGCTCGCGTCGATCAAGGACGGCATCGCGCAGCGCGCGAAGATGTAATCCTCATGGTGAGGAGGCGCGAAGCGCCGTCTCGAACCATGCAGGCCCGGCTCTTGCACCTCGGCCTGCATCCTTCGAGACGCGCGCAAAAAGCGCGCTCCTCAGGATGAGGGGAGAAATCGCGCTACGCTTCTCAATTCTCGATCTTGTAGCCCGTCGCCTTCACGATCGGTTGCCAGAAGGCCGCGTTGGCAGCGAGCTCCTTGGTCAAGCCATCCGCACTGCTGCCGACCGGGATCAGGCCAATGGCTGTCAGCTTCTCCTTCACCTCGGCCTTGGCGAGCGCGGCGCTTGCGGCCGCGCCGAGCTTGCTCGCGAATTCCGGCGAGCTGCCGGCGGGAAGCCACATGCCGTACCAGGCGTCCGCGACGAGATCGATGCCGCTCTCCTTCAGCGTCGGGACGGTGGGCGCGAACGGCGAGCGCTCCGCGCTTGCGACCGCGATGATCTTCACGCCCTTGGCGCGGTGCTGCGGCAGCGCGTCGGCCAACGTGGTGATGCCGAACGAGATGTGGCCGCCGATGATGTCATTGAGGATGGGCGCGCTGCCCCGATAGGGCACGCGTGTCATGGGAATGCCGAGATCCTTCTCGAGCTTGGAGCCCATGAAATGCGGAATGGTGCCGTTGCTCGGCACGCCGAACGACGTCTTGTCCGGATGCGTCTTCAACCAGCCGACAAATCCCTTGAAGTCGGCGGCATCGATCCCCGGGCCGATCACGACGGCGAATTCGAACCGGGCCAGCAGCGATACCGGGACGAAATCCTTTGCAGTATCGAAGCTCGGCGTCGCCTCCACCATCGGCAGCAGGTACATCGTGGGGCCGGTCGTCACCAGCACCATGCTGCCGTCGGGGCTGGCCCCCTTCACCGCCTTGATGCCGATCAGGCCGTCGCCGCCGGTGCGGTTCTCGACCACGATGGTCCGCTGCAGCGCCGGCGCCATCTCCTGCGCGATCAGCCGGCACAGCGTGTCGCCGCCCGCTCCCGCCGCGAACGGGAAGATCATTTTCGTCAGCCCGGCCTGCGCTTGCGACCCGCCCGCCTGCGCCAGCAGCGGCAACCCGAGGCATCCGGCGATGAAGTTGCGGCGATCCATTGGTTTCCTCTTTGAGCACATTATGGTTGGCGACAATTAGAGCCAGACAGGCGTCCCGGACAAGCGGCGTTTACCGGGCCTGCCGCCTTGCGCCGGCCATCGTCCTGCTGCAAAAGCAGGCCTTACCGGCGCCGCGCTCCGCCGTGTCCGATGCAGAGCAATCCGTCACACGCGCCAACACATACACTCATGGCCAGCCCCGAACTCAGTCAATTCCGCCGCATCGTCGTCAAGGTCGGCTCCGCGCTGCTGGTCGATTCCGACAGGGGCGAGGTGCGGGCGTCCTGGCTCGCCGCGCTCGCCGACGACATGGCAAAGCTGCACGGCGAGGGCCGTGACGTGCTCGTGGTCTCCTCAGGCTCGATCGCGCTCGGCCGCAGCCGGCTCAAACTGCCGCGCGGCCCGCTGAAGCTGGAGGAGAGCCAGGCCGCGGCCGCTGTCGGCCAGATCGCGCTGGCGCGGATCTGGTCGGAGGTGCTCGGTGCACACGGCATCGGCGCCGGCCAGATCCTGGTGACGCTGCAGGACACCGAGGAGCGACGCCGCTATCTCAACGCGCGCTCCACCATCGGCAAGCTCCTCGAGTGGCGCGCGATCCCCGTGATCAACGAGAACGACACGGTCGCCACCAACGAGATCCGCTACGGCGACAACGACCGCCTCGCCGCGCGCGTCGCCACCATGGCGAGCGCGGACCTGCTGGTGCTGCTGTCCGATATCGACGGGCTCTACGATGCCCCGCCGAAGAACAATCCGAACGCCAAGCTCATTCCCGTCGTCGACAGCATCTCGTCGGAGATCGAGGCTGTCGCCGGCGACGCCGAGTCCGAACTCTCCCGCGGTGGCATGCGCACCAAGGTCGAGGCGGCGAAGATCGCCACCACCGGCGGCACGCATATGCTGATCGCCTCCGGCAAGATCGAGCATCCCTTGCAGGCAATCGCCGATGGCAGCCGCTGCACCTGGTTCCTGACGCCCGCCAATCCCATCACCTCGCGAAAACGCTGGATCGCGGGCTCGCTGGAGCCGAAGGGCACGCTGACCATCGACGCCGGCGCAGTCGCCGCGCTACGTGCCGGCGCCAGCCTGCTGCCGGCCGGCGTGATCAAGGTCGAGGGCCAGTTCGCCCGCGGCGACGCCGTGATCGTCCGTGGCCCCGACACCAGCGAGGTCGGCCGCGGCCTGATCGCCTACGATGCCGACGACGCCGAGCGGATCAAGGGCCGCTCTTCCCCGGACGTGATGGCGATCCTCGGCATCAGCGGGCGGTCAGAGATGATCCACCGCGACGATCTGGTGATGGGCGGGTAGACCGGCAGGCATCCACGTTCTTGCAGGCGCCGGCCGAGGCGTGGAGGGCCGGCAAGCCCGGCCATGACGCCGGAGCTAGGCCATTGACCGAGCTGTCGTCCGGCACGTGAAGCCCTGCCATACCCTCCCGACCCTTCGCAAAAGCGGGATTTCCGTGCTAGGACACCGCGTTAGCAGAAGGTTGAACGAGCTATGGCCGCCCCCCTCAAAGCCGTCGACGGCAATGCCGATCTTCAGGCGCTGATGACCGATCTCGGTACCCGTGCCCGCGCTGCCGCGCGCGTGCTGGCGCTGGCGCCGCCGGAGCAGAAGAACCGGGCGCTCGAGGCCATGGAGCGGGCGATCCGCGCGAACTCTGCCGCGATCCTCGCCGCCAACGCCGAGGACGTCACTGATGCCCGCGCCTCCGCCAATGCCACCTCCTCCTTCATCGACCGCCTGACGCTGACGCCGGCGCGGGTCGAGGGCATGGCCGAGGGCATCGGCATCGTGCGCGGCATTGCCGATCCGGTCGGCATCGTCACCGAGAGCTGGCAGCGGCCGAACGGCATGACCATCGAGCGCGTACGCGTGCCGCTCGGCGTCGTCGGCGTGATTTTTGAGAGCCGGCCGAACGTTGCGGCGGACGCCGGCGTGCTGTGCCTGAAGTCCGGCAATGCCGTGATCCTGCGCGGCGGCTCCGACAGTTTTCGCTCCTGCCGCGCCATCCATGAATGCCTGGTGCAGGGCCTGCGTGAAGCCGGCCTCCCCGAGGCCGCAATCACATTGGTGCCGACGCGCGACCGCACGGCGGTCGGCATGATGCTGTCGGGATTGAACGGCGCCGTCGACGTGATCGTGCCGCGCGGAGGCAAGAGCCTTGTCGCGCGCGTCGAGCAGGAAGCCCGCGTGCCGGTGTTCGCGCATCTCGAAGGCGTCAACCACGTCTATATTGATGCCAGCGCCGACCTCGCCATGGCGAAGTCGATCGTGCTCAACGCCAAGATGCGCCGCACCGGCGTCTGCGGCGCGGCCGAGACGCTGCTGGTCGATCGCGCTGTTGCCGGCACAAAGCTGAAGCCGCTGGTCGAGATGCTGATCGAGGCGGGCTGCGAAGTACGCGGCGACGACGCCGTGCAGAAGACCGATGCGCGCGTGAAGGCTGCGAGCGCAGAGGATTGGGACACTGAATATCTCGACGCGATCATCGCGGCGAAGGTGGTGGACGGCGTCGACGGCGCGATCGCGCATATCCAGAACCACGGCTCGCACCATACCGATGCGATCGTGAGCGCGGACGAGACCGCTGCGAAGAAATTCCTGAGCGAGGTCGATTCCGCGATCGTGCTGCACAATGCCTCGACGCAATTCGCCGACGGCGGCGAGTTCGGCTTCGGCGCCGAGATCGGCATCGCCACCGGCAGATTCCATGCCCGCGGTCCGGTTGGGGCCGAGCAGCTGACGAGCTTCAAGTATCGCATCCACGGCACCGGGCAGACGCGGCCGTAAACGACGCGGGGCGCGGGGCATTGAGCAACAATTTCGTCGCGCCACGTTCCTTCGCGCAGGCCATACCAACCCACACTTCGGGCATGCGCATCGGGCTGCTCGGCGGCTCGTTCAATCCGCCGCACCAGGCCCATCGCGCGATCAGCCAGTTCGCGCTGAAACGCCTTCAGCTCGATCGCGTCTGGTGGTTGGTGACGCCGGGCAATCCGCTGAAGGAGAACGGCACGCTGCACGAGCTCGGCGGGCGCATGCAGGCGGCGCGCGAAATTGCCGACGACCCCAGGATCGAGGTGAGCTGTCTCGAATCCGTCATTCGCACGCGCTATACTATCGACACCATCAACACCTTGCGCCGCCGCCTCTCCGGCCTGCGCTTTGTCTGGATCATGGGCGCCGACAACCTCGCTCAATTCCATCGTTGGCAGCACTGGCAGCGCATCGCCGGCCAGGTGCCGATTGCGGTCATCGATCGCCCACCGCAGAGTTTTCGCGCGCTCGCCTCTCCCGCCGCCCAGGCGCTCAAGCGCTACCGCGTGCCCGAGAATGAGGCAGCATTGCTTGCGGACCGGGCTGCGCCGGCGTGGGTCTTCCTCACCGGAATGAAGCTGAATCTCTCTTCGACCGGCTTACGGAACCCGGACGGAAGCTGGAAAGGTACGAAGTGAGTCAGACTCTGCGGAGGTCGTTGTGAACTTCGGGCTCTCTGGCATATTGAAACCCTTAACCCCACATGATGTAGTGTAACCAGTGAGCGTCGGATTCGGCGTTCGCGATACAGTGAAAGGAATGGTCCCTGGCCACATCTGTATTGTCCAAGTCAGCTTCGACGAAGTCTGTTTTACCCAAGGTTGCCAAGCCGGCGCGTAAAACATCGACCAAAGCTGCAGCCTTGAAGGCGCAACCCGACGCCGACAAGACGCTGAGCCTGATCCTCTCCCGCCTGGACGACATGAAGGCGGAAGAGACGGTCACCATCGACCTTCGCGGCAAATCGGCCTACTCCGACTACATGATCGTCACCACCGGCCGGGCCAACCGGCACGTCGGCGCGATCGCGGAGAACGTCGCCAAAGGCCTCAAGGAAAACGGCATCAAGAACATCCACGTCGAGGGCTTGCCCAATTGCGACTGGGTGCTGATCGATTCCGGCGATGTGATCGTTCACGTGTTCAGACCCGAGGTCCGCGAGTTCTACAATCTCGAGAGATTGTACACACAGGGCCCAGGGGCGGCGAAGGCGATCTAGAGGCTCTGGCCGATTTCGAATCGGCTGACGCGCATGCTAGCGTCGTGCGCGCGCAATTTGCGCGCGGTCTTGAAAACGCGACCTTGAAGCTATCATGCGTGTTGCTGTCATTGCGGTGGGCCGGCTGAAGCGGGGTCCCGAACGGGAGCTTGCCGACCGCTATTCTGAACGATTCGACGAGGTCGGCCGAAAGCTCGGATTCCGCGAGCTCGCCATCCACGAATTGCCCGAAAGCCGCGCACGCGACACGGCGACGCGGATGGCCGAAGAGGCGGCGGCGATCTCCGCGCATATTCCCGAGAAATCGATCCTGGTGGCGCTGGACGAGCGCGGCAAGAATCTGGATTCCACCGTATTCGCACGGCATCTCGGCCGCTGGCGCGACGAGGGGGCCGGTCATACTATCTTCATGATCGGAGGGGCGGACGGACTTTCGCCCGAATTGCGCCGTAAGGCTAAGCTCGCGATCGCGTTCGGCTCTGCGACCTGGCCGCATCAAATGGTCCGCGTCATGCTTCTGGAACAGCTTTATCGGGCCGCCACCATTCTGGCCGGCCACCCCTATCACCGCGCATGATGCGCGCTACAACGAGCACCTTTGCCTAAAGCGATGCGAGCGCCGATTCTCAACCTGCTGCTGATCGCCGGCGTGACCGGCGCAAGCCTCGCGCAAGCTCAGACGCAAGGTCAAACTATTGCGCCGCAGGCTGCGGCCATCTCGCCCGATGCGATCAAGCAGCGCGAGCAGGAGCTCGACGCCGCCCGCGCAAGCAAGAAGAGCGCGGAGGAAGCGCAGGCCAAGCTCAAGACCGAGATCACCTCGCTCGGCCAGGACCGCACCCAGCTCAATCAGCAATTGATCGACACCGCCGCCAATGTGCGCACCGTCGAGACCAAGATCGACGAAGCCGAAGCGCGGCTGCGTTCGCTGAATGGCCGCGAGCAGGCGATGCGCAGCTCGCTCGATTCGCGCCGCGCCGACATCGTCGAGGTGCTGGCGGCCTTGCAGCGCGCCGGAAGGCGGTCGCCGCCGGCGCTGCTGGTGCGGCCCGAGGACGCGCTGCAATCGCTGCGCACGGCGATGCTGCTCGGCGCCGTCGTGCCGGAATTGCGCGGTCGCGCCGAGAAGATCGCCGGCGAGCTCGGCGAGCTCGTGTCCTTGCGCAAGACCATCGCGACCGAGCGCGACCAGCTCGCCTCCGACCGCGACAAGGTCCGCAACGACCAGACCCGGCTCACCGCCTTGGTTGACGAGCGGCAGCGCCAGCAGGCGTCGCGTGAAAAGGACCTGGACGCCGAGAACTCGCGCGCCATCACGCTCTCAAGGCAGGTCGGCGATCTCCAGGGGCTGATCGCCAAGATGGAGCAGGAGCTGCAAAGCGCCGCCAAGGCAGCCGAGAAGGCAGCTGAGGCCGCAAAGCAGGCCGAGGCAAAGGCCGCCCTCAACGCCAAACCCGGCCCCGGCGCTTTCAAGGACCGGTCCCGGAGCACTCCCGCGATGGCCTTCGCCGCCGCCAAAGGCCTCCTGCCTCTTCCGGTTAACGGTAACAAGATCAGGGATTTTGGCGGTTCCGACGGGCTCGGCGGGGTTCAAAAGGGCATTTCGCTGGCAAGTAAGCCCGGCTCCCAGGTCACGACGCCGTGTGACGGCTGGGTGGTCTATGCCGGCCCGTTCCGCAGCTATGGACAACTCTTGATCCTCAATGCCGGGGGCGGGTATCATGTCCTGATCGCCGGGATGGAGCGCATTTCGGTAAACATCGGACAGTTTGTCCTCACGGGGGAGCCTGTCGCGTCCATGGGGTCGACCTCTCAAGTCGCCTCCATTCTCGCCACGAACGCGAGTCAACCTGTGCTGTATGTCGAGTTCCGCAAAGACGGCACTCCAATCGATCCAGGCCCATGGTGGGCCGCAAATGAAGGCGAGAAGGTTCGCGGATGATGCGCAAGACTTCAGTTATCCTCCTCAGCGCGGCCACCGGTGCGGCGCTGACGCTGTTCGTGACCCAGCCGCGCGCAGTCTTCATGGGCTCCAGCGCACGGGCTGCCACCGCGGACACCTATCGCCAGCTCAACCTTTTCGGCGACGTCTTCGAGCGCGTGCGCTCGGACTATGTCGAGAAGCCCGACGACACCAAGCTGATCGAATCAGCCATCAGCGGCATGCTCACCGGGCTCGATCCGCATTCGAGCTACATGGACGCCAAGAGCTTCCGCGACATGCAGGTGCAGACCCGCGGTGAGTTCGGCGGCCTCGGCATCGAAGTCACGATGGAAGACGGCCTGATCAAGGTGGTCTCGCCGATCGACGACACGCCTGCCTCGCGCGCCGGCGTCATGGCCAACGACATCATCACCAGTCTCGACGACGAAGCGGTGCAGGGCCTGACCCTGAACCAGGCGGTCGAGAAGATGCGCGGCCCGGTCAACACCAAGATCAAGCTCAAGATCATCCGCAAGGGCCAGGACAATCCGATCGACGTCACGCTGGTGCGCGACAACATCCGCGTCCGCTCGGTGCGCGCCCGCATCGAGGCCGACGACATCGCCTATATCCGCATCACCACCTTCAACGAGCAGACCACCGAAGGCCTGAAGCGCGAGGTCGCCAACCTCTCGAATCAGATCGGCGACAAGCTGAAGGGCTACGTCATCGACCTCCGCAACAATCCGGGCGGCCTGCTCGAGGAAGCGGTCACCGTCTCCGACTCCTTCCTGGAGAAGGGCGAAATCGTCTCAACCCGCGGCCGCAACGCCGATGAGACCCAGCGCCGTACCGCGCATGCGGGCGACCTCACCAAGGGCAAGCCGGTCATCGTGCTGGTCAATGGCGGCTCGGCCTCGGCGTCGGAGATCGTCGCCGGCGCGCTGCAGGACCACAAGCGCGCGACCATCGTCGGCACGCGCTCGTTCGGCAAGGGCTCGGTGCAGACCATCATTCCGCTCGGCTCGGGCAACGGCGCGCTGCGTCTGACCACGGCGCGCTACTACACGCCGTCGGGCAAGTCGATCCAGGCCAAGGGCATCGTGCCCGACATCGAAGTGCTGCAGGACGTGCCGGACGAACTGAAGTCGCGCACCGACACCAAGGGCGAGGCTTCGCTGCGCGGCCATCTCAAGAACGACGGCGACGAGAAGACCGGGTCGCAGTCCTACGTGCCGCCGGACGCCAAGGACGACAAGGCGCTCAAGCTCGCCGACGATTTGCTCCATGGCATCAAGAACAGCGCCTCCGCGGCGCCTACGCCGGGCGGCGACAACAAGACCACGACCGACAAGCCCAAAGCGGCAAACTAGGTCGGCGCATCGCGATCTGACGGAAAGGGCGGCTCACGGAGCCGCCCTTTTTGCTTGGAACGCCAGACACCCCCGGCCTATCCCGGCCTGCCGCCGCTTGACCCCGCCGTGGTATCGTCATGGGTGAGTGATTCGGGATCGCGCATGACTGAAACGGCCGATGATCTGAGCGCCCCGCTCGGACAGGATAAGCCGCGCCGCAAACACCGGCGGCGGCTGCCGTTCACGGCCATGCAGGCGCTTGCGATGCTGCTCGGCCTGTTCCTGGTCGCTTTTGCCGGCTTCGCGATCTTCAACAAGGATCCGCTCGGTGGCGAGCCGATGACGCGGCTCGCGATCCGCGAGCCCCAAGCTACGGACAAGGCCAGCGACGAGAAGCCGGCCGCTTCCGGCCACGGCCAGGAAAGCAAACAGGAAAGCAAGCACGAGACCAGGGAAGCGCCGAAGCAGGCGGGCGAGCAGAAGACCGTCACCATGATCGACGGTTCCACCGGCACGCGCCAGGACGTGGTGATCGGCGGCAGCGATCCCGCCGACAAGGGCGGAGCGGCCTCCGCACCGCCGCCCGTCATGACCGGGATCGACCCAAAACTCCTTGAGAAATCGCGCTACGGCATGATCCCCGTGGTTGCCGGGGATCTGAAACCGTTCAACGTCTATGCGGCGGATGCCGACCGCGCCAAGGCCGCCAAGATGCCCGTGGTTGCGATCCTGATTGGCGGCCTCGGCGTCGGCGCAGCCAAGACCACCGACGCCATCATGAGGCTGCCGGCGGCGGTGACGCTGGCCTTCACGCCTTATGGTTCCGATCCAGGAAAACTCGCCGAGCGAGCCCGCGCCCAGCGCCACGAGATCTTCCTCCAGATCCCGATGGAGCCCTACGACTTCCCCGACAACGATCCGGGACCGCAGACGCTGCTGACCTCGCTGAGTGCCGACCAGAACATGGACCGCCTGTACTGGCATCTGAGCCGGATGCAGGGCTATGCCGGCCTCACCAATTTCATGGGCGCCCGCTTCATCGCCACGGAGCCGGCGATGCAGCCGATCATCCGCGAGGCGGCCAAACGTGGCCTCGGCTTCTTCGACGACGGCTCCTCGCCCCGCAGCATCGCGCCCCAGGCCGCGGCAAGCCAGGCGATGCCGTTCGGTAGGGGCGACATCGCGATCGACGTGGTGCCGACCCCGGCCGAGATCGACCGCGCCCTGAATAAGCTCGAAGCGGCGGCGCGCGAGCGCGGCGCGGCCGTGGGCACCGCCTCCGCCCTCCCGGTCTCGATCGAGCGCATCGGCGCCTGGACCAAGACATTGAGCGACCGAGGTATCCTTTTGGTGCCATTGACAACCGCGATGCTGAAATCAAAATCCAGCTAAATCAACGGATTGGTACGGCGCGGGTCCTGCGGGGCCGGATCAAGCCTTACCGACAGCATGCGAGAGGTCTGGCGGAATGGCGCGTTACGAGGATCTGCCCTACCGGACCTGCGTCGGCGTGATGCTGATCAACAAGCAAGGCCTGGTGTTCATCGGCCGCCGCGCCGGCGGCATCGAGCATGTCGACGACACCCATGTCTGGCAGATGCCGCAGGGCGGCGTCGATCCCGGCGAGGACAATTGGGACGCCGCCAGGCGCGAGCTCTACGAGGAGACCAGCGTGCGCTCGGTCGAGCGGCTCGGCGAGGTTCCGGACTGGCTCACTTACGACATTCCGCGCACTGTTGCGGGCCGCGCCTGGAAGGGTCGCTATCGCGGCCAGCGCCAGAAATGGTTTGCGGTCCGCTTCACCGGCAAGGACAGCGAGATCAACGTCGAAAAGCCCGGCGGCGGTCACAAGGCCGAGTTCGTGAACTGGCGCTGGGAGCCGATGAAGAACCTGACCGGGCTGATCGTCCCGTTCAAGCGCCCGGTCTATGAGCGCGTAGTGAAGGAATTTTCCGCGCTGGCGGAGGATTAGTTCAAGTCGCCATTCCAGGTTGATGCTAATGCATCGCCTGGAATGACGACGAGAGATCCGCACGTGACCGATCAAAAGCCTTATCGCCCCAACGTGGGTATCGCGCTGTTCAATGCCGACGGCCGGGTGCTGATCGGGCATCGCTTCAAGGGCGACGGACCCGAGATCGTCCTGCCGGGCCTCGATTGGCAGATGCCGCAAGGCGGCGTCGACGAGGGCGAGGACCTGCGCGATGCGGCCCTGCGCGAGCTCTGGGAAGAGACCAGCGTCAAGAGCGCAACCTATCTCGGCGAGACCGACTGGCTGACTTACGAATTCCCGCCTTACGATGGACCGCAGACGCATCGGCTGGCGAAATTCCGCGGGCAGCGTCAAAAATGGTTCGCCCTGCGCTTCACCGGCAAGGATGACGAGATCGATCCGTTGACACCGCGCAACGACCAGCCCGCGGAGTTCGACGCCTGGCGCTGGGAGCGGCTCGACCGTGTCCCCGATGTCGTGGTCCCGTTCCGCCGCGAGGTCTACCGCGCGGTGGCCCAACAGTTTGCGCCCTTCGCAAACTAAAAACGCGAGAACAAGCCGGTGTCGTTGCAGAGCGCATTCCAGCGCTTAGGACGGGCATGGGTGACCGCACAACCAGCCACGGGTTCGCTCAGCCTCTCCCGCTTGCGGGAGAGGTCGGCGCGAAGTGCCGGGTGAGGGCTTTCTCCGTTTAGGGACTGTGTCTTTGCAGATGCACCCTCTCCCCAGCCCTCCCCCGCAAGCGAGCCCCACAAGGGGGGAGGGAGCGCATCTCGCAAGCGTTAACGATCGGGCCTAATCAGCACACGCCTAATTCACCGGTCCCACCGTAAACGGGCCGATCGCGATGACGTGGCAATCGCTGTCGCGCCTGGCGCAGTCGGCGAGCGCGGAATTGACGGCGGTCTGCTCGTCCGCGGCCTTCAGGCCGACGCCCGGCCGGCCCGCGGTGCCGACCGCGACTGCGTTCCAGCCCATGCCATCGGCGAGCTTGCGCACGACCTCGTCGCGCGCATCTGTGGCGATCGAGGCATTGGACGCCGCATGGAAGAAGCCGGTGATCCTCAGCAGGGTCGGGATCGGCACGACGAAATTCTCGTCGACCGCAACGACCATGCAGGCGACGCCGGCGATCGCGCCGCACGATTCCAGGGAGCGCCGCGCAGCGTCGTCGGCGGATGATGCGCCCATCACCATGAAATATTGACCGCCCGGGCCGAGCGCGACCGAGCGGGATTTTGCCGCGGGGACGAACATGTTCTCGAGCCGGACTTTTGCGGGATCGCGCACCATCGGAAAGTCCTTTGGGACGAAGGCGCGCTCGGTCATTGGATCGTGCCGGATAAAGGGCTGCGGCGGCATCGGCGGCTTGCCGTGCGTGTAGACGACATTGTTGCCGACCGCATAGAGCTCGCAGGGCCGCGGCGACTGCGCGGCATCCGCCCGCTTCTGACACTGATCGAGCGCAGCGTTGCGCGCGGCTTCCTCGTTTGGCTGATTGAGCGCGGAGCCGGTGATACCGCCGACGTTCAGCGCAAAGGCCTTGTAGTCGCCGGCGACGGAATATTCGCCACCGAGGTAGCCGCGGATGCGCTCGCCGATGAAGGGCACGCTGTCGGCAGGAAACTTGCCGACCATCGGCGAGGCGGATGGTGCCGGCATGGGCATCGGGCTTGATGCTGGGCCTGGCGCGATCGCTGCGATCGCCGGCGCCTTGTTGGTCTCGAGCTTGGTGAAATAGAGGAAGCCGCCGACAGCGATCGCGACAACGGAGACGACACCGACCACCAGCGGTCACATCCAGTTCAGCGCGGGCGCTACTTTCGCCACCTTCTTGATCTGCGGCGTTGCGTAACTGCCGTCCACGCGCCGCATCGCCACCATGTAGGCGTGCACCGGCGTCGGGATGTTCTTGACCTCCTGAGCGCCGATATCGGCGAACTGCACCGACAGCTTGTTGGCGACCTGCTCGTGCACGGCGCGGGAGACGCAGATGCCACCGACCTCGGCGAGGCCCTCGAGCCGGGCGGCGATATTGACGCCATCACCGAGCAGATCGCCGTCGCGCTCGACCACGTCGCCGATGGTGATGCCGATGCGGAACGACATCTGCCGGCTCGGCGGATAGGCCATGTTGCGGGTTCGCAGGGGTTCCTGGATGTCGATCGCGCAGCGCACCGCATCGACCGCGCTTGGAAACTCCGCGAGCACGGCGTCGCCTGCCGTGTTGAAGATGCGACCGCCGGCCTTCGCAATGAAATCGTCGACGACCTCACGATAGGAGGCCATACGCCGCAGCGTCTCCTCCTCGTCTTCCGCGACCAGCCTTGAGTAACCGGCAATATCGGCCGCGAAAATCGCTGCGATCTTGCGTTTCATCTGCTGCCCGCCCCGAAACAAAATTCGCCAGCGCAGAATGCCGCTATCGGCGACGCGGTGCAACAAAGTTTCAGCGCCCGCCACTTCCGTGACGAGCGCTGAACTTATTCAGGAATTTGTAGCTTGAGCCCCGGTGCGATGCGCCGGGGCTTAGTGCATAGCCGTGCTGTTGAGCTGCTGCTGGATGCTCTTGAAGTGGTCGAGCCGCGCGATGGCCTGATCGAGCTCGCTGCCTTCGTGCTCCTTCAACCCTTCTTCCATCTCCGAGACGGTCGCGGCGAACTGAGCACGGTCGAGCTCGGCCAGCGACGTCGCGACGTCGGCGAGCACGGTGAGGCCCTTTTCGGAGACTTCGGCGAGACCGCCGAGCACGATGATCTTCTCGTGCTTGCCGCCGGTGGTGATGGTGAGAATGCCGGGCCGGATCGCAGCCACGACCGGCGCATGTCCAGCCAGCACGCCGAAATCACCTTCGACGCCGGGGATGTCGACCTGGTCGACCTCGCCCGAGAATGCGAGCTTTTCCGGCGAGACGAGATCGAAGTGGAAGGTGGCCATGGGAAACCTGCGAATGGTGAGTAGCGAATAGCGAATGGAGCGGGAGCAGCGAGACCATTCGCTACTCCCTACTCGCCGTTCGCAGCTTAGGCCGCCTCGGCCGCCAGCTTCTTGCCCTTCTCGAGCGCCTCTTCGATGGTGCCGACCATGTAGAAGGCGGCCTCCGGGAGGTGGTCATACTTGCCTTCGCAGAGACCGCGGAAGCCCTTGATGGTGTCCGCGAGGTCGACGAACTTGCCGGGCGCGCCGGTGAAAATTTCGGCGACGTGGAACGGCTGCGACAGGAAGCGCTCGATCTTGCGGGCGCGGGCCACCGTCAGCTTGTCCTCTTCTGAAAGCTCGTCCATGCCGAGGATGGCGATGATGTCCTGGAGCGACTTGTAGCGCTGCAGCACCTGCTGGACCATGCGCGCGGTCGTATAGTGCTCTTCGCCGACAATATTCGCCTGCAGCATGCGCGAGGTCGAGTCGAGCGGATCGACCGCCGGATAGATGCCCTTTTCCGAGATCGCACGGTTCAGCACCGTGGTGGCGTCCAAATGCGCGAACGACGTCGCCGGCGCCGGGTCGGTCAAGTCGTCGGCCGGCACGTAGATCGCCTGCACCGAGGTGATCGAGCCCTTGTTTGTGGTGGTGATGCGCTCCTGCAGCGCGCCCATGTCGGTTGCCAACGTCGGCTGATAGCCCACGGCGCTGGGAATACGGCCGAGCAACGCCGACACTTCCGAGCCCGCCTGAGTGAAGCGGAAGATATTGTCGATGAAGAACAGCACGTCCTGGCCCTGGTCGCGGAAGTGCTCGGCGACTGTCAGGCCGGACAGCGCGACGCGCATGCGGGCACCGGGCGGCTCGTTCATCTGGCCGAACACCAGCGCGCATTTCGACTTCACGCTCGGGTCGGGATTGTGCGGGTCGGCGTTGACCTTGGATTCGATGAACTCGTGATAGAGGTCGTTGCCTTCGCGGGTGCGCTCGCCGACGCCGGCGAACACCGAATTGCCGCCGTGCGCTTTGGCGACGTTGTTGATCAGCTCCTGAATGAGCACGGTCTTACCGACGCCCGCGCCGCCGAACAGGCCGATCTTGCCGCCCTTGGCGTAAGGCGCGAGCAAGTCGACGACCTTGATGCCGGTGACGAGAATCTCGGCCTCGGTGGCCTGGTCGGTGTAGGTCGGCGCTTCCTGGTGGATGGCGCGCTTGCCTTCGGACGGGATCGGGCCCGCTTCGTCGATCGGCTCGCCGATGACGTTCATGATGCGGCCGAGCGTGCCGGCGCCCACCGGAACCTCGATCGGTTGGCCGGTGTCGGTCACTTCCTGGCCGCGCACCAGACCTTCGGTCACGTCCATCGCGATCGTGCGCACGGTGGACTCACCGAGATGCTGCGCGACTTCCAACACGAGGCGGATGCTGCCGTTCCTGGTTTCCAGCGAATTGAGAATGGCCGGCAGGTGGCCCTCGAACTGAACGTCGACGACGGCGCCCATGACCTGGGTGACGCGACCGACCTGGTTAGCTGCTGTGGCCATGATTAGCTCTCCTTCGAAATTCTTTACTTGAACGACCGTCGTTTGGTTCGTGCGTCAGACCGCCTCGGCGCCGGAGATGATCTCGATCAGCTCCTTGGTGATCTGGGCTTGACGGGTTCGGTTATAGATCTGGGTTTGCTTGCGGATCATTTCGCCGGCATTGCGGGTGGCATTGTCCATCGAGCTCATCTGCGCGCCGTAGAACGAAGCGTTGTTTTCCAGGAGCGCGCGGAAGATCTGCACGGCGATATTGCGCGGCAACAGGCCGGAGAGAAGTTCGTCCTCCTCCGGCTCGTAGTCGTAGGACGTCGACGGCGCGTTCGCCGCCTTTGCTTCCACAGTCAGCGGAATGATCTGCTGCGCGGTCGGGATTTGCGCAATCACCGACTTGAACTGCGAGTAGAACAGCGTGCAGACGTCGAACTCGCCGGCGTCGAAACGCGCCAGAACCTTCTTCGCGATGTCCTCGGCGTTGACGAAGCCGAGCTGGCGAACGCTGCGCAGATCGAGGTGCTCGACGATCTGCTTGTCGAACAGGCGGCGGAGCTGCTCATAACCCTTGCGCCCGACGCAGAAGAATTTGACTTCCTTGCCCTGCGCAATCAGCGCCTGTGCGCGCTCGCGCGCGAGGCGCACGATCGAGGAGTTGAAAGCGCCGGACAGGCCGCGCTCGCCGGTGCAGACCAGCAGCAGGTGAATCTGGTCCTTGCCGGTGCCGGACAGCAGCGCCGGCGCGCCGGGAGAACCCGCAGCGGCGCTGGCGATGTTGGAGATCACCGCGCTCATCTTGTCGGCATAGGGCCGCGCCGCCTCGGCCGCTTGCTGGGCGCGGCGCAATCTGGACGCGGCGACCATCTGCATGGCCTTGGTGATCTTCTGCGTCGCCTTGGTCGAGGCGATGCGAACCCGCATGTCTTTAAGTGAGGCCATTCTTCGTTCACCCCGACGGTTCGATCTCTTGCGATCAGACCGTTAGCCTGTCCCTGTCGTCATGCCCGGGCTAGTCCCGGGCATCCACGTCTTCGTCGCCATGCGATGAGGCACGGACGGCCGGGACAAGAAGCCCGGCCATGCGACGGCTATCTTATGCAAAGCTCTTGGCGAAGCCTTCGACCACCGACTTCAGCTTGGCAGCACTGTCGTCGGAGAGGTCGCGGCTGTCGCGGATCGCATTGAGGATCTCGACGTTTTTGCCGCGCAGCAACGACAACAGGCCGTCCTCGAACGCGCGCACCTTGTTGACCGGGAGCGGATCGAGATAGCCGTTGGTGCCGGCCCAGATCACGCAGACCTGCTCTTCCATCTTCAGCGGCGCGAACTGCGGCTGCTTCAGGAGTTCGGTCAGGCGCGAACCACGGTTGAGCAGGCGCTGGGTCGAGGCGTCGAGGTCGGAGCCGAACTGCGCGAACGCCGCCATTTCGCGGTACTGCGCGAGCTCGCCCTTGATCTTGCCGGCGACCTTCTTGGTGGCCTTGGTCTGCGCCGAGGAGCCGACGCGCGACACCGACAGACCGACGTTCACGGCAGGACGGATGCCCTGGAAGAACAGGTCGGTTTCCAGGAAGATCTGGCCGTCGGTGATCGAGATGACGTTGGTCGGAATGTAGGCCGACACGTCGTTGGCCTGGGTTTCGATGACCGGCAGCGCCGTCAGCGAGCCGGAGCCCTGGTCCTTGTTCAGCTTCGCCGCGCGCTCGAGCAGGCGGGAGTGCAGATAGAACACGTCACCAGGATAGGCTTCGCGGCCCGGCGGGCGGCGCAGCAGCAGCGACATCTGGCGGTAGGCGACGGCCTGCTTGGACAGATCGTCATAGATGATGACGGCGTGCATGCCGTTGTCGCGGAAGTACTCGCCCATGGTGCAGCCGGTGAACGGCGCGATGTACTGCATCGGCGCCGGATCGGAGGCGGTGGCGGCGACGATGATCGAGTATTCGAGCGCGCCCTGCTCTTCCAGCACCTTCACGAACTGGGCAACGGTCGAACGCTTCTGGCCGATCGCGACATAGACGCAATACAGCTTAATGTTCTCGTCCGGCTGCGCGTTGAGCGGCTTCTGGTTGAGGATGGTGTCGAGCGCGATCGCGGTCTTGCCGGTCTGACGGTCGCCGATGATCAGCTCGCGCTGGCCGCGGCCGATCGGGATCAGGGCGTCGATCGCCTTGAGGCCGGTCGCCATCGGCTCGTTCACCGACTTGCGCGGAATGATGCCGGGCGCCTTGACGTCGACGCGCATGCGCTTGTCAGCCTGGATCGGGCCCTTGCCGTCGATCGGGTTGCCGAGCGCGTCGACGACGCGGCCGAGCAGGCCCTTGCCGACCGGCGCGTCCACGATGGCGCGGGTGCGCTTGACGGTCTGGCCTTCCTTGATCTCGCGGTCGGCACCGAAAATAACGATACCGACGTTGTCGGTTTCGAGGTTGAGCGCCATGCCGCGGGTGCCGTTCTCGAACTCGACCATTTCACCGGCCTGGACGTTGTCCAGACCGAAGACGCGAGCGATACCGTCACCGACGGACAGCACCTGTCCGACTTCGGAGACTTCAGCTTCCTGGCCGAAATTCTTGATCTGGTCCTTGAGGATCGCGGAAATTTCCGCGGCGCGGATGTCCATCAGCCTGCCTCTTTCATCGCGTGCTTGATCGAATTGAGTTTGGTGCGAAGCGAACTATCGATCATACGGCTGCCAAGCTTGACCACGAGGCCACCGATGATCGAGGGGTCGACTTTCACGTTGAGCGCGACGTCCTTGCCGGTCACCGACTTCAGGGCAACCTTGAGGGCGTCGAGATTCTTGTTCGAGAGCGCTTCCGCCACGGTGACGTCGGCCGTTACCTCGCCCTTGAACCTGGCGACGAGGGCGCGGTAGGCGCGGATGACGTCAGCCACCGCGAACAGGCGGCGGTTGGCGGTCAGAACCTTGAGGAAATTGGCGGAGATGCCGGCGATGCCGGCCTTGTCCAGCACGGCCGAGAGGGCCCTGGACTGCGTTTCGGCCGCAAACACCGGGCTGCGGACGAGGCGCGTCAGATCGGCGCTTTCGTTCAGCAAGCCCTCGAATTTGTCGAGATCGGCTTTGACCTCGTCGACCACTTTCTGGTCGCGGGCCAGTTCAAACAAGGCCGTTGCATAACGACCCGACACACCGGAAACGGACGTATCTTCTGCAGCCACAGACGTGCTCTTTTTGCTGTCAAACTCGCAAGGGAAAAACCGTCGCCACAAAGCGGCGCCAAGCGATCCAAGCCCTTGGAATTCAAGCGGGACTTCGATTTTCGACCCCGCACGGTACGTGCCGGGCTCGTTAAAATCGCGGCTTTGCTAACATAGCAGGCGCGCACGTGCAACATGACGCCAAATTAAAGGCACGACGTTCTTTCGCCAGTCCGTCGCAGTCCAAGACGACGCAACGACGACCTGCCACCTGACGGAATTGTCGCGCGCTTGGCGCCGATGCCCGCCCATTTGTTCCTGCCCTGAGCGCATAGCGGCCATGAACACGGATCGCTGAGGCGTGATTCCTGCCCCGCCGGTTCACTCGCCGAATACTTACCCAATTCTAAACACTGAAAGCGATGACTTCCGTTTACAGTATTTCTAAGTAATTGTCCGGTTAACAAAACATTACAATCAAAGGTTACGGGACATCAGCTAAATACCGGTCGACAGTAACAAGATGTTTCATGAGGACATAGAACGGATTTACTGCCCAATTCACGCCTCATTAGGAATCGAAACGCCATCCCGCTCACAAACTTACGAGGGCTCCACTTGCCTCATATGTGGCAATACTAGCTTAGGACCATTAAATGCTGTCTTTGAAGATGCTGGGCTCTGTGACCCGGCCGCGTACGGCGATCGCTTTCGTTGCCGCAACACTCCTCGTCGGTGGAACTGCCACCGAAGCTTCCGCAAAATCCCGGCATCACCATCGGTATTCTCACCATCATCACCGCCACCACGCCGAAAACGATGCCAGCACGACCTCCGACTGGCGCAGCGCCAATGCGTCGATGACGCCGTCGTCGGGCACGGGCCGCAGCTTCTCCGGCATGGCTTCGTTCTACGGCAACGAGTCCGGCAGCAAGACCGCCTCGGGCCAGCGCTTCAACCAGAACGCCATGACCGCGGCGCACCGTTCGCTGCCGTTCGGCACCAAGCTGCGCGTCACCCATGGCGGCTCGAGCGTCATCGTCACCATCAACGACCGTGGACCGTTCATTCGCGGCCGTGTCCTTGACCTCTCCACGGGCGCTGCCCGGGCCATCGGCCTCACCGGTGCCGGCGTCGGCCGCGTCACGGCGGAAGTCGTCTCCTAGGGCGCGACAGCGCCTCACCGCACAAGTGCAGTTCCCGTCATCGTCCGCATGGACGTGTGAGCAGCGGGATCAGCGCGGGTGAAACAAGCCCGCCGTCTTGGGGGACGGCGGGCTTGTTTTATCCCTTTTGTCATTGCGAGGAGCGCAGCGACGAAGATTCCATGGGGAGTGGATAGCGACCAAGTCTGAGGCCAGACTGAGGTTGCAATACCACCCAACCTGGAGACGACGATGTTGCTCGATCATCCTT
>NZ_JADPKY010000106.1 GCF_023074185.1 Bradyrhizobium sp. 132 | reverse complement strand
AGCGCATCGCAATGCGCGCCGACAAGACCGACCAGAGCTTCACTTCAATGATCTATCTGGCCGCGGCCGCGATAAACTCCAGATGAATCCCAACAGACCCTAGAGCACGATCCGGGAAAGTCTGCAGCGCTTTTCCGAAAAGATCATGCTCAATAAATAGCGCCATGCAATCGCGGGACAGGCGGATGCAAAGCCGCATCCCTTGCCGCGGTTGACCCGGGCCCTGCCCCGGCCGCACATTGCGCGCGGCCTACGACAAGCGAGCGCGCGATGCCTGATATCTCCACCACGACCGAGACACCTTACGCCAGCGGCAAGATCCTCAAGCACATCGCCAATGGCGTCGGCGTGATTACTTTCAACAATCCCGACAAGCGCAACGCGATGTCGCTGGAGATGTGGGAGGGATTTGGCGAGGCGCTGGCGAGCCTGCGCGACGACGCTGCCGTACGCATCGTGATCCTGCGCGGCGCCGGCGGCAAGGCGTTCGTGTCGGGCGCCGATATCAGCCAGTTCGAGAAGACACGCCATAACGCCGCCGCGTCCGAGGAATATACAAAACGCAGCGCCGCCGAGCGCGCGCTGCTCGCCGACTATCCCAAGCCGACGATTGCCTGCATCGAGGGCTTTTGCCTCGGCGGCGGCATGCAGGTCGCGATGCTCGCCGACATCCGCATCGCCTCCCATGGCAGCCAGTTCGGCATTCCCGCGGCGAAACTCGGCATCGCCTACGGCTATGATGGATTGAAACACCTGGTGTCGCTGGTCGGACCGTCCTGGGCGCGGCTCCTGATGTACACGGGCATGCGCATCGATTCCACCGAAGCGCTGCGCATCGGATTGGTCGAGCGCGTATTCCCCGACGATCAGCTCTGGGGCGAGACCATGGCGATTGCCGAGACGATCTCGCAGAACGCCCCGCTTGCGATCAAGGCGGCCAAGACTACCATCGCGCAAGTGCTGAAGGACGAAAGCGCGCGCGACATGGACGCGATCAAGGCAGTCGGCACAGCCTGCATGGACAGTGCCGATTTCCGCGAGGGCCGGCAGGCCTTCATGGAGAAGCGCAAGCCGCAGTTTTCGGGGAAGTAGCGCCTCATACGGCCCGAGCGGTCCGCACTTGCCGGTGACCCGCCAACCGGGAGCTCTGCAACATCTCCTTCAAGGCCTGAATGTTCGCGGAGCCCGCTTCCCTGCGCCAGATGAGCACAGTCCACGCCCGATTCTCCGTTCGTCCCAACGGGTGGACGCTCAACAGCCTTCTGTCCGGAAAAGTGGTCAGAACGCTTTTGGGGATCAGCGCGACGCCCATGCCCGCAACGACACAGCCCAGCATGGCGTGATACGACGCCAGCTCGATCATGCGCACCGGCATTTCGTTTCGCCTTGCGTACCAGTCTTCAAGCCGCTTGCGATGCGGGCATCCGTGTTCGAAGACGATGATGGTACGTGGCAGGCTGCTGCCTTTCTTGACGATCGGCGGATGATTGGCAGCCGCAATAATCACCAACTCCTCCTCGAAGGCGAGCACCTTCTCAAAGGGCTCATCGGCGATGGGTTCGGCAACAAGGGCTGCATCGAGATCGCCGGCGAGAATGGCGCTCGCGAGAACCTGCGGATTGCCGGTGCGAAGCTCCAGAACGACCCCTGGATGCCGTCTGTGGTATTCGCTGAGCAGTCCCGGCAGCCTGACAGCGGCCGTGCTTTCCATCGCGCCGAGGCGGAACGTTCCGCGGGGTTTTGCGTCTTGCAGGGCATCGCGTGTTTCATCCGCAAGCGCGAGCAAGCGATTGGCGTAGCCAAGCAGCACTTGCCCCTGGGGCGCCAGATGAAGACGCTTACCCTCTCGAATGAAGAGGGCCACGCCGAGATCCTCTTCCAACTGCCGGATACGGGTCGTCACATTGGACTGAACGCGATGCAGCCGCTCGGCCGCGCGGGTCACGCCGCCTTCGCGCACGACAGCGATGAATATCCGCAGATCCGACAGATCCATACATCCCTCAGTGTGATCAATTAGATCATAATTATTCATTATATGTGATTACGCGCCTCAGGTAAAGGTCGTGGCACGGACGACAGCGCTGCCGACCAGGCGGCTACCGCCGCAAAGGCGGCGAACAAAGCTCGTTCCACACAGGAGCCTATCTGATGATCGTCACTGTATTTCGCACTCGAATGAATCCCGGCGTGCAGGATGAATATGGGCCGATGGCAAAACGCATGAGCGAACTTGCGCGAACAATACCTGGCTACATCTCGCACAAGGGTTTTGTTGCGGACGATGGAGAGCGAGTGACGATCGTCGAATTCGAGACCGAGGAAGCACTTCATCGTTGGCGGATCGATCCGGAGCACGCCCAGGCGAAACGGCGTGGGGTCGAGGCCTTCTTCAGCGAATTCAAGTTCCAGATTTGCAGCGTCGTTCGGGAGCGAATGTGGACCGCAAAGGCAATCCGCGGCGCTTGAACTGGCTATCGAAATCGGCGCGAGCCTACAGCGCCGCGAGCACCGCCTTCGTGATGTCGGCGGTGCCGTTGCGGCCACCAAATTCCATCGGCTTGATGCCGTCGGCATAAACCTTGTCCACCGCACGCTCGATTTTCTCACCGGCTTCCGCCGCGCCCTCGACGCCGTGCTTGTCGGCGAGCCAGTCCAGCATCATCGCGGCCGACAGGATCATGCCGGTGGGATTGGCCTTGCCCTGCCCCATGATATCAGGCGCGGTGCCGTGGCAGGGCTGGAACACGGCATATTTGTCGCCGATGTCGGCCGACGGCGCCATGCCGAGCCCGCCGATCAGGCTCGCGGTGATGTCGGAGACGATGTCGCCGAACATGTTCTCCATCACCATCACGTCGAAATCCCAGGGGCGCTTCACCAGCATCGCCGAGCAGGCATCGACATAGAGCCTATCGGTCTTCACCTCGGGATGACGCTTCTCGATCTCGTCGAAAATGCCGCGGAAGAAGGCAAAGGCCTTGAACACGTTCGCCTTGTCGACGCAGGTCAGCATCCCGGGCTTGCCGCGCGCCTTGCGCCGCTCGGCGAGGCGAAACGAGAACTCGAACAGGCGCTCGGACGTCCTGCGCGTGATCACCATGGTCTCGCGGGCGTCCTCATGGGTGACGACGCCCTTGCCCATCGAGGCGAACAGGCCCTCGGTGGACTCCCTGATCACGACGAGATCGATGCCGCGCTGGTCGGCGCCGACGATCGGGCTCGACACGCCCGGAATGAGCCGCGCCGGACGCACGCCGGCATAGAGATCGAAGATGAAGCGCAGCTCGATCTGCGGCGCGATCTCGGTGTTGTCGGGATAGCGCACCGACGGCAGGCCGCAGGCCCCAAGCAGGATCGCGTCCGCCTCCTCGCACAGCTTGATCGTGGTGTCGGGCATCGACTTGCCGGTGGCGAGGTAATGATTGGCGCCCGCCGGCGCTTCGGTGAAGCGGAAGCTCAAGCCGGATTTCGTCTCGATCTTGCGCAGGACTTCGATGGCCGGCGCCATCACTTCGGGACCGATGCCGTCACCGGCGAGCACGGCAATGTGGAAGGCGTTGTTTGCGGACATCGGATTTCCTGCGCGAAAATTAAGTGAGGTCGTCATTGCGAGGAGCTTTGGCGACGAAGCAATCCAGAAATGCATCCGTGGAGGCAGTCTGGATTGCTTCGCTTCGCTCGCAATGACGGAGGATAGAGCCTTCGCTACGGCGTCAGCACCGTGCGCCCGACGACCGCGCCCTGCTGCAACTGCACCAGCGCGTCGTTGGCTTTGTTGAGCGGCTGCCGCGTCACCGGGATCGGCGCTACGTTCTTCGTTCGCACCAGGTCGAGCAGCTCCTGCGTCTCGCGCAGGTTTCCGACATAACTGCCCTGGATCGTCACCGCCTTGATCGGAATCAGCGGCAGCGCCCAGGTCGCGCCGCCGCCGAACAGGCCGACGATGACGAGCTTGCCGCCCTTGGTCAGGCAGTCGAAGCCCAGCTGCGTGGTGGCGGCGTTGCCGACGAGATCGAGCACGGCGCGGATCGGACCACCGGCTTTCTTGGCAAGCTGCTCCAGCGCGTCCGGCGCCTTGGGATCGACGGTCGCGAGCGCGCCGGCCTTCTCGGCGGCTTCGCGCTTTTTCGCATCGATGTCCACCATGATCGCGCCCTTGCCGCCCATCGCCTTCAAGAGCGACAGCGCCATCAGGCCAAGTCCGCCGGCGCCGAACATCACGATCGGCGTGTCGAAGTGCTGCTCGACCTTCTTCAGCGCGCTGTAGGTCGTGACACCCGAGCAGGCATAGGGTGCAGCCGACGCGGGATCGAGCCCTCTGAGATTGAGCAAATAGCGTGGATGCGGCACCAGCATGTGATCGGAATAACCACCGTCGCAATAAACGCCGAGCGAGCGCGGCGTCAGGCACATGTTCTCGTCACCGCCGAGGCAGGTGGCGCATTTGCCGCAGCCGATCCAGGGATAGACCAGGCCGACGTCGCCAAGCTTGAGATCGCCCTGGTCGGTCGGCTTCACGTCCGGACCGAAGGCGAGGATTTCACCGACCGTCTCGTGCCCCATGGTCAGCGGCAAATTGATGCCGCGATCCTTCAGCGACAGCGGCTTGCGGCCGTGGCCGAGATCGTAGCCGCCTTCCCAGATGTGGAGGTCGCTATGGCAGACGCCGGCGGCCTTCACCTTGATCAGAACCTGCGTGCCGGACGGCTGCGGCGTCGCCTCGTCGAACTCCTGCAGCGGCGCCTTGAAATCGGCAACCTTGAAACTCTTCATCGGCGTCCTCCCGGATACTTTTCTTGTCGTCGCCACCATGGCATGGGCGGCAGGACGAGACAAACTCGGACCTGTCTAGTTTAGGCTGGCGGATGATGGCAAGCCGACCACGCGCAACGCCGCATTGCTTGCCGCACGATGCTATCCGTCAGACTTGCCGTCGGCTTTGCCGTCAGACTTACCGTCAGACTTGCGCGGCTGTTTTGCCTGACGGAATTGGTCCACCGTCGGTGAGCCCGATCTCCGCCCGCAGCCGGTCCGTGTGCTCGCCAAGCACGGCCATCGTCTTGCCCGGTGTCGTGTCGGCACCGCTCATCCGGAACGGCAGATTGAGGACCTGGAACGAGCCACCTTCGTCCTCCACCGACGAGAGCGCCTCACGATGCGCGATCTGCGGATCGGCCAGTGCTTCGGACACGGTGCGGTAGGCCGAGGCCGGCACGCCGGCCGCACCTAGCGCGACAAGACAGACATCGGTCGAGAGCTGCCGCGACCAGGCCTCGACACCGTTCATCAAGTCGGCCCAATTGTCGCGACGCGCGGCGTAGGTGGCGAAGCGCGGATCGGAGATCCATTCGGGGCGGCCGATCACCCCCATCAGCCCCTGAAACGTCTTCTCGCTGGCAACCGTGATCATGACATACGCGCTCGCCGTCTCGGTCGGCCCGAACATCGGGCGCGGCGGCGGCTTCACGGCGAACTGCGAGTTCTGCAACTCGATCACCGTCAGCGTCAGCATCGATTCCAGCATGGAGACGTCGATGTGCTGGCCGAGCCCAGTTACCGTGCGCTGGTAGAGCGCCGACGCAATCGCGCCAAAACCGTAGGTGCCGGTGACGACGTCGGCGTGGTAGATGCCGCAATAATCCGGGCGGCTGCGGCCGGGCTGGTAGGCGAGATGGGCCATGTCGTAGCCGGAGGCCGCATGGATCACCGGTGCGTAGGCCGGCAGCTCGGCCGACGGGCCGCTCTGGCCGTAGCCGGAGATCGAGCAGTAGATCAGCTTCGGATTGACGGCGCGTATTCTGTCATAGTCGAGCCGCAGCCGGTGCATCACGCCGGGACGAAAGTTCTCGACCAGGATGTCGGCCGTCGCGGCCAGCCGGCGCACCGCCTCCTTGCCGTCCTCGGACTTGAGGTCCAGCACAACGCTCTTCTTGCCGACATTGAGCTGACCGAACACGGTGCTGCAGCCCTTGCGCAGCGGCGGGCGGGTCCGCATCGTCTCGCCGCCGTCGGTCTCGATCTTGATGACCTCGGCGCCCATGTCGGCGAGCATCCGTGCACAATGGGGACCGGCGATGGTGGTCGAAAAATCCAGGACCCTGAGGCCGGCGAAGGCCTTTGTCGTCGTCCCCTCATGCTTCTCTGATAGCTGCATGCCTGCTTGCGTCCTCGGGTCACTTAGGAACTATCGAAGTTCTCTGTTGTTGGTGCGCCGACCCTAGAGGGCGACGCCTGAGTAGGAAAGTCTTTACCGAACCGATGCGCCGCGCGGGCGGGCCTGGGAATTCCAGGGCAACTGGACCCGTTCTTGCATAGCAGCAACGGGATCGGATGAGGGCAGCTGTTCTTGAGGGTCTTGTTCGTTACGACAGAGATGGACGACTTCGTCCGCGTCGGCGGACTTGGAGCCGTTTCCGCGGCTCTTCCAAGAGCGCTGCGTCCTTTCGCCGATATCCGGGTCATGCTGCCCGGCTATCGCGACATCATCGAACAACTCACGCATATTCAGATCGTTGGCCGCTGTCCGGCATTCGCGGAGATGCCGGCCTGCTCGCTCGGCCGGGCCGCGACCAAGGACGGCCTTCCTGTCTATGTGCTCTTATGCTCACAACTCTACGACCGGCCCGGCAATCCCTACGGTGACGAGTCCGGGCGCGACTGGCCGGACAACGACATCCGCTTCGCGCGCTTGGCCTCGGCCGCCGCTGAGCTTGCCATGGGCAAGCTGGACAAGAATTGGGCAGCAGACCTGATCCATGCCAATGACTGGCAGGCCTCGCTCGTGCCGGCCTACCTGGCCTGGCGCGGCGCCAAGCTGCCGTCGATCCTGACCATCCACAACCTCGCCTATCAGGGGCTTTTCCCGAAAGACTCGCTGCGGCGAATCGGCGTCCCCGAAAGCTCCTTCCATATCGACGGCGTCGAGTTCTACGACCAGCTCTCCTTCCTCAAGGCGGGACTGGTCTATGCTTCGCACCTCACCACCGTCAGCGGCACCTACGCCCGGGAAATTACCACGGACGAATTCGGCTGCGGCCTGGAAGGCCTGCTGCGGCTGCGCTCCGACGCGTCCGAGCTCACCGGCATCCTCAACGGCATCGACGAGAGCTGGGACCCGCGCTCCTGCGCGCAGCTCGCCCAGCAGTTCGGCGCCGGCGACTGGGCCGGCAAGAAAGCCAATGCGGATTATGTGCGCAAGCAATTCGGGCTCGCGGTGTCGCGCGGGCCTATGTTCGGCATCGTCGCGCGGCTCGTGCACCAGAAGGGCATCGACCTCGTGCTGGCGGCGGCCGACGAGATCGTCGATGCCGGCGGGCAGATCGTGGTCACCGGCTCCGGCGAGCCGGCGCTCGAGCAGGCATTGATCGACGCGCATCGCCGGCGGCCCGACGTGATCGGGGTCGTGATCGGCTTCAACGACGCCCAGGCGCGCCGCATCTTCGCCGGCAGCGATTTCACATTGATGCCGTCGCGCTTCGAGCCGTGCGGGCTCAGCCAGATGTACGCCCAGCGTTTCGGCTCTCTGCCGATCGGCCACCAGACCGGCGGCCTCGCCGAAACCATCACCGACGGCGAAACCGGCTTCCTGTTCTCAAAACCCTCGCACCAATCCTTCCTCGGCGGCGTCCGCCGGGCCTTCGAGGCTTTCATGGCGCACGACCAGCTCGACACCATGCGCCGCAGCGCGATGGGACGGTCGTTCTCCTGGAGCATCTCGGCCGGCACCTACAACGCGCTGTACCGGAAGCTGGCGGCGGTGTGAGGCCTGCGCTCTCTCGTGCCCCGGACGCGGCGCAGCGTCTCTTCGACGGTGCGCTGCAGAGCCGGGGCCCATGTCGCGCAGCAGTTCGCGGCCCCTGGGTCCCGGCTCTGCGCGGCAACGCTCACGCGTCGCAGCTTGTCCGGGACATGCGGGAGGCGCTTCTTAGCGGCGGTGATCCATCTGCGAGCGGCCGATCCAGGCTCTGTTGAGGCACCGGGTCAACCAGTCGGGCTGCGGTTCGCCGTTTAGCCGCGCATGCGCTTCCTGGTACGGACCGACATAGCGCAACCGGTCCGGCAATTTCGGGTAGACCCGCCGGATCCATTTCAGTGCGTTGTCGGCCGACCTGGTGTTGCGCTCGTCGAGCCCAAACCCAAAGCCCGCGCGCAATGGCTCCGGCAGCAAGCTCGCCGTGAGCGCGCGATACCATCGCGGCGGCCGCAACCACGGACGCGCGCCGCCAAAGATCTGCCTCACGATCTCACGCGCGGCCGGACTGACGGTCAGCGTGTCCGACTGTGCCATCGCATTGGTGTAGGCCGCAAAGCCTGACCAATCCGCGGGCAGGTCGTCCCCCGTCAATCCGAACAAGGCGCCGAACGTCCGGCTCTCGGTCCAGTAGCGTTCGCGCTCCTCCGCCGAGAGCGGCGGCAAAACCAGATCGTGCGCCATCAGCGCCGTCTCGACCAGCGTGGCATGAACCCAGCGCAGCGAAGGGATGTCGTTGGCACAGTAGCGCGAGCCGGCCACGAACGGACCGACGGTCTCGGGCATCTCGCCGACGATCATGCTGTGGCGCCGGTACAATTGCCGCGACGACAACAGCGCGCGGTCGAGCGAGCCGAACACCATGGCAAAGACGATGTCGAAGGTGCGGTGAAATCGTCCGATCGGATCGGCGAAGGTTTTGGAATGCTCGGCGATGGCGGCGGCGACCCAGGGGTGGGCCAGCTGCAGCAACAGCGCACGACCGGCGCCGAGAAAGATGACGGCCTCGCGGTCGATCCGCCAAGTCACCGAGGACGGGCCGAACACGCCGGGGACCTGCTCCGGGGCGTTGGCGCGGACTTGATCGAGGGCAAATTCCAGATCGTTCGCGGACACCACTTGCAGGGCCTTTCGATTGCGAGCGAGGACCGACGATCCGCAAGGCCTGTGGCAATTCGATGAACGGCGATGTTCTCACCTGGCCCGATCCTACGACGCCCCGGCTGAATTGGTTCAGCCGGCTATTTCTTTTGGCGCAATCATGCCCTTGCGCCGGGTCTCCGGCATCACCATCAGGATCAGCAGAAATCCCGTCGCAGCAATGCTTGCCAGCCCGAAGAAGGCGGTGGCATTGCCAAATTTGTCGCTGACGTAGCCGCCGAGCGCGGTGCTCAGCGATGCACCGATGCCCGTTGCCGTGCCGACGATGCCCTGCGCAAGATTGAAATGGCCGCTGCCGAAGGCGACGTCAGCCACGATCAGCGGGATCATGACTGCGAATACCGCGGCGGTGAAGCCGTCGAACACCTGCACCAGCACCAGCAAATAGGGATCGCGCACGGTGGCGAACAGCAGGCCGCGGATCGCCAGCGCACCGAACCCGATCAGCAGCAGCGGCCGGCGGCCCCACGCTTGCGCCTTGCGTCCGACCGTCGGCGACAGCAACGCCACGATCGCCTGCGGCACGACGATGCAAAAGGCGACCAGCACCGTCGCCCACTGGGCCGATCGCGCCGTCACCGCGCTCGCCATCAGCGGCATCATCGAGGCGTTCGCCAGTTGCAACAGCAAGACGCTCAGCGCAAAGACGATGAGCGGACGCTGTCGGATCAGGTGCCAGATATTGGTGTCGCCGCGATCCTTCGCCTCGCGCGGCATTTCGCCGTGGCAGCGCGCGATGTCGACTTCATGCTCGCGGATGCGCGACAGCGCGATCAGAGTGGGGATCGCGAGCAGGAAGGAGACCAGGAACACCGAGCGGCTCGACAGCAGATAGCCGGCCGTGCCCATTACGGCAGCCGCAACACCGTTGCCAAGCGAGGCAAAGCGGGCGTTGCGGCCGAGCCGCTCGCCCATCGCGAACGGTCCGACCAGGCCGAGGCTGATCGCCGCGATCGCCGGCCCGAGCACGCAGCTCGCTGCCGCGTGCAAGGTGGCCGCAGCCACCACCACGGGGAAGATCGGCATCGCCGCATAGGTGAGCGCGCAGCAGCCGATGGTGGCGATGGCGAGGCCCGCGACCAGCCGTTCGGATTTTGCGGCATCGATGATGGCGCCGCCCGGCATCTGTCCGATCAGAGCAACGATGCCGCCGATCGACAGCACCAGGCCGATCTCGACCTGGGTCCATTTTTGCGTTGTGAGGTAAACCGCGATGAAGGGACCAAATCCGGTTTGTACATCGGCGAGGAAGAAGATGAACCAGTCGAGACCGCGCAGGCTCTGGCGCGACGGTGCCGGAATACCGGGAGGCAATGGCGCGGCATCGTTGTCGTGCTTAGCGCGGCCCTCGCGATCTGCATGGTTCGGCTTTCTCGACAACAGCACAGGCGGCCATCCCTCCCCGCGCCTCACTGAACCGCTTGCAGCGGTTGCAGGCTGCCGGACGCGCCGAGCACGACCATCGGCGCGTCTTCCTTGTATTCCGGCGCGGCGGCGACCTGCGCCTTGGTCAATTCCAGCGTGATGCTGTCCTTCTTGCTGGCGATCTTGCCGAACCGCAAAGCGTTCCAGTCAACCACGATCTTGCGGCTGCCGACACCGAGGAAGCCGCCGAAATCGATAACTGCAGCGCGGACATGGCCACTGCGATCGACGATGACGTCGACGATGCGACCCATGCCCTCGTTCGCCGCGCTGAGCACGTCACGGCCAAGCACACCATGCGCATCGCTGGCGCCGATGATCGTGACCGACGGCGGTGGCGCGGCATCCTTTGGCGTGACGGGGACCGATGACGCCGGCGGCTGCAGCGTCGGCGGCGCATTCGCTTCAGTTGAAGGCGCGGGCAACTCCTCCGCAGCTCGTGATACGGCGACCGTCAATCCCGCGACGATCACCACGCTCAGGATCAACCATCCGGCGGTACGCATGCACCCTCCTTCCGCGCGCCGCTAGCGCGCCAACACGATCGAGACCTGGATCTGGCCACGCGTGCGCAACACCTCCAGCGCGACGTCCTCGCCATGGCGGCTGACGCGCAGATCCACGCTGGACTCGCCCAGGAGCAGATCGCGCAAAATCACCTCGTGCAGGAACGCCGGCAGACGCGGATTGCGCAACCGGATCTCTCCGCGCGCCACATCGAACTCGATGCCCAGCGCCGCCTCCAGCAACGTGAACGCGGTTGCGCTGGCCCAGGCCTGCGGCGCGCAGGCCACCGGATAGAGCGTCGGGCCGCGCCGCTTCTCGCGCCGGAAGCCGCAGAACAATTCGGGTAACCGGCGCAGGTCCATGTAGGTTGCAGCGTCGAACAATCCCTTGAAGACCTGCGCGACCGAATGCTTCAGCCCGTAGCGCGCGAGCCCGAGCGCGATCAGTGCGTTGTCGTGCGGCCAGATCGACCCGTCATGATAGGACATCGGGTTGTAACGCACCTCGCCGACAGCGACGGTGCGGATGCCCCAGCCCGAGTAGAAGTGCGGCCCCATCAGATCGGCGGCGACGAGACGGGCGCGATCTTCACGGATCATGCCGCTGAACAGCACCTGCCCGGCGTTTGAGGTCCGTACCTTGCAGGGCCGCTTCTTGCCGTCGAGCGCGAGCGCATAGGTGCCGAGCTCTTCGCACCAGAACGCGGCCTCGAAGCGCTCGGCCAGCGCCTTGGCCTCGGCCTCGAGCTTTTTGGCGAGATCGGGCTTGCCCAGCCGGAGCGCACAGCGCGCGGCGAGCCGCTTGGCGGCAAAGACGTAACCTTGCACCTCGGCCAGCGCGAGATTGCCTTCCGCAAGCTGGCCATCGGCATGGAAGATCGCGTCGTAGGAATCCTTCCAGCCCTGATTGGCGAGGCCCTTTTCCGTGGCTCGCTGGTATTCGACGAAGCCGTCCTTGTCGGGGTCCCCGGGGCCGTCGATCCAGGCCAACCCCGCCTCGATGGCCGGCCACAACTCGGTCAACGTCTTCTCGTCGCCGGTGCGCTCGAAATAGCTTCCGGCGAGCAGCACGAACAAAGCGGTCGAATCCACGCTGCCGTAATACTGAGCGAACGGCACCTCGCGCAGCGCCGCCATCTCGCCGCCGCGCATCTCATGCAGAATCTTTCCGGGCGCCGCATCGTTCAGCGGATCGACCGCCTTGGCCTGGAAATGCGCGAGCCGCCGCAACACGCCCTTGGCGATGCGCGGGTCGACCCACAGCATTTGCAGAGCCGTAATCAGGCCGTCGCGGCCGAACGTCGTCGAGTACCAGGGAATCCCTGCATACGGATAGCGGCCCTGCGGCGTCTCCGTCATCAGCATGTTGAGGTCGGCCATGGACTGGCACAGCACCTCGTTGAAGATGTTGTTGGATGTCTCGATGCTGGCGGTCCCCATCGTCGATTGCCGCATCTCGCGGCGGTGGGCGAGCAGCCCCCTGAAAAAGCGCGCCGGCTTCTCCGTGATCGGCCGATTGCAGGACACGGCCACGAACAGCGATTTCGACTCATGCGGATCAAGTTCGAGTTGCCAGGTTGCGGCATTCACCGACAACTTCGTCGGGCGCGGGTCGAAATGCAGGCATGTGGTGCGCTCGGCGTCATCAAGACCGCGGTAGTCGAACAGCACGTCGGTCGGGCCCAACAGCCGGCTCGAGCCAATGCCGCGACGCGGACGCCGCTCGCCGCGAACCTCGAACAGATCGGCGAAATCATTGTCGAACAGCAGGGTCAGCCCGAAATTGGCCGGGCGGTCGCCGTGGTTCTGCACGCCGATGCGCTGATAGGCGGTGCCGCGCCACAGGAAGATCGTGCGCACGATGTGGAGCAGGTCCTTTTGCAGCACGAGGCTGCCCTCCCGGTAGATATCCGGATTGGTGAGATCGACCGTCAGCGCCGAGTTGTCGTCGCGCAGGTTGGATCCCAGCAACAACGGCTGGAGATCGTCGAGCACGAGCTCAAGCCTCGCAAGGTAGCGCGTGTCGTGATGGAACAGGCCGTCGGGCCCGCCGGCCGAGGCGCCGATGTCGCCATGGCTGTCAAGCACGATAAAGGTATCGTCGTGCTTGAGCGAACGCCGCGGCCGCGCCGACGGTCCCGTCATCGGAATATAGAAAGGTTGCTCCGCGACCTGGTCCATGGTCCGCGTCACGGAGATGAATTGAGTAACGGCTTCAGCCGACATCAGCAGCTCCCCTGCGCTTGTTTCGACACGCAACCGACTCGAACGCGACTGTTGGTTTACGCGGCGGCCTGCGCGAGCCGGCTCATTTCCTGCGTGACCAGCTCACGGTAGGGCCCGTGGCCTTGCATCAGACGTTCGGGTGACCCGTCCTCGATGATCTTACCACCCTTCAGCACGATCACGCGGTCGAAATTGCGCAACGTCGCGAGGCGATGCGCGATCGCGATGACGGTGCGGCCGCGCATCAGCCGCGACAGCGCCTCGCGGATCGCCTCCTCGGATTCGCTGTCGAGCGCGGCGGTCGCTTCGTCCAGCAGCAGGATCGGCGCGTCCTTCAGGAAGGCACGCGCGATCGCGATGCGTTGGCGCTGGCCGCCGGACATCTTGACGCCGCGGTCGCCAACCATGGTGTCGAGACCGCCAGGCAGACTCTCGACGAAATCGCAGCGCGCCGCAATCGCCGCACGCAGCACCTCGTCGTCGGTGGCGTTCGGGCGGCCATAGCGGATGTTCTCGCGGATCGAGCGGTGGAACAGGGAGATGTCCTGCGGCACGACGGAGATCGCCGCGCGCAGACTCTGCTGCGTCACCTTGGAAATGTCCTGGCCGTCGATGGTGATGCTGCCTTCGTCGGCATCGTAGAAGCGCTGGAGCAGCGCGAACAGCGTCGACTTGCCGCCGCCGGACTGGCCGACCAAGCCGACGCGCTGGCCGGGCTGCAGGCGCAGGCTGAACCGCTCAAAGATCTTCTCACCCCCGGAATAGCCGAAGGTGACATTGTTGTACGCGATCGCGGCGCCCCTCTTTACCAGCGGCTCGGCGTCGGGGTGGTCGCGCAATTCATGCGGCACCAGCAGCGTGGCGATCGCCTCGGTCAACCGCGCAACGTGCTGGGTGACGTCGACCAGCGCCACCGCAAGATCGCGGGTCGCGTTGAGAATGGAGAGACCGAGGGTACAGACCAGCACGACGTCGCCGGTGGTCGCCGCGCCATCCTGCCAGAGCATGATGGCCCAGGCCATCAGGGTGATTGTGAGCACGACGGTAATGCCGGCATGGATAAGCCGCAGCTTCTCCAGATAGCGCAGGCTGCGACCGCGCGCCGTGAGCTCCCGGTTCACCGTCGCGTCGAAACGCTCATGCTCGTGCCCGATGCCGCAAAAGGCGCGCACCAGCGGCATGTTGCTGATGACGTCGATCATCTCGCCGTCGACGACGGCGGCCTTATCGGCGAAGTCGTCGTGCAGCGGCTTGCCCGCAGCCGCCAGACGGAACATCGCCAGCACCATGCCGCCAGCGATCACAATCAAGCCGAGTGCCATATAGGGACTGACGGTTCCAATCAGAGCGATTGCCGCAACTGTGGCGATGCAGGGCGGCAACACATTCCAGACGAACATGTTCTCGACGGTAAACACCGCGTTCGAGGTCGCCGTGATGCGGCTCGTCAGCATGCCCGGCATGCGGTCGGAGAAGTAACTCGGCGCGTGGCCTGTCAGATGACGAAATATGTCACGGCGTAAATCACCCGTGACACGCACGAAGGTGAAGCTCGCCGTCCAGCTGGCGATCCGCCAAAGGAAATTGTCGGCGGCGATCAGCGACATGAGTAAAACGAATGCCAGCCATACGCTGCCACCGTGTGAAGTTCCGGCCGTCAGGCTGTCGACGAGGGATTTAACGCCGTACTGCGTGCCTACGGAGCAGGCAACGGCCGCAACGACAGCGGTCAGGATCACGAGATGCGACGCCAGACGACGCCGGAGATAGCGCAAAACAAAGGCGAATGGCCGGCGCGCGTATCCAGAAAGATGATCCATGTGACTATCGACCCCGTCGTGATGTTTTCAATTTTTCTGTTAATCGACTGAACATCGACCACTTCGCCTCGGTTCCCGGGCAAACCCATCACGACATGCGGATGCGGACGATCTGCGGAGATGTGATGGCAGCACCGCGACGAGCACCCGACGTGTCCAATAAGTAACCTCTGAGGGAAGGAACTTCGCAAGTGCGGGAACGTTCCCCTGACTGGCATTGCCGGTGCCGCAAAGACTGGGGGTTTCACGTTCATGATCGCAGAGGAGATGGCGAGATGCGCATCGCGCAGGTAGCTCCGTTGACGGAGGCTGTTCCACCCAAGCTGTATGGCGGCACCGAGCGGGTGGTGCATTGGTTGACGGAAGAGCTGGTGGCCCTTGGACACGACGTGACGCTGTTCGCCAGCGGCGATTCGCAGACCTCGGCGAAGCTGGATGCGTTATGGCCGCGGGCGCTCCGCCTCGACGGTTCCGTGCGCGATCCCAATGCGCTGCACATGGTGATGCTGGAGCGGGTGCGGCAGAAATGTGACGACGAGGAGTTCGACTTCCTCCACTTCCATCTCGATTATTATCCGTGGTCGCTGTTCTACCGGCAGCCGACGCCGTTCCTAACCACGCTGCACGGCCGGCTCGACCTCCCGGAGCATCAGCCGGTCTTCAACACCTTTTCGAAGGTCCCCGTCATCTCTATCTCGAACGCGCAGCGGCGGCCGGTGCCGCAGGCGAACTGGGTAAGGACGATCCACCACGGTCTGCCGGAGAACCTGTTGACGCCGAAGCCGGCGAAGCAGGAATATCTCGCCGTGCTCGGCCGCATCGCGCCGGAAAAGGGCGTCGACCGCGCCATCAAGATCGCGACCCATTGCGGGATTCCGCTGAAGATCGCGGCCAAGGTCGACCGTACCGACCAGGATTACTATGACGAGCTGATCCGGCCGATGATCGAAAACAATCCGCTGGTGGAATTCATCGGCGAGATCAGCGATCACGAGAAGTCGGACTTTTTGAGCGGCGCACTCGGCCTGTTGCTGCCGATCGACTGGCCGGAGCCGTTTGGTCTCGTCATGATCGAAGCCATGGCCTGCGGAACGCCGGTCGTCGCCTTCAACCGCGGCTCGGTGCCGGAGATCATCGACGAGGGCCTCACCGGCTTCGTCGTCGAGGACGTCCTCAGCGCGGCCGGCGTCGTCGGCCGCCTGCAGCAACTCGACCGCTCTGCCATCCGCAAGCAGTTCGAGACGCGCTTCACGGCGCGGCGCATGGCGCTGGACTATCTCGCGGCCTATCGCAGCCTGGACGAGGAGAAGGCGCCGCGGATCAAGCTGGTGAGCAGCGCGGAGTAGTTTGCTGACCACTCTCGTGTCCCGGACGCGCTGCAACGCCTTTTGCGTTGCGGCGCAGAGCCGGAGCACGAGAAGCTTATCTCACCTCCGCCCGCTTCGGCTCCACGATCTCGAACATGCGCGGGAAGTCGTCCATCAGGCCCATCAGCTCGGCGAGCCGCATCGGGTTGCCGGATAGCTTGACCTTGCCGGCGGCGACGGCTTCCGGGAAGCTCGTCAGCTTCGCGATCACCTCGTCAAAAGTTGAGCGCGCGAGCGTGAAGCTGGCATCCGCGCCTTCCGCCTGTACGCCCTCGGTATAGGTGAGCGCGGAATTCTCCAGATTGAGCACGAACGTCTCGCCGGTGTCGGAAAAGCTCCAGTTCAGCACGATGTGCTTGCCTTCCGCCTTCGGTCCGTTGAGGCGGATGCCGAGCACGTCCCAGAGCTGTGAGGTGCGCAGCGCCGCCAGCGTCTCGCGCGGCATCGGCGGGCGCGCCGGCACCTTCGGCATGCCCTGGCGCAATTCCTGCGCGCCAAACAGATAGGCGTTGCGCCAGGTCGCGCTTTCCGCGGCATAGCCGAGCTGCTCCAGCGTGTCCGCCAGCAACGCGCGCGCCGCCGCATTATCCGGCTCGGCAAAGACGAGATGGCCGAGCGCCTGCGCCACGAAGCGGAATTCGCCCTTGTCAAAATCGGCACGCGCCCGCGCCAGAATGGCGTCGGCACCACCCATATATTCGACGTACTTCTTGCCGGATTCCACCGGCGGCAACGGATCGAGATTGACCGGATTGGCGTCATACCAGCCGAGATATTTCTGGTAGATCGCCTTCACATTGTGCCGGATATGGCCGTAATATCCGCGGCCATGCCAGGCGCCCTCGAGACTCTTCGGCAGTTGGATGGTTTCGGCGATCTCGGCGGCGGTGAGGCCGTGGTTCATCAGGCGGATGGTCTGGTCATGCGCGAATTTGTAGAGGTCGCGCTGCTGCCGGATCATGGTGCCGATGCGGTCGCGTCCCCACACCGGCCAGTGGTGCTGGCCGCACATCGCCTCCGCCTTGCCGTCCCAGAGCTGCAAGGCCTCGCCCAGATATTTCGACCAGGCCAGCGCGTCGCGCACGTCGGCGCCGCGGAACGGCAGCAGATTGTGGAAATTGTGGGTGCAGTTCTCGGCGAGGTTCAACAGCTTGTAGCGCGGGATGAAGAAATGCATCTCCGCCGGCGCTTCGCTGTTCGGCGCCATCTGGAATTCGAATTCGACGCCGTCGATCACGCGCCTGTCGCCGGTCGCCATGATCAAATCGGTCGGCCGCAGCAGCGCCACTGAACCTGCCGCCATCGACTTGCCGAGGCCGCAATCGACCTGCCCGCGCACGCCCTTGGCGAGAAGCGGCCCGAACTGGTACTGCGCCCGGCGCAGCATCGCCGGTCCCGCGATGATGTTCTCGGAGACGGCATGCTCCATGAACAAATTGGGCGCGATGATCGGCACGCGCCCGGTGGCGAGCGCATCCTCCTCCAGCACGCCGCGCGCGCCGCCCCAATGGTCGGTGTGGGTGTGGGTGAAGATCACGGCCGCGACCGGCCGCTGGCCGCGATGCTTGTAGTAAAGATCGAGCGCGGCGCGCGCGCCCTCAATCGAGGTCAGCGTGTCCACGACGATGACACCGCTGTCGCCCTCGATCAGCGTCATGTTGGCGATGTCCAGCCCACGCACCTGGTAGATTCCGGGCACGACCTCGAACAGCCCGTGCTGCATGTTGAGTCGCGACTGCCGCCACAGGCTGGGATTGACGGTCGGCGGCGCCTGCTCGGTCGACAGGAAGCCGTAGGGTTCGAGGCTCCAGACTGTCCGTCCTTGCGGGTTTGTAATCTTCGCGTTGTCGATCGTGCCGAGAAAGCCGCGCGCGGCATCGTCGAAATCCCGCGTGTCGGAAAACGGCAGCGCGTTCAGCATCGCCGTCTGCTGCGCGATGACGGACGCCGTTGCGTCCTTCGGCTCGCTGCTGGACGTGTCTGTCATCTTGATCTCCTCCCGGCCTCTCGCGCGGCATCTAACCGCATCTCGCGGTCGATTGCCATGGCGGGAGGACGGCGTGATGCGTAGCCCCGCGCCCAAAGGCGGAGAGGATGCAGCGTGTTCGCAGCTACATGCCCAACAGCCTGGGCAGCCACAACGACAGGCCCGGCCAATAGGTCACGACCACAAGGAACGCCAGCATGGTCAGGAGCCATGGCCACACCGCGACCGTGAGCTCGGTGATACCCATCTTGGCGATGCCCGAGGCGACGTAGAGATTGAGGCCGACCGGCGGATGGCACAGTCCGACCTCCATGTTGACCGTCATCAGGATGCCGAAATGGATCGGATCGATGCCGAGCTTGATCGCAACCGGAAACAGGATCGGCGCCATGATCAGGATGATCGAGGACGGCTCCATCACGTTGCCCGCCACCAGCAGCAGGAGATTGACGACGAGGAGGAAGCCGATCCAGCCGAGGCCCTGGTCGATCATCCATTGCGCGAGCGCTTGCGGCACGTTCTCGTAAGTCATCAGGAACGAGAACAAGACGGCGTTGGTGATGATGTAGAGCAGCATCGCCGACAGATTTGCCGACGACAGCAGCACGCGCGGCACGTCTCGCAGCTTCAGATCCTTGTAGATGAACACTGCGACGATAAAGGCATACACCGCGCTGACGGCGGCAGCTTCGGTCGGTGTGAACAGGCCGCTGTAGATGCCGCCGATCACGATCACGATCAGCAGGATGCCCCAGATCGATTTGCGGAACGCATCGAACCGCTCGACGAGGGTTGCTTTCGGCATCCTCGGATAGTCGTTACGCCAGGCCCGATAGAACGTCGTGGCGCCGAGCAGCATGGCGAGCACGAGCCCCGGCACGATCCCGGCGATGAACAGCTTGCCGACGGAGGTATTGGTGGAGACGGCAAAAAGGACCATCGGAATCGAGGGTGGAATGAGAATTCCCAGCGAGCCGGAGGTCGTGATCACGCCCGCCCCGAACCGCTTCGGAAACCCCTGCGCGACCATCGCAGGCAGGATCACCGATCCGATCGCCACCACCGTGGCCGGCGATGAGCCGGAGATCGCGGCGAACAGCGCGCAGGCGACCACGCCCGAGAGCGCAAGGCCGCCGTACCAATGGCCGACCAGCGCGGTCGCAAAGGCGATCATCCGGCGTGCCACGCCGCCATGGGTCAGGAAGTTGCCGGCAAGGATGAAGAACGGGATCGCCATGATCTCGAAGCTCTCGATGCCTGTAAACAGCTTCAGCGCCACCGATTCCGTTCGCACGTCGGTCAGCGTGAACATGAAGCTGAGCACGGTCAGACCGAGCGCAATCGAAATCGGCATGCCCGTGAGCATCAACGACAGCAGAAGGCCGAAGACCACGGCGACACGCAGGCCCTGCGGCAGCGTGATCACGTGCGCCGAATGCGCGAAGCACACGGCGACGATCAGGACCGGCAACAGCATCAGGACCCAGCCGAGCGGGCTGCGTTCGTCGCGGGCGACCTGACTGCGCGTGACCGGGGCCGGATGAACCGGGTCTGCCTCGACGCCCTCGACGCCGGCCATGTCGTGATGCGGCAGCTCGCCGGTGCGATAGAACGACCAGGCGACTTGCAGGAAGCGGAAGCACATCAGCCCGGAGCCGAGCGGGATGGTGAGATACACCAGCCACATCGGCGCTTCGAGATCGTTGGATTGTTGGCCGGTCTGCCACATCTGGCCGACAAACGCGGCCCCGAAATAGCACACGATGGCGGTGAAAAGGGCGCCGCACATCAGGCCGAAAGTGATGACGCGGCGGCGCGATCCGCCGGGAAGGATGTTGACCAGGACGTCGACGCCGACATGGATGCCGGTGCGTACCCCGTAGGCCGCACCGAACTTCGCCATCCAGATGAACATGTAGATGCAGAGTTCCTGCGCCCAGGACAGGTCGAGAGCGGCAAGCCAGACGAACGCGGCTCGCGCGGGAACGGCCAGCAAGGCCAGGTTGCGCGCCTCCGCCCATTTGGCGATGTCGATCGACAGCCCGGCGCCATAACGGTGCAGCACGGCAACGAAGATGAGCAATGTCGCAGCCGCGATCAACGTCGCGATCAGCCATTCCTCGAGATGATTGAGCACACGATTCAGTACACGCAGCAACTTGGTCCCCCAGCTTGGCTCATCATCAAGAGCAACGGCCGGGAGTGCGATCACCCCCGACCGTTATGGTTGTTCTTATAACGGCGCCGGCGTCAGTTCATCTTGACGTCGAGTTCCTTGGCGAGGAGATCGAGCACCTCCTGCCCGACCCGCCCCTTCGCCCATTTGTAGGTCGGCTGCATCGCCTCCTGCCATGCCTTGCGATCGGCGTCAGTCAGATAATGCAACGTGGTCTTGCCCGTCTTCTTGATCTCGGCCAGCGCATCTTCGTTCTCCTGGCGCGCGATCGAGTTGGTGTAGTCGGTCGCCTCGTTCATCGCCTTTTCGAGCTGGGCGCGGATGTCAGGCGGCAGGCCCGACCAGAATTTCGAGTTGACGATGACTGCGTATTGCAGGTGCGCGTGATAGGACACGGTGATGTCCTTCTGCACCTCGTAGAACTTCTGCGTCAGGTAGTTCGACGCGGTGTTCTCGCAGCCGTCGACCACGCCCGTCTGCAAAGCCTGGTAGACTTCGGAAAACGCCATGATCTGAGGGATCGAGCCCATGATCCGGAGATATTGGTCGGCGATCTTCGATCCGGAGATGCGGAATTTGAGACCCTGGAAATCGGTCGGCTTCATCAGGGCACGGTTAGCGGAGAGCATGTGGAAGCCGTTGTCCCAATAGGCGAGCCCGGTGATGCCCTTGGTCTCGAGCTTCTGGAACAGCCATTTGCCGATGGTGCCCTTCATCGCGTTGGAATAGGTCGCGTCGTCCTTGAACAGCCAGGGCAGATCGAGCGCCTCGAACTCCTTGATACCGAGCGGTGCGAACTTCGCGGTCGAGGGCGCGAGCATCTGCACCGAGCCGAGCTGAAGCGCTTCGATCTCCTCCTTGTCCTTATAGAGGGTGGAGTTCGGATAAATTTCGATCTTGACCTTGCCGTCGGTGTACTTCTCGGCAAGCTCCTTGAACTTCAGCGCGCCCTTGCCCTTCGGGGTGTCATTGGCGACGACGTGGCTGAACTTGATGACGATCGGGCTCTGGGCCTGGGCCGGGACGGGAGACAAGGCAGGAGCCAAGAGAACAGACGCGGCGGCGACCGCAAGAAGCAGCTTGCGCATAAAGTAACCTCCCAACAACCTCTAAAACCGGGTCTTTTTTGTTTTGCAGCCCAGTTTTGCAGTCCAGTAGTGGCAGCAAACCGCCACCCGAACAACTAGACCTAAGCCCAATTTGCCGCAGCCAAGCTATCTTGACGGCTGCTGAATGCGCAACCCGGCCCCCGCTCCCACTGCCGGAAGCGAGCGCTTATGTCGCATTGCGGCGGTGCAATCAGCCCTGGCGCTGGGCGACCATGAACAGACGCCGGAACGGGAACAGCGTCTGCCCGGCGGCATTCTTCGGATAGGCCTTCGCGACCCGCTCACCATAGGCCGCTTCGAACGCGGCCTTCTCGTCGCCCTGCAAGACGTCGAGATAGCGCGTCAGCCAGGTCCCCTTGGTCCACTCCTTCACGGGATTCTCGCCTTCGAGCACCTGCAGATATTCGGTCTCCCAGATGTCGATATTGGCCGACATCGGAGCAAGCAGACCGTGATAGTAGGCCGGCCCTTCGACCGGCGGCGGCGTGACGAGATGCTCGACCTTGGACCGCCAGGGACCGTCGAGCGCGGTCTCGCCGATCAGCACATGCGAGGGGGCCAGAAAGTTGCGCGGCATCTGCACCGCAAGCATGCCGCCGGGCGTCACCTTCTCCATGACCGAAGGAAACAATGCCGCATGATTGGGCAGCCAGTGCAGTGCGGCATTGGAATAGACGACGTCATACTGCTTCGCCGGGCGCCAGTGGCCGAGATCTTCATGGGACCATTCCACGTCCGGTGCTGCCTTGCGGCCGGCGGCAACCATCTCGGCCGAGCCCTCGACACCCGTCACCTTTGCGTCGGGCCAGCGCTCCTTGATGAGCTTGGTGACATTGCCGGCGCCGGCGCCGAGATCGGCAATCGCACGCGGACCAGAATCCGGAATTCGCATCAACAAGTCGACGGCGGGCCGGAGCCGGTGGCCGGAGAATTTCAGATATTGCTGCGGATCCCAGACCATCGCTCGGCGCCTTTTCTTTTTCGTGTTTCCTTCAACGCGGCTCTTGGTTACCACTGCTCGTCCCGGTCGGGCAAATCACCCTGACGGGGACAGGGCAGGAAACGAACAACAAAACCAACAGCAACAAGCAAAAAAGCAAACAAGAGAGCGTGTGATCATGGACCTCGGCCTCAAATCAAAAACCGCTGTCGTCACGGGCGCGAGCGTCGGCATTGGCCGCGCCATCGCCAAGGGTCTCGCCGCCGAAGGCGTGCGCGTCGTCGGCGTGGCACGCCGCACCGATCTGCTCGCCGAGTTGGTGAAGGAAGTCGGCTCCGGCCTGATCACGCCGTTTGAGCAGGACGTGATGGAAAAGGACGCGGCGGAGAAGATTTCGGCCTTCGCGCTAAAACAGCTCGGCCACGTCGACATCCTCATCAACAATGCCGGCGGCAGCCGCCCCCTCCCCGTCGATGCGCCCGACAGCAAATGGGACGAGGCGATCGCGCTGAACTTCACCAGCTACCGCCGCATCGCGCATGCCCTGCTGCCGCAGATGATCGAACGCAAATGGGGCCGCATCGTCAACATCACCGGCAAGTCCGAGCCGGAAGGCCTCAACGCCGCGTTCGCGGCGAAAGCCGCCGTCCACGCCTGGGCCAAGGGCCTGTCGCGCGAGATCGGTGAGCACGGCATCACCATCAACTGCATCCCGCCCGGCCGCATCATGAGCGAACAGATCCGCCGCAACTACGCACCGGACTATCGCGAGCGCTTTGCGGAGGAAGAGATCCCGGTCGGCTATTGGGGCGAGCCGGAAGATCTGGCGGCGTTGGCGGTGTTTCTGGCCTCGCCCGTGGCTCGGTACATCACGGGGACGGTGATCCCGGTAGATGGGGGACTGAGGAGGTATCAGTTTTAGAGGGCGCCGACGAGGCCGAGGCTGCCGGAGAGTTCAGCTTGTGGGATGGTAGAGCGCAGCGAAGCCGACAGCATCCAACGTGACACGCGATGGTTTCGCAAGTGCTCAACCCATCCTACGCTCTCGAAGCGGACGTCGCGCATTCATGAGCGCAGGCCCCGGTCTTTTCGCCGACCGCTGCCACTCTAGCATCCTGCCAGTGTTTTGCCCGACGCGTCAACGTGATCGCGGCCGCGAATGTCGTCGTGACGCGGTTCGAAAATCCCTTATCGATCAAGGGGCCTTCTACTGTGCATGGGGTTCTTTTCGCGTTTTTTGTTTTGGCCCCTTAGAAAAAAGCGCAAGGACCCGCAGAAGCACCTCACCCCGCCTGCAGGATCTCCGCGATCGCAGCCCCGGCCGCGATCGTGCCGAGCTTGCCGCCGACGTCGCGCGTCGCCCTGCCCTCGCCGATCGCCGTCGCCACCGCCGCCTCGATCGCTCGCGCGGCTTCCTCGTAACGGACAGCACCGTTCCTCTCGCCATGCCAGGCCAGCAGCAACGCCGTCGACAGGATCAGCGACACCGGATTGGCGACGTCCTGGCCTGCGATGTCAGGCGCCGAGCCGTGCGCCGCCTGCGCCATGGCGAAGCGGTCACCGACATTGAGCGAGCCGCCGAGGCCGAGGCTTCCGGAGAGCTCGGCCGTGAGATCGGACAGGATATCGCCGAACATGTTGGTGGCGACGATGACGTCGAAACGATCGGGGTTGCGCACCACATGCGCCATCATGGCGTCGACCAGGATGTCGTCGACCGCGAGGCCGGGATAGCCTTTCGCCGCCTCGCGGCAGATATCCAGAAACATGCCGTCGCCGATCTTGAGCACGTTGGCCTTGTGCACGATGGTCAGATGCCTGCGCCGCTTCATCGCGAGACGACAGGCGGCGTGCGCGATGTGCTCGCAGCACAGGCGCGTGATCCGGCGCAGCGAGATCACGACGTCTGGCGTAACCAGCATCTCGCCATTGCCCTGCTCCATGTTGCGGTCGGCGTAAAATCCTTCGGTGTTTTCGCGCACCACGACGAGGTCGAAATCGCCGGCCCGGCCGGCCCGGCCCGCATAAGTGCGCGCGGGCCTGACATTGGCATAGAGGTCGAGGTTCTTGCGAAAGTGCCGCGACGGATTGATCTCGCCATGCGCCTCGTCCTTGAAATCCAACGTCGCGGTCGGCCCCAGGATCAGGCCGTCGGCGGCGCGGACGATGTCGAGCAGCTCGGGACGCACGGTCGTGCCGAACTGCTTGAGGCTCGCATGCCCGACTGCGTGCTCCTCCAGCCGCAAATTGAGCTGGAAGCGCTCGGAGGCCGCGCGCAGCACGCCTGATGTCGCGGTCGTGATCTCCGGTCCGATGCCGTCACCGGGCAGAACGACGATTTGCATGGCGATCCCCTGAAATTGCAGCAGCGATCATACGCCGTCGCGCAGGCTCATCGCCCAGCCTTCGCGCATACACAGCATGCAAGCATATGCCTGTGGCAGGCGCCCCGGCCGTAGTACATGCCGAGTCCTTATCAGCCCCGCCGCCGGAGCAACGCGCAAGGCAATGACAATCACGTTACCTGCCGCCGCGCGCGAGCCCGACCACACCATTTCCGACGGCCTGCCGGTCGCGCGGCGGCGCTGGGCGATCGCCGCGATCTTCACCGCGCTGGCGATGGCCTCGCTCGACACCGCGATCGCCAACATCGCGCTGCCCGCCATTGCCGCCGATCTGCATGTCACGCCGGAGCAGTCGGTCTGGGTGGTCAACGTCTATCAGATCGCGCTGGTGGCGACGCTGCTGCCGCTCGGGGCGCTCGGCGAGATCGTCGGGCACCAGCGCATCTATCTCGGCGGCCTGATCCTGTTCACCATCGCCTCGCTGTTCTGCGCGGAGGCGTGGTCGCTGGACAGTCTCTTGGTTGCGCGCACGCTGCAAGGGCTCGGCGCCAGCGGCATCATGAGCGTCAACACGGCGCTGGTGCGCTTCGTCTATCCCAGCAGGATGCTCGGCCGCGGCTTCGGTCACAACGCGCTGGTGGTCGCGACCGCCTTCACCTTCGGGCCGTCGATTGCCTCCGCCATTCTCGCGGTCGGCCCATGGCCGTGGCTGTTCGCCGTCAACATCCCGTTCGGCCTCGTCGCGATCGGCATCGGCTTTGCGATGCTGCCGAAGACGCCGCGCGCCGATCACGGCTTTGACTTTCTCGGCGCGATCCTGGCGTCGGCCTGCCTCGGCCTGTTCATCACGGGCATCGGCAGCGCCGCGCATAATCTCTCGCCTGTGGTCGTGGGCATCGAGCTGGTCACGGCGCTCGTGCTCGGCTTCGTCCTGACGCGCCGCCATGCCGACCATCCGGCGCCGATGCTGCCGATCGACCTGTTCAGCCGGCCGATGTTCGCATTGTCGGCGGCGACGGCCGTGTGCTCCTTTGCGGTGCAGGGCCTCGCCTTCGTCTCGCTGCCGTTCTATTTCGAGGACGTGCTGGGCCGCTCGCAGGTCGAGACCGGATTTTTCATGACGCCGTGGCCGCTGGTGGTCGGCATCATGGCGCCGATCGCGGGGCGTCTCTCCGACCGGCATGCGGTCGGATTGTTGGGCGGCATCGGCCTCGTGCTGCTCGGCATCGGCATGGCGCTGCTCGCGATGCTTCCGGCCAATCCTGCTATCCCCGACATCATCTGGCGGATGGTGATCTGCGGCATGGGGTTCGGGTTCTTCCAGGCGCCGAACATGAAGGCGGTGATGTCGAGCGCGCCGCCTCACCGCAGCGGCAGCGCCTCGGGCATCGTCGCAACCGCGCGCCTGACCGGGCAGACCACGGGAGCGGCACTCGCCGCCCTGTGCTTTGCCCTCGCCGGTCACGACGGCGCCATCGTCGCGTTGGCACTTGGCGCCGGCTTTGCCGCGCTCGGCAGCGTGATGAGCTTCTTGCGGCTGGCGGTGAAGTAGACCCTCAAGCCAGATGTCGAGCCGCCGTCGCGTCGATCGTCGCCACCGGAATGACCGTCTCCTCGTCGAGCGCAGCGAGGCGTGCGTCGATGGCATCGATGACCTTGCGCGAGAACGGTCCGAGATGCGCATAGGCAGCGATCATCTGCACGGCGATCCGCGCCGATGACGTGTCGCGCTTGGCGCAGTTCATGAAGGTCTGCCACAGCGGCCCGCGCGCCTCGGGAAGGGCTGTGACCACCTTGTGCACCGTTTCCATCGCGCCGATCCGGGCGCGGATATCGCCTTCCGCGAGCTCCTGGCGCTGGCGAGAGCGGTCGAGCAGCGTCATCAGACGGTCGATGCGCCTCGCATAGGCCGTCGGGCTGTAGATGTGCTCCAGCACGCGCTTGTAGTCCATCAGGATGTCGCGCAACGGGCGCACCGGATCGAAGTTGATCCCGGCGGTGCACTGATCGGCGCCGATGGTCGGCGCCAGGTCGTGGCCCGGGTGCAGCCGGCCTTCGCGCTCCAGGCGGCGCGTAAGCTGCGTGTTCGGCAAGGCATAGAGCAGGCCGACCATGCTGACGGGGATCGCCGCCTCTTCGATGAAGTCGATCATGGCATCCGCCATCGAGAGCTTCTCATTGTCGAAGCCGACGATAAAACCCGCGGTGACGAGCATGCCAGCGGCGTAGATTTTGTGGATGCTCTCGGCGATGTTGCGCCGCGTGTTCTGCTTTTTCCGCATCGCGACCAGCGTCGCCGGGTCCGGACTTTCGATGCCGACGAAGATGGCGAAGAAGTTCGCCGCACCCATCAGGTCCAATAGCTCGGGATCGTCGGCCAGATTGACCGAGGCTTCAGTCGACAATTCGAAGGGATAGCCGTGAGCGCGTTGCCATTCGGCGAGCTGGGGCAGAAACAGCCGGAGCGACTTCTTGTTGCCGATGAAATTGTCGTCGACGAAGTCGAGATGGCCGCGGTAACCCATTGCGTAGAGCGTATCGAGCTCGATCAGGATCTGCGCGTTTGTCTTGGTCCGCGGCACGCGTCCATAGAGCTCGATGATGTCGCAGAACTCGCAGGTAAACGGACAGCCGCGCGAATACTGCACACCGAGATAAAGGTAGTCCTCGAACTTCAGCAGGTCGAAGCGCGGCACCGGCGTTTTGGTGACGTCGGCCTGGAATTTCGGTGCGATGAAGACGCCGGACCGTGCGCCACTGTCCCAGGCCGCGATGAATTCGTCGATGACGCTCTCGGCCTCGCCGAGCACCTGGAAGTCGGCCCTCTTATAGATGTGGGGGCTCGAGGTGGGATCGGGACCGCCGACCACCACCGGCTTGCCCGCAGCACGGCACGTTTCGATCAGGCGCAGCGTGTCGGCCTGCTGCGGCATCATTCCGCCGGTGAAGACGACGTCGGCCCAGGACAGATCCTCGTCGCCGAAGGATTGCGTGTTGCAATCGATCAGCCGGACCGTCCAGCTCTCGGGCAACATCGCGGCAACGGTGATCAGGCCCAAGGGGGCGGCGGGGCGCTTCACGCCCAACACTTTGCAGGATTCGCCAAAGCTCCAGAAGGATTCTGCCGAGAACAGCGGATAGAGCATCAGGACGTTGCAAGGCTGCGGTGCGTTCATGGAACCCCTTTTGGCTTGATCCCACTGTAGCAGAGCATTGTCGACTTGCACCCCGGCAAAACGGACAAACTGTCGCTCTCGGTTCCAAGGGTGTCTGCACGCGGACGCCGGCATACGTCGCCCCAAGCCGTGCCGCGGGCGTCCAAGGAGGGTCCAGCCAGGTCCAGCCACCCCTCAGACTGTTGATTTGAAGGTTTCCAATTTGCCGGACACATTGCGCCCCTGAGTCCTATCGGTGGATTGGACCAATCAGGGGACTGCGATGGCAAACCTTACAATCAACGAAAAAGCCTTCACGCTCGACGTCGAGCCGGATACGCCGCTGCTGTGGGCAATCCGCGAGAATGCCGGTCTGACCGGCACCAAATATGGCTGCGGCATTGCACAATGCGGCGCCTGCACCGTTCACATCGACGGCGTCGCCACCCGCTCCTGCGGGGTTTCGGTCAGCGAGGCCGTGGGCAAGAAGATCACGACCATCGAAGGGCTCGCCTCCGGCAAGTCGCTGCACAAGGTGCAGGAAGCCTGGATCGCCCAAGACGTGCCGCAATGCGGCTATTGCCAGAGCGGCATGATCATGGCGGTGGCGGCGCTCCTCAACGAGAAGCCCAAGCCGACCGACGCTGACATCGACGAGGCTATCACCAATATCTGCCGCTGCGGCACCTTCCAGCAGGTGCGCGAAGCGATCCACACGATCGCAAGCGCGTAAGGATCCCATCATGAATCAGCATGTTTCACCGCGGCTCAACCGCCGCGCCTTCGTCATCGGCACGGCCGCGGTCGGCGCCGGCCTCGCAATCGGCCTCGACATCCCCTTCGGCGGCCCCGCCGTGGTCCGCGCGGCCGACGGCTCGCCCGAGATCGGCGCCTGGGTCGTGGTCCGGCCCGACGACACCGTCGTCATCCGCATCGCCCGCTCCGAGATGGGCCAGGGCTCGCTCACCGGCCTCGCCCAGCTCGTCGCCGAGGAGCTCGAATGCGACTGGTCGAAAGTCTCGACCGAATATCCGACGCCCGGCCAAAGCGTCGCCCGCAAGCGCGTCTGGGGCGATTTCTCGACCGGCGGCAGCCGCGGCATCCGCTCTTCGCAAGACTACGTCCGCAAGGGCGGCGCCACCGCGCGCGTGATGCTGATCCAGGCCGCCGCCGAGACGTGGAAAGTGCCGGCATCCGAATGCACGGCCGCCAACAGCGTCATCACCCATACGCCCTCGGGCAAGACCACGACCTACGGCAAGGTCGCCGAGGCCGCGGCCAAGCTGACGCCACCGGCCGACGTCAAGCTGAAGGACCCCAAGGACTGGAAGCTGATCGGCAAGGGCGTGAAGCGGCTCGACACCGCCGAGAAGACCACCGGCACCATGATCTACGGCATCGACGTCAAGCTGCCGAGCATGCTGAACGCCGCGATCAAGGACTGCCCGGTGTTCGGCGGCAAGGTGAAGAGCTTTGACGAAGCCAAGATCGCCGGGATGAAGGGCGTCAAGAAGATCGTCAAGGTCGGCGATACCGCGGTCGCGGTCGTTGCCGACACCTGGTGGCACGCCAAGACCGCGCTGGAGGCGCTGCCGATCGTCTGGGACGAGGGCGACAACGCCAAGGTCTCGAGCGAATCGATTGCAAAGTGGCTGGCCGAGGGCCTCGACAACGCGCAGCCGGCCTATGTCGGCAACAAGAACGGCGACGCGAAGGCGGCGATTGCAACTGCCGCCAAGAAGGTCGAGGCCGTCTACAGCTATCCCTACCAGAACCACGCCACCATGGAGCCGATGAACGCCACGGCGCTCTACACGGCGGACAAATGCGAGGTCTGGTGTGGCACACAGAACGGAGAAGCTGTCTTCGCGGCGGTGCTGGAAGCCTCCGGCCTGCCGGCGGAGAAGTGCGACGTGTACAAGGTGATGCCCGGCGGCGGTTTCGGCCGGCGCGGCCAGACCGACTATGTTCGCCAGGCCGTCATCATCGCCAAGGAGATGCCGGGCACGCCGATCAAGCTGTTGTGGTCTCGCGAAGAGGACATGGCGCACGGCAAGTATCACCCGATCACCCAGTGTAAGATGACCGGCGCGTTCGATGCCGACAACAATCTGATCGCGCTGCACTACCGTCTGTCCGGGCAGTCGATCCTGTTCTCGCTGCGTCCCGAAGCGCTGCAGAACGGCATGGATCCGGCCGCATTCCAGGGCGTCGCCCAGACCGGCGAAGCCGCGTTCGGCTACTCCGTGCCGAACCTGCTGGTCGAGCACGCGATGCGCAACCCGCACGTTCCGCCCGGCTTCTGGCGTGGCGTCAACGTCAATCACAACGCGATCTACATGGAATGCTTCATGGACGAGCTGGCCCAGGCCGCAGGCCAGGACCCGCTCGAATTCCGCCGCAAGCTGATGGGCAATCACCCCAAGCATCTCGCGGTGCTCAATGCCGTGGCCGAGAAGATCGGCTGGAGCACGCCGGCGCCGCAGGGCGTCTATCGCGGCATCGCGCAGGTGATGGGCTATGGCAGCTATGTCGCCGGCGCTGCCGAAATCTCGGTGACCGACGGCAACAAGATCAAGGTGCTTCGTATCGTCGCCTCCACCGATCCCGGCTACGTCGTCAATCCGGCACAGGTGGAGCGGCAGATCGCGGGCTCCTTCGTCTATGGCCTTAGCGCGTTGTTCTACGGCGGCTGCACCGTCAAGGACGGCAAGATCGAGCAAACCAACTTCGACACCTACAATTCGATGCGCATCAATGAGATGCCGAAGGTCGAATCGGTGATGGTGCCGAGCGGCGGGTTCTGGGGCGGAGTCGGCGAGCCGACCATCGGCGTCGCGGCGCCGGCGGTGCTCAATGCGTACTTCGCGGCGACGGGCAAGCGCATCCGCTCGGTGCCGCTGCGCGACCAGAACATCACCTTCGCCTGAGACGACAGCTGCGGCGGCCACCATGGCCGCCGCAGCATTTTTCGGATAAGGCCCATGAAAGCGCCGATGACACGGCGGAATGCCGTCCTCGGCATCACCGTCGCGGCAACATCGCTCGCCGTACCTTCCATCCTGCGCGCGCAATCAGCGGGCCGCGTCGTCGTGATCGGCGGCGGCTTTGGCGGCGCTGCGTGCGCCCGCGCGCTGAAGCGCGCGCAGGCAAACTTGCAAGTCATCCTGATCGAACCCAATGCGATCTTCACCTCCTGCCCCTTCAGTAACGCGGTGATTGCCGGCCTGCGCGAGATCGACGCGCAGCAGTTTGGCTATGACAGGCTCCGCGCGGAGGGCGTCACCGTGATCGGCCAGGCCGTGACCACGATCGAGCCGCAGCTGCGCAGCGTCATCACGGCCGATGGCGTTGCGCTGCCCTATGATCGTCTCGTACTCTCCCCCGGCATCGACTTCCATTTCGAAGCGTTGCCCGGCTATGACGACGCGGCATCAGAAAAAATGCCGCACGCCTGGAAGGCAGGCGCGCAGACGCTGCTGCTGCGCCGGCAGTTGGAGGCAATGCCGGACGGCGGCACTGTCGCCATTGCGATCCCCGCCAACCCCTCGCGCTGTCCCCCGGCGCCTTACGAGCGCGCCAGCCTGATCGCGCATTATTTGAAGACGAAGAAGCCGCGCTCGAAGGTTCTGATCCTCGATGCCAAGGACAATTTCTCGCAGCAGCGGCTGTTCGAGAAGGCGTGGAAGGAGCTCTACGGCGACATGATCGAACGCATCGGACTGTCGCAAGGCGGCCGCGTGACCTCGGTCGATCCCGCGACCAGGACCATCGTCACCGAGTTCGGCAACTACACCCCCGACGTCGCCAATGTTATCCCGCCGCAGCGCGCCGGGCGTATTGCCGAGGTCGCGGGCGCTGCGGATGCAACCGGCTGGTGCCCGATCAATCCTGTTACCTTTGAGTCAAAACTCGTCCGGAACATCCACGTCATTGGTGATGCCTGCCTCGGCGGCGGCATTCCCAAATCGGCGTCCGCTGCGGGCGCACAGGGCAAGGCCTGTGCTGCCGCCATCGTGAATCTCCTCGCCGGTCGGGCGCCGGAAACGCCGCGATTGACAGGCATCTGCTACAACATTGTCGCGCCCGGTTACGGCTTTTCACTCGCCGGCAATTACCAGCCCAAGGGCGATATCTTCGCCGAGGTCGAGGGCGGCGCGACCAGCCCGGTCGATGCTCCGCGCGAGTTGCGCGCCCGGGAAGCGACTGAAGCCGAGCACTGGTTTCAAACCATCACGGCAGACACCTTTGGCTAGATCATCGATCCATATCGCAGCGCTGATCGCCGCCAGTTTCGCCTTCGCCTGCCATGCAGGGGCAGAGGAACTCCTGCCCTACAACATCGCCGGAGACGGCATTGCGGAATCGCTCACCGGCGCGCCCGGCGATGCCGCGCGCGGCCGCGCGCTTGTGCTCGCGCGCACCACCACCTGCATCCTCTGCCATTCCGGCCCCTTCCCCGAAACGCGGTTCCAGGGCGACCTCGCGCCTGATCTCACAGGTGCGGGGAACCGCTGGACCACGAGCCAGTTGCGGCTTCGACTGGTCGATGCGGCGCGTTTCAACCCGGAGACCATCATGCCGTCCTATTATCGCAACGACCACCTCATGCGCGTCGGGCGCAATTTCGCCGGCAGGCCGATATTGTCGGCCACGGAGATCGAGGACATCGTGGCCTTTCTTGCAACGCTTCGGGACTAGGTCCATGCAAACCACGCGACGACATTTCCTGAGTATCGCCGGAGGCGTCGCGGCCGCCGGGACGATCCCGATCGTCACCCTGCGGCCGCTGCAAGCGACGCCCCCGATGCTCACCACCGCGATCCGCAACGTCGTCGGCGAAGCACCTGTGCGCACCGGCAGGGTGAAGCTCGACATTCCGCCGCTGGTCGAGAACGGCAACACGGTGCCGATGACCGTGAGCGTCGCCAGCCCGATGACGACGGACGACTACGTCAAGAGCATCCACGTCTTCAATGAGAAGAACCCGCAGCCGAACATCGGCAATTTCTATCTCGGCCCCTCCTCCGGCCGCGCCCAAATCTCGACCCGTATCCGGCTCGCCGACACCCAGAAGGTGGTGGCGATCGCGCGTCTTTCCGACGACACGTTCTGGCAGATCACGACTGAAATCGTCGTGACGCTGGCCGCCTGCACCGAGGAGATGAACTGATGGCCGCGCTGATCAACGTTCCGGCAAAGGGCCGGCGCGGCGATGTCATCGAGATCCGCACTTTGACCTCGCACATCATGGAAACCGGCTTCCGGCACACCGCGGACGGCGCGCCGGTGCCGCGCGACATCATCACGAGTTTTACGTGCCGCTACAACGGCGCCGAGATTTTCCGTGCTGACCTGTTTCCGGCGATCGCGGCCAACCCTTATCTGTCGTTCTTCACGGTCGCGAAGGAGAGCGGCAAGTTCGAGTTCGAGTGGACCGGCGACAACGGCTATTCGTCGAGCGCATCGGCATCGATCACCGTCGAATGAATTTTTGGCGCGCGATAGCAGCGGCGGCGCTCCTCGCCACCACCCCTGCCCTGCTCGCCGGCGAGATTCCGCCGGACGCGCGCCGCTCCGGTTATTCGTTCATGGGGCCTGACACACGTGCGATGCAGGATGACGACACGTCAAATCCCGGCATGCTGTTCGTGCTCGACGGTGAGGCGTTGTGGACGAAGAAGTCCGGCAGTGCCGACAAGGCCTGCGCTGACTGCCACGGCGATGCGCGCAGCAGCATGAAGGGCGTCGCAGCGCGCTATCCGGCCTTCGACAAGGCGCTGACGCGCCCCGTCACGCTCGACCAGCGTATCAATCTTTGCCGCAGCAATCATCAGCAGGCAACGCCGCTGCCGTACGAGAGCCGCGACCTGCTGGCCCTGTCCGCCTTCGTCGCGCACCAATCGCGGGGCGCGGCGATCACGGCTGGCGACGATCCGCAGCTGAAGCCGTTTGTCGAACAGGGCCGCGACCTCTTCATGCAACGTGAGGGCCAGCTCAACCTTGCTTGCACCAATTGCCACGACGACAACTACAACAAGCGTCTTGCCGGCGCGCCGATCACGCAAGGGCAGCCGACCGGCTATCCGCTTTATCGCCTGGAATGGCAGACGCTGGGCTCGCTGGAGCGGCGGCTGCGCAGCTGCATGACCGGCGTTCGCGCCCAGGCCTATGATTACGGTTCGCCCGAGCTCGTTGCGCTCGAACTCTATCTGATGTCGCGGGCGCGCGGCCTGAGTGTGGAAACGCCGGCCGTGCGGCCCTGAATTCCGCAGATTAGGACTAGGCAGACGCAGAACGGCCGCTAGTATCCGCCCAAATTGAGTCACAGGGAGGGACCTAAAGTGGTCAACCACAAAATCTCGCGTCGTACGCTTTTAACGGGCACTGCCGCCGCTGGCGCGCTCAGCCTGACGGGATTGCCGGCGCGCGCCGAGGTGAACTGGAAGAAATACGCCGGGACCAAGCTTGAGGTGATCCTCGCCAAGGGGCCCCGCGGCGACAATCTGCAAAAATACGTCAAGGAGTTCACCGAGCTCACCGGCATTCAGGTCGAATCCGAGCAGATTCCCGAGCAGCAGCAGCGCCAGAAGGTGGTGATCGAGCTGACCTCGGGACGGCCGAGCTTCGACGTCGTCCATCTCAGCTATCACGTGCAGAAGCGGCAGTTCGAGAGGGGCGGCTGGCTCGCCGACATGACGCCCTTCATGAAGGATCCGACGCTGACCGCCCCTGATCTCGTGGAGAGCGATTTCTCGGCCGCGGGCCTGCAATACGCCAAGAACGACAAGGGCCAGATGCTGTCGCTGCCGTGGTCGGTCGATTATTTCATCCTCTACTATAACAAGGAGCTGTTCGAGAAGAAGGGCGTCGCCGTGCCCAAGACACTCGACGAGATGGCCGCGGCGGCCGAGAAGCTCACCGATGCCAAGGAAGGCATCTACGGTTTTGTCGGGCGCGGCTTGCGCAACGCCAACATGGCGATGTGGAGCAACTTCTTCCTCGATTATGGCGGGGAATTCCTCGACGCCAAGGGCAACATCCTGACCGACGGTCCGGAAGCGATTGCCGCGACCAAGCTGTATCAGACACTCCTGACGAAATCGGCGCCTCCAGGCGTCGCCGGCTTCAACTGGATGGAGTCGATGGCCTCGTTCACGCAAGGCCGGTCCGCGATGTGGATCGACGGCGTCGGCTGGGCGCCGCCGCTGGAAGATCCGGCCGCTTCGCGCGTTGTCGGCAAGGTCGGCTACACCGTCGTACCCGCCGGCCCCAAGGGACAATATTCCTCGACCTATGGCGACGGCATCGGCATTGCCGCGGCGAGCAAGAACAAGGAAGCCGCCTATCTGCTCTGCCAATGGGTGGTCTCGAAGACCCAGGGCGCGCGGCTGCTGCAGGCCGGTGGCGGCGTGCCGTTCCGCAACTCGATCCTCGGCGATCCCGAAGTCCAGAAGGGCGTGAAGACCAAGGAGTGGCTGCAATCGGTGATCGATTCCGGCAAGATCAGCAAGCTGGGCCTGCCCGTCGTGATCCCGGTCGCCGAATTCCGCGACATCGTCGGCGCCGCGGTCACCGCGACCCTGTCCGGCGCCGATCCTGCCGCCGAGCTGAAGAAGGCCAACGATCAGTACCGGCCGATCCTGGAGCGTAGCGAGAAGACGTGAGTGCGTTGACACAATCGACTCCGGGCGCGGCAAAGTCTGATGCCGCGCCGGAGAAAGAGTTGCGGCCGCCGTCCTACTGGCCGTTCGTGGTGCCGGCGCTGGTCGTCGTGCTCGCGATCATCATCTTCCCGTGGGTCTTCACGATCTGGATGAGCCTGAACGAGTGGAAGGTCGGCTCGGCGACCACCTTCGCTGGATTCTCCAATTATCTGCGGCTGACGAGCGATCCCCGCTTCATCGAGGCCATCGGGCATACGCTGTTCTACACCGCACTGTCCGTGCTGCTGCCGCTCGTGCTCGGCACGTTTGCGGCCGTGGTGTTTCACCAGAAATTCCCCGGCCGCGGCTTCCTGCGCGGCGTCTTCATCATGCCGATGATGGCGACGCCGGTGGCGATCGCGCTGGTCTGGACCATGATGTTCCACCCGCAGCTCGGCGTGCTGAACTATTTGCTGTCACTGGTCGGGATCCCTGCGCAGCTCTGGGTGTTCCATCCCGCGACCGTCATTCCTTCGCTGGTCCTGGTCGAGACCTGGCAATGGACGCCGCTGGTCATGCTGATCGTGCTCGGCGGCCTCGCCGCGATTCCGACCGAGCCTTATGAAAGTGCACAGATCGACGGCGCCAATATCTGGCAGGTCTTCCGCTTCATCACCCTGCCGCTGATCATGCCGTTCCTGTTCATCGCCGGCATGATCCGCATGATCGACGCCGTGAAAAGTTTCGACATCATCTTCGCAATCACGCAGGGCGGACCGGGATCGGCGTCGGAGACCATCAACATCTATCTCTACAGCGTCGCCTTCTCCTATTACGACCTCGGCTACGGCTCGGCGATCGCGGTGGTGTTCTTCCTGCTGATCGTCGCGCTTGCGGCCGTGATGCTCTATGCCCGCCAGCGCATGCTGTGGACAGAAATCTCGAGCGACGCATGACACCCCGTCAGATCATCGGCAAAATCGGCCTGTGGCTTTCGGTGTTCGTCATCGTATCGCCGGCAATCCTGTTCTTTCTCTGGATGCTGTCGCTGTCGCTCAAATTCGAGATCGACAACGCCGCCTACCCGCCGGTGTTCTTCCCCGAGCATATCGCCTGGAAGAACTACGCGGACGTGCTCGCCTCCAACCGCTTCCTGACTTATTTCATCAACAGCCTGATCGTGACAGGCGGCGCGACGTTGCTTGCGCTGATCGTCGGTGTCCCCGCCGGTTACGGCATCGCACGCATGGCCGCGCACAAATCCGCGATCGTGATCCTGATCGCCCGGATCACGCCCGGCCTGTCCTATTTGATCCCGCTGTTCCTGCTGTTCCAATGGCTGGGACTGCTCGGCACGCTGGTGCCGCAGATCATCATCCATCTGGTGGTGACGGTGCCGATCGTGATCTGGATCATGATCGGCTATTTCGAGACGACGCCGATGGAGCTGGAAGAAGCCGCCCTCATCGACGGCGCCACACGCTGGCAGGTCTTCCGCCATGTCGCGCTGCCGATCGCCAAGCCCGGCATCGCCGTTGCCTTCATTCTGGCCGTGATCTTCTCCTGGAACAATTTTGTGTTCGGCATCGTGCTGGCGGGACGTGAGACACGCACCCTGCCGGTTGCCGTCTACAACATGATCTCGTTCGACCAGCTGAGCTGGGGGCCGCTCGCGGCCGCGGCGCTGATCGTGACGTTCCCGGTGCTGCTGCTGACGGTGTTCGCCCAGCGACAGATCGTTGCCGGGCTCACCGCTGGGGCCGTCAAGGGCGGGTAGCTACTCCGCCGGCGCGGCCGTCATCTCCGCATGCGGCATGTAGTTCTCGCTGCTGCGCCGGCTGAGAACGTACAGTCCGGCAGCCATCACGGCGTAGGCGAAAGCGACGGATGGCGTGACGCCGAACCCTCCGCCGATACCCACGGCCTCGCCGTGCATGAAGCCGAAATAGGTGAGCACGGCGCCAACCAAGGCGAACGCCGAGGCCTTCTCGAAATCACGCTCGATGATGAAGACGCCGATGGCACCCAGGATGAGGCCGCCGAGAATGGAGCCGCCACCCATCACGTCGAGCCCGTGATATAACACGCCCTGCTGCGGAAGCGCTGCGATCGCGGCAGCCTTGACTGCGCCATTCCGCCGACGGTCGCCGCCGCATTCATGGTCGAGCCCAGCATGGTGTCGATCTGGAGCTTGGCATCGCCTCCAATACCGCGGCTGAGCTTGCGACCCAGCCGAAGATGCCGCCCTGGGCCTTGATCATTTTCAGGCCCATCTCGTGAAATTCAGGGAAGTAGGATGCGCAGCCGTCCGAAATCACGACGCAGCGATAGCCGCGGTCATTGGCCTCGCGCACGGTGGTGTTGACGCACACTTCGGTGGTGACGCCGCACACCAGCAGATTTTCGATGCCGTATTTCTCCAGCACGTCGATGAGCTCGGTGGCGTAGAATGCGCCCTTGCCGGGCTTGTCGATCACGATCTCGCTGTCGAGCGGATAGAGCTCCGGGATGATGTCGTGGCCGGCCTCACCGCGAATGAGAATGCGGCCCATCGGGCCGGGGTCGCCGATGCGCAAGGATGGCGCGCCGCGCTCGACTTTCGCCGGCGGCGCGTCGGAGAGATCGGGCAGATGGCCTTCGCGCGTGTGGATCACCAGCATGCCGGTGTCGCGCGCGGCCTTCAGCACCGCACCGATCGGCTTCACCGCGCGCGCGAGCTGGCTGACGTCGTTGCCGAGCGTCTCGCCGAAGCCGCCGGGCTCCATGAAATCGCGCTGCATGTCGATGATCACGAGCGCGGTAGCCGACCAGTCGAGCTCGATCGGCCCGGGTTCGGCGCTGATGACGCCCAGTGTCGGCTTGCTTGAGTTCAACATGACGCCCGCCCCTCGCGAGAACTCTGTGTGCCAGGAGTTCTGCAAGCGCCGTGCCATTGTGTACAATGACGATCGGGAAGACGAAGCGCGCAAATTCGTTGCGCTATCAGCGCGTTATCGAGAGTGCTCGCGGCTGCTTATTCGCTGTGCGACGGCTTTGCGACGGGCATTTGCCTAGAGGATGAGCGACAACGAAGCTCGTTTTCAGCGGGCAGTCTCTCCGTACCGCCGCCGATATTCTTCCTCATACGGCGCGTAGGAATCCTTCAGCGTCGCCATGTTCAGCAGCATGGTCGCGACCGCCGAATTCGTCTTGTCGAACACGCGCGTCTTGACCCACGCACTCTCGGTGCGGCGGCTGCCGGAGAGCGCGACCACCTCGCGCTCGACTTCGTACTCCTCGACGACGAGCGGGCCCTTCACCAGCCTGATCTCCTGATCGGCGAACAGGCCGACGGCTGGTCCCTTCGCCGGCAACGGATCGCTCTTCGAGCGGTACTGGAACAGCACGCTCAGCATCTCTATCGGAATGATCGCCCCGCCCCAGGGATTCGAAGGATCGTCGGCGCCTGAGTAATACGGCGAGTTCTCGGTGATGACGGCGAGCTTTTGCTGCAGCGAGAACGGATAGAGGTCGCCCATGGTGTTCTCCACTGGAAGCCATGACTAGCAGGAGCGCCACGGATGCGGCCAGCGATATTGACTTCGCTGGCCCATGCCTTTGACTGTCACAATTCGCGTCGCGCAGCCGCAATCCCTCCCGCAGCGCAAACCCCAAGTCGAATAAAGTCGAACCAGAGACAAGGACTTCTGAAATGACGCTGATGCAGGTCGAGCTGGAAGACAAATACCGGCTCGAATCGAAGCGGATATTCCTGTCCGGCACGCAGGCGCTGGTCCGGTTGCCCATGTTGCAGCGCGAACGCGACCGGCTCCAGGGCCTCAACACCGGCGGCTTCATCTCGGGCTATCGCGGTTCCCCGCTCGGCATGTACGACCACGCGCTGTGGCGTGCCAAGTCGCACCTCCAGCAGCACGACATCGCCTTCGTCCCCGGCCTCAACGAGGACCTCGCGGCGACCGCCGTCTGGGGCAGCCAGCAGGTCGGCCTGTTTCCCGGCGCCAAGGTCGATGGCGTGTTCGGCATCTGGTACGGCAAGGGACCCGGCGTCGACCGCTCGGTCGATGCGCTCAAGCACGCCAATGCGGCCGGAACTTCGCTCAATGGCGGCGTGCTAGCGCTTGCCGGCGACGACCATGGCTGCCAGTCCTCGACACTGGCGCATCAGAGCGAGCAGGTGTTCGCAGCGGCGCTGATCCCCGTGATCAATCCGGCGACGCTGCAGGATTATCTCGATCTCGGCCTCTATGGTTTTGCGCTGTCGCGCTTCTCCGGCTGCTGGGTCGGCTTCAAGGCGATCAGCGAGACCGTGGAGAGCTCGGCCTCGATCTATAGCGATCCCGAACGCATCCAGATCAAGCTCCCCGACGATTTCGAGATGCCGCCCGGCGGCCTCAACATCCGCTGGCCCGATCCGCCGCTGGACGCGGAGAGGCGCCTGTTCGGCCCCAAGATGGCGGCGGTGCAGGCTTTCGCCCGCGCCAACCAGCTCGACCGCATCGTGCTCGACTCCAAGCCAGCACGTCTCGGCATCGTCGCGACCGGCAAGGCCTATCTCGATCTGCGGCAGGCCCTCGCCGATTTGGGCATTACCGACAAGGACGCGCAGGACCTCGGCCTGCGCATCTACAAGGTCGCGATGACCTGGCCGCTGGAGGAAAGCGGCGCCAAGCGTTTTGCCGAAGGGCTTCAAGACGTCCTGGTGATCGAGGAGAAACGCGGCTTCATCGAAGACCAGCTGATGCGCATCCTCTACAATATCGATGCGTCCCGCCGCCCGACCGTCACGGGCAAACGCGACGAGCGCGGCGCACCGCTGCTGCCGAGCGAGGGCGAACTGACGCCGACCTTGGTCGCGGCCGCGCTGGTGGCGCGGTTGCGCAAGCTCGGCCATCACAGCCCGGTGCTGGAGCAGCGGCTCGCGCGGCTCGAGGCCTTCGACAACCCCGTCACCACCAGCACGCAGATCAAGCTCGCGCGCACGCCGTTCTTCTGCTCGGGCTGCCCGCACAACACCTCGACGCGCGTGCCCGAAGGAAGCCGCGCTATGGCCGGCATCGGCTGTCACGGCATGGCTTTGAGCATGCCGACGCGCCGCACCGATCTGATCTCGCATATGGGCGCCGAAGGCGTGAACTGGATTGGACAAGCGCCCTTCACCACCGAGCAGCACATCTTCCAGAACCTCGGCGACGGCACCTATACCCATTCCGGGCTTCTCGCCCTTCGCGCGGCATCGGCCGCCGGCATCAGCATCACCTACAAGATCCTCTACAACGACGCCGTCGCGATGACCGGCGGCCAGCCGGCCGAGGGCGGCTTCAACGTCGCGCAGATCGCGCACCAGGTCTGGGCCGAAGGCGTCAAGCGGCTCGCGGTCGTCTCGGACGATCCCACCAAATACCCTGAAGGCAACTACTTCCCGCAGGGCGCGACCATTCATCACCGCCGCGAGCTCGATGCCGTTCAACGCGAGCTGCGCGACATCAAGGGCCTCACGGTCATCATCTATGACCAGACCTGCGCGGCGGAAAAGCGCCGCCGCCGCAAGCGTGGACTCTATCCCGATCCCGCCAAGCGCGCCTTCATCAACGAGCTGGTCTGCGAAGGTTGCGGCGATTGCTCGCAGGCTTCCAATTGCGTCTCGGTGCAGCCGCTCGAGACCGAATTCGGCCGCAAGCGCCAGATCGATCAGTCGAACTGCAACAAGGACTTTTCCTGCGTCGAAGGTTTTTGCCCGAGTTTTGTCACCGTGCATGGCGGCAGCCTGAAGCGCATGAAGACCTCGGCAGTAGACTCAGGCCAGTTGTTCGCCGACCTTCCGCTGCCGCCTGCGCGCGAGCTGGAGGCGCCCTACAACATCCTCGTCACCGGCATCGGCGGCACCGGCGTCATCACCATCGGCGCGCTGCTCGGCATGGCCGCCCATGTCGACGGCCGCGGCTGCTCGGCGCTGGATTTCACCGGCCTGTCGCAGAAGAACGGCGCGGTGATGAGCCATGTACGCATCGCCGCGAAGCCGGAAGACATCTCCGCGGTCCGGATCACCACGGGCGGCGCGGACGTCATCCTCGGCTGCGACATGATCGTCTCGGCCGGTCCCTCCGCGCTCAGCCGTGCCGAGCGCGGCGTGACCAAGGCCTATGTCAACGCCGACCTGCAGCCCACCGCGAGCTTCGTGCAAAACCCCGATCTCGATTTCGAGATGGGCACGATGCAGACCGTGCTGCGCGACGCCGTCGGCGACAAGAACCTCGACATCATCGATGCCACCGGCATTGCCTCGGCGCTGATGGGCGATTCGATTGCGACAAATCCCTTCATGCTCGGCTTCGCCTTCCAGAAGGGCGCCATCCCGCTGTCGCTGGAAGCGCTGCTCCGCGCCATCGAGATCAACGGCACCGCCATCGAGATGAACAAGCTTGCCTTCACCTGGGGACGCCTCGCCGCCCACGACATGTCGCGGGTGCGCAGCGTGCTCCAGTTCAGGAGCCGGGCGTCCGCGCCGGCGAAGTCGCTCGACGACATCATCGCGACCCGCGCGGAGTTTCTGAGTGGCTACCAGGACAAGGCCTACGCCGACCGCTACCTCGCGGCCGTCGCCAAGGTGCGCAAGGCGGAAGCAGCTGCCTCGCCCGCGTCCGTGGAGCTGACCGAGGCTGTCGCCAAGAATCTATTCAAGCTCATGTCCTACAAGGACGAGTACGAGGTCGCACGCCTCTATACCGACGGCAGCTTCTCCAAGAAGGTCTCGGAGAAATTCGACGGCGACTTCAAGCTGAAGTTCTATCTGGCCCCGCCGATCTTCGCACAGCGCGACAAGACCACCGGACATCTCCAGAAGAAGGAATTCGGCGGCTGGATGATCCACGCCTTCCGCGTTCTGGCCAAGCTGAAATTCCTGCGCGGCGGCGCGTTCGATCCGTTCGGCCGCACCGAGGAGCGCCGGACCGAGCGGAAGCTGGTCGCGGATTATCTCGGCATGATCGATCAGCGGATCGCCGGGCTGAAGGCGGAGCAGATCCCGCTGCTGGCAAAGCTTGCGCGACTGCCGGAGACGATCCGCGGCTTCGGCCACGTCAAGGAGGCCAACATCAAGCTTGCCGCGGCCGAGAAGGCGCGGCTGGAAGCGGAGCTGGAGAACAGCCGCTTTGCGGTGGCTGCGGAGTAGCGGTTAGGCCCGAACTCTCTCCTGGTCATTGCGAGGAGCCCTTGCGACGAAGCAATCCAGAGTCTTTCCCCGGAGACAGTCTGGATTGCTTCGCGGAGCCCGTCATCGGGCCGCGCTTCGCGCGGACCCGCTCGCTCGCAATGATGGACAACCTCCTGAAAGACCACAGCTAGCGGGCCGGCTTGCGCTCGACCGGGTCGATGTCGATCGCCCGCAGCCGGCCGAGCCGCAGCACGTCCATGGCCAGCCGCCGGCCGATCCGGTCGCGGTCGAGCACGCGGATCAGGTCGTCGACGCCATTGATCCCGACGCCGTCGAGGCTGATCACGACATCGCCGGACAACAGGCCCGCCTTCGCCGCCGGCCCGTCCGGCTCGATCTGCGCCAGCAACGCGCCCATCTTGTTCTCGACGCCGGCCAGCACCGCGTGCCGCCGCGGGATCGGCGCGGTCTGCCCGGCGACGCCGATATAGGCGCGGCGGACATAGCCGTGGCGGATGATCTCCGACAGCACGAATTGCGCGGTGTTGCTGGCGACCGCGAAGCAGATGCCTTGCGCGCCATTTATGATGGCGGTGTTGATGCCGATCACCTCGGCATTCGACGACACCAGCGGCCCGCCGGAATTGCCGGGATTGAGCGCGGCATCGGTCTGGATCACGTCCTCGATGGTGCGGCCGCTGACCGAGCGGATCGAGCGCCCGAGCGCGGAGACCACGCCGGCGGTGACGGTCGACTCGAATCCGAGCGGATTGCCGATCGCGATCACGAGCTGGCCGCGCTTCAGGTTCTGGGAGTTGCCGAGCGCGGCATAGGGCAAGTCACGCACGCCGTTGGCGCGCAGCAGCGCGAGGTCGGTATCGGGATCGACACCGAGCACGCGGGCCTCGCCGACATTACCCTCGACGTCCCGCAGCCGGATCTCCTTCGACGAGCCGACCACATGGCTATTGGTGAGCACGAGCCCGTCCGGCGAGATCACGATGCCGGAGCCGAGCCCGCCGCGCTCGCGGCCGTTCGGCACTTTCGGCCCGGTTTCGACGCGCACCACCGCAGGGCCGACGCGATCGGTCACGTCGATCACGGCATTGGAATAGGCGTCCAGCAGGACCCGGTCATTGTCCGGGGCAGCCGCTGTCGTTCGCGATGACGGTGCGTCATCGACGATGTCTGTGGTAAAATCCAGCATGGCAAGAGTCCTTGAGGGTCACACAGATGGTGGCCTGTTCCCTCCAGCGCAAGTGGCCGCTTAGGGCACCCGCCGCAGCGAGCCCGCCCTTGCCTTGACCGGGTCGAGCAGGGACCAGTCGCCATCCGGGAGCACGTAACCCTTGGGGAACGGCGCGCGCAGCTCGAGCCCTAGCGAGTGCAGCACACGGTCGTCGCGGTAGTAGCATTGCAGCACCACGCGGACGAGGGTTGCGGCAGCCCCGCCGCCGGAACTGCGAAACTCCTGCGCCACCACATCGCGCTTTGCCGCATCGAGCTCGGCGAACGGTTGGCCCGCAAGCCGCGCCAGATGGTCGAGCGCCGCCGCCACCAATTTGCTGTCACGGCCAAGCGTCGCCAGCATGTCGGCCTGGATCGCGGGATCATCGGCGCCGGGCACCTTGTACGCGTCGCTGGCGGGAACGATCATCGCGGCGATGGTGCGAAGGTCGTCGCGTTGGGCGCGTGTCAGTTGATTTTCTGCGGACATATCATTCTCAATCGAACAAATTGGCGAGGCGCTGCTTCATCTGGTCGGCGACGTAGAGCGCGATGGCCTGGATGGTGGAGGTCGGGTTGACGCCGCCCGAGGTGACGAAGACGCTGCCATCGACGATGAAGAGGTTCTTCACGTCGTGCGAGCGGCCCCATTCGTTGACGACGGAGCGTTCGGGGTCGGTGCCCATGCGTGCCGTGCCCAGCAGGTGCCAGCCGCCCCACGGGATCGGCGAGTTGACGCAGATGTCGCTCGCCCCCGCCGTTTCGAGAATCTCCCGGCCGCGCGCCAGCGCATGCTCCATCATCTTCCGGCTGTTCTCGCTGATCGTGTAGTCGATCTTCGGCGCGGGAATGCCGTGGCTGTCCTTCAAGACCGGATCGAGCGTGACCTGGTTATGCTCCTCCGGCAGGTCCTCGCAAATCGCGGAAAACCCGAGGCGGTGGCCGTTGAGCTTGCGGAAGATGCGGTGATGATCGGCGCCCCACGGCAAGATGCCCTTCTGCTCGCTGACGACAGCCTCGAACACCGGTCCGGCGCCGCGCACGAACTGGACGCCATAGCCGCGCACGAAACCGCGCGCCAGGTCCGTGTCATACCACTCCTTGCTCCACAGGCAGGTCGGCGGCGCACGGTTGCTGTCGGTCGGCTCCTTCACGTAGCCGTAGATCTGCGCATAGGGATGGAACATCAGGTTCTTGCCGACCAGGCCGGACGAATTGGCAAGACCGTTCGGAAAGCGGCTCGATGCCGAGTTCAGCAGCAGCCGCGGCGTGCCGACGCCGTTGCAGGCGATGATGACGACATGCGCCGGCTGGAACTGCTCGACGCCATCCTTGTCGTAGTAGACCACGCCTGTGGCCATGCCGTTCTCGTCGGTGGTGATTTCGCGCACCCGGCAATGGGTGCGCAGCTCGACACCGGCGCGGACCGCGTGCGGCCAATAGGTGATGTCGGTCGAGGATTTTGCGCCTTGCGCGCAGGCCGGCGTGCAATGGCCGAGATTGATGCAGCGCGCGCGGCCCTCATAATCCATGGTCGCAACCGTCGTGTCCGACGGCCACCAGTGCCAGCCGCGCTCGTTCATGGCCTTGCCGATGATGGCGCCGGACAAGCCGAGCGGCTGTTGTGGCATCGGCGGATGCGTCAGCGGCGAGAGCGGATCGCCCGACAGGCCTGACGTCCCCATCATCCGGTCATTCTCTTCGAAGAACGGGGTCAGCGCGTCGTAATCGATCGGCCAGTCGTCGGCGACGCCGTCGAGCGTCTTGACCTTGAAATCGGAGGGATGCAGCCGCGGCCAATGCGCGGTGTACATCACCGTCGAGCCGCCGACCGCATTATAGTTGACGACCTTGATCGGCGAATTGTCGTCGTTGATCGGATAGTCCTCGGGCCGGCCGCGGATGTTGGGGCTCGACGACCACTCGCCGTAGAACTTGGCCTCCCAGTCCCGGCCCGTGCTGGGATATTCCGCCGGGTTCATCCAGCCACCCTGCTCCAGGCAGAGAATGTGCATTTTGGTCTCGGCCAGCGACCACGCCACCGCCGCGCCTGAAGCGCCGGCACCGATGATCAGGACGTCCACGGGGTCTTTCATCGCAACCTTTTCCCTCCCTCGCCGCTTCACGGGCGATTCGGCCTCCGCGGTCCGCGAGGCCGGGCAACGATAGGATCAGAGCTACGGCTGAGTAAAGCCGCGGGGCCGGAATGTCGCACTTCGCAGGGCGCAGACCATTGGTATCGCCACATCCGGATGCTAGGAACAAGGCGAAAGACCAATCGATAGCGAGACCGTATGTCCTTCGAGAATTCATTTTCCGCCGCGCGCGCTTTCGCGCTCGTTTTCTTTCTCGCTTTGTCCGGATTTCTGGGCACCTCCGGCCCCGCCTCTGCGCTGACCGCCGCCGCGACAGTCCGCGACGGCAACTCCATCCAGCTCGGCGACGTCACCTACCGCCTCGACGGCGTCGACGCGCCCGAGCTGGATCAGGTCTGCATCGACGATCACGCCGATCCCTGGACCTGCGGCATCGAGGCCCGCGACCAGCTCGCGAAGCTGATCGGCAAGCGATCCGTGCGTTGCGACGATGTCGGCCCCGAAAAGAGCTTCGGCAAGCGGCACCGCGCGATCTGCACGGCCGAGGGCGACAAGACCAGCTTGAACGAGCAGTTAGTCAAGCTCGGCTTTGCCGTCGCGCGCGAGCCGATCAAGACGAACGTCAAGTCAGCGGCGGCCGACGCCAAATCGGCCTCGGTCGGAATCTGGAAGGGCTGCTTTGTTGCACCGCAAGATTTTCGCACCGGCAAGAAGGACGGCGTGCTCCTGGGTGCCGCCTGCCGCGCCGACCGCGACAAGGAGATTCGCGCGGCGTTGTTTCCCGAGGATCTGAACATGCCGCCGAGCTGTAGCATCAAGGGCAAGCTTGCGGTGCGCGCGCGCGTCACCGGCAATATCGGCATCTATCATTTGCGGGGTTGCCCGAGTTACCCCGCGACCACCAAGCCGGATCGCTGGTTCTGCTCGGAGGACGACGCCCAGGCCGCGGGCTTCCGCAAGGCCTATAATTGCCGCCGGCCGAAATGAGGAAGTCGGTCACGCAGCCGTGAGCGGTAGCCGGAGACAGTATTCATCCGGAATTGAACTCTATCGGGAGTTGCTGCATTTAAATGTTTACGCAAGCGCTTTGCGCGAGCGTTTCCTTGGCGGCAATCCGGTTCCGGCCCGATTGCTTTGCTCGGGCGTTTCCTCCCTAGACTTGGGCCGCTTGTCACAACAAGCGGCTCTTCTTTTTTGCACAATGCGCTAACGGCGCATCGGCATGATCTGATCCATCGGCGGCATGTTCGCATTCAGATGCGCCATGATCCAGACGGTGCCACCGACCACCAGGAAGACCACCAGCAATCCGAAGGCCAGCGCCAGTACGTTGTTGGTGTTGTCGGGGCCAGTGGTGATGTGCAGGAAGAACACGAGGTGCACGCCCATCTGCGCGATCGCCAGCACAATCAGCGCAACGGGAATGGAAGGCTGCCAGACCAGATCGGTGCCGGCGATGAAGAACGACGTCGCCGTCAGCAGCAGCGCAAGCACAAGGCCGACCACGTAACCAAGGATGCGTGCGCCGACACTGTGTTGCTCTTCCTCGCCCGGCGCGAGGTCGCGTTCGGTCCGCACATGCGCCTGATCGCTCATACGCCACTCCCAAGCAAGTAGACCACGGAGAACACCCCGACCCAGACGATGTCGAGCGCATGCCAGAACAGCGCAAAGCACATCATCCGGCGCAGGACGTCTGCGCGAAAGCCCTTGGCGAAGACCTGGGCCATCATGGTCAGCAGCCACAGCACGCCGGCCGAGACGTGCAGACCGTGGCATCCCACCAGCGAGAAGAACGCTGTGAGGAAGGCGCTTCGCGACGGCCCATAACCGCGGGAGACGAGATCGGCGAATTCGCGGAACTCAATGGCGAGGAACACCACTCCGAGCCCGCAAGTCACGGCCATGCCGAGGTAGAACCAGAACCGGTTGCGCACATCGGCCGCGATACTGGCCATGCCGCACGTAAAACTCGACAGCAGCAGGCAGACAGTCTCGATCGCCACATTCCGCTGGTCGAATATCTCCGAACCTTTCGGGCCGCCGGCGGTCTGGCCGACCAGCACCGCATAGGCCGCAAAGAAGCAGGAGAACATCACGATGTCGGAGAGCAGGAAGACCCAGAAGCCATAGGCGGTCACGATGCGCTTCGGCGCCGGCCCGGGATGCTCGATGACGAGCCCGATGTGATGGGGATCGGCGTGCGCACGGCCGGCCGTCGCGGTCATTGACATCAGACTGTCCCCGCCATGCTGACAAGGCTGCGCCGCTCCTCGATATTGACGCGGTCTATCGCGGCGACTTCGTCGGCCGGAATGACGTATTCGTCATGGTCGCGCCAGGCGAACACGACGAAGGTCGCGAACGCCCCGATGCCGCCCAAAATCACCATCCACCAGATGTGCCAGATCAGTGCAAAGCCCATGATGGTGGCAAAGAACGCGCAGACGAAGCCGGTCGGGGAATTCCGGGGCATCTCGATGTCATGATACTCGGGCACTTCATGCTCGAGCGATTGCTGCTGGGCGCGGCTCTTAATGTCCCAGTAGGCATCCTCGCCGCGCACATCGGGATTGAAAGCGAAGTTGAAAACCGGTGGCGGCGACGAGGTCGCCCATTCCAGCGAGCGGCCGTCCCAGAGATCGCCGGTGCGATCGCGCAAGGCATCGCGGTTGCGGATGCTGACCACGATCTGCACGATCTGGCAGATCACCCCGATCGTCAGCACGGCCATGCCGGCGGCCGCCACGAACATCCACGGCCGCCATGCCGCGACATCATAGTGCTGCATCCGCCGCGTCATGCCGAGCATGCCGGCGACATAGAGCGGCACGAAGGTGACGTAGAAGCCGAGGAACGTGAACCAGAACGCCAGCTTGCCCCAGCGGTCGTCAAGGCGGAAGCCGAACGCCTTTGGAAACCAGTATTCGAAGCCGGCGAAGGCACCGAACAGCACGCCGCCGATGATGACGTTGTGGAAGTGCGCAACCAGGAACATGCTGTTGTGGAGCATGAAATCGGCCGGCGGCACCGCGACCAGCACGCCGGTCAGTCCGCCGATGATGAAGGTGACCATGAAGCCTATCGACCACAGCATTGGCGTCTCGAAGCGGATGCGGCCGCCATACATCGTGAACAACCAATTGTAGATCTTCACCCCGGTCGGTATCGCGATGATCATGCTGGCGATGCCGAAGATGGCGTTGACGTCGGGACCTGCGCCCATCGTGAAGAAGTGATGCAGCCAGACCATGAAGGAAATGATGCAGATCGCCATGGTCGCCAGCACCATCGAGCGATAGCCGAACAGCGCCTTGCCGGAGAAGGTCGAGACCACCTCGGAGAAGATGCCGAACGCCGGGAGCACCAGGATGTAGACCTCCGGATGACCCCAGGCCCAGATCAGATTCATGAACATCATGACGTTGCCGCCGGCTTCGTTGGTGAAGAAGTGGAAGCCGAGATAGCGGTCGAGCAGCAGCATCGCCAGCGTCGCGGTGAGGATCGGGAAGGCCGCGACGATGAGGAGATTCGAGGCCAGCGTGGTCCAGCAGAACATCGGCATGCGCAGATAGTTCATGCCCTTGGTGCGCAGCTTCAGCACCGTCGTGACGAGGTTGATGCCCGCCACCAGCGTACCGACGCCGGAGATCTGCAGCGACCAGGCGTAGTAATCGACGCCGACGCCCGGCGAGTAGGACAATTCCGATAGCGGCGGAAACGCGAGCCAGCCGGTGCGGGCGAATTCGCCGATCACGAGCGAGAGATTGACCAGCAGCGCGCCGGTCGCGGTGAGCCAGAAGCCGACTGAATTGAGTGTCGGAAAAGCGACGTCGCGCACGCCAAGCTGCAGCGGCACGATCAGGTTCATCAGCCCGATCACGAACGGCATCGCCACGAAGAAGATCATGATGGTGCCGTGCGCGGAGAATATCTGGTTGTAATGCTCCGGCGGCAGATAACCCTGCGACTGATAGGCGACCGCCTGCTGGATCCGCATCATGATGGCGTCGCTGCCGCCACGCAGCAGCATCACCGAGGCCAGCAGGATGTACATGACGCCGATCCGCTTGTGGTCGACGCTGGTGATCCACTCGTGCCAGAGATAGGGCAGATGCCCCTTCACCACGACCCAGATCAGCACCGCGAGAATCCCGAACAGCACGACTGCGCCCGCAATCAGCGGAATGGGTTGGTCGAACGGGATCGCCGACCAGTCGAGCTTACCGAGCATCATGGCCTCCACTGTGCGGACGGCCGGCATCGGAGATCAGCTCTGGCCCCGGTCCTGGCGGAATGTGCTGGCTCGCGATCAGGTCGAACAGCCTGGGATCGTCGAGCCGGTAGGTCGGCCTGCCCTTTTCGATGCCCTGCTGCATCAGCTTCTTGTAGCTTTCCTCATTGAGGACAGCATCGCTCTTCGCCGTCGCCGCCACCCAGTCCGGAAAGGCGAGCGGCGAGATCACGTCGACGTCGAACATCATGTCCGGAAAACCGTCGCCGGAGAAATGCGCCGACAGGCCCTGCAGCTTGCCTTCGCTGTCGGCGCGCAGGTTCAGCTTCGTCACCATGCCGTTCATGGTGTAGATCATGCTGCCGAGTTGCGGGATGAAGAACGTGTTCATCACGCTCGACGACGTCAGCTGAAAGTTCAGCTCGGCGCCGGCCGGCACCGTCAGCGTGTTGACGGTGGCGATGCGCTGGTCAGGATAAATGAACAGCCATTTCCAGTCGAGCGAGACGGCCTGAATGCGGACCGGGCTGCCGGTGCCGGGCACGGGTGCTGCGGGATCGAGCTGGTGCGAGCCGATCCAGGCGACGCCGCCGAGCAGAATCACGGTGAGCGCGGGGATCGCCCACACCACCATCTCGACGCGCCCGGAATAGACGAAGTCCGGCTGAAAGTGCGCCCTCGGATTGGAGGCGCGAAACCAGAACGCAAAGCCGAGGATCGCGATGATGGTCGGCACCACGATCGCGAGCATGATGAAGACGGAATCGACCAGGATCGTGCTGTTGGCCGCAGCCACAGGTCCTTGTGGATCGAGCAGATTCATCGGCAAGCCACTGGCGGTTGGGAAGCCCCGGGACAGAGCCTAGCGCGGGAAAGGCTCCGGCAGCAAACGCAGTCGCGGGAAAACGGTTCCTCAGCCGCAAGGACCAGCCCTGCGCAATGCGCCGGCCGCGACATGCAATTCCATGCGATGTCAATGACATGAATGCAGGAGGAGCGCCCTTCTCTCCGGCGGGGACGATTGCTAATCTGCACGAAAATAATTGGGAAGAACGACATGCGGGGCCCCGAGGACGATGCCGGTTTCGGCGGCAAGGTAGCGATGGTCAGCGGAGGCGGCGCTGCGGGCGACGGTATCGGCAATGGCCGTGCTGCTGCAATCCTGCTGGCACGCGCGGGCGCCAAGGTGCTGGTGGCGGACCGCAACCTCAAGCTCGCCGAGCGCACCGTGGAGATGATCTCAGACGAGGGCGGCACTGCCGCAGCCCATGGCGGCGATGTCACCAGCGAGGGCGATTGCAAGGCACTGGTCGAAGCGGCGCTCGATCGCTGGGGCCGGCTCGATTTTCTCGACAACAATGTCGGCATCGGCAGCCGGGGCAGCGTGGTCGACGAGACGCCCGAGCAATATCGCCGCGTCATGCAGGTCAATGTCGAGAGCATGTTCCTGCTCTCGAAGCATGCGATCCCCGCCATGATCAAGACCTCCAAAGGCGGCGCGATCGTCAACATCTCCTCGATCTCGGCGCTGCGGCCGCGCGGGCTCACGACCTACACGACATCAAAGGCCGCGATCATCGGGCTGACCCGCGCGATGGCGGTCGATCACGGCCGCGACAACATCCGCGTCAACTGCATCTGCCCGGGACCGATGTACACGCCGATGGTCTATGCCCGCGGCATGAGCGAGCAGGCGCGCGCGCAGCGCGCCATGGCCTCACTGCTGAAGACCGAAGGCACCGGCTGGGACGTCGGCCATGCCGTCAAGTTCCTGCTCAGCAATTTCGCGCGCTACATCACCGGCCAGGTGCTGGTGGTCGACGGCGGCGTGACGCTCCAAGCCCCCGAACGTGGATCACAAGAGCACTGAAAGGAACACCAGGGATGGCCCGCCTGCCCTATCTCGAAGCCGACCAGGTCGCGCCTGATTATCGCGACATGCTCGAGCGCAACACCAATCTGCACAAGCTGTTGGTCAACTCGCCGGAGATGGCGCGCGCCTTCAACGGCATCGGCGGCTACATCCGCTTCAAGAGCAAGCTCGACCCGCGCCTGCGGGAGCTTGCGATCCTCCAGGTCGGCTGGATGGAGAAGTCGGAATACGAATTCACCCATCACGTGAAGATCGGCAAGGAATTCGGCGTCACCGACGAGGACATCGCCGGCCTGATGGCCGAGACCAACGGAAAGCCCTCGAAGCTCGAGCCGCTCGCCAAGGCGATCCTGAAAGGCGCCCGCGAGATGGTACGCGAGCTCGCGATGTCGGATGCGACCTTTGCCGAGATCGAGCAGCATCTCTCGGACGAACACATGGTCGACCTCGTGCTGACCATCGCTTTCTATTGCGGCGTCGTGCGCGTGCTCGCCACCATGAAGATCGACAACGAGCCTTATTACAAAGAGGTACTCCAGCAGTACCCGATCCCCGGAGTGAACTGACATGCGCTTGAAGGACAAGATTGCGATCGTAGTCGGGGCCGGGCAAAGCCCCGGCGAGGGAATGGGCAACGGCCGCGCCACCGCGCTCACCTTCGCGCGCGAGGGCGCCAAGGTGCTTTGCGTCGATCATCATCTGGAATCGGCGCAGGAAACCGCCGCCATGATCGCCGCGCAGCAAGGCACCGCCGCAGCCTTCAAGGCCGACGTGACCAAGTCCGCCGACATCAAGGCGATGGTGGCGGACGCGCATTCGCGCTGGGGCCGCATCGACGTGCTGCACAACAATGTCGGCGTCAGCCTGTCCGGCGGCGATGCCGAGTTGCTGCAAATCACCGAGGAGGCATTCGACCGCGTTGTCGCCATCAATCTGAAGAGCTGCATTCTGGCGGCGAAAGAGGTGATCCCGATCATGCGCGCGCAGAACAGCGGCGCGATCATCAACATCTCCTCGATGGCGGCGATCACGACGTATCCGTACGTCGCCTACAAGGCGACTAAGTCGGCAATGATCGCCTTCACCGAACAGCTCGCCTACCAGAACGCCGAATACGGCATCCGCGCCAACGTCATCCTGCCGGGCCTGATGAACACGCCGATGGCCGTCGACACCCGCGCCCGCGAATGGCACAAGACCCGCGCCGAAGTCGAAGCCGAGCGCGACAGTAAGGTGCCGCTCCGCCGGAAGATGGGCACGGGATGGGACGTCGCCAATGCCGCGCTGTTCTTGGCTTCGGACGAGGCGAACTTCATTACGGGCGTGACGCTGCCGGTGGATGGCGGCGCGAGTGTGCGCAGGGGGTAGACATCCCAAGCACGCTGCTGTCCCTTCTGCCCTTGTGGGAGAGGGTACACCTTCATCGCGGCACGCTTGTCACCCGCCATATCGTGCCGTTGCCGTCCTCCGACACCAGCAACGATCCATCCTTCGCCACGGCGACACCGACGGGCCGCCCCCACACGTCGGTGTCATTCACCACGAACCCCGTGACGAAATCCTCGTACTCGCCCGTCGGCTTGCCGTCCTTCATCCGGATGCGGATCACCTTGTAGCCGGTGCGCTTCGACCGGTTCCAGGAGCCGTGCTCGGCGGCGAAAGCATCGCCTTGGTACTCGGATGGAAACTGCGTGCCCTGATAGAAGGTCATGCCGAGCGAGGCCGAGTGCGGCTGCATCAGCACATCAGGCACGGTAACCTTGTCCTTGAGGTCCGGCCGCGCGCCGGCATGGCGCGGGTCTTGATTACCGCCGACATAGAACCACGGCCAGCCATAGAAGGCGCCTTCCTTCACGCTGGTGACGTAGTCAGGAACGAGATCGTCGCCGAGCCCGTCGCGCTCGTTGGTCGAGCACCAGGGCAGCCCGGTCTGCGGCTGGACCGCCAGGCCGACGCAGTTGCGGATGCCGGTGGCGTAGATCTTCCGCTCCTTACCATCGGGCGTAAAGGAGAGCACGGTGGCGCGCTCGGTCTCGCTCGCCCACGCGGCGCCGAGCGGCTGCGTTTTCGACCACGCTTCCAATCCGCGCGGCGGCGTACCCATGCCTTCGGCGACGTTGCTGAGAGAGCCGACCGAGACCAGCATGCGCTTGTTGTCAGGCGTGAAGACGATGTCGCGCGTGGAATGGCCGCCGTCATGCGGCAGGCTCGCCACGATCGTCTCCGCCTTGCCGCGCGCCTTGAGGTCACCGGCCTGATAGGGAATGCGGACGACGCTGTCGGTGTTGGCGACATAGACCCATTGCGGATTGTCGCCGCCCGGGAAGAAGGCGATGCCGAACGGCTGCCGCAGTCCGCTCGCGAACACCTCGTTGGTCACGACCTTGCCGCCCTCACCGGCGCGCAACACGCGGATGTTGTGAGCGCGCGTCTCCGCGACGAACACATCGCCATTCGGCGCGACCCTGATGATGCGCGGGGCACGCAGGCCCTCGGCGAACAGCTCGATCTTGAATCCGGCCGGCACCTGAAGCGCAGCCTCCGGCGGCCGCGGCACCACGCGCGAGAAGCTCGCAACCGACGGCGTGGCCCGAGGCTTTGCAAGGTCCTGCGGCCGGATCAACCTGACCGTGCCGGGCTTGTCGGCCTGCCAATCGCCGTAGGCGTCCTTGCCCTGCAGCACCGCCTCGGCCTGTGCGCAAGTCGCGACCGCGACCAGCCACCCCGCCGATATCGCCACCAACGAAATCCTGTTCTTCACGTCGTTTCCTCCCGGCCTTCACGTGTGGCGCGTCAACGCCGATCGACCCGCAAACGTTCTGCGACAGGTCAAACGCCTGCTGAATTCCACGTCAGCTTATGCCCGCACGATGTGCATCAGCCGCATCCATCGTACTGGAAAATGCCGCCGAACGGTGCGACACATTGTATGGGCGGGGCCGCCGGTTGCGGTCATCAAAGTTGCGACATTGGTGCCGCAATTGATGGGGTGATCATGTGGGGATCCATCATATCGGAATGGGCGAGCCTGCTGCTCCGCTGGCTGCACGTCGTGGCGGCGATCGCGTGGATCGGCAGTTCCTTCTATTTCATCGCCCTCGATCTCAACCTCAAGCCCAACAGCGATCTGCCGGACGGCGTGCAGGGCGAGGCCTGGCAGGTCCATGGCGGCGGCTTCTACAGGATCATGAAATATCTGGTCGCGCCCGCCCGGATGCCGGACGAGCTGACCTGGTTCAAATGGGAGGCCTACACCACCTGGCTGTCCGGCTTCGCGCTGATGGTGGTGGTGTATTATCTCGAAGCCGATCTGTTCCTGGTCGACAAGTCGATCCTCGACCTCACGCCATTCCAGGCCGGGCTGTTCAGCTTCTGCAGCCTCGCGCTGGCATGGCTGCTGTATGAAGCCGCCTGCCGCACCGGGCTTGCGCAGCGCGAACTCCCGTTCGCCATCGGCGGCTATCTGTTCCTGGTCGCGCTGACCTACGCCTTCACCCACATACTGAGCGGCCGCGGCGCCTTCAACCAGATCGGCGGGATCATCGGCACCATCATGGTCGCCAACGTCTTCGCGTTGATCATCCCGAACCAGAAGAAGATCGTGGCCGCCCTGATCGCGGGGCAAGCACCCGATCCGAAACTCGGCAAGACCAGCAAGGAACGCTCGGTCCACAACAACTATTTGACGCTCCCTGTCGTCGTGCTGATGATCAGCAACCACTATCCCCTGCTCTACGCCACGCGCTTCAACTGGATCATCGTCGCGATCATCCTGGCGCTCGGCCCGGTGATCCGCCACTTCTTCAACGAGAGTCATGCCGGACGCAAATCGCCATGGTGGGTGTGGGGCGTCGCAGCGGTCGGCGTGATCGCGATCCTCTTCCTCTCCGCGGCCGGGCCGCGCGAGGCCAGGACAAGCGCGCTGCCGGTGCAACCGACCCTCGCCAATGTCGAGGAGATCGTGATGTCCCGCTGCAGCATGTGTCACGCGACCGAGCCTGTCTGGGACGGCATCGTGACCGCGCCGAAAGGCATAATGCTCGATGCGCCCGAACATATCCATCGCAACATCCGCCTGATCGGCCGCGTCGCGGCCTGGTCCAATGCGATGCCGCCGGGTAACATCACCGAAATGACCAGCGAGGAGCGCGCCATCCTCGCCGCCTATATCGAGCAGGCTCGCTGACGCCATCGCGCGTCGAGAGAGCATTTCGCGGAATGAAATTCCGCCTTTGCCGCCGATTTGAAAATGACTTGACCGCCTATCCGGCGTAGACAGGCACCAGTGGCCGCCGCCGCGGCCTGAAGTCAGTTTGCATTCGGGGAAAGAACAGTGGCCCTCAAGAACGTCATCGGTATCGACCACGCCGTGGTCATGGTTCAGGACCTCGACAAGGCCGCCGAGAATTACAAGCAGCTCGGCTTCACCCTCTCGCCGCGCGGCACCCACAGCGCGCATATGGGAACCGGCAACTACACCATCATGTTCGACCCGGACTATATGGAGCTGCTCGGCGTGCTCGCCGCGACCGAGCACAACGCGCCCGCGCGCGCCTTCCTCGACAAGCGGGGTGAGGGCATCGAGCGCATCGCCTTCACCGCGGTCGATTCCGCCGCCGGCGCGGAGGAGATCCGCGCACGCGGCCTGGAGCCGATCGGCCCGACCGATTTCGAACGGCCCGTGACGCTGCCTGATGGCACGGTCTCGGCGGCGAAATTCCGCACCTTCATGTGGCCGACCGCGGAGGCGCCCGGAGGCGTGCGTATCTTCGCTTGCCAGCACAAGACCCGGGACACGGTGTGGATTCCCGAATTGATGAAGCACGCCAATGCGGCGAAGCGGATCAAGCAGACGCTGATCGCGACGCCCGAGCCCGCGAAGGAAGCCGCGCATTTGGGGCGGCTGATCGACCGCGCGCCGAAGACCGGGGACGACGGCGCAGTGACCGTGCCATCCGGCGGCGACCGTGCCGATTTCGTCTATCTGACGCTGGACCAGCTCGGCAAGCGCTATCCCGGTGTGCCGCTCGCGGGACTTTCCGGACGCGGCGGCGCGGCCCTGGTGCTTGTGAGCGGCGATCTCGCGGCCACCGAGAAGGCGCTCGGTTCGGCAGCTGTGCGCAGCGGACCTGCGATCTGCGTACCGCCGGCCAAGGCCAACGGCACCCTGCTCGCCTTCGTTGCCGGCTGATTTGAACGGCACGCTCGCCGACTGCGTCCGCGAGCTCATGGGCAAGCCCATCAAGGGGCATCTCGCTCTACGACATCATGACGAGACCGCAAACAGCGTTCGACCAGACCGTGCTGTCGCCCGGCGATGCCGCCGAGATCGCGATGCGCCAAGACTTTCCCAAAGACTTTCCCAAGGACTAGTTTCAAGGATCAGTTCGAGGCGCGCCTGCCGCCAGACTTCCCCCGCTGCTTGGAAGCCGACTCCGTCGGCGCATCCAGGAAGACCACCGGTGTGCCACGCTTGACGTGGTCACCGAGCGCGCGCACGTCCCAATTAGTCAGCCTGACGCAGCCGTGCGACGCCGACTTGCTGACCTTGTCGGGCTCCGCCGTGCCGTGGATGCCGTAACCCTGCGCCGACAAGCCGATCCAATATGCCCCCACCGGATTGTTCGGGCCCGGTTGGACATCGAACGGCTGTTTCGATTTGACGCTGCTGAACTTGTAGTCAGGATTGTAGTGATAGGTCGGCTTGTCGTCGGTGCTGGTGACCTTGAGCGTACCCTTCGGCGTCGGACGGTCCGGACTGCCGATTGTCGCGGGATAGAATGCGAGCAGGCGGCCGGCCCCGTCGAACGCCCTCAGCGTCCCGTTGCTCTTGTCGATCTCGATCCGCGCAACGGGTGGCAGCTCTCTTCGTGCAGGGACATTTGCGACAGTGATCGTCTCGCCGGCCTTGTCGAAGGACTTGCCGGGATTGAGCGTCCGAAGCAGGTCGCCGCTCATGTGGAATTTTTCGGCGAGCCTCTCGAGCGGGCTGGTGTAGCTCAGCGCCTTCAGCGCCTTCATGTCCTCGAGCTTGCCCGGCAGCTCTTTCAGGAACGGTCCCTTCACATCGGCGTCGGTGATCTTGTAGTCGGCAATCATGGGACCTTCGCTCGCCGCGCTCAGCCTGTCCCAAAGCTCCGGCGCGATCGTCTTGTCGGATGCGATACCGCTCTGCTCGGAAAATGCCTTCAACGCCTTCTGCGCGTTCTCGCCGAACTTGCCGTCGATTTCGCCGGGCGAGAACTGCGCACGGTCCAGCATGATTTGAAGCTTCACAACGGACGCGCTGATCTTGTCGGTAGCCGGCTGTTTCGCAGGACGCACAGCATCGTTCACCGCCGCTGCATCGAGATGCCCTGCAAGCGCCGGACAGATCACCGACAGCGAAATCACCGCGCCAATAATCCACCGCATCATGTCGCTCGTCCCAATATGTCCCGCAAAACGGCGGAGAGTTTCCCGGCGGGAACACCGTAGTAGCACCGGCGGAACCGACGAGACCGCAGCTTTGCCGCAATCACACGGTTAAGAACTCCTTGTCGTCTAAGAACTCCCTATCGTCGGCGCGCCGCCGGCCGTTCACCCACAGTTCGAGGTTGTCCACGCAATGCGATTTGTCGTCGCGGCTTGCGCCGCGTTTATGATTCTGATGTGTGACCTCGATCCGTCGGCGTCCCGCCAGACATCGGCTTTCGAACACGCTGTTCTTGAAAACACGCAAGCCTCGCCACTCGTTCCGGTGGTCGAACTGTTCCTCGCAAGCGTGCAGGCGCTCGAGTTCGCCAATGCACGCGCGGCCCATGAGGAGGCACCCGAGCCGCTTGCGAACGAGCCTGTCACGCAGGCGCCGGTTTCGCGGACGGAACGATTCTGCCACGCGCTTCGTGGAGCAGCCGAGGCCAGCGGCATTCCGGTGCCGTTCTTCGCCCGCCTGATCTGGCAGGAGAGCCGCTTCAGGTCCGACGAGGTCAGCCAAGCCGGCGCACAGGGCGTCGCGCAATTCATGCCGGAGACGGCTGCGGAGGTCGGGTTAGATGATCCCTTCGATCCGATGAAGGCGCTGCCGGCATCCGCAAAATTCCTGCGCAAGCTGCGCGACGATTTCGGCAATCTCGGCCTGGCCGCGGCCGCCTACAACGCGGGTCCCGGCCGGATCCAGAAATGGCTCGCCAAGGAGAGCGAGCTGCCGCGCGAGACGCGAGACTATGTCCGCATCATCACGGGCACCAAGGCCGAAGACTGGACCGAACGCACGGAGGCCCTCGCGATCCGGATCGACCTACCACGCGAAGCTCCCTGCGAGGGCATCGGCAGCCTGTCCAAGACGAAAGACGTCGCCTGGGTTCCGGTCAACCTGACGCCCTCGGCCGCCACCATCATTCGCAAGGCCGAGGAACTGGCCGCCCGGTTGAATACCAGCCGTGCACGCAAGCGGATCGCAACCCTGCTCCGGAAGAACGCCTCGACTCACGCCAAGAGGCGCAGCATGATTGAAGCGCGCGCGGCCGGAAAGAGCGCGAAAACCCGAGCCATCCGTCTCGCCGCCCACGAACGATCTGCCGGCTGATGCACAAGTCCGCAAGCCGCTCGATGGAGCGGCTTCCGTTGGTTCGCCTGCAGGGAATCAGCCATGCCGTCGACCAGTGCCGGGATCCTCGCATATCGAAAGCGGCGGGAAGTCGAGGTTCTCCTTGTTCATCCCGGAGGGCCGTTCTGGCGCAACAAGGACTTCGGTGCATGGTCCATCCCGAAGGGTGAGCATACGGACAGGGAAGATCCGGAAGCTGCAGCGCGGCGGGAGTTTGCCGAAGAGCTCGGCTTCGCATTGTCCATGCCGCTGACCTCGCTTGGGCAGGTCAAGCAGCGCGGCGGCAAGGTCGTCACCGCGTTCGCTGCCGAATTCGACATCGACGTGCGCAGCATTCGCAGCAACATGTTCGAGATGGAATGGCCGCCACGTAGCGGCAAACGACAGACCTTCCCCGAGGTCGACCGTGCCGAATGGTTCACCCTCGAAGAAGCGCACAAGAAGATCAACGCGGGACAGCGGCCGCTGCTCGAGCGGTTAGCTCAGATGGCCGGCATCGGATAGGGATCGGCCACTCCGGCATTTCGCGCAAACTGCGCACCCTATTCCGCCTTGATGTTCGCGGCGGCAACGACCTCGGCGAGGCAGCGATGGCAGCCGCTCGGCTGATGACACCGCGAGCGCGCGCAGCCTGCCGGCCTTCACCAACGGCAGGCGATCATGCCGTTGGCGCCGGCGCGGCGGCACGTCAGGGCAGCATCGAAACAAAAACCGCGAAAACAACCCCATGCACAGTAGCCGGTCCTTGTCAGAACAAGGACTTGCACGGACAAGAACTTGCACTGACAGGGATTGCGCAGCAGGCAAAGCCGTTTGACTCGTCGGGCAAAACACCGGCATGATGGCATCATCGCAACAATCGCCAGCGTCACACCGCCCGACCACGGGGCGCCTAGCGGCGATTGCGCGTAAGCCCTTCATCGACATCTCGAAAATCGCCCAAGCGCGCAGCAAGCGAGCGATTGATTTCGCGCGCCATGAGCCCGCGCCGGCAAAGGACACAGCACATGACGACATCTGCGAAACGCCACAGCACGCTGCCGGTTGCGGCAAACGATCTCAGCGGCCTTGCCGCCAGCCCGCGGATCAAACTCTACAAACGGCGGATTGTGATCCACCACACCGACCCCCAAGCCGGCGAACGCCTGCTCGCCGAGGCGCTCGGTGCCGCCGACCGCGACGCGCTACATGGTCTGCTGAGGCAATTGGTGAAGGCCAGCGCGATCGGACGAGAGCCCGATGAAGCCAATCTCGCCTTCATGATCTCGATGGTGAAGAGCATCGCGCCGAAGGATTCGATCGAGGCCATGCTCGCAGTCCAGATGGTGTCCGTTCACACGGCGGCGATGCGCTCCGCCTGCCGCCTCGCCTGCAGCGGCGACGTCCAGCAGCAGGAAAGCATCACACGCGCATTGACCCGGCTGACCCGCACCTTCGCAAGCCAGATCGAGGCACTCAGCCGCCACCGCAACAACGGCGAGCGCGCGATCACGGTCCGGAACTTGTCGGTGCAGGACGGCGGCAGGGCGATCGTGGGCAACGTCACCCAACATGCGAGCATGATCGTGGCGGAGCCGAACGCTGCGACAGATGCAGGACCGGTCCCGCCGCGCGAGGCCGAATCCAGACAAGGCGCCGGCGCATGAACGGCGATCACATCCGCAACACGGGCGCGATGATGACGAGCCCGCGTTGCGGCGCCGGGACGCGTAGCGGCACCGCCTGCCGCGCGCCGGCAGTGCAAGGCAAAGGCCGCTGCCGCATGCACGGCGGCGCACGGAGATCGGGCCCGCCGAAGGGAAATCAGAATGCGCGGACACACGGCGCATTCACGCAGGACGGGATTGCGGAACGACGGGCGATCCGGGCGTTGCTGGGCGAAACGCAGAAGCTGCTGGTCGAGATGAAGTCGGTGCCTGACTAAGGGATCAGTCGGCTGAGGCCAAATCTCCGGCATCCATGGTCCATTAATGGACCATATAGGCCCAAATGATCCATTTATGGATCATTGTGTTGACGCGAAGACAGCACGGACGATCACGCCCGCAACCACGCGGCGTTGGAAAAGAACTCTCGCTGACGCCCGCTTACGACATCTGCCCGCAGGTCAGGACCGGCGGAGAGGCCAGCCAGGCGATGTTCATCACCGGCGAGCGACGCACGAGCCAGATCACCGTGTGCCTTCAGGCCGCACCGCTCTTCCTTCGGACTCGATGAGGCGACCAAGCTCATCGCGGGACAGATCAAGGCGATCAAGAGGTTCTGGAAAGAAATATGCGACACGGCAGCGCTCTCGGAAGTCGACCGCAATTTCCTGTGGCGGCGGCAATTCCTCAACCCGTTCGCGTTCGCCGATGCTCCGGAGGCGCTGGTTGAACTCCTTGAATGAAGGCCGGCAGGCGTCGCCGCCGTTGTGACTCCCTGCCACTGGCCTCACTAAGCGTATCGCAGCACGTCCTTGGCCGGCGCACGAATTGCGGTGACCGCGGCACGAAATCGACCGTCCAACGCTGTCACAGTAACTCCAGCTGAATGAAGGCGGGTCCGGGCCGTGCTGAATGATGCGCGGAAGCTAGCTGGGGAGCTGTCGTGAGCTGCCGAAGAGACCTCGAAGGCGAGCCAGCGTAGATCGCAATCGTTGTTGACGAACGCGGTTGCGGGGACCTGCAACAAACAGCCCCCTGGACTTCCGCCACTCGTTATTTTCGTTACATCCTAATTAATGAGCGAGTCTGGCCTGCTTACTCCGATCGCGGATATTAGCGGCTCGGGAGCCCAGGCCCGTCCGTAGCCGGACTTTTGAAGGGCCGTGGCCAGGTCGCATTCAGTAGCTTGACAGCCCGAACAACTCAATTGAAGCCGGGCAGTGTCACGATGCGAAACTCTTGAGTTTGGCTGGGGCTTCGCAGTTGGAAATTGATTCGATGACGCGGCACTCGGCCACACGACCTCCTCTGCAGCACGCTAACATGTGCTGAAGCTCGCCACGAAGCGCGACGAGCCGCTGAATTTTGCTGTCAACGGCCTCAAGGTGCTCGCCGACAAGCGCATCGATCTCTCGGCAGGAGCCCTCGGGCTGGTCCTGCAATTCGAGCAAGGTGCGGATGGCCTCGACCTCGAAACCCAACTCGCGCGCGTGGCGGACGAAGACGAGGCGCCGGATGTCGCTGTCACGATAACGGCGACGGTTGCCATCGGATCGCGGCAAAGGTGGCAGGAGGCCGATCTGCTCATAATAGCGGATCGTCGGAACCTTGAGGCCGGTGCGTCTGGCAACCTCGCCGATGGGACATTCGTCACCCATTTTGGAGACCTTTCTCTTGCTCCTCTAGTCACTAGAGGATGCAAGATCTGAGTTCAAGTATCGAGGATGAAGCATGGCGGGCTGCTGCAATGACGAATCGTGTTCCCCTGGCGGCCCAGCGCCCAGCAACCCCGCGTGGCGCCGCGTCTTGTGGATTGCGCTCGGCGTCAACGGGGTCATGTTCCTGGCCGAGATCGGAAGCGGCATCGCGGCTGGTTCGGCTTCCTTGCAGGCCGATGCGCTGGACTTCCTCGGGGATACGGCGAATTACGCAATCAGCCTCGGGGTCGCCGGCATGGTTCTGGTGTGGCGAGCCCGCGCGGCGCTTTTGAAGGGCATCACTTTGCTGGTGCTCGCCTTGTGGGTGATCGGGATCACGGCCTTTCAGGCGTGGTCCGGCACTCTTCCGAAAGCAGAGGTGATGGGCGTCGTTGGCATACTGGCGCTCGTCAGCAATGCTGCGGTAGCCGTCTTGCTTTTCCGCTACCGGGCCGGGGACGCCAATATGCGCTCGGTCTGGATATGTTCGCGAAACGACGTGATCGGTAATCTGGCCGTGCTGTTGGCGGCGGCGGGCGTGTTCGGAACCGGCACGGGTTGGCCGGATATCATCGTTGCAGCGATCATGGCCGCGCTGGGGATTTGCGGCGGCGTCCAGATCATCCGTCATGCGATGTCCGAACTTCACCCTTCGGCGCCAACAACGCGGCCGATTTCATCAGGGCAAGTCAGCAGCGCAACTATTAGATTCCGAAAATGATCGAACGCGTGAGAGTGGCGCGGTTGGCGTTTACGGGCCTCGGGTTTGCAGCCGGGATCGCGGTTGCAAGCCTTGCACCCGGCGTGCCGGAAACTGTGCGCAAGTTCGCGGGATTGGCTTTTGCGCCTGGCACCGTGCAATCGCCCGACTCTGCTGGGCAGCCGCGCGGCGAAGGCAGCAAGGCGTCGGACGACAAGCAAGCGGTCGTCAGCCTGACAGACGAGCAACTGACGGAAGCGCACATCGATCTGGCACAGATCGAAAGCGGCATCCTCGCTCGCCGCATCATCGTTCCCGGAACAATTATCCCAGTCGCCGACCGGATCGCGAGAGTCGCCGTGAAACTCTCTGGCACTGTGGCGGAGCTGCGAAAGAATATCGGCGATCCAGTGATCAAAGGCGAAGTGCTCGCCATCCTTGAAAGCCGTGAAGTCGCGGACGCCAAAAGCGAATACCTCGCCGCCCGCCTCACCAATGAGTTGCAGCAGACATTATTTCAGCGCGACAAAATGCTATGGGAAGGTCGCGCATCCACCGAACAACAGTTTCTCAGGTCCCGAAACCTGACTGCGCAGACTGAAATGAAATCCAATATTGCCCGCCAGAAGTTGTTCGCGCTTGGTCTCAGCGAAAGCGAAATCGCGGCTCTGCCAAACGAGCCGGAAGCCCTGCTGCGTCGCCAGGAGGTTCGAGCGCCGATGGCAGGCCGCGTGGTCGAGCGCAAGGTCGATCTCGGCATGGCGGTCGGACGGGATAATCTAGAGACCGAACTGTTCGTGATTGTCGATCTCGATCGTGTCTGGGTCGAACTCGCAGTGAGTCCGACCGACCTCCCCGCGATCAAGGAGGGGCAGCCCGTGTCGATTGCGGCCCGTGGAATCACGGAAAAGCCCGACGGCAAGGTCGTGTTCATCACTCCTGTCGTCGACAAGGACTCGCGCGCGGCGCGCGTGGTTGCGGAAGTTGCCAATGAGAGCGGCGCATGGCGGCCGGGTTCGTTTGTGACCGCTGCGGTCGCGACCGGCGAACAAGCGGTTTCCATTGCCGTGCCAACCAACGCCATCCAGACGATCGGCGCTGGAAAAGCTGTGTTCATCCGTACGACGGAAGGTTTCGAAAAGCGCTCGGTGGTGACCGGCCGGAGCGATGACCGCTTAACCGAGGTGCTGACGGGTTTGAAGGCCGGCGAGACCATCGCCGTCACCAACACGTTTCTGCTCAAGGCAGAGTTCCTCAAGTCGTCCGCCGAGGACTGAGGGGATGATCGAATACATCCTCGCCGCATCAGTGCGTCGCCGGTGGTTGGTCGTGCTCGTGACGCTTGCTGCTGCGCTCTCCGGCGCGTGGTCTCTTACCAAGCTGCCAATCGATGCCGTCCCCGACGTGACCAACGTCCAGGTCCAGGTCAATGCCCTCGCGCCGGCGCTCTCGCCTATCGAGATCGAGAAACAGGTCACCTTTCCAATCGAAACGGCGCTGGCCGGCACGCCCGGTCTGGAATTGACCCGTTCGTTTTCGCGCAACGGTTTTGCCCAGGTCACCGCCGTCTTTACCGACAGGACAGACATCTACTTCGCGCGCCAGCAGGTGGCGGAGCGTCTTACCGAAGCAAAGGCGAGCCTGCCGCCCGGCGTCGATGTCCGGACGGGCCCGATCTCGACCGGGCTCGGCGAAGTCTATTGGTGGTCGGTGGAGTATCTGCCCGCCGAAGAGACCAGTTCGGTCCGCGACGGCAAGCCGGGATGGCAGAGTGACGGTTCGTATCTCACCCCCGAAGGTGAGCGCCTCGCCGACGAATTTCAGCGCACCGTCTATTTGCGTACCGTGCAGGACTGGATCATCCGTCCTCAGATGAAGACCGTGCCGGGTGTCGCGGGAGCCGACGCGATCGGCGGATACGTGAAGCAGTACCTTGTGCAACCGGATCCGGCGCGCCTGATCGCCTACGGGCTGTCTTTCGGGCAAATCGTGCATGCTATCGACGCCAACAATGTCAGCCGTGGCGCGAACATTATCGAGCGTAACGGCGAAGGCTATGTGGTACGCACCAGCGGGCGCGTGGAAAACCTCGGTGATATCGAAGAAATCGTCGTCGCGACCCGTCACGCCGTTCCTGTGCGGATCAGGGATGTGGCGGAGGTAGCGCTTGGCCGCGAACTGAGAACCGGCAGTGCAAGCGTGAACGGGCGCGAGGTGGTGCTCGGGACGGCCCTGATGTTGGTCGGCGGCAACAGCCGGACCGTCGCGGCCGCGGCGGCGAGCAAACTCGACCAGATCAACCGCACCCTGCCGCCCGGCATCCGCGCACGCACGATGCTCAATCGCACCCAACTTGTCGATGCCACGATCCGCACCGTGGCAACGAACCTCGCCGAAGGGGCGCTGCTGGTGGTACTGGTGCTGTTCCTGCTGTTGGGCAATTTCCGCGCGGCATTGGTGACGGCCGTCGTCATTCCCGTCACCATGCTGATCACCGCGACCGGCATGCTGCAAGGCAGGATCAGTGCGAACCTGATGAGCCTCGGAGCGTTGGACTTCGGGTTGATCGTGGATGGCGCGATCATTATCGCCGAGAATTGCCTTCGCCACATGGCGGAGCGCCAGCGCGAACTTGGCCGGAGCATGTCGCTGAGCGAGCGTCTCGACACTGTGACGATGTCCGCGACCGAGATGATCAGACCGACGGTGTACGGGCAAGCCATCATTATTCTCGTCTACGTGCCGCTTCTGACCTTCACCGGCGTGGAGGGCAAGACGTTCGAACCGATGGCCATGACGGTCATCATCGCCCTGATCACGGCTTTCGTGCTTTCGTTGACCTTCGTGCCGGCGATGATCGCAATCTTCGTCAGCGCACGCGTGCAAGAGACCGAGAATTTCATCGTCCGCGGCTTGAAGACGCTGTATCAACCTGCGCTTGGCGCGGCGACACGATCACCCATCGCGGTGATCACCGCCGCGATTTTGCTGTGCGTCGGGGCCACCCTGCTGTTCGCACGGCTTGGCCAGGTGTTCACGCCAACGCTCGACGAGAAGAATATCGTGATGGAAGTCAGGCGGATTCCCAGCACGTCGCTTGCACAATCGCAAACAATGCAGCTCAGTATCGAGAAGGCCGTCAGCCAACTGCCGCAGGTTGCGTTTGTGTTTTCCCGGGTCGGCACGCCGGACCTGGCGGCCGACCCGATGCCGCCGAATGCGGCGGACACTTACGTCATCATGAAGCCGCGGGACGAATGGCCCGATCCGCGGATACCCAAGGACGAATTGATCCGGCAGCTCGAAGCTGAGGCATCCAAATCCCCTGGCAACAAAGTTGAGTTTTCCCAGCCCATCCAGATGCGCTTCAACGAGCTGATTGCCGGTGTGCGCGCGGACCTGGCAGTGAAGGTCTTCGGCGACGATTTTTCCTCCATGCTGCGCGCGGCCAACCAGATTGCCGCTATTCTCAGGGAAATCGAGGGTGCGGCCGACGTCAAGGTGGAGGAGGTGCAGGGCCTGCCGGTTGTGGAGATCAGAATCGACAAGGCGGAGATCGCCCGTCGCGGCCTGAACCTTGTGGACGTGCAGGATGTTGTCGGTGTCGCCATCGGTGGCAGCCCGGCCGGACTCGTGTTCGAGGGCGATCGCCGTTTCCAGATTGTTGTCAGACTTGCCGATTCGCAACGCAGCGAAGTCCTGGCGCTGGAAAATCTGCCGGTCACCCTGCCACAAAGCGGGTCGGGTACCGGGGCGGTTACCGTTCCCTTGCGCCAGCTTGCGAGTTTCCATGTGGGCGAAGGCCCCAATCAGGTCAGCCGGGAAAACGGCAAGCGGCGCGTGGTGGTGACAGCCAACGTGCGCGGTCGCGACATCGGCTCGCTTGTCGATGAGGCACAAGCGAAGATCGCGGAGCAGGTCGCGCTGCCTGCCGGGTATTGGTTGGCTTGGGGCGGCCAGTTCGAGAATTTGAGCGCCGCGCGGCAACGGCTCATGATTGTTGTGCCGCTCTGCTTTGGGCTGATATTCCTGCTCCTCTTGGGCGCGCTGGGTTCCGCCCGCGACGCGCTGATCGTGTTCAGCGCCGTTCCCCTGGCGCTCACTGGAGGAGTGGTGGCGTTGTGGCTGCGCGATATGCCCTTTTCGATTTCGGCGGCAGTCGGCTTCATCGCGCTGTCGGGCGTCGCCGTTCTCAATGGACTCGTGATGTTAAGCTTTATCAGGCAGCTCATCCATGACGGGGTATCGAAGCAGGAGGCCATTGTCGTTGGCGCGCTTACCCGTCTGCGCCCTGTCGTGATGACCGCGCTGGTCGCCTCTTTGGGTTTCGTGCCGATGGCCATTGCAACCGGGACCGGAGCCGAGGTGCAGAAACCCTTGGCCACCGTGGTGATCGGTGGTCTGATCAGCGCGACCTTGCTGACGCTCGTTGTTCTGCCCGCGCTGTATGCGCGATTTTCAAGCGGACCGCGCAATTTGACAGGTTGATCGCCCGAGCGCGCTACCTGGTTCTAGAATCTGAGGTTATTTTAGGGGACGGGATTTGAACCTATGACCTCAAGCTCATGAGCCTGACGAGCGGGCGCAGCCGACCCAGCCCCGGTCAATCGCTGCATGCATAACTAACATGGCGCCACGTAAGCTGGCCAGCGCCACATCCGGCGCCGGCCATATCCCACCGCTACTACTGCGACCGGTCCGAGGTCCAGCCCTTGTACTCGCCGACATTGTCGCGCGTCACGAGTTTCGACGGCAGCAGCTCGACGGTGGACGCCGGCTTCTGGCCGTTGAGGATGCTGACGCCGACCTGCACGGCGCGGCGGGCCATGAAGAACGGGTCCTGCGAGGCGGAGGCCTGGATCTGCGCCGCCTGCGGGTCCTTGAGCGCTGCTTCGATATCGGGCGCGCCGTCGACCGCGGTGATGACGATGCCGGTGCGGTGCTGCTGGCGCGCCGCGAGGTCGGTGCCGATCGCCTGCGGATCGTTGATGGCGAAGATGGCGTCGATCTTGGCGAAGCGGGTCAGATAACCCTGCGCCACCGTGAGGCCGCCTTCGCGCGAGCCCTTGCCGTCCTGGTCGTTGGACAGAACCTTGATGCCGGGGTTCTTGCCGAGCACGTTCTTGCAGCCGACGACGCGATCGATCACCGCGGAAACCTGCGGGCCGTTCTCGATGATCACGTCGCCTTTGCCTCCGAGCTTGTCGACGATGTATTGGCAGGAGATCTCGCCGGCCTGGACGTTGTTGGTGGTCACCGTGGCGTCGGCGCCCTCGGCTGCGGTGTCGACGGCAACGACGACGATGCCGGCGGCCTGGGCCTTCTTGATCGCCGGCCCGACCGCCTTGGGATCGCCGGGATTGAGCAGGATCAGGTCGACGCCGGCGGCGATGAAATTGTCGATCTGGGTGACCTGCTTGCCGAGATCATACTCGAAGCCGACGGTGGTGATCTTCACGTTGGGATTGGTCTTTTTGGCCTCGAACTCGGCGCCCTTCGACAACGCGACGAAGAACGGATTGCCGAGCGAGCCCAGCGAAATGCCAACCGACTTGAGTTCCTTGGCGAAGGACGGAGCAGAGCTCAGGACGAGCGCCATCGCGGCGCCGGCAAGCGAGATCGTCTTCAACATTGGCTTCCTCCCTGGTCTGTTGAATCTCCGGCACGGCGACCAGTTGCCGTGACGGAATGGACATGAGGGCGCGGCTCCGGCTGCATCTCTCCCGCGCTCAAGTGCGGGCCGAGCCCTGCAGCCGATAGCGGTCCAGCGCCACCGCGCCGATGATCACCAGGCCCTTGATCACATATTGCCAGACGTCGGACACGCCGATCAGGATCAGGCCGTTCGACAACACGGCAATGATCAGCGCGCCGACCAGCGTTCCCCAGATCGAGCCGATGCCGCCGACAAAGGAGGTGCCGCCCAGAATCACGGCGGTGATGGCGTCGAGCTCGTAGGACTGGCCGAGCTGCAGGCCGTTGGCGGCGTAGAGGCGCGCCGCCTGCATCGCGCCGCCGAGGCCCGCGAGCAGGCCAGACACTGCATAGACAAAGATCAGCACGGCCCAGACCTTGATGCCGGCGAGCCGCGCGGCGCTCTCGTTGCCGCCGACCGCGTAGATGTGCACCCCGAGCACGGTGCGCTTGAGCACCAGCCACGACACCAGGATGACCAGCAACGCGATCACCCAGAGCCACGGTATCGACACGACACCGGGAATGAGAGTCACGGCGCCGTTGCCAATGAAGGCATAGGGTATAGACGGATTGAACACCGTGGTGTCGGCGCCGAGCAGGCGCGCCGCACCGCGCACGGCGGTCAACGACCCCAGCGTGACGATGAAGGGCGGCAGGCGCAACAGCGCGATCAAGGCGCCATTGAGGATGCCGAAAACGGCGCCGGTGAGCACCGCGGCCGGCAACCACAGCGCCCCGAGATCGGGGAATTTGGAGACGATCAACCCGGCCATCGCCGACGCCGCCAGGATGGAGCCGACCGAGAGGTCGATGCCGCCGGTGAGGATGACGAAGGTCATGCCCGCGGCCAGCACGGTATTGACCGCGGATTGCTGCACCACGATGCCGATGTTCTGGCCGGTGAAGAAGCGGCCGTCCGACAGAACATGAAAGCCGATGCACAGCAACAGCAGCACCGGCAGCATGCCGACCGCGCGAATGATCATCCGCGTACGCTGCCGCTTCGTCTCCTGCGCGGCGGCAACACCGGACCCGGCTGGGGCGGCCTTTGCAGGTACGGTGTTGGAGGAAGCGCCGTTCTCAGGCATCGAGCTGCTCCGTTCCGGTGGCGAGTGCCATGATCTCCTCCTGATTGAGCGGCGATTTCGCGTCGCGCCGGATCTGCCCGGCGATCTGCCCCGCGCGCATCACGACGACGCGGTCGCAGATGCCGATAATCTCGGGCAGGTCGGACGAGATGACGAGAACCGCGGCGCCCGATTTCGCGAGATTGTCGATGATCGAATAGATCTCGGACTTGGCGCCGACGTCGACGCCGCGCGTCGGCTCGTCGAGGATCAGGATTTTCGGACCGATCGCGAGCAACCGCGACAGCAGCACCTTCTGCTGGTTGCCGCCGGAGAGCCCGCCGGCGGGAACGCCGACATTGGCAGCGCGGATTCCGAGCGCCGCGAACGCGCGTTTGGCGCGGTCGCGAGCCTTGTCTCGGTCGAGGATGCCGCCGAATTTCGCATCGCGTCCCAGCACAGCGAGATTGATGTTGTCGAGGCAGGACATGTCGAGAAACAGGCCGAGCGCCTTCCTGTCCTCGGTGAGATAGGCAATGCCCGCGTCCAGCGCCTCGCCGGGCGTGCGGATGCGGACCGCGCGGCCCTCGATCTCGACATGGCCCGAGATCATGGGCGCGGCGCCGATGATCAGATGCGCAAGCTCGGTGCGGCCGGCGCCGACCAGGCCGGCGAGACCGACGACCTCGCCCGCATGCACCGTCAGCGAACATCCCTTGACGCGCCTGTTGTCCGCGATGTCGACGGCCGCAAGCACGGGAGCTCCCGGCCGCGCCTTGAGATCATGCTCCTTCTTGTAGAAGGACGAGACGTCGCGTCCCACCATCATCCGGACGATGGCGTCGGCGCGGATGTCCGGCTTGTCGAGCGAACCGACCAGCGTGCCGTCACGCAGCACGGTGACGCGGTCGCCGAGCGCATAGACCTCGTCCATGCGATGCGAGATGTAGATGATGGCGAGACCTTCGGCGCGCAGCTGACGAATCAGCGCGAACAGCCTTTCGCTCTCGCCGGCCGACAGCGCGGTGGTCGGCTCGTCCATGATCAGTATCCTGGAGCGGGCATGCAGCGCGCGCGCGATCTCGACCAGTTGACGCTGGCCCATCGAGAGATTGGCCACCAGAGTCTGCGCCGTGAAATCCGCGCCGAGCCGCGCAAGGATCGGACCGACGCCGGCCTGCATCGCCTCGCGCGCCAGCAAGCCGCCGCGGGAGACCTCGCGACCGAGATAGATATTCTCCGCAACGCTCAGATTGGGCGCAAGCGAGAGTTCTTGATAGATGATCGCGATGCCGGCCGCGCGGCCGCCGTGCGGGCCGCTGATCTGCACAGGCTGGCCGTCGATGCGGATTTCACTGCCCGGGTCTGGCCGGTAGGCGCCCGACAGGATCTTCATCAGGGTGGATTTGCCGGCGCCGTTCTCGCCCATCAAGGCGTGGATTTCGCCGGCGTAGACGGTGAGGTCGACGTCGCGCAGCGCCTTGATGCTGAAGAACGATTTGGAGACCCGGCGCATCTCGAGGATGGGCTCGCTCATCACACCTCCCCGGCGCGCCGACGGCGGCATCGTAATCTCACCCGCGTCTCGTTCGGTCCCTGGCGCGTGGCGCATTAAACAAAAGGCCGCGGCGCAGGGCAATAGCTCCCGCATGCCGACGAACGGTCCGGCGCCGCTTTTATCTTTCCCGGGCGGAACCGATCTCGAACGCAACGCCTTTTCTTCGCCACATCGTCGCGCACCATCTGGTGCGCGATCAGTGCCGCGGCCGGTAGAGGCGGCGCCATTCCGGAAGTCGCTCGGCATAGGCCTGCGCAAGCGCGCGGTCGGGCTCGAACGTCTCGACGCGCCGTGGCGCGGTGCAGACGGTATCGATCGCCTCCCCGGTGACCGCCAGGCGGCCGAGCCGCGCCGCACCAAACGCCGCGCCGGTCTCGCCGTCGGCAAAGCGATGCACGGGGACGTTCAGGACATTGGCCAGCACCGACAGCCAGAACCGCGACCGCGAGCCACCGCCGATGACATCGGCCTCAGCGATCATCAATCCGGTCTCGGCAAGCACGTCCCGGCAATCCGCGAGCGCGAAGGCGACACCTTCGAGCACGGCTTGCACGATGGCGTCACGATCGGTGGCGTGACTGAGCCCGTCGAGCATGCCGCGCACATCCGGGTCATCGTGCGGGGTGCGCTCGCCGGACAGATAAGGCAGGAAGCTGACGGACGACGGCGCCTTTGGGCGCAACCCGAGCGGCGCCAGCAGGTCAGCCTCGGAGGTCCCCAACAGCCGCGCGATCCAGGCCAGGCACGATGCCGCCGAGAGGATCGCGCCGGCTTGAATCCATCTGTCGGGGACGGCGTGACAGAAGGTGTGCACGACCCGCTCCGGGTTGGCCGCGATCGTGTCGGTCGGCACCAGCAATGCGCCGGAGGTTCCGAGCGAAATGAAAGCCGCGCCGGGATTGATGGCGCCGATGCCGACGGCTCCCGCAGGATTGTCGCCGGCCCCGCCGGCGATCATCGGCCGCCCGGTCATGCCCCAGCGTTGCGCCATCTCGCTCCGCAGCCGTGCCGACGGCGCGCAGCCCTCGACCAGACACGGCATCTGCCGGCGCGACAGAGCGGACGCGGCGAGCCCCTCATCCGACCAATCGCGGCTGATAACATCGAGCCACAGCGAACCCGAGGCGTCCGAGACATCCTCGATCGCTTCGCCCGCGAGCACCAGGCGCAGATAGGCCTTTGGTTGCAGCACGAGCCTGGTGGCGGCGAAAATCTCCGGTTCGTGTCTGGCGACCCATAGCAGTTTTGGCGCGGTGAATCCCGGCATCGCCTTGTTGCCTGTCGTCGTCCGCAAGGCGGGCCAGCGCCGCTCCAGCTCGGCGCATTCCGCGACAGACCGTCCGTCATTCCAGAGAATGCAGGGGCGCAACGGCACGAGGCCGGCGTCGAGCAGCGTTGCGCCGTGCATCTGGCCCGACAGGCCGATACCCTCGACGCCGGCCAATTCGCGCGCGTGATCCGCCTTCAGCGCATCCAGCGTCGCGAAAATGGCCTCGATCCACTGCGCCGGGTCCTGCTCGCTATGGCCGGGATGCGGCGAGCTGACCGTCAGCGACCGGCTGCGGCTCGCCACCACGCGCTGCGCGTCGTCGACCAGAACGATTTTGACGGCAGAGGTGCCGAGATCGATCCCGAGATACATGATGCCGCTTGCCTTGCGCGTTTGCCTTGCGCGTCCAGGATCTTGCGTGTCCAGGATCTTGCACTTCCAGGACTTTGCACTTCCATGACATTGCGGGCATGGCGTTCCCGATGTTGGCATGCACCCGCCAATCATGTAACCCCCACCCGAAACCTTCTCGGGACGCAATGCCCATGACCATCGCTGCCACCCACGACGCGGGAGCCACCCGCGCGCTGATCCTTGCGTTGCTCGCGCTCGCCTGCGGGCACATGCTCTCGACCTTGCTGCGCACCATTCCGGCGGTCAGCCTCGACCTGATGGCAGCGGATTTCGGCATCGAACCACAGGCGCTGGCGAGCCTCACCTCGGTCTATCCGTTCGCCTTTGCCGCCGCGCAGATCCCGGTCGGTGCGGCGATGGACCGCTTTGGCGTGCGGCCGGTGTCACTGAGCCTGCTCGCGGGAACCGTGGTCGGCGCCATCGCGTCGGGGTTCGCGACTGGACCCGAAAGCTTCGCGGTCGGGCAAGTGCTGCTGGGCATCGCCACCTCCGGCATGCTGATGTGCCCGATGACGTTGGCCGCCAAGCAATTGTCGGCCGCCCGCTTCGGGCTGTGGTCGGGCGCGATCCTCTCGATCGGCAATATCGGCATGCTGCTGTCGTCGAGCCCGCTCGCCTTCGTGGTCGACACCTACGGCTGGCGCGCCGGGTTCTGGATCTCGGCACTCGGCGGCGTCGTGGTCGCGTTTGCCGTGTTCATGCTGGTGCCGAACCAGCCGGCCGAGCACAAGGATGAATCCTCGGCGCTGTCGCAGATGATCGAGGTGCTCAGGCTCGGATTGTCGCGGCCCTTGCGCGGCCTGATCGCGCTGGCGCTGGTGTCGCTTGCGACCTCGCTGGTGCTGCGCGGCCTGTGGGGCGGGCCGTGGCTGATGCAGGTCAAGGGATTGTCGCGGGTCGAGGCCGGCAACCAGCTCGGCGCGTTCACGCTGGCGATGATTGCTGGCCCGCTTCTCATCGGCATGATCGACCGCAAACTCAGTCGCCGCCGCGAGCTGGTGGCGGGAACGCACCTGGCCGGCGCATTGCTGCTGGGGCTGATGGCGTTAGGGGCGCCGCACTACGCCGTCTCCGTGCTGTGTGGTGTGCCCGTGATGCCGCCGCAATACGACCTCGTGCTGTTCGTGCTCATCGGGCTCGCCACCTCCGCGCAGCCGCTGCTGTTCGGCATGTCGCGCCAGCTGGTCGACGCCCAAGTTGCGGGCAAGGCGCTTGCGGCGATCAACCTCGCCTTCTTCCTCGGCGCGGCGCTGATGCAGTCGATCACCGGCGCGGTCGCGGCCTTCGCGGGGCTGCCGGCCGTGCTGCTGTTTATGGCTGCCATGCTCGGCATCGGCGCGCTGATCTTTTTGGTCTATACCTCGCCAAGACCGGCGATAGAGTAAGGCTCTGCATCAAGGGGACATCTCATGTCTGTCGACGCCAAAGCCGCCACCGACCGCCTCATGCGCTTCCTCGCCGTCGAAGGCGTCACCGGGCAGGAGGCGGCGATCGGGCGGGAGCTCACGGCCGCGCTGAAGGAGAGCGGCGTGCCGGCGAAGGCGATCCGGCTCGACGACGCCAATACGCGCATTCCCGTGCCGACCGAGACCGGCAACCTCATCGTCGACCTGCCCGGCCGCGGCGCGCTGCACAACCAGCCGCGCATCATGTTCATGACCCACATGGACACCGTGCCGCTGTGCGCCGGCGCCAAGCCGAAGCTCGCGAAGCGCAAGATCGTCAATGAGGCCAAGACCGCGCTCGGCGGCGACAACCGCTGCGGCTGCGGCGTGCTGGTGACGCTGGCGGCCGAGCTCGAAAAGCAACAGCTCGATCATCCGCCGATCACGCTTCTGTTCTGTGTGCGCGAGGAGAGCGGGCTCTATGGCGCGCGCCACGTCAAGCTCGACGAGCTCGGCTCGCCGGTGATGGCGTTCAACTATGACGGCGGCTCGGCCTCCAACGTCGTCATCGGCGCCGTGGGTGCCGATCGCTGGACCGTGGAGATCTTCGGCCGCGCCTCTCATGCCGGCGTCGCGCCGGAGCGCGGCATCTCCTCGACCATGATCCTCGCGCTGGCGCTGGCTGATGTGAAGGCCGGCGGCTGGTTCGGCAAGGTGGCCAAGCGCAAGCAGCAAGGCACCAGCAATGTCGGCCCCGTCACCGGCGGCGAGGGGCGGCCTGCGGGCGATGCCACCAACGTCGTCACCGACTACGTGCACGTGCGCGGCGAAAGCCGCAGCCATGACGGAAAGTTCTTCAAGGAGATCACCAAGGCCTACAAGGCCGCGTTCGAGAAGGCGGCCAAGCGCGTCACCAACGCGCAAGGAAAAGCCGGCAAGGTCAAATTCAAGGCCGAAACCGACTATTATCCGTTCCGCATGAAGGAGAACCTGCCGGTGGTGAAACGCGCGATCGAGGCGGTGTCTGCGGTGGGCGGAACTCCGAACGTGCGCGCCGCCAATGGCGGCCTCGACGCCAACTGGATGGTCCGCCACGGCGTTCCGACGGTGACCTTTGGCGCCGGCCAGAACGAGGCGCACACGATCGACGAATGGATCAATCTCGACGAATACGACCGCGCCTGCGCGCTGGCATTGCAGCTCGCGACGATGCGGTGAGCTGCCTTGCACGGCGCGCGCTTGCCGGGCCGTGCATGCCAGCCTAGCCTGCAAAGAAAACGCAGGGACAAATCATGCCGCGCATTTCGACCATCGAGACCGGGTTCTACCGGATCCCCCTCCCCGTCACGCTCTCCGACTCGACCCATGGCGAGATCGCGGCGTTCGAGCTGATCACCTGCCGCATCCGCGATGCCGATGGCGCCGAGGGCGTCGGCTACACCTACACGGTCGGGCGCAATGGCGGCGCGGTCGCCGACATTCTCAAGCGCGAGATCCCGCCGCTCGTCGAGGGGCGCGAGGCCGATGATACCGAAGCGATCTGGCATCAGGTCTGGTGGGGCCTGCATTATGGCGGGCGCGGCGGGCCGGCGGTGCTGGCACTCTCCGCGCTCGACATCGCGCTGTGGGACTTGAAGGCGCGGCGCGCGAAATTGCCGCTGTTCCGCCTGCTCGGCGGTTTTGATGCGCGTGTGCCGTGTTACGCAGGGGGCATCGACCTCGATCTCTCCGTCGAGGCGCTGCTGAAGCAGACCGACGGCAATCTCGCCAAGGGCTTTCGCGCCATCAAGATGAAGGTCGGCCGGCCTGATCTCAAAACCGACGTCGCGAAGGTCTCCGCGATGCGACAGCATCTCGGCGACGGCTTTCCGCTGATGGCGGACGCCAACATGAAATGGACGGTCGAGGAAGCGATCCGCGCCGCCCGTGCGTTTGTTCCCCATGACCTCACCTGGCTCGAGGAGCCGATCATCCCCGACGATGTCGCGGGACATGCGCGGATCATGCAGGCCGGCGGCGTGCCGATCGCGGCCGGCGAGAATTTGCGCTCGCTGTGGGAGTTCAAGAACTACATCGTGGCAGGCGCGGTGTCCTATCCCGAGCCTGACGTCACCAATTGCGGCGGCGTGAGTGCGTTTATGAAGATCGCGCGGCTGGCGGAAGCGTTCAACCTGCCCGTCACCAGCCACGGCGCGCACGACATCACCGTGCACCTGCTCGCGGCCTGCCCGAACCGATCGTATCTGGAGGCGCACGGCTTTGGGCTCGACAAATATATCGAGCATCCGCTGGTGCTTCAGGACGGGTTGGCGCTCGCGCCGGACCGTATGGGCCACGGCATCAGCTTCGACTGGAGCGGGCTGGCGAAACTTTCGGCGTAGCGCGGATCCGCGGCCGCCGGTGCGCCCCCTCTCCCGCTTGCGGGAGAGGGTTGGGGAGAGGGTGTCTCCGCAGTGAGACCCCCAATGACGATCGAGCCCTCTTCCGGCCTCTCCCGCAAGCGGGAGAGGTGAAGTGGAGCGCGCGGCGCGGTCGCTCTCCCCCCAGCAACTGCCGAACACGTTGCTGCACGCGAGGCATTCGCTGACGCTTGATGCAAGCTGCGGTTATTCGGCTATGGTGTCGACGCCGACACACAATCCGAGAGATGCCTGTCTTGACACCCGAACTGCACCAGAAACTGACCGCGTGGCGCCAGCATTTGCATGCGCATCCCGAACTGTCCCTCCAGGAGAAGGCCACCGCCGCCTTTGTGCAGGACAAGCTCACCGAGCTCGGCATTCCCTTCGTGTCAGGCATCGGCGGCCACGGCATCGTCGCGACCTTGACGCGTGGCCACACGCAGAGCCGCGTCGGCCTGCGCGCCGACATGGATGCGCTGCCGATCACCGAAGACACGGGCCTGCCCTACGGCTCGAAAAATCCCGGCGTGATGCATGCCTGCGGCCATGACGGGCATACCGCTTCGCTGCTCGGCGCCGCCGCGCTGCTCGCCGCCGACACCAGCTGGAGCGGCACGGTCGACTTCATCTTCCAGCCGGCGGAAGAAGGTTTTGGCGGCTCGCGCGCGATGGTCGCGGCCGGGCTGTTCGACCGCTTTCCGATGGAACGGGTGTTCGGCTTTCACAACTGGCCGGGCCTTGCCGCCGGCACCATCGCGGTCCATGACGGCGTCGTCATGGCCTCCGGCGGGCGCGTCAGCATCACGATCGACGGCCATGCCGGGCATGCCGGCATGCCGCATCTGACGCGCGACCCGGTGATGGCGGCGGGCCATTTGATCGTGGTGCTGCAATCGATCGTATCGCGCAGCGTCGATCCGCTCGACACTGCCGTGCTCTCGCTGTGCACGATAGAAGGCGGCACGGCGCGCAATCAGATCGCGGGGCGCGTCATGATCGGCGGAACGCTGCGCTATCATCGCGACGCGGTGAAAGACACCATCGTGGCGCGGATCGAAGCGATCTGCGCCGGCATCGCGACGAGTTTTGGCGTCAAGGTGACGCCCGAGATCGTCATGGGTGTCGGCGTCGTGATCAACACGCCGACGGAGGCGGGTCTCGCGCGCCTCGCCGCGGACAAGGTGCAGGCCGAGCTGCGGCGCGATCTCGCGCCCAGCATGGCCGGCGAGGATTTCGCCTTCTACCTCCAGCATCGGCCCGGCGCCTTCGTCTGGATCGGCAACGGGGCTTTACGCGACGGCGCCGAGCTGCACGGCCCGCGCTATGATTTCAACGACGCGATCCTGCCGGTGGCATCGAGCTGGATGGCGGAAGTCGCCAAGTCGGCGCTGGTCTCGAACAAGTCGGCGCTGGCGTCGAACTAGGCCCGCTCAAGAGATCTCGCGCGGCAGCTTCCAGCCCGGCTTCGGCTCGAACGCCTCCTCGATGCGCGCGACGTGATAACCGGCAGGCAGAAGCCTGCCGCCCTCCTCGTCCGCGACGGGAACGTCGGTCACCAGCCCTTCGATCAATGCGGCTTCCCACACCTCTTTCTCGGAGGGGAATGGGTCGCCGATCTGCTTGCTACCTTCGAACAGTGCGTACATCGGTTCCGATCCTGCGTTGGTCAAGCTCACGAGCAACGTATCGGCCGCACGGGCGTTCCCTTTCGGCTGGCGCGGCTCCGGCCAATCGAGCGTGCCGCGTCCGAGGTTGGCAAACGGATGGCAGGGAAATGGCGCGCGTTCTGATCGGAACTTCCGGCTGGCATTACGCCTCCTGGCGTGGGCCGTTCTTTCCGGAGGGCGTGACGTTGAAGGAGCAGCTGCGCTATTACGCCGGACAGTTCGACACCACCGAGCTGAACGGGGTGTTCTACCGCACCCCGACGCCGGAAGCCGTCGAGGCTTGGCGGGCGCAGACCGGGCGCGATTTCGTGTTCGCCTGGAAGGCGTCGAAATTCATCACGCACTGGAAGCGCCTGTCGGGCCGCTCCGTTAACAGCCTCGAACTGCTGGAGGATCGTATCTCGCGGCTCGGCCGCAAGGCCGGCCCGATCCTGTTCCAGCTCCCGCCGCAATTCGAGGTCGACGCGGACCGCCTCGCCGCCTTCTTCAAGCTGTTGTCGAGAAAGCGGCGGTACAGCTTCGAATTCCGTCATCCGAGCTGGTATCAGCCGCGCATTCTCAGGATGCTGGCCGACGAGAACATCTCGCTATGTTTGTCCGACCATCACGACGCGCCGGCACCATGGAAGCGCACGGCGGATTTCGTCTATGTGCGCGGACACGGACCAAGCGGGCGCTATCACGGGCACTATACGAAAACCACGCTGGCGCAATGGGCGCGGCGCATCAAGTCCTGGAAGCGGCAGGGCTGCGACGTCTTTGTCTACTTCGACAACGACCAGAAGAGCGCGGCGCCGGCCGATGCACAGGCATTGAAGCAATTGCTGTAACGCACGGACAAGGCTCGGTGAAGCGCGGTCATGCCGCCGATCGATCCGGCAACCCGCCCTGCAGCTCGTCGAGCAGGCGCTGCTCGCGCTGGATTCTGCTACGGTAGAACTCGCGTTCGCTCTCGGTTCTGGCGCCGGCCAGCAGCAGCCGATAGTGCCGGATCACCTTCTCGCTGCCGCGGATGAGGAGGTCGCGGACGTCGCTCATCGTTCCGCTCCCCGCGCGGCGGAAGCCGGCGGCTGGTTCGGAAGGGTGAATGCAGTGGGGAATACATCGGCGGCAAGGGCCTCGAGCGCGGTCTGCTCCTCGGCGAGGCGTCGTTCGACAAACCGGCGTTCGATGTCCGACAGCTTGGTCTTCAGCAAGCGCCGGTAGCGGGAGAGATTGTTTCGGTGGGCACGGAGGCGGGCCAGATCTTGATCGAGCATCGTCGTCACTCCAGACGGTCTTTCACGGTCCTTGTCGATTTAGCGGTGTCGGAAGAGCAATCTTCCTAGCCAAAAAAATATTCAGGCTGCTTTCCTTGTCAAGGCGATTCCTCGCCGCTCGCCGGCGCTTTTGGAGGGATCGGCCGGCCGCCGGCGATGTGAGCCAAAAAAAAATTGCTCACCTCTTGCAACGTCCTTGCGCCGCTCTATTTCGTTTTTCGCCGCGAGAGCGGTGTGCCGGATGCCCGATCGGGTCCGGCGCGGGCGCCGGTCGGGGTGTTCGGACCTGGTCCGATTCCCTGTCTTGCGCTCCTTCGTATCCATCTTGCTCTTTGGAGGACTTGGTATGAGGACTACCTTTGACTTCGCGCCCCTGTGGCGCTCCACCATTGGCTTCGACCACCTGGCCGACCTCGTCGACAGCACGCTGCGCCAGGCGAGCGAGGACAACTATCCCCCCTACAATATTGAGCGGTCCGGCGAAGACCACTACCGCATCACGCTGGCGGTGGCGGGCTTCAGCGTCAACGACATCACGGTGACCGCCGAACAGAACGCCCTCAACATCGAGGGCAGGAAGCCCGACAGCGCTGCGCGCGAGTATCTCTACCAGGGTATCGCGGCACGCCCGTTCCGCCGCGGGTTCAATCTCGCCGACTACGTCCAGGTCAAGCAGGCTGCCTTTGAGGACGGCCTGTTGATCATCGAGCTGGTGCGCGAGATTCCGGACGCGATGAAGCCGCGCCGGATCCAGATCGCGGGCGCTTCGTCACCGCAGATCGAGCAGAGGAAGGCGGCTTAGCCTCGTCCCGCTCGTTCGGCACTGCCGCAACCAGCATGGCGGATGGCGACCGGGTCGCCATCCGCCGATCAAGAACCATCCCTTCGGAAGGAGTGTAGAGGGAGACAACCATGACCAATGCCAATGCGACCACCGGCGGTCTCGACCCGCTGTTTCATCCCGCCGCACATTATGCATCTCCGAGCGCCGTCCTCGACGACCGCGGCCTCTCGACCCCGGAGAAGCGGATCATCCTGTCGTCGTGGGCGTCCGACATGTACGCGGTCGAATCCCATCCCGCGTTGCGCGAGATACCCGGCCTGGACCACACCATCCGGCTCGCGGACATCCTCGCCGCGCTGCGCAGGCTGGATGACGACGACGACCCGCCACCCCCCGGCGGCGCCTCGATGCGGCTGCGGCGTCCCGCATTTGATGCGGGAGCCGACGGTGACGGCCGACCACCTGATGGTCGCGCTGCCATCGATCTCTGCGCGTAGCGCCTCCGCGTCCGCCGACGTTGTCCCCCAAACAACCCCTTGACCACACCGCAGCCAAGCTCCCGGCAAACGCACACGGCCGATGAGAGATTGCCGGATGTGCTCGACCTGCCTCCCTCGCTAGACGATGCCGCCTTGCCGAAGCGCCGCGATCGCGGCCTTGTCGTAGCCGAGCTCGGTCAGGATAAGATCGGTATGCTCGCCGAGCGTCGGCGCGCGCGTCGCGATTTCACCGGGCGTTTCCGACAGGCGGACGGCGGCGCGTGTCACCGGTGCGGGCTTCGGCAGACCGGGATAATCGACGTCCTGCATAAAGCCGGCGGCGCGGATGTGCGGATGATCCAGCGCCTGTTGCGGGCTCAGCACCGGGCCGGTCGGAATCATCGCCTTGCCCAGGGTGTCGACGGCCTCCTGCGTGGTGCGCTCGGCGCACCAGCGCGCCATCCGCTCGCTGATGACGGGGCCGTTGTTGCCGCGGCTGATGTCGTCGGCAAAGCGCGGATCGTTCAACCACACCTCCTCCTCGCCCATCAGCCTGGCCCAGCGCTTGAACAGCGGATGCCCCGTGACCTGGCACAGCACCCAGCCGTCCCTGGTGCGATAGATGTCGGCTGGCGCTGCGGTCTGGCCGAGATTGCCTGTCGGCACGCGATTGACGTTGATAACGGCCTGCTCGATCAGCGTGGCATTGGTGAAGGACAAAGCGGTTGCAAGCAGCGCGCCCTCGACGATCTGCCCGCGCCCGGATTTGCCACGCTCGATCAGCGCAGCGAGCGTCCCGAACGCGCAATGCAGCGCCGTTCCGAAATCGACCCAGTTGACCGCGGCCCGGTAAGGCGGATCGCCGGCGCCCGTCATGTACACCGAGCCCGACATGACTTGCCCGACGCCGTCGAAGCCGACGCGGTCGGACCAGGGCCCCGGCCCGCCGAACGCGGTTGCCGTCGTCAGGATGATGTCCGGCTTGATCGCCTTGAGCGAGTCGTAGTCGAGCTTCATCGCGCGCAGGGTCTGCGGCGGCAGATTGGCGACGACCACGTCCGCGGTCGCCACCAGGCGGCGCATCACCTCCTGCCCTTCCGGCTTCATCGGATCGAGCGTGAGGCACTTCTTGTTGCGATTGACCTGAAGAAACAGCGCGCCTTCGCCACCCTCTCCCACCGGCGCCACGAAGCGATCCTCGCTGCCGTCGCGCTTCTCCACGCGAATGACCTCGGCGCCGAATTCGGCCAGCAAGGTTGCGCAATAAGGCCCTGCGATATAGCGCCCGAAATCGAGAACGCGTACGCCCGCCAAAACTCCCCGCATTCGTTCCTTCCCGGTGTTCTTGCCTCAGGTTTTGGTCAGATTACAGGGACTGGCCGCCACGGCAAGGTCGCAACGGACGTCATGCCCCTGCCCTCAAGATGTCATCGGTTCGCCGTTTCGGCTGGCGGAAATTGTGCGCTCTAGATTCTTATTTTGACGCGTTTTCTTTACGCGAACCGGTGTCCACTTCGCTTGAAAACGCTTTAGTATGACCCGTCCGTCCCCCAGCGAGAGCCCCATCCATGCCGCAACAATTCGATCGATCCGCAGAAGATCTCGGCAACGCAATCCATCTCGAGCACGTCAACATCCAGGTCCCGGATCAGCGGCTCGCCACCCTGTTCTACGTCACGGGCCTCGGGCTCACCCGCGATCCCTACCTGATGGTGTCCGACACCAACATGTGGATCAACGCCGGGCGGAGCCAATTCCACTTGCCGAGCGGGAGGCCGCAGGTGCTGCGCGGTCATGTCGGACTGGTGATCGCGGGCCGCGAGGCGCTGCTGGCGCGATTGGCGTCGGTCGCCAAAAAGCTCGAGGGCACGGCGTTCGCCTTCGCCGAGCGCAACGACCATGTCGAAGCGATTTGTCCGTGGGGCAACCGCCTGCGCTGTTACGAGCCCGACGCCGCGCGCTTCGGCCGCATCGCGCTCGGCATTCCCTATGTCGAGTTCGACGTGCCGGTGGGTTCGGCAGCGCGTATCTGCGCCTTCTACCCTGAAATCATGGGCATGCCATCCGCCTTGTGGAACGGCGACGGCACGGTCGCCGCCGTGAAGACGGGCCGCGACCAGCATCTGTTGTTCCGCGAGACCGATCGGCCGCAAGGCGACTACGACGGCCACCATGTGCAGATGTACATCACCGACTTCTCCGGCCCTTACCGCAGGCTGTTGGCGCGCAATTTGATCTCGCGCGAGGACAATCAATATCAGTACCGGTTCTGCGACATCGTCGATCTCGACGGCGGCAAGCCCCTGTTCACGGTCGAGCACGAGGTGCGCAGCGCCACTCACCCGATGTTCATGCGGCCGATGGTCAATCGCAATCCGGCGCTGAACAATCGCAATTACGCATCCGGTCACGATCAATCGCTCTGGGCGATGGGGCCGGACCAATACGAGGGATAGGCGGGGGCTGGTTGGGGTGGAAGCGGCTGAAGGCTCAGTTCAGGGCCAGACCGGAAGCGGACCGACGGCGTAGCTAGAGTGCTAAGTCTGGTGGATTTGGCCGGCTTCAACTCGGCGCTCGCGCTACATCAGGCCATCCGCAGGTCGGTCGTGCGGCGGTCGGAACAATGTAGCCGAAGGCGTTTCCCCAAACATCGCGCGGTAACTCCCTGAGAAGCGCCCCAGCTCCCAGAACCCGTGCTCCATGGCAATTCTCGTCACGGTTGTGGTGGAAGAATCGGCTTGCGAGAGCGCCCGGCGAACAAGGTGCATTCTCCTCAGCGCAAGATAGCGGATAGGACCCATCCCGAGATGTGTTTCGCAGGCGGCGCGAAGGCTTCGTTCCGCCGCTCCGATCGCTCCGCATATGTCTTCCAAATAAAGCGGCACGTTCGGGTTAGCTTCAAGATATTCATGGAATTTTGCGATTATCCGAGCCTGCCGCAGGCCGCAGTTAATGGATCGACTAGATGCGCTCTCCGTCAAACACCTGACCAGTAGATGGACGAACTGGTTCTCCAAGGAGCGCGCTGCCTCGTTCACGACAAGAATCTCAGGCGCGTTTGCTGCGATTTGGCCCACTATCTCATGCAGGTTCAACAGCCGCGACATCATAGCAGCATCCGGCCGAATAAGCTGCTTCTGCGCTGAGTTCGAAAAAAACTCGCAACCGGCTATGGCTTGGCAAGCGGCATCGAGTTGGGCGATCGCGAGAGATATCGATCCCAGACGAAACTCGGCCTCGGTCTGCTGGTGTATCTCGTCGCCGTCATTGGCGATGATGTCTCCAGACAAAACGTCCATTCCGCAGTGTCGCATACTAGCTGGCGACGATGACGTCAGGAACGTAAATACGCTGCGTCCGGGCTTGATAACGCCGGTGTTGAGCGTGGGTAAATTATGGAAGAAGCGTTGCAGCAATAGCTCACCCAAGCGGACCTTGGTCAATTCCGCCTTGAACGAACAGCCTGACGTCGGTAGCACCTCAAGGTCCGCAGTGGCGATCGCCGCCTGGTAGCAAAGCGGATCTTCAAAGCTGAGCGTCGCACTCCGATCCATCTTCTCCTCCGCAGTTTTCGGCACACGCGTTGTGTGTTTCCATCGGACGGTTGGCGGTTGGGGCCCGGCGGCGGGCTCCGAATTAGGTGAATCCGGCCGGCGGCGACGAATAGACTTGCAAGCCCCTGTCGCTTAAGATCCGAAGGTTTCGAGGATGATCGATGGGCACCGAGCCAGAGCAGCCGATCAACATGACAGCGGACGAGTGCGACGAACTCGCCGACGCACTGATCGAAGCGGCTGTCGCTCTGCCGGCCGGACAAAAAACGACTTGATATAACAAACTTGGCGCATTGCTGTCGCAGGCTCGCAAGGATGAAGCGTTTGGTCGCGCGGAACGTGAATTGATGGGGCTGAGAGTGGGTTCTGATCTTCGCCCCCGCTCCAGAACGGCTCTGCAGCCGCGCCGGAGCGAAGGTATCCAGTTGAGGAAGTTAATCGGCGAAACCGCCCCGCTAAATTGGACCAAGGTCCCACTTGGCCGTGCGGCGGAGGACGTGGGCGCGCATGAAAGCCGATCTGTGGTCCGATGCGGCTTAGTCCCACCACCGCCCAAAGCCGAGTTCACCACTCGACAGTTCCCGAATGAATGCTCTATTCTCGTCCGGGTTTCGAATGGACGAGCTTCGTGAAAGCCTGCGATCGTGTTGGTTGGCCGGCTGCTAGGTACGCGCGTCTTTTGCGTGGTGCATTTCTGCTGATCCTTTTCACGCCTTGGGTTTTCATCGCGCAATCTCACGCTGAAGACGCGTCACGGCGGGTTTTGGTTCTCCACGCCTACAATTATACGTTCCCGGCTACCGCACTGGTTTCGGATGCGGTTCGAAAGCGCTGGCTGGAACGATCTCCCGAGGGGCTTGAAATCGACGCCGAATATCTGGATCTGGCCCGACGTCCGGATGAGGCGCACGCCTCACGAATGGCCAATTTCCTTCGCGAGAAATACGTCGGCGTCCATTTCGACCTTCTGTTCGTAATCGGTGTCTCGGCGATACCTTTTATCCTCAAGTATCGTGACGTAATCGGCCCGGGTGTTCCCGTCGTATTTTCCGATGTCACCCGGTCGACCTACGAAGCGCTGCAGTTGCCGTCGGACATCACCGGCGTGATCAATAACTCCTACCCTGAAAAGACACTCGAGCTTGCAGAACGGCTTCAGCCCAACGCACGCCGCCTGGTTGTGATTAGCGGGACCGATGTCGTCGATCTCCGCTGGCGTGAAATCGCACGCACTGCGATTGAAAGCCAGAATGCCGGGCTTGAGGTGGTCTACTGGTCTAACCTCACTCATGCGGAATTGCTGCGCGACGTTTCGCGGCTGCCAAGTGACAGCATTGTCATGATGCTTACCTTTTTTGCAGATCGCGAAGGCAAACGCTTCATCCCAAGAGACGTGGCTGCGGCGGTGGCGAAAGCTTCCGCCGCCCCAGTCTATGGGATCTTCGATACTTATATCGGCGCCGGCATCGTTGGAGGATACACAGACACATTCGAGTCTCTGGGCATAACTGCCGCTGACATGGCCCTTGAGATACTTTCAGGTACCGAGGTCACGAAGGTTCCTCCCAGATCCAATCCGAAGCCCGCCTTCCGGACTGATGCGCGGGCTATGACGCAGTGGGGCCTCAAAGAAAGTGACCTTCCGCTTGGCAGCGTTGTACTCTTCAAGCAGCCGACGCTCTGGAGTGAGCATCGCTACCTCGTACTGAGCACGATCTTGATTGTCGGACTGCAGGCATCCTTCGTCGCCGCATTGCTGTTCCAGCGACGCCGGCGCTATCAAGCGGAGATATCGCTCAAGGAAAGCGAGGAGCGAATGAGCTTCACCGCGGCCTCGGTAAATGTCGGCCTATGGCAGTTTGACCGAACAACGAACGGAATGTGGGCCACTGAGCATTGCCGAGCAATGTTCGGGCTCGCGGGTGACCGGCCGCTTACCCGCGATACGTTTTTGGAAATCATACACCCTGACGACCGCGATGTCGCACTCGCCGCGATCCGGCAAATCACGAATGCCGGCGAACCTGCCGTAACGCAAGTTCGGATACTAATGGAAGGTCAGGTGCGCTGGATCAGCATCCGGACGCGTGTGCGCCCCGACGATCACGGAGCTCCGAACCGATTTAGCGGAATCTTCGTTGATGTCACCGAACAGAAGGCCTCCGAGTCCGAAGCGGAGTTGCAGCGACAGGAAGTTACGCATTTGATGAGGGTTTCCGTTCTGGGTGAGCTCTCCGGTGCGATCGCCCACGAGGTCAACCAGCCACTCACTGCGATCTTGTCGAACGCGCAGGCTGCGCTCTATCTGCTGGCTGACGATCCCCCCAACATCGCGGAGGTTCGAGACGCGCTGCAGGATATTGTGCAAGATGTTAACCGGGCTGGCGAAGTCATTCATCGCCTGCGCAGCCTGCTGAAAAAAGGCGAGACGGTGCTGGAGTCTGTCAGTATGAACGCACTGATTGATGAGACGGTCGCGTTGCTTCGGAGCGAAATGATCGACCGCCGCATTATGGTCAACATGGATCTTGCGGCAGCTTTGCCGCAGCTCTTCGGCGATGCCGTCCAATTGCAACAGGTTCTGCTAAACATCCTCGTGAACGCGATGGACGCGATGGCTTCGACCGCGGGGACGCGGACGATCACGATCTCCAGCCGAGCAACGCAGGGATGCATTGAGGTTTTTGTCAGAGATCGAGGACCAGGGATCGAGGTTGCCCAGGCAGACCGATTGTTCGAACCGTTCTTCACGACCAAGACCCATGGCCTTGGACTTGGACTGACGATCTGCTCCACCATCATTGAAGCGCATGGAGGCAAGATTGCCGTGGCCAACGACCGTACTGGTGGCGTCGTCGCGACTATATTGTTGCCAACGCAAGAAGTCCTTGCGGAGGCCCAATGAAAGATCCGACGTTCACAATTTTCGTTGTTGATGATGACACGAGGGTGCTGAATGCGTTGTCGCGGCTGTTACGGGCGCGAAACTTCGACGTCAAGGCATTCACGTCTGCGCCGATGTTTCTAGCCGAACTCGATGGATCGGTGCCTGGTTGTGCCATACTCGATGTGTCGATGCCGGGGTTGAATGGGCTAGAGTTGCAGCAGACCTTGACTGCAGCAGGTTCGCAAAGGCCAATCATCTTCCTGACTGGAAAGGGCGACATCCCGACCAGCGTCCGCGCCATGCGTGCCGGTGCGATCGACTTCCTGACCAAGCCTGTCAAGGAAACAGAACTGTTGGCTGCGATTGCACGAGCCGAGAAAGAGGATGCGGCGACCCGCGTCGCTATTGCTGAGATCGGCGAGATCAAGGTACGGCTCGCGATGCTGACACCGCGGGAGCGCGAAGTTCTGACCCAGGTGGTCGCCGGCCGCCTCAACAAGCAGATCGCGGGGAACCTGGGTACTGCGGAGAAGACGATCAAGGTGCACCGCGGGCGAGTGATGATGAAACTCGGGGTGCGCTCGGTAGCGGACCTCGTAAGGTTGACGGAAAAAGCGCGAATCTAGTGCCGAGTGGAATTGCAGGCAATGTTGGTCCAAGGGCCAACTCGACAGGCCACAACCCTGACGCCGATAGTGCCGCCATGGGAGACAACTCGGGCTGCATCGCAATTGTGGATGACGACCCCTTCGTGCTGAGGGCTCTCGAGCGCTTGTTGAGGGCACGCGCGCTCGAGGTCAGGACATACACCTCGGCCCGGGGCTTTCTGGCCGGGCTGCCGCTCGGACTGCCAGTGTGCCTGATCGTTGACCTGCAGATGCCCGAAATGAGCGGCCTCGAGCTTCAGCACCAACTCACTCGCTCAGGGATCCGGATTCCCACCATCGTCATCACGGCTCACAACGAGACCAGCGCTCGTGAACGCTGCGAAGCCGCCGGCTGCGCGGCTTTCCTGGCCAAACCGCTGCAACCTGCATCGCTGCTGGTCGCCATCGAAACTGCGACGAACACCAAGAGGTAAGCTTCTGTCCAGAGCCGGTCGGCGTCCATGGCAACAAAAGGGGTACGGTGCTACTTCCGCGTCGGCCGCATTCGGGCCGGGCGGGGCTCTCCTGCTCGATATCGGACGCAACACCGTTCTCAAAATAAGGCAAGGCGTGCGTTTTGCCGGATTAGCATAGGCAGCCGTTGGTTCCCCGACTAGCCTGAGGATGCCGTGCTCATCGTTCTTTGCCGCTGTTGTCGTCGCCCTATCGGCAATCTCTCATAGAGCTAAGCAACTCTGCTGGGGACAGGCGTCCGGTTCGCTCGCGATGAAAGGTCATGCCGATGGGTACGAATGCCGGTGTTGGGATGAGTCATCATCGAAATCCGAAGGTGGCCGGGCGCGAGGCCGCCGAGAGAGCATTGACGGCGGCCGGGATCGACCGGCCCGACTTCGTCTTTATGTTTGCTTCCGTCGGATATGAACAGCGCGCACTCCTGGACGCCGTTCGCGTAGCCACCGGTGGTGCTCCGCTCGCCGGCGGGTCTGGCGGGGGAGTCATCGCAGGTATCGAAGCCGACGAGTCGAACTTCTCGGTGGCCGTGATGACCATCAGCTCCGACGAATTGAAATTCAAGAACGCAATCGCCTCCGGCCTCAAGGCGGATTCGGAAGCCGCGGGAAGGACCATCGCTCAGAGCCTGGCTTGCGAGATGCAGCCTGACACGCTTGGGCTGATCATGCTTGGCGACGGGCTGACCCTGAATTTCGACCGATTCGCCGCAGGCCTCAAGAGTGAATTGCAGCTTGATCGTCACCTGCCCCTGTTTGGGGGTACGTCGGCCGACAACATGGAATTTAAACAAACCTATCAATATTGCGACGATCAAATCACATCCGATGGTATCGCCTGCATTCTGCTGTCCGGATCAGCTCGGCTTGCCTGGGCGGTTAACCACGGCTGCCTTCCGATCGGCGGCGAACGCAAGGTGACCCGCTGCTCCGGCAACGTCATTTACGAGATCGACGGCATGCCAGTCCTCGATGTGCTCAAGGAATATCTGGTCGGTGACGAAATCGACAATTGGAGCAAGGCGGTCCTCAGTCTCTGCATGGCATTCAAGGCGCCCGAACAGATCAAGGGTTACGACGACTATTTGATCCGCTTCATGCCGACAAAAGATGACAAGGCGGGGTCAATCACAATTCCGACCGAGGTCGAAGAAGGTACGAGCATCTGGATGAGCCGGCGCGACCACGAGAAGATATCGGCCGGCGTCGACCGCATTGGCGAAGAAATCAAGTCAACATTAGGCAATAACGCACCGAAGATGGTGTTTCAGTTCGACTGCATAGGCCGCGGCAAAGCCGTTTTCCGCGACCAGCAAAAAGGCCAAATACTGGAAAAGCTTCAGCAAAAAATTGGGCCCACGGTGCCATGGATAGGCCTCTACACCTATGGAGAAATTGGGCCGATAGGAGGGCGCGACTATTTCCACAACTACACCGCCGTAGTATTAGCAGTTTACTGAGTTAGCCAATGTCAGCACCGCTACTCCGCGTCCTGTGGAAAGATCGGTAGCATGAGCGAGATCGACCGCCTTCGCGTTGAAAACCAGCGCCTTTCGGATGAGGTCAAGCGCCTGGTGACGACTGAGAGTCAGCTCTACGAAGTCCAAGAGCATCTCGACGGCCAGATGAGCGCGTATCGTCAGCTCTACGAACTTGGTAAGAAATTCAATACAACCGTCGACCTCGCCACGATCCTGCAGCTTGCCTCAGAATTCGCTTTATACGAACTCAACTTCGAGCGCTGCCTCATTCTTTTTAAGCAGCCCGGCGCGAACGTGTTCTCCATCGAGACGATGGATGGATACTATGACGACGCCGAGAGTCCCAGCATTGCCAGGCTGGTTCTCCCCGCCGCCTCGCTGGCGCTCGCACCACTTGATGACGGTGTGGAGCGGGTACTGTGTTTGCCCGATTGCCGCCGCAGCGAGCTGACGTCGCTGCGGCGTCTCTTCGGTATGGACGAGTACATCGTCTCGCCTTTGGGCGGGGAACCGAACAACCCCATCCGCCTGCTAGTCGCGGGAAATACAGCGGCGCAGGCGCATTACCAGCGCCGGGTCGTCCAAGACGGCGAGGTCCTGCTCGAGCTGGCCAACTTAGTTAGCCAGACTTCTACCGCGATCAACAACGCGAGCTTCTACCAGGCGCTTGATCGGGAGCGGCAGTCTCTCGAAGAAAAAGTCCGTGAACGAACGCGGGAGCTGTCGCACTCGCTAGACGAACTGCGCGCCGCGCAGGATCGGCTAATCCAAACCGAAAAGCTCGCTTCGCTAGGCCAACTCACCGCCGGCATCGCCCACGAAATCAAGAACCCGCTCAATTTTATCAATAATTTTTCCGCACTCTCGCAGGGGTTGGTCGACGAACTGGGCGAGGTTCTCAAACCAGCGCCATTGAACGATATGATGCGCCAGGAAACGGATGAAATCGCAAGGCTTCTTAAAAGTAACCTCGAAAAGGTGGTGCGGCACGGCAAGCGCGCAGACTCGATCGTCAAGAATATGCTGATGCACTCGCGCGATGATTCAGGTGAGCGGCGCGCGGTTGATATCAATACCCTGGTTGAGGAGAGTCTCAACCTTGCCTATCACGGTGCCCGGGCCGAGGAGCAGGGGTTTTATATCAGGCTCGACCAGAAATTCGATCCCGGCGCAGGAGAGGCCGAGCTGGTACCCCAGGAGATCACCCGCGTGCTACTGAACCTGATCAACAACGGATTTTATGCTGCGAGGAAACGTAAGGCAGACGATGGCCGCGATGATTACGAGCCTCAGCTTACTGCAGCAACCAGAAATCTGGGGAACCGCGTCGAAATTCGAATTCGCGACAATGGCTCGGGAATTCCGTCCGAAGTGATGGAGAAAATGTTCAACCCATTCTTCACGACCAAGCCGCCCGGAGAAGGCACCGGTCTCGGGCTTTCGCTAAGCTACGATATCGTTGTCAAGCAACACGCCGGCTCGATTGAGGTCGACACTCAAGCCGGCCAGTTCACTGAATTTCGAGTGGTCCTTCCACGCTCCGCCCATGCCAGCAACGCTGAGACTCATTCGTGACTTGTCTTATACTCGTGGTCGATGATGAACCCGACGTCGAAGACCTGTTTCGCCAGCAATTCAGGCGCGACATCCGTTCCGGCCGCTTTACAATGGAATTCGCTACTTCGGGAGATAGCGCGCTTCAGAAAATCAGTGATGCCAATACCGTGCCTTTGATCCTGATTTTGTCGGACGTCAATATGCCCGGAATGAGCGGCCTTGAACTTCTACCCAAAGCGAAAGCGTCAAGGCCGGATGTCCCGGTGATCATGATCACTGCCTACGGTGATGGCGACACCCGACGAAGAGCCATGGCAGCGGGTGCAGAGACCTTGTTGACGAAACCAATTGATTTTTCTGCGCTCCGCAGCGAAATAGATTGTCGTTTGACCTCTGGGCGGTAGTTTGATTTCGCTCGGTCGCACTTGCTCCGCCAGTTGGTGGATCAATTGAGTCCGCCCCTCGGCTCGAAAGAGGCGCGAACTGAAGTGTCCCTGACGACGCATTCCAACATTCACATCGTTCTGCCGATTTTTCAAAGTCGCTGCGGTTTGGCGCATTAACTAACTCTGACGCGCGCCCTTTCAGCCTAGCTCTCGCCTGACCATCGCTGCTGCATCGCACATGGCCTTGAGCTTCCCGAACGCAGTTGCGCGCGGCATGTATTTCATGCCGCAATCGGGCGCAGGAACCAGGCGATCCGGCGATACGTACTTCAGGCCGTTGCGAATGCGATCGGCCACGGTATCGACGCTCTCGATCGCGGGATCGGCGAGGTCGAGCACGCCGAGCATGATCTTCTTCGACGAGAGGTCCTTGAGCACACCGAGGTCGAGCTTCGGCTGCGCGGCTTCGATCGAGATCTGGTCGGCGGTCGTGTCGTCAAGCTCGGCGAGGAAGGAATAGCCGGCCGGCTTGTTCGAGCCGGGCACGACCGCGGCGTAGCCGAAGCAGAGATGCACGACGGTCGGCACCGTGATGCCCTTCAGCGCACGGTTGATGGCCTTGACCGCGTAGCGCTTGGCGAGATCCGGATTGTTGCGCACCCAGGGCTCGTCGAGCTGGATCACATCAGCGCCTGCTCTTTGCAGATCGAGCGCCTCGGCATTGACGGCCTCGGCCAAGGCCATCGCGAGCTCTTCCTCGTCCTTGTAAAACTCGTTCTTGGCCTGCTGGCTCATCGTGAACGGACCCGGCAGGGTGATCTTCGCTGCACGATCGGTATTCCTGCGCAGGAACTGCATGTCGTGCAGCTCAACCGGTCCCTTGCGTTTCACCGGCCCGACGACGCGCGGCACCGGGGTCTGAGTGTTGCCAGTGCGTGCCGTGATCATCGCGGGATTATCCCCGTCGATACCGTCGAGCGCCGTGGCGAAGCGGTTGGAGTAGCTCTCGCGGCGGATTTCGCCATCGGTCACGATGTCGATGCCGGCGCGCTCCATGTCGCGGATCGCGACGATGGTCGCATCGTCCTGCGCCTCCTCAAGATGTTCCGCCGGTAGCCGCCACATGTCGTGCAGGCGAGTGCGCGGCACCACCTTCGACAGCATGGCGCGGTTCACCAGCCATTCCGGCTGCGGATAGCTGCCGACCACAGTGGTCGGCAAGATGTGCGTTGGCAAGGGCATGGGGTTCTCCTTCTTATGTTGCCGAGCGCGGCTGTCAGGCCGCGCGCGTCGCCGTGGCCGGCACCTCGTCCTTGACCGGATTGCGCAAGATGCCGATGCCAGAAATCTCGATCTCCACGACGTCGCCGCCCTTCATCCACAGCGGCGGGGTGCGATAGGCGCCGACGCCGCCGGTCGTGCCGGTGACAATGACATCGCCCGGCGCGAGTTCGGTGAAGGTCGAGCAGTAGGCGATCAGGGCGGGAACGTCGAAGACGAGATCGGAGATCGGGGCCTTCTGCACCTCGATACCGTTCAGCCGCGTGATCAGTGTCTGCTTGGTGACATCGGCCAATTCGTCGGTTGTGACCATCCAGGGCCCGAAGCCGCCGGTGCCGGCAAAGTTCTTGCCGGGTGCGAATTGAGAGGTGTGGCGCTGCCAGTCGCGGATGCTGCCGTCATTGTAGCAGGCATAGCCGGCGACATGGCCAAGCGCGGCTTCGCGCGAGATGCGGCGACCGGCCTTGCCGATGACGACCGCCATCTCGCCTTCATAATCAAAGCGCTCGGATTCCAGCGGCCGGATCATCGGCTGGCCATGCCCGACCTGGCTGTTGGCGAAGCGGGTGAAGATCATCGGGTGTGGCGGGGTAGGATGGCCGCTCTCGGCCAGATGGGTGGCATAGTTGACGCCGATGCAGAATATCTTGTCGGGATCGGGCACGGTCGGCAGCAGTGCGACATCCTTCAGCGCGTAGTCGGGCGTCTCGCCGGCAAGCTTTTTCAGTTCGCCGAGCGAGCCCTTCGCAAGCAGCGTCTTCAGCGTCGCAAATGCCGCCAGCCGCCTGCCGGCATCGATGACGCCCTTGTCGGTGACAATGCCGTAGCTGGCGGTGCCGGCGATCGTGAAACTTGCGACTTTCATGGGTCAAACACTCTCTTCGATGGAGGAAACATAATCGTTGATCGGAAGTGCAATCTCGCCGCTGCGGATCGGAACGCATTGCGGCGGGAAATCCTGGCGGAAGCGACCGCCGGCCGCTTCGGCGCGGTCAAGAAAGCGCTCGAGATGGTCCATCGCGCCGGTCGGCAGATCGTGCAGCACCATTAGCGTCCAGGGCTGCCGGTTGCATTGGTCAAGTGCGCGCTCGGTCCAACCGTCGGGATCGTCCCAGTCGCGCGGGATCGCATTCCACAGCACGCAGCTGTGCTTGTTGCGGGTGAGATAATCGACGACGGACGGCTTCAAAAGCCGCATGTCCAGATTGCCGCCGCCACCGAAAGGCCGGAACCAGCGCTGCGGATGCGCGAGATCGCCGATCGCTCCTTGCGTGCGGCCGATTTCGTTCTCCCCAGTGTCCCGGTCCGGCTGCTCACCGAGCGGAATGGTGTGCGTAAACGTGTGATTGCCGATCCAGTGCCCCTCCCCGTGTGCTCGCACCGCAAGGCCGTGCCGCGCGGGGTCGGCGAGTTTCTCACCGATGACGAAGAAGGTGGTCTTGATCCCGCGCTCGCCGAGAATGTCGAGCACGCGCGGCGTCACGTCGGGATCGGGGCCGTTGTCGAATGTCAGGGTCAGATCGTACACGCTAAAACCTCAGGTCGCCGGCTGCATCGCGCCCGACGCGATCTCGTCATTGGCCTGACCTGCGCGCGTGCCGGTCTGCCAGATCGCCGCCTTGCGCTCGATCCACCGGATCGCGGCGTTGAAGGCGATCGCCATGAACAGCACGAGCAGCACACCCGCGAACACGTGCGGACTGTCGAGGATCGTGCGGTAGCGCGAGATCAGATAGCCGATGCCGGCCGAGGAGATCAGCATCTCCGAGACCACGACGCCGACGATCACAAGCGCACCGCCGACGCGCAAGCCCGACAGCACGGTCGGGATTGCCGCAGGGATGATGACGCGAACCAGCCGCTGTGTCAGCGTCGCCCCCATGCTGCGCGCCGCGAGCAGGAGCTGCGGATCGATGGTCTGGATGCCGGCCGCGGTCGCGAGCATCGTCGGCAGGAAACCGTAGATCGAGGCGAACGCGATCTTTGACTCCGAGCCGATGCCGAGCCACACGGTGAAGACGGGATAGAGGATCACGAGCGGCACCGCGTAGAGGCTCGATACCATCGGCATGATCAGGACGCGGGGGCGCGGCAGGCTGCCGACGACGGCGCCGAGCAGGATGCCGCCGCCACAGGCGAACGCCATGGAGACCACGACTTCGTAGAGCGTCACCGCCAGCGCATGACCGTATTCGGCAGCGTCGCTCCATCCAGCGATCAGCGTTGACGACAGGGACGGCAGGAACAGCTCGGGAATAAGACCGGTGCGCGGCAGCAGCTCCCATAGTGCAATCAGGCCGATCACGATCAGATATCGCAGCGTCTTCGCGCTTATCTTCGCGGTCATCTTGGCGCTCATCTCCCGCCTCACGCCGATTTGCGGATGTGCCGCCAGATGCGGTCGCGCAGCGCTCCGAAAGCGTCGCCGCTCAGCATCTCGTAGGTGCGGGGCCGCGGCAGCTGGACCTGGAGATGGTCGACGATGCGGCCGGGCCGCGCCGACATCACGATCACCTCGTCGGCGAGATAGACGGCTTCGGTGAGGCTGTGCGTGACGAACACGACGGTCTTTCCGGTCGCCGCCCAGATACGCAGCAACTCGTCGCCCATGGTCATGCGCGTCTGCTCGTCGAGCGCGGCGAACGGCTCGTCCATCAGCAGCACCGGCGGGTCCTGCACCAGCCCGCGCGCGATCGAGACGCGCTGCTTCATGCCGCCCGAGAGCTCATGCGGATGGCGCTTTCCGAAGCCGTCGAGGCCGACCAGCTTGAGCGCATCCTGCGCCTTGGTGCGCCGTTCCGCCTTGGGCACGCCGCGCAGTGCCAACGGAAACTCGACATTGTCCTCTGCCGTCAGCCAGGGAAACAGGCTCGCCTCCTGGAACACCACGCCGACCCTGTCGGGGTCCGGCTCCGGGATCGGCGCGCCGCTGATGGTGATCGTGCCCGAGGTCTGCTGGCGCAGCCCAGCCATCATCATCAGAAGGGTGGACTTGCCGCAGCCGCTCGGACCGACCAGCACGACGAAGCGGCCGGGCTTGACCTCCAGCGAGACGTCCTCCAGCGCGACGACGTCCTGCGACCTGGTCTTGAACACCTGGCCGACATTCTTCACCTCGATCGCGCCGGCGCGCGCGGGAGGCTTCAACGGGGTCACGTTCGCCAATGGCTGCATCGCGTTTTCACCCATCTGACTAGTTCGTTGAAGGTCATGGCGATCGCGGCGACCATCACGACGCCGGCGAGGAGCTGCTTCATCTGGAAATTCTCACCCCAGGTCGCGATCTGGTGGCCGATGCCGTCGCGCGAGGCGTACATCTCGGCCAAAATCACGCCGGTCAGGTTGAAGATCATGGAGATCCGCAAGGCCTCCAGCAGCACCGGCAGCATGCTCGGCAGATAGACCCGGAACGCGGTCTGGATCGGCGTGGCGCCATAGGAGCGCGCCACCGTGAGATGCTCGACCTTGACCGACTCCACCGCCGTCGTGGTCGACATGATCACGATGAAGATCGTGGAGAAAAAGCCGAAACCGACCTTCTGCGCGAAGCCGACGCCGAACACCAGGATGAACATCGGCAGGAAGATCGACTTCGGAATGCTGAACGCGAAGAACAGCAGCGGCTTGGCCACGTCGACAAAGTAGCGGTTCTCCGCGACCAGGAACCCGATCACTGCGCCGAAGGGCACGGCGAGCGCGAACGCGGCCAGCACTTCGGTCGCGGTCACCATCAGATCCTTCTGCACGGCCGCGCGCTGCAGGAGATCGCCGAGCGTCGCGAACGTATCGGACGCCGACGGCAGCAGGCGCGGATTGACGATGCCGGTGCGCGGCAGCACCTCCCACAGCGCCAGGATCGCGATGATGATCGCGATCCGCACCAGGTTGATGGCGAGCGTGCTCTGCATCGCTATTGCTTGGTCGGGATCGGCTTGAACTTGGTCGAGATCACGTCCTCGACCGGCACGATATCCTTGAGCCCGCCGAGCTTGGCGAGATCCAGCGACAGCTGCACGGCCGCGTTCACATTGACCGCGCCCATGTCGCCGCTGGTCTCGAGCTTCATGATCGTGTTGTCGTACTCGAGGCTCGCGATCTCCGGCGGCATTTCATAGAGCTCGGCGATCAGCTTGACCGTGACATCGCGATTGGCCCGCATGAACGCGACCGCGCCGTACAGGGCGTTCACCGCCTTCTGCACCAGCTGCGGCTTTGCGTCGGCGAGCTTGTCGAGCACGATCCAGCCGGCGGTCAGGTTCGGCGGTACGGCGGTCGCATAGTCGAGGATGGCCCTGGCCTCGCCAGATTTCGAGATCTGGAAGCTGAGCGGCGAATAGACCACGGCAGCCTCGACGTTGCCCGCGAGGAGGTTCGGCACGAGGCCGCCGCCGCCGACGGGAACGCGGGTGAAATCGATCTTCTTGTCCTGGATGGTCCACAGCGCGAGCAAATCGGAGCCGGATCCGGCCGCGGTGATCGCCACCTTCCTGCCGTTGAGGTCCTTGACGTCGATGGTCGACTTGGTCGGGACCATCAATTGCCAGCCGAAATTGCCCATCGCGGCATTGGCCACGATCCGTGACATCACCCCCTTCTTGCGCCCGGCGGAAACCAGCGAGGGCGGATCGAGGATGATGTCGGCTGCGCCCGCAGCCATTCCTTCGAACGTCTCCGCACCGCTGCGGTAGATGGTCAGCTCGGCCTGGATGCCTTCCTTCTCGAACAGCTTCTGCCGCACAGCTGTCTCGGCGATCGTCGTCGGCCAGTAGGTTTTCGTCGGCAGACCAACACGAATGGTGTCGGCGGCGCTCGCAGGACCGGCAAGAATTGCGGCGGCGACGAGCGACATAAACGCGTGACGGCGATTGATCTTCATTGTTGGTTTCCTCCCGGTCTCTGTTTTTGTTTGCCGGATTTTCTCCGGATCGTCAGGTCGCGCGGCTTACCTCCGCAATGCGCGAGGCGGCGAGCTCGACAAAATCTTTGGTGGTGCCGAAGTGCTTTGACAAGGCGCGAACTGCCGCATCCGCATCGCGCTTCACCACGGCAGCGACAATCGTCTTGTGTTCGGCTTCGACGTTGCGCGGTTTGCCACCGACCTCCCTGCGAATCGAAAGCCGGCGATAGCGCTCGCTCTGCTCATGCAGCACGTCGCGGAAGCCGAGCAGCCATGGCGAGCCGCACGCGTTGACCAGCGCGCGATGGAAGATCCGATGACGGATTACCCATTCCTCGTAGTGCACCGTCGGATCGTCGGGATAGTGATAAGGAACGGCCTTCAGATCCGCCCACGCCGATTTCACCGAGGCGAGCCAGGCCTCATCGCCGCGCTCGATCGAGCGGCGGAGCGCAAGCCCCTCGATATCGATCCGGGTCTGCGTCACGTCGGCGAGATCGGCAAGCGACACCGGACTCACGCGGAAGCCACGCTGGTCGGACGCCTGCACGAGCCCGTCGGCGACCAGACGCGATAGCGCCTCGCGCACGGCGGCGAGGCTCACGAAAAACTGCTTGGCGAGCCCGGCGATATGCAGTTTCTGCCCCGGCAGCAGCCGCGTCGCCAGAATATCGGCGCGCAAGCGCTCATGCAGCGCCGACGTCAGGCTGCGCGGACCATCCCCGGGGCTTCCGGACATATGGAACTGAAGCGGACCCATGTTGGGATGATTGCAAGCCGGCGCGCGCGGGTCAATATAAAATCGAAAATCGATTTTTTCTAGCCTAGGTTACGCCGCCCCGCTGAACGCCCTGGGACTGAATGGCTTGGGATGGCGCCACATCGAGACGGACCGCAACGCCATCCAGATCCGGGCTTGGCGCGGGATAGAGCTTCATCACGAGCGGATCATGACCGGGAACGATGTGGGCCGCGTCGGACGCCGCGACCCGCAGCTTGTCAAAACCCACCAGCATGTCGCCGACGTGAAAAGCCGTCGTGAACGGACGCTCGCTCGTCATGTTCTCGTAGAAATGGCTGACGTCGGAGGCGAGCACGACAGGGCCGCGGCGTGTGTTGACGCGGACGAACTGGAGACCGGCGGAATGCCCGCCGGCCGCATGAACCGTCAGTCCGGGCGCAATCTCGGCGTCGCCATCGTAGAACAGCGCCCGGCGCGCATAGTTCAGCCGCACGATCCCGCAGACATCCTCGACCTCGAAGGAATGCGACAGCCTCGGATATTGCATATAGCGCCCGGTGGCGTAGGCGAGTTCGCGCTCCTGAAGATGAAACCGCGCGTTCGGAAACCGGTCGAAATTGCCGGCGTGGTCGTAGTGCAGATGCGTGAGGATCACGTCCTTGACGTCGGCGACGTCGACATCGAACGCGCGAAGCGTCTCTACCGGGCAGCGCAGGAATGTTCGCCCGCGCTGCCTCGCAATTTCAGCGTTGAACCCGGTGTCGATGACGAAGGTGCGATCGCCTCCCCTCGCCAACCACATGAAATAGTCCATCGGCATCGGCCCGTCATGCGGATCGCCGCCGATGAAGTGCTCGCTCCGTTGCGCATCGCGCGTTGCATAGCGGATGGCGAACAGCTCGTATTCCGGATCAGCCATGATAACTCACATAATCCGTGCTCAGGGCTTTGCATCGACCTCGTTGAAGGCCTCGCGCGCATTGCGGAAGGCGTCGATGCCGGCGGGAACGCCGCAATAGACGGCGACCTGCAGCAGGATCTCCTTGATCTCCTCCTTGGTCAGCCCGTTCTTCAGGGCGCCCTTCACATGCAGCTTCAGCTCGTGCGGGCGGTTCAGCGCGCCAAGCATTGCCAGATTGACGATCGAGCGCGTGCGCCGGTCGACGCCGGGCCGGGTCCACAACGCGCCCCAGCAGAACTCGGTCGACCATTCCGCCATCGTGCGCGTGAACTCGTCGGCCCCGGCAATCGACTTGTTGACGTAGTCCTCGCCGAGCACTTCCTTGCGAACTTTGAGGCCCTTTTCGAACAGTTCGGTCTTGCTCATGATCGTCCCTTTCAGGTCTTGAGAGATTCTAGTTGGAAGTTGTCTGGCGCGACGCCGACGGCGATCGCAGCGATTGCAGGAGATTGCCGACGTTATCCGCCTTATCGAGGAGCCAGACTGCGTCGATAACGCGGTCCGCATCCCAGTCGCTCCGACCAGTGCGCACGCCTTCGCGCAGCTTTTCTTCAATGTCGCTATCTGCAAGCGGCGCGGCCTGGCTGCCGCGCGGCGTGATGACAGTCTCGGTGAGGACCTCGCCGGATGACAGACGCAAGATGACCCGCGCCGCGCCATCGGGCATCTCACCGTCCAGCTCCGCCCTCACCTTTTGTCGCAGCTGCGCGATATCGGGCCGGGCCACAGTTTCACGTGCAAATTCGACAACGCCGGCCGTGCCGAGCAGTAATCCGCAGGCAACGCAATGATGGATACTGACGCGCGCATCACGCTCGTTGTTGACAGGGCGGTCGCCCCGCGCAAGCAGCAGCGCCGAGCCCTGCACCGTTACCGACTCGATCTGGTCGATCCGTCGGCCGATTTTCCCGCGCATAAGGAGGCATGCATCGATCACCGAATGGAACACGATGCCGGCCGGATAGGGCTTGTAGGTATTCTTCGCGATCTCCCAGGTCTTGCCGAGACCCTCGAGCAGGCGGGCGAGATCGGGCTCATCTCCCATGGTGCGCGCCCAGCCGAGCGGACCTTCGATCGCGCGCGGCGCGGCCTCATAACCCTGCTGCGCAAGCAATGCGGCGAACAATCCGTTGCGTGCCGCGTTGCCGACGCTGACGTTCTTGGCGGCGCTCGGCAGGTTCTCGACATTGCCGGCCGACTGGCTCGCCGCGAGTCCGATGGCGTTCGCAATCCCTTCCGCCGGCAGCCCCAATAGCTTCGCGCAAGCGGCGGCCGCGCCAAAAATCCCGCAGGTTGAGGTGATGTGCCAGCCGCGCGCGTAGTGGCGCGGCGACACCGAATTGCCGATGCGGCACTCGACATCCACGCCGAGGATGAAGGCCGTCAACACCTCCTGGCCCGACACCTTGCGCGTCTCCGCGAGCGCGAGCACGGGAGCGGCAACCGGCGCGGCCGGATGAATGATCGTCTCGGGATGCGTGTCGTCGAAGTCGAGCAGATTGGCCGAGACGGCATTGAGAAACGAGGCGCACAGCGCGTCCATCGGCTCCGAGTGACCGATGATTGTCGATGTGGCGACGCCGCTGAACGGCGACAACGTGCGCATCGCGGCCATGACGACGGGATCGCGTGCGGAGCCGAGCGCTGTCGCAAAGAAATTGAGGATCGATCGCCGCGCTTCGTGGCTTTGCGCCTCGACGTCCGCCCATGACGAGGACGCGACGAAATCGGCGAGCGTCTTGCTCACACTCGAAGTTGAAACTTGCGGCACGCGGGGCGTCTTCCTCGTTTTCCCGGACCTTATGCCGATCCTCGGCAAACTGTCGACCCCAAATGTTATGCTTGACAGCTTGTCTGACAAACATAACAATCCGGCCCGCTGGCGCGGGATCCCGCTGCCACGACGACGGCGGCAGAAAAGGCCGACCGGCGAAAACGTTTGACCAGAATATCAAGAAGGCGCGCCCGTCACGGGATCGCGCGACAGGGAGTAGACGATGGCGGGAGAGATTCTCGGCGTGATCGGCACGGGCCGCATGGGCGGCCCCATGGCGGGGCGATTGATGGACGCGGGCTATTCGCTCGTCATCTACGACACGCAAGTCGAGGCGACCCAGCCGCTGGTCAAGCGCGGCGCGCTACTCGCAAAGTCGCCAGCCGACGTCGCCTCGCGCGCCGACATCGTGCTCGCCAGTCTGCCGACACCCGACATCGTCAAGGCCGTCACGCTCGGACAGGACGGCATCGGCAGCGGCAATCGTGCGAAGATCGTGATTGATCTCTCGACCTCCGGTCCCGGCACGGCGAAGTTCGTCGCTGAAGGCCTCAAGGCCAAAGGAATGCAACTCGTCGATGCGCCCGTGAGCGGTGGCATCAAGGGCGCCGTCAACGGCACGCTGGCCGTGATGGTGTCGTGCCCGCAGGCGACCTACGACATCGTTCAGCCAATCCTGAAGAATTTCGGCAAGCTGTTCTACACCGGCGACAAGCCCGGCGTGGCGCAGACGGCCAAGCTCGCCAACAATCTGATGGCGGCCGCGGCGCTGGTGATCACGTCGGAAGCAGTCGCGATGGGCGTCAAAGGCGGCGTCAACGCAAAGGTGCTGATCGACATCATCAATGCCAGCAGCGGCCGCAACAGCGCCTCCGAAGACAAATTCCCCCGCGCGGTGCTGCCCGGCACCTTCGATTTCGGCTTCACCACCGGCCTCTCCTACAAGGATGTCCGGCTGTGCGTGGACGAAGCCGAGGCCATGGGTGTGCCGATGGTCTGCGGCGCGGTGGTGCGGCAGATGCTCGCGATCACCAACGCCAAATACGGCGCGTCGTCCGATTTCACCTCGATCGCCAAGGTGCTCGAGGAGTGGGCCGGCGTCGAGATGCGTGGCTGATCGCGCAAAACCCTCGGGGAGAGCGACTGCGATGACGATCGGCCCGACCGTATCAGGCAAGATATCGCTCGCGCGCCAGATGGCGCGGCGCGTGATTGCGCTCGACCTCGGAGATTTCGGGTCCGAAGTCGTCGCCAAGGCGAAGATTTGCCTGCTCGACTTCTTGTCCTGCGCCTTCGAGGCGGGCCATCATCCCTGGAGCCGTCAGGCTGTTTCAATCGCGAATGCCGGTGGCAGCGCGACGATCGTCGGACGACCGCAACCCTCCTCGCCGGCCGACGCAGCCTTCGCCAATGCCGTGATGGGACATGGTCTCGTCCGTGAAGACATGCATGCGGCCAGCATCGCGCACCACGGCGTCGTGATCTGGCCGACCCTTCTCGCGCTGTCGGAACAGACGCCGCTGCACGGGGGCCGACTGCTGACAGCTGCCATCATCGGGTACGAGACCGGTGCGCGGATCGGCCGCGCGCTCGTCAGCTCAGATCTCGCGCGCTTGTATCGGCCGACCGGGCTGGTTGCACCGATCGGCGCGGCGCTGGCGGGAAGTTTCGCGCTTGGCCTTTCCGAAGACGCCGCGACCAGCGCCATCGCGATCGCGGCCAATACGTCGAGCGGACTGAACGAGTGGCCACATGCCGGCGGCTCGGACATGTATTTTCATCCGGGCTTCGCCGCCAGTAACGCAATTAAGGCGATTGGCCTTGCCGCAGCGGGCGCTTTCGGCTCGGAAACGATTCTCGAAGGTGAAGCCGGCTTGTTCGCCGCATATCGCCGCCAGGCCGCGCCCGACAGCGTCGCGCTATTCCCGAATGGCGAGAGCGAGATCATGGCCGTCTACAACAAGCCGGTCCCGGCCTGCAATTTCGCGCAGACCGCCGCACAGGCGGCGCTTCGCGTGTCGCGCGAGCTCGCCGGCGCCGACGAGATCGACCGCGTCGTCATTCGCGCGCCCGATGCCGCCGTTCGCTATCCCGGCTGCGACTCCACAGGGCCCTACCGCAACGCGCTTCAGGCCAAGATGAGCATTCCGTTCAGCGTCGCCGCGACGCTGGCGCGGGGCGAGATCGCGGAAGATAATTATGGCGGGCTCGACGATGCCGACATCATCCGCCTGGTTTCGGTCACGGACCTCAAGGCCGATGCCGGCTTCACCGCTGCCTTCCCCGGCAAGCAGGGCGCGGATGTGACCGTGCATCTGCGCAGCGGCCGGACGATCCGGCACGCGTTGCCCGATGTCATTGCCGCCACACCCTCCGATATTCGCGCGCGTTTTCGCGCCGCCGCCAGCCGCGCCCTCGGCGAGGACCGCGCACACCGGCTGGAGCAACTCATCGACGACTGCGAACAGCTCGGCAATGCCGGTGCCATCGCAGCACAGTGCCGTCTGGACGCACCGGAACGGGTTTTACGATCGGCATCATAAGAAGTGCCGGAGAGTACGGGGGAAACATGGTCGACTTGGAGACCAGTCTATTAGCACCATCGGCGCATGATCGTCAGCAGGCCGGCGCAGGCGCCGCGCGGAGGCCGGGTTGATGGAGGGATTCTTTCAAGCGCTCGCCGCAGGCCTTCTGATCGGTGCCGTCTACGGCCTGATGTGTGTCGGGCTCGGCCTGATCTTCGGCGTCATGCGGGTCATCAACTTCGCCCACGGCGATTTCATGATGCTCGGCATGTATGTCGCCTTCTATCTCTTCACCGCCGCCGGGATCCAGACGCTGTTCGGCAATACCGTCGGGCCGTTCGTCGCGATCCTGCTCGCCGGGCCCGTGCTTGCCGTGTTCGGCTATTTCGTCCATCTGGCCCTGATCTCGCACGTCTCAGGCACGCGCACCGCCTCGCTCGAGGGCGAAGGCCATTACGCCCAGCTGATCCTCACGCTCGGCATCGCGCTGATCCTGCAGAACGGCGGCCTCATCGTGTTCGGATCCGTGCTGGCCTCGATCCGCACGCCGCTGTCGAGCACGGCCTGGGAGCTCGGCCCCTACTTCGATATGAGCATCTTCCTCAACAAGGCGCGCAGCATCGACGCGATCGTTTCGCTGGCGATCATGACGCTGCTCTCGCTATTGATCGCGCGCACGCGGATCGGCAAGTCACTCCGTGCCGCCGCCGACAATCCGACCGCCGCGACCTATATGGGCATCGACGTCGACCGCGCCCACCGCACCGCCTTTGCACTGGGCTGCGGCATCACCGCGATCGCCGGCGGCCTGCTCGCAACCAACTATCCGTTCCACCCCTTCGTCGGCCTCGAATACGTCATCGTCATGTATGCCGGTGTCGTGCTCGGCGGCATGGGCAGCATCATCGGCGCCTTCTGGGGCGGGATGACGATCGGCCTCGTGCAGCAGATGTCGACGCTCATCCTGCCGACGCAATTGCAGAACGCAGCGATCTTCGCCGTCTTTCTCCTTATCATCTTCTTTCGCCCGCAAGGCTTCTTCGGGCGCATGGTCGAGAGGACGTGACCATGCTCCGGATGCGCTCCTTCCTTCCTCCCCTGCTGTTCACGATCGCCTATGCCGTGGTCTCGCTCGGCGTCACGAACTCCTATTACCAGCTCATCCTGACCCTGGTGCCGGTGTGGGCGGTATTCGGGCTGTCCTGGAACCTGCTCAGCGGCTACACCGGACTGATCTCGTTCGGCCACGCCGCCTTCTTCGGGATCGGCGCCTATGCCACCGCGCTCGGGCAGATCTATTTCGATATCTCGCCGTGGCTGCTGATTCCGGTCGCCGCCATGCTCGGCGGCATCGCCGGGCTCCTGATCGGATTTCCGACCTTCCGCCTGCAGGGCCACTACTTCGCCCTGGCGATGCTCGCCTACCCACTCGCCATTCTCTATGTGTTCGAGTGGCTCGGATTCCAGGAGGTGACGCTCCCGATCAAGCGTGACGCTCCGATCGCCTATATGCAGTTCGCCGACCCTCGCCTCTACACGTTGCTGGGGCTCGCGATCATGCTTGCCACCATCGTGCTGACGCAGGTGATCGAGCGCTCGCGCTTCGGCATGGCGCTGCTCGCGATCAAGCAGAACGAGGCTGCGGCCGAAGCGGCCGGAATCGATACGCTGGCCTGGAAGCTCCGCGCGATCACGCTCAGCGGCGCAATCGCGGCTGCCATCGGCGGGTTCTACGCGCAGGTTCTGCTGGTCGTGACCCCGGCCTCCGTGTTCGGCATGCTGGTGTCCGCGCAGGCGCTCACGGTCGTGATGTTCGGCGGCGTCGGCACGGTCTGGGGTCCGGTCATCGGGTCGGTCATTCTGATCCCGCTCGCCGAAATCCTGCACGCGGAGGCCGGTGCGCGCATCCCCGGCATCCAGGGCGTCATCTTCGGCCTTGCCATTGTCTGCGTGATCCTGTTGGCACCGGAAGGCCTCTTTTGGAAACTGCGCGATCTCTTGCGCAAACGGGATGTGTCCAAAGCAACGGTCAACGACGCTCCGGAAGCGACCGCCGCCAAAGTGACGACACTGAAGCCCGGCTCGCAACAGCGCGCCGCGACCGGCGAGGTCGTGCTTGAGGTTCGCAACCTCTCGCGCTCCTTCGGCGGCCTCAAGGCCGTGCAGGATGTCAGCTTCAAGCTGCACAAGAACGAGATCCTCGGCATCATCGGCCCCAACGGTGCCGGCAAGACCACGCTGTTCAATCTCCTCAACGGCTTCCTGAAGCCGAACCAGGGCGAGGTCCTGATCGACGGCCGCAACATGTCCGGCCAGCGGCCGCACACAATCTGCGAGGCCGGCATCGGCCGCACCTTTCAGGTCATGCGGCCGTTCCTGCGCATGTCGATCCTCGACAATGTCGTGGTGGGCGCCTATGTGCGTGCGCGCTCCGACGGGGAGGCGCGCAAGCTTGCCGCCGACGCGGTTGCCCGCGTGGGGCTTTCTGCGGTGGCCGATCGTGTCGCCGGTGAACTTTCGACCAAGGAGCTGCGGCTGATGGAGCTTGCGCGCGCGATTGCCGGCCAGCCACGCATCCTGCTGCTCGACGAGACGCTGGCCGGCCTCGGTCACGGCGAGGCGGACGAGGTCGTCGCCGTGATCCAGCAGCTTGCACGCGACGGCATGACCATCGCCATCATCGAGCACACCATGCAGGCGATGGTCCGGCTGGTCGACAGATTCCTCGTGCTCGACCACGGCGCCGTCATCACCGAGGGCCTGCCGGAGGTGGTGACGCGCGACAGCCGCGTGATCGAGGCCTATCTCGGCAAAAAGTGGGCGGGCCATGCTGCGAATTGAGGGATTGAGCGCGGGCTACTCCGCAAAACCCGTCCTGAACGACGTGTCGATCAATGTCGGTGCAGGCCAGTTCGTTGCGATCGTCGGGCCCAACGGCGCCGGCAAGACCACGCTGTTCAAGACAATTTCCGGTATCGTGAAGCCAAGCGGCGGGGCTATCTCATTCGACGGCGTCGATCTGCTCGCGGTGCCGCCGCCGCAGCGCGCCCATCTCGGCATCGCCCATGTTCCCGAGGGCCGCCAGGTCTTCCCGTCGCTGACCGTGATGGAGAATCTGGAAATGGGCGCGATGACAGAGAGCGGCCGGCGCGACTGGCAGGCCAATATCGAGCGCATCTTCGAATGGCTGCCGGTGCTGAAGGAACGCCGCAATCAGTTTGCGGGCACGATGTCCGGTGGCCAGCAGCAGATGCTCGCGATCGGCCGCGGCCTCGCCTCTTCACCGAAGCTGCTGATGCTCGACGAGCCCTCAATGGGGCTCGCGCCGTCGACTGCGGACTTCATCTTCGAGCGCCTGATCGAGATCCGGCGTCAGTCCGGGCTGACCATGCTGCTGGTCGAGCAGCGCGTCGCGGAAGCGCTGGAGTCAGCAGATCACGGCTACGTCCTCGAAGCCGGACACGTCGTGCTCGAAGGCAACAACGACACGCTGCGCGCCGACGACCGCGTACGCAAAGCCTATCTCGGTATGTGACGAACAAAAAACAAAGACCAGGGAGGAACAAAATGAACAAGACTTCGAAAGGCAAGACATCGAAAGGATTGACGCGCCGGACCGTACTGTCGGGCGCCGCCGCCGTCGGCCTCGCCGGCGTGGCACGCGCGCAGACGCCGGCCGAGGTCAAGGTCGGACTGATCGTGCCGCTGTCGGGCATCTACACCCGCCCCGGCCAGGTGATGAAGATGGGCGCCGAGATGGGCATCGAGCACATCAACGCGCAGGGCGGCATCAAGGCGCTCGGCGGTGCCAAGCTGAAGCTTGTCGTGATCGATTGCGGCGACACCACCGAGAAGGCCAAGAACGCGGCGCAGCGCATGGTGGCGCAGGAGCCCGATCTCGTCGCCGCCACCGGCGCTTATCTCTCGTCCTTCACGCTCGCCGTGACCGAGGTGACCGAGCGCGCCGAACTGCCTGTGCTGACGCTGTCCTATTCGGACCTGCTGACCGACCGCGGCTTCAAGTACATCTTCCAGACCGCCGCGACCGCAAGCCGCCAGTCCGAGCTCGGCCTGCCGACGCTGATCAAGCTCGCCGAGAATGCATCGGGCAAGAAGCCGAAGACCGTGGCGATGCTGATGGACAACACCGCGACCTCCGTCGCCACCGCCAAAGCGCTGAAGGAAAAGCTGTTCGCGCAAGAAGGTCTCCAGCTCGTCGTCGAGGAAGTCTGGACGCCGCCATTGTCGGATGCGACCCCGCTGATCCAGAAAGTTCGCTCTGCAAAGCCGGACCTGCTGCTGTTCATGCCGAACGCGGTCTCCGACGCCAAGCTCGGTCTGGAGAAGATCAGCGAGTTCGGCCTCGGCCAGGGCAAAATTCCGACGGTGTCGTTCAGTATCACCATTGCCGAGCCCGACATGCTCCAGAGCGTGAGTCCGGAGACCGTGCAAGGCATCATGACCATCGTCGCCAACTGGGGATCGAAGGGTCACGAGGCGCTGATCGCGGAGCTCAAGGCCAAGTACAAGGAGCCGTGGATGACGCAGAACGTCATCTCGACCTATGGCGACATGTGGCTGATGAAGGAGGCGCTGGAGAAAGCCGGCAAGGCCGACCGCAACTCGGTCGCGCAGGCCTTCCGCACCCTGGATGCCGGTCCCTCGAAATACTATCCAGGCGGTCAACTCAAATTCGACGAGAAGGGCCGTCGCGTCGGCGCCGGCGTCGTCATCGTGCAATGGCAATCGGGCGTGCCTGTCACCGTTTATCCGCCCGAACTCGCGCAGTCGCAGCCGTTCTGGCCGAAGAAATCCTAACAGCGTCGCGCGTTTTTTCAGGGAGGAGAATTGTCATGACCACGAAGAGCAAGATCACGATCACGCGGCGAACGCTGCTGGCGGGCGCATCCGGTACGCTGATCGCATCCCGCGCCTGGGCGCAACAACCTGCGGAAGTGAAGGTCGGCCTGCTGGTGCCGATCTCCGGGCTTTATGCCCGGCCGGGAACGGTGATGCGTGAAGGCGCCGAGATGGCGGTCGATCACATCAACGCGCAAGGCGGCGTCAAGGCACTCGGCGGCGCCAAGCTGAAGCTCGTCGTGCTCGATTCCGGCGACACCACGGAAAAGGCCAAGAACGCCGCCCAGCGCATGGTTGCGCAGGAGACCGATCTGGTCGCGGCCAGCGGCGCGTATTTGTCCTCGTTCACGCTCGCGGTCACGGAGGTGACCGAGCGCGCCAGCCTGCCCGTCCTCACCCTCTCCTACTCCGACCTCATCACCGAGCGCGGATTCAAATACGTATTCCAGACCGCAGCCACCGCAGGTTCGCAGGCGCGGCAAGCGTTGCCCCAGATCATCAAGCTGGCGGAGACGGCCTCCGGCAAGCGTCCGAAGACGGTCGCGATCCTCACCGACAACACGGGGGCCTCGATCGCCTCCGCAAAGGCGATGCGCGAGGGCCTTCTGGCGGAGAACCAGTTGCAGCTGATCGTCGACGAGACGTTCACGCCGCCGCTGGCGGATGCGACGTCGCTGGTGCAGAAGATCCGTTCGGCCAAACCCGATCTGCTGTTCTTCCTGCCGACGGTGATCTCAGACGCGAAGCTGCTGCTCGAGAAGATGAACGAGTTCGGTCTCGGCCAGGGCAAGATTCCGACCATCTCGTTCGGCATCGCGATCGCCGAGCCGGACATGCTGCAAACCGTCAGCCCCGAGCTGCTTCAGGGCGTACTGACCTGCGTCGCAAGCTGGGGCGCCAAGGGCCACGAGGCGCTGATCGCCGAACTGAAGACCCGCTACAAGGAGCCGTGGATGACGCAGAACGCGATCTCCACCTACGGCGACATGTGGGTGATCAAGGACGCGCTCGAGAAAGCCGGTAAGGCCGATCGCGTCGCCGTCGGCGAGGCATTGCGCACCATGGATGCCGGCCCCTCGAAATACTATCCGCTGGGCGAGATCAAGTTCGACGAGAAGGGCCGCCGCGTCGGCGCCGGCATGACCATCGTGCAGTGGCAGGCAGGCGTGCCGGTGACGGTGTTCCCTCCAGCGCTCGCACTGGCACAGCCGTTCTGGCCGAAAAACTGACAACGGAGAACAACATGGACAAGGCGACTTACGACCGCGGCCTCGAAATCCGCAAGAGCGTGCTCGGCAACGAGTTCGTCGACAAGGCTATCGCTTCCGCGGACGATTTCAACCGCCCGATGCAGGATCTCACCACCGAATATTGCTGGGGCTATGTCTGGGGGCGCGAAGGGCTGGAGCGGAAGACCCGCAGCTTTCTCAATCTCGCAATGCTGTGCGCGCTCAACCGGCCGCATGAGCTGAAGACTCACGTGCGCGGTGCGCTCGCCAACGGCGCAACGCGCGAGGAAATCCGCGAGGTCTTCATGCAGGTCGCGATCTATTGCGGAGTGCCGGCCGGCGTGGATGCATTCCGAAACGCGAAGGACGTCTTCGCCGAACTCGACAACAAATAGCGAAGCGTGGCTACGATGAAGGGCAAATGGGCACTCGTGACTGGTGCGACTGCGGGCCTCGGACTGGCCGTCGCGGAAGGCCTGGCCGGCGCGGGTGCCAACATTGTCCTTCACGATCTCGTCGCGCCGAAGCAGGCCGCGGATGACCTTCGCGCCCGCTTCGGTGTCGAAATCATCGCGGCCGGCGTCGATCTCTCCCAACGCGAGGCGATCGAGGCCATGATGGCGGACCTGCTCGACCGCTGCGGCGCCATGGATATCCTCGTCAACAACGCCGTTATCAGGCATTTCTCCGCGATCGAGCAGTTTCCGCCCGATCGATGGGAGCAGGCGCTGGCCGTGAACCTGTCTGCGCCGTTCCATCTGATCCGCCTGGCGCTGCCGGCGATGAAGCAGCGCGGCTGGGGCCGCATCATCAACATGGGCTCGATCTATTCGAGCCGCGCAGTCGAGGACCGCATCGACTACGTCACCACCAAGACGGCGATTTTGGGCATGACCCGCGCCGTCGCCATTGAGACAGCCCGCAGCGGCATTACCTGCAACACGCTCTGCCCCGGCACTCTGCCGACGCCCGCCATCCTGAACAAGATCGCGGCGATCGCATCGGACAGTGACCGATCGGTAGACGACGTGACCCGTGAGTATCTCGGCGAGCGCCAGCCCACGCAGCGCTTCGTCGAAATGGATGCGGTCGCCGCCATGGTCGTCTTTCTCTGTGGAACCGCCGCAAACGACATTACCGGAGCCAGCCTGCCGATCGACGGCGGCTGGTCGGTCGCATGAGAGCATTGGAATGGGAGTGTTGTTATGACTGAACATTCGGGTCAGACCGTCGTGCTGACAGGCGCCGCCGGCGGCATCGGACGCGCCATCACCAAGGCGCTCTTGGAAAGCGGCCGCCGCGTCGTGCTGGTCGATCGCGACGCCAAGGCGCTTCAGGAGCTGGCGGCGACGGCCGGCAATGCGGTGTTTCCGATCCAGCTCGACATCAGCGACGCAAAGGCGGTGGATGGCCTGCCCGATGCCATTCCCGGTCATTTCAAACCGGTCGATGTCCTCATCAACAACGCCGGCCACGATATCGGCGGACGGACACGCTTCGACATTGGTTCCGCGGACGACTGGTCCAACATCATCCAGACCAACCTGATCGGCCTGATGCGCGTCACGCGCGCGATCCTCCCCGGCATGGTCCAGCGCAATGCCGGCCATGTCGTCAATATCAGCTCGATCAACGCGGTCCGGATCGTGCCTGACATGGCTGCCTACAGCGCCAGCAAGGCGGGCGTGCACATGTTTACCGAGACCCTCCGGGGCGAGCTGGCGGAAACTGCGATCAGGGTCACCGAGCTCCAGCCCGGCCTGACCCGGACCAACATCATCCTGACCCGCTACCGCGGCGATCAGCAGAAGGAAAAGGACTATTTCGACCAGTTCAGGATGGCGCTCGAGCCGGCCGATATCGCCCGTTCCATCGTCTTTGCCCTCGACCAGCCCCCGCACGTTCAAATTGCCGAAATGATGATTCTGCCTGTAAACCGGTTTTGAGCCCTCAAACCAAGGCCAGTCATGGACAGACGCACGGAACTGCAGTCGCTTCGCATCGAGGACGTCCCGACCGTCCGGGCGATGGTCGCGCAAAAGCTGCGCGAGGCGATCATGTCCGGAACGCTCAAGCCGGGCCAGCGGCTGGTCGAGCGCGAGCTCTGCGAGATGATGGGCGTCAGCCGTCCCTCGATCCGCGAAGCGCTGCGCGCCCTCGAGGCCGACGGGCTCGTCAATACCGTCCCGCATCGCGGCCCCGTGGTCTCGACGATCAGCCTGGAGGAGGCCCGGCAGCTCTACACGGCACGCGCGGTCCTCGAAGGCTTCGCCGGCCGCGAATGCGCCAGGCTTCACGATCCCGAAGTGGCGCGCCGGATCGGGGACGCCCTGACGCGGCTGAAGGCCGCCGCCGCCAAGCAGGATCTGGTCGGGTGCCTCGAAGCCAAGACCGACTTCTACGGCGCGCTGATCGGCGGCTGCCGCAACGCCTTCATCGAGCGCATGCTCAAGCCGCTCCACGACCGGATCCAACTGTTGCGGATCACGTCGATGTCGCAACCGAAACGGATCAACAAGAGCCTGCGCGAGGTGACCGCGATCTGGCGTGCCATCCAGAACGGCGATGCGGACCTCGCCGAACGTTGCTGCGTCGATCACATCAACGCGGCCGCGGTGGCCGCGCTCGACATGATCGAAAAATCGTCGGCGGCCAAGGAGGCGGCGCCTTCCGACGACTAAAAAAATGCCGCCAGGGAGTGTTCGATGACGTATCTCGTACGATCGCTGATCCTGTTTTTCCTGCTCTGCCCGTGTGGCGCGGCGATCGCAGACGACTACCCCACCCGCCCGGTCACGATGATCGTGCCCTTCTCCGCCGGCGGCCCCGGCGACGTCATCGCGCGGATCCTCGGCAACGCCATGAGCGCGACGCTGAAGCAGTCGATGGTCATCGAGAATGTCGTCGGCGCCGGCGGCACGCTCGGTACCAACCGCGTCGCCAAAGCCGCGCCTGACGGCTACACGCTGCTGTTGATGCATGTCGGCCAGGCCACGGCACCCTCCCTCTATGCCAAGCTGCCGTTCGACCCCGTCGGCGACTTCGCCACGATCGGGCTTGTCACCGACGTGCCGATGATCCTGGTGGCCCGGCCGAATTTTCCGGCCAAGGATCTCGGCGAGATGATCGCGCGCATCCGCAGCGAAGGCGACAAGATGACTTTCGGCAATGTCGGTCTCGGCTCGGCCTCGCAGCTCTGCGGCCTGATGTTCATGAACACCACCGACACAAAGCTTACGCCGATCTACTACAAGGGCGGCGGACCGGCGCTGAACGACGTCATCGCTGGCCACATCGACGTCTATTGCGATCCCGCGACCGGTCCGACGCCGTATATCCAGTCGAACACGATCAAGGGCTACGCGATCACAAGCAAGAAACGCGTCGGGACGCTGCCTGACGTGCCGACCTCGGCCGAAGCCGGCGTTCCCGAGTTCGACGTCACGACCTGGTACGGCCTCTACGCGCCGCGCGGCACGCCGAAGCCGGTGATCGACCGTCTCGTGAGCGCGCTGCAGACAGCCCTGAAGGATCCTGCCCTGATCAGCCGCTTTGCCGAACTCAGCATGGCTCCGGTCGAGCCCGAGCGCGCGACGCCGGAGGCGCTCGAGGCTTTCCTGAAGGCCGAGATCGGCAAATGGGGACGGATCATCAAGGCCGCGGGAATCGAACCACAGTAGATCCCACCATCAAAGGCTCGAAGCGAGGCCTTCAGGTAACACTCGACTGGCGATGATCCGCGTCGCGTACCGTCCGGAGCGACCACTCTCTTGGGATCAAGAGGCAGTACCTCTTGGATGAACAAGGGGTACAACGACTGCATGAAATGCGGGTCCGTGTTGTCCTTGGCGCATCCGAACCGCAGTTTCTGACGCGGGTTGGGATGCCCATCATTGCCACGTGCTTCTCAGGATTATCGCTGAATACCAGCAACTCCTTGGGGAAGGCCCCGTCATTGGGAAGGCAGAGCGACCAGCGGCCCCAATCATTAGAGCCACATCGGAACGATCGAAATGACGAGCAAAACCCCTAAAAGGACATTGAGGACGCGCCACTGCATCTCCGTTTCGAGCAGGCGAGCGAGCAGCAATCCGGCGGCGCACCAGAGCGAGAGAGACAGGATTGCGGCGATACCAAATGCGCACCCGAGCAGCGCACCGAGTTGAAACGGGTTGCCCGCAAGCGCAGCAAAGGAAGCTGCGGCCCCCAGCGTCATCGCCCAGCCTTTCGGGTTGTGCCATAGCAACCACACCCCGCCGAGGAAGCTGGTCGGTTTCGCGAGATTAGCTTGGAGATGGGGAGGTCCGCTGCGACCGATCTTCCAGGCAAGCCACAAGAGATAGAGCGAGCCGATCGCCTTCATAGCGAGTTGCAAGGACGGTAGCGCCAGCAAAACGCTCCCCAAGCCCGCAGCGGCCGAGGCCGCCATTGAAGCAAGGCCCACCGCGATGCCAGCCATGAGCGGTATGGAGCGACGATAACCGAAATGAGCGCCCGAGGCTGTGGCTAGGGTCGTTGCGCCTCCTGGCGTGATCGTCGAAACGATAACGAAGAGAATAAGCGGTAAGAACTCGGCGGAAGACACTCTCTGCCCCTGTTTATTGAAGCGAGAATTTACCGCGCCGCAATCCATTATGGAAACGCATGCTGTGCATGGAACGCATTACGATCCATAATACAAGGATGCGTCGTAATCTCGATATGGGGCTTCTGCGGACCTTCGTAGCCGTCGCCGATCATGCCAGTATGACGGCGGCCGGAAATGCGCTGCACCTGTCTCAAAGCGCCGTCAGTCAGCAGATCTCCCGATAGAGGATTTGTCTGGCGCTCTCTTTACGCGTGATCGCCGACGCATTCGGCTCACCGCCACAGGAGAGCGGCTGCTGGGGAAAGTCCGTCGTCTGCTGGTCCTGAATGACGAGCTTTGGTCAGACATGACTACCGAGGCGATGAGCGGGCAAGTTCGCCTGGGCGCTCCCTACGATCTCGCCGGCACGTGGCTCGCTCCAATCTTGAAAACCTACACTGAGAACCATCCGTTGGTGGACATCATGCTCGTTTGCGCCGCGTCGCCTGATCTTCTGGCGAGCACCCTGGATGGGACGATTGATGTTGCCCTTATCGAAGAACCGCTCGGGCCGTCCCGCGGCGAGTGCCTGATCGTCGATCGCTTGGTGTGGGTTGGTGCAAAGTCCGGCTCGGCACATTTGAAAACGCCGTTTCCTGTTTCGATGGTCGCCGAAACATGCGGATTCCGGCCTGCGGTCCTTCGAGCGCTAAGTGAGCACGGCGTGGCATGGCGCACTGTGTTTGAGAGCGGGAGCATCGATGCCAGCACGGCTACCGTTCGCTCAGACTTGGCGATCACGGCTTTGCTCACCTCGACCGTGCCGGCCGACCTCGAGATCGTACCTACAGAAGCGGGCCTGCCTGAGTTGCCTCCGTTTGCGATCAACCTGCATATGCCTAACGGCCACGCGCCGCCAGCCGCCACCGAACTTGCGCGGCACATCCGTGAAAGCTTGATGCGACATCTGCCGGGAACGTAAGCGCCGTCTTCAGCCTCGTTTTATCATGGGAGAGGACGAGATGAGGATCATTATAGTATGGCTGGCAACGCTCGGCTTGAGCTGCGGCGACAATAGGCTGCATCTCGCATCAGTACCGGTTGCGACCAAATTGGAAGCCGCCGTTCGTTAAGGAAGCCTCGGGCTGTTGGAAGACAGTCTGGTCCATAGAAGCAAGATGATGCGAGTTATCTGGCTTCCGGATCATGCAATTGTGGTGCGACCGCGCGCACCAACTCGGCGACAAGCATCACTGCTGGGTCCATGTCGGTGCGATGGTGCCGGACAAGATGAAGCGAGACTAGCGTCCGATCTCAAAGATAGACTTCGCGTTTCGTTGAACAGTGCTTAGGCGGCGGGACTCTGCAGCTGTCGATCCCGCACGCGACATCAACGCGAGCGGTCGGAAGCTTGCAACGCGGACAGCGTTCATAGGCTCAATTCGTATCTTGATAAGTCGAACGAACGTTCAACGCGCGAGCACTTTCATCTGCCTTCGACCAAAAACGAAACCAGCACAGAATTTCCAAATGCGAGGTAAGCGGAATTTCCAAATGCGCCGGAAAATCCTCCTTCAGCAAGGCCATTCCTTTAACAAAATCAGCATGTTGGATCTGGCTGGGGCGGGAGGGATCGAACCTCCGAATGGCGGAATCAAAATCCGCTGCCTTACCACTTGGCTACGCCCCAACAGGATGACCAACGGAACGGGGCGGAAGTACTGGCTACCGCAGATTCCCGTTGGTCGCAGCCGGTCTATAGGGAGCGAAGCGGCATTTCAACCGCCTGGAGGGGCAAAATACCACAGCCGCCGGCTGCGGACCTGCCACACCTTGTTATAGGCCTTGTTATTATACGCCCTGACAACGGCCCGTTCCGGCCCAGCGCGTTCCCTGGATCCCGACAGTTGAGACCTCCCCCGTTTCATGGGAATACGGCGGCAAGACCTGTCCACGGGAGTGAGCCATGACCTACCGCGCGCCGATCTCTGACATGCTGCTGTCGCTCAACCACGGCGCCGGCCTGAAGGCTGCCGTGGAGGCCGGCCATTACGGCGATTTCGACGGCGACATCGTGAGCGCCGTGCTGGAGGAAGCCGGCAAATTCGCAACCGACGTGCTGGCGCCGCTCAACAGGGTCGGCGACGAGCACGGCATCAAGCTCGATGCCGGCAAGGTCACGACCGCGCCGGGCTGGCCGGATGCCTACAAGCGCTGGACCGAGGGGGGCTGGAACGCAGTCTCCGGCCCCGAGGATTTTGGCGGCCAGGGCCTGCCGATCGCGATCAACGCGGCCTGCACCGAGATCTGGAGCGCCTCGAACGTCGCCTTCGGCCTCTGTCCGCTGCTGACGGCGTCGGCAATGGAGGCGCTGGACGCGCATGGCAGCGACGAGCTGAAAAAAATCTATCTCGAAAAGCTCGTCTCCGGCGAGTGGACGGGCACGATGCAGCTGACCGAGCCGCAGGCCGGCTCCGACGTCGGTGCGCTGCGCACCCGCGCCGAGAAGACGGCCGACGGCACCTATCGCATCAAGGGGACGAAGATCTTCATCACCTATGGCGAACACGACATGACCGACAACATCGTGCATTTCGTGCTGGCGCGTCTCCCGGACGCGCCAGCCGGCACCAAGGGGATCTCGCTGTTCCTCGTGCCGAAGTTCATGGTCAACGAAGACGGCTCGCTGGGGCAGCGCAACGACATTTTTGCCTCAGGCGTCGAGCACAAGCTCGGCATGCATGCCTCCCCGACCTGCACTATGACCATGGGCGATCATGGCGGCGCGATCGGCTTCCTGGTCGGCGAAGAGAACCAGGGCATGCGCTGCATGTTCACGATGATGAACCAGGCCCGCCTCGGCGTCGGCCTCGAAGGCGTCGGTGTTGCCGACCGCGCCTACCAGCAGGCCCTCGCCTACGCACAGGAACGCAAGCAGGGCCGCGCTTTCGGCAAAAAGGGTGACGGCTCCGATGCGATCTTCGTGCATCCGGACGTCAAGCGCATGTTGATGCGGATGCGGGCGCAGACCGCGGCGGCACGCACCATCTGCTATGCGACCGCCGTCGCGATCGACGTCTCGACGCGCGCCAGGGATCCGAGGGTCCGCGCGGATGCTGCCGCGCGCGCGGCGCTGCTGACGCCGATGGCCAAGGGCTATTCGACCGATGTCGGCAACGAGGTCGCCTATCTCGGCGTGCAGGTGCATGGCGGCATGGGCTTCATCGAGGAGACCGGCGCGGCCCAGCACTATCGCGATGCCCGCATCACCGCGATTTACGAGGGCACCAACGGCATCCAGGCCATCGACCTCGTCACGCGAAAGCTCGCAGCCAACGGCGGCGCGTCGGTGTGGGCGCTGCTCGACGAGCTCTCCGCAACCGTGAAGCAGGTCGAAGCCTCCAACGATCCTGCCTTCGGCACCACGGGCGTGAAACTGCGCGAGGCACTGGAGGCGCTGACGCGCACCAGCAAATGGCTCCTGGAGCGCGTCGGGTCCGCGCCGAACGAGGCGCTGGCGGGCGCGACGCCGTATCTGCAGCAATTCGGCGCCACGCTCGGGGGATGCATGCTCGCCTCCGAAGCGCTCGCCGCGAAAGCCGACGGCAACACGGACGCCGCGCGCTACGTCTCGCTGGCGCGCTTCTTCGCCGAGAACATCACCGTGCAGGCCGGCGCGCTCGAGCGCACGGTGACGGAGAGCGCGGAGTCGGTCGCGGCGGCGGATGCGGTGCTGCTGGGGTAGCTGGGACGCGTAGGGCTACGAGGCTGCGAGCTTTGCGCGCCTCCCCGGCCGCCACAGCACAATCCCCGCCGCCACAAGGTCCAGCAGGACGCACATCGCAAACGCCGTCGTGTAATCGCCGGTTACGCTGCGCACGAGACCGACGATGCCGGGGCCGAAGGCGCTGACGATGCCGCTGATCGACGTGCCCAGTCCCATCGCGGCGGCGAAGGCGCTGGCGCCGATCTCGCGCTGGATGATCAGGGGCGGGAACGTGATCATGTTGCCGATCGAGAAGCCGTAGACGGCGCAGCACACGAGCAGCACGGTCGGGCTCGTGCTCTGCACCAGAACGAACAGTGCCGCCGCCTGGCTCGTCATCGAGGCCGCGCAGGCGAGCCGCGGATCGAGCCGGTCCACGAACAGACCGAGCGACAGGCGCCCGACCACCGCCATCGCCGCCATGAGGGTGACGGCAAGTCCCGCACTGGCCCGGCCGATCAGCGGTTCGAGAAACGTCACCTGGTGGATAATGAATCCCATCTGCGCCAGCAGCGCGATCGCGATCGGCAGCACCATGGTCCAGAACGCCGCGTTGGCGAGCAGCGCCTTGCGGGACTGCGTCGGCGCGGTCGTGCCACCACCAGATGCAGTTCCACCCGATGCCCGCGACGTCCCGTCGGGCCAGCCGATGAAGATCACGACCACCGGCAGCACCAGCACCACCATCGCGATCGTGGCCGCCAGCATGGCGGAACGGAAGCCGATACTGCCGCTTAGCGTCAGCAGCAGCGGAACGAGGACGATGCCGCCGCAGGTCGCGCCGTTGTAGGCGAGACTGAGCGCCAGCCCGCGGCGCCGTTCGAACCAGGAGTTCAGCACGGTCGCGATCACCACGGTGCCCATGCCGGTCCAGCCGACCGACATCAACGCATAGGCGAGATAGAGCTGCCAGGGCGTCTGCAGCAGCGCCAGCAGCACCGTCGATGCGCCGAGCGCCGACAGGCCGCACAGGATCAGCGACCGCAGCCCGATACGGGCGAGCAGATCGTCGGTGAAGATGACGAGGACGGAGGTCAGGAGAAAGGAGAAGGTGCTCGCCGCGGAGACCAGTGTACCCGGCCAGCCATGGGCGCGTTGGAGCTCAGCGAGATAGACGCCCTGGCCGTACAGGCCGAAGCCGAACATGAAGAAGGCCATCAGGAAGCAGGCCAGCACGACGCGCCAGCCGCGGTAGTGGAACGAGGATTCGTCAACACCAGTGGCGGCAGTCATCAATCGAGCAATCGGCCAAATGGAACGCGACGGGCCCATCGTGCCGCACAACCACCGGTTTTTCAATTGAAACATTGTAGCTAATTGTTGCAACGCGCAACGGCGGATAAAGCGTAAAACGGCGCGTGTGATCCGATGTGATGCGGCGCCATGCAGGGAACGCGAGCCAAGGCTGGACGCCAGGCATCCCGGCACAGGGGGGTCGTCGAAAAGCTGGCACGTGCGGATTGGCACGCCTGCAAGATGATGTAGGCTGAGGACTACAAGACTCGTCAGCGTCGCGGCGACCGCAGGGGCCCCTTATGCCGAATGGCAATATCGTCGTCACCGAAGAGCGTGGAACGCGCGTGATCACGCTGCGCCGGCCGAGCAAGAAGAACGCGATCACGCAGGACATGTATCGCGAGATGAGCCGCGCCATCGACACGGCGCAGAACAATCCCGACATTCGCTGCATGATCATCACCGGCGGCTCCGGCGTGTTCACCGCGGGCGACGATATCGACGATTTCATGCACGCCGACACATCTCGCCCCGAGACGCTGACGGACGGAGCGAGATTCCTCTATTCACTCGCCCTGAACGTCAAGCCAATCATCGCTGCCGTGGATGGCGCGTCGATCGGCATTGGCACGGTGATGTTGTTTCACTGCGACTACGTGCTCGCATCCACGGCAGCTACTTTTTCCGCACCTTACATCCGTCTCGGGCTGGTCCCGGTCGGGGCTTCCAGCCTGCTGATGCCGAACACGATGGGGTACCAGCGCGCTTTTGCGATGTTGGTGATGGGGCGGACTTTCACCGCCGCGGAGGCCCATACCGCAGGCTTCGTCAACGCGGTGGTGTCATCGGGACACACCGAGGTCGAGGCCCGCAAAGTGGCGCGCGAGATTTGCAAGCTTCCGGCCGAGGCGGTCGCGATCTCTCGCAAATTGCTGCGCGCCGCGCCGGAAGAGCTCACCCGCCGTATCGACCAGGAAGCCCATCTGTTCGGCGAGCGGCTGAAGTCGGAAGAAGCCACCGCCGCGTTCAACACGTTTGCGGACAGGAAGAAAAAATAGGGTACCGAGAACTTTGGTGAAATCTTCGTGCGCAACGACTAGTCTGGTTCCATGCGACACGTTCTCCGCCTGACCGCCTTCTCGCTCACGCTCGCCACCCTGCCCGCGTCCGCGCAAACTGCCCCACCCGTTGAGCTGCGCATTCTCGCCCTCAACGATTTCCACGGCAATCTGCGCCCGCCGCCGGGCGGCATTCGGATCAGTGATCCCGAGGATGGGTCCAGGAAGGTGATGGTGGCGGCCGGCGGTGCGGAATACATGGCGACGCTGGTGAAGCAGCTGCGCGAGGGACACAAGAACACGATCTTCGTCGCCGCCGGCGATCTGATTGGCGCGAGCCCGTTCCTGTCGGCGATGTTCCACGACGAGCCTTCGATCGAGGCGCTCTCGATGATGGGGCTCGCGATCACTTCGGTCGGCAATCACGAATTCGACGAGGGCAAGACCGAGCTGTTGCGGATGCAGAACGGCGGTTGTCATCCAGTCGACGGCTGTCAGGGGCCGCATCCCTTCCTCGGCGCCAAATTCCACTATCTCGCGGCGTCCACCATCGAGACGGCGACCGGCAAGAGCGTGCTGCCGCCTTACGAGATCAGGGAGTTCGAGGGCATCCCCGTCGCCTTCATCGGACTGACCTTGAAAGAGACCGCGGGCATCGTCTCGCCATCAGGCATCACCGGCCTTGAATTCCGCGACGAGGCCGCGACGGTGAATGCGCAGGTCGCGCAGCTGAAGGCGCGTGGGGTCGAGGCGATCGTGGTGCTGATCCACCAGGGCGGCGAGCCGGCCGGCGACTACAATGAATGCCCTGCTATTACGGGACCGATCGTCGACATCGTCAAAAAATTCGATCGCGCCGTCGATGTCGTCGTCAGCGGCCACACTCATCGAGCTTATGTTTGCCAGGTCGACGGGCGGCTCGTCACCAGCGGCGACAAATACGGCACGCTGGTCACTGCGATCGACCTCAAGCTCGATCCGGCAACGCGCGACGTCGTCAGCGCCAGGGCCGAGAACGTCATTGTTGCCAATGCCTCGCTGCCAAAGGATCCCGAGCAGACCGCGTTGATCGACGCATACGACAGGCTTTCGGCGCCGATCGCCAACCGGCCGGCCGGATCGGTGACGCAGACGCTGTCACGGATTCCGAACGAGGCGGGCGAAAGCGCGCTCGGCGACGTCATCGCGGACGCGCAGCTCGCCGCGACCAGGAACGCCAAGGACGGCGGCGCTGTCATCGCGCTCACCAATCCCGGCGGCATCCGCACCGACATCGTGCCAAAGGAGAACGGCGCGATATCCTTCGGCGACGTTTTCGCGAGCCAGCCGTTCCGCAACCGGCTCGTCACCATGACGCTCACGGGCAGCCAGCTCAAGGACATGCTGGAGCAGCAATGGCTCGACCCGAAGCGGCCGCGGATTCTCCAGGTCTCGAACGGATTCAACTATGCCTGGGATGCGGCGAAGCCGTTCGGCGAGCGCGTCCTCGCCGACAAGATGACGCTCAATGGCAGGCTGATCGAAGCTGGAAGCGGCTACCGCGTCACTCTCAACGATTACCTCGCACTCGGTGGCGACGGCTTTACAACCGCCAAACAGGGCACGGAGCCGCAATATGGCGGCTACGACGCTGACGCGCTGTTCGCGTTCTTCAGAGCGCACGGACCGATCGGGCCGTTGCCGCTGAGCCGCATCCTGCGCGTGAATTGATCCGGATTAAACGGATCGGTCCAGGACCACCCTTTGCCATTCCCGGGGGAACGCATAGATTGGGTTTGCATTTGCGTTTTGGCGCCGGATACGCCAAGCGACCTCGAGAGCCCCGCATTTCCATGAGGCCGACCTGATGAGTACGCTTCTCCTCTCCCACAAGGCCTGCCTCGACCACGTCACGCCGCCGGGACACCCTGAAAGGCCGGACCGCCTGCGCGCCGTGGAGGAAGCGCTGTCGTCTGAGCGCTTCCAGTTCCTGGTGCGCGAACAGGCACCGGAGGGCGATCTCGATCTCGTCACGCTCTGCCACAACGAGGACTACGTCACGGAGCTGCGCCACATCGCGCCGACCAGCGGCCAGGTCTATATCGACGGCGACACCTCGATGTCGCCGGGCACGTGGGAAGCGGTGATGCGCGGCGTCGGCGGCGCGGTCGCGGCGACCGATGCGGTGATGGCGGGCGAGCATCGCAACGCCTTCGTCGCGGTACGCCCGCCCGGCCACCACGCAGAGATCGGCAAGCCGATGGGCTTTTGCTTCTTCGACAACGTCGCAATCGCCGCGCGCCACGCGCAGCGCAAATACGGCATCAAACGCGCGGCCATCGTCGATTTCGACGTGCATCACGGCAACGGCACGCAGGACATTTTCTGGTCGGACCCGACCGTGATGTACTGCTCGACGCACCAGATGCCGCTGTTTCCGGGCACCGGCGCGAAAGGCGAGCGCGGTGACCACGACACCATCGTCAACGCGCCGCTCGCCTCCGAGGATGGCGGGCCGGAATTCCGCATTGCGTTCGAGAATTTGATCCTGCCGCAGCTCGAAAAATTCAGCCCGGAGCTGCTCGTCATCTCCGCCGGCTTCGACGCGCATTATCGCGATCCATTGGCGTCGCTGAATTTGCGCGCCGAGGATTATGCATGGGTGACGCGCAAGCTGATGGACCTCGCCGACAAGAGCGCCGGGGGCCGCGTTGTTTCTGTGCTCGAAGGCGGCTACGACCTGCAAGGACTGAAAGAATCTGTTACGGCGCATGTCGGCGCCCTGATGGGCGCCTGACGCACCCGCCACATTACGCCCGCAAAACTCTGCTTTTTCTAATCTGAAGCGAATCGGGCAATCGGAAACTTATATGGCCGAAAATACCCAAATCGACATCTCCAGGCTGACCTTCGAACGCGCCATCGAGGAGCTCGAAACGATCGTGAAGCGGCTCGAGGACGGCAAGGTGCCGCTCGAGGAATCCGTGACGATCTACGAGCGCGGCGAGGCCCTGAAGCGCCGCTGCGAGGAGTTGCTGCGCCAGGCCGAGGCGCGCGTCGACAAGATCACCACCGATGCGAGCGGCCAGGCCACCGGCACCGCGCCGCTCGACGTCCAGTAAGGGCGCCGCACTTCAAAGCCGCCCGTCTCAAGCATCCGCCGCCCCGCAATTTTTCACGATCGCACGCCGATCTCCCGATCATGAGGCCCGGAAGCCAGGCGGGAACCCCAAGAATTTGCCTGCGCGGAAGCGCTCCGGCTCCGCAAATCCGGTCGAACGACCTCCCTCTCGGCTGAAATCCTGCCGAGGAACCGGGCAAAACTGGAACTCTTCCGCTCCCGCCACGATTAACCACTCTGGCCCGCCAGTTGCACCGGCATGCCCCGTAAGCAGGCCAGCGGGTTGGCTTTGGCCCAAGCTTTGGTGTAAAGCTGCGCGCAGTGTGGCTTTTTGTAAGCCTTGTGTGGGCACCGATTACCGACAACAAGGGCTTCAAACTGCTGATGAAATTGGTTGGGACGGACGAAGCCGACCTACGTGACATGGATCACAGAGACTGAACCGGAGCGCACTTAGGCTCACCTAAGCTTGAAGACGGGGCGTTGCCCCATGCAGGTGGCTCCGACGGTTTAAGGACTCGCGCTGCGCCGATATTGTGCAAACCCATCGCGCACCGGAACGATCTTCCGGCGCTGACAAATTGGAAATCGCCGTGAACGCATACAGTAAGACGCCGCTTCTCGACACCATCCGGACGCCGGATGATTTGCGCAAGCTCAAGATCGAGCAGGTTCGTCAGGTCGCCGACGAGCTGCGGCAGGAGACCATCGATGCTGTTTCGGTCACCGGCGGTCACTTCGGCGCGGGCCTCGGCGTGGTCGAACTCACCACCGCGATCCATTACGTCTTCGACACGCCGCGCGACCGGCTGATCTGGGACGTCGGTCACCAGGCCTATCCGCACAAGATCCTCACCGGCCGGCGTGACCGCATCCGCACGCTGCGCACCGGCGGCGGCCTGTCCGGCTTCACCAAGCGCAGCGAGAGCGATTACGATCCGTTCGGCGCGGCCCATTCCTCGACCTCGATCTCTGCCGGCCTCGGCATGGCGGTCGCGCGCGACCTCTCCGGCGGCACGAACAACGTTATCGCCGTGATCGGTGACGGCGCGATGTCAGCCGGCATGGCTTACGAGGCCATGAACAATGCGGGCGCGATGAATTCGCGCCTGATCGTCATCCTCAACGACAACGACATGTCGATCGCGCCGCCGGTCGGCGCGATGAGCGCCTATCTGTCGCGACTTTACTCGGGCAAGACCTATCGCACGCTGCGCGATGCGGCCAAGCAGATCAACAAGCGCCTGCCGAAGATCCTCGCCAACCGCGCCAACCGCGTCGAGGAATACTCCCGCGGCTTCATGATGGACGGCGGCACTCTGTTCGAGGAGCTCGGCTTCTATTACGTCGGCCCGATCGACGGCCATAACCTCGATCATCTCCTGCCCGTGCTGAAGAACGTCCGCGACATGGAGACCGGCCCGATCCTGGTCCACGTCGTGACCCAGAAGGGCAAGGGCTACGGCCCGGCGGAAGCTTCCGCCGACAAGTACCACGCCGTCGTCAAGTTCGACGTCGCGACCGGCACCCAGGCCAAGTCCAAGCCGAATGCGCCGGCCTATCAGAACGTATTCGGCGCGAGCCTCGTCAAGGAAGCCGAAAAGGACGACAAGATCGTCGCCATCACCGCGGCGATGCCGTCCGGCACCGGCGTCGACATCTTCAACAAGGCGTTCCCGGACCGCACCTTCGACGTCGGTATCGCCGAGCAGCACGCGGTGACCTTCGCCGCAGGTCTTGCCACCGAAGGCTACAAGCCGTTCTGCGCGATCTACTCGACCTTCCTGCAGCGCGGCTACGACCAGATCGTGCATGACGTCGCGATCCAGAACCTGCCCGTCCGCTTCGCCATCGACCGCGCCGGCCTCGTCGGCGCCGACGGCGCGACGCATGCCGGCTCGTTTGACAACGCCTATCTCGGCTGTCTGCCGAACATGGTCATCATGGCGCCGTCCGACGAAGCCGAAATGGTCCACATGGTCGCAACCCAGGTCGCGATTAACGACCACCCGAGCGCGCTGCGCTATCCGCGCGGCGAAGGCCGCGGCGTCGAAATGCCCGACGTCGGCGTTCCCCTCGAAATCGGCAAGGGCCGTGTGGTCCGCGAGGGCAGCAAGATCGCCCTGCTCTCCTTCGGCACGCGCCTCGCCGAATGCGAGAAGGCGGCCGACGAGCTCGTAGCTCACGGCCTCTCCACCACGATCGCCGACGCGCGCTTCATGAAGCCGCTCGACACCGAGCTGGTGCTCAAGCTCGCCCGCGACCACGAGATCCTGATCACGATCGAGGAAGGCTCGGTCGGCGGTTTCGGTTCGCATGTCGCCCAATTCCTGACCGATCAGGGCGCGCTCGATAGTGGCATGGTGCGTTTCCGCTCCCTGGTGCTGCCCGACGTGTTCCTGGACCACGATACGCCGGCCGCGATGTATGGCCGTGCCGGTCTCGATGCCAAGGGCATCGTCGCCAAGGTGTTCGAGGCGCTCGGCAAGGACGTCAAGGCCGAGACGGTCAAGCTCGCCTAACAGCGGGCTTCGACCTTCTGGGAAGCAGCTCTCATGAAAATCTATCTGGCGGGCCCCGACGTGTTCCTGCCAGATGCGGTCGAGATCGGCCGGCAGAAAGCCGCGATCTGCGCCGCTCACGGCCTCACCGGCCTCTATCCCCTCGACAACGAGATCGACCTCGCCGCGCCTGATGCGTCGCGGCAGATCTTTTGCGGCAACGAGGCGATGATGGACGCGGCCGATGCCATCCTCGCAAACCTCACGCCGTTCCGCGGCGCCGGCGCCGATCCCGGCACCGTCTACGAGCTCGGCTACATGGCCGGCCGCCGCAAGTTCTGCCTCGCCTATTCCAACGACGGCGCTGCCTATGCCGACCGTGTCGGGCGCTTCGTGGATGTGACGTCCGAAGAGGGGCGGCTGGTCGACGCGCAGGGGCTGACGGTCGAAGACTTTGGACTCGTCGATAATCTTATGATGATCCACGCGTTGGAGCTGCATGGCTGCCCGCTCGTGACGCCTGCGCAGATGCCGATCGACGTCTGGCACGATCTGGCCGCCTTCGAGGCTTGCGTCCGGATGGCAGCCGCGCGATTGATCGCTATATAAGCGCAAATTCTCTTTCGGAGAACCGATGTCCCCTGCCCGCAAGCGCGCGGATGTATTGCTGGTCGAGCGTGGCCTGTTCGAGAGCCGGGCGCGGGCGCGCGCGGCGATCGAGGCTGGGCTCGTCACTGCCGATGACAAGCAGGTCGCAAAACCGTCGGAGACCATCGCCGAGGATGCGGTGATCCGGGCCGAGCCCGCACACCCCTATGTCTCCCGCGGCGGCGTCAAGCTCGCCGGCGCGCTTGAGCGCTACAGGATCGAGATCGAGGACCATGTCTGCCTCGACGTCGGCGCTTCCACTGGCGGATTCACCGAGGTGCTGCTGGCGAACGGCGCGAGCCTCGTCTTTGCCGTCGATGTCGGCACCAACCAGTTGCATCCCTCGCTGCGCGGTCACTCCAAAATCGTGTCGATGGAAGAGACCGACATCCGCGCCTATGACGGCAAGCGCTTGCCGGCGCGGCCCGATGTCGTCGTTATCGACGTCAGCTTCATCTCGCTCAAGGCGGTGCTGCCCGTGGCGCTATCCCTGGCGGCCGCACCGATGAGCCTGCTGGCGCTGATCAAGCCGCAATTCGAGGCGGAGCGGAAGCACAACAAGAAGGGCATCATCCGCGACGCCGCCGTGCGTCAGGATATCTGCAACGACATCGCCGCCTTTGCCGCCTCGCTCGGCTGTACCGATATCGAAGTGTTCCCGTCGGCAATCACCGGCGGCGACGGCAACATCGAATTCTTCCTGGGCGCGCGACGTGGTTGAGCGCGTGAAGATCGATCACGTCGGCCATCGCGGCGACGGCGTCTCGCTCGACGCGGGCTATGCCATCTACGTGCCCTACACGCTCGGCGGCGAGACCGTCGAAGTCGATCATGTCGTCGGCAACCATCCCGACCGCCGCAAGCTGCTGGCGGTGGATGTCGCCAGCCCCGAGCGCATCGCACCGTTCTGTCCGCATTTCGGCGTTTGTGGCGGCTGCGCGATCCAGCACTGGGCGGATGAACCGTATCACGCCTGGAAGCGCGGCATCGTGGTCGAGACGCTGGCGCAAGCCGGCATCGACTGCGAGGTGGCGCCACTGGTCGACGCCCACGGCGCGGGCCGCAGGCGCGTCACGCTGCACGGCCGGTTCGGCACGCATGACATCCTCAAGGTGGGTTTTTCTGCTGCTAGCTCACACGATGTCATTCCGATCCATCGCTGCCCGATCCTCGATCCCGGGCTCGAGGGTGCGCTCGATGCGGGTTGGGCACTCTCCGAGCTCCTGACGTCGAAGATGTCGGTGACAAAGCCGCTGGACATCCAGGTCACTGCCACCGCCAACGGTCTCGATGTCGATTTGCGCGGCTCCGGCCCACTGCCAACGCCCCTTGTGACGGCGCTGTCGCGCGTCGCCGAGCAGCACCGCCTGGCGCGGCTGACGCGGCATGGCGAGCTGGTGCTGCAACGCCTGGCGCCGACCCTGCAGATGGGTCGCGCCGAGGTGACGCTGCCGCCGGGCTCGTTCCTGCAAGCAACCGTTGCGGGCGAAGAGACGCTGGCGTCTCTCGTCGCGGAGCGAATCGGCAAGGCCAAGAACGTGCTCGACCTCTTCTGCGGCGTCGGCCCGTTTGCGTTGCGGCTCGCCGAAAAGGCCCGCGTCACCGCCCATGACAACGATGCCGGCGCCATTGCAGCGCTCGAAAAAGCCGCGCGTACGCCGGGGCTCAAGCCGATCAAGGCCGAGCCGCGCGACCTGTTCCGCCGCCCCCTGGTGCCGCCGGAGCTGCGCGACTTCGACGCCGTGGTGTTCGACCCGCCGCGCCAGGGCGCGCAGGCCCAGGCGTTGAAGCTCGCCGCGAGCAAGGTGCCCGTGGTGGTCGCGGTCTCCTGCAACGTCGCGACCTTTGCCCGCGACGCACGGCTCTTGATCGATGGCGGCTACAGGATCGACGGCGTCGTGCCGGTGGACCAGTTCCGCCACACGCCGCATGTCGAGCTGGTGGCGCGCTTTACGCGCTAGTTCTTATGTTTGAGGGTGCACTTTTCGGGAAACCGCGGCACACCTTCCGGGGTCATGCTCTACCGCCGAAGGACGCCCAATGCCGGCGACTCGCCGGGCAACATCGACGAGTTGATGTCGCTGTCCATGTTTCCCGATTGCTGCTGAATGAAACCGGCGCCGAACGACAGACTGAGGTTGGAGGTCGGCTTGAACTCGACACCTGCAAATGCGCCGTAGCCGGGCGAGGCGCTGGAGGTGAGCGGCGCAAGCGAGCTGCCAATGCCGCCACTGTATTTCAGCGTGTCGAAACCGGCAAAGAACGTGACGGGCATGCCGCCCGCGGTCTTGGTGTTGTAACCGAACTGCGTGCCATCATAAGAGAGCGCGCTGAAATTGCCGACGGAGGCGCTCTGGCTGAGACCGTTCAAACCGAGACTGCCGCGTTCGCTCCCGACAAAGAACCCGGGACGAAAATCGTAGCTTCCGTCTGCATCGCCGGCCTTGAAGCTTGGAAAATTACCGTAGGCAGCGGCGCTTTGGCTGCTAGTTCCGCCAAAGCCGAAAGCACCGCCCGGTATCCAATACCTCAGAGGCGCCACTTGTGCATGAGCCGTTGCTCCGCCGAGGCAGAGCACGGCGAAGACAGTTGCGAGGGCGCGTGGAGCTGCGAGACTGAGCATTCAGGTGACCGTCAAGGAAGTGCGGAAATTATACGCGACGGTTGCCGCGAATGCCAGTGGAGCTGACACGCCCGGGCGTCGTTCCATTCAACTCCCGCATGCGTTCCCGAGCTCTTGCACGGTTCGCACCGCGCCAAGAAGGGCTCCGACGAATCTACCGCGCGGCGCAACAGAAATTCGACGAGCGCGGCATCATGGATATCATCGGCCTGATTGGCTATTGCGACCTGGTCTCGATGACGCTGATCACCATGCAGACGGAAGCGCCGAACAACAGCGTGCTGCCACTGCGACCGCTCGCCGCCAAGTAGCCGGGGCGTTCGATTGCAGTACCGCGGCGCTGACATCATGCCGCAGCAAACGACGGTGAGGCGTTAAGCGGTCTTGTCCACCGAGGACGATGTATCCGCCGGTGGATATTTCGTCACCGGCACCATGAACGACTTGTTGCCGACCTGGTAGATGATCTTGCCATTTTGCCCGTCATCGGTCGCAATCTGCGCCTGCCCGAACATGATGACATTCTTGTAGACGGTGCCGGTGCCCTGCCGGGTGACGCCGTCAGTGGTGACGCTGATCTGGGCCTCGTTGCCGTTGACCCCGAGCACACGGAAGCTTGCGCTCTTGCCATTGTCACTGGAATAGCCGCCCCAGCTTCCCATTAGACGGCTGTCCGAGGCCGGCGGCGCCTGCTTATCCAGCGTCGCGGTCTGTTTGCCAGCGCCCGCAGAGGACAACAGCACCAAACTCTTGCCGTCCTTGGTGCCGACCGTGATGTTACCGAAGGTGAGAAGCGCGCCACTGACCTCGCCAAAACCGCGCTCGGTGTGCCCGTTATGGGTGTACTCGACCTGCGCCCGGGCACCGCGGATGTTCACGACCTTGAAGCCGACAGGCTGGTTGTTGCCCGCCCAACTGCCCTTCCAGTCACCGAGCAGGGCGCTCTGGTGATAAACCCGCTCGTTGGCGGGCGAAATCTGGCTGGTGCTCGACGTGACGATGGCCATTTGATTGCTCGGCGGATTTGTCTGACAGGTCCGCTTCGTTCGCGCCCCGACAACAAGGTCAGAACTTTATCCGGAAACAATTGGAGACAGCCAATTAGGGCCACGCGACGGTTAACGCATGGTTAAAATTCTATCAGAAGCAATTAGGGCAAAACGTCTCATTCGGCGGTAGCGCGTTTAGCGCCCCCAGCGGTCCGACCAGATCTTTTCGCCGATCATGCAGTTCACACGCGGCTCCTTGTCCTTGCCCGCAACGCGCATCACCGGACGCTCCGGCATACGGCCCGCAACCTCCATCAAGAGCTTTGTACGGATGGCTTCCTTGAACTTGTCGCGGTCCTTGATCGTAATCACGAAGGAACCGGGGCCGCCGATGACGCAGTCCTCATAGTAGAAGTCGAGATTGTCGATATCCATGGTCGAATAGGACGGCTCCTTGACCATGATCGGCAGGCCGTTGATGACGATGCCCTTCTCGATCGCTGCATCGCGCGCCACCGTGACCGGAGTGCCATTGTTGTTGGGACCGTCGCCGGAAATGTCGATCACGCGGCGCAAGCCCCGATAGGGATCTTCATCGAACAGCGGCATCGCGAAAGTGATAGCGCCGGAGATCGAGGTGCGCGAGGCACGACGGATCGGCGTCTTCAGGATTTCGGCGGCGACGGCATCGGCGGTCTCCGGTCCGTCGATCAGCCGCCAGGGAATGATGATCTTCTGGTCGGTCGAGGCGGCCCACTCGAAATAGGTCACGGCGATCCGGCCGTTCGGACCCAGCTTCAGTGCCTGCAAGAATTCCTTCGACTGGATCGCCTGGGCATAGCCTTCGCGCTGGATCGCGAGTTCGTCCATGTCCATGGAGTAGGATACGTCGACCGCGAGGATCAGCTCGACATCGACCGTCTGCGCGTCCCTGTCGGCTGCTTGCCGCTGCGGCTGATTTTTAGGCGACTCGAATTTGGGTCCTGGTGCCGCGATCCCCGCGACGTCCCCTCCGGCAAACATGCCGGTCACCAGCACAACCCCGATCGAGAACAGCAAGCGCATCGCAGCCTCCCGTCGTATGACGCGATGGTGACATGCAAACGCCTTGCCGCAAAGTCCGAAGATCGCTTGCGCTTCACATTCCAGTTAGGGATTTGCGAGTTGGGATTTGCGTCGCTTTACGCAAAGCTGCCGCCATGTTGCCGCGCTCGCGCCACTGGAACTGCGCGATCGCTGGCACCGTCATGCCGTCGCTCGCGGTGCGCTCCCGGAATGACGGGCCACTGGACAGAGCGCCCCGCTCATTTGTCCGGCGTGATTTCCATGCTAGGCTGGCCGTACAGATGGGGATGGAGTCCCCCGGCAACCGCCCGGCGGCCTGTGACCGTAGTGGGCTGATGACTCCTGCTTGAGGAGGGGCAACATGAAGCCTCTGCCTTTTGCGGGAGCATGGACAAACCCGCCGCTGGCGGGTTTTTTGTTGGCTGGACGCGAAGGCCAAGGAGCAGGCCCAAGGGGAGGCCAAGGAGAAGGCAAGGAGAAGTCCTGGACGTGACGACGACGACACCGATTGCTGCGCGTGCGGGGCTGCCCAGGGGAATCTGGGTGCTCGGCTTCGTGTCGATGCTGATGGACGTCTCCTCCGAGATGATCCACGCGCTGCTGCCGGTCTATCTCGTCACCGTGCTCGGCGCCTCCACGCTCACCGTCGGCTTCATCGAGGGCATTGCGGAGGCGACCGCCTCGATCACGAAAATCTTCTCCGGCGCATTGTCGGACTGGCTCGGCCGGCGCAAGCTCCTTGCAGCGCTCGGCTACGGGCTAGCAGCGCTGACAAAACCGCTATTCCCGCTTGCCCCCAGCGTCGGATGGCTGGTTGCCGCGCGCTTCATCGACCGCGTCGGCAAGGGCATTCGCGGCGCGCCGCGCGATGCGCTGATCGCCGATATCGCACCCATCGGCCTGCGCGGCGCGAGCTTCGGCCTGCGGCAGTCGCTCGACACCGTTGGCGCGTTCGTCGGGCCGCTCGTGGCGATCGCCCTGATGTGGTGGACGGCGGACAATTTTACGGCGGTATTCTGGGTGGCGGTGCTGCCGGCATTCCTGTCGTTCGGACTGATCGCGTTCGCGGTGAGTGAACCGGAGTCAGATCCGAGCCGGGAGCTTGCAAAAAACCCGCTCAATCGCGCCGCGATGCGGCAGCTCGGATCCATCTACTGGCGCGTTGTGGCGGTCAGCGTGGTCTTCACGCTCGCGCGTTTCAGCGAGGCCTTTTTGATCCTGCGCGCACAGCACATTGGGCTCAATGTGATGTGGGTGCCGGCCGTGCTGGTGCTGATGAACATCGCCTATGCGTTGTCCGCCTATCCGGCCGGCGTGCTCTCGGACCGGATCAACCGCACCGGCTTGCTCGCGCTCGGCCTCGTCTTGCTCGCCGGCGCCGATCTCGCGCTCGCGCTGCTGCCAAGCCTTGGGGGCCTCGCACTCGGCGTCGTGCTATGGGGGCTGCATATGGGATTGACGCAAGGCCTGCTCTCGGCCCTCGTCGCCGACGCCGCGCCACCGAGCTTGCGCGGCACCGCGTTCGGCTATTTCAACCTGTTCACCGGCCTTGCCTTGCTGGCCGCAAGCGTGATCGCCGGCGCGCTGTGGGATACTTATGGTCCGGCCGGCACGTTCCTGGCCGGGCTCGGCTTCGCGCTAGTCGCGCTTATGGGGCTGTTCGCCGTCGGCAGCGGGCTGGCAACGGAGCAAAAATGATGACGGGGGGCTGTTTGTCGTGCTGAGCGGAGTGCTTGCGATCATTATCGGCAGCGTGCTGGGCGGCTGTGCGCGCTATTTCGTCTCCGGCGCGATCGCGCGACGGATGGGCGAGACGTTTCCATGGGGCACCATGACCATCAACGTCACCGGCGCCTTCCTGATCGGGATTTTTGGCGCACTGGCGACCCATCCCGGCTCGGCCTTCGCCACGCCCAATCCATGGCTGTTCACGGTGACCGGCTTTCTCGGCTGCTACACCACGGTGTCCTCGTTCAGCCTGCAAACGCTGACGCTGGCGCGGAACGGCGAGCCGATGCATGCGTTTGGCAATGTCGTGTGCTCGGTCGGGCTGTGCCTTGCGGCCGTCAGTTGCGGCTTCCTCCTCGCGGACACTCTGGGAGTCTAGAGGCAGATGAAGTCCCCCTCCTCCGCCGATCGCCGGCGCACCGCGATGCTCTATGCCTGGGTTACTGCCGGCAGCATCGTCGGCGGGCTCACGCGCTACCTCGTCGGGCTCGCGCTCGACACCGGCCCCGGCTTCCCCGTCGCGACGCTGTTCATCAACGCCACCGGCTCGCTGATCATCGGCTTCTACGCGACGCTGACCGGGCCCGACGGCCGCGTGCTGGCGCGGCCCGAGCACCGGCAGTTTGTCATGACCGGGTTCTGCGGCGGCTACACGACCTTTTCAACCTTCAGCCTGGAGACCTTCCGCCTGTTCCACGACGGCATGAAATATACGGCGCTCGCCTATATCGCGGCGTCCGTCATCTGCTGGCTGGTATCGGTATGGGCAGGCCATATGATGGCCAGCCGCACCAACCGCTTGACAAGGAGCTGACCATGCAAATTCCCAATCAGGCAGTTTCGCTCCGGATCTTCATTGGCGAGAACGACCATTTCGACGGCAAGCCGCTCTATGAAGCGATCGTGATGACGGCGCGCGAGCGGCATCTGGCCGGCGCCACCGTGCTGCGCGGCCCGATGGGCTTCGGAAAGTCGAGCCGGCTGCACACTTCGAAAATCCTGCGGCTGTCGGAAGACCTGCCGCTGCTGATCGAGATCGTCGACAGCGAGGACAACATCAACGCATTCCTGCCCTTCCTGGATGGCATGATGTCGAGCGGCCTGATCACCTTGGAGAAGGTGCACGTCCTGCAATATGGTGAGAAGGCCGCGCGCTGAGCGCGCCGGCAGGAACCCGAGCCCGCCGTATTCGGGAGGCGGAATGAACGACACCGTCATCAAGCCGAAAACCAGGACGAAGACCAAGGTCGAGCGGCCGAAGCTGCACAAGGTCATCCTGATCAACGACGACTTTACGCCGCGCGAATTCGTCACCATGATCCTCAAGGCCGAATTCCGGATGACCGAGGATCAGGCCTACAAGGTGATGATCACCGCCCACAAGCTCGGCGCTTGCGTGGTCGCGGTGTTCACCAGGGACGTCGCCGAGACCAAGGCCACCCGCGCAACGGATGCCGCCCGCACCAAGGGCCATCCGCTGCTGTTCACGACGGAGCCGGAGGAATAGCACTCAGTCGACCAGCGCCGGCGCTTCATCCGCGAGCCCGTACACGCGCTGCGCCTTGGAAAATCCCGCGATCGGGAATTCTCCGAGCTCGTGCCAGTCGTGTTGGCAGACATTGGCAAAGCCTTCCGAGGCCACGATGGTCCGCCCTAGCCGACCCGTGATCTTCTCGAGCCTAGCGGCAAGGTTGACGGCGGGTCCGATGCAGGTGAAGTCGAGGCGGTTGCCGCCGCCAATATTGCCGTAGAGGATGTTGCCGACATGGAGCGCGACGCCGAAGCGGAAGCGCTCGATGGCGTCGCCGACCGGAAAGGCGAGCGCCTCGACGCTGGCGCGGGATTCGCGCGCCGCCTCCAGCACGCGCGAGCAGACATGGGCGGCATCGCCGACATATTCGTCGATCGGAAACACCGCGAGCAAGCCGTCGCCCATGAATTTCAGGACCTCGCCGCCATGGCCGCGGATCGCGGTGACCTGGCAGTCGAAATAATGGTTGAGGATCTCGACCACGGTCTCGGCCGGCAGCCGGTCCGACAGCGCGGTGAAGCCGCGCAGGTCGGAGAGCCAGATCGCAGCCTGCATGGTGTCGTTGTGGCCGCGGCGGATCTGGCCGCCGAGGATACGCGCGCCGGCACGGTTGCCGACATAGGTATCGAGCAGCATCTCGGCGGTGCGGCGCAGGCTGATGATCTCGCTGACGCGCGCAAGCGGTGCCATGAGGGTGCGGATCGCAGCGATGTCGTCATCGCTGAAGCCGCCGGGATCCCGCGTGACCCAGCTCGTTGCGTGGATAGAGCCATCGAGATACGGCATCGGCACCGCGATATAGTCGGTCACCCCTTCGGCGCGCATGTCATCGAGGAACGGAAAGCGCTTGCTGTCGGGGTCGTCCATGCGGCCCCTGACCTCGATCCCCTCTTCGAACACGATACGAAGCGGGCTCCTGGCGAATTCGGGCGTGTCCAGGATATCGAAATCGACGGTCCCGATCTCGACCTTCTGACCTTCCCGCCAGATGAAATTGCGGCCGAAGATTTCCGGATGCAGCGTACGAATGAAGATGCCGAACCGCCACAGCGGCAAGCCGGCTGCGACCAGATGTTCGCAGACGTCGGCGATCATCTCCGACGGGGTCCCCGACGACCTGGCGCCGTCGATCAACCAGTTGGTGATGCGCTGGAGTTCGGAGTTTTGCATGTCCGCATTTGCGGACGAAGTTGTGGGATCGTCAAGCTGCGCGGTGGGCTGGTGGCGCGACACTAGCGACCCACCCAGCGCTAGCGTCCCACCTGCCCGCGGTCGCGCAGGAAATGATCGGCCAAGACGCAGGCCATCATGGCTTCGCCGACGGGGACGGCGCGGATGCCGACGCAGGGGTCGTGGCGGCCCTTGGTGAATATCTCGGTGTCGGCGCCGTTGCGATCGACCGTCAAACGCGGCTGCAGGATCGACGAGGTCGGCTTCACCGCAAAGCGCACCACCACCGGCTGTCCCGTGGAGATGCCGCCCAGCACGCCGCCGGCGTGGTTGGACAGAAAGCGCGTGCCGTCATTGCCGGTACGCATCTCGTCGGCGTTCTCTTCGCCGGTCAATTCCGCCGCGCCAAAGCCGGCGCCGATCTCGACGCCCTTCACCGCGTTGATGGTCATCATCGCGGCTGCCAACTCGGAATCGAGCTTCGCATAGATCGGCGCACCAAGGCCGGCCGGCACGCCTTCGGCGACGACCTCGACCACCGCGCCGATCGAGGAGCCGCTCTTGCGGATGCCATCGAGATAGGTCTCGAAGAACGCGGCCTTGTCCTTGTCGGGACAGAAGAACGGGTTTTTCGCAATCTCGTCCCAGTCCCACTTGTCGCGGTCGATCTTGTGCGGACCGATCTGCACCAGCGCGCCGCGCACCCTGACGTCGGGCAGCACTTTTCGTGCGATCGCACCGGCAGCAACGCGCGTCGCCGTCTCGCGCGCCGAAGAACGGCCGCCACCGCGGTAATCGCGCAGGCCGTATTTGGCCTCGTAGGTGAAGTCGGCATGACCAGGGCGAAACTTGTCCTTGATCTCGGAATAATCCTTCGAGCGCTGGTCGGTGTTCTCGATCAGCAGCCCGATCGGCGTGCCCGTCGTCACCTGTACGCCGGTCTCCGGATGCGCCATCACGCCGGAGAGGATCTTCACCTGATCTGGCTCCTGGCGCTGGGTCGTGAAGCGCGACTGGCCGGGCCGGCGGCGATCGAGATCGCCCTGGATGTCTACCTCGACGAGCGGGATCATGGGCGGGCAGCCGTCGACCACACAGCCGATCGCTACCCCGTGGCTCTCGCCGAAGGTGGTGACGCGGAACATGTGGCCGAAGGTGTTGAAGGACATCGCGGCTCGCTAGCTTGGTTCCCGCGTGTGGTAACGCGCGGGGGGCCGGGGGTCAAACCCGCAGCCGCCACGGGAGACGGCCAACCGGCTTAACTAAACTTCTCCAGCCGCCCGTCGCGGAACACATAGACTGCGCCCTGCTCGATATAGAGTTCGGCGGCGCTCGCCGGCGTCTCCAGGCCGAGTGAAACCATCAGGGCCCGGCAGGTCCCGCCATGGGCAACCGCGACGGTGTCGGTCCGGAGCTGGTCGTACCAGGCGCGCACGCGGACCTGTACTTCGGCGTAGGTCTCCCCGTCCGCGGGGCCCACCGTCCATTTGTCGGCGAGGCGCCGGGCGTAGACATCGGGATCGGAGGCCTCGCTCTCGGCCAGCGTCAGTCCCTCCCAGGTGCCGTAGCCGATCTCGCGCAGGCGATCGTCGAGCGTGTAGTCCGCAGGCGGCAGTTCGAGCTTGCCCCGCGCCAGTTCCATGGTCTGCCGCGCGCGGCCAAGCGGGCTCGACACGTAGGGAAATGCAGCCTTGTCGCGGCCGTCGCGCTTGAACAGATCGGCGAGAATGCCCCCGGCCTGCACAGCCTGACCGCGGCCGCGCGCGTTCAGCGGAATGTCCTTGGTGCCCTGAAGCCTGCCGAGCGCATTCCACTCGGTCTCGCCGTGGCGAAGGTAATAGATCGTGGGCACGGGCATTCCAGGTAAAGGTTAGTCCTTGCTGCCGAACGAAATGTCAGGTGCGTCGGGGCGCTTCATGCCGAGCACGTGATAGCCGGAATCGACGTGGTGCACCTCGCCAGTGACGCCTCGCGACAGGTCGGAGAGGAAATACAGCGCGCTGCCGCCGACATCTTCAGTGGTCACGTTGCGCCGCATCGGTGCGTTGGCCTCGTTCCACTTCAGGATATAGCGGAAATCGCCGATGCCGGACGCCGCGAGCGTCTTGATCGGACCCGCCGAGATCGCGTTGACGCGGATGTTCTTCTCGCCGAGATCGGCCGCGAGATAGCGCACGCTCGCTTCGAGCGCCGCCTTCGCCACGCCCATCACGTTGTAATGCGGCATCCACTTCTCGGCGCCGTAATAGCTGAGCGTGATCAGCGAGCCGCCGTCGGTCATCAGCTTCTCGGCGCGCTGCGCCACGGCCGTGAACGAATAGCAGGAGATCAGCATGGACTTCGAAAAATTTTCCTGCGTGGTGTCGACGTAGCGACCATCCAGCTGCTCGCCATAGGCGATCGCGTGCACCAGGAAATCGATCTTGCCCCACTTCTCCTTCAGCACCGCGAAGGCCGCGTCAATGGTCGCGGCATCGGTGACGTCGCAATGGCCGAGCACGAGCCCGCCGATCTCGGCGGCGAGCGGCTCGACGCGCTTCTTCAGCGCATCGCCCTGGTAGGTGAAGGCGAGCTCGGCGCCGGCCGCGTGGCATGCCTTGGCGATGCCCCAGGCGATCGAACGGTTGTTGGCAACACCGAGGATGACCCCGCGCTTGCCTTGCATCAGTCCCTGCATCAGACCTGAATTCTGCGCCATTTGCTAACGTCCCGTCGAGCTCTCGGTGAGGTCTGGAGGTACACCAGCCCTCCTTTGCGGTACAGTCCTAATACGCGGCGTTAACGCTGTTTCGAGCGCCGGAATAGCTGTTCCGCTCGGGTGTTATGATCGTTGTGGCACTCGCGCCGGACACCAGGACGTCAAGACCGCAATGAGTGCGTTTCGACAAAGTGTGGAAGCAATGATCCCGGCGTTGCGCCGCTACGCCCGCGCGCTCATGCGCGAGGCGGATGCGGCCGACGATCTGGTGCAGGATACATTGGTGCGGGCGCTGCGTTCAGAGCGCCTGTTCCTCGGGGGCGACGTCAGGAGCTGGCTCTACACGATCCTGACCAACCTCAACAAGAACCGGCGGCGCTCGCTGGCAAGGCGCCCGCAATTCATGCAGCTGACGGAGAACAACCCGGATGCCAGCGGGACCGAAGCCGAAGGGCGCGATATCGAGAAGGCACTGGCGACGCTCGTCGAGGAGCAACGCTCGGTGCTGCTCCTGGTGATGCTGGAGGGCATGAGCTATCGCGAGGTCGCCGACATCCAGGGCGTGCCGATCGGCACCGTAATGTCGCGCCTGGCACGCGCCCGCGCCCACGTTAAAGCCTCGCTGGAGGGTGAGCGCCCGGCGCTCAAGCGGGTGAAGTAATGGCAGGGTGGATGCATTGCGCATGTCGCTTCCCCTGCGTGGAGTGGGAAGCAGCGCAGTTGAACCGCGTAAGATATTTTGGGCCGCAGAGCCAGAGACGACCGATATGAACGACCGCAATATTCCCCTCACAGAAGACGAACTGCACGCCTATGTCGACGGCGAGCTACCGGCCGAGCGCAGCACCGACGTCGAGGCCTGGCTAGTCGCCCACCCTGACGATGCCGAGCGCGTGCAGTCCTGGCGCGCCGTCGCCGAGATGCTGCACGCCCGCTACGATTCCGTCGCCCAGGAGCAGGTGCCGGCGCGGCTGGAGCTCGAGCGGCTGGAGCGCCGGCCCCGCCAGTGGCTCTATGGCGCCGCCGCGGCGGTGCTTGTTGCCTTCGTCGCCGGCGGCACCGCCGGCTGGGTCGCGCATGGCGCCGCCAATGCCCCCTCGACCTTCCAGAACTTTACGACCGACGCGCTCGACGCACACCGCCTCTACGTCGTCGAGGTTCGCCACCCCGTCGAGGTCGGCGGCAACGAGCGCGACCACCTCCAGGCCTGGCTGACCCGGCGCTGCGGCTGGACCGTGTTTGCACCGAACCTGGAGGCGAGCGGGCTGAAGCTCGTCGGCGGCCGGCTCCTGCCTGGGCCGAACGGTCCGGCATCGTTCCTGATGTACGAGGGCGCCTCAGGCGAGCGGTACACGATCTACACCGCCAAGACCGAGAACGGCGCGACGCAGATGCGCTACGCCAGAGCGGACAAGGACGGGGCGCTGTTCTGGGCCGAGCGCGGCGTCGGCTACGTCGTCAGCGGTGGCGGCGACCGGGACCGGCTGACCAAAGTGGCGCAGGCGGTCTACGACCAGGCAGAGAAAAAAGGCACCTAGACAACCACGCAAACGCGGTGCCTCGATTCCGACATTGAAAATTTGGAATCAAGACATCGGCGCGTCTCATTATCGCACCGGATGATCACGCGAAAATGAGCAGCGTTCGATCCGCCGATCGACGCGGGCGGCCTCGATTGGGGTTTTTGGTACCGCGCTGGTCCCCCTCTCGAGGCCGCACCTTTTTATCGGCTGCCCCGCCGGGCAGCCGACACGTCGAGCACGTGAGCCAACAGGGGCTACCACGCCTCGGCATATGATGAGCATCATCTCCATGGACGACGCTCTCAGTCTTTAGGAGAACCCCTTCAGCTGCCGATCTCGCCCTAACCGAGCCCGCTACGTGGATTGTAGGGGTGTTGGTCCCGCCACTTTTCCATCAATGCTTCAAGCTCGGCGTCGTTCCCGTCCGGTAGCATAATCCTGATAGTGACGAAGAGATCCCCGGTTCCGCCTGCTTTTGGCAATCCTTTGCCCTTAAGGCGGAAGGTCCGGCCGCTGGACGTGTTTTTCGGGACCGACAGCTCCACTGCATTGCCGAGTGTGGGCACGCGGACCTTACCGCCAAGCACCGCCTCATAGAGCGTGACCGGTAGGTCGATCCTGAGGTCGGCACCCTCGACCTTGAAAAACGAATGCGGTGCGATGGTAATCGTGATCAGGAGATCGCCCGGCGGGTGGCCCTGCGCGGTCTCGCCCTGCCCCTTCAGCCGGATCTGCCGGCCGCTGACCACGCCGATCGGAATTTTGACGTTGAGTTCCTTGCCCGTCGGCAGCCGGACGCGCTTCTCCCCGCCCTGCACCGACTCCTCCAGCGAAACGGTCATGGCGACGTTCAGGTCGAGATCGACCCCGATCCCGCCGGTGTCGAATTCGAACTGCCCGGGCCCGCCGGCCCCGGGCCGCGCCCCGCGCACCCCGCCCCCGAACATGCTGTTGAGGATGTCCTCGAACGCGCCGCCGCCCTGACCAGGGCCCGCGCCGCCACTGCGGAACGTGTAGCTTTCGAACCCGCCGGGACCGGCGCGACCGCGCGGCCCGCCGCCGCCGCCGGGAAAGCCCTGGAACCGCGGCTTGCCGTCGGCGCCGATCTCGCCACGATCAAACTGCTTGCGCTTATCCTCGTCGCCGAGGATCTCGTTGGCCGTGTTGATCTCGGCGAAGTGCTCGGCGGCCCGCGGATCGTTCTGGTTGTTGTCGGGATGGTGCTTCTTGGCAAGCTTGCGATAGGCGCTTTTGATCGCGGCAGCGTTGGCGCTCCGCGGCACCCCCAAGATCTCGTAGGGGTCGCGCATCCGTCACGTCTCCTTCAGGAAATCGATATGTTCAAAGGGCTCCCCGCCCCACCTGGGCTTCATGTGGGGGCGAGTGGCATTTTTGCAACTAGCTCGCGGAGCCGATTTCTAACTCCGCCACGGCTTTAGCGTATGAATCTCCCAACGGCCACGGCTGCTTTGGCAGCCGGCGCCCTGGAGCCAGCTTTCGGTGGTGCCGTTGACATAGCTCGCGAGGAAGTCGCGGCACTTGCGGCCGTCCTCGGCGGCATAGGATTGCGCGATCGGCGTCACCGAACCGCGGGCGCCGGTCTCGGGATTCTCCCAGTGTTGGCTGGAATCCTTGTCGCCCTTGCTCAGGATGTCTGAGGCGGCATTGCGGGCGAAGGCGAGATCGGTCTCGGTCGGAGCCGCCTCCTTCGCCGACATCGTGATCGAGCCGGTGAGATCGCTGTCGTCGGCCTTGGCGTAGGCACTCTTGTCATTGCGGGAAAAGCTGCAACCGCCGGTGCCGAGCCCGATCAGAATGATCGTCATGACGACGCCGGACGGCCGGATCGCCGATAGGCCAACGCGTCCCCATGCCCTATATAGGGCGGTAGCGGACAACAACGCGTTTTGGGCCGCAGGACGCAACTCGGACTCCAGACATGACCGACACGACCCCGATGAAACACCAGACACCCTTAACATCCGGTGATTTCACCGCCGCCGACGAGCCTTTTGCGCTGTTCGAGGCTTGGCTGAACGAGGCGACCAAGAGCGAGCCGAACGATCCGAACGCCATGGCGCTCTCGACCGTCGACGCCGACGGGCTGCCGGACGTGCGCATGGTGCTGATGAAGGGCTTCGATACCGAGGGTTTCGTCTTCTACAGCCACATCGCCAGCCAGAAGGGCCGCGAACTCGCCGCAAATCCTAAGGCCGCGTTACTTTTTCACTGGAAGTCGCTGCGCCGGCAGGTCCGCATCCGCGGCAACGTGACGCCGGTAAGCGAGGCCGAAGCCGACGCCTATTTCGCCACCCGTCCGAAGCAGGCGCAGATCGGCGCCTGGGCGAGCAAGCAGTCGCAAGAGCTAGAGAGCCGCTTCGCCTTCGAGCAGGCGATCGCCAAGGTCGCCGCCAAGCACATGATCGGCGAGGTGCCGCGACCGCCGGGCTGGAGCGGCTGGCGCATCACGCCGTCGCGTATCGAGTTCTGGCACGATCGCCCATTCCGCCTGCACGACCGCATCGAATTTCGTCGTGACGCGGCCGGCCAACCATGGTCCAAGGCGCGGATGTATCCTTAGTATTTTGTTTGAGCATGATCTTTTCGGAAAACCGCTGCACACTTTTCCGGATCATGCTCCAACCTGAAAGAGCTTCATGTCGCAGTCTTCCAACGCGCCACGCCGTACGCTGCTCCTGACCGGAGCCAGCCGCGGCATCGGCCACGCGACCGTAATCCGATTTTCCTCGGCCGGCTGGCGCGTCATCACCTGTTCGCGGCATCCGTTCCCGGAGGATTGTCCCTGGGATGCGGGCCCTGAGGACCATATCCAGGTCGACCTCGCCACCCCCACCGATACCACGCGCGCGATCTCCGACATCCGCGACCGCCTCGAAGGCGGCATGCTGCATGCGCTGGTCAACAACGCCGCGATCTCGCCGAAGGGTGTCGGCGGCTCCAGGCTCGGCTCGGTCGACACTGACCTCGAGACCTGGACGCACGTGTTCAACGTCAACTTCTTCGCTCCGATCATGATGGCGCGGGGGCTGATCGAGGAGTTGAAGGCGGCCAGGGGATCGGTGGTCAACGTCACTTCGATCGCCGGCTCGCGCGTACATCCCTTCGCGGGCGCCGCCTACGCAACCTCGAAGGCCGCGCTCGCATCCCTGACGCGCGAGATGGCCTCCGACTTCGGCCGCGTCGGCGTTCGCGTCAACGCGATCGCGCCGGGCGAGATCGACACCTCGATCCTGTCGCCGGGCACCGAGAAGATCGTCGACCAGCAGATCCCGATGCACCGCCTCGGCACGCCCGACGAGGTCGCCAAGATCATCTACGTGCTGTGCACGGACACCTCGTCCTACGTCAACGGCGCCGAGATCCACATCAACGGCGGTCAGCACGTGTAATCTCTCGTCGTCATTGAATGAAGGTCAGTTGCGGCGAGTCTGACAGCCCTTCAAGCAGGGCGCTTCCGGCGACGTGGCTGCAACGGCGTCCCCTCATAGAGATCAGCGACGGCGCATTGCAGTCCGAATGCAGGCAGCTTTAATTCCTCGGACCCGCCGAGTGTTTGCGAGTTCCAACCACTCGGCGTTCTGGCGTCGAGACGGACCTCCATTCGGTCCTGCTCGATGATGAGCACCGCCTCGCAGGCCGCATGCGCGAGGTAGATGGTTCGTTTGACGTCGATCCACCTCTTCTCGGTGGCGGGCACCCGCGTGTCGTCAGTGGCGGAGACGATCTCTGCCAACAGATAGGCTCGCTCGACGAACCTCTGGTCCGGCTCGTACTCGGCGTCGATGACGGCAACATCCGGGTCGGGGCGGAATTCGCCCGATCCGAGTTCGATGCCGGGACGCTGCATTGCGATGCGACTCTGATCGTGACTCGCCAGCGCGTCATTGAGCAGACGCTCAAGATTTCCCGCGATGCGGTTGTGCGCAATCGTTGGCGGCGTCATCATCATCGGGACACCCCCGACAAGCTCCCAGCGCTCATGGTCCGGCCGACCTTCCTGGAACAGGCGGAAGCGCTCGCCGGACATCCGCCCGGCCGTGGTGGGTTCTTCGATTCCAACACCCATCGGCGTCTCCGACGTCACCGGGCGCGAGCCTAATCGGCTCCGCCGTGAACGCCAATAGAGATAAGAAGGGCTGGCAGGGGACGCCACCGTCCCCGTCAGAAGCTGCGAGCCAAATGTGGGGAAGAGCTACGGGAACGGAAGCAAGGCGATCCAGACAACGCCGCCGCAAGACCTGGATCGCCCTTACCTTCCGTTGTCAATCGGCGCGGAACCGACGCGGCTGTTCGCGCAGCCGGGGAGCTGCGGAAGTGATTGCAGTCGAGCAGTCGTCGTCGTTCTCGCCGTCGAGCAGCGGAGCACCACAGTGCCGGCACATGCGTGCCGACATCGACGACGCCTTGCCGCTCGCCAGGACCTGACGATAATTCGCCAGATCGATGACGTTGCGGGGCGACGTTATGTGTTTTTCAACCATGGCTGTTCCTCGCGGCTAACATGCTGCTTATCGCAGACAAGTTTCGCGCAAACGTTCAGCCCACCGCTCAAATTTTACCGGAGGAATTGGGGCGCTGCGCACACATCACCGCACGGCCTCAATCCCGATCTATTCTGCAACACCCAACGCCATCTCTCTGTGACCGGCGTAAGGTCTCGGTAGGTATCTTTGCTTGAGCATGATCTTTTCGGAAAACCGCTGCACACTTTTCCGGATCATGCTCCTACAGCCACTTCTTCCACTTGAAGATCCAATAAGGAACGATCGCCGCGATCAGCATCAAAACCAGCGCGTACGGATAGCCGTGCGCCCAATCGAGTTCCGGCATCGACTTGAAGTTCATGCCGTAGATCGAGGCGATCAGCGTCGGCGGCATCAGGACAACGGCCATGACCGAAAACAGCTTGATGATGTTGTTCTGCTCGAGATTGACGACGCCGAGCATGGCGTCGAGCACGAAGGTGATCTTGCTGGAGAGATAGGAGGCGTGGTCGGTCAGCGAGGAGACGTCGCGCTGCATGGTCTTGAGCTGCTCGCGCATGTCCTTCGACCATTTCACGCCTTCGACGATCGCCGAGAGGAAGGTGACGACGCGGCCGATCGACACCAGGCTCTCGCGGACCTTGGAGGTCAGGTCGCCCTTGCGGCCGATCGAGATCAGGATTTGCGAGTATTGCTTGGCGTGGCCGTGACGCTCGCTCTCCGGCTCGAAGATGTCATGGGAGACCTGGTCAATGTCGGCGCCGCAGCGTTCCAGAATGTCGGCGCAGCGGTCGATCACCGCGTCCAGCAGTTCCATCAGCACCATCTCGCCGGTGATTGCAGGCGTGCAGGACCGGGCAAGCTTGGCTTCCACCAGCGCAAAGGGCTTCGGCTGGTCGTAGCGCACTGTCACCAGGCGATGGTCGCCGAGAATGAAGGTGACGGCCGTGGTCCGGGGCATGTCGGTGTCGGATTGGCACATCAGCGTCGCCGTCATGTAGCGCGCGCCGTTCTCGATATAGAGGCGGCTGGAGATCTCGATCTCCTGCATGTCCTCCCGGGTGGGGATCGCGATCCCCGACAGCTTCTCCACGGCCTTGTCCTCGGCCGCGGTCGGGTTGACCAGGTCGATCCAGACCGCATGCTCCGGTACTGCCGCCAGATCCTCGACGATGGCCTTCTTGAGGGAGGACTCGGAGGGAACAAATACCGAAAACATGAACAACTCCAGAGAACCTGCGACAGAATGACAGCGTTTAGCGCGATTCTGACAAGTTCATGATGACAAGCACATTAACGGAGCGTTTGCATTTGTGGCGGCGCCGTGGCTCAACTGTGGCGCGAAAACACATATTCGCGCGCGTTGCCCAGAAACCGTCGCTGGACCGCAAAACTTGCGGCAGAAAAGCCACAGGTAAGGTCTTGCAGCGCGGGAAAAGCGTCGAAACGCTGGAATTGTGGCAGATTTCAACGATAATGGGGCCAACGGAGTCGTGGTCTTTGGGCTTGGTCCAAGCTCCACGCAAGTTTGTTGTTGTCGATTGGAACCAAATCATGTCGTCGCTGAAAGTTATGCTGGGTATTTTGGCCGCTGGCCTGATGCTGTCGGGCTGCATGCAGGCCACACATTTTGAGGCGACCGACACCAAGGCCTTCAAGCCGAAGGACAAGGAACTGCTTGCCAAGGTTCGGTACGAGAACACCCCGGTCGCAGAGCCATTCCGCCGCGCCATCGTCGACTATCACCGCAAGGAATCACCGGGTTCGATCGTGGTCGATTCCGACAACCACTACCTTTACTGGGTGATGGATGGCGGAAAGGCGATCCGCTACGGCATCACGGTCGGCGAAGAGGCCATGGCCTGGTCGGGCATCGCCAAGGTCGGCAGCATGACCGAGTGGCCGGCATGGCATCCGACCCCGGGCGAGATTTCACGTCTGGGCGTACCGACCTTCGTTGCGCCCGGTCCGGACAATCCGATGGGCTCGCGCGCGATGTATCTCTATTCGGGCGGCAAGGACACGCTGTTCCGCATCCACGGTACCAACCAGCCCGAATATATCGGCGCCTCGATTTCGTCGGGCTGTATCCGCATGACCAACGAGGACGCGATCGACCTCTATACCCGCGTCAAGGTCGGTACGATTGTGGTCGTGCTCGAACCCAAGCATGGCGACTCGCCCTATAATTCGCGGCTGGCACTCGGCGCCGGCGGAACTGGCCAGGCGGGCAGCTACTGATCCCGTCCTGATCTTTCCGAGCTTCAAAAGCGCCGGTTTCACCGGCGCTTTTTTGTTGCCGGCTTGTGCGGCTGGGCTTTGCTGCCGTCGACCGCCGGCTTGTCCGCAGGCGAAGAGGATCTCTGCGCCGCCTCATCATCAGCTCTCTCCTTTGCCTCGGGCTTGGCCGCGACCTCGCGCGGCGGTGCCTCCTCTGGCCGTTCCGCCGGCAGGAGCGGGGCAACCTGCGGCAGGGGATCCCAGACGTTCCACTGGCAGATCCGGTAGTCATTGCGCCGCTGCGCCAGATCGAGATGGATATGGTCCTCGTGGTACCAGTCCGAGCCCGGCCCAAGTACGGTGGAAAAGCGCGAACAGACCGAATGCAGCACGCGCTCGCGGACCTCGCGCGGCATGGTGCGGTCGGTCAGGCCGATCGACTGCCCGTTGACCAGCTTGATGGCGCGGACATCGAGCGCGTTGGCCTTGCCGTGCTCGGACAACGTGGCGCCGACAACGCGATTGCGGCCACGGCACTCGAAACTGTCGAAATTGTCGAGATCGCTGATGGTCGAGCCGAGGCTCGCGGCCAGCGGCACCATGTCCTTGCGCACCCAATCGGCGATCGCTGACGCCATGGTGCAGCGGAGGATCGCCGCCGGCTTGACCGCTACCTTGCGCTTGTCCGGTAGCACGATGGCTTCGAGCCGCACCAGATCCTCACCGCCGCAAGCGCCCGGACCGCGGATATCCGGAATGGACGGCGCGATAGCGATCTCCTCGGTCAGCGCGAGGCGGCAGGAAGAGGCCTGCTTCTCGGGCGGCGGCGCGGCCTCGGCGGGCTTGCTGGCGCCAGGTTCGTCCGCGGAAGGCTTGTCGGGCGAAGGCTTTTCCGGGGAAGGCTTTTCCGCAGAAGGCTTGCCGGCGCTCTCCGGAGCGGCATCGTCCGATGCTTTGGGGGCCTCCTCGGGGCGGGGTCTGGGGAGCGGGATATTGCCAGGGACCTTGGCAGAATGCCACGTCGCGCGCGGCCGTGGTGCAGCAATGCCGAAGATATCCAGCGGGGAGGCATATTTTCGCGCCTCTGCCCGATCCGCGAGCACGAGCGCGACGGTAACCATTGCCGCGCCGGCGGACATATAGCCGCGACAAGACCATTTGCGGCGAAGGGCCGGCAGGCTAAAACTCATGACAATTCTTTGGCCCAACGCTGAGAGCGACAATCCGCCCAGCGGCTTCTCGGAGGAACGACGGAATGCTTGGTTTGATGCAAGACTGGCCCCTGCTCTGCCACCGGATCATCGAACACGCCGCCAGGATTCATGGCAAGCAGGAGGTCGTCACGCGCTCGGTCGAAGGACCGATCCATCGCACAAATTATGCCGAGATCCACAAGCGCGCGCTCAAGGTCTCGCAGATGCTGGAGCGCGGCGGCATCAAGCTCGGCGACCGTGTCGCAACGATCGCCTGGAACACCTGGCGCCATCTCGAGGTCTGGTACGGCATCATGGGGATCGGCGCCATCTGCCATACCGTCAATCCCCGGCTTTTCCCCGAGCAGATCGCCTGGATCATCAACCATGCGCAGGACCGCATCGTGATGACCGACATCACTTTCGTTCCGGTCCTGGAGAAGATCGCCGACAAGCTTACAAGCGTGGAACGCTACGTCGTGCTCACCGACAAGGCGCACATGCCACAGACGACGCTGAAGAATGTGGTCGCCTACGAGGACTGGATTGCGGAGGCCGACGGCGAATTTAAATGGAAGGACTTTGACGAGAACACGGCGGCTGCGATGTGCTACACGTCAGGCACCACCGGCGACCCCAAGGGCGTGCTGTATTCGCATCGCTCCAACGTGCTGCATGCGCTGATGGCGAACAATGTCGACGCGCTCGGCACCAGCGCCTCCGAGACCATGCTCCCCGTGGTGCCGCTCTTCCACGCCAACAGCTGGGGCATCGCCTTCTCCGCGCCCTCGCAGGGCACCAAGCTGATCATGCCCGGCGCCAAGCTTGACGGCGCCTCGGTCTACGAGCTGCTCTCGACCGAGAGAGTGACGCATACCGCCGGCGTGCCCACGGTGTGGCTGATGCTGCTCCAGCACATGGCCGCCAACAATCTCAAGCTGCCGGATCTGAAGATGGTGATCTGCGGCGGCTCGGCGATGCCGCGCTCGATGATCAAGGCCTTCCTCGACATGGGCTCGAACGTCCGCCACGCCTGGGGCATGACCGAGATGAGCCCGATCGGCAGCGTCGCGGCGCTGAAGCCGCCGTTCCAGAATGCGACGGGCGATGCGCGGCTCGACGTGCTCCAGATGCAAGGCTACGCGCCGTTCGCCGTCGAGATGAAGATCACCGACGATGCCGGCAAGGAACTGCCATGGGACGGCACGACCTTCGGCCGTTTGAAAGTCTCCGGCCCCGCCGTCGCCAAAGCCTATTTCCGCATCGACGCCAACATCCTCGACAAGGACGGCTTCTTCGACACCGGCGACGTCGCGACCATCGACGAGGCCGGCTACATGCGGATCACCGACCGCTCCAAGGACGTGATCAAGTCCGGCGGCGAGTGGATCTCCTCGATCGACCTGGAAAACCTCGCAATCGGCCATCCCGCGGTGGCGGAAGCCGCCGTGATCGGCGTGTTCCATCCCAAATGGGACGAGCGTCCGCTGCTGATCGTGCAGCTCAAGCAGGGCCAGCAGGCCAGCCGCGAGGACATCCTGAAGTTCATGGACGGCAAGATCGCCAAATGGTGGATGCCCGACGACGTCGCTTTCGTCGACGGCATCCCGCACACGGCGACGGGCAAGATCCTGAAGACCGCGCTGCGTGACCAGTTCAAGGACTATCGCTTCCCGAACGCGGCGGCGTAGACGGCCGAACCAAACACTGTCATTTCGGGGCGATGCCAACGGCATCGAATCCGGAATGACAGGGCCGTAACATCCCGGGAACCCTTGAATTTGCCTTCGGGCCGTGATCTCAACGGCCCATAGTCGCGCCAAATCGGCCGACACCGCCCCCAAGACCCCGGCAGAGCTCACCCGATGGCCCGCAGGTTTTCCGCTCCCTATCAGTCGGAGCCCGTATCCAGCCTCGCGAGCTGGGCGCGCAATTTGGCCGTGTTCGCAGTGGTGGCGGTGGTGGTCTCGATCATCATCCTCCGGTTCGGCTTCCTGGAGATGAAGCCGGCACTCGCGACTTTCTTCGGCGGGCTCGGGATCGCCGCGCTCTCGATCCTGTTCGGGCTCGCAGGCTTTGCCGCGATCTGGCAGAACGGCTCGCGCGGCATGGCGCGCATTCTGCTTGCCTTCCTGATCGCCGGCGCGATCCTCGCCTATCCCGCTTATCTCGGCCTGCAATACCGCAAGCTGCCGGCGATCCACGACATCACCACCGACCCGATTGACCCGCCGCGCTTCGACGCACTGGCCCGCCTGCGCACCGGCGATGGCGCCAATACCGCTGTTTATGCTGGCCTCTATTCGGCCGAGCAGCAGCGTCAGTTCTATCCCGATATCGAGCCGATCGAGCTTGAGATTTCGGCCGACCGCGCTTATGCGATCGCGCTCCAGCTCGTCAACAAGCGCAAATGGCTGGTCATCGACGAGCGCGCCCCACAGCCGCCGCGCCGCATCGGCCGTATCGAGGCTGTGGCGCGTTCGCCCATCATGGGATTCCGCGAGGACATCGCCATCCGCGTCGTGCCCGACGGCGACGATTCCCGCGTCGATATCCGCTCCGCCTCGCGCTATTTCGAGAGCGACCTCGGCAGCAACGCCGCGCGCGTGAAAAAATTCATCGACGACCTCAACACCGCCGCCGACGCCGACGCACTCAAGCCGGTGAAGAAGACCCCGGTGATGCCGCCGAAGGCGCCGGCGAAGACAGTGAAGAAGTGACGGAACGCTAAGCGTTCGCCATCCGATACGTCCCGCCAATCACGGGATCGCCGTCAGTCGCCACCACGCCGCGGGCGACCAGATCTTCCAGATGCGCCAGCACGGAATACCCGGCAGCTGTCGTCAGCCTGGGATCGATGCCGATATAGATCGCGCGGACCATGGTCGGGATGTCGGTCTCGCCCTTGGCGAGGCGATGCAGGATCGAGGACTCGCGCGCCTTGCGGTGACGGATCAGGAAGCGCACGAAGCGCGGGCCGTCCGGGATCTCGGGACCGTGGCCGGAGAAATACAGATCCTCCTCGCGTGCGGCCAGGCGGTCGAGTGACTCCATGTAGTCGATCATCGAGCCGTCGGGCGGCGCCACGATCGAGGTCGACCAGCCCATCACGTGATCGCCGACGAAGTTGAATTTTCGCTCGGGCCAGGCGAACGCGAGATGATTGGCGGTGTGGCCGGGCGTCGCCACGGCTTCGAGCTGCCAGCCGTCGCCTTCGACGACGTCGCCATGGGCGATCCTGATATCGGGCGCGAAGTCGCGGTCCGCGCCGGATTCCGGATTGTGCTTCTCGCTCTCGAAACGCGGGCGCGAGGCGCGGTGCGGACCTTCGGCATAGACCGGCGCGCCGGTCGCCTGCTTGATCCGCGCGGTGTTCGGCGAATGGTCGCGGTGGGTGTGGGTGACGAAGATATGGCTCACCGTCTCGCCGCTGACAGCATCGAGCAGCGCCGCCGCGTGCGCCTCGTCGTCCGGACCGGGATCGATGATCGCGACGTTGCCTTGGCCGACGATGTAACTGACCGTGCCGGTGAAAGTGAACGGGCTCGGATTGTTACAAAGCACGCGCCGCACACCGGGGCGGACTTCCTCGACGACGCCGGGCTTCAGCGGAAAGTTGCGGTTGAACGGGACGTCGTCGTTGTCGGACATGGCTTGCTCATACCTTGCTGACTTCGTCTTGCCCGGGCTTGTGCCCGGCATCCACGTTCTTCGCGTGGTCTAAGACGTGGATGGCCGGGACGTCTAGCGCGAAGACGCGCTTCGCGCTTCTGCCCGGCCACGACGCAATTCCACGCCGAGACGTCTGCTCAGAAAAACGCCTGAATGCCCGTGATCGCGCGGCCCAGGATCAGGGCGTGGACGTCGTGGGTGCCCTCGTAGGTGTTGACCGTCTCGAGGTTATGGACATGACGCATCACGTGGTACTCGGCCGAGATGCCGTTGCCGCCGTGCATGTCGCGCGCGACGCGGGCGATGTCGAGCGCCTTGCCGCAATTGTTGCGCTTCATGATCGAGATCATCTCGGGGGCGAACTTGCCCTCGTCCATCAGACGGCCGACGCGAAGCGAGCCCTGGAGACCCAGCGCGATCTCGGTCTCCATGTCGGCGAGCTTCTTCTGCACGAGCTGGGTCGCGGCGAGCGGCTTGCCGAACTGCTTGCGGTCGAGCGTGTACTGGCGGGCGCGGTGCATGCAATCCTCGGCCGCGCCGAGCGCGCCCCAGGAAATGCCGTAGCGGGCGCGGTTGAGGCAGCCGAACGGGCCCTTCAGGCCGGAGACGTTGGGCAGCAGCGCGTCTTCCGGCACCACGACGCCGTCCATCACGACCTCGCCGGTGATGGAGGCGCGAAGGGACAGCTTGCCGCCGATCTTCGGTGCGGACAGGCCTTTCATGCCCTTCTCCAGCACGAAGCCGCGGATCTGGTTGTCGTGCGCGGCCGACTTGGCCCAGACCACGAACACGTCGGCGATCGGCGCGTTCGAGATCCACGTCTTGCTGCCGGTGAGGCGATAGCCGTCCGAGACCTTCTCCGCCCGGGTCTTCATGCCGGCCGGATCGGAGCCGGCGTCGGGCTCGGTCAGGCCGAAGCAGCCGACCCACTCGCCGCTGGCGAGCTTCGGCAGGTATTTCTTGCGCTGGTTCTCGTCGCCATAGGCGTAGATCGGGTACATCACCAGCGAGGACTGCACCGAGTTCATCGAGCGGTAGCCGGAATCGACCCGCTCGATCTCGCGGGCGACGAGGCCGTAGGCGACATAGCCTGCATTGGCGCAGCCATATTCCTCCGGCAGCGTGATGCCGATCAGGCCGAGCTCGCCCATCTCGTTGAATATCTCGCGGTCGGTCGTCTCTTCGAGATAGGCCTTGGTGACACGCGGCAGCAGCTTGTCCTGGGCGTAGGCGCGCGCGGTGTCGCGCACCATGCGCTCGTCTTCGGTGAGCTGCTCGTCGAGCAGGAACGGATCGTCCCACTGGAAAGAAGCCGAGATCGGCTTGTCCTTGGCCTGAGGGCGCGCGGTCATGAAACGTCCTTTCGTCTGGTTCCGTCAAAATTTGCCCGACAAAGTAAAGCGCCGCGGCAACAAGTGCAATTGCGTTGCAGATGTATGGGCCTGCGTGGATCCCGGGGACGCGCGTCGCGCGCCCGGAATGACAGCGCTAGCTTTCGAGCTGCTCGTTAGCGACGATCTCGATACCGAAGCCCGACAGCCCCTTGTAGTCGTGCACCGAAGAGGTGAGATGCCGGATCGAGGTGACGCCGAGATCGCGCAGGATCTGCGCGCCGACGCCGACTTCGCGCCACTGGCGGTTGCGGTCAGCCTCGGTCGCGCTCTCATCGGGCAGCGGCGCCACGGGGACACCGGCCGCGCCGTCGCGCAGATAGACTAGCACGCCACGGCCGGATTTCTTGAAGTGCTCGAGCACCACCGCCATGCGTTTGTGTCCGGTGAAGATGTCCTTGACGATGTTCGGCTTGTGGAAGCGCGTCAGGACGTTCTTGCCGTCGCCGACGCCGTTGTAGACGAAGGCGACGTGGGCGATGGAATCGAACGGCGAGCGGTAGGCATAGCCCTGAAGCGGCCCGATAGGGCTCTCGGTGACGAAGGTCGAGACCCGCTCGATCAGCTTCTCGCGCACCTGGCGGTAGGCGATCATGTCGGCGATGGTGACGTGCTTGAGCTTGTGCTCGGCGGCAAAGCGGGCGACCTGCTCGCCCTTCATCACGCTGCCGTCGTCGTTCATCAACTCGCTGATGACGCCGACCGGTGGCAGGCCGGAGAGCTTGCACAGATCGACTGCGGCCTCGGTATGGCCGGAGCGCAGGAGCACGCCGCCATCCTTGGCAATCAGCGGGAAGATGTGGCCGGGACGGGCGAAATCGTTGGCGCCGGCGTTGGGATTGGACAGCGCGCGGCAGCACGAGGCGCGCTCTTCGGCCGAGATGCCGGTGCCGCCGTCGGGCTTGTAGTCGATCGAGACCGTGAATGCGGTGGTGTGCGCGGAATCGTTGTGGGCCACCATCGGATCGAGCCGCAGGCGGCGCGCATCTTCGGTGGTGATCGGCGCGCAAACGATGCCGGAGGTGTGGCGGATGATGAACGCCATCTTCTCGGAGGTGCAGAGCGAGGCGGCGACGATCAGATCGCCCTCGCCCTCGCGGTCATCGTCGTCGGTGACGACCACGAGCTCACCGCGGGCAAAGGCCTGCAAGACTTCCTGAACGTTATCGGGCATTTCCCAATCTCTATCGGTTATAGCCCGGAGGCTTAGCCGGACTTGGGCCGGGGCGCTAGTGTCCTGGACGCAACCGCATATTCCGGGTGGCGGGCCGATCAAAGGGTTTCAGGCTTGCACCGAAGATACCGGGGATTTAGCAAGAAATGCTCCCGGGAAGAAGGCCGCCAGGCACTGTCAGGGCAGCACTTCGCGCCGCTCGCCGAGGCGCTGATCGAGCTCGGCACGTTTGTCGGCCAGAAGCCCGGCCTGGGCGGCCTCGATCACGGTGAACAGCTCGTGGGCATCGCTGAGCCGGGTCACGGTGACGTAGCTGGCGCCGGCCTCGTAGAGCTCGCCGACATCGGCCAGCAGATCGGCGCTCGCCACGATCAGGGCGGTCGGGTTGAGCGCACGGACGTGGCGAACCAGCTTCTCGTTGGTAGCGCCCTTGAGCAGCGAATCCGGCACGCTGAGGATGATCATCTCGGACTTGCCGATCCCGGCATGGAGCAGCGTATCGGCGCTGCTGATGTCGCCATAAATCACGTGCAGGCCGCGCGAAAGCAGGGTCTGGTACACATTGGGGTTGAAGTCGACCACGGTGATCTGCTCCAGCAGCACCGGCGCCTGCCGCTCGATCTCGGCCAGCAGCGCGCTCGCCGCACGGAAAAAGCCGAGGATGACGATGCGGCGGGCTTCGCCATGACCGCCCTCGTGGCCCTCCTCGCCGTGGCCGTTGCCATGGTCGAGGTCGCGCAGGCCGATCCGCTTCAGGGGCCCGATCGCCCAGCGCGTGATCTCGTCGCTGCGGGTCATCGCGAAGGTCGAGACCACGGCCAGCACCACGAAGGCGAAAGAGGCCGCATTCGCCGTCTCGGCTGCGATGTGGTGGTCGGCGACGCCGGTCTGGATCACCACCAGCGAGAACTCGGAGATTTGCGCGAGGTTCAGGGCCGGCAACAGGCTGGCGCGCAAGCCCTGCTTCATCAGATACAGCGGGGCGAAAGTGGTGACGAGGCGGCTCGCCACCGTGAACACCGCGATCAGCAAGGCAAGGCCGATCACGGAGAGGCCGGGCACGGGAATGGTCATGCCGAGAGCGACGAAGAACAGCGTGATGAAGAAGTCCCGCAGCGTGGTGACCTTGGCCGTGACGTCGAGCGCATAAGGAAAGGTCGAGAGCGAGACGCCGGCGATCAGGGCGCCCATCTCGCGCGACAGCGACAGCCGCTCGGCGGTCTCGGCGACCAGGAAGCACCAGGCGAGCGCGCCGAGCAGGATCAGCTCGGGGCGGCGGGCGATCTGGTGAAACAGGCGCGGCAGCACGTAGCGGCTGACCAGCAGCGCGGCGGCGACCAGCACCGCGACGCGGCCGATCGAGAGCAGGATGACGCTGACTTCCAGATTGGCAAGGCTCGGCTGCACCGCCAGGAACAGGATGGCGAAGATGTCCTGGAGCACCAGCACGCCGAGCGTGATGCGGCCGGGCAGCGTGTCGAGCTCGCGTTTCTCGTAGAGCACCTTGACGATGATGACGGTGCTCGACAGCGCGCAGGCGACGCAGAGATAAACCGCATCGAACTGCCCCCCGCCGAGCGACAGGCCGATGCCGGCGAAGAACAGCACCCCGAGCAGACAGCCGCCGATGAGCTGGCCGCCCGCCGCGAACAGGATCACCTTTCCCGCCCGCACGATCTTCTTCAGGTCGATCTCCAGGCCGATCATGAACAGCATGAAGATCAGGCCGAGCTCAGAGATGACGCTGATCGATTCCTGCGACTTGACCCAGCCGGCGCCGAATGGACCTATGCAGAAGCCGGCGATAAGGTAGGCCAGGATCAGCGGCTGCCTGGAGAAGTGGGCAAGCAGGCCCAGCATCCAGGCAAACAGGATACAGAGAGTGATGTCGCGAATGAGCTCGTGCATGCCAGATTGGTCCGTTCTGCCGCACCCTAATGATCGAGTGCGGCGCGGCAAGCGAGCAATTCGTCACATGCGGATGAGGCTCGCCGTTGCAATGCTGTTATGTCCGCTCGCGTTCGCCCCGCCCGCGCTTGCCCAGCCCAAAGTCAATACCGAGCAGAGTTCTGCCGATTCGCTCACCGCCACGCCGAAGGAGGAGCCCGCCGTCTCCGGCGGCTTCTACGTGCCGGCCTATTCCAGCGTGGCAATGAGCCAGGGCAAGCTGCGCGTTGATTTTTCGGTGACGCTAAGCATCCACAACGCCTCGGAGACCCAGGCGCTGGTGGTCAAGCGCATTGCCTATTTCGACACCGCAGGCAAGCAGGTCGAGAGCTATCTGAAGGCGCCGGTCGCGCTCAAACCGCTCGCCACCGTCTCGATCTTCGTTCCGACCGACGACGTGCGCGGCGGGACCGGAGCCAATTTCCTCGTCGACTGGGCCGCAACAAGCGAGATCGCCGAGCCTGTTGTCGAGGCCTTGATGGTTGGCGGCGTCGCCAATGCGCATTACGCCTTCATTAGCCAGGGCCGTCCAACCCGGACCGTCGGCAAGAAGTAAGCAAGAAACACGACTGACCGGCGCAAAGCCGGCAGCCTGACAAGAATAGAACGAGGAACGCCCCATGACCTCCAGCTTCGATTTCGCGCCCCTGTTTCCCGCAGGGCTGCCGGCCCCTTCCGCGCGCTGGACGGGCCTTGCCAAATACAGCTTCGTTGGCGGCAACAACGATTCCGAGCAGGTGCCGCTCGACGATTTGGTCGAGGCTGCCAACACTGTACTTCGGAGCGAGGGCCGATCCCTTTCCACTTATGGCCTGGCGCATGGCCCGCAGGGTTATTTGCCCCTGCGCGAATTTCTCGTCGCAAAACTCAAGCGCGATGCCGGCATCAGCTGCACGGTCGACGATCTCATGATCGTCTCCGGCTCGCTGCAGGCGCTCGATCTCGTCAACGCGACCCTGCTGACGCGCGGCGACACCGTGATCTTTGAGCAGGACAGCTATCAGGGCTCGCTGACCCGCCTGGCACGGCTCGGGGTCAACGTAACAGGCATCCCCCTCGACAAGGACGGCATGCGCATGGACGTGCTGGCCACGACCCTGGCAGACCTCAAGAGCCGCGGCATCCGGCCAAAATACATCTACACCATTCCGACGGTACAGAACCCGACCGGCAGCATCATGCCGGAGGGCCGCCGCGCGGAGTTGTTGCGGCTATCGGCAGAATACCGCGTGCCTGTATTCGAGGACGATTGCTACGCCGATCTGGTCTGGTCAGGACAGCGGCCGCCGGCGATCTATGCGATGAGCCCGAACGGCGGCGTGATCCATATCGGCTCGTTCTCGAAGTCGATTGCGCCGGCGCTGCGCGTCGGCTTCATCGTTGCGCCATGGGATGTGATGTCGCGGATGCTGGCGCTGAAGACGGACGCCGGCTCCGGCGCACTGGAGCAGATGGTGCTCGCCGCCTACTGCAAGCCACATTTTTCGACCCACGTCCCGGCGCTGACAAAGGCGCTGCGCACCAAGCTCGATACGCTGATGGAAGCCCTCAACGAGCAATTCGGGACGACAGCCGAATTCGAGGAGCCGAAGGGCGGCATCTTCCTGTGGGTGAAGCTGCCCCATCAGGTCGATACGCTAAAACTGTATCAGGCCGCACTCGCGGCCGGCGTATCGATCAATCCAGGGCCGGAATGGTCGACCGACAAAAGCCATTCCAGCTCGCGGCTGCGGCTGTGCTTCGCGAGCCCTTCGCATCAGCAGATCCGCGAAGGCGTCGCCGTGCTGGCCGAAGTGTGCCGCAAGGAGTTCGGCGTGCCGGCCCGCAGCGCCAATGTGGAGAAGCGGCCCTGAGCCACCTGGGGCTGGCTGCCGTGGATCGCGGAGGCCGCGCCATCCTCCCCCGGAAGCAGCCGGCCTCATCGACGCGGATCAAATTCGCGCGCGAATGGCGGCTGCCGTGGACCGATACGAGCAGGATGCTACACTTTGGCATTATTGGAAGTGGGGCTTTTCAGGACATGACGCGTTGTCCGAGCCGCTGGATCACGGCGGCGCTGCTGTGGCTTGCATTCACGCCAGCGGCCGGCGCCGAGACGCTTGCGGCGACGGTCGAGCAATGGGGCCTGCTCGGCTCCTGGGCGGTCGATTGCGCGGCTCGCCCTGACCGCGACAAGGGCGCGGCGCTGACTTACGAGATCCGGAAGGACGGAAGGGTGATGTACCGGCGCAATTTCGGCGAAGCCAAGGACGAGAACGAAGTGGTGTCCGCCACGGTCGGCGCCGAGGGCCTGCTCAATGTGATGGTGTACTTCCCCTCGCTGCATCAGACGCGCGAGTTCGGTCTGCTCTCTCAAAGCAAGATAGCTTGCGCGCGATCTACAATCGCAGTGAGCACGGCGAGTACACGATCAGGGACGGCAAATACGTCGCGACAGGCGCGCCAACACCGGCACAGCAACGCTGCGATTGACTATTACCCTCGAGCTTGATCTCTCGAAAAACTGCTCCACACTTTTCTGTCTGAACAGCTGTTCAGAATTCTCTTGTGATTCCTCCGGAACGTTCACGCGAATGCGCCGTTTAGATTTGCATTCTATTGGAGGAGGACATCATGAAGAAAATTGGTTATGTGGTTGCTGCTATCGGTGCGCTCGCGGTGGCATTGCCGACGCTCGCCAGCGCGGAGACGGTGGTGATCAAGCGCGGTCATCATCACGGCCCGTACGGCGCCCGCGCCGAATACGGCATGCATCGCGATCACGGCTGGCATCGCGGCTGGCACCATCGCGACAAGGTCGTCGTGATCAAGCGTGGCGGTCATCGCCACTGGGACTAATGCGCAACGCAATACGGAAATGGCCCCTCACGGGGCCATTGCTTTGTGTGTTCGAAACGTTCGGCGAGGTTAGTCCCACGCCGGCGCGAAGCCGGGATTGACGCAGCGGCTGTCTTTCGGCAGCGCCGCGATCTTGTTGCGGTCGGCATCGTCGAGCGTGATCTTCAACGCGTCGAGATTGGCCTGTTGGCTCTCGATGCGTGAGGCCTTCGGAATCGCGGCGACGCCATCCTGGTCGAGCAGCCATTTCAGCGCGACCTGCGCGGCGGTCGCGTCGTGCCTCGCGCCGATCTCGGCCAGCACCGGATCGGATGCGACGCGCCCCTGCGCCAACGGGCAATACGCAACCAGCGGGATCGACTTGGCGTTGAGATAGGTCAGCACCTTCGATTGATCGAGCATCGCGTGATATTCGATCTGATTGCAGGCGATCGGCGCCTTGATGTCCTCGACCGCGATCTTGAGCAGCGCGGTGGTGAAGTTGGCGACGCCAATCGCTCGCGTGCGCCCCTCCTCCTTCAGCTTCATCAAGGTCTCGAACACAGCACCCCAGTTCGCGGCCTTGGACGGCCAGTGCACGAGATAGAGGTCGACGTGGTCGAGCCGGAGTTTTTTCAGGCTGGCGTCGAAGGCGCGGCGGATCGCTTCGGGTGCGAGGTTCTCGTGCCAGACCTTGGTCGTGATATGCAGCTCGCCACGCTGCACGCCGGCCGCTGCGAGCGCCGCGCCGATCGGCTCTTCGTTGCCGTACATCTCGGCGGTGTCGATATGGCGATAGCCGATCGACAGCGCGCTCTCGACCGCCGCGCGGCAGGTATCGCCCTGCATGCGGAAGGTGCCGAGGCCGAGCTTGGGCATGCTGATGCCCTGTGTCTTCAGATTGTCCATGAAAAGGCTCCTAAGATATTTCAGCCCGCCGGATGCGCGCGGCGATGCCGCGTGAGCAGACTCTTCGGTGATGGAAAAGAGATGGCGGGAACGTACAACATAGCGTGTGAGCCGCACGAGCGCCAATCAAGATCGGGTTAGCGACCTACGAATGCTGCGCCACCACGGCCTTGCCACGGAACTGCGCCAGCGTGTGCGCGATCTCGGATTTCTCCTCGGTCACGGCATTCCGCCAGGTCTCGCCGTTCGGCAGCTTCTGCTCCGAGGGAATCGTGCAGTCGGTGTAAATGTGATCGCCGGAATGGATGAAGAAGTCCGGGCGATTGTCGAGCATGGTGCGATAGCTGCGATAGCCGCCGCGCGATGTGTCGATGCCCCAGCCCTGCCCCGCGTGTCGCCGGACCACAGGAACGAGATCGACCGGCCGGCAGCCGGCGCGGTGCGGAAATGGCCGATGCGGCTTTCGCCGGCGATGCCGGTCGCGATGTCGTCGAAGCGCACACGATAGAAGATGTCCTGCCCGAGGGGCAGATCGTTCAGCAGCAGCTTTGAGGTGAAGTCGGTATCCGGCAATGCATCGCTCGAAGCTGACGCAATAATGGTCTTGAAGCTCTCGACGGTCGAGCACTCCACCTGCATCCGCGCCGGCCGGCCGGCGCGCGCCCAGATCACGGCGGAGCCATCCGAGGCGTCGCCGGACTGGATGCCGCCTGCGATCTGCGGACGATCGGCGGCGCGGCTGAGATGTGGCTTTGCGAGCGTGGCGGCGGCGAGGCTGGAGGTGGAGCGGACCAGGAATTGCCGCCGGGTCCGGGCGCGCGAGGCGCGGAGCGATGCCATTCAGGAAACCTTCGTCGAATCGCGACGGAAGGTGCCTGCGTCGTTTGACTCCCGGCTTACGGTTTCTTGACCGCGGGCCTACGGTTTTGCGACGTACGGATGACGGCTCGGAACTGACCTTAGCGCTGCCAGTTGCAGATGCCGCCGGAGCGGCAGGGCCAGGTCTGGATGCGGGTATCCCTCGCCTGCGCGTCGAGCGGATTGCCGTGGCGATGCGCGAGCTTGGTGCGCGCCGCGCCGCGTGGCTGCGCGGACTTGGCGTGAGCAACCTTGGAGCGCGCCACCTTGGCGTGCGCGACCTTCGGCTCCGACACGTGCACGCGTTCGGCCGCGACTTTCTTCGGCACGCCGAACGGCTCGGCGCGCGCCTGCGCCTCATTGCCGCCGCGCGCCTCCAGCGCGAGCGGCGCGAATTGGGTTTCGGGCCCGAGCCGCTTCGGCGACAACACCGCCTTCGAAAGATCGAGGCCTAGATACTCACTCGGCTTGTACTCGTCAGCGCGCGCGATGCCGCCCCATGCGAGCACGAGGGCAACGGCAACTGCAAAACGAACGCTCTTCAGGACCACGGACGCCTCCTGAAATTGATTGTTAAGAGGTAATTGGCCTCTATTTAGGAGGCGTCGCGCGCAATTCCAGCGGTCAACTGCCGCCGTGGTTAAGAAGTTGGCGGTGTCAGGCGACCCTTCGCGGTGCACCGGTCCCTTCAAGGAACCCCATCAGACGGTTGCGAATGATGGTTTCCGCCTCAGCCATGATCCTGTCGACGAGTTCCTTGCAGGTGGGGATGTCGTGGATGAGCCCTGCGACCATGCCGCAGCTCCAGGCGCCAGCATCCATCTTCCCGTCCAGCATGATCCTGGGATAGACGCCCGCGACCTGATCGTGGATGTCGTCGATCTTGAGCTTGTCGCCCTTCTCGCGTTCGATCTCGAGCAGGCGGTCGACATTGGCGTTCTTCAGCACGCGCTCGGTGTTGCGCAGGCTCCGCATGATCAGGCGGGTGTCGAGTTCGGTTGCCGCGACCAGCGCGTTCTTCACGTTCTGATGCACCGGCGCTTCCTTGGTGGCGATGAAGCGCGTGCCCATGTTCATGCCGGCTGCACCCAGCGACAGCGCCGCGACGAGGCTGCGTCCGTCGGCCATGCCGCCAGAAGCGACGAACGGGATCTTCAATTCCTCCGCCGCGCGCGGCAGCAGGATCATGTTGGGAATGTCGTCCTCGCCGGGATGGCCGCCGCACTCAAAACCGTCAACGCTGACGGCGTCGCAGCCGATGCGCTCAGCCTTCAGGGAGTGGCGCACCGAAGTGCATTTGTGGATGACCTTGATGCCGGCCGCCTTCAGCGCCGGCATGTAGGCTTCCGGGCTGCGGCCCGCGGTCTCCACGGATTTGACCCCGCCCTCGACGATCGCGGCGATATATTCAGGGTAAGACGGCGCGGCGAAGGCCGGCAGGAAGGTGAGGTTCACACCGAACGGCTTGTCGGTCATGTCGCGGCAGCGCGCGATCTCTTTTGCCAGCAGCTCCGGCGTCTTCTGCGTGAGACCGGTGATGATGCCGAGCCCGCCGGCATTGGAGACGGCGGCCGCCAGCTGTGCAAAGCCGACGAAATGCATGCCGCCCTGGATGATGGGGTGCTCGATGCCGAACAGTTCGGTGATCGCGGTCTTCACTTAAGTTACCTCCCGGACTTTTGCTTGGTGTTCGGACCAGTCTAGCCGGACTTTTGCGCCGCGGTCACCCTTTCTGTCCCAACGGTCGTTGGCTCAATGTCCCTTTGCCGGCGCGTTCAGATTGATTGGCCGCAGCACGGCGGCAGTGGGGATCATCAGCACGGCAACAACCGCGAGGGTCCAGAACACGTCGATATAGGCGAGCAAATCGACCTGCTGCTGCAAGATGCGGCCGACCCAGGCGACGGCCTGCGAGGCCGCATCGCTCGCGCTCGAGCCCTGAGCCTGGAAGAAGCGGGTCATCGTCTCGATGGTCTGCTGGTAGCCGAGATCGGATGGCGCGGCGTGCTCGATCAGCCGGCTCTGGTGGAATTGCTGGCGCTGCGCCAGGACCGTCTGTGCCAACGCGACGCCCATGGAGCCGCCGATGTTGCGAGCGACGTTGATCAGCGCGGAGGCTTGGTTGGTCTTTTCAGGCGGCACGCCGTCGTAGGACGCTGTCGTGACCGGCAGGAACAGGAAGGGCAGACCGAGGGCGAGGAAGATGCGCGACATCGCGGCGTAGCCGTAGGTGATGTCGCCGGTGAGCCCCGTGAGATGCCACATCGAGAACGCGACGATGGCAGCGCCGAGCATGATGAGATATTTCGGCTGCATGATGCCGGTAAGGCGGCCGACCACGGGCATCAGCACCAGCGTCGCGATGCCTCCGGGTGACAATGCGAGACCGGCGAGCAGCGCAGTGTAGTTCAGTTCGGTCTGGAGCAGTTGCGGCAAAAGCTGCGTTGTGGAGATCAGCACCGCACCGGTAGCAAGCATGACCAGGAAGCAGGCGGCGAACTGGCGGCGGCCGAGCAGGCGGAGATCGACGATGGGATCCTCGCGTGTCAGCTCCCAGGGGATCAGCGCAAGCAGTGACACGGCCGAAAGCAAGGCGAAGAACACGATCATGTTCGAGCCGAACCAGTCGCTGCGCTGGCCTTCGTCGAGCACGTATTCGAGCGAGCCGAGCCCGGTCGCGACCAGCAGGAAGCCGACATAGTCGACCCGCAGCCCCTTGCTCAGCAGCTTCTCCCTCTCCTCCTCCGCGCCCGACGGCTCCTTGACCAGCGTGCCGACCAGGAACAGCGACAGCACCCCCATGGGGACGTTGATCAGGAACACCCAGTGCCAGGTGTAGGTGTCGGTGATCCAGCCGCCGAGCGTCGGTCCTATCACCGGCGCCACCACGACGGCGATGCCATAGATCGCAAAGGCCTGGCCCCGCTTGTGGGGCGGGAAGGAGTCGGCGAGGATCGCCTGCTCACTGGTCGCCATGCCGCCGCCACCAAGGCCCTGAAGGATGCGGAACAGCACCAGCGCCTGCAAATTCCATGCGAAGCCACACAAAAGCGAAGAGACCGTGAAGGTCGCAACGCAGATCATGTAGAAGCGTTTGCGGCCGATCACGGTCGACAGCCAGCCCGAGATCGACAGCACAATGGCGTTGGCGACGAGATAGCTGGTGATGACGTAGGTGCTCTCGTCGATACCGACCGCGAGGCTGCCCGCGATGTGTCGCAGCGCGACATTCGCGATGGTGGTGTCGAGCACCTCCATGAAGGTCGCGATCGAGACGACGAAGGCGATCAGATAAGGATTATGACCACCCGCCGCCGAGCGCTCCGGCGACCAGCCGCCCGCGGATGCGCCGCCGTCGACGGCGTCCGTCATCGCACCCTGATCCAGGGCACGACCGACATGCCGGGGCCGACAGGCAGATCCGCCGGCCAATTGTCGACCACGATCTTCACCGGCACGCGCTGCACCACCTTGACGTAATTGCCGGTGGCGTTCTCCGCCGGCAGCAGGCTGAACGCGGTGCCGGAGCCCGGCTGCACGGACTCGACATGGCCGGTCAGCTTACGGCCGGGATAGGCGTCGATGCGGATCTCGACCGGCTGGCCCGGCCGCATGTCATTGAGCTGCGTCTCCCTGTAGTTGGCGACGATCCAGACCTCGTCGGGCACGAACATCATCAGGCTTTGTCCCGCAGTGACGAAAGTACCCTTGGCGCCACTGAGCTTGACGACGCGGCCAGACTGCGCCGCAACGACGCTGGTATATTGCAGGTTCAACTTGGCCTGATCGAGCTGCGCCTGCGACTGCGCGAGCTGCGCGCGGGCGCCCTCGAGCTGCGCTTGCAGCGTCTTGATGCCCACTTGCGCGGCGGTCACCGCGGTCTTCGCACGTTCAGTGTTGGCCTGCTGCGCCTGAAGATCGGAGCGGGTCTGTTGCTGGCGCTGCACGGTGCCGGCGCCCTTCTCGACGAGATCTTCCGCGCGCTTGAACTCCTCCTGCGAGAACTGGAGCTGCGCCTGCGCTTGTTCGAGCTGCGCCTGGGCCTGCTTGATCTGTTCCTGTTGCGAAACGATCTGGGCCTCGACGTTGGCGATGTTCGCCGTTGAGACCGCAACTTGAGCCGCGGCCTGGTCTATGGCGATGCGATAGTCGCGCTCGTCGATCTTGGCAAGGAGATCGCCGGCGTTGACATGCTGGTTGTCCGTGACCGGAATATCGGTCACATAGCCGCCGACCTTCGCGGCCACCGAAAAGGTGCGCGCCGCGACGAAGGCATCGTCGGTGGATTCATAGTGGCGCACCTGGAGCCAGTAGAGCAGGCCAGCGATCAGGGCCGCGAGCAACACAATGGCGCCGACGGTGGCGAGCAGCCAATGCTCGCGCATCCGATCTCGCAGCGATGGCATCTTCGCCGGCTTCTGATCTTTGGCGTCGCGGGCCTGATCAGGAGATGTCTCCGGAGCTTCCTTCGCCCTCTGCGGCGGCTCCGCGGACGGCCCATGCTCCCGGGTTTGAGCATCCACGGTGAACACCTCTGTCGGTACTAAGCCGCCTCAGTCCGGCTCGCACCGGAGGCCTAACCGCAGTGCGAAGGCATGGTTCCGGCCTGCGCAAGCGACGGTGTCATACGTCAATGTGACTGCTCAAAGAACAAGCGCGGCATCGTAGATGCCGCGGTTGCTGCGAATTCGCTGTTAACACCTTGCTCAGTGCGTATTGGTCTCATGCCATTTTTCGAGATCGGGTTTCACCTCGCCCGATCCCTGCTCCTTTTCCGGATTGCCTTTCCAGGGCTTGTCCGTTTGCTTGTGCGAACCCCAGTCGCTCTGCTGCCGGGGATCGTCGTTCGGCCGTTCCTTGCTCATCGAACTCCCTTTCCGTGAATCCCTAAGCGAAGGGGACGCCATAGTAGGAGTTGATACCGCGAACTGCGGCGTCATCACCCCAGTTCCAATCACTCCGTTCGCCGTATTTCGGCGCGCCTTCCAGCTCCTTGGTGGTAATGCCGGTGACGTAGCCGCCAAGCTCCGTGTCGTATTTCAGCGACTGCCACGGCAGCGGATAGTGGTCGTTGCCGAGGCCCAGGAAACCGCCGAAGCCGAGCACGGCGTAGGACACCTTGCCGCTGACCTTGTCGATCATCACGCGTTCGATCGAGCCGATCTTGTTGCGATCGGCGCCATAGACCGATGTTCCCTCAACCTTGTCGCTGCCGATCAAACGGCCCACCTCGTTTTGGTGCAGTTCGCCTTGATTCAACATCTCAATTCTCCACTCAGCCAGTATCGAGACAACCCGAATGAGTGAGCGATCGTTCCAGCTTGTTCCGCGTGAGTTGAGGAACATCGTCTGAAACAGGCGGTTCTCTCGACTTCAAGTCCCCGAATCAAAGTTCCTGGAGCGAAGAGCCGCCCACGATGTCCCAGACCGTCTCCGACTTCATCGTTCAGCGTCTGCATCAATGGGGAGTGCGCCACCTCTTTGGCTATCCCGGCGACGGAATCAACGGCGTGTTCGGTGCCCTTCAGCGTGCTGAGGGCAAGATCGGCTTTGTCCAAGCCCGGCATGAGGAGATGGCCGCCTTCATGGCGACCGCGTATGCGAAGTTCTCCGACCAGCTCGGCGTCTGCATCGCAACTTCGGGCCCCGGCGCCTCGCATTTGATTACCGGTCTCTACGATGCCCTGCTCGATCACCAGCCGGTGCTTGCGATCGTCGGTCAGCAGGCACGCAATGCGCTGGGCGGACATTATCAGCAGGAACTTGATCTCGTCTCGATGTTCAAGGATGTGGCTGGCGCCTACGTCATGCAGGCATCCTCGCCGGCGCAGATTCGGCATCTGATTGATCGATCGATCCGGATCGCGCTGGCCCGGCGGACGCCAACCGTGATCATCTTGCCCAACGATATCCAGGAGGAGCCGTACGAGGATCCGCCGCGCGCTCACGGCACCCTGCATTCTGGCATCGGCTATAGCGCTCCAAGCATCAAGCCTCGTGACGCTGATCTCGACCGTGCCGCCGAAGTGCTCAACGCCGGCAAGAAGGTCGCGATGCTCGTCGGCGCCGGCGCGCTGCATGCCACCGAAGAGGCGATCGCGGTCGCCGACCGGCTGTCGGCCGGCTGTGCCAAAGCGCTGCTCGGCAAGGCTGTGCTGCCCGACGACCTGCCTTGGGTCACCGGCTCGATCGGCCTGCTCGGCACCGAGCCCAGCTACAATATGATGATGGAATGCGACACGCTGCTGATGGTCGGCTCCGCCTTTCCCTATGCCGAATTCCTGCCGAAGGAAGGCGCGGCGCGCGGCGTGCAGATCGACATCGACGCCAGCATGTTGTCGATCCGCTTTCCCATGGAGGTCGGCCTCGTCGGCGATGCCGCCGAGACGCTGCGCGCACTGCTGCCGCGACTGAAACCCAAGAGCGACGGCGCCTGGCGCCAGGGTATCGAAGCCGACGTCGCGAAATGGTGGAAGACGCTGGATGACCGCGCACATCAGCCAGCAGCACCGGTCAATCCGCAGCTCGTCGCCTGGGAATTGTCGCCGCGCCTGCCGGACCTGGCCATCATCACCAGTGATTCCGGGTCCTGCGCCAACTGGTTCGCGCGCGACCTGAAGATGCGCCGCGGCATGACGGCCTCGCTCTCCGGCGGCCTCGCCTCTATGGGTGCCGCGGTGCCCTATGCGCTCGCCGCGAAATACGCCCATCCCGACCGCCCCGTGATTGCACTCGTCGGCGACGGCGCGATGCAGATGAACAACATGGCCGAGCTGATCACCGCCGCGAAGTATTGGCGCGACTGGAAGGATCCGCTCTTCATCGTCTGCGTCTTCAACAACGAAGACCTCAACCAGGTGACCTGGGAGCAGCGCATCATCAACGGCGATCCAAAATTCGAAGCATCGCAGCGCATCCCAAACGTGTCCTATTCGCGCTTTGCCGAGTTGATCGGCCTCTCCGGCATCTACGTCGACAGCCCACAGCTGCTGGGCTCGGCCTGGGAGCAGGCGCTGGCGAGCGAGATGCCGGTGGTGCTGGAGGTGAAGACTGACCCCGAAGTGCCGCCGCTGCCGCCGCACGTCACCTTGCAGCAGGCGAAGAATTTCTCGCTCGCTCTGATGAAGGGCGATCCCAACGAGAGCGGAGTGATCAAGGGGGCGGCGCGGCAGATGTTGGAAAAGATCCTGCCTGGAAAGGAATGAGGTGAAGCATGAGCGATTTCCGCGATATCCAGCACGGCGTCAACGATCCCGTCGATGGCCTCGACGTGAAGCGGCAGATCAACGACAACCGGACGCCGCATGAACGGGCACAACGCCATGCAGACGTACGTGCCGAGGCCACCGCCACGCCGACCGAGCCGTTTCTGCCCGAACGGCTTCGGCGCAAGCCGACCGACCCCATCAATCCGCGCACCGGGCGGCATCCCACGGATTAACCGTTAGGAACCTCGGCCCCTGCGGCGTGTTGGTCGGCGCAATGTCGCGCGGCGAGAAGCTGCGCGCTCAATGGAGGGACCGGACCATGAAACGTACCATCATCGCCCTTGCTTGCGTGCTTTTCGCAGGCCCCGCGCTCGCCCAGTCGCTGGGTGAGAAGACCGGCGTCAATTCGGCGCTCGGCGTCGCGCCTGCTACCGCCGACTTCGTCAAGGAGGTCGCCATCAGCGACATGTTCGAGATCGAATCGAGCAAGCTCGCCGAGCAGAAGGGCAACGCGCAGGAGAAGAGTTTTGCGCAACAGATGGTGACCGACCACACCAAAACCAGCGGTGAACTGAAGGGCCTCGTCAGCGGCGGCAAGGTGCAGGCAACCCTGCCGACGGCGCTCGACAGCTCGCACCAGAGCAAGCTCGACAAGCTCAAGAGCGCGAATGGCAAGGACTTCAGCTCGGATTACAATTCGTACCAGGTCAGCGCCCATGAGGACGCGGTCTCGCTGTTCGAGCGTTACGCCAAAGGCGGGGACAATTCCGACCTGAAGGAGTGGGCCGGCAAGACGCTGCCGGCGCTCAAGCACCACCTCGACATGGCCAAGGAGCTCGGCAAGGCACCGAGCGTCGGCCAGTCCAAGTAACGAGTTTCCGAGGACGCCGGCTTGCATATGCCACGAGGCAGAGCTTAGGAACCTTCTTTGCCTCCGGGCTTTGCAAGACCGTCATGGGGACATCACGCTTGCAGACCGATGGCCTTAGTCAATGTCAAACCTACCCGGATCGACGTCGCGATCGCGAACGAGATCGCTGATCACACCAATTCAGGCGTCGAGCACACCGCGCAGACATTAACCTGGGCCGCCGACGAGCACGTGCTGCTCGCGCTGGCCGCAGCGGGGTGGCTCTATGCTCATATTTGGCAGCCGCAACAGCGGCCCGTGGCAAATCACGTTCTGGCTGTGTCGCTAGCGACGGCCGTTCTGCCTCATGTCCTGAAATCCGTGTTCGATCAGATCAGGCCAGACCGGCTGACCATACGCGGACACCGACATGGAGTACCCGTCTCAGGACAGGCGCGCGACGCCTTCCCGTCCGGTCACGCGGTCCATATGGGCGCACTTGCCTCGGCGGCGGGCTTGCTGCCCGAAGCGCCGCGTCGATTGGTGTGCACGGTTGCGGTCGCGCTTTCGCTGACACGGATCGCGGTGCTCGCGCATTGGGCAAGCGACGTGGTCGCAGGATTTGCGCTTGGCGCGGCTGTAGAGAGACTTTTGCGGCCATGGACACTGACGCGATCGTTCCGCGAACAGGTCAATCGGCGGGAACGGACGTGACCGAATATGTCCTGCGATTCATTGCCGGCGGCGTCATCGTCTCCGCCTTTGCGATCTTCGGCGATATGCTCAAACCCAAAAGCTTTGCGGGGCTGCTCGGCGCAGCGCCGTCAGTCGCACTGGCGACGCTCGGCATCGCCGTCGTCCAGCACGGCCCGCAATATGCTGCGGCCGAAAGCTGGACGATGATCTATGGCGCGGTCGCGCTCGGCTGCTACAGCGTTGTCGTCTGCCATCTGCTGATCGGATACCGTGTGTCCGCGCTGCCCGCGACCGTCCTCGCTGTTGTCGTGTGGCTTGCGGTCGCCTTCGGCCTGCTCGCCGGCTTCGGAGGTGCGGCCTGATGCCGGTCAAGCTGTCACTCTCCGCGCTAAAGCAGACACGCTGGTACGAATACGGCATTCGTTTCCTGCTCGGTGGCTTGGCGACCGTGCTCACGGGGATACTGGGAGCGCGCTTCGGTGTGTCAGTCGGCGGGCTATTCCTTGCGCTTCCCGCCATCTTCTGCGCGAGCGCCACGCTGGTCGAAAGCCATGAGCGCCGCACCAAGGAGAAGGCCGGCCTCAGCGGCACGCGCCGCGGGCAAGAAGCCGCCGCGCTCGACGCGGCTGGCGCCGCCTGGGGAAGCATCGGTCTCCTGGCATTCGCCGCCATCTTTCATCTCACCGTGGCTTCGAGCGTTCCGGGCGCTTTCGCTGCAGCGTTGATAGTCTGGGCCGTCGTCTCGGTATTGGCCTGGTGGCTCAGGCGCAAGCTTCGCATCGTCTCCCGGAAGCCGCACCGATCAGCCCATTCGCGATCGGCAAAGAGCTCTCCCCTCGCGAAGCGTTAGCTCGCTTTCGCTTGCGTCGAAGGCTGCAATCTCGGCGGTTGAAGGCCCGGGCTGTTGGCCCAGCGCCTGCTCGATGACCATCTGGTGGCTCGGATTTTGTGGAACCCTCGTGGAATGAGTTTGTTGAGTGGATTACTCAACATACTCATTTTGGGTGATTGACCATGAACGACCTTCGCGCCGAGCGGCTCCAGGTCATGCTGTCACCAGAAGAACTGGCCGCGGTGGACGACTTCCGGTTCAAACATCGCATGCCGACACGAGCCGCGGCGGTACGCGAGCTCCTCAAGCTCGGACTGGCCGCCGCCGGGGTCGATGCAGGGGCTAATGTCAAATCGAGCAGGTTCGGGGTTTTCGGGCGCGGCCCGGACGGCCACACGCACCCGCATCCGCAGCGCGAGTCCGAAGATTAGCCCGGCCCGATGCTCAAGCAAACGGCCCCGGCACGGGGTGCCAGGGCCGTCCTTGGAGATGCTTCCGGATCACCGGGGGCATGACAACCGGAAGCAATCCCTCGACTCTTCGCGCGGGGATTCGTTCCTCGTGGAATTAGCCGCTCGGCGCGTCGCCGGAATCATCCGGCACCATGCCGGAGCCGGGTGTCTTGCTGTTGTCGTTCAACTTGGGATCGCGCGTGGCCTCGCGAGAGGGCGAGCCCTCTCGCTTCGACTTGTGCACCGTTTGCGCGCGCTGCTTGTCCCGCGGCTGCTGTTCACCGCGCTGATCTCTGATGATGCCTTGGTCGGAATGGGCCATGATATGCTCTATATGCTCTCGCCTCTCTCGTGTCGTCTCGAAGCGCTTACGCGCCTGAGCCTCGAAGGTTCCGAGAGCAAGAGAGGCTGCGGCTAACTATGGGCCGCGCGGACCGCGGCCGATGCATTTTCATGATGCACCTGCCGCACCGTCGTCACCGTCGCAAATGCGACCGAGACGCCAAAGGCGAAAATGAGAGAAAGAAGAGCCAGACGTGGGCGTGTAGCCATCGCAAACCTCCTTCTGGAATTAAATTCCTGGAATCAAAAAATAACGCGATCGACTGCTCCCGAATAATGAATTGGTGGCTTGCGTTCCGTGAGCCGTCTCACACGCAGATTCACGGAAACGAGAGCGTCACGCCTCCTGCCTTTGACGGCTGCGGGCCGCAACGGGCGGCACCTCGCCGTCGAGCCAGTCCTGCTCGTTCGCGAGTGCCGTCCACGCCTCCGCCATGCGCAAGAAGCGGTTGTGAGCCGGCTGTCCTTGGGACCGTTCAGCGAGCTGAAGGCAATTGTCGGCGTTGTCTCTGAAAGTGTCGGATCGTTTCATGAAGGAAAATTGGGGACGGAACCTGGGCGCTGCAACAGCCCTTACGAGATCGTAACATTTGCGGAACTTTGGTCACCATCCGCTATTGGCATACATGCGGATTCTTGTCGCGATAGTCCTCGCCTCCATCAGCACTGCAGCGCTTGCCGATAGCACCGCCGAGCACAGTCCGGCCGGCCGCCCGCCGACCGCAACCGAGGTCATCAGCGACCTCTACACGTTCAGCCGCTTCCAGCAGGGTCTGCTGGAGAGCACCGACCTGAAGGGCAATGCCGAGGTCAAGAACCTCGCCGCCCTGCGTGCCGAAGAAGCAGCCCAGCGCGACAAGGCCCTGAAGCCGATCCAGGAGGCGATTGGCACTGAACCGCGCGTCGCCAAGACGACCCCGGCGAGCGCGAGCCTGGTCGAGCCCGAAACCTCGGACGGGCCAACTTTCGTCAAAAGCTTCTATGCCGCGCAGATTCCTGAATATGAATCGGTCATCGACCTGCTCGAACGCTATCTCAAGGCGCCCGATGATGCCGCCCTTGCGGCGTTCGCGCGCGAGCAGCTCCCGATGTTGCGCTCGCAGGTCAAGGACGCCGAGCGCACCATGGCGGACAAGTAGCCCCTTTACTTGTTGTTCGGATGATGTTGCTGGCTCTCCGGCCGCACCGTACGGTCGCTCTCCGGCATTCTGTCCCGGCCGGCATCCCCATTGTCATCCTTGCCGCCCGAGCTCGAGGTGCTGCTACCGCTGGGGTTCGACCGGGTCGAAGTGCCCGTGGTCGGCGTATCCGCCCGTGGCGTGGCGGAGCTTGCGGCGGGATCGCCGGTCACGGCGCCGCGACCGCTGGGCGCACCGCTCTGCGCCAAAGCCGATCCGGCAAACACCATCACAATCACGACGACGGCAAATCCGGCTTTCATATGCGCTCTCCCTGCATTTGCGGGCTAACGGGAGGGCCGCCACTCCGTTCCTGAAGCCAACTGCCCCTTGCAGGGGACCTTCGGCCCGAAAATTTCGGAACCCGATGGAACCATTTCGGTCCGTCGCGATTGTTTTCATTGGGCTGAGCAAAGCAGGTTCCATTTCCTGGTGCCGTACGTTGGCGCTTGATTTCGAATTGGGCTGAAGCTCTATCTTGATCAATCGCGTCTTGCCTGGGATTCGGCCGGCGCCTGCGGGGGAATGAGTATGAGCGACGTCGAAACCGGAACTGCATCACGCTCCGGTCGTCGCGGCCCAAAGCCAAAGAACAACGGTATGTCGGAGCCGGATTCCCGGGCAGAATTGCTGCTTGCCCTCCAGGCCATGCGCAACGGCGATTTCTCGGTGCGCATGAGCGGCGACTATCTCGGCATTGACGGCAAGCTCGCCGACACTTTCAACGAAATCATCGCCGCCAATCAGCGCATGGCGCAGCAGCTCGAGCTGGTCGGCCAAGTGGTGGGCCGCGAGGGCAAGACGCGGCAGCGCGTGAAGTTCGGCCTCGCCTCCGGCTCCTGGGCCGATATGGAAGGCTCGGTCAACACATTGATCGACGATTTGTTGTGGCCAACTCGCGAGGTGACGCGCGCGGTCGCAGCCGTGGCGCAAGGCGACCTGATCCAGACCGTCAAGCTCGACGTCGACGGCCGTCCGCTCCGCGGAGAATTCCTGCAGTCCGCGACCATCGTCAACACCATGATCAAGCAGCTCGGCGTGTTCACCTCCGAGGTGACGCGCGTCGCGCGTGAGGTCGGCACCGAGGGCAAGCTCGGCGGCCAGGCCCAGGTGCCGGAAATGACTGGCGTCTGGAAGGATTTGACCGAGAGCGTCAACTCGATGGCGAACAACCTGACCAACCAGGTTCGCAACATTGCCGAGGTGACGATCGCTGTGGCCAACGGCGACTTGTCGAAGAAGATCACGGTGGACGTGCGCGGCGAGATCCTTCAGCTCAAGGAAGCCATCAACACGATGGTGGACCAGCTCCGCTCCTTCGCTTCCGAAGTGACGCGCGTGGCGCGCGAGGTCGGCACCGACGGCAAGCTCGGCGGCCAGGCCATCGTGCCCGGCGTCGCCGGTACCTGGAAGGACCTGACCGATTCCGTGAACGCGATGTGCGGCAACCTCACCGCCCAGGTGCGCAACATCGCCAACGTCACCACCGCCGTTGCGCGCGGCGACTTGTCGCGCAAGATCACGGTGGACGTGCGCGGCGAGATCCTGGAGCTGAAGGACACTATCAACACCATGGTGGACCAGCTCAACTCCTTCGCCTCCGAAGTGACGCGCGTGGCGCGCGAGGTCGGCACCGAGGGCAAGCTCGGCGGCCAGGCCCAGGTGCCTGGTGTCGCCGGCACCTGGAAGGACCTCACCGACAACGTCAACTTCATGGCGTCGAACCTGACGGCCCAGGTCCGCAACATCGCTGACGTCGCGACCGCCATCGCGGGCGGCGACCTCTCGAAGAAGATCACGGTGAACGTGTCGGGCGAGATCCTTCAGCTGAAGGAAACGCTGAACACCTGCGTGGACCAGCTCAACGCCTTCGCCGGCGAAGTGACGCGTGTGGCGCGCGAGGTCGGCACCGAAGGCCGCCTCGGCGGCCAGGCCAACGTGCTCGGCGTCGCCGGCACCTGGAAGGATCTCACCGAGAGCGTCAACTCGATGGCGTCGAACCTGACCGCGCAGGTCCGCAACATCGCCGAGGTGACGACGGCGGTTGCCGGCGGCGACTTGTCGAAGAAGATCACCGTGGACGTGCGCGGCGAAATCCTGGAGCTGAAGGACACCATCAACACCATGGTGGACCAGCTCAACGCCTTTGCCGGCGAAGTGACGCGCGTCGCGCGCGAAGTCGGCACCGAAGGCAAACTCGGCGGCCAGGCCCAGGTGCGCGGCGTCGCCGGCACCTGGAAGGACCTCACCGACAGCGTCAACTCGATGGCGTCGAACCTGACCGGGCAGGTCCGCAACATCGCCGAAGTCGCGACCGCGGTGGCCAAGGGCGATTTGTCGAAGAAGATCACCGTCAACGTGTCCGGCGAAATCCTTCAGTTGAAGGAAACGCTCAACACCATGGTGGACCAGCTCAACGCCTTCGCCGGCGAAGTCACGCGCGTTGCGCGCGAAGTCGGCACCGAAGGCAAGCTCGGTGGACAAGCCGAAGTGCCCGGCGTCGCCGGCACCTGGAAGGACCTCACCGACAGCGTCAACTCGATGGCTGGCAACCTCACCGCCCAGGTCCGTAACATCGCCGAAGTGGCGACCGCGATCGCCGGCGGCGACTTGTCCCGCAAGATCACGGTGGACGTGCGCGGCGAGATCCTTCAGCTCAAGGACACCTTGAACACGATGGTCGACCAGCTCAACCGCTTCGCGGGCGAGGTGACGCGCGTGGCGCGCGAGGTCGGCACCGAAGGGCGCCTCGGCGGCCAGGCCAACGTGCCCGGCGTCGCCGGCACCTGGAAGGATCTCACCGACAGCGTCAACTCGATGGCGGGCAACCTCACCGCCCAGGTCCGCAACATCGCCGAGGTCACCACTGCCGTGGCGCGCGGCGACCTCTCGCGCAAGATCACCGTCGACGTGCGCGGCGAAATCCTGGAGCTGAAGAACACCATCAATACCATGGTGGACCAGCTCAACGCCTTTGCCGGCGAAGTCACGCGCGTCGCGCGCGAGGTCGGCACCGAAGGCAAGCTCGGCGGCCAGGCCGAGGTGCCCGGGGTTGCCGGCACCTGGAAGGACCTCACCGACAACGTCAACTTCATGGCCTCGAACCTGACGGCCCAGGTCCGCAACATCGCCGAGGTCGCAACCGCGATCGCGGGCGGCGACCTCTCGAAAAAGATCACGGTGGACGTGCGCGGCGAGATCTTGCTGCTCAAGGACACCTTGAACACCATGGTCGAGCAGCTCCGCTCCTTCGCGGCCGAAGTGACGCGCGTCGCGCGCGAGGTCGGCACCGAAGGCCGGCTCGGCGGCCAGGCCGTGGTCCCCGGCGTCGGCGGCACCTGGAAGGACCTCACCGACAACGTCAACCTTTTGGCCGCGAACCTCACCACGCAGGTCCGCAACATCGCCGAGGTCACCACTGCGGTGGCGCGCGGCGACTTGTCGCGCAAGATCACCGTGGACGTGAAGGGCGAAATCCTCGAGCTGAAAAACACCATCAACACCATGGTGGACCAGCTCAATGCCTTCGCCGGCGAAGTGACCCGCGTCGCGCGCGAGGTCGGCACCGAAGGCGAACTCGGCGGCCAGGCCCAGGTGCCCGGCGTCGCCGGCACCTGGAAGGATCTCACCGACACCGTCAACTTCATGGCGGCGAACCTGACCGAGCAGGTCCGCGGCATCGTCAAGGTGGTGACCGCGGTCGCCAACGGCGACCTCAAGCAGAACCTGACGGTGAAGTCGAAGGGCGAGGTCGCGGCGCTCGCCGACACGATCAACAACATGACCGAGACGCTCGCGACCTTCGCCGACCAGGTGACGTCAGTGGCGCGCGAGGTCGGCGTCGAGGGACGGCTGGGCGGTCAGGCCGACGTGCCCGGCGCCGCCGGCACCTGGAAGGATCTCACCGGTAACGTCAACCTCCTGGCGGCCAACCTCACCTCTCAGGTGCGCGCGATCGCGGAGGTCGCAACCGCGGTGACCAAGGGCGACCTGACACGGTCGATCCAGGTCGACGCCCGCGGAGAGGTCTCGGAGCTCAAAGACAACATCAACACGATGATCACGAACCTCCGTCTGACGACGGACGTGAACACCGAGCAGGACTGGTTGAAGACCAATCTTGCGAAATTCACCAACATGCTCCAGGGCCAGCGCGACCTCACCACCGTCGGCCGGCTGCTGCTCACCGAATTGTCGCCGCTGGTGAACGCGCATACCGGCGTGATCTATCAGGTCGAAAACGAGGATAGTCCGCAGCTTCTGCTGCTCGCTTCCTATGCCGGCGACGGCATCTATCCGTATCAGCGCGTGCTGCCGCTCGGCGACGGCCTGATCGGCCAATGCGCGATCGACAAGCGTCCGCGCGTGATCGCGGACATTCCGGCCGACGTGGTGCCGATCAATTCGGCACTGCTCCGGGTCGCGCCGAAGAACCTCGTGGTGCTGCCGGTGCTGTTCGAAGGCCAGGTCAAGGCGGTGATCGAGCTGGCCTCGCTCACCTCGTTCACGACCTCGCAGATGACGTTCCTGGAGCAGCTCACCGACTCGATCGGCATCGTGCTCAACTCGATCGAAGCGACGATGCAGACCGAAGGTTTGCTCAAGCAGTCGCAACAGCTCGCCGGCGAACTCCAGACCCAGCAGCGCGAGTTGCAGCAGACCAACGACCAGCTCGAACAGAAGGCGCAGCAGCTCGCCGAGCGCAACGTCGAGGTCGAGCGCAAGAATCAGGAGATCGAGCAGGCCCGCCGCGCACTGGAGGAAAAGGCGACCGAGCTGGCACTCACCTCGAAGTACAAGTCCGAATTCCTCGCCAATATGAGTCACGAGCTGCGCACGCCGCTGAACTCGATCCTGATCCTCGGACAGCAGCTCACCGACAATCCGGACGGCAATCTCACCGGCAAGCAAGTCGAATTCGCCCGTACCATCCACGGCGCCGGCACCGACCTGCTCAATCTCATCAGCGACATTCTCGATCTCTCCAAGATCGAGTCCGGCACCGTGACGGTCGACGCCGAGGAAATTTTGACCGCGAACCTGCTCGATACCGTCGGGCGGCCGTTCCGTCACGAGGCGGAAAACCGCAACCTTTCGTTCAAGATCGACCTCGATCCGAATCTCGCGCGCAGCCTCGTCACCGACTCCAAGCGCCTGCAGCAGGTTTTGAAGAACCTGCTCTCCAACGCCTTCAAGTTCACCGCCGAGGGCGAAGTGCGCCTGAAGGTCGCCGCCGCGGTCGGCGGCTGGGGGACGGATCATCCCGTGCTGAACTCGGCGCCGGCCGTGATCGCATTCGAAGTGTCCGACACCGGCATCGGCATTCCCCTGGAGAAGCAGAAGCTGATCTTCGAGGCGTTCCAGCAAGCCGATGCCGGCACCAGCCGCAAATATGGCGGCACCGGTCTCGGCCTTGCGATCAGCCGCGAGCTCGCAAGCCTCCTTGGCGGTGAGATCCACCTGCGCAGCTTGCCGGGCAAGGGGTCGTGCTTCACGCTATACCTGCCGCTGAAATATTCCGGTCCGACGCTCGCGCCGCGCCCTGCGCCCCAGCAACACAGTCAGCCGCCGGCGCTGCAGCCCGCCACGCCCGAACAGCAGCGCGTCATCGAGCAGCTCGCCGACGACCGGCTCAACCTCGAACCCGGCGACAGCATCCTGCTGATCGTCGAGGACGATCCGCATTATGCGCGTATTCTGATTGACCTTGCCCGGGACAAGGGTTTCAAGGTGCTGGTCGCCGCACGCGGCGCGGAGGCGCTGGAGCTTGCAAAGCAGTACCAGCCGCGCGCCGTCTCGCTCGACGTGTTCCTGCCTGATATGCTCGGCTGGACAGTGCTGAGCCAGCTCAAGCACAATCCGCTGACCCGCCACATCCCCGTGCAGGTCATCACGCTCGACGAGGACCGCCAGCATGCGCTCGCGCGCGGCGCCTTCTCCTTCGTCAACAAGCCGACGACGACCGAGGGCGTCTCGGCCGCGCTGACGCAGATCAAGGAATATGCGCGGCCGCGGCGCAAGCGGCTGCTGATCGTCGAGGACAACGAAGCCGAACAGCTCTCGATCCGGGAGCTCCTGCATCACGACGATATCGAGATCGTGACGGCCGGCACCGGCGCCGACGCGCTCTCGATGCTGCGTGAGTCCCCCTGCGATTGCGTCGTGCTCGACCTGCGGCTGCCCGACATGAGCGGCTTCGAGGTGCTGGACCAGATCCGCAACGACGAGGCGCTGTCGAACGTCCCGGTCGTCGTCTTCACCGGCCGCGAGCTGTCCGCCGAGGAAGATGCGGAACTCCACACCATGGCGCGCAGCATCGTGGTCAAGGGCGTGGAATCACCGGAGCGCCTGCTCGACGAGACCGCGCTGTTCCTGCACCGCGTGATCACGGAATTGCCGGTCGAGAAACAGCGCATGCTGGAGAAGCTGAACAGTTCCGACGACGACCTGATCGGCAAGACCGCCCTCCTCGTCGACGACGACGCCCGCAACATTTTCGCGCTGTCGAGCGTGCTGGAACGGCGCGGCATGAAGGTGCTGACGGCGACCACCGGCAAGGAGGCGGTGACGCTGGTCGAATCCAATCCGGAGATCGCCATCGTGCTGATGGACATCATGATGCCGCAGATGGATGGCTATCAGACCATCGGCGTTATTCGTGAAGATCCGGCCTTCGCCCGTGTTCCGATCATCGCGTTGACGGCCAAGGCCATGAAGGGCGACCGCGAGAAATGCCTCGAAGCCGGCGCGTCCGACTACCTGGCCAAACCCGTCAACACCGATCAATTGCTGCTTGCAATCCGCATGTGGCTGCACCGCTGAGTTGGATGCCCGTATGGACCACCAAAAGGTCAACATCCTCCTCGTCGACGATCAGCCGGCCAAGCTGCTCGCCTATGAGGTGATCCTGAAGGATCTGGGCGAGAATCTCGTGATTGCCTCGTCGGGTCGCGAGGCTCTGGAGGTGCTGCTCAAGACCGAGATCGCGGTGATCCTGGTCGACGTCTGCATGCCCGAACTCGACGGCTTCGAACTTGCCGCGATGATCCGCGAGCATCCGCGCTTCCAGAAGACCGCGATGATCTTCATCTCGGCCATTCAAGTCAGCGACATCGACCGCCTGCGCGGCTACGAGATGGGCGCGGCCGACTACGTCCCGGTGCCTGTCGTGCCGGAGGTGCTGCGCGCCAAGGTCAAGGTGTTTGCCGAACTCTACCGCAAGACGCGCGAGCTCGAACGGCTGAATCAGGATCTCGAGGACCGCGTACGTGCACGTACCGCCGAGCTTGAGAATTCCACCGCAAAGCTGCGCGAGAGCGAAGAGCGGCGTAGCATGGCGATCGCCGCCGGCAAAATGGGCTCCTGGGACTGGGACTGGATTACCGGCGACTGGATCTGGGACGAGGGGCAGTATCGCATCTTTGGCGTTGGCCCGGAGAGCTTCGAGGTGAACCCGGCCAACGTTCAGGCGCTGTTGCATCCCGATGAGGTCGATCAGTTGCGCAAGGCGATCGGCGAATTCAACAAGGGCACGCGCGCCTATGAAACGGAGTTCCGCATCGTGCGGCCTGACGGCGATGTGCGCTGGTGTGTCGGCACGGCCGCCGCCACGGCCGACGACAGCGGTCGGGTTCTGCGCGTCAGCGGCGTGACGGTGGACATCACTGAACGCAAGCGCGCCGAGGAGCGGCAGAACCTCCTGGCGCGGGAAGTCGATCATCGCGCCAAGAACGCGCTGGCACTGGCGCAATCGATCGTGCGCCTCACCCGCGCGGACGAGGTCAAGGCCTATGTCAACGCCGTCGAGGGGCGCATCAATGCACTGGCGCGCGTGCATACGATCCTGTCGCTGTCGAGTTGGCAGGGCGCCGAACTCTCGAAGCTGATCGACGAGGAGCTTGCGCCCTATTCCCTCGGCGGCCAGATCAAATTGGCAGGCCCCGAAGTTCAGTTGCTGCCGGCGACCGCCCAGACGCTGGCACTGGCGCTGCATGAGCTTTTCACCAACTCGGCAAAGTATGGCGCGCTCTCGACGCGGTCGGGACGGCTCGCGATCGGCTGGCAGGCCGAGGACGAGTTGCTCACGCTGACCTGGGAGGAGACCGGCGGCCCGCTTGTCAGGCCCCCGAAGTCCCGCGGCTTCGGCACGCGGAGCCTGCTTGCGAGCGTCGAGTCCCAGCTCGGTGGACAAGCGCATTTCGATTGGCGCGCCGAGGGCCTGCTGTGCCGCCTGGAGGTGCCGTTGATTCGCAAGACTGCCGCGACAACCACACCAGGCAAATTCGAAGACGCCAGCTCCGCCGAATTGCAGCGCGCATCCGGCTAGCCGGAGGACGCATTCGTCATGCGCTGCGCCGGACGCGGTTCGCGCGCGACGCGTCCTTCGAGCCAGGCTTCCGTTCGGGCGAGCTCGCGCAGCGCTTTTGCATAGCGGCGAGCAGCACTTCGCTCCGCGCCGCGGGGCAGCTTGCGCGCTTTGCCCAGGATGTCCGCGGCGGCGTTGCGATAGGCCAGCGAGCGGTAAAGAAAGACCACCTTACCCATATCGAATGTTCCCGTGGTGTGACGTGTTCATCCTCGCAAAGCCGGCATGAACGTCGGATGAAGCGGGCAATGACAATTCGTTCATCCGGATGGAACCGGCGAGCGTCGCAGGCGTTGGATGCGAGATCGGGATAGAGTTCCATGCGCACGAAAAAGTCGTCGGACCTGATCTCTCCCAGCGGCCTCGTCAAGCTGATGACGCATGCGATGATGGGCGCAGCCCTCGGCCTCGCTTTCAGCCTCGTGCTCGTTCTGACCAATCCAGCCGTCGCCAACCTGCTCAGCCACGGCGGAAGCCAGGCCGCTGTCGCTTTCGCCCTCACATTGGCGACGACATTCGCGATCGGCGCGACACTCACCGGCGTGGTCTTCATCCTCGCAGAGGACAAGGAATCTTGAAGTGTGCGTGATGCAGCGGAGCTCCTGTGTTCGGAACTCCTGTGACCGAGCGCGGTTGGCTGCCTGCGTCAATTCAACTCAGGGAGTTCCCCCATGAAGACAACCAAGCTCGCCCTCGCCGTGATGTTGGCAACCGGCCTCGCCGCCGCGCCGTTCGCCGTGCAGGCAAAGTCGCACAAGGCGAAACATGGATCCTCCATGTCGTCGTCGCAGACCACGGGCGCCAACACCAAATCCTCCAAGGGCGCCGATCCCTCCGGTCAGGGCGGCTCCGGCCCCGGCTCCGACCAAGGCGGCACCATGACGCACAACAAGGGTGGCATGAGCAACACCAAGTAGCTGCTCGGCGAAATTCAAGGAGGCCCCGCCATCGCGGGGCCTTTTTGCTTTGCGGGTTCGGCTGAACCCTTCTCAGGCCGCTTCGCCAACCTCCGGCATCGACAAGCCCGCATGTCGCCCTGCGCGCGTACGCTTCAACGACGGCCGCCGGTGAGGTCGGGATGACAGCCCGCACGATCTGATTTCACGAGATGATCGAGCTGTCCGCTCTTGCGCACGATCAGGAGCTGGGCCGCGGCGTCGTCGAGCCCCTCGCGTTGCAGCTGCCGGATGGCCGAGCCCAGTTCGAGAATCTCGGCGCGCAGTCTCAAGATCCGGTACGTCGCCGGGTCTTCTTCCACGGCACACTCCCAAAACTTTCAATGGCGCGCGATAGCACGCACGGGATTGCCGGCTTTCTTCGCGGAACGAAGGCGCATCCTGTCGCGGACATCCGGCAGGACATCGCCGCCACCTGCAGCCTTCCATTCGCCGATCAGAAGATTGATTTTCCAGCGCAGATCCATTTGCGCCAGGGCCTTCTCCGTGCAGTCGCGATCGCGGTAGACGAGCTCGCGCACGGACGCCTCGACATCGGCCATTTCCAGCCTCAACGCACTGATTTTACGTCGAACTTCATTAATTCTGTTGTCCATGACTTGTTAGAACAAAATAAGAACATATAGTCAAGTCACGATTTCAGGTCCGGAGAAGCGACATGCAGGTTCAGGGTAAATACGATGCCAGGGCTTTCCTCACAGAGCAGATGACCCGGACACAGGGCCTCAGGCTGAAACGGCTCAGCGAAGAGGCCTATCAACCCGCGCAATATGCGCGGGACCTGTCCTCCAGTGAGGCAGCACGGCGCATCCAGGTGCTGGAAGCGGAGATCGAGCTGGCGAATTCGTTCTAGGCTGTCCGCTCAATCCAGGACGTTGCGTGCCCGCTTTCGGAACCATGCCTGTCGCGGATGGTTCTCCCCGGCCAAGGGAGAACATGCATGGCACGCAAGGCAAAGAAGCGCCGCTACTCGCGCAGCTCCGGCAGCGATGTCGAAAGCGAGATGAAACGCTACAAGAAGGGCAGCGCGAAGAGCGGACCTGGCGGTCGAGGCGGACGCGTGAAGAGCCGCAAGCAGGCAATCGCGATCGGCCTGTCGAAGGCGCGCAAGAAGGGCAAGAAGGTCCCGAAGAAGGCCGCGAAAAAGACCTCCAAGAAGAAGACCTCCAAGAAGACGAAGAAGACTTCGAAGAAAACGTCCAGGAAAACTTCGAAGAAAACATCGAAGCGCAAATCCTCCAGATAGTCGCGCTGAACTCTGTCAGGTCATGCTGCCCGGCATGAAGCAGCGGATCGAAACGCCAAACGCGGTCTTCACCGGCCACACCATGGTTCGGCCGGCCCGGTTCGGCTCGGTGATCACGGCTTCGTCCGGGACCTCGATCCACTCCCCGTCGAGCCGCACCCGATAATGCCCGTTGTGCGAGTCCCAGTCGGGATCGGCGACCGCAAATCCATCCGCATCCGAGCAGCACGGACCGAGATGGCTGCGCAGGCCGTCGAACCACGGCTTGAGGGGTGAGTCCGCGTAGCGGCCGTCGTCGCGCCCGAGAGCGTTTCCACCCCACAGCACGAATGGCGCCACGAGCAGCGCAGTCCTCAGCGAGAGCTTCAATCGATCCATGTCGGCACCGATCAAATGCGAACTGCCGGCCAGCTAGCTCAGCGGCGGCAAGTTCGAAGTTCCACGCTTGCAAACGTCCCGGCGGCTTCATTGCCGCCGACTCCATACGAGATCCGCAATTGTGATGAGCGAACACGGCTTTTTCGGACGAACCGGGTCATCCTCTCTGCCGTTAACGAGAATGTTATCGGCGGCCATCCGGAATCCTGAAGGCAAACAGGAAAGGCGGCCCGTGGGCCGCCTTTTTGGATTTGCGCGGATCGACGTTCGACTTATGCGAGCGGCACCGCGACGAATCGGGTCGCCTGCGCGTTTCTGATCTGCAGCAGCACGCTGCGCTTGCCGGACGATTTCGCCTGCGCCAGTTCCGAACGGACATCACCGATATTGGCGACGGCCTTGCCGCCGACGTTGAGGATGACGTCGCCGGTCTGAATGCCGCGCTGCGCGGCCGGCCCTTGCGGATCGACTTCAGTGACGACGACGCCCTTCTGGCCGGCGCCCTGGACGTCGCCGGCCGGAGCCAGGCTGAGCCCGAGACGCGGCGTGCCGGCATCCGGCTGCGCCTTGCCCTCGTCGGCCTTAGCCTGCCGCTCGTTCGGCAATTCGCCGAGCGCCAGCGTCACCGTCTTGCTGTCGCCCTTGTGGACGACATCGAGCTTCACGGACGTGCCCGGTGCAAGCGTAGCGATAGTGCGGGCGAGATCGCGGGAGTCCTTGATCGCGGTGCCGTTGACGGCGGTGATGACGTCGCCCGCCTCGATGCCCGCCTTCGCTGCCGGGCTAGCGTCCTGCGGATTGTCCACGATCGCGCCGCGCGCCTCCTTGAGGCCGAGGCTGTCGGCGATATCCGATGTCACCGGCTGCACCTGCACGCCGAGCCAGCCGCGTGTCACCGCGCCCTTGTCCTTCAACTGTGCGACGACGAGCTTTGCGGTCGAAGCCGGAATGTCGAAGCCGATGCCGACCGAGCCGCCGGAGGGCGAGAAGATCGCGGTGTTCACGCCAATCACGTTGCCGTTCATGTCGAACGCCGGACCGCCGGAATTGCCCTTGTTGATCGGTGCGTCGATCTGGATAAAGTCATCGTAGGGACCGTTGCCGATATCGCGGCCGCTAGCCGAGACGATGCCGGCGGTCACGGTGCCGCCAAGGCCGAAGGGATTGCCGACCGCGACCACCCAGTCGCCGATGCGCGGCTTCTGGTCGGAGAATTTGACGAACGGAAAATCCTTCTTGCCCTCGACCTTGATCAGCGCGAGATCGGTCTTCGGATCGGTGCCGACCACCTTCGCGGTATAGGTCTGGCCGTCGTCCATCGTCACCTGCACCGACTCGGCGTGGTCGACGACGTGGTTGTTGGTCACGGCATAGCCGTCGGCGGAGATGAAGAAGCCGGAGCCCTCACCCGTGATAGTCTGGTGGCGCTGGCGCGGCATGCCGTTCATGCCACCCGGACCACCGAAGCCGAATTGCCGTGAGAATTGGTCGAACGGCGTCGCCTCGTCCGAATCCATCCGGTTCTGTTGCAGCATCGCGCTCTTCTCGCTGTCTTGGTCGATTTTGACCCGCACCGAAATGACGGCGGATTTGACCTTGCTGACGAGATCGCCGAAGCCCAGCGGTGTCGTGGCGGACTCCGCGGCCTGGGCGGGCGCAATGAAGGAGGTCGCGCTGAACGGCGAAGAGCCGGGAGCAGTCGCCAGCACGGCCAGGCCAAGCGCGGCCACGGTACCGAGCAGCGCGAGCCGGCGCGGCCTCAGGATCTTGCGGGACGTGGTGGTGTCGGAATTGACGCGATCGTTCATGTCGAAATGTCCATGTTGGGTAAGTCGCCTTGCACCCAACATGGCGGTCGCCACCTTACGGCGTCCCGTCCACGCGATTAAATCTTGGCAAAGAAGACACGGAGGCGGGACGAAATGTCAGGCCGCGGCAGGCCTCTCCCACGCCGTGGTCGCGACAGCGTCCTCGTCATGTTGCGCATTGCACGCATCGTAATGTGCTTTGAGCTCAACTTCGGCGAGATATTCAAGATGTTCGGCCTGGCCGAGCAGTTCCCAGTTCTGGAGCGGCCGGTAGGCGGCCTGCTGACGACAGAGGGACGCCAGCGCGCGGTAACGACGTACGTTCTCCATGAGAGCCTCCCTCGCGTTCACAGGGGTTATGGCCCTTATTTGCGTCAGGGCGATGGCGGTCGTGCAAAACATTTGCTGCGCCCGCAGCGCGCCCGGCTCGGTTGCGTCTAGGAAATGCGTATTCGAGCGAAAGTTCCAATCAGCGCGGACTTGACGCTCGAAATCCTGTCGCAGGCCAACGGCTAGGCGTAGAGGCGCCGCTCCACGGTCACGCCGACGACGTCGAGATAGCGCTCGATCAATTCGGGCCGGCCGATGAGATAGCCCTGCATCTCCTCGCAGGCCTCGCGCGCCAGGAAGGCGCGCTGCGCTTCCGTTTCCACCCCCTCGGCGACGACCGGGATATGCAGGGCGTGCGCGAGGCTCACAACCGCGCGGACGATCTCGGCCGATTGCGGGCTCGCCTCGAGATTGGAGATGAAGCTGCGATCGATCTTGATCTTGTCGAACGGGAATGACTGGAGATAGGACAGTGAGGAGTAGCCGGTGCCGAAATCGTCCATCGCGATGCGGATGCCGAGCGCCTTCAACCGCCGCAGCAGATTGAGCGCGCGGGTGAAATCGCCGATCAGCACCCCCTCGGTGATCTCGACCTCGAGCCGCATCGGCGAGAGCCCGGTCTCAAGCAGGATCTGATGGATCGAGCCTTCGAGGTCGCCGGCCTGGAACTGGACCGGCGACAGATTGACCGCCACCTGCAACGGCCGCGGCCACGACGCCGCCTCGCGGCACGCTTCGCGCAAGACCCACTCGCCGATCTGGATGATCAGACCATTCTCCTCGGCAAGTGGAATGAACTGGTCGGGCGGCACAAAGCCCCGCGTTGGGTGGTTCCAGCGCAGCAGCGCCTCGAAGCCGATGACCTCGCCGTTGATCCGCGCCTGCGGTTGGAAATAGACGAAGAGCTGGTTCTGCTCCACCGCCTGCCGCAGGTCGTGCAACAGCAACCTGCGGTCGCGCAGCTCCCGGTCCATCTCGGACTCGAAGAAGCGGACCGTACCCCTGCCCTCGCGCTTGGCGCGATAGAGCGCGGAATCGGCATTTGCGAGCAGCGTGGCCGCATCCACGCCGTCATCCGGGTAGAGCGCGATGCCGACGCTTAAGCCGACATGGGAGAGATAGTCGTCGACCTCGAGCTCGTTACCGATCGCCTCGACGAGGCGCTCGCCGAGCGTCAGCACCTCTTCGCGGCAGACATCGTCCGGCACCAGGATTATGAATTCGTCGCCGCCAATGCGGGCGACGAAGGCGCCACCGGCTTCCGCTGCAAGACGCTCGGCCGCCGCGCGCATCAACATGTCGCCGACGGGATGGCCGAACACGTCGTTGACTTCCTTGAAGCGGTCGAGATCGAGGCTGAGCACCGCAAAACTGGTCGACGCCTCCTGCGCCCGTTCCAGCCGCTCGCTCAGCGCCGCATTGAACGCGCTGCGGTTCGGCAGATCGGTCAAGGCATCGTGGCGCGCGAGGTGGCTGATCCGTTCTTGAGTGGTGATGCGCTCGGTGACGTCCTCGATGACGCCAACCAGATATTGCGGGTCGCCGGCGCCGTCCGTGATCAGCATCTTGCGCGAATTGACGACGCGATCGTGGCCCTTGACGCCGACTTCGAGCAGATGCTCCTCGAGGAACATCGGCATGCCGCTGGCGACGACGCGACGATCCTGCTCGTTGACCATTCGGGCGACGTCGGCCGGAAAAATCTCCTCAGGTGTCCGGCCCAACATCTGTTCGCCGTAATAGTCCTCGCCAGCGCGGTTGAGCAGGATATAGCGCGAATCCCTGGCGCACTTCGCAAACACGGCGATCGGGATATTCTCGACGATGGTGTCGAGGAACTTCTGGGTCCGCAACAAATCCTGCTCGACCTCGTCATGCGTGTGTGCTCGCGCGTCAGTCATTCGCTGGCGTTCGCGGTCGCTCGCCTCATAGGCAGCGCTGACGAGCTCGCCCAGCTTGGCAAGATCGAACCGTCCAGTCGTGTCGGTGGCGCAGCGGAGCTGCTCGGCGAACAAGCGATGCATGCTCATGCCATCGCTCCCCGCCGCGTGCAGGCCTCATGCCCGCAGATATTCGATCCGCATCCCGCGCTCTCTCAGCGTTTCCAACCGCAGATTGCGACGCATAGCATTGCACGGGCGTTAATCGAACTTTCGTCTCAATGCGTTGGTTACCCCGGCCTGAAACGAGCTGATCATTTTGTGCGTCATCCTCCGTATTTCTCCGGAGGAAAGTGGCACGCCTTGGCACAACCAGTCCGGCGCCGGATCGGCCCCCGCCTGTATACCGTATTTACCGGATGAGCGCGGTCTCGCCGAGACGCGCCGGCCTTCCGGAGACATCCTGCAACTTCGGAACTCTGCCGGCCTCCGCCGCGCCGCGAATGGCCGCGATGTTCGCGGCATAGTCCGCGCTGCTCTTGCCGCGAAACACAGCGGAACCCGCCACAAGCGTATCGGCGCCCGCAGCGGTCACGGCAGCGGCATTGTCGCGCGTGATGCCGCCGTCAACTTCGAGCCGGATTGGACGGTCGCCGATCAAGCTTCGAATGCGCCTGATCTTCTCGAACTGGGACTCGAGGAAGGACTGGCCGCCAAAGCCCGGATTGACAGTCATCACCAGCACGAGATCGACACGATCGATCACGTATTCGATCACGGCTTCCGGCGTCGCCGGACAGAGGCTGACGCCAGCCTTCTTGCCGAGCGCGCGGATGGCCTGGAGCGAGCGGTCGAGATGGACGCCGGCTTCGGCATGCACCGTGATGACATCCGCACCGGCCTTCGCGAACGCTTTGAGATAGGGATCGGCCGGCGCGATCATCAGATGAACGTCAAAAATCTTCGCCGTCAGCGGCCGGATCGCCTTGATGACGTCGGCGCCGTAACTGATGTTCGGGACGAAATGCCCGTCCATGACGTCGCAATGAATCCAGTCGGCGCCCGCCGCGTCGATCGCAGCGATCTCCTCGCCGAGGCGCGCGAAATCCGCGGCCAGGATCGAAGGCGCGATGAGGATTTCTTTCGTCATGGCTTCGCACTCCTCTGCGCGTCCGCACCGCCGCTGAAAACGCGGCTCGCCAGGACGTCCATGGGATCGATCGTTTCGAGGTCGGCGATATCGAGCATGCGGTCGAGATCGGACACCAGGCGATCCGCCTGCCGCAGGCGGATGCGGTCGACGGCGTTGCGGATCGAGCGCGCATTGGAGAAGAACGGCTGGGTCCGGCGCAGCGCGATGTACTTCTCGAAAGCTTCACGCGCCGCCGCCGAGAGGCGATAGCCGCGCTCCCTCAGCATCAACTCGGCAATGACGAGAAGCTCTTCCTGCGCATAGTCCGGGAAATCGATGTGGTGCGCAATGCGCGAGCGGAAGCCGGGATTGGAGGCAAAGAAGCTCGTCATGCGCTCGCCATAGCCGGCAAGGATGACGACGAGGTCCTCGCGCTGGTTCTCCATCACCTGGAGCAGAATCTCGATCGCCTCCTGGCCGTAGTCGCGTTCGTTGTCGGGGCGATGCAGATAATAGGCCTCGTCGATGAACAGCACGCCGCCCATCGCCTTCTTCAGGATCTCCTTGGTCTTCGGCGCAGTGTGGCCGATATACTGGCCAACGAGATCGTCGCGCGTCACCGAGATCACCTGCCCGCGCCGCACGAAACCGAGACCATGGAGGATCTTGGCCATGCGCAGCGCGACGGTCGTCTTGCCGGTGCCGGGATTGCCGGTGAACGACATGTGCAGTGTCGTCGGCGACGAAGCCAGTCCCGCGCGCTGCCGGATGCGTTCGATCAGCAAGAGCGACGCGATCTGGCGCACCCGGTTCTTCACCGGTTTCAATCCGATCAGCTCCTGCTCGAGCTGTTGCAGCGTGCCGGTGATGCCGGCTGCTACGGCCTCCTTGCGGAGATCGAAATTGGTCTCGCCGGGCTCGGCGGTCGTTACGTGGGGAACATCCAGCATCGGCACCTCGAAGAAAAGAGCTTCGCCGCGGGGGGAGGAGCGGCGAAGCAGTGGTCCGCCAAGGAAACGGAGCAGGGAGTGCTCCGCGCGGAGGAGACGACTTAGGTTGACGCGCGCGCGGGCTGCCGGCGCACGGTGGTGTAGCGGATCGCGCGTCCGCCCACCTCCTGCCGCACCAGGTCGAACTCGGCCTCCTGCGGCGGGCGGTTGACGAGGAACGAGATCCGCACCGATTCCCAGCCATGGCTGGAGTCGAAGCCGCTGAGGCGGATGTAACGGTCGCCATACACTCTGCGGCATTCGGCGAGCTCCATCATCACGCCGGCGGCGTCCTGGAGATCGAACATGGGCAGACCCCACATCTCCCAATAGGTGTTGCGGGGATGCGGATCGTCGGTGAACTCGATGTTCACCGCCCAGCCTTTGGTCAGGCAATATTGCACCTGCTTGGTGATCTGGTCGTCGGTCAGATCGGGCAGGAACGAGAAGCAGCCTTGGGTCAACTTCATGTCAAATCTCCTCAAACGGTTTCGAGCGCGGTCGGCACGAAGTCCGGCGTGTCGGTGGATTGATAATTGAAGGAGACGTCCTTCCAGACCTCGAGCGCAGCTTTCAGCGGCGTGCAAGTCTCGGCCGCCCTGGCCAGGATCTCCGGACCTTCATGGACGTAGTCGCGACCCTCGTTGCGGGCGAGGATCATCGCTTCCAGCGCCACGCGGTTGGCGATTGCGCCGGCCGCGATGCCCATGGGATGGCCGATGGTACCGCCGCCGAATTGCAGCACGACATCCTCGCCGAGGAGATCGAGCAGCTGGTGCATCTGGCCGGCATGGATGCCGCCGGAAGCGACCGGCATCATCTTGTTCAGGCTCGCCCAGGACTGGTCGAAGAACAGGCCATGTTCGAGCTTGGTCGGGTTGAAGTCTTCGCGGCAGACATCGTAATAGCCACGTGTGGTGTTGGGATCGCCTTCGAGCTTGCCGACCACGGTGCCGGCATGGATGTGGTCGACGCCGGCAAGGCGCATCCACTTGGCGATGACGCGGAACGACACGCCGTGGCTCTTCTGCCGCGTATAGGTCGAGTGACCGGCGCGGTGCAGATGCAGGATCATGTCATTGCGCCGCGCCCATTTCGCCATGGACTGGATCGCGGTGTAGCCGATCACGAGATCGATCATGACGATGCACGACCCGAGCTCCTTCGCGAACTCGGCGCGCTCGTACATGTCCTCCATCGTTCCCGCCGTGATGTTCAGATAGGTGCCCTTCGCCTCACCGGAGGCCGCCTGCGCCCGGTTCACCGCTTCCATGCAGTAGAGGAAACGGTCGCGCCAGTGCATGAAGGGCTGCGAGTTGATGTTCTCGTCATCCTTGGTGAAGTCGAGCCCGCCCTTCAGCGCCTCATAGACGACGCGGCCGTAATTGCGACCGGAAAGCCCGAGCTTCGGCTTCACCGTGGCGCCTAGCAGCGGCCTGCCGAACTTGTCGAGCCGCTCGCGCTCGACCACGATGCCGGTGGCCGGTCCCTGGAACGTCTTCACATAAGCGACCGGGAAACGCATGTCCTCCAGCCGCAACGCCTTCAGCGGCTTGAAGCCGAACACATTGCCGATGATCGAGGCCGAGAGGTTGGCGATCGAGCCCGGCTCGAACAGGTCGAGGTCATAGGCGATGTAGGCGAAATACGAGCCCGGCGTGCCCGGCACCGGATCGACGCGGTAACATTTTGCGCGATACTTTTCGGCGGCGGTCAGGCGATCGGTCCACACCACTGTCCAGGTCGCGGTCGAGGATTCACCGGCGACTGCGGCCGAAGCCTCGATCGGGTCGACGCCCTCCTGCGGCGTGACGCGGAACAGCGCGATGACATCGGTGTCCTTCGGCACATAGTCGGGCTCCCAATAGCCCATGCGCTTGTATTCCATCACGCCAGAGCGATATCTTTCCTTGCCGCGGACGGTTCCTGCGTGTGCATTCATGGCTCTCTCCTGCTCTTCTCTCTTTGAATGATTAGGCCGCGACGGGCTCGCGGGCGTCGACACTCGGATCGAGTTCGCCGGCGCGGTAGCGCCGCGCCATCTCGCTCAAGGGAATGACCTTGATCTGGCTCGCGTGTCCCGCGGTGCCGAACTGCTCGAAGCGCTCGCGGCAGAGCTCGCGCATCGCGCCCATCGCGGGCTTGAGGAATTTGCGTGGATCGAACTCGGATCGTGTTTGCGCGGCGACTTTGCGGAACACCGCGGTCATCGCCAACCGGCAGTCGGTGTCGATATTGACCTTGCGCACGCCGCTCTTGATGCCGCGGACGATCTCCTCGACCGGCACGCCCCAGGTCTGCGGCATCTCGCCGCCGAACTCGTTGAACATGTCCTGGAGCGGCTGCGGCACCGAGGAAGAGCCGTGCATCACGAGATGCGTGTTCGGCAGCCGGCGATGAATCTCCTCGACCACCCGCATCGCCAGGATGTCGCGGTCCGGCTTGCGGCTGAATTTGTAGGCGCCGTGCGAGGTGCCCATCGCGATCGCGAGCGCATCGACCTTGGTGGCGCGGACGAAGTCGACCGCCTGGTCGGGATCGGTCAACAGCTGGTCGTGGCTGACTTTGCCCTCGACGCCGTGACCATCCTCCTGCTCGCCACCGCCTTGCTCGAGCGAGCCGAGCACGCCGAGCTCGCCTTCGACGGAGGCACCGACCCAATGGGCGAGATCGACGACGCGGCGAGTGATCGCGACGTTGTAGTCGTAATCGGCCGCGGTCTTGGCGTCGGCCTCGAGCGAGCCGTCCATCATCACCGAGGTGAAACCATGGGCGATCGCGGATGCACAGGTCGCCTCGTCGTTGCCATGGTCCTGGTGCATGCAGAGCGGGATGTCTGGATAGGTTCGCTCCAGCGCGTCGATCATGTGCGAGAGCATGATGTCGCCGGCATAGCTGCGCGCGCCGCGCGAAGCCTGGATGATGACGGGCGCATCGACCTCGGCCGCCGCCTGCATGATCGCGATGCCCTGCTCCATGTTGTTGATGTTGAACGCCGGTACCGCGTAGCCGTGACTGGCGGCGTGATCGAGCAGCTGACGAAGGGTGATACGGGCCACGACAATTCCTCCTGTTATTGCTTGCCGGCACGGGCAATCGCCCGCCGGGCCGCTTCCGCAACGCTTTGCGGCGTGATGCCGAACTCGCGGTAGAGCACCGGGGCCGGCGCCGAAGCACCGAAGCCGCGCATGCCGACGAATTCGCCGTCAGTGCCGATCCATCGATGCCAATCGCCGGCGACTGCCGCCTCGATGCCCACCCGTGGCACAGTGCCGAGCACGGCAGCGCGGTAGTCCTCCGGCTGCTCCTCGAACAACGCGAAGCAGGGAGCGGAGACCACGGCCGCGCGGACGTGCTCGGTGGCCAGCAGGCGAGCCGCTTCCAGCGCGATGGACACTTCCGACCCTGTTGCGATGAGCGTCACGTCGCGGCCGCCGTCGGGCGAAACGATGAGATAGGCGCCCCGTGCGACGCGGTTTCTACCGCGGACATCGCTGCGGAAGGTCGGCAGCGCCTGACGCGACAGGCACAGCACAGAGGGGCGATTTTCGGATCCGAGCGCGCAATCCCACGCTTCCAGCGTCTCCACCGCGTCGGCCGGTCGGAACACGAGCAAGTTCGGAATGACGCGGAGCGCTGTGAGATGCTCGACCGGTTGGTGCGTGGGGCCGTCCTCACCCAGGCCGATGGAGTCGTGGGTCATCACATGAATGACGCGGATCCGCATCAAGGCCGCAAGGCGGATCGCCGGACGGCTGTAGTCGGAGAAGGCGAGGAAGGTGCCGCCATAGGGAATGAAGCCGCCGTGCAGCGCGAGGCCGTTCATTGCGGCCGCCATGGCATGCTCGCGAATGCCGTAATGGATGTAATCGCCGGCGAACGCATCGCGCTTCACCGGAGCCTGCGCCTTGGCATGCGTCAGGTTCGAATGCGTCAGGTCTGCGGAGCCGCCGACCAGCCCGGGGATCGTCCCGGCGATGCCGTCAAGCACTTGTTGCGAAGCCTGCCGCGTCGCGAGCTTGGGACGCTCGGTGGCAAAGCGTTCGCGTAATTTCGCCAAGGCCTGGGCATAGGCGTTCGGCAGGGCAACCGCCTTGCCCTCGACAAACAGGTCGCGCTGCTCGGGCGTCGCGCGTTCATAGCGATCGAGCCAGGCAAGACGCTCGACCTGCCCGCGCTGCCCGATCATCCGCCATGCTTTCATGATCGTGACAGGCACCACGAACGGTTGATAGTCCCAGCCGAGCGTTCGCCGTGCTGCCGCCGTCTGTTCAGCACCGAGCGGAGCGCCATGCGCCTTCTCAGTGCCCTGACGATCCGGCGCGCCATAGCCGATGATGGTGCGGCAGGCGATCAGCGAAGGCTTTGCGCTCTCACGCTCCTCCGCAATCGCCTGCGCAACTGCTTCGGGATCGTGCCCCTCAACACGGCGCACCGACCAGCCGGAGGCGGCGAAGCGCGCGAGCTGGTCGTCGGAGGTCGCGAGCGAGGTCGGGCCGTCAATGGATATGCCGTTGTCGTCGAACAGCACGATCAGGCGCGCAAGCTGGAGATGGCCCGCGAGCGAGATCGCCTCCTGGCTAATGCCTTCCATCAGACAGCCGTCGCCGACGATCACATAAGTGAAATGATCGACAAGGCCTTCGCCGTGCCGCGCATTGCCCATTCGCTCGGCGAGTGCCATGCCGACCGCGGTCGCAATCCCCTGGCCCAGCGGACCAGTCGTCGTCTCGACCCCCGGCGTGTGGCCATATTCGGGATGGCCCGGCGTCTTGGAGCCCCATTGCCGGAACGCCTTGATGTCGTCGAGGCTGACATTGCCGCCGGTGAGATGGAGCAGTGCATAGAGCAGCATCGAGCCATGGCCCGCCGACAGCACGAAGCGATCGCGGTCCGGCCAATTGGGGTGAGCCGAGTCGAATTTCAGGAATCGCGAGAACAGCACGGTCGCGACATCGGCCATGCCCATGGGCAGGCCGGGATGGCCGGACTGCGAGGTCTCGATGGCGTCGACCGCAAGGAAGCGAACCGCGTTGGCGAGATCGTTGTGCGCGACCGCCGAGAGGTCGGCTTCGGCGTGGACGGAGATGTTCATCGGATACTCCCCTTGTTCACTTCAGGTTTCGCTTGCGCTCGATGAGCTGCATGATCAGCGGCGTCAGGATCAGCTGCATCGCGAGGTCGAGCTTCGCGCCGGGGCACACGATCGAATTGGCGCGAGACATCCAGCTTTGCGGCAGCATCGAGAGCAGATAGGGGAAGTCGATGCCGCGCGGGTTCTTGAAGCGGATCACGACCATCGATTCGTCCGGCGTCGGGATCCAGCGCGCGATGAACGGATTGGAGGTGTCCACCGTCGGCACGCGCTGGAAGTTGATGTCGGTCTCGGAAAATTGCGGGCAGATATAGTGGATGTAGTCAGGCATCCGCCGCAGAACGGTGTCGGTGACGGCCTCGGTCGAATAGCCTCGCGCACTACGGTCGCGGTGCAGCTTCTGGATCCATTCGAGATTGATGACGGGCACGACACCGATCTTGAGGTCGGCATAACGCGCGACATTGACCTTGTCGGTGACGACGGCGCCATGCAGGCCCTCGTAGAACAGCAGATCGGAGCTCTCCGGCAGCCGTTTCCATTCGGTGAAGGTGCCTGGTGCGGCGCCATGCAGCGCGGATTCCTCGGCGTCGTGGACATAGTGCCGCGTCGTCGCCGTGCCGGTCTCGCCATAGTCGCGGAACGCCCGCTCCAGCTCCTCGAACAGATTGGTCTCGGGACTGAAATGGCTGAAATGCCTGTTGCCGCGATCGGCCTCCTTCGCCATCTGCGTGCGCATCTCCGCGCGATCGTAGCGATGGAAGGCGTCGCCTTCGATGTAGGCGGCGTTGACCTTATCGCGGAAGAATATCTGTTCGAAGGTCTTCTTGACCGAGGTTGTGCCGGCGCCGGAGGAGCCGGTGATGGAGATGATCGGATGCTTCCTGGACATGGGATGCCTCGCTCACAGTCGGAAGAAGCCGCGCCGCGCGAACAGCGGTGCGGAGACGCTGGCGACCAGCAACGGATCGCAATGCAGTTCCTCGACGCGCTGCACCTCGTTGCTCGAGCCCATGATCAGCGGCACGCGCTGGTGCAGGCTCTGTGCTGAGAGCTCGAGGATGCGCTCGCGCCCGGTCGAAGCAGAGCCGCCGGCCTGCTCGATGATGTAAGCCATCGGGTGCGCCTCGTAGACGAGGCGCAGGCGGCCGTCGCCATAGCCGGGCCGTGCATCGGAGGGATAGAGGAACACGCCGCCGCGGGTGAGGATACGGTAGGCCTCGGCGACCAGCGAACCGATCCAGCGCATGTTGAAATTGTGGTTGGCCGGCCCTTCCACACCGGCGAGGCATTCGTCGACGAAGGCGCGCACCGGCTGTTCCCAATGCCGGCGGTTCGAGGCGTTGATCGCGAACTCCTCGCACGTCTCGGAAATCTGCACGGCGCTGCGCGCGAGACGGAAGCAACCGGACTTGCGGTCGAGCGTGAAGATCTCGACGCCGTCGCCGAGTGTCAGCACCAGCGAGGTCTGCGGACCGTAGGTGACGAACCCCGCCGCAAGCTGCGCCGAACCGCGCTGATGGAAGGCGAGCGCGAGATCGTCGGGCGCGGGCAGGATCGAGAAGATCGTGCCGACGGTCATGTTGACGTCGATATTGGAGGAGCCGTCGAGCGGATCGATCGCGACGCAGATCTTGGCCTCGCGATCGCCGATCTGCGGTTCGCGCATCTCTTCCGACGCCAGTGCCGCGATCGGCAGCTTGCCGAGGCAGCGGCGCAGGATCGCGTCGGCCTGGACGTCGAGATCGCGCTGGACATCACCGTCGCTGTTGCGGCCGGTGGTCAGGCCCGAGGCGTCTGCAAGGTCTCCGGTCGCGATGAGATCGGCGATCTCGATCGCGGCCGCGGCAATGGCATCGACTGCGGCCGCCACGGCCAGCGCATGGGGTGCGGTCTCGGAGTACCGTTGAAGGTGGTCGTCCAGCCTGAGTTGCCCTGTCATCTGCGTCCATCCCTTTGCTGGTGCCGCATCCAGTCCCTCCCCGCTGGAGGTTGGTGCAGTCAGTCCCAACAATGAGGAGATTGACAGGGGCGGCTTAATAAGGAAAATTTCTATTCATAATGAGCGCCAAAGAATTATCTTATAATGCCCATTCGGCAGCGCAGCTCCGGCATCTGACGATCCGGCAGCTCCGCTCGCTTGCGGCGCTCTCTGCCAAGGGCAGCGTGACGGCAGCCTCGAGCCAGCTCGGACTGACCCAGCCGGCGGTGACCCAGCAGCTGCGCCAGCTTCAGGATCTCGCCGGCCTGCCGCTGGTGCAGCGGACCGGCGAAGGCATGCTGCTGACGGAGGCGGGCATGGAGGTGCTGACGCTCGCCGAGCGCGTCGACGCCGCGATCGCCGACTGCCAGGGCGCGCTCGACCTGCTTGCGGGGCGAACCGGCGGCACCGTCCATCTGGGCGCTGTCTCGACCGCCAAATATTTCGTGCCGCATGCGATCGCGGCGTTCTCGAAGCGGTATCCGAAGATCGAGATCAAGCTCACCGTCGGCAACCGCGAGGAGATCCGCGAGGCCATGCACGGCTACGACCTCGACTTCGCGGTGATGGGTCGGCCACCGGCCGACGTCAGCGTCGACGTGCGTCAGCTCGGGCGCAATCCGCATATCATCGTCGCGCGCAAGGGACACTGGCTGGAGAAGGATTCCGGCCTCAACCTGACGGACCTCGTGCACGAGACCTTCCTCACCCGCGAGCCCGGCTCGGGCACGCGGACGCTGATGGAAGGCATGTTCCAGAGGTCGGATCTCGAGCCGGTCATCGGCATGGAGATGAGCAGCAACGAGACCATCAAGCAGGCCGTCATCGCCGGGCTCGGCATCGCCTTCATCTCGGCGCACACCGTGGCGCACGAGCTCACCGAGGGCCGGCTCATCGTGCTCGACGTCGCGGGCCTGCCGATCGTGCGGCAATGGTACGTGATCCGCCGCAGCGACAAGGTGCTGTTGCCGCCGGCGCAGGCGATGTTCGATTTTCTGGGCTCGGAGGGGTCGAACTATCTGCCCGACGTGCCCGAACTCGGCGCGCGATAGCCCGCCGAAATTCAGCCCATCAGCTTCATTGCGTCCGTCGCGGCCAGAATGATGATGATCTGGAGCAGGCGCTCGGTCGTGAAGATGCGGTTGAAGGTGGTCATCGCTTGCCCCGGAATATCTCTGTGCGGACGTTGCTAGCATATGCCGGCATCGAGATAACTCCGTAATCGCCACGAGTCCTGTCGCCACCAGTCCTGTCGGCGCGCCAACAGACGTCAGCGCCGGAACTTCCAGGACGTTAACGATCAGGCCGCGAGCTGCGTAGCGTAGTCCATCCGCGCGGCGAAATAGGTTTCCAGCTCCGTCAGCGCCCGCGCTTCCCAATCCCTCGCCTGCTCGAGCAGCGACCAGCTCTGGCCCGGGCGGAATGCAGCGGTCTGGCGATAGAGCGATGCGATCCCGCGGTAGCGGCGCACGTTCTCCAAGATGGCGTGACCGGTTATTTGGCCGTTCATGTCCGAAAACTCCGTCGTCATTCCCGGGGGAGAAATTGCCGCCAAATCTTTTTCGAAAAGTTAGCGCCGCGCGGCAAGCGTCCGAATGGTTTCCGGACTGTTGCGCGCGCGCAACGCCCGCGGCCGTGCAATGCCGACCTATTGCGAATTCGTTGCCGCGCTCTCGCCCCGCGGCTTCAACCCGCCGCGGCTGATGATCGCCATCGTCTCGCGGCAGAGGTCGGCAAGGCCGATCACCAGCACTGCGAGCAGGCAGAACAGATTGATGGAATCGGCATGCGCGCCGGTCAGCGAATTGAACTTGAAGAAGGGCGGCATGAACGCCCACCACACCACCGGAACGGTGAGCAGCGCGGCGAATCCCGCCGCCGGCGCGCCGGCGACAATGCCGAGCACGAACAGGCTGGGCAGGAACGCCGCGAAATAGAGTTTTGCGCCGAGCGCGACACAGATGCCCTGGAGCGCAGCCGACATTGCGACAACGACGAATCCAAGCAGAAACGCCTGCCACGACCATGGCCGTACTCGCGGTACGCCAAACAGCCCCGCACTCCTCATCAGCCTCCCCCTGCCGCCCGTTAACCAGGCCCGCTTGCGACCAAAGTACTACAGCGGCAGGGAAACCGCGAGGTGGAAATTGCCATCCAGGTTGCTTGCAGGCGGCTTTGGTAAACGGCCCGCATCGCACCATTTATGGCCACGCCGGCGGCTACTCGGTGGCCGCATAGGCCAGGCCCGCGACGGGAAGCGCGAGGCCAATGGCCGATGCCAGCGTCCAGCCGCCTTGCGCAAAGGCCCAGGCGCCAAGTGCCGAGCCTGCGGCAGCCGCGCTGAAGAACGTTGCCATATAGAGGCCGTTGAGGCGGCTGCGATGCTCATGCCCCAGCACGAAGATGGCGCGGAAGCCGAGCACGACGTTGCCCTGCACGCCGAAATCGATCGCGATGGCGGCGACGACAAGGCAGGCCAGATTGAGCGTCGAACCGGCCGCGCCGATCTGCGTGATCAGGAAGCCCACGGCAACCAGCAGCATCGCCACCAGGGTTGCGACGCGGCTATGGCCGCGATCGGCAAGCCGTCCCGCGATCGGGGCCGCGAACACGCCGGCGACACCGGCGAGCGCGAACAGCGCAATGCCACGCTGGGTGAAGCCGAACTCGTTTGCGAGCAGCAGCGGCGTCACGGTCCAGAACAGGCTGAAGGCACCGAACAGGCTGGCCTGGTAGAGCGCGCGGCGCCGCAGCAGCGGCGTGGTCCGCACCAGATGCGGCATCGACAGCAGCAATTCGCCATAGTGCATGCGCGCGACCGGTTTGCGCTTCGGCAGCGTCATCCAGAGCACGGCTGCGAGCACGATCATCAGCGCGGCGGACAGGAAGAACACCGCGTGCCACGACAGCACTGCCGTGACGAAGCTCGACACCGGGCGCGCCAGCATGATGCCCAGCATCAGGCCGGTCGAGACGTTGCCGACGACGCGGCCGCGGATGGCTTCCGGCGCCAGATGCGCCGCATAGGGAATGATGATCTGCACCGCGACCGAGCCGAGCCCGATGAACAATGCGGCGATCAGGAACGGTAGCGCGTGGGACGCGAACCCCGCGGCGAGCAGCGCTGCGGCGCCGAGCGTGATGACGGAGCAGATCAGGGTGCGGTTCTCGACGAGATCGCCGAGCGGCACGATGAAGAGAAGCCCCACGCCGTAGCCGATCTGCGTCATGGTGACGATCAGCCCCGCCGCTTCATGCGACAGGCCGAGCGCGGCGCTGATCGGGGCGATCAGCGGCTGGGCGTAATAGATATTGGCGGCGACCATGCCACAGGCCGCGGCAAGCACGAAGGTCAGGCGTTGCGACACCGCATCCGGCGCGGGCGCGATCTCGATCGTGGCATTCATCGTCATTCAGGCGGTCTCCAGATATAGGAAACGTTCGTTTCCCAATATGACAAAAAATTCAGGCGAGCAGTTTCATCGCGACGGCGACGAGGCGCTTGCCGTCGAGCGAAAGGCGCGCCTTGCCGACGACGCGCAGGCCCTGCGTGATGCAGATCATCAGCCGCGCGGTGTCGTCGGCGGCGACATGGCGGGGAATCGAGCCGTCGGCCTGCCCCTCGCGAATGAGGCCGGCGATGAAGTTTTCGTTGGTCTCGAGCCGCGCGCTGACGAGGGCGGCGACCACCGGGTCGACCGCCGACAATTCGACCGCGCTGCCGACCACGAGGCAGCCGCGCCGCCCCTCGCTGCCCTGGGAATGCTCCACATACGAGAGCAACATGTTGCGCAGCCGCTCGCGGCCATTGGCGCCTTGCGCCGCGGCGCTGCGCGTCTGCTCCTGACGCAGCGCCGCGTAGCGCTCGAAGGCGGCGAGAAACACCGCATGCTTGTCGCGAAACGCCTTGTAGACGCTCCCCGTCGCCAGCCGCATCGCCGCGGTGAGATCGCCGATCGAGGTCGCATGATAACCGCGCTCGCAAAACACGCGCACAGCGCGGTCAAGCGCAGTGTCCATGTCGAACTCCCGGGGACGGCCGGGCGGGCGAGCAACGGGTTCGGATTTGCGGACTCCTTTTTGCATTGCGGGATAATAGGGAATGATTGTTCCCGAATAAAGACACTTGGTTGTGATGGGGGTAGGTTGGCTTGTGACGGGGAGCAACTGCGCCGCTCGCTCCCGTGTCCCGGACGCGCTGCAACGCGCAGCGTTGCTGCGCAGAGCCGGGACCCAGAAGGCGACACGGTACAATGCGGCGACGTGGGCCCCGGCTCTGCAGCGCACCGCAAGGGCGCTGCGCTGCGTCCGGGGCACGAGAGCGGAGTTTGCCGCACTCTCTCCGCATCGTCATTGCGAGCGCAGCGAAGCAATCCAGAATCCCTCCGCTGAACGACTCTGGATTGCTTCGCTGCGCTCGCAATGACGGAGTATGAGGCGGCAGCGCCACTCTTCCAGCTCGCATCTTGATTGCAGACACGCCTTCTCATCCTCGCGGCGCATTTCGCCCGAGCTTTGCTTGGTCGCTTCACCCTCTTGTCCAAGAGGGTGCAGGGAAGGCCGGGTGCCGGCTGGCACCCGCGGTCCACTGCGCGAAGATGTAGCGCAAAAGAACCGCACAGCAGCATACAGGTGTAGCCAATCACTCGGCCTTCCCTGCGCAGTGGCTTTACGGCTTATGCCGTGCTCTCCCGGGAGCCGAGTTCGTTTTGGCCTCCCTCACCCCAGCGAAAGTCGCGGGCACCGCGCCGGTTGACGCAAATGCCGCATCCGCCAAGGCTTGACCGTAGCAACGACGGCCAGGACCACACGGTTTTGCCGTACGCACGGTTCGCTGCTCGCCGCATTATCTCCCGGCGTTGTCGACGTTACCGGAAGAATGCTGGCGAGACGAACCTGACAGCGCCGCTCGTCGGCACGAAGCCTCGGGCTCACGGAGAGCAATCCGCCCTGCCCGCACTTTCGCGCCCGACGCTGCCGCGTCCACCGCAAGCCCGGCTCGCGAAACGTGACGACACAAGATCGCCCCTCTTGGTCGAGCCGGGATGGGCGACACATACGCCAAAACCGAATTTCGGTAAAGCGGAATATTTTCGCGCAGGCGGATTGACAGGAAGCGACACAGGCGCCGTCGCTGCTGAAATCCCGGAACTTCCGTGGCTAATCTGCAACGGTTCCCCGCGATCTAAAGCCGGCCCAGACAAATTCCCATTCCGGCCACGAACCGCTCTCACAACGCCGTGAGATTAGCAGGGGAACTACGATGCGTGCACAACGCGTTTGGAAAGTGAACGGGGCCGCCAGCGCCGGGCAGCTCCAATCGAGACTGGACGATCTCAACAAGCGTCTCGGTCATCTCGAAAACCAGCATCCGGATAGCTGGAAGGTCGAAGAGCTGAAATCGAGCGCACTCAGCCTGTCGCGCGAGATCGACGACATCCGCTGCGCCGAGGCGACCGCGGCGCTGAGCGAGCTGCTGCGGAAATAGCGGGAGTTCGCGATTGGCCCGTCGCGCAAGGAACCAACGCCGCCTCCCCGCCATTGCCATACCGAGCATGGAGCAAGATCATGACCAGGCACCTGACGCGAACCCATCTCGCACGCGGCGTGGCCGGCGCGGTATCCACGCTGGTCCTGTGCGCGACGGCGGCATTCACCATCGCGCGCCACTTCGCGATGTGAGGAATTTGGCGCTGTGAGGGTTTTCGCATGACGTCCGATCCCGAAGAATCGGTAAGGCTGCAAGGCTACGGAGAGATGACGTTGCGCACGGCCATCACGACGATGATGCTGCTTGCGCCGCGCGAGCGAGCGGACGCCGCGATCTTCCGCGTCCGTGACGGCGTGCGACTGGCCTCGAGCGAGATCGCCCAACTCGCGTCGAATTGGGGGATCGAGCCGACCGGTGATATGCGATCGCCGAGACTCGCCCCGGATCAGCACTGGCCGGAGATCGTCCGCGGCATGGTGCGCGATGCGCCGCTGCCGGCGCTGATGGTAGCGTTCATGCTCGGTGTGCTGGTGGCGAGGCGGTAGGCTTGGCTACAGCAGGATAGATCACTTCTGCTCGTTCGCTCGCATGTCCTCCGCATAAGGACGCAAAGCGTCGGACATAGTGTCGAGGCGTTTTTGCCACTCGGCACCAGGCATGAAGGCGATCACCGGCTCGTCGCCGGGTGAGCTCGTCACGAACTCAGGATTACGCAGGCCTTCGGCAATCCCCGCTTCCAGCTTCTTGACGATGTCGTCCGGAACCCCCTTCGGGACCGCGAAGCCGCGTTCCGCCGTCGTCATGACCGGAAAGCCCACCTCCTCTGCCGTCGGAACTTCGGGCAGCGTTGGAAAGCGCTTCTTCGACAGCATCGCGATGACGCGTAGTTGCCCCTTGTTGGTACCATGCAATTCGGGAATTTCACTGAGACTGACCATCCCCACTTCCAGATGCCCGCCCAACAGATCGGTCCTCTGTGCGGCCGTTCCTCGGTAGGAGATTTCGTTGGGCTCCACCTTCGCGGCCGCTGCGAGCATGCGAATGGCCAAATGACCGTTCGCGCGCGCGATCGAAGCAAACGCGATCTCTCCGCCGGCGCCGGGCTTGTTCAAGACGACAAACTTCGCCTTACCGCCCAGCGCACGCTCCACGAAGGGAAGAAGTTTGCGAGCCATGACATCGGTACCGCCTCCGGGTGCAAAGCCAACGACGACTTCGATTGGCTTGTCGTCCGGCCACGCGGCCCATGCCGACCCGCAGCCAGCGAAGCCGAAAGCGGCAACGAGCGCGACGATCTTTTTATACATGATTTCCAGCCCTGTTCTTGTTATTGGCCGATCGCGCCGCCGAACGCGCGATCGACTGTGGGTTCATCTAGCCGTCGGCGTGACCGGCTGGCAACTGATTCTCTCCAGTTAAGGATCGATGGGCCGCCGCGATCCGCGCGGACGCGCGACATTGATGGGTTTCGCTTTCTCTACCTATGCTGCTCGACGTGTCAGGTGCACCGTCATTGAAATCCCGGTAGCTTGCGCAACAAATTTGCGCACGGGATATCCTTGATGGCGAAAGCAGCGATTGGCGATCTGGAAGGCGGCATAGCGTTGTGCGCCTGGTTCGAGAGTGTCCCCTCATTCCACGATGCGACGTTGCGGGAGCTGGAGCTTCGCCAGGGCGCGCCAAGCCGGCTGGTCGCCCACGCGTTCCAGATGACGTCCGAGGTCGATGCACACGGCTATTTCGTGCTGACGAAGCATGTGGACGTCACGTTTAGCATTTTCGAGCTGATCGAGGTCCAGCTGTTCGATTTTACAGAAGCCGGTATCATCTTCGCGCTCAGCATCGAGATCGATCCCGACGGTACGACGTTGAGCTTCGAGTCCAGCTATGGCGTGCACGGCCGGATCAAGGCCAAGCGGATCGTCGTCTCGTTCCGGCCCCACCCGACCGGTTCGTCCTGAACCCGGCAAGCCATGCCACGCACACAGACGGCCCTGCCGACCCAAATCGGCCGTGGACCCGCCCTGAAAATCGTTGCAGAAAGGCGCTCCCGAGGCGCTGGCGGCCGGTCCGCCAAGCCCTTAGGAACAAGCCTCTAGGAAAACGTCAACTTTTGGAAGAATGGTCGGAGTGGCAGGATTCGAACCTGCGACCCCTGCGTCCCGAACGCAGTGAACAATTTCTAAGTTGTTGATTTTTATAGCTATGGCAGACATTTCCGTCCCGTTTTGTTCACGGTCGTTTCACCCAATTCGTTGCGATTTCGTTGCGACCTTCGTAGACGAGAACGAGAGCTGCTGAGGACCTTGGGATCGGATACGCGGCGGGATTGGTTAGATCCTTCGTCGCCGACGGCGGGGCCATTTCCAAATGCCCGTTCCAAATGAACAACGGAAGCCGGGCGCAGTATCTTAGATTTCACTGGCAATCTTTGGTTTGGACCAACGTCAGAATGGCGGAATCAAAATCAGTCTGATTGTTCAACGATTTCAAGCCGCATTTGGAAAAATGTGCGAATTCGCCCCTAGTGAGAATCAATTGCTTAGCAGGCTTTTCCAAATGGGAAAGCGGCCAGCGCGGATCACAACCGGGCAGCCAACCCGCGACCTAGACCCTTGGTAGTTCGTCAAAAGCCGCCGTTGAAGCAGCGGCTTGACAGCTCCTAAACGAGTGCGGCGAGAGACCAAAATCGGGACCCGCTGTCGCGCTGGCAAATTCAACGTTCGCGCACAATCTTAGGGAGCGCCGCAGCTTCCATCACGCAGGCTCCCACACACGATCGCCGAGTTTGCTTGACCCCACGACTACATCAACCGCGTCGTGAGAGGGTCAAAAGATAAACGCCACAAGGCGGCCCAACACGGCGACCGACAAAGCTGCGAGAAGGACGATAAGTTGCCCAAACTGGACCTCTTCCATGTCGATGTCCGGCATCGTGATCATGGCGTATGCGATCATGTGGCAATTCTCCATGGTAGTTCCTCCCCTAGCTATTGTTCTGCCGTCTTCCGGGCAGTACCACCCGTTCGTCGCGGATCGCTCGAGGGGCGACTCTTCGCTTAACGCGCGCGGATCAGGCCGCCCTGCTTTCAAGCTCCGTCTGATGAGATGCCGCAATCGTTCCGACGCACACTCCGAAGCCGATGGATGCAAAGCCCTCACGAGTGCAGCGCCCCTCAAATCGGATCTCGTCACCGTCGTGTAGAAAGCCGCGACGCTCTCCGTTGGGAAGCGTAATGGGGCGGGTTCCGGCAGAAGTGAATTCGAGCATGCTGCTCAATTCAGCGTCGGTAGGTCCGGAGATCGTGCCGGTGCCGATCAGGTCCCCCGGTAGAAGGTTGCATCCATTGATCGTGTGGTGCGCAACCATCTGCGCCGGTGTCCAATATAGATATTTGGCGTTCGAGCTGAGAATTTCGACAGGAACGTCCCTTGCGGCCCGCATCTTTTCGGTCGTGAGAAAAACCTTCAGGCTTATGTCCAGCCCGCCACTTTTCTGATCGTCCTCGTCGAGCAGGTATTTCAACGGCTGGGGGTCCCCGTGAGGACGAACCATCGCCGGAATGCGGAACGGAGCCAACGCGTCAGTAGTGACAACCCACGGCGAGACGGACGTTGCGAAACTCTTGCTGAGGAATGGTCCGAGTGGATACATCTCCCAGCGCTGGACGTCCCTCGCCGACCAGTCGTTGAGAAGTGAATAGCCGACGATCTGTTCGCTTGCGCGCGCAACCGGGATCGGACTTCCGAGCTCGTTGCCGCCACTGAGATAGAACCCCATCTCCAGTTCGAAATCGAGTCGTTCGCACGGACCGAAGCCAGGACTGCCCCCGTCAACCGACGGCGTCCGCTGTCCCATGGGTCTGCGGACAATTCCCTGCCCGATTTGCACCGAAGACGCCCGCCCGTGATAGGCAATCGGCACCCATTTGTAGTTGGCGGGCAGCGGATTTTCAGGCGTGAGGAGTGCGCCGGCCGCCTTCGCGTGATGTATGCCGGCATAAAAATCCGTGTAGTTCGGCACCGCAGTCGGACGATACATCGTGCAAGCGCTCAATGGGACCAGCAGGTCCGACGCACGGCGGCGCGCAGCCTCACCGCTTGAACCCGCGTCAAGCGCGGCACTGACTGCCTTTCGTAAGTTGTGCAACGCGCGAGGTCCCAACGCAAACAGCGAGTTGAGCGAGGAGTCGGCGACGGTCCACTCGGGAATTTCTGCCGGCAGGAGACCGGCGCTGTGCGCCGCATGAAGATCGAGGATCTGGTCGCCGATCCCAATCCCCGCGGATCGCTTTCCGTCCTTGCCACGGCTGAAGACACCGAGCGGCAGGTTCTGGATGGGGAAGTCGCCGGAGGGGTCATTGGCGGCCGCCACAAAACTGCGGCGCGCCGGATCGTGGGTCTCGTCGATCATGGCGTTCATCCTGCAGCTCCCGCCAGCGCGTTATTGCCCTCAGAGGGTCCGATGCCGATCTCGGATTGCACAAACTGAGCATCAAACGCCCGCCGCTCGGCCGCGGCGCGGGCCGTTCGGTCACTCAGCGAACCGAGCCAAATCACCAGAAATGCCAGGGGCATCGAGAAGAGCGCCGGATTGTCGTAGGGAAATAACGGCGCCGCGAAATGGAATACCGCGACCCAGACTGTCTTGCTCAGCACGACGAAAAGGAGAGAGCTGAACAGGCCGACCAGGCCACCGGCAACGGCGCCGCGCGTGGTGGTACCGCGCCAAAAGATCGCCATCGCCAGCACTGGAAAATTGCAGCTTGCCGCGACCGAAAGCGCTAACCCCGCCATGAACGCGACATTCTGGTTCTCGAAAGTGATGGCAAGGCCCACCGCGACGATGCCGGTCGCCACCGCGGCAATCTTCGCAACCATCACCTCACGTGCCTCTGGCGCGTTACCCTTCGCAATCACCTGCCCATAAATATCGTGGCTCACCGCCGAGGCGCCGGCGAGTGTCAATCCGGCGACCACGGCGAGAATGGTGGCAAACGCGACGGCCGAGATAAACCCAAGCAGGATTGGTCCGCCGAGAGCGCCCGCCAGGTGCACCGCCGCCATATTGGGACCGCCGATCAGATCGGTAATCTTGTTGAACTGGCCGCCCGCGCCGACGTTGAAGAAACTCGCATCCGGCATAAGGACCACCACCGCAGCAAAGCCGAACAGCGGGATGACTAGGCAGAAGTAAGCTACACAGGTCGTCGCATAGAAAACCGACTTCCTTGCGCCTGCGGAATCGCTGACGGTGAAGAACCGCATCAGGATATGCGGCAATCCCGCGGTACCGAACACCAGCGCGAGTCCAAGCGAGATCGCGGAAACCGGCTCAGCGAACAGCCCGCCTGGAGAGAGAACTGAGGCCCCCTTGGGGTGCACCCGGCTCGCCTCGGCGAATAGGCGTCCAAGACTGAAATCGAAGCGCCACAGCACCACCAGCGCCATCAAGGTGCCGCCGATCAGCAGCAGCAGCGCTTTGGTGATCTGAACCCAGGTGGTTGCCTGCATGCCGCCGACAGCCACATAGACGATCATCAGAAGTCCGACGCCGGCGACTGCGAACAGATAGTTCACCCCGAACAGAAGCTGAATGACCTTGCCGGCACCGATCATCTGCGCGATCAGGTAAAACAGCACGACGACGAGACTGCCGGTGGCGGCGACCAGACGGACCGAGGTCCGATCGAGGCGAAACGACGCTGCGTCGGCGAACGTGTAACTGCCGAGGTTGCGCAAGCGCTCCGACATCATGAACAGCACGATCGGCCAACCCGTCAAGAAGCCCAACGCATAGACGAGGCCATCAAAGCCGGTCGCATAGATCAGCGCCGAGATACCGAGGAAAGCCGCGGCCGAAAGAAAATCCCCCGCAATCGCCAGGCCGTTCTGGAGCGGCGTGATCTCATGTCCCGCGGTATAGAAGTCCGCCTTCGATTTGGTTCTGCCAGCCGATCGATAGGTGATGAGGAGCGTGACGGCGACGATCAACAGGAACATGCCTATGGCAACCCAGTTCAGATCGCGGCCCGCTACAACAGCGGTCGCCTGCGCATGGGCCGAAAAGGACACCGTCGCCGCAATGGCGGCCAGCAGAATGCGCATGATCATCGGCCACACTCCCGGCGAACGAGCTGTGTCAGGCCGTCGAAGTAGGTGTTGGAACGGCGTACATAGTAACCGGTCAGGGCAACGACCAGGGCGATCATGCCAAGCGCGATCACCATGCCCAACGGAACGGCTCCGCCTGCCATGCTCTTCCCGAGCGCTGACGACGCCGCCGAAATCAGCCCGATGAAGCCGAAGAACATCAACAACGTGACGATCGAGAGCCCCCACCGCAACCTTGCCCGTGCGGCGGTCAGTTCCCGAAAAGACGGATTAGACAGGATTTTTCGCGTTTGTTCCGACGACAACGACATGATTTCCCTCCCCCATTTCTTGATCAGTTGGTTTCGACGCAGCTAGGACGCCTGCTTCAGGACATCGTCACTATCGGGCGGCGCGGATGCTTCTATCGACGGCGAGGGTCGCGGCGGAATGTTCGTCAACAGCACGCCCGAATTGGTAAGGGCTGCGATCTCCTGGTCGGAGTAGCCGTATTCCTTCATCACTTCGACGTTGTGTTCACCGCGAAAGGCGGCTTCGCGCGCAGCGGCCAGCGGCGTCTTCGAGAAGTGCCAGGGCTTGCCGGGGATCCTGACCGCCTTGCCGCGGCGGTCGGTAACCTCTTCTATCGCGCCCCACCATTTGACCCAGTCCGAACCGGCGAAGTCCTTGACCGAGCGAACCACGCCGAACGCCAGCTTCACTTCGTCGAGCTGTGCATCGAGTTCGCCGGCCGTGGCAAAGGAAAGAATCCACTGCTGGATGATCTGGTAAAGGGCGTTGAGATTCTTCCGGCGCGCCGCCGGCGTGGCGAATCTGGGATCTGAAGCGAGATCGGGGCGACGCATCGCCGCGATGTAGTTCGGAAACGTCAGGCTGCTGACGACACTGGTCGCGATTGTGATGACGTCACCGTAGCTTGTCTTGAAGAACGGCGAGTCAGCAGGTCCGAGCGCCGCCGGTTCGGCGCCGAGATCCACGCCGGAGAGATCGGCATGCACCCGTTCATTGACGGCAAGCATGGTGGCGGCCATCGCAATATCGACATATTGGCCCTCGCCTGTCTGGTCGCGGTGATGCAGTGCTGCCAGAATGCCGATGATCGCTTCGAGGCCCGTATAAATGTCGGCATGCGAGTAGGCATCATGCCTCTTGACCGTGAGATCCTCGCCGAGATGGTCGATCATCCCGCCGACAAAGCCGGATTCGGCATGGACGGTCGGCGCGTAGGCGCTGCGGTGTGACAGCGCGCTGCCCTGGCCGTAGCCGCTGATTGAGGCGTAGATTACTTTCGGGTTGCGCGCGGCGACGGATTCATAATCGAGGCCGAAGAATTTCAATGTGCCGGCGCGAAAATTCTCGACGATAATGTCGGCGCTATCGCACATCTTGCGCACGACTTCTCTTCCTTCGGGGAAGTTCAGGTCGATGCTGATGTTCCGTTTCCCGACGTTCTGTTGGATATAGTAGTAGGACATGCTCGCGGTTTCGTCGCCAGGCAGGGCGTACCGTGAGATGTCTCCGCGCGGCGGCTCGATCTTGATCACGTCGGCGCCGAGGTCCGACAGGGCCCTGGTGCAGTGGGGACCAGCAAGGACGCGCGAGAAGTCGACGACCTTGATTCCGGCAAGGGGTGTACGATTTGTCATGACAACGTCCCTCAGCGGCCCGAGAAAATGGCGTGACCAGGCCCGGACTCGCGGAAGGCCTTCAGGCCGACGACGAGATCGTTGCTCTGGAAGATCGGACGCTGCGCGTCAGACATTGCGCGGTCGGCTTTCACGACGCTGTCTTCCATATATTCCCGGACCAGTCGTTTGGTGGCGCCATGCGCCACTGTCGGGCCCACCGCAAGCTCGAGCGCGAGGATCCGCGTCGTTTCTTCAAGCTGGGCTTCGGGCACGACGCGATTGACGATATTCCAGCGCTCCAGCGTCGCCGCATCATAGCGACGTCCGAACAGAGCCATCTCCTTGGCGCGCGCCACGCCGGCGCGCGATGCCACACGTTGTATGGCGCCCATCAGCGGATGCAGGCCCAGCGTCACCTCGACCATGCCGGCCTTCGCGGAGTCCGCGGCAACGATGATGTCGCAGGCCAGCGCCAGCTCGAATCCGCCACCGAGGGCCAATCCGTGCATGCTCGCGATGATCGGCACAGGAACCTGTTCGAGCGCATCCAGGCAGGCGCACACATCGATTTCGGGCATCCGTTCGCCGCGATTGTCGAATAGTTCTATTTCAGCACCGGCGGAGAAGTGTCGCAATCCGCTCCGCAGGATGATGGCACGCGCGCCTCCCTTATGAGCCTGTTCGACTGCATCCAGCAGCGCGGTCAGCAGCGGCTTGGCCACGAGATTGTAGGGAGCGAAAGTCATCGTCAGGGTAACGAGATCGCCCTCCCGACTGACGGTAACCAACTCGTTTGGTGTGGTCATTGAATTCCTCCGGATTTTTTTGAGTCAGTCGTTCGGTTCGATAATGGAACGGTATCTGAAAAACTCATACGGTCAACATAAAAAAGATATTATTGGATTCATCTTGTATTCCTCCGAATCCTTGTGAAAATGCCAGGGATGCCTCAGGACGCGACCAGCCTTACCGTTTCAGCCTATGCTCGACTTCGCTCGGACATCTTGGCCGGCCGCTTGCCGGCCGACGGAAAGCTGAAAATTCAAGATCTGGCTCAATATCTTGGGGTCAGCCCGAGCGTTGTACGGGAGGCCCTGTCGCGTCTCTCTGCCGAGGCGCTGGTCATTGCGGAGCCCCAGCGAGGTTTCCGGGTGGCGCCCATCAATGCCGCCGATGTTTCGGATCTGACGGCCGTCAGAATCGACATCGAACTGAAATGCATGCACCGCGCGATGAAACTCGGCGGCCTCAAATGGGAGGCTGCTATTGTCGCAGCCGATCATGAACTCTCGCATACGCCCCACGACATTCACGACCTGGGCGACGACTGGATGATCGCGCACGCGAAATTCCATGCCACCCTGGTGGCGGCCTGCGATAGTCCCTGGCTGCTGCGAATCCGCGAACAACTCTTCGTCCAGGGCGAACGCTATCGCCGCATCAATGTGCGAATGTCGCGCGCCGATCGTGATCTGCGCGCCGAACATTCGGCACTGGCCCAAGCCATTCTTGGCCGGCATGTGAAACTCGCCACCGATTTGATGACGGAACATCTGCGCTTGACCGAGGTGCTGACGCTTCAGTCGCTCAAGTCGCAGGACGCAGCGGTCGCCTAGCAAAAGCGTCTCCCGGCCCGATACGTTCAATTCGGCCAACCACGCTCAATTGACCATCCGCTCGTATCCTTCCCAATAGCGCTCTCGCAGCAGCCGCTTGAGGATTTTCCCGGACGGATTGCGGGGAAGTTCGTGCACGAATTCGATCGACTTCGGGATCTTGAACCCCGCCAGCCTTCCTCGCGCGAAATGCAGTATGCCCGCCGGGTCCGCCGTACGATCCGGTTTCAACACGACGAGGGCCTTGACCGCTTCACCCCACCGGTCGTCAGGCACGCCGATGACGGCGACGTCGGCGATATCCGCGTGTCCATACAAGGCACTTTCGATCTCGGCGGGGTAGACGTTCTCTCCGCCGGAAACGATCATGTCTTTCAAACGATCATGAATGTACAAATAGCCGTTTTCATCGAGGAATCCGGCATCGCCGGTATGCAGCCATCCGTTCCTGAGAGTCCTCGCGGTGTCCTCTGCCCGATTCCAGTATCCCTTCATATTTTGCGATGAGCGGCACACGACTTCACCCACCTCTCGGGCTGGTAGCGGTTTGCCCGACGCGTCGATGACCATCAGTTCAATGCCTTCGACCGGACGGCCGCATGACCTCAGGATATCCCTATTGTTCGAGGAATGGTCTGCAGCATCCAGAACCGTGATGACGCCGGTCGTTTCGGTCAGGCCGTAGACCTGGAAGAACCCCGTATGCCTGAACACCCGGAGCGACTTCCTGAGAAGCTCGAGCGGTATCGGGGAGGCTCCGTAAAGAATCTGTCTCAGTGAGGAGAGATCGATTTTTTCAACGTTACGTTCGGCCAGCATCGCCAATAGCATTGCCGGAACGAGGAACGTGACCGTAGCTCGTTCGCGCTGTATCGTTTCAAGCGCCACCGATGGAACGAACTCGCGAAGCACGATCGTCTTGAGGCCGGCGACCAGACCGAATACGCCGGTACCGACCCCTGCGATGTGGAACAACGGCATTGCGAGCAGCATGACATCGTCGGACGACCACGCCTTCCAGTCGTCAAGCGCGTGTAGTGGAAAATTGGCGTGAGAAAGCTGCACGCCCTTCGGATAGCCGGTCGTGCCGCTGGTGTAGAGCTGCAAGCAAACGTCATTGGGGCTGACTGGCAGGCTCGCCTCGGTCGTCGGGTGGGCATCGCGCCACTTGAGGTAACGAGAGTCCAACACAATGATTTGGTAAACAGTTTCCAGCTGATCCTGGATTTCAGTGGTAAGTTTCTCGAACGATTCCCCGACGAAGAGAATCTCGGTTTTGGCATCGTTGACCGCGAAAACGATCTCGGGAGGTGCCAGCCTTGCATTGATGGGAACCAGGACGGCGCGGGCCTTGGCTGCCCCGAGAAGCACTTGAAAAAAGATATCCGAATTCTTGTCGAGTATCGCAATTCGGCTGCCCGGTCGCACACCCCCAGCCATGAGGCCATTGGCGACTTGATTGGATAATTCCTCCAAAACCCGATAGCTTGTCTCGCGCCCCTCGAAGCTCACGGCGACGGCGTCGGGCGTGATGGCCGCGTAACGTCGCGGAATTTCCGCGATCGTCTGGATCGGCGTTGACAGCAAGGCCCCTTCCGATTTGGACATCCATCCCTCCCGTTATGATTTTTGAGATGGAGGATGACCGGCCCGGCGCCCGGCAAGTATCTAAATTCTGAACTACCGCTATTCAGCGCAGAATGACCACGGCCTCTTCGCGTGTCTTACCGCGATATTTCCAGATGCGGCGAAGGCAGCATGTGAGACGGCCTCAGGCCTTGCGCTTGGTCACTCTCGCATTTCGAGGGTTGCCCGCGAGCCATTCCCTGGAAGCGGTGAATTCTGCTTCCAGGAATCGCCTGACTTCACGAGTCAATTTTCTCAGGTCGCTCTCGCGCCGGCGCAGCAGCCATACGTTCATCGTAACTGTCTCTTGCGGCAAGACCTGAACCAGTCCCTCGGCTTGCGCGAATGGTACAGCAAGAAGCGCAAGCCCGAGACCGCAACCGGCGGCGGCGAAATGGTTGGCAATTGGGTTGACCCGAACAACGCTGCGGATGCCCGCCGCTTCCGAGAAATACTCCAACAAATCCCTCTGATTGGGCCGAACGTTGCGGAAGGAGACAAAATCGGCAGTATGGCCGATGATGTCGTGATCCCTCAGCTCTGACAATGACCGAGGCGCGGGGCGTCCGGCAAGGTACCGCTCGGAGGCAAAAATCCCCATCGGCACGTCCGCGACCCGCTTTCCAATGAGATCGTTCTCGCCGGGATCTCCCATCCTGATGACGTAGTCCAGATCGCTCGTTGCCAAGCTCTGCTGGTTCACCGTGGAGATGATTTCCAGGTAGATTCGACTATCGCGCCGTCGCAGCTCCGCAACCCGCGGGAGAAGCCAGTGCTTGGTCATGCCTTCGGTCGCCGATATCCTGACCACTGACGATCGTTGCCCGACGCGCGAACGCAGATCGCGATGAAACGACTCGAATGCGAGCATCATATCGCCGGCCGAGCGTTGCAGGTCCTCGCCTTCCCGCGTCAGCTTCACCCCGGACGAGGCGCGAAAGAACAGGGGAGCGGCCACGTAGCGCTCCAGCTCCTTCAGACGCCTGCTCAATGTCGGTTGGCTCATTCCCAGTTCGTGTGCGGCACGGTTGACGCTTCCAGTTCTCGCCACCACGGAAAACAAGCGAAACAAATCCCAGCTTGCCTCGGTCATGCTCTCGTCCTTTGCGCAAGCGCTTTTGGTTCCTGATCGCCGAGTGCGAACGACGTCGCAGGACCCGGAAACACAAGCGAAAAAGCCATCAAAGCCTGGCCGCTATTCAATATTGCGTTCCCCGTTCAACAAACTCGACATGGCCTTCCTCGCAGTTTGGGGAAATATGCCAAACGGTCGAAACAACGGACACAGCGATGGCACAGATTAAGCTCGAGGCGATCAGGGATTTCGTGGGCCAGAATCTCGGAACATCCGACTGGGTCACCATCGACCAGCCCATGATCGACCAGTTCGCGGCCTGTACTGGGGACAGGCAGTGGATCCACGTGGATGCGGACCGCGCGAGCAAGGAAAGTCCTGTAGGCGGCACCATTGCCCACGGCTTCCTGAGCCTGTCATTGATTGCGCCACTTGGCATGGACCTGGGGCTCGCTCCGGTCGACGCATCTGCCGTCTTCAACTATGGTCTGGACAAAGTCAGGTTCCTGACACCCGTAAGATCGGGTAACCGCGTTCGCCTTCAGCTTTCCATGACAAGTGTCGAACCGAAGGACAACGGGCGTATGCTGATCAAGGGCAACGCGGTACTTGAGATCGATAATAGTCAAACGCCGGCTCTGGTCGCCGAGACGCTGACGCTGGTGGTCCCTTAGCCCTCCACCGCCGCGAACGGTGTCACTACAAAACCGCAGGCCGCCAGACCAAGACGTTCAGGAAGACGATAGCACCGAAGTCAGACCACCATCGACGGCAAGGATCTGTCCGGTAATGTGCTTGCCGGCGTCGCTGGCGAACAGAACCGCGGCACCTTTCAGATCGTCCTCATCACCGATGCGGCGCAGCGGCGCGCCAGCGGCGAGCTTTTCGACCCCGACCGCTTCGATCGTTCCCTTTGTCATCTTCGATGGGAAAAAGCCAGGCGCCAGAGCATTGGCCGTAATTCCGTAACGCCCCCAGCTCCCCGCCAACGCCCGCGTGAAGTTGACGACAGCGCCTTTGCTTGTGTTGTAGGCGACCGTCTGCATATCCCCGGAACTTCCGAACAGGCCCGCGATCGAAGCAAGGTTGACGATGCGGCCATATTTGTTCGGTATCATCGAACCCTTGGCGATCTGTTGGCTGAGCAGGAACAGCGAGCGGATGTTCAAGTTCATCACCTTGTCCCAGGCTTCGATCGGGTGATCTTCCGTCGGCGCGCCCCAGGTGGCGCCCGCGTTGTTCACCAGAATGTCCACCCGTCCGAGCTTCTTGATCGTTTCGTCGGCGAGGCGCTTGACGTCTTCGTCCCTGGAATTATCCGCTGCGATCCATTCCGCCTTGATGCCGAGCCCGGCAAGGTGCGCCTGGGCCTTTTCCAGGTCTGGCGCCTTGCGAGAGGAGATCACGATCCGTGCTCCTTGCTCACCCAGCGCCTCGGCGATCTGCAACCCAAGGCCACGGGAGCCTCCCGTAACAAGAGCATTCCTGCCGGTGAGATCGAATGCCTTCTTGATGCTTCCCATGGTCAAATCCTCTGGTCCGGAGCGAAGTTCTACCAAGCGGTCGTGGGATCTCTATTTCCCGCGGAATACTGCCGAGCGGCGCTCCACGAATGACTGGATGCCTTCTTTCATGTCTTCGCTGCTGAAGACGCGATCCTTGATCTTGGGAATGTAATCGATCGCGGCTCTCTCGCCGGCCTCGATGTATTTCAACGCGGCCTCCTTCGTCACCTGAATGCCGATCGGCGCGTTCTTGGCGATCAGATTCGCAATCTCCATCGCGCGCGCAATCTGCTGGCCGGGAGCGACGACTTCCTGAACAAACCCGATCTTGTAAGCCCGCGCGGCATCGAACTCGTCGCATAGGAACAGGTGATACATCGCGTCTCCCCAGCCCGCCCGTGTCAGATATCGGAAATGGGCACCACCAAGAGGCGCGATCCCGCGCTTGGATTCCATCTGACAGAACCGTGCGTCGTCGGCCGCCACGACGATGTCGCCAGCGAGCATCATTTCGATGCCAATCGTGAAGCAGATCCCCTGCACTGCCGTCACGATCGGCTTGCGACACCGGCTCTTCAACGCGAACGCATCGATGTTGTCGGGCTTGATCTCGGTATTCTCGGCCTTGGGTCCGAAGAATTTCGGCATATCCAGCCCGGCCGTGAAATCCGGGCCCTCGGCGCAAAGTACCCCGACCCAGTAGTCGTCGGTGCGGTCGAGAAGCGTCATCGCATCCGACATCTGCGCCATCATCTGCGGACTGAACGAATTCTTCTTCGCAACGTTGTCGATGATGATCTTGAACACATGCCCGTGCACCTCGGTGCGGATTTGGCCGACCTGGGTTTTCGTGTCGTTCATTGCCAGTCTCCGAATTGCTTCCAGGCGACTGCGCAAGGACACGCAGGCTCCTCCCGTCGTCGACTGCCGCGCAGCCGATCATTCGTTGCCAGCCAGCTTGGACCGATCGCCGCAGCACCGGCTACCCAACATTTTCGATAGCCGTTATTCATTAGCGACGAACCCTGCCCCGACACCCTTCATCGCTCGGATTAGCTCAGCGCTGCGAATGCAGTTCGTTCGAAAGCCATCAATTCCTCTGTCCGGCCGTCGCGTATCTTCAGTAGCCACTGCGGATCCTGAAGCAGCGCCCGACCCACCGCGACAAGATCGAACTCCTCGCGATCGAGGCGGCGGATTAACTCGTCGAGGGACGCCGGACGCGAGCTTTCTCCGCTGTATGCAGCGATGAATTCGCCGGTCAGACCGACTGACCCGACCGAAATCGTCGGTACACCCGTGACCTTCTTCGCCCATCCGGCGAAGTTCAAGTCGGAACCATCGAACTCCGGCTCCCAGAAGCGCCGTTGCGAGCAATGCAGAACATCTACTCCGGCGTCGACCAGAGGTTTGAGCCAGGCTTCCAACGCGCGAGGCGTCTCGGCCAGCTTCACTTCATAGTCCTGCTGCTTCCACTGGCTGATGCGGAGCAGTATCGGAAAGTCCGGTCCGACCGATCTGCGAACCGCGTGGATGATATTAGCGGCAAACCGCGCCCGACCCGGCAGGTCCTTGCCACCATAAGCATCCTCGCGGCGATTGGTGCCCGCCCAGAAGAATTGATCGATCAGATAGCCGTGCGCGCCATGCAATTCGACGGCGTCGAATCCCAGGCGCTTCGCCGCAAGCGCTGCATCGGCGAAGGCGCGAATGGCGTCGGCGATGTCCGCTTCGCTCATCGGCTCGCCAAATTTCTTCTCCGGTCGCGACAGACCGGACGGACTGTCGTAAGCACCCGGAGGAGACCAATCCTGGGCGCGGGTGCGAACGGCTCCGACGTGCCATAGCTGCGGTGCCATCAGGCCACCGGCGGCATGCACCTCGTCGACCACACGCCGCCACCCCGCCAACTCCTTCTCACCGTGAAAACGGGGAACATTCGGATCGTTCAGGGATGCCGGACGATCCACGCCCGTGCCCTCCGAGATAATGAGGCCGACCGCTCCTTCGGCACGCCGACGGTAATACTGCGCGACGTCGCCGGTCGGGATTCCGCCCGGAGAGAATGAGCGCGTCATCGGCGCCATCACGACCCGGTTCGGCAAGGTCAGCCCTTTCAGCTTGAAAGGCCGGAAAAGAACGTCGCTGGACATCCGTGCTCCATGATTCAGTTGATCGCGTGGCTCAAATCACCTGCGCAGCGTGTTCAGACGATACAATTCATTTCCCGTCGGCGCTGAGTACACTACCAAATTGCTCCCACGTGGTCCCATTCCAGCGCTGCAGCTGCAGCTGCGTATACGCCATACTGCTTTCGGGGCCCGTGTTGATGATGACACCTGGTATAACAGTGGGAAGCGACAACCCGCGGATGCTGCGCGATTGCCTGACGATATTCTCCCGCGAGAGATCGTTGCCACATTGCTTGAGTACCTGCTCCAGGATCTGTCCCTGCTGGGTCCCGAACAGATAATTGTTGTCTCCGATATCTGCGCCCGGCAGGTATTTGGCAAAGAACTCGCGGTACCATTTGATGCCGGGATCGTCGGCCCACTTCTTATCATTCGGATCCTTCGTGATTGTCGCGGCGACTATGCCTACGGCCTTTTCCGGTCCTGCGGGGACGATGGTCGAAGACACCGAGCTCGAAACAAAGTTGATCAGGAACAGCGGCTTCCAAGCTATCTCATCGGCCTTCTTGATGGCCTGCGCTGCGAATTTTGGCGTGCCGGCCACCAAAAACGCCGATGCGCCAGACGATTTCAGCGAAACGACATGGGAATCAATGGTCGGCTCCGTCACTTCGTAGGACGACGCGACGACTTTCTTGTCGAAATCGTCCTTCAAATAGCCCTTGAATGCATTGACGAAGTCCTTACCCAGATCGTCGTTCTGATACAGGATGGCAATCTTCGCGTCCGGCCGGGTCTGGGTGATGTATTTCGCGTAGATTCGTCCCTCGGTGTCGTAGCTCGGCAATCCCGTCGTGGTCATGGGGAATTCAGCGAAGTTCGTGAATTTTGTGACTCCGCTCACAACAAACAGATGCGGGACTTTCTTCGCGTTGACGTACTTGATAGTAGCGCTGATGCCGGGCGTCCCCAGCGGGCCGAACAGGAACGCCACCTCGTCACTTTCCACGAGTTTCCTGGTCTGCTCCACCGTCTTGGGGGGACTGTAGGCATCGTCGTAGGTGACGAGGTTTATCTTCCGCCCGTTGATGCCGCCGCGCTCGTTGATCGAATTGACGTAGGCGATCATGCCCTTTCCGGTATTGCTGAGCGGCGAAGCGGGGCCGCTGAAAGGGAACGTCGCTCCTATCTTTATCTCGGATTCAGTGACGCCCGGCGTCTGCGCATGCGCCCCGGCTATGGATGCCGCGAGCGCGGCTACAATCATGACGCTTCTCAACATTGTCATCTCCCTTCGGCGACAAGTCCGTCGCTCACGTTCTTTCTTAAACCGGCATATTGCCGTTCAAATCATCCTGACGCCCGTCAGCCAGCGGCGGCCGCACGCGACGCCTTCGGGGCGGCCTGTTCGTTCGCCATCTCTCGCAGCTTGTGTTTCAGTATCTTGCCGGTGGAGGCCGAGGGCAGAGCGTCGAGCACGATCAATTCGGTTGGACGCTTGTAGGACGTGAGCAATTGGGCCGTATACGCCTTTAGGTCTTCCGCGCTGATGCTCGCACCGGGGAGAAGCTGAACGAACGCGACGACCTCCTCGTTGCCCTCGACCTTTCGTCCGACGACGGCCGACTGAACGACCTGGTCGTGCGCGTTCAGGACCGCTTCCACCTCGGCGGGATAAACGTTGAAGCCGGAGCGGATGATGAGCTCCTTGGTGCGGCCGGCAATGTAGAGATGCCCCTTGCCGTTCACCCGCGCGAGATCTCCCGTGTTGAACCATCCCTGCTCATCGATCGCCGCCGCTGTCAGGTCGGGCGCACGATAGTAGCCGAGCATGATGTTCGGACCTCGTACGTGCAATTCGCCCACCTCACCGGTCGCCACCTTTTTTCCTTGTCCGTCCACGATCCGGTGCTCGACGCCGGGAAGAAAAGGGCCGACCGACTCGTCCGAGGCAGGCTGTTCCGAACGGACACCCGACAGGCCGGGCGAACATTCGGTTATGCCGTAGTTGTTCAACAGCGGGATTCCAAACTCGTCCTCGATCCGCTTCTTGAGATCGAGGTCTAGCGGAGCGCCAGCCACCGCCATGATCCGCAGGCTGCCCCGCTCGAGCCGTTGGATGCCCTTGACCGCCTTGTGCTCAAGCAGCCGCTGATATGTGGCAGGCACGCCGAATAGGCTCGTAATCCCTTGCTCGGCGATGGCATGAGCCAGCGCAGCGGGATCGGCCTTGGCCACGACGTGCAACGTGCCGCCGTGCATCAGCGTCGAAATCAGTAGGATCGCATACCCGACGATGTGCGACATCGGCAGCACGCCGTAAATGCGGTCGCCTGGACTGCTTCGTCGAAGGATTCCCGACGTCCTTGCGGTGAAGAGCAGATTGCGGTGGCTCAGCATGACGCCCTTCGGCGCACCGGTCGTGCCCGAGGTGTATAAAAGGCCTGCGACCTGGCGGGCGCCATCCTTCTCGACGGGCTCTGCTTTCGCATCCGCATTGAGAGGACCGACACCGATTCCACCAAATGGTCCGACGGCGCCGATTTTCGCTCCGACGCGAGTGGCATGATCGGCCGCTTCCTTCGACAGAGCCGAGTTGAACAGAACGCGTCTGGCGCCGCTGTGCGTCCCAATCAGGTCGATCTCTCGGGGCGAAAGGCGGGGATTGACCGGAATACCCCAGGCATCGAGCTTGCTCGCTGCGAAGAGCATCACGCCGAGGGCCACGCTGTTCTCACTGGCAATCATCACGCGATCACCGGGCCTGATGCCCAACCCGGCGAGATTCTTTGCAGCAGCGTCGACAGCATCCGAGAACTGCCGGTAGCTCCAGGAACGCCCGCCTTCCACGAAGGCCGGATGATCCGGAATATCCCGCACGAACGGCGCGTAAACCTCGTGCACTCTGGACGGCAGGCCGTCCAGCAGTTCGGCTGCGGTAAGCTCGTCCACGCTCCTCATGCCATCCTCCCTCGCGCCTTGTTTTCGGCAGCGTGCGCGGCCTCCTTCAACCGGGAGGTCCGCACCCTTCATTCATATCGGCCCGCGGAGTAAACCGTTCTAAAATAGAACTGTCAAGACGAGCAGACGTCAATGTGCCAGAGAATGGCGGAATTCTTGGTGCAGAAATCGAATTCCAATTTAGAATTGGCGATCTCCGCGCACTTGTTCGGAGGGATCAGCTGAGCGTAATTACCATTTCTCGACCCACGGCCGCAGCACGACTTCAAAAGCCCAGGTCGACCGATGCTGGCGGTGCAGCTGCAGATAGGTTTCCGCAATATGGACAGGGTCGGCCATGTTGTCTTCCACGGTCGTCCCCGCCAGACGGTGCGCGCGGGTCCCGTCTTCCTGAGTCCAACCGATCGCGGCATCGATCGGCACATTCGCCACATGGATTCCCTGCGGCATCAATTCTCTCGCCATGCTTTGCGCGAGTCCGGATTTGGCATGGCACGCCATCGCAAATGCACCACTCGATGGAAAACCCTTGAGCGCCGCGCTGGCGTTCGTAAAGATTAACGTTCCTCTCGTACCATTGACGTCGGGTTCGTTTCCGAGCATGAGCCGAGCTGCCTGTTGACCTACCAGAAACGCGCTGAATGCCGAGTTTCGGAATGTTTCGAGCGCCATTATCGGGTCGGCTTCGAGAATGTCCTTGCGGAAAATGCCGGGAACGCGGCCATCGATGTTATGCACGACAAGCCTCGGCGCTCCGATCTCTCGAGCGACATTCGCGAACAGCTGTGCCACGGCCTCCGGTTCGCTTGCATCGCAGGCGTAGCGACGTACGCCGTGCACCTTTTCGAGAGTCTCAAGGACGGCTTTTTCCGGATTCCTGGCTGCGACGGCGACACGCATTCCGTTTTCCGCGAACAGCCTGGCGCAACTCGAACTGATGCCCGGGCCACCGCCGACAATAAGTGCGACGTCCTGCTGGAAAGGCTGTGTATCGCGGTTGGATTCAGTCATGTCGTTTCCTCATGCACTTGGTGCCGGCCGGCGTATGGCGTCGCAACGCAGGCGGCACCGTTACGGAACTATTGTTTCACCGCGATCACGACCTTGCCCTTTGCGCGCCCGGTCTCGACATAGGCGAGCGCGTCGCCGGTTTTTTCGAACGGGAAAACCTTGTCCACGACCGGACGGATCACGCCGGATTCGATCAGGGACGTGATTTCGCGTAGCTGCTGTCCCTGCGCTCGCATGAACAGGAATGAGAAGCGCACACCAAGTTTTCTGGCTTTCTTCCGCACACCATGGCTCAGCAAACGCAGCACCAGTTTCAGGAAGATGTTCATCCCCTGCTCCCTCGCGAATTCGGGGTCGGGCGGCCCGGAGATTGAGATGAGCAGGCCGCCCGGCTTGAGCACGCGCAGAGATTTTTCAAGCGTCTTGGCGTCCTGGCTGTGCAGGACCAGATCGTAGCCCGACAAGACTTTCTCGAAATCCTGGGTCTTGTAGTCGATGACCAAGTCCGCGCCGAGGCTCTTGACCAGCTCGACATTCTTCGCGCTCGTCGTCGTCGCGACGACCGCACCGAGATGCTTGGCGAGTTGGATCGCGAAACTCCCCACCCCGCCGGAGCCCGCCTGGATGAAGACCTTCTGGCCGGGCCTCAGCTGGCCCACCTCGACTAGCGCCTGCCAGGCGGTCAGCCCCACCAGCGGGATGGAAGCGGCCTCTTCCATGCTGATGTTCGAGGGCTTCGGCGCCACGTCGGCTTCGTTCATGGCAATGAATTCGGCGAATGTTCCGATCCGATGATCGCGCGGCCGCGCATAGACCTCGTCGCCTGCCTTGAATCGCCTGACATTGCGGCCAACCCTGACGACCGTCCCGGCAACATCGTGGCCCAGAATGAAGGGCGGACGATACGGCAGGATGAGCTTGAATTCTCCATTCCTGAGCTTGGAGTCCAGGACGTTCACAGCAGTTGCGCGAACCCGAACCAGGACATCATCGTCCCGCAACTCCGGTTCTGGCATGGTTGCCGAGCGCAGAGCCCCTTTCTTCTTATATTTGTCGACGACGAATGCCTTCATGATGTCATCTCCAATTTGAAAATATGGTCGCGGCGTCAGGCGTCGAGGAACGACAGCGCCTTCGGCACGAAATCGGCGTGGTACTGGAAAATCCCGCCGTGCCCGGCATCTTCGTAGATGACCAGTTGGGCGCCCGGAACACGCCGTGCCATGTCGGTGCTGTTTGCGGTCGGCACCATGATGTCGTTATCGCCATTCGCGATCAGGACCGGGATGCGGAGGCTGCCGAGATCCTGAGGCGCCTGCTGGCCCCAGCTCTTGATCGCCTTGAGCTGCCGCAACAAGGCCACTGGCGTGGCTCCTTTGTCCCGATTTGACTTACGCTCCTTCAGCCTTTCCAGAAAGGCCTTTGCGGCCCGGCGGCCATTGGCTGTGGAGGTGAAGAACAGATAGAATTTCGGGTCTCGCAAAGTCAGCAAGCCCTTGATCATCAGCGGCCAGGACACCGGCCCGACCTTCTCGATACCTTTGCCGCCTGCCGGGCCCGTGCCGGTCAGAATCAGCTTTCGCACGAGACCAGGGGCCTTCAGTGCGATATCCTGGGCTACGAAGCCGCCGAGGGAAAAGCCGAGCAGATCGACTTTTTCAAAACCCAGCGCGGCGATCAGAGCAATCGTATCTTCTGCCATTTCGCCAACGCTAACAGGCGCTTTCCCGCCTGAAGCGCCGATGCCGCGGAAGTCGATCGCGATCACGCGATGCCTGGTGGCGAGCCCGTCGACGATCGGTGGATCGAAATTGTCGAGAACCGCGCCCCAATGGTTGAGAAGGATCAATGGCACGCCAGTGCGTGGACCGATATCGCGATAGGCAAAAGTTGTTCCTGCAGCACTGATCGAAAGATTCGGCGCATCGACATAGCGCACGACCGATCCTGGGTGGCTGACATAAGTTGACATCACTTACTCCATAGTTCGGCTGACACCGGAATCCCTGAGATCAGAGGGATATCGGATGACGCGGTTCTTCCTGTGCGCACGAAGAGGTGCACGTGTTGATAGGCCGCTATGTTGGCCTTGGCCCGACGCCAGCCCAATGCTGGCGGAAGCACCCGGCATCAGCGCAATTCCGCGTCCTCGGCTCCGGTCTTCCCAATTTGGTGTGGAACACCGACGAATGATCTGTTACTATCAATTTAGTATCAAGTCACTACTAAAATGAGACTTACATGAAAAAACCTTCGGCCCAGCCTTGCCTGATCGCCCGAAGCCTGGCGCTGGTCGGAGACGCATGGAGCATGCTGATCATGCGCGACGCCCATGCGGGACTGACCCGCTTCGACGATTTTCGCAGGAGTCTCGGTATCGCGCCGACGATGCTGACGGGGCGCCTTTCGGCGCTGGTTGACGAGGGAGTGCTGGAGAAGCGCCGTTATTCAGACCGTCCGCCACGGGACGAATATGTGCTGACGGAAGCCGGGCGCGACTTCTTGCCGGTCCTATTCGCGATTGGTGCGTGGGGACGCAAGCATCGCAGCGGAGGCAAGGTGACCCGGTTCTTTGATGCCGAAAACGGAACGGAGATCGATCCCCTCACCATCGACCGCGCGACCGGCGCTCCGATCGGAACGCGTCCCATTCGTATCGCCGCAGTCGAATGAGCAATTAGAGCGTTTCATTGCTTAATTGAATCGGAGGGGATTCCGGTTTCTGGCGGTTTGTGATTCAAGATGCTGACTGGATTGGAGGCCAGCATCGCATGACCCGACCTCTTTCCCTGGATCTTCGCGAGCGAGTGGTGGCGTCGGTTTTGGCAGGCGAGAGCTGCCGGTCTATGGCAGAACGGTTTGGCGTTGCGGTCTCGTCAGTTGTGAAGTGGTCACAGCGGCAGCGGGCGACCGGCTCGGTTGTGCCTGGCAAGATGGGCGGACACCGCAAGCCTGTACTTGATCCGCACCGCGCCTTCATCGTCGAGCGAATCACTCAGACGCCCCACCTGACGTTACATGGCCTGAAGGCGGAACTGGCGGCCCGTGGGGTCAAGGTCTCGCACAACGCGGTCTGGCTGTTCCTGCGCCGGGAAGGGCTGCGGTTCAAAAAAACACTGTTCGCTCTTGAGCAGGCTCGGGCCGACGTCTCTCGTAGGCGTCAGCGTTGGCAATCCTGGCAGGCCGGGCTCGATCCGGGCCGGCTCGTCTTCATCGATGAGACCTGGATCAAAACCAATATGGCCCCTTTGCGGGGCTGGGGGTGCCAAAGGGGCACGCCTGCGTGGCTTCGCACCGCACGGTTACTGGCGTACCCTCACGTTCCTCGGCGCGCTCCGCCACGACCAACTCACGGCACCCTGCGTCTTCGACGGGCCGATCAACGGCGAATGCTTCCGCGCCTATGTTGAGCACCTTCTCCTGCCAACCCTGCGCGAGGGCGATATCGTCATTCTCGACAATCTTGGAAGCGACAAGTCGAAAGCTGTCAGGCAGATGATCCAGGCCGCTGGCGCCAGGCTCTGGTACCTGCCGCCATACTCCCCCGACCTCAACCCGATCGAACAGGCCTTCGCCAAGATCAAGCATTGGATGCGGCAAGCTCAGAAGCGCACCATCGAGGACACTTGGCGACACATCGGTCACCTCGTCCACGACATCCAGCCTCGTGAATGCGCCAACTACTTCGCTAACGCCGGTTATGCTTCAGTCAAAAAGTGAAACGCTCTAGCTTGGCAGCTCCAGCTTGTGCGGTTGCGGGTACGGCCCGCTAGGCCTTCGAAGTCATGACCTGAAAGAGTTTTACCTGTAAGTCGGCGGACGCTTCTCAATAAAAGCCCGGACAGCTTCGGCGTGCTGCGCAGTGCCCGCCGCGAGGACCATCCTCTCGGCCTCTTGATCTAGTGACGTCAAGAAGTCGGCCGACAGCGCAAGGTCGAGATTATCCTTCATGGAGGCATAGGCGCTCGCCGGGCCATTCGCCAATGCTCTCGCCATTTCGAATGCTTCGCTTTGCAGTTCGGAATCAGACACCACGCGATTGATAAGGCCCAATGCTTCGCAGCGCCGTGCACTGATCCGTTCAGACAGAAACATCAGTTCGCGAGCACGTGCCGTCCCGGCAAGCCGGGTCAACAACCACGAAATGCCGTAATCGCCGGTGAGCGCAATCCTGGCATAGCCTGTCGTCATGATCGTGGATTCGGCCGCGATACGAAGGTCGCAAGCGAGTGCGATCGCAAGCCCGGCGCCAGCCGCCGGTCCCGGCAAAGCTGCGATGGTGGGCTTCCGCACCGAAACAAGTACGCCGGTCAGGGTTCGCTGACGTTCCCGCAATCGCGCAACCTTGTCGCTGAATGACATCGCCGGCGCGGCAGCGTTGCCGCCCATTCCCTTAACATCGCCGCCCGAACAGAAGGCAGTGCCTGCACCGGTAATCAGGAGGGCTCCGACCTCAGGATCATCTCCATTCTGTTTGATCATCCGGCGCAACGCCGGCGTAAGATGATCGGACAACGAATTTCGGGCTCCGGGCCGGTTCAAGGTAATCACCGCGACGCGATCCCGGATCGCGCACAGCAGTTCGTCCGTCCCCGCATCAACCGCGATGGATCCATCAGTCATGTTCCTGACCTTTCAAGTCCCGCGGAGAGCTCTCCAAAGTGACCCAGCGCGCCGTGCCCGTGTTCGAGCGTTACCAATTTTCGTTGAATGGCCGCAGTTCCGTGAGAAACGACCAGGCCGAGCGATCCTGACCGTAGAGATGCAATAATTCGTCGGCGATCGCCGCCGGCTTGATGAAGAACTCATCCGGTTTGTCGCTCATCCGCGCGCGCATCCGGGGCGTATCGATAACGGCGTCGATGAGAACGTAGGAGACGTGGACGCCGAGAGGTCCTACTTCACGTGCGATCGACTCGGCCAGAATGCGCTGCGCCGCCTTCGTCGGCGCGAAGCCGGCGAAATTGGCTTTGCCTCGGATCGAAGAGGTGTTGCCGGTCACCAGGATTGCGCCCTTGCCCCGAGCGATCATGTCAGGCGCCACTTCTCGCGACAGGTACAACAGACCCATCACGTTGACTTCGAAGTTGCCCTTCAGCATCTTCGGATCGATCTCGCGAAAACTCCCCCAACCCCCTCCGACCGCGTTGTGGATGAGAATGTCCGCCGCGCCAAAGCGGCGCTTTACGTCAGCGACTGCGGTCCGCACCTGAGCCTCCTCGGAGACGTCGCAGGTCACCGCGTGCACGTCCGGAAGCTCTTGCGCAAGTCGATTGGTGAGCTCCGCTGAGCGGGCAAGCGCGATGATACGAAACCCGCCAGCAGAGAAGCGCTTGACGATGGCAGCTCCCGTGCCTGGCCCTACTCCGGTCACGATTGCGATTGGTTTCTCGGTCATTCGACGCTCCCTTCGAGCTATTGTCCGGCCGCTCTCTTATGAATTCGCTCGGATTGCGACTGATAGGCGGCAGCTTCGTGCCCGGACACCAGGGTCAAACGCACCGGGACGTTCTTGTGGTAGGGCGTGCCCGCAATGGGATCACGGTTGCCGCTCTCGGTGAGCAGATTGATGCGCGGTCCGTTGATCAGGCGCTCTCCGTCTGATGTCGGGTATGCCTGACCGTAGCCGTGCGGCAGCGCCAACTGGCCGTTCCGCATGGCGTCATCGACCTTGCAGCGGACGACGAGCCGCCCGACCGCCGACTCGACCGCGATCCAGTCACCATCCTTCGCGCCCAACTCGCTCAGATCGCTCGAATTGATCAACAGGGCGCCGTCCGGGTCGTCGCGACGCCACGCGGGATCGCGAAATATCTGGTTGGCATTGAACATGCGGCGACCACCGGCCGCCAGCATGAACGGAAACTCCTTTGGCGCGCCCGCAGCCTGCGGATCGAGACGCGCCAGCCATTCCATCATCTGCGGGACGACCAGCCGAACCTTGCGATCCGAATGGCTGATCAGTGACCAGACCTCGTCATACTTGTGCCGGGTGACCGCCGTGCCCTGCCGGGTCGCCACAATGGTGTTGAACAGAAGGTCTCCGAGCTGCTGGTCCGTCACCTGGTCGGATGCGCCGATCGCCCGCCGTACCGCTTGCGGCGACCGCTTCGCGCAAGCCAATGCCGCGCTCCACAACGGAGCCGCGGCCGCCGTGTCATCCGGAAGCGTCTGCCCTAGCGTATGGTAGAGCACCAGGGCAGGCACCGCCGCCGGGTTTTCCGCGATGAAGGCACGAAAGGCCGCGGCGAATTCAGGTCGCGAGCGCTGTGCTATTTCGCGTAGCGGCGCGAGCACATTGTCACCCGGCAGAAGCCCCAGGGCGACGGCAAGCCGCGTGTAGATCTCGGGCTCTGGCAACGTGCCGGCGAGCGGCGGCAAGACGCCAGCGCGCACGTGAAAATAGTTTGTCGGGAATTCGTAGTTAAAGAGAGTGAATTCCGTCTTCTCGTATTGTGTGGACGCCGGGAGAACGTAATGCGCGAGCCTAGCGGTTTCGGTCATCGCAACGTCCACGACGACGCATAGTTCGAGCGATTTCAGCGCGCGTTCCACCGCCTCCGTGTTTGCGGCGGTGTTGGCGGGATTGGAGCTGTCGATCCAGGCGCAGCGCAACCGGTCTGGATGGTCCTTGAGAACCGCTTCGGGGAAAATGTTGGGCGGCAACAAGCCGCCAATGATGGCGTCGCCGGTTGGCGCGAATGTCTGGTTCGGAGAATTTCCCCATAGCGGCTGAAGCCAGCTATGCAATTGGTTGGTACCTTCACGGCCGAAATTGCCGGAAAGCATGATCAAGAGCTTCTCGAGATAGGAGTTGAGAGTCGAGTTGACGCCTTGCTGGATGCCGAGTTCAACCCGAACCACCATGGCCTTCGCGGCCGCGATCATCGCGGCGCAGCGCTCCAGCTGCGCGATCGAGATATCGGCGGCGTCGGCCCATTCTTGAACGGGGATATTCAATAGCGCTTGCCTCACTTCCGCGAAGCCGATCGTATGCGCCTCAATGAACGCGTGGTCGATCCGGTCGGACCGGACGAGCGTGGCCAGCAGCGCGCCAAGAAGAAACGTATCCGCACCGGGACGAACCGCAAGATGCAGATCCGCCATCTCTGCGGTTTCGGTTCGCCGGGGGTCGATGACGACCAGCTTGCGTGCGGGATCCTTGCGTATCTGATTGAGATGGTCGCGCGCATTGGGGAAGCCGTGCGCGATCCAGGGATTTGCCCCGATGACAAGCAAGAGATCGCAATGATGGACGTCCTCTGAGGTGTGGCAGGTTTGGCTGCCGAACATGTGGCCATTGACCCAGAAGTCGCCGGTTTTTTCCTGCGAAAGAGCGTTGAAGACGCCGCGCGAGCCCAGCGCACGCAACAAACCACTGGCGTAGGCGCCGCCAGCGTGGTTGCCCTGCCCGCCGCCGCCATAAAGGGCAATACTCTTGCCGCCATACCTGTCGACGACGTCTCGAAGCCGCTCCGCGATTTCTGCGATCGCGACGTCCCACTCGATCTCATCAAAGCCGCCATCGGCGCGACGACGCAGCGGGGTCGTGAGCCGATCCCTGTGATGCGCATAGTAGGGAATGCGCGCCGCCTTGTTGCACAGATAGCCTTGCGACTTCGGGTTTGAACGGTCGCCTCGTACCTTCTCGAGACGCCCCTCATTCACCCAGACCTCGATGCCGCAGTTTACGTAACACAGGTTGCAGGCTGTCTTGAGCCACTTGCCGGCCGTCATGGGCACCTCCCAGATTATGGTTTGTCGCAGCTCATCGCCTTTGCTGTTCTGCGCTGTCGCTTGTGAGTCCGGCCGCAGACAGTCATCCGTCCGGCGTCGAGAATATCGTCGGAAAGCTTCCCGGCGCCGACAGCACGCGATAGCACGATCGATCCAACCATCGTCGCAATGGCGCTCGTCGCGATTTGGCGTGCCTGTTGAGGACCCTCGGCGGGAAGCACTTCGACCAGGATGTCGATCATCTTCTCCAGCTTGGAAGCAAGCGCCCGTTGCTCCCTCGGGCTCGATCGAGCGACATCAGCGGCCAGGGCTGGAAGCGCGCAGCCTTGTCTGGGATTGTCGCGGTGGCGGGAACTGAGATAATCGGCGATCAACGTCTCGAAACGATCCTCGTTTGCCTTCCGGTTCGCCAGTTTTTTCCACCGCTCGGCCGTTTGATCCATCGCAAACGCAATTGCCTCGCCAACAAGCGCGGCACGCGACTCGAAATGGTTATAGAACCCGCCGTGCGTAAGACCGGCGAGCTTCATCAATTCGACAACACTAAGCCCTTCGGCACCGTTTTGACGCAAGCCGTAGGAGGCACTTTCAACGATCCGGCTGTGGGTCTGGCGCCTATGGTCTCCTACGTAACGCATCTCCCCTCCGTGCAAGCTGCTCGGTGACCGGCTGTACGACCGTTCCCATCCACCAGCGCTTCTGGACCGCGCTTTTGAAGCGACGGCAATATTTCATTGCAATGCCGGCCATGTTATATGATTATCGTCATATAACAACAGCGATCAACAGGAGAATTCGCCATGGCTTCCGATCCCGTCGTCATCCTCTCCGCAGCCCGGACGCCGCTCGGCCGCTTCATGGGCGAGCTCTCGCCACTCAGTGCCCACAAGCTCGGCTCCCATGTGATCGGATCTGCGCTCGAACGAGCCAAACTGGCGCCCGAGCGGATCGACGAGGTGTTCATGGGCAACGTGTTGCCGGCCGGACAGGGCCAGGCGCCGGCACGCCAGGCCGCGCGCGGCGCCAAATTGCCCGATGCCACCGGCGCCACCACGATCAACAAGGTCTGCGGCTCCGGCATGAAGGCCACCATGCTGGCTCACGATATCATCAATGCGGGCTCCGCCGAGATCGTTCTGTCTGGCGGCATGGAGAGTATGAGCAATGCGCCCTATTTGCTGGCCAAGGCGCGGGGCGGCTATCGCGCTGGCCACGACCGCATCATCGACCACATGTTGATGGACGGGCTGGAAGATGCCTACGAGACCGGACGCTCGATGGGCGACTTTGGCGAGGCCACGGCGGAGGCCTATCAATTCACCCGCAAGGACCAGGACGAGTATGCGATCGAGACCTTGACCCGCGCCCGCAAGGCGGTTGAGGGCGGCGCGTTCAAGGCTGAGATAGCTCCGATCACGCTGACCGAGAAAGCCGGGCCCCGGATCATCTCCAATGACGAACATCCGCTCAAGGTAGATCCCGCCAAAATCCCCGGGCTGAAAGCCGCGTTCCGCGCCAACGGCACCATCACGCCCGCCGCCTCATCCGCCAATGCTGACGGCGCTGCGGCGCTCGTCTTGGCGAAACGCTCGCTCGCCGATCGCGACGGCCTCCCGGTGCTCGCCGAGATCAAGGGCCATGCCACCCACAGCCAGGAGCCACAATGGTTCACCACGGCCCCGATCCCCGCTATTCGCAAGCTGTTGGACAAGGTCGGCTGGAGCGTTGGCGACGTAGATCTGTTCGAGATCAATGAGGCATTTGCCGTCGTGGCGATGGCGGCACAGAAGGATCTCGGCATCCCCAGAGAGAAGCTGAACGTCAATGGCGGCGCCTGCGCGCTAGGTCATCCCATCGGCGCCACCGGCGCGCGGCTGATCGTGACGCTATTGCACGCGCTCGAAACGCGGAACCTCAAGCGCGGGGTCGCGTCACTCTGCATCGGCGGCGGCGAAGCCACGGCCATCGCGATCGAGCGCGTCGTCCGCTGATATTGCGGCTAGGCGACAAAAACGGAATCGGCAAGCGGCGCGAACCGCGTCACTCGCCGCCTTGATCTACCTATCCCTGTCACGCGAAAGATCCCATGGCTGACCTGATCAACACCGCGCCTCGGGACATTCCCACCTCCAGCGCCCTGCCTATCGCGGTCCTTTCCGTCCTGGCCGCGATGGGAACGCTCGCGACTAACATCTTGCTGCCGTCTCTGCCGCAGATTGCGATCTCATTGAATGTCACGACTGCAGAGGTCACGTCCGCCATCACCGTGTTTCTTGCAGTGTTCGGGTTAGGCCAGCTCCTGGTCGGACCGCTTTCGGATCGCTACGGAAGACGTTGGCCGGTCCTGATCGGATTTGCTGTGTTTTTCGTCGGCAGCGTTTGGTGCGGTCTGGCAACCGACCTGCCCAATCTCCTCATCGGCCGCGTCGTGCAGGCAACAGGTGCTTGCGCGACGTCAGTGCTGTCTCGCGCTATCGCCCGCGACATGTTCAGTGGCGCCGCACTGGCGCGCGCGATGGCGCTCATCATGATCGTGATGTCCGCTGCTCCCGGATTCTCGCCGCTGCTTGGCGGCGCCCTCGACCACAGCCTGGGCTGGCGCGCCGAATTCGCGCTGGTCGCAGCCTTTGCCGCCGTCAGCGCCGTTGCCTACGCCATCGTTCTTGGCGAAACCCACAATTCGATCCGCACGCCGTTCAATCCAGTTGTCGTCGGCAGGACCTATGCCGGTCTGATTCGAGACCGTCGCTTCGCTACCCCCGCGGCCGCCTCGAGCCTCACTATGGGCGGCTTGTTCTCGATGTTTTCCGCTGCGCCGCGCCTATTCATCGAAGCGTTGCACTTCACGCCGATCCAGCTCGGGCTCTTCTTTGCCGGCACCGTCTTCATCGTATTCGCCGCGGGTATGCTTGCCACAAGATTGGCACCACGCTACGGGCTCGATGGTCCGATCCGGGCAGGTTTGTGCGCGACGACCGCCAGCAGCCTTGCGATCCTGCTCATCTCGCTGATCAGTCCGACTTTCTTGCCGTTCTTAGCCGCAATGAGCATATATCTCCTCGGCATGGGCATTGTCGGTCCATTGGCCACGGCGCGCGCGTTGTCTCCATTCGGCGAGAAAGCCGGCGCGGCCTCGGCGCTGCTGGGTTTCTTGCAGATGATGATCGCGGCAATCGGCGTATGGCTTGCTGCCACAGTGTCACATGAAGCAATGTTTGCGCTGGGCGTCGTGATGAGCGCGTTCTCCCTGCTGGCTCTTGGCCTGTACGCGCGGGGCCCGGGGGCTTGATGGGCGTATGACTCCGCACGCGCTTCCGTTCAGTCACTCATCGGCTTTGCGAAGTCGGGCTTAGGCCTGTCGGGCAAAACGCGGCAAGGCATGGTCGGCCCCACAATTGAGCCTGTTTCCAGCTCAATCAGGTCCCGTGGAACTCCGGCTTGCTGCTGCCCGCTGGGCGCTTCATCTCGAACATGTTCTCGGTCCTGACCTCGAGATAATCTCCACCCCGGCCGGCGCGCAGAATGGGACGCGCAAGTGCCGTGTTGTAGACGCCGTCCTCGATCAACGTTTTGTCGATGTAGACCGCGACGACCTCACCAAGCACGAACCATCCTTCGACCTTTTCTCCGCGTGCGTTGGCCAGCTGAGAGACCTCGACGACTTTGCATTCCATGGCGGCCCTGCTCTCGCCCACCCGCGGCACAGCAACGTGGCGTCCGGGTATCGGTGTCAAACCGGCTGCTTCGAACTCGCTCACGCCGTGATCGAGTGGCGTCGCTGTCACGTTCATGCGCTCGCCGAGATCCATGGTGACCAGATTCCAGACAAATTCGCGCGTCTCGCTGACGTTCTTGACGGTGTCTTTCCACGAGATCGAGGAAAATCCGATGATCGGAGGATCGTAGAGGAACGCGTTGAAAAAGCTGTAGGGGGCCAAGTTCAATCGACCGGCTGCATTGCGCGATGAGATCCACCCAATCGGACGCGGCGCGATTATCGCATTGAACGGATTATGCCGGAGCCCGTGGCCTTTCGAAGGCTCGTAGTAGTGGAAGTCGGCCTGGTCCATAAATGCCCCCGAAGCTGCCGAAGGCCGTCGATCTGACCCGTTGAGCTTCAACAAAGATCGACGCACGCATGACCATGCGTGCGCATAGCCTCCGTCAGAACGTCCGGAAGCGGTATGTCCTCCCGGGCTAAGCCATCGCCCGAGCCGCAGCCGGCCGCTGTCCGGCGCCGTCGAGGAAACCAGTCAGGCGCTGCCGGATGAGTCTTTCCGCATCCGCCATGATGCGGTCGATCAGTTCCTTCACGGACGGAATGTCGTGAATGAGCCCGACGACCATGCCGCAGCTCCATGCGCCCGCATCCATGTCGCCGTCGATCATCACCTTGGGATAGACGCCCGCCACCTGGTCATGGATGTCCTCGATCTTGAGGCTCTTGCCCTTCTCGCGCTCGATCTCGAGCAGTTGCTCGACGCCCTTGTTGTTCAGGACCCGCTCTGTATTCCGGAGCGCACGCATCACGAGCCTGGTGTCGAGTTCCGTCGCCGCGACCAGCGCCTTCTTGACGTTCTCGTGCACCGGCGCTTCCTTGGTGGCGATGAAGCGCGTGCCCATGTTCATGCCCGCAGCGCCCATCGCCAGGGCGGCAACCAGGCTGCGCGCATCCGCCATGCCGCCCGAGGCAACGAACGGGATCTTCAGTTCCTCCGCGGCGCGCGGCAACAGGATCATGTTCGGCATGTCATCCTCGCCGGGATGGCCCCCGCACTCGAAGCCGTCGACGCTGACGGCATCGCAACCGATCTGCTCGGCCTTCAGTGAATGCCGGACGGAGGTGCATTTGTGGATCACCTTGATGCCGCCCGCCTTCAGGGCCGGCATGTACTGTTCGGGGCTGCGCCCGGCGGTTTCGACGATCTTGACGCCGCCCTCTCTGATGGCCGCGATGTACTCCGGATAGGGCGGCGCGCTGAAGGTCGGCAGGAATGTCAGATTCACGCCGAACGGCTTGTCCGTCATGTCGCGGCAGCGAGCGATCTCCTTGGCCAGCAGCTCCGGCGTTCTCTGCGTCAGGCCCGTAATCAAGCCGAGCCCGCCCGCGTTGGAGACGGCAGCCGCCATTTCGGCGAAGCCGACATAGTGCATTCCGCCCTGGATGATCGGGTGCTCGATGCCGAACAGTTCGGTAATTGCTGTCTTCACGAATGATCTCCCGCGTTGCCGCTCAGTGGATGATTTCGAACAGGCCGGCTGCGCCCATGCCGCCACCGATGCACATGGTCACCACGCCGTACTTCGCCTTGCGCCGCCGGCCCTCGATCAGGAGATGGCCGGTGAGCCGCGACCCGGTCATGCCGTAGGGATGACCGATCGCGATCGAGCCGCCGTTGACGTTGAGCTTGTCCGGATCGATTCCGAGCTTGTCGCGGCAATAGATCACCTGCACCGCATAGGCCTCGTTCAGCTCCCAGAGGTCGATGTCGTCGATCTTGAGGTTATGGCGCTTGAGCAGGCGCGGGATCGCGGCGACCGGGCCGACACCCATCTCGTCCGGCTCGACGCCGGCAGCGACGAAGCCACGAAAAATGCCAAGCGGCTTGAGACCCTTTCTGGCCGCAATCTTGTCGCTCATGATCACGCAGGCCGAGGCACCGTCCGAGAGCTGGCTGGCATTTCCTGCGCTGATTGTCTTGCCCTCGAACACCGGCTTGATCTTGGCGAGGCCTTCGGCGGTGGTTTCCGGACGCGGGCCTTCGTCCTTGGTGAGCGTCACCTGCTCGTAGGTGACCTCCTTGGTGTCCTTGTTGAACAGCGCCATCCTGGTCGTGAACGGCACGATCTCGTCGTTGAAGCGGCCGGCCTGTAACGCAGCGCCGACGCGGCGTTGGCACTCGAGGCTGTATTCGTCCTGCTTGTCGCGGCCGATCTTGTAGCGCTCGGCAACGACCTCGGCGGTATCGAGCATCGACATGTACATTTCGGGCTTCATTGCCATCAGCTCGTCGTCCACCGCGTGGAACTTGTTCATGTGCTCGTTCTGCACGAGGCTGATCGACTCGATGCCTCCGCCGATCGCGACCTCGACCCCGTCGAGCATCACCGAGCGCGCGGCGACCGCGATGGCCTGCAGGCCGGACGCGCATTGCCGGTCGATCGTTGTGCCGGCCACCGTGATGGGCAGGCCGGCGCGGATCGCGCCCTTGCGCGCCACGTTCATCACCATGGTGCCTTGCTGCATCGCGCAGCCCATGACCACGTCTTCTACTTCTCCGGGCGCGATGCCGGCGCGCTTCACGGCTTCGGCCATCACGTGCCCGGCCGTGGTGGGGCCGTCCGTGTTGTTGAGCGCGCCGCGATACGCTTTTCCGACGGCCGTTCGGGCGGTGGAAACGATGACTGCTTCAGTGGTCATGCCTGCCTCGCTGCTTATGCGGCCGCGTCCAGCTGCGCGTAACGCAGCACATGGAACGCGGGATCGCCGAACTGGATGTTGATGGAGGAGATTCGCTTGAAATAGTGCCCGACGTTGAGCTCGTCGGTCATTCCCATGCCGCCGTGAAGCTGCACCGCCTGGTCGGCGACGAACTTGCCGGCATAGCCGATCTTCGATTTGGCACCCGAGGCGAGCCGCGACAGGCCGGCATCGCCAGCGCTGAGACTGAGGCTCAGATGCTGCATCAGGGAAAGCGCCTCCTGATGTGCGATGAACATGTCGACCATTCGGTGCTGCAGCACCTGGAAGGAACCGATGGTGGTGCCGAACTGCTTGCGCGTCTTCGAATACTCCAGCGTCGCCGAATTCAGCTCGCCGATGGCGCCGACTGCTTCCGCGCAGAGCGCGCCGATGGCACGGTCACGGCAGGCTTCCAGCGCGGCAAGACCCTCGCCTTCTGCGCCCAGCAATTGCCCGCGGACCTCGTGCAGGCCGAGCTCGGCAGCCCGGCGGCCGTCGATGGTCTTGAAGCTCCGGAGATCGACGCCGGTCGCGCGCCGATCGACCACGAACAGGCTGACGCCGCCGCGGTCACGATCGTCGCCGGAGGTCCGCGCAGAGACGATCAGATAGTCGGCCCAAGGTGCGGCGATCACCATGGTCTTCGCGCCGGTCAGGATGTGGTCGCTCCCCTCGCGCCGCGCCCGCGTCGTGACATTGGCAAGATCGAAGCGCGATGCCTTCTCCGTCCAGGCCAGCGTCCAGATTTTCGAGCCGTCGATGATTTCAGGGATGAAGCTTTGCTGCTGCTCCGGCGTGCCCACGTGCTCGATCAATCCGCCGGCCAGCACCACCGTCTCGACGAACGGCTCGACCACGAGGTGACGGCCGAACTCATGCATCACGATCATGGTCGACAGCGGACCGCCGCCGAGACCGCCGGCGCCCTCGGAGAACGGTGCAGCGAGAAGGCCGAGCTCGGCGAAAGCGTCCCATTGCTTTCGGCTGAAGCCCTCCTCGCTTGCCACGATCTTGCGCCGCGCCTCGAAGTCGTACTGGTCGCGCAACAGGCGCTGGACGCTGGATCGCAGCAATTCCTGCTCTTCCGTGAACTGAATATCCATCCGATCCTCCCGATCCGCCGTGACTAGAGCCCGAGCACGGCTTTGGCGATGATGTTGCGCTGGATCTCGTTGGATCCGCCGTAGATGCTGAGCTTGCGCGCGTTCAGGTATTTCTCCGACGCGGTATGGCCGTAGTCGGCGCCGGGCATGAAGCGGTTGGCGCTGACCGGATGCTCGCGGATGGCAAGGCCGTAATTGCCGATCGCGCGATGGGTGAGTTCGGTGATGGCCTGGAAGATTTCAGTGCCGCGGATCTTGAAAAGCGAGGCGGCCGGGCCAGGATCTATGCCGCGCGCCATCTGGGCGACGACGCGCAGCTCCGTCGCCTCCAGCGCCAGCACGTCGAGCTCGATGCGGGCAATGTCCCGCAGAAATTCGAGATGCGCGGGATCCTCGGCCGGTATTTCGGCCTTCACGATCTGTTTCAGCTTGTTGATGTAGCGGGTGGACCGGCCGATGCCGGCCATGCTGGTGCGCTCGTTGCCGAGCAGGAACTTGGCGTAGGTCCAGCCCTTGTTCTCCTCGCCGATCAAATTCTCGGCGGGCACGCGGACGTTCTCGAGGAAGACGTCATTGACCTCGTGGCTGCCATCGATCGTGATGATCGGCCGCACGGTGACGCCGGGCGACTTCATGTCGATCAGCAGGAAGGAGATCCCGGATTGCGGCTTCGCGCTCGGATCGGTCCGCACGAGGCAGAAGATCCAGTCGGCATGCTGCGCCAGCGTGGTCCAGGTCTTGTGACCATTGACGATGTAGTGGTCGCCGTTGCGCACGGCCTTGGTTCTGACGGTTGCGAGGTCCGAGCCGGAGCCAGGCTCCGAATAGCCCTGGCACCACCAATCCTCGCCGGAGAGAATCCGCGGCAGAAATTTCTGCTTCTGCGCCTCGTTGCCGAAGGTGTAGATAACCGGCCCGACCATGGTGACGCTGAATGCGAGCGGCGGCAGCGTGCCGGCGCGAGAGGTCTCCTGCTCGAAGATGAAGCGCTGCGTGACGGACCAGCCCGGGCCGCCATACTCCTTGGGCCAGAGCGGGGCGATCCAACCCTTCTTGTGGAGGATCCGGTGCCACAGCAGCGACTGCTCCTTGGTCAGGTCGGTCTCCGGATTGGGAACGCGCATTTCCGGCGGATAGTTCTCCGCAATGAAACTGCGCACCTCGTCACGAAACGCGGCATCCTCGGGCGAAAGCTTGAGCTCCATCGCAGCAGGCCCGCTACCACTTCTCGCCGAAGGGGCGGATCTCGAGCTCGAAGGTCCAGGCGCTTTTCGGCTGCTGGTAGAGCTGCCAATAGGATGCTGCGACGGAGGACGGAGGCATCAAGGCGTCCGGATCATCCAGCGCGGTGGGCCCGAGAGCCTCCAGTCGGCGTTGCCGCACCCACTCAGTATCCACGCCGGAATCGATGATGAGATGCGCGACGTGAATATTTTTCGGGCCAAGCTCGCGGGCCATTGCTTGCGCGACCGCACGAAGGCCAAACTTGGCGCTTGCGAAAGCGGCATACCCGCTGCCGCCTCGGAGCGAGGCGGTCGCCCCGGTAAAGAAGATGTTGCCACCCCCGCGCGGAAGCATGAGGCGGGCCGCCTCGCGACCGGCCAGAAAGCCGGAATAGCAGGCCATTTCCCAGACCTTGCGGAAAACGCGTTCTGTGGTTTCCAGAATTGGGAAATTGACGTTCGCACCGATGTTGAAGATGCAGACTTCCAGCGGCGCATGCTTGTCTGCATCGTTGAGGAAGGAGATGATCTCGTCTTCCTTGCGAGCGTCGAGCGAGCGTGCGTGAATCTCTCCGCCGGCAGCCTCGATATCCCTGACGAGCGGAGCCAATTTTTCGCCGTTACGACGGCCGGCGAAGACCGTGAAGCCTTCTGCGGCGAACTTTTTGGCGATCTCGCCGCCGATGAAGTCTCCGGCGCCGATGACGGCCACGGTCGCGTTTCTCTTTTGCAAGATGTCCTCCCGGTAAGTTAGATGTGTTGCCTGCGGAATTCGGGCGTCTGCACCGCAGGGGTTGCGCCGCCTTCGCGCAAGCTCTCCGCGAGCTTGTGCTTGAGTATCTTGCCGGTCGACGTCGCCGGCAAGGCATCGAGGATGACAATTTCGGACGGCCGCTTGTAAGAAGTAAGCTGAGACCGGACAAAATGCATCAGGGTCTCTGGTGTCGTGCAAGATCCTGGCAGCAACTGCACAAAGGCCACGATCTCCTCATTGCCGTCCGCGGCACGACCGACCACAGCGGATTGCACGACGTCCTTGTGTGAACTGAGGACAGCTTCGACCTCCGCGGGATAGACGTTGAAACCGGAACGAATGATCATTTCCTTGGTGCGGCCGACGATATACAGACAATCGCCGTCGAAACGTGCGAGATCGCCGGTGTTGAACCAGCCCTCGCTGTCAATCACCTTTGCGGTAAGCTCGGGGGCACGATAGTACCCCAACATGACGTTGCGCCCGCGAACATGCAGCTCGCCGACTTCACCTCCTGCCGTCGGAAACCCTTCGATGGTTCGCACCCGCGCCTCCACACCCGGCAGCAGCGTACCAACAGCCTGATCCGAGCGTGGTCTGTCGAAACGTACGCCTGATATTCCCGGCGAGCATTCGGTGATCCCGTAGCCGTTGAGCAACGGAAGCCCGAACTCCTCTTCCACACGCAACTTCAAATTCAAATCCAGCGGCGCGCCGGCGACGGCAATCAAGCGCAACGAACCTCGGGGGAGTTGTTCCACGCCTGATACGCTCTTGTACTCCAGCAGGCGCTGATAGGTGGCAGGCACGCCATTGAGAATGGTGACGCCCTCCTCCGCGATGGCCTTTGCAGTCGCGGCAGGATCGTATTTGCTGACCATCCGCGCCGTGCCGCCAACCATCAGCGTCATCATCAGGAGCGAGATGCCGACGATATGCGAGATCGGCAACACAAGATAGATCTTGTCCTTCTCGTTCATCCTGCGGAAATACGCGGTGGTCTTTGCGCTGATCAGAAGGTTGTCATGCGAGAGCATCACGCCCTTGGGAGTCCCCGTCGTTCCGGACGTGTAGATCAAAACCGCGACTTGCCTCGCTGGATCGGCCTCCACCGGCTGGACCACCGCGCTTTCGTTGAGCGGACCAACACCAATTTCCGACAGCGCGCCAATTCGCCGATTCTCGGCGCCATAGCGAGAGGCGTGAGCAGCGGCCTCGTTCGAAATACCCGACGTGAACAACATCCGCCGGGCGCCGCTGTGATCGCGGATCTGGTCCAGTTCGCGCGCCGACAAGCGCGGGTTGGCGACAATCGCCCAGGCGTCGAGCCGGCTCGCCGCCAGCAGCAAAGCGGCAAGCGCAATACAGTTCTCGCTGACAATGATCATCCGATCGCCGGCCCTGATCCCCAGCGATGAGAGCATGGTGGCGATCTCGCCAACGCGCTGCTCCAGATCTCGATAGCTCCAGGAAGCCCCGTCCTCGACCAGCGCAATCCGGTCAGGCGCTCTGGCAACCGGTCCTGCCGTTACTTGATGGATTCGGCTCGGCAAGCCGACAACAATCTCGTCGACACTGATCGTCTCTGAAAGCTCCAGCACGACTGACCTCCCGACCGACCATGCCGACTTTGCAATGCGGCACACTTGGCTTCGACTTATAGTTCTTTTTTAGAACTCGTCAATCGATAAATCGTCGTCAGCCTTTTCCGGAGTCGAATGGACAATCCATCCGCGAGTATCGTTTTCTGCGCGACTCTTAAGAACCTCCGTTTACAACGCATCATCCGGCAGCTAGTCTATAGTATCAAATAAGAACTTAAAGGGGAGGATCGAGGATGGCAGCGAGCCGCGGTGTAGCGATACTTGTCGGCGCAGGCGATGCCATTGGCGCGGCGGTCGCCCGGCGTTTTGCCCGAGGCGGCTATACGGTTTGCATTTGCAGACGCGATGCGTCCAAATCGCAGGGACTCGTGGCCGAGCTGAGGGCTGCGGGGCATGACGTTCACGCATTCAGCGTGGATGCGCGTCAGGAACCAGAAGTCCAAGGCATATTCACGCGGGTCGAGAAAGAGCACGGGCCTGTCGAGGTTTGCCTCTACAATGCCGGCTCGAACGTCAACAAGCCTCTGCTCGAGACCACGGAGAAGTTGTTCTTCAAAGCTTGGGAACTCGCCTGCTATGGTGGTTTCCTGGTTGGACGTGAGGCGGCTCGCGTGATGCTGTCGCGCGGACGCGGCACCATCTTCTTTACGGGTGCGACGGCAAGCGTGCGTGGCGGCCCGGGATTTGCAGCATTTTCATCAGCGAAGTTCGGCCTTCGTGCAGTGGCACAGGCGATGGCGCGCGAGCTTGGACCGAAGAACATTCACGTCGTGCATCTCCTGATCGACGCTGGCGTGGATAGCGAGGCGATTCACCAACGCATGAAGGCAGCGAAGGGGATCGAAGCAAGCGACATTCCGCCCGATAGCCTGACCAAGACGTCTTCCATTGCCGAGGCGTATTGGTTCACCCACCAGCAAAGCAAAGATGGCTGGACCCACGAGCTCGATCTCCGTCCGTCCGTGGAGAAATGGTAACATGAATGCGACACCAGACCTGACCCTGTGGGGCGTTGGAACGAGTCGCACCATTCGTCCGCATTGGGCCATGCACGAACTGGGCTTAGCCTACAAGACAAGGCCCATTGGCCCGCGAACCGGCGAAACCAAGACCGCGGAATACTCGAAGCTCAATCCGCGCCAGAAGATCCCGCTGCTTCAGGATGGCGACTTCTGCATCGGCGAGAGCGCGGCGATCGTTGCCTACCTGTCGCGAATGTATTCCACGACGGAACGCTCGCTGATTCCGGAAGCCGCCCGCGAGTATGCGGCGTGGCTGGAATGGTGCTTCTTTATCGTCGCGGAGCTGGATTCCACCAGCCTTTACGTGATGCGTCGCCATCGGGCCGATGCGCTCGGCCCGATCTACGGCGTCGCGCCCGAGGTCGTCGCCCAGGCCGGAGAGTATTTCCGCCAGCAGTTGCGCCATGTCGAAGTCGCGCTCGCAGACGGCCGGCAGTTCCTGATGGGCGACCGGTTTACCAGCGCTGACATCCTGCTCACGACCTGCCTGGAGTGGGCCATCGCCTATGGCGTCGGCATTTGCGACAACGCTCAGCCCTATCTCGAGCGCATCAGGAAACGGGAAGCTTTCCAGCGCGCCGTCGCGGCGAATGCCCCGCTGGCACCGATCACGCCGGCGCCGGCGAAGACCTAGAGTACGGCCTCGTGCGCTTCGCCGTCAGACGGCGACGCGCACGCTGCGCTCTGCGACCATCTTGTCGATGGCGGCGTCGTCATAGCCCAGTTCGTGCAACACGTCGCGCGAGTGCTCACCGACCCTGGGAGCGGGCCCACCGATCGCGGCCTCATTGATCGCAAAGCGGGCTGCGGGTTTAGGTTGCCGCACCCGCCCGACCTTCGGTTGATCGAACTCCGCGATGATTTCGCGCGCGACCACCTGTTCGTTGTGGATGATTTCGCCGCGCCGCAGGATCGGCGAACAGGGGACGTCGGCGGCATCCAGACGCTCCAGCCATTCTGCGGTGGTGTGCTGGCTGATATATTCGGCCATCTTGTTGATGCGTGCCGTGGCGTTGACCGAGCGCGCCGATGGCGTCGCAAACCGGGGATCCTTGGCAAGCTCGGGATCGCCGGAGGCCTGGCAAAACCCCTGCCATTCGGAATCGGAAATGGTGCCGGCGGTGATGTAGCCGTCGCTGGTCTTGAACACGAGATCGGGCCGATCGTTGGGATCGGCAGCAGCAGCCTCGGCACCCACCACCGTGTATTGCATCATGCCTTCGGGCCACAAATACGAGATCATCGCATCAAGCATCGCAACCTGAATGTGATCACCCTGCCCGGTCTTCTCGCGGGCATAGAGCGCGGCCGCCACCGCCTGCGCGGTGAACACCGCGGTGGTCTTGTCACAGACGATGGTGCGGATCATCTGCGGGCGGTTCGTGACCGGCTGCGACTGGATGTCGGCAAAGCCCGACAGGCCCTGAATGATCGGGTCGTAAACGCGCTTCTTCACATAGGGTCCGGTGTCGCCAACACCGCTGATCGAGACATAGATCAGGCGTGGATGCCGCTGGCGCAGCTCATCGCCGCCGAGACCGAGGCGCTCCATGGTGCCGGGCCGGAAATTCTGCACCAGCACATCCGCCTTCGCGACCAATTTGGCCAGAACCTCACGGCCGGCCGCGCTTTTGACATCAATCGACAGCGAGCGCTTGCCACGGTTTGAAGAAATGAATAGCGCGGAGAATTCGCCATCCTTATCAATGGTGGCGCGGCTGCGCCGGGTAATGTCGCCGCCGATCGGCTCGATTTTCAGGACGTCCGCGCCCTGATCCGCCAGGAACATGGTCGCGAAAGGACCCGACACTACGCCTGTCAAATCGAGGACACGAACGCCGTTGAGGGGGCCGGGCATGACATTCTCCCTAAATTGGTTTTGTTATAAGGCCGACTGAGCTTTCGTCATGCAGGCGCGCGGACGTCTGCTCGGCTCTGCAAGGCTCCAGGTCCTGGCCTTAGGCCGTCTTCGAAACGGGCTGGCCAATCTGCTCGACGATCGACTCCTCCACATCGCGGAGCTGGTCCTTGCCGAAGAACATCTCATTTCCAACGAAGAAAGTCGGCGAGCCGAATGCGCCGCGGTTGACGGCGTCGGTGGTCCGATCGATCAGCCCTTTCTTGACGTCATCCTGCTGCGCACGCGCAAGCAACCGATCAATATCGACGCCTGAGGAGATGAACGCTGCTCGGAAGGTTTCGAGATCATCCATCTTCTTCGGCTCCTCCCACATGTGGTGGTACGCCGCGCGGAAGTAGGGTTCGAACACGCCTTCGAGCTGCGCCGCGACGGCGCCGCGCATCAACATCAGCGTATTGACCGGAAAGAACGGATTGGACCGGAACTTCGTTGCGTTATGACGGCGAATGAAGCGCTGTGTCTCCAGCGCCTGATACTCCGGCTTGTTCTTGATGCCACGAAGGGATTCGAACGGGGACATGTTGCCCGTCGCCTTGAAGATGCCGCCGAGCAGGACCGGGACATATTCGAATTTCACGCCGGTGCGCCGTTCGATTCCCGGCAGGGCCAGTTCCGCGAGGTAAGCATTCGGACTGCCGAAATCGAACAGGAATTCAACTTTGAGAGACATGTCAGCTCCTCCCGCAGAGCGCGATGTTGGTCAGATTTGGGTGATCGTCCAGGCCGAACGCAGGCTGTCACCCACTTGTATAGTTCTAAAATTGAACTGTCAAATCTGCTCTGAAATCACGAGGTTTGGGCGACCGACGGGGGTATTGTATCCACTTTAGTACCTATCTAGAATGGTGTGAGCGGCGCATGCCCCTCCCCCCTGATTCGAGCGGAACAGGCACCGGCCGACCGGAGAGCAGAATGAAATGGGATGAACTTGAGGAAGAGCCGTGTTCGATGGCTCGCACCATCGGTGTGATTGGTGACCGCTGGACTCTTCTAATTCTCCGCGAATGCTTCCTGCGCACGCGCCGCTTCGAGGGTTTTCAGTCAGCGCTTGGAATCACACGGCATTTGCTCGCCGAGCGGTTGAAGAAGCTGGTCCGGCAGGGCGTCCTGCGCCGCATTCCGTATCAGGAGTCGCCTAAACGCCACGAGTATATCCTGACGCAAAAGGGCCTCGACCTCTATCCGATCATGATGGCGCTCGTACATTGGGGCGACACCCACATGGTCGACGAACGCGGACGTCCCCTGCTGCATGAGCACCGCAAGTGCGGAAAGATGTTCGACCCCGTGATGGTGTGCTCGGAATGCGGCGAGCCGCTTTCAGCCAAGGAAGTTCATGTCCACCCTGGTCCAGGTGCGCGCCCGGCTCCAGAGAGGGTCTTGCTTGACAAAAAAGCAAAGCCGAAGCCCCGCAGGAAAGCGGCGTAACGGCGACGCGCCGCGTTTCCCCCGCAACGGCCGCAGCACTGCGGCGGCTAACTCTGCGCCATCGGCTGGGTGAACTACAGTTTGACGCCCCCCGGTGCAGAAGCGCATCAGTTCGACTGACTATCCGATCGGCTCGCCATGACCCTCTGTTCTACGGCAGCGCGTAAGACGCCCAGCCCGAGCAGCCTCTGCGCAGGACGTCGCTTGGTTCGATTCTGGACCGAGCATTAGAAGCTCAATTTCCAAACGCGCCAAAAAATTCGGCAGGAATGGAGCTGCTTACGCAACGAACTCAACGGCTTGTAAGCTGGCTGGCGACCCAGTGCTGATCGCACCTGTCTCTAGGTCATTTCCCGGCAAACAGGGAATTTTGCGGGGAATTTGATCGTTTCGGCTTCGCAACTGCCGCTGGCGAAAGAAAAACCGGCCTGTTTGCAGGGCGTTATCGCGAATACCCTATGCCACGTATCAGCGAAATTTGAGCAGATATCAGCGAACTTCCGGGGATGAGCAGCGAATTTGTATCCTGCGACGCCGGAGACAGCGAGCACCACGCCTGCCTGGTTATTCTGCCTGGTTATTCTGAAAAGAGAGACTCGGGCGCCGGCAAAAAAGAAGGCTCTCCGGGCAGCTCGATTATCTGCTTCCAAGTCGAGGTCGTGACACCGAACAGAACGCAGCCTGACTGGCTTGTGCTATCGCCAAAGGCCGGGCCCCAGTTTTGGTTTGCTGTTAAGCCGAGAGAACTCACCTCGTCATGGCGGCGGCGGGATCAGCCGGGTGGAATGGCGCATCAGCGGCGTCACGGCCGGCGTGGACACACAGGTGCCCGCGCCGACAGGCCAGCCGACACGGCTCAGCCGCGGCCCGCTGCTCGATGCCGGCGACAACGCGATCGAGGTCGTGGCCTAAACGCCGCGAACCTGCTCGCGTCGCTCCCCGCGCGATTGTACGTCGCCTCGCAACTGGTCGCACCGCCAGGCGCCCCGACCCAGCCGCCGCTGGGCGACCAGCCGCCGGTTCGACCAGGCCGTGGCTGTTTCGTCTTGGTGGCCGGCGTTAACGACTATGCCGATCCCCGCATCCAGCTGTCCTACGCGGCATCGGATGCAAAGGACGTCGCACGCGCCTTCCGGGGCCAGCGGCAAGACAGACCCGCGTCCTGCAGGACGACGTCACGCCGGTGGCGGCGGCAAAGCCCAAATACGAACTGTCGCAGACCGCGCAGCTCCAGGTTTAGCCGAACGCGGGCGGAACCGTCGTGCGAAGCCTCTCCACAAAGACGGTGGTCACGGTGATCGAGAGCAAAAATGGGTGAGTCGCTGATTGCAACCGATCGCAAGCCGCTCGGCTACATCGCCACGAGGGACCTCGCTCCATCCAGTAGAAGCGTCAGTTGAAGGCATCACTCCGATCGGAGCACGCGACGCGGTGTAAGCAAGCGCCGAACTTTGATCCCTATCGCCTTCCAACATTGACCCCACACGTGATGAGCAATGGCCCAAGAAATTAGGCAGTGTTGGCCGGGGTGAACCTTCAGCCCCGATCGGGGTCAAACCGTGCGGCGAATAACACGCAGAATGGCTGCAAGGATTCGGTCGGGCGTTCGGCTCCAGTATTTCGGCTTTCAAGTCGACGATTAGGCCGGCGGGGAAATTCGATTCCGATACGGAGCGGTCAACAGCAATTGGAAAACCGCCCTTGCTGCCATGTACTGCGCAGCAGGCCTGCTCCGCTCGCTTCCAGAATCCCTGACCGGTCTATAACGGACCATCGCCAGGCGCGGCCGCGCCTATAAATGGAAAGATCAAAGAGAGGAAAATCGCCAGCGATCATGGCGGGAACACCCTCAAACAGGCACATGGAAATAGACAGGATACATTACAAATCTGACAGAACAACTTTCGGCTAATGTCAGAGTTCCAAGGCTGCGTGCTTCTCGAAAATAGTTGAAGCTTAAAGCTTGGCGCTACTCGACGATCTCCGGTAGCGATTTATATAGAATGCGACCGATAATCGGCGTCACGGATCCGGGATGCTTGCAGGACCCGAACTTGCCCCACCGAAAGCGTGAACTGAATGTCACCTTCCTCTACCGACAAGATCGCGCTCTTCATCGACGGAGCCAATCTCTACGCGACGGCGAAAACTCTCGGCTTCGATATCGATTAC
>NZ_JADPKY010000109.1 GCF_023074185.1 Bradyrhizobium sp. 132 | reverse complement strand
TCCCGGGAGAGCACGGCATAAGCCGTAAAGCCACTGCGCAGGGAAGGCCGAGTGATTTGGCTACACCTGTATGCTGCTGTGCGGTTTCCTTGCGCTACACTTTCGCGCAGCGGACCGCGGGTGCCAGCCGGCACCCGGCCTTCCCTGCGCCCTCCTGGACAAGAGGGTGGAGCGACGAAGCAAAGCTCGGGCGAAATGCGCCGCGAGGATGCGAAGGTGTGTCTGCAATTGAAATGGATGTTGGAGAATTGCGGCGCGGCCCCTTGCTCCGTCATTCCGAGCGCAGCGAAGCGACGCAATCTTTCCGCCGAGGGATTCTGGATTGCTTCGCTGCGCTCGGAATGACGAGAGAGAGCTGGCGGCACCCTTCGCTCTCGTGCCCCGGACGCCGCGCAGCGCCTTGCGGTGCGCTGCAGAGCCGGGGCCCATGCTGCAGAGAATTCGCGGCTTCTGGGTCCCGGCTCCGCGCCGCAACGCAACGCTAAGAGGCGTTGCAGCTTGTCCGGGACATGAGAGTGAGCACCGGGTCCCGACTAAATATTCGGCAATCGTGCTCGCGGCGCCGATGGACTTGCCCGCAGCAATCCGGTTCAATGCGGCCAATTGGTTTTTAGGCGACAATGATGTCGAGATATCTGCTGGTCCTTCTCCTGATCGCCTCGCCGGCCGTGGCGCAGGTCAAGCTGACCCCAAAAACCTCAGCGGCGCATCCGGACCCCTGCGCGCCGATCGGGCGTACCGCGGACGGCAAACTGGTCTACTCGATGAAATGCGAGAATCTGCCGGTGCCGCCCCCGCCACCGCAGGCGGAACTGAGGGAGGCGCCGCAGCCTGCCGCCGAGCCGGAGCCGGAGACGCGGCGGAGCGGCGTTTTCGGCTGGTCCTACGACCGCAGGTGATGCGTCCTCGCCCCTTGCGCGAAGCGCGATGGAATGCTTTTTGCCCAAGAGTTCCCCGTGAGAGTATCCCGGGGGGCCACCGCCCCGATCCAGAGAGATGAGATGAGCAAACTCGTTATCCGCGCCGGCGACTTCACCTTCGATGCCCGTTTCGAGGAGCAGCTGGCGCCCAAAACTGTCGCCGCGTTCCGCAAGGCGCTGCCGTTCGAAAGCCACATCATCCATGTGCGCTGGAGCGGCGAGGGCGTGTGGATGCCGCTCGGCGACCTCGATTTCGGGGTCGGCTACGAGAACCACACCAGCTATCCCGCGCCCGGCCAGATCATCCTCTATCCCGGCGGCATCAGCGAGACCGAGATCCTGATGGCCTATGGCGGCGTGAGCTTCGCAAGCAAGATGGGCCAGCTCGCCGGCAATCATTTCATCACGCTGACCTCTGGCCTGGAGAATCTGGCAACGCTTGGCAAGAGCGTGCTGTGGAAGGGCGCTCTGCCGATCCGCTTCGAGGAAGTCTGAGTGACTGACGCCCGCTACCCGCGCGATCTCCGCGGTTACGGCCGCAACCCGCCGCACCCGCAATGGCCTGGCAATGCGCGGGTCGCGGTGCAGTTCGTCGTCAATTTCGAAGAGGGCGGCGAGAACAGCATCCTGCACGGCGACCGCGCTTCGGAAGCCTTTTTGTCCGACGTGCTCGGCGCGCAGCCTTGGCCCGGCCAGCGCCACGCCAATATCGAATCGATGTTCGAATATGGCTCGCGCGCCGGCTTCTGGCGGCTGTGGCGGATGTTCAGTGAGCGCAAATGGCCGACCACCGTGTTCGGAGTCGCTACCGCGCTGAAGCGTAATCCGGAAATCGTAGCTGCCATGAAGGAGGCGGGCTGGGACATCGCCAGCCACAGCCTGAAGTGGATCGAGCACAAGGACATGACCGAGGCGCAGGAGCGCGCGGAGATTGCGGAAGCGATCCGCGTCCACACCGAGGCGACTGGATCGCGGCCGCTCGGCTGGTACACCGGGCGCTCCTCGAACAACACCAACCGTCTGTTGATGGAGGAGGGCGGCTTCCTCTATCTCTGCGACTCCTACGCCGACGATCTGCCCTATTGGGTCAAGGGCGCGAGCGGCAAGCAACTCGTCATTCCCTATACGCTTGACGCCAACGATATGCGGTTCATCAACCCGCAGGGCTTTGCCGAAGGCGTGCAGTTCTTCACCTATCTGAAGGATGCCTTCGACGTACTCTATGCCGAAGGCGAGAGCGCGCCGAAGATGATGTCGGTCGGCCTGCACTGTCGACTCGCCGGCCGACCCGGCCGTGCCGCGGGGCTGATCCGCTTCCTCGACTACATCGGCAAGCACGAGCGCGTCTGGGTGCCGACGCGGTTGCAGATCGCACAGCATTGGCACGACAAGCACGCGCATCTTGCGGCCGACGCATTTGAGATCGGGTGAGGGGGGCGATGTCGCAGATCTCGCTGTCTGATCTCAATGCGGCCGATGAAGCCAGTTTCGTTGCCGCACTTGCCAACGTCGTCGAATATTCGCCGTGGATCGCCGGGCAACTCGCCGCGAAGCGGCCGTTCGCCGGCATCAACCAGCTGCACGCCACGCTGATGGCGGCGATCCAGAGTGCCGAGCCCGACGTGCAATTGGCGCTGATCCGGGCGCATCCGGACCTCGCCAACAAGACCCAGCGCGCGGCGGGGCTCACGGAGGAATCGACCGACGAGCAGAACAGCGCCGGGCTCGACCGGCTGTCAGAGGCCGAATACGCAGCGTTCGAGCGTGTCAACAACGCCTATCGTGACAAGTTCGGCATTCCCTATATCGTCTGCGTGCGTCGTCACACCAAAGATTCCGTGCTGGCCGACTTCGAGACGCGGTTGCGCAATATCGCCAAGACCGAGACGCGACGTGCGATCGAGGAGATTGGCCGTATCTCGGCGTTGCGGCTCGATCAACTCGTCGCAGCCAATGACAAGCTTAGGGTCCATGGCCGGCTGTCGACCCATGTATTGGACAATCACGTCGGCAAGCCCGCGCCGGGCATCCCGGTGGAGCTCGTTGAACTCTCCGCGCTCGGCGAGAGCCGCGTGATCGCGCGCACCGTCACCAATGCGGACGGCCGCACCGACCAGCCGCTGATCGGCGGTCGTCCGTTGCCGATCGGCCGCTATGAACTCCGATTCAGCGTGGCCAAATATTACGCCGAGCGCAACGTGCAGCTCGCCGATCCGCCGTTCCTCGACGAGATTCCGCTGCGCTTCGCGATCAGCGAGCCGGAGGGGCACTACCACGTGCCGCTATTGGTCACGCCGTGGAGCTATTCGACCTATCGCGGCAGCTAATTACCGAACTTGTCGCGCAGCGCCGGAAACAGCCGGTCCGGCTTGAAGGGCGGCGCGGTGAAGCGGATGCCGGTGGCATCGGCAATCGCGTTGCCGAGCGCGGCGGCGACCGGATTGTACGGGCTCTCGCTCATCGACTTCGCCCCCAACGGTCCGACCGTGTCGGATGTCTCGGCGAAGAAAACCTCGGTGCGCGGCACGTCGGCAAAGGAGGGCAGGTGGTAGTCGCGGAATTTCGGGTTGGTGACGCGGCCGTCCGCGTCGATCACCATCTCCTCGTAGAGCGCGGCACCGAGCGCCTGCGCGACCCCGCCCTCGACCTGACCGCGGCACTGCATGGGATTGGCGACGACACCGGCATCCGCCGCATGCACGCTCCTGAGAATTTTGAGCTCGCCGGTGCCCTTGTTCACGGCGACGCGAAACCCCTGCACGTTGAAGCCGACCGAACGCGGCGTGCCGCTGGAATTGCCGGTGCCGGCGAAAGGCTGGCCGCGTTCGCGCGCGAGCTTTGCCAATTCCACAAAGGCCATGCGCCGCACGCCCCTGACAACGGCCTCGCTTTCGAGCGTACAGCTCCCGACGTCGCAGAGCCATGCGCCGGCGGCGGCCGTCTTCAGCTCGGTCGCAAGCTGCATGGCTGCCGCATGCGTCGCCTTGCCGGCGACGAACATGCCGGCGCTGCCATAGGCGCCGGTATCGTGGCCACCGTGGGCGGTGTCGGACTGGCGCAGGCGAATCCGGTCGACGGTGGTCGCAAGCGTTGTCGCCGCGATCTGCCGGTGCACGGTGCTGGTGCCGTTGCCGAACTCGGCGGTGCCGACCGTGAGGTCGAAGCCGGCCTCGTCGTTGAGCGCGACCATGGCATCCGCGAGATGGCCGGCCGGGGGCGCCGTGTCGATCATGGTCAGCGCGAGGCCGTCGCCGATCAGCCACTCCGGCGACAGGTCCGGTTGGGGACCATCGGCCCGCATCGCACGCTCGACGAGATCGAGGCACTGGTCGAGCCCGTAGGAGCCATAGAGCACGTCGTGAAATTCCGACGGTGGCGGCGACAGCATGGGATCGCCGGACCTGACGACGTTGCGTCGGCGCATCTCGTAGGGGCTGATGCCGAGCTGCCTTGCCAGTTCGTCGATCGCGGCTTCGGTCGCGATCAGTGTTTGCGGCAAGCCATAACCGCGGAACGCGCCTGCCGGCACCGTATTGGTGTAGACCGCGTAGCCGTCGACCTTCTTGTTCGGGCAATTGTAGACGGCGATGGACTCGGACAGCGAGTGGAACATCACGGGGCCGGCGTGATTGCCGTAGGCGCCGGTGTTGGAGAGCACGTTGAGCTGGAGCGCGGTGAGCCTGCCGTCCGCGTCCGCACCGGCCTTGATGTGGACCCGCATCGGATGTCGCGTCGAGGTCGCGATGAACTGCTCCTCGCGGGTGAGCTCCAGCTTCACCGGCCGCTCGGTCTTGAGCACGGCGAGCGCCAGAATGTCCTCGACGAACATCTCCTGCTTGCCGCCAAAGCCGCCGCCGACGCGCTCGCAGAACACGCGGACCTTGTCGATGGGAAGCTCGAAGATATCGGACAGCGCGCGCCGGGTCAGGAACGGCACCTGCGTCGAGGTGCGAACATTGAGCACGCCCGAAGCATCGAGCCAGGCCAGGCCGCCATGGGTCTCCAATGCGGCATGCTGCACACGGTGACTGTGGAAGGTAGCCTCGTAAGTGACGGCGGACGTCGCGAGCGCAGCTGCGACATCGCCGAATTCGCCATGCGTCTCCGCGGCGAGGTTGCGCCGGGCGTCGGCGACCCGGTTCGCGGTGGTGCGGTCAGGATGAATGACAGGTGCACCCGGCGCCATCGCCTTTTCAGGATCGATCAGCGCAGGCAGAAGCTCGTAATCGACCTTCAGTCGGCGGCAAGCATCCTCGGCGGCGGCTTCGCTGTCTGCGACGACGGCGGCGACCTTCTGGCCGATGAAGCGGACAACATCGTCGAGGATCCGGGTGTCCTCGGGATCCATCCAGTCCCTCTCGTGCCGCGCGGTCGAGATCAGCACCGTAGGCGCATCCTCATGCGTCAGCACCGCGTGCACCCCGGGAATGCTCAGCGCCGCAGACTTGTCGATCGCGACGATCTTCGCGTGGGCGTGCGGTGAACGGAGCAGCTTGATATGCAGCAGGCCGTCAATCTGCGTGTCGAACGTGTAGCGCGCCTTGCCGCGCACGACGTCAGGCCCAGCTGGCGCCGGCAGGCTGCGGCCGAATGCGGCGCCGGGGTCGATGTTCTCATCGACATTGGACTTGCCGAGCAGCGCATCCTCAATCGAACGATAGCCGGTGCAGCGGCAGATATTGCCCTTCAGCGCCACGCCGAGATCGGTGCGCTGCGCCTGGTTGAGCGAGACACAGGTCAGGATCATGCCGGCGGTGCAGAAGCCGCATTGAAAGCCTTGCGCATCGAGGAAGGCCTGCTGCATCGGATGTGCGCCGCTGTCCCCGCCGAGACCTTCGATCGTGGTGACGGCGCGCCCCTCGGCGCGGAAGGCCGGGATCAGGCAGCTATGCACCGGCTCGCCGTCGAGCAGCACGGTGCAGGCGCCGCAATCGCCGGCGTCGCAGCCCTTCTTCACGCCGAAATGGCCGAGCTCGCGCAGGAACGTGCGCAGGCACTGGCCGGCGCGCGGTGCTTGCGAGAACGGTTTGCCGTTGACGTCCAAGCTCATGATGGTGCCGCTCCCAGGAGTTCGTCACGGATCTCTTCGGCAAGCCGTAGTGTCATGTGCTTGCGCCAGAGCGGCTTGCCGTGGATGTCGGTGTGGTAAAGCTCGTCGGCGATGTGTTGCTCGATCGCATCGCGGAGCGCGCTCGCGTTGGGCAGCTTGGGAAAGGACAGCTGGATCGGTCGGACCGTCGATGCGGTGACCGTGAGCTTCAGCGTGCCGTCGGTATCCAGGCTGCCGATCAGAAGCGCCGCCGAGCGGCCGACCGGCGCCAGCGAGATCTGGCGAAAGGCCGCGCGACGCTTCAACGCGGCAATCGGGATATCGATCTGCCGGAGCAGGTCCCCTGTCGCGAGACGATTGCGCTGGTTGCCGGTGACGAATTCGATGACTTGTATCTTCTGTTCGCCTCCGTCTGCCTTCCAGATGGTGCAGACCCCGTCGAGCGCGGCGGTGAGCGAGATCATCGGTCCCGCCGGAAGCGACATGCAGAGATTTCCGCCGACGGTTGCAGTCTTCCAGATTTTGAACGATGCAAGGAAGGCGCGGCAGCACTGGTTGATCAGCGGCGCCGCGAACCAGCCGGGTGGGCAGACGAGTCCATCGAGCTGCGCAACGGTGCACGTGGCGGCGATGCCGAGATGGCTCTCGGTGACGGTCAGTGCCGGCCATTTCAGGTCGGCCAGATCGATGAGCCGAGTGAGGTGGACCTGCGGCTCGGAGAACAGCCAGGTGCCGCCTGCGAGCCAAGCATCACCTGCCGTCCAAATCGGCAGCTGGGCGCGCGTTTGCGGATGGGCCACTGTCGTGATGGTATTCAAATCCATGGCTGCGCCAACGCTTCCGCCCCGTGAATCATGCAACAGAGTCTTGCAAGACCGGAGCCAAGTCGCAACAACAAGTAGCTAGCTGGAAGGCGTTCGGGCGGCTTCCGCATGGGGCGGCCGCCGTCTACGGATGTGAGGAGGAGCGGGATCATGAGCGATGCAAAGCCGATCTGGATCAGGGATCCCCTGGCTATCCTGGCCGACGGGGCCGAGCGCGGGGTCGTGGTGAAGGACGGTCGGATCGTCGAACTCGTGCCGGCCGGCGGTGTACCCGCAACCGCGGATGTTGCGGCGTTCGATGCTGGCGACCACGTCGTGCTGCCGGGACTCATCAACGCCCATCACCATTTTTACCAGACGCTGACACGGGCGCTGCCGGCGGCGATGGACCGCGAGCTGTTTCCCTGGCTCCAGGCGCTCTATCCGGTATGGGCGAAGCTGACGCCGGATGCGCTCGAGCTCGCTGTCACGGTGGCGATGTCGGAGCTTCTGCTCTCCGGCTGCACCACCACGACGGATCATCACTACGTGTTTCCGGCGGGACTCGAAGACGCCGTCGATATCGAAGTCGGAGTCGCAAGACGGCTCGGCGTGCGGGTGCTGCTCACGCGCGGCTCGATGAACCTGTCGCAGCGCGACGGCGGCCTGCCGCCCGATAGCGTCGTGCAGGATGAGGACACCATCCTCGCGGACAGCGCGCGCGTGGTCGCCAGGCACCATCAGCGCGGCGCGGATGCGATGGTGCAGATCGCGCTCGCACCTTGCTCGCCCTTCTCGGTGACGACGTCCCTGATGCGCGCCACCGCCGATCTCGCCGGCAAGCTCGACGTGCGCCTGCACACCCATCTCGCCGAGACCGAGGACGAGAACAAATTCTGCCAGGAGATGTATGGTTGCCGTCCGCTCGATTATCTCGAGCAATGCGGCTGGCTCAATGCGCGGACGTGGCTCGCCCATGGCATCTTCTTCAACGCCGAGGAGATGAAGCGGCTCGGCAAGGCAAAGACGACCATCAGCCATTGCGCGTGCAGCAACCAGATTCTGGCCTCCGGCTGCTGCCCTGTCTGCGAGATGGAGGAGGCCGGCGTCGGCATCGGCATAGGTGTCGACGGCTCGGCCTCGAACGATGGATCGAACCTGATGCAGGAGGTACGGACCGCCTTCCTGCTGCAACGGGCGCGCTACGGGGTGACGAAGGTCAGCCACAAGGATGCGCTCCGCTGGGCTACCAAGGGGTCGGCGGCGTGTGTGGGCCGGCCGGAACTCGGCGAGATCGCGGTCGGCAAGGCTGCCGATCTCGCGTTGTTCAGGCTCGACGAATTGCGCTTCTCCGGCCACGGCGATCCGCTGGCCGCACTGGTGCTGTGCGGGGCGCATCGGACCGACCGGGTGATGGTGGCGGGAAAATGGGCCGTGATCGACGGCGCGATCCCGGGGCTGGACGTCCCTGACCTCATCCGCCGCCACAGTTCGGCGGCGCGGACGATGCAGGCGGGATAATATCCCGGCGAAAATAAAAAGAGGGGGCGACCACAAGTGCCGGGTGCTTCTGGCCACCCCCTCCGAACCTCCTCCGGGAGGAGCAGGTGATTTAGGCAATGCAAGAAGCGTGCTACCTGCCCGGCAGCTTGTCGTCGATGCCCTTGACGTAGAAATTCATGCCGAGGATCTGGCCGTCGTCGAGATTTGCGCCGCCCTTGCACTCGACCGGCTTGCCGTCCTGCCCAACGACCGGGCATTTGAACGGATGCAGCTTGCCCGCGGTGATCGCGGCCTGGGCATCCTCGGCGATCTTCTTCACGTCGTCGGGCATGTTGGTGTAGGGCGCCATCGCGAACATGTGGCTGTCGAGGCCGCCCCAGGTGTCCTCGGATTTCCAGGTGCCGTCGAGTTCTGCCTTGACGCGGGCGATGTAGTAGGGACCCCAGGTGTCGAGGATCGAGGTCAGCTGGGTCTTCGGCCCGAACTTGATCATCTCGGAATCCTGGCCGAAGGCGAGCTTGCCGCGTTCGCTGGCGATCTGCATCGCCGCCGGCGAATCCGTGTGCTGCATGATGACATCGGCGCCCTGGTCGATCAGCGCCTTGGCAGCGTCCGCCTCCTTGCCCGGATCGAACCAGGTGTTGGCCCAGATGATCTTCACCTTGATGTTCGAGTTGATGGTCTGCGCCGCCAGGATCGTCGCATTGATGCCGGAGACGACCTCCGGAATCGGGAACGAGCCGATATAGCCGAGCACGCCGGACTTCGACATCTTGGCCGCGATCAGGCCCTGGATATAGCGGCCCTGGTACCATTTGGCCGAGTAGGTCGACATGTTCGGATTGCGCTTGTATCCGGTAGAGTGCTCGAAATGCACGTTCGGGTATTTCTTCGCGACCTTCAGCGTCGGATCCATATAGCCGAACGACGTCGTGAAGATCAGCTTGTTGCCGGCGCGGACGAGCTGCTCGATGGCCCGCTCGGCGTCGGGACCTTCAGGCACGTTTTCCAGAAAGGTGGTCTCGATCTTGTCGCCGAGCTCCTTCACCAGCGCCTGGCGTGCCAGCTCATGCTGATAGGTCCAGCCGAGGTCTCCGATCGGACCCAAATAGATAAAGCCGACTTTCAGCTTATCGGCGGCGGAGGCTGCACTGACGCTTCCGGCGAGCAAAAGCCCGGCAGCCAGCGCAAGAAGTGATTTCCTCATCATCAATCTCCAAACATCAGGGGAAAGCCACGATCCGCAACGTGCGCGCCCCATCGCGCACGCGGCAGAAATGAAACGCTAGCGGTCAGGCACGAACACGGTGCCGAGTGCGGCCGGCGCGGTCGATCCGCCGGTGCGCGCGCGGGAGAGCAGGACCAGCACGATGACGGTCGCAAGGTAAGGCAGCGCCGACATGAACTGCGAGGGAATGCCGACGCCCCAACCCTGCGCGTGCAGTTGCAGGATCGTCACCGCGCCGAACAGGTAGGCGCCGACCACGAGTCGGCCGGGCCGCCAGGACGAGAACACCACCAGCGCCAGCGCGATCCAGCCGCGGCCTGCAGTCATGCCCGGAATGAAGAAGGGCGTATAGGCGAGCGGCAGATAAGCGCCGGCAAGTCCGGCGCAGGCGCCGCCGAACATCACGGCCAAGGTACGAATGCGCAGCACGGGATAGCCGAGCGCATGCGCGGAGACGTGGTTGTCGCCGCAGGCGCGCAGGATCAAGCCCGGTCGCGTGCGGTACAGGAACCACCAGACGCCGACGACCAGCGCCAGCGAGAAATAGATGAAGGCGTCCTCGCCGAACAGCACGCGGCCGATCAGCGGGATGTCGGTCAAACCGGGGACGTAGAGATGCACTGCCGGCGTGATGCGCTCGCCGACGAAGCCAGCGCCGATCAGGCCGGACAGACCGACGCCGAGGATGGTCAGTGCGAGACCCGTCGCAACCTGGTTGACCGCAAGCCCGAGCGCCATCAGCGCGAAGACCAGCGACATCATCGTGCCGGCGACGATGCCGAACAGCGCGCCAATAAAGATCGAACCGGTCAGCCAGGCGCCGGCAAAGCCGCAGGCGGCGCCGACGATCATCATGCCCTCGACCCCGAGATTGAGCACGCCGGATCGTTCAGTCACGAGCTCGCCGGTCGCCGCGATCAGAAGCGGCGTCGAGGCGGCGAGCACCGCGAGGATGATGGCTTCAACCAGTTCCACGAGCCACCTGTCGGTTCGGGAAAACCAGCTTGAAGCGGTAGAGGATGAGGGAATCGCAGGCGAGCACGTAGAACAGCAGGATGCCCTGGAAAACCTTGGTGACGTCCAACGGAATCTTCATTGTGATCTGTGCCTGCTCGCCGCCGATAAAGGTCAACGCGAGAAAAAGGCCTGCAATTAATATTCCAAGCGGGTTCAATCGGCCGAGGAAGGCAACGATGATCGCGGTAAAACCGTAGCCCGGCGAGATACCGGGCTGGAGATGGCCGACCGGTCCAGCGACCTCGATGATACCGGCGAGGCCCGCGAGCGCGCCGGAGACCGCGAAGGTCAGGATGACCGACTGATTGGAATTGAAGCCGCCGAACCGCGCGGCGCGGGGCGCTGCACCGACCACGCGAATCTCGAATCCCTTGATGGTGCGTCCGAGCAATATGGCCGCCGCCGCGACGACCAACAGCGCGACGATGGAGCCGAGATGCAGCCGGCCGCCTTCGATCAGCAGCGGCACCGTTGCGACCGGATCGAACTCGGCCGTAGTCGGGAAGTTGAAACCGTGCGGATCGCGCCATGGCCCGCGCACGAGATAGTCGAGGACGAGGTCGGCGACATAGACCAGCATCAGGCTGGTCAGGATTTCGCTGGCGCCGAACTTCACCTTGCAGATCGCCGGGATCAGCGCGTAGAGCGCGCCCGCTGCGGCGGCGAGCACAAGCATGACCGGCAGCACCCAGACGCCGGCGTCGGTGCCTTGCGTCTTCACTGCAATCCAGCTTCCGGCGACCGCGCCGATCAGGAATTGCCCTTCGGCGCCGATGTTCCAGGCATTGGCGAGATAGCAGAGCGACAGCCCGATCGCGATCATCACCAGCGGCGTCGCCTTCACCGCGATTTCCTCGAGCGAATAGCTGTCGGTCAAAGGCGCGATGAAATAGGCGTGCAGGGCGAGCAGCGGATTCTTGCCGAGAATCGCGAACAGGATGACCATCGTCACGATCGTGAGGCCGATCGCGATCAGCGGAGAGATCAGTGCGATCGTGTTGGAGCGTTCCGCGCGCTTCTCAAGCACCAACTGCATGCACGGCCTCCTCCGGCTCCAGCGTGCTGCCGCCCATCAACAGCCCGAGTTTTTCGCGGGTCGCCTCGCTGATGGCGAGCGGGGCGGACAGATGGCCGTGGAACATCACGGCGATGCGGTCGGCGATTTCCGCGAGCTCGTCGAGGTCCTGACTGGTGACGAGCACGGCGGCGCCGGCGGTTGCAAGATCAAGCAACGCCTGGCGAATGACGGCGGCAGCGCCGGCGTCGACGCCCCAGGTCGGCTGGCTCACCACCAGCACCGCGGGGTTGCGCAGGATCTCGCGTCCCACGATGAACTTTTGCAGATTGCCGCCGGAGAGGCTCGCGGCTTCCGGATCGCGTTTGGCCTTGCGGACGTCGAACGTCTCGGTCGTGCGATCGACGGTCTTCAGCGTCGCGGCGGTGTCGATGAAGCCGTGATGGACCATACCGCTGGCGGCGTGCCCGGTGAGCAGCGCGTTCTCCGAAAGCTTCATGCGCGGCGCAGTGCCGTGGCCGAGCCGCTCTTCGGGAACGAAAGCCGCGCCGAGCTTGCGGCGCTGCGTGATCGAGAGGTGGCCGGCAGCAAGGCCTTCGATCACGATCGTGCCGGGGTCCCTCGACAAGCGCTCGCCGGACAGTGCAGCGAACAATTCGTCCTGGCCGTTGCCCGCGACTCCGGCAATGCCGAGGATTTCGCCACCCTTCAGCTCGAACGAGATATGCTCGAGCCGCACGCCATGCGCCTCGCCAGGAGCGAGCGTGAGGTCGTTGACGACGAGGCGCGGCACGGTGGTCTGCCGGCCGGCGGCCGCTTTCACTTGCTTGACCTCGCCGCCGACCATCATGCGCGCGAGCGAAGCGGCGGTCTCAAGCCTGGGATTGCACGTCTCGACCTTCTTGCCGCCGCGCAGGATCGTCGCGGTGTCGCACAGGCGCTTCACCTCTTCGAGCTTGTGGCTGATGTAGAGGATGGCGCGGCCTTCGGCCTTGAGCCGCTCCAGCACGATGAAGAGCTGGTCGGCTTCCTGCGGGGTCAGCACCGCGGTGGGTTCGTCCAGGATCAGGAATTGCGGATCCTGCATCAGCGCGCGGACAATCTCGATGCGCTGGCGTTCGCCGACCGACAATTGCCAGACCTCGCGTTTGGGATCGAGCGGCAGACCATAAGTCTTCGACACCTGCTCAAGCCGTGCCGAGATGTCCTTGAAAGACTCTCTCCCATCGAGGCCGAGCGCGACGTTCTCGGCGACGGTGAGATTGTCGAACAGCGAGAAATGCTGGAACACCATGCCGATGCCGCGACTGCGAGCTTCCGAGGGACCGGTCAGCGCGACCGGCTTGCCGTTCCAGAAAATATCGCCGGCGCTGGGCTGGATCAGCCCGTAGATCGCCTTGACCAGCGTCGACTTGCCGGCGCCGTTCTCGCCCAGCAGCGCGTGGATCTCTTTCGGCCAGATATCGATGTCGATGGCATCGTTGGCGAGGAAATCCCCATAGCGCTTGGTAAGCCCGATCGTCCTGAGGAGCGGGGTTTCGCCGGAATGCAGGCCGTTAGTCGTTGGATCCAACATTCGCTGATGCGCTTGCACGGGGTGAAGTGCCTCAATAGTGGGCTAGTTTGAACCGTCGCGTAAGGTGTGAAAAAGCGTCATCCCTTGCTCAACGCTTCGGCAGGCAGGTGGTGTCGGCGAGCCGCTGCTTTCGCCGGGCGACGATCGACCTCAAATGCTTCCCGAACCGCCTTTGCAGTGCCGGCTCGCGTGTGACGCCTGTTGCAAATTTGTGACGGATCAAACCAAATCGGAACCCGCTATGCAGGCTTGACGTGAACCTGAGCAGAGACGCGCCATCACGCGTATGCATTTGCGAACACCGCGACAGTAGCTCCCGGCCATCGTGTCTGCCTTGTCCGCTCGACATGAAAGGCAAGCGAAATCAAATGGGAATATCCGGCAATGGCCGCTCTCGCCTGACCGCGTGTCGGTGAGATTGGCTCTCCAAATCCGCCGGTGAAACGCAGCCTCCTGTGCAAACAAGCGGCATGCCTTGAAACAAGTTGAGGCTTCTCACTCCGGGAGATCGGCGCAAGTGTCGCACCAAGGGACGCTCATTTTTACGTGTCCAAGATTTGGGGGTATTCAGGATGTCGTTTCGTTTCAAGGCAATTGCAGCAGGGGCGCTGTCACTTGCCACGCTCGCTACCGGTGGCCTGGCTCAGGCAGCGGATCTGCCGGTCAAGGCTGCCAAGAAGGCGGCGGACCTCCCGTTCTTCCTGGTGATCGACGACCGCGTCACCTTCTCCTACATTTTCAACGCCTCGCAGCCCGGTGCGTTCACCAACACCAACGGCGTGATCAACGCCAAGACGACGAAGCAGGTCTACTCCTTCACCCACTTCGATGCCTGGGCTTACGGCACCAACTTCTTCACCATCTCGATGTTCAAGTCGGACCACAACGATCCGGCGGCCCCCTGCACCGCCACAGGCGTGATCGTTTCGCCGGCTGCGGGCTTCGCAGCGACGCCGGCGAGCTGTGCCAGCGCGACCGAAATCTATGGCCTTTTCCGCTCGACCTTCGGTTGGAACGAGATCTTCAACACCAAGGCCTTCACGCAAGGACCGCTGCACAACATCTCGTTCGAGGTTGGCATGGATGCCAATACGGAGAACCGGTATTTCGGCGCCGCCAAGCGCGACGTCGTCGCCGGTCTGCAGTTCGCCTTCGACCTTCCCTACAAGGGCTATTTCAACGTCGCGCCGCTGGTGTACTGGGAGTTTGCCAACCACAACTCCTTCTCGCAGTGCGGCGCCGGTTGGTCCGCGCCCTGTATTGTCGACGGCAACACCTCCTTCAAGCCAACCTGGGCGATCGAGACCAATTAACTATATGGACCTCGGCTTCCTGCCGCCGAACATGCAGTATTTCTCGATCAGCGGCCGCGCCGGCTGGTACGGCAAGAAGGGAACGGACACCGAGCCGCTTCCCGCCAGCGTCGCCAACGGCGTCTATCCCACCAAGGTCGAGTTCAACTCCGAGCCGATCCGCCTGACCCTCGATGCCTCGAAGGCAGTCTGGGGTGAGAAGTATTCGCATTTCGTGGACGTCTGGGTCGCCTACCGCTACTGGCAGAACAAGTTCGGCCTCGATCACAACAACGCCGTGGCCTGCACCACCCTGGCCGGCGGGGCAAAGGTGAGCACCGGGTCCTGCACCGAGTCCTCGCTCTACTCCGGTGTCACTGTGAAGTTCTAGCCACCTGACACTCTTCGGCTGAACGACGATGACGCCGCGTCAAACCTCAGCGGCGTCATCTTCGTTTGTGGGATGGACCGGTGGCCGTCAGGCGGCCCTTCGCGAGCGCGGGGCGAGGTCCGCTCCGGGCGCCGCCTACTTCGTCCACACGCCGTCGTGCAGCGCTTCGGCCTCGTCTTCGAGCAGTGGCCCCACAACCTCCGTCGGCCGCTGACCGCTGGCAAAGACCTCGCGGCAGGGCAGGTCGAGTGTCGGGTTCTCCGGATGGTCGCCGGTGATGCCGCGCAGGCGGTGCTCGCTGAGGCCATAGACCACACGGCTGATGCCGACCCAGTAGATCGCGCCGGCGCACATCGCACAGGGCTCTGCGGAGGAGTAGAGCGTGGCCTTCGCCAGCACCTCGCGGCCGAGCGTACGGCAGGCCTGCGTCGCCGCGAGACGCTCGGCATGCGCGGTGCCATCGTGATCCGGCATGTAGCCGTTCTCGGCCTCTATCAGCACCTTGCCGTCGGCATCGACGACGATGCAACCGAAGGGATGGTTGCCATGGGTGAGGGAACGGCGGGCGACCGCAAACGAAAGGCGGAGGAAGTGTTCGTCGCGCTCGGATGCGCCGCTCATCGCTCTTCCCTGGTCAATGCCCCGCCATGTGTCGGCCGACTACGGTGAGATCGGCCTCGCTGGTCCGTGCTTCATACACGAATTCGCCGTGGAACATCACCACCAGCCGGTCGGAGAGTTCCAGCAGTTCGTCGAGATCCTCGCTGACCAGCAGCACAGCGGCGCCGCGATTGCGCGCGGCCATGATCTCGGCATGGATCTGCGCCACCGCGGCGAAGTCGAGCCCGAAACAGGGATTGGCCGCTATCAGTACTTCGACCTTGCTGCCGAGCTCGCGGGCCAGCACGGCGCGCTGGACGTTGCCGCCCGACAGCGCCGAGATCGGCGTCTCCGGCGTGCGGGTCTTGATCTTGTATTGGGCTATCTTCTTCCTGGCGTCGTCGCTAAAGGCGCCGCGGTTAAGCCACCAGCCGCCGCTGGCGAACGGCGCGTGGTCGAACTCGCGAAAAGCGATGTTGTCGGCGACGCTCATGCCGCCAACGCAGGCGTTCTTCAGCGGCTCCTCCGGGAGGAGCGACATCTTGTGGCGGCGCATCTCCTCGCGGCTGGCGCGATAGGGATCGCCGGCGACGCGGATCTCGCCACTCTCGGCTTCGCGCTGCCCGGCCAGCACCTCGACCAGCTGGCGCTGGCCGTTGCCGGAGACGCCGGCGATGCCGACGATCTCGCCGGCACGGACCGTGAGCGAGACGTCGTGCACAGCGATGGCGCCGGCGTCGTCGAGCGCGCGCAGCTCCGCCAGCTCCAGCCTCGCCTTGCCGGCCTCACCGGTGCGCGGCGGCTGTATCGTCAGCTCCTCGGCGCCGATCATGGTGCGCGCCATCGCGTCCGGCGTCAGCTCGGAAAGCTTGCCCGCTCCGGCGAGCTTGCCGCGGCGCAGGATCGTGACGTCGTCGGCGAAGGCCATGACCTCGCGGAACTTGTGCGTGATCATCAGGATGGTCAGCTCGCCCTTGACGACCATGCCGCGGAGCATGCCGAGCACCTCGTCCGCCTCCGCGGGCGTCAGCACTGAGGTCGGCTCGTCCAGGATCAGGAAGCGGCGCTTCAGGTAGAGCTGCTTGAGGATCTCGCATTTTTGGCGCTCGCCGGCAGAGATGGCGGAGACTTTTGCGCCGAGCGGTACCTTGAACGGCATGCGGGCCAGAAAGGCCTCGAGCTCCTTCATTTCCTTCGGCCAGTTTACCACGGTCGGTACGTCGTCGCGCGCCAGCACCAGATTTTCGGCGACCGTCATCGCCGGCACCAGCGTAAAATGCTGGTAGACCATGCCGAGGCCGAGCGCGTGGGCGTCCTTCGGATTGCCGATCGCCTGCTCGCGCCCGCCGACGAGGATGTCGCCCTCGGTGGCGTGATAGTAACCCATGATGCATTTGACCAGGGTCGACTTGCCGGCGCCGTTCTCGCCCAGCAGCGCATGGAACGAACCCGGCCGGACCTTCAGCGCGACATTGTCCAGCGCCAGGAAATCACCGAAGCGCATGGTCATGGCGATCGCGTCGACACCGAAGGCGCCTGACGGCGGTGGCGTTTCGCCGATGATCACGAAATCGCCCCGATGAAGGCGTCTGACGTCGAGACCGCGCCAAACACGCCGCCCTGCATCTTGATCATCTTCAGCGCGTGCTCGTGGTTGCTCCTGTCGGTCGCACCGCAGCAATCGTGCAGCAGCACGCATTCGAAGCCGCGGTCGTTGGCCTCGCGCATGGTGGTGTGAACGCAGACGTCGGTGGTAATCCCTGTCAGCACGATATTCTCGATGCCGCGCACGCGCAGGATCAGCTCCAGGTCGGTGGCGCAGAACGAGCCCTTGCCGGGCTTGTCGATGATGGGTTCTCCGGGGAGGGGCGCGAGCTCCGGGATGATGTCCCAGCCGGGCTCACCGCGTACCAGGATGCGGCCGCACGGGCCGGAATCGCCGATGCCGGCGCCGATCTGGCGCGAGCGCCAGCGCTTGTTGGCGGGAAGATCAGAGAGATCGGGACGATGGCCTTCGCGGGTATGGATGATATGAAAGCCTTGGGCACGCATCGCCGCGAGCAGCTTCTTGATCGGCTCGATCGGCGCCCGCGTCAGTGAGAGATCATAGCCCATCTTGTCGACATAACCGCCGATGCCGCAGAAATCGGTCTGCATGTCGATGATGATGAGCGCGGTGTTCTCGGGGCGAAGATCCCCGTTATAGGGCCAGGCATAGGGCTCGGACTTGATGGTGCGCTCGGGCATGATTTCGCTCTCTAGCGGGTGATCGACAATTCGGCCGGGGCTCCGGTCAACGTGCGTTTGGGCGAGCAGGTGATGATCATGATCGCCAGTGTCAGGATGTAGGGCGCGGCGTTGAAGAGGTGGTAGCCGGAGGTAACGCCGACCGATTGCAACGCCGGTCCCAGCGCCGCGGCGCCGCCGAAGGCGAGCGAGGCCCAGAGACACAGCAAGGGGTCCCACCGCGCGAAGATCACGAGCGCCACGGCCGTGATGCCCTGGCCCGAGGACAGGCCCTCGTTCCAGCTTCCGGGATAGAACAGCGACAGGAACGAACCGCCGATGCCGGCGAGAAAGCCGCCGACCATCGTCGCGCGCAGGCGGATCAGCAGCACCGAATAGCCCATGGCACGTGCGGCATCCGAGCTTTCGCCGGCGGTGCGGATCAACAGACCCCAGCGCGTGGTGCGGAACGCCCAGTATAGGATCGGGGCCAGCGCCACGCCGATCAGGAACATCACATTGATGCGGAGCACGGCGCGAAGCTGCGGGATATCGCTCCACCAGCCGAAATCGATCGCTGGCAGCCGCGGCGCGGTCGGTTCGATCAGCGGCTTGCCGAGATAGAAGGCGAGCCCGGTGCCGAACAGCATCAAGGCGATGCCGACGGCAATGTCGTTGACGCGCGGCAGCGAACAGATGCCGGCATGCAATGCTCCCAGCAATGCGCCGGTGATGCCGGCGGCGAGCACGCCCAACCACGGCGATCCCGTGAGATAGGAGATGCCGTAGGCGCTCATCGCGCCCATCACCAGCGTGCCTTCAAGGCCGAGATTGATGCGGCCGGAGCGCTCGGTGATGCATTCCCCGAGGCTCACGAACAGGAACGGCGTCGAGACGCGAATGGCGCCGCCGAGCACGGCGAGCGGGACGGTCCAGAGTCCGATCGAGCCGTCTGCCATTTCACGACTTTCCCTTCAGAAATCCGATGCGGCCGTAGAGCGCATCGCTGCCCAGCACGAAGACGAAGATGATGCCTTGCAGCACCAGCACGGATGCATCCGGCAATCCGAGGCGACGCTGGAGCAGGCCGCCGCTGGCGCTGATGCCGCCGAGCAGGATTGCGACGGGGATGATGGCGAGCGGGTTTTGCCGCGCCAGAAATGCGACGAGAATTCCGGTGAAGCCGTAGCCCGCGGCCAGATTGGCGTTGGCGCGTCCCTGCACGGCGGCAACCTCGACCATGCCGGCAAGGCCCGCAGCACCGCCGGCGAGGAAGCAGATGGTCAAAATGAGCTTGCTGACGCCGAGGCCGACGATCCTCGCGGCGCGGATGTTGCCGCCGGCAACCCGCGCGGCGAAGCCGAACACGGTGTGATAGATCAGGATGTAGGCGGCGACCGCGGCGATCAGGCCGAACACGAGGCCCCAATGCACATCGGTGCCGGGAATGGAGCCGATCATGTTGGCCGCGCCGATCTCGCGGGTCGAGGGCTTGTTGAGGCTGGCGGGGTCGCGCATCGCGCCTTCGACGAGATGGTTGAGAACCGCGAGCGCGATGTAAACGAGCAGCAGGCTCGAGATGGTCTCGTTGACGCCGCGGTACTGCCGTAGCGCGCCCGCCAGCATGATCCACAAGCCACCGCCGATGACGCCGCCGATGACCATGGCGATCTGCACGATGAGCGGCGGCAGGCCCTGGAGCGCGAGCGCGGCGCTGGTTGCCGACAGTGCGCCAATCAGCAGCGCGCCTTCGCCGCCGATGATGACCATGCCGAGCTGCGCGGGAAGCGCCGTGCAGAGCGCGGTGAGGATCAGCGGCGCCGCGCGCGTCAGCGTGTTCTGCCATGAGAACCAGGTACCGAACGCGCCGTAGTACATGTAGAAATAGAGGTCGAGCGGGTTCTTGCCGAACATCGCGACGAAGATGCCGAAGACCGCGAGCGCGCCGGCCAGCGCCGCGCCCGGGATCAGGACATATTCGATCGCTCCGCCGTGACGTTGGAGGATTCCCGGATCGGCGGCCGGGGCAACAGTCCCGACCGCTTCAGCAGGATCCGCCGCCTCCGCTGTCACGAAGTCGCTCCGATTACGCCCTCCACGAGATAGTCCATCTTCTCGAGCTCGGGATCCTTTTGGCCGCGATCGGTGCCGGCCGCGATCACCGTCTTGCCCTTGTTGTCGACCAACCCTCCCTTGAAGATGGCGTAGCCGTCGCCGGACAAGAACTTGGCCTTGACCTCGTCGGCGTGCTTGCGCGCTTCGGCGGAGACCGCTTCGCCATAGGGCGAGGTCTTGACGATCTCTTCCTTGAGGCCGCCACGATAGAAGTTTGGGATGCTCTCGCCGGCGGCGATCATCTTGACGAACTTCGGATAGAGCGCCTCCCAGTTCCACTCGGCGCCGGTCAGGTAGGCCTTCGGCGCGAGCGGCGACTGGTTGACGTGGTAGCCGCAGACCATGGCGCCGCGGCGCGCGGCGTTCTCGACCATGGTCTTGGGACCGTCGACGTGGCAGGTCAGCACGTCGACGCCCTGGTCGATCAGGCTGTTGGTGGCTTCGGCTTCCTTGACCGGCATCGACCAGTCGCCGGTAAAGATCACTTGCGTCGTCGCCTTTGGGTTGGCGAGCCTGGCGCCGAGTGCGAAGGCGTTGATGTTGCGCAGCACCTGCGGGATCGGTTTTGCGGCGACGAAGCCGAGCTTTCCACTCTTGGAGCTATAGCCGGCGATGATGCCCGAGATGTACTGGGCTTCGTCGATATAGCCGAAATAGCTGCCGGCGTTCTTCGGGTCCTTGTCGCTCCAGAGGCCGCCGCAGTGCTCGAAGCGAAGCTTCGGGAACTTGTTGGCCATCTTGACCGTGTGCGGATTGTAATAGCCGAACGAGGTCGGGAAGAGCAGGGTGGCGCCATCGAGATTGATCATGGACTCGATCGTCTTCTCGACCGCGTCGGTCTCCGGCACCTTCTCTTCTTCGACGACCTTGAGGCCGGGAATCTTCTTCAGCGCCGCCGCACCCTGCGCATGCGCCTGATTGTAGCCGTAGTCGTCGCGCGAGCCGACATAGATGAAGCCGATGGTCGTCTCGGCCGCAAAGGACGGGCGGGCGCCGGTCGCCGCGCCGAGGGTGAGGGCCGCACCGCCCTGCAACAAATGACGTCGTGAGATCCTGCCAAATTCCATTGCCTGCTCCCCTTGGCGGATTGACCGCCTCGATCTCGCGGCTGCGCCGGTTTGGCGGAGCCCGGAACAAGATGTCGCAAGCTTCATGCCAGAGGTCGGGAAGCGGGCGAAGTAATCGTAAGCTATGGAAAAATATAACATTTTTTGGTTTTAAGGATCTTGCCGAGGAAATCGGCAGATTATTTTATAGGCAGTATCCGTCTGTTGTATGCAATGGAGTTAAGCAGCCTGACCAGCTCGCGCGTGTGCACGACGGGAGCTAGCTCTGCCGGCTACCCTCATTCATGCTACCCCACGCGCGGATCGGGACTGCGCTCGTGATTTCGCCGGCGCCGAACTTGTATCGATTGCGGCCAGGACGGCCGCTGCCGCGGGTCCCAAGAGATGGAAAGCTCGCCGAGATGGCTGCTGGTAACGCCGTTCAGAATGCATCGCTCGGCGAAGCGATCGTGCGAGGGATCAACGAGCTCGCCGCGATCTCGGAAGAAGGCGACAAACTTACTCGCATCTATCTGACCAGCGAGCTGCGCAAGGCCGCGGATCTGATCCTAAGCTGGATGCGCGAGGCCGGCATGAGTGCGCGTCTCGACGCGATTGGCAATGTCTGCGGGCGCTACGAAGGGGAGCGGCCGGGCGCGCCCTGCCTGATGCTTGGCTCGCACTACGACACCGTGCGCGATGCCGGCAAATGGGACGGGCCGCTGGGCGTAATCACTGCGATCGCCTGCGTCGCCGATCTCAACCGCCGCGGCAGGCGCCTGCCGTTCGCGATCGAAATCGTCGGTTTCGCGGATGAGGAGGGGGTGCGCTTCGCTTCGACCTTGCTCGGCAGCCGCGCGCTCGCTGGCACTTTTGATGAGAGCGTCCTGAACACACGCGACCGCGATGGCGTGGCGATGCGCGACGCGCTCGTTTCGTTCGGGCTCGACCCCAATCATATCGGCGCGGCTGCGCGGGCGCGGCGCGAACTGCTTGCCTATCTCGAGCTGCACATCGAGCAGGGGCCCGTGCTGGAAGCGCAAAACCTGCCCGTCGGTGCCGTCACCGCGATTGCGGGCGCGACACGGCTTGCCGCGCGCCTCACTGGCATGGCGGGGCACGCCGGCACCGTGCCGATGGCGCTGCGCCGTGACGCGCTCACTGGTGCTGCCGAATGCATCGGCGCGATCGAGCATTTCTGCCGGACCGAGGCGAGCGGGCTGGTCGGCACCGTCGGCTACATCCAGGCGAGGCCCGGCGCGACCAACGTCATTCCGGGCGAGGTGTCCTTCACCATCGACATGCGGGCGCCGACTGACATGCATCGCAAGCGCGCGGTCGCCGACATCGTCCGTCAGATCGAAGCGATCGCAAAGCGCCGCCAATTGACGCTTCAGCTCGACGTCACCCACGAGAACCGCACCGCGCCTTGCGCGCCCTGGCTCAAGGACCAGATCGCGCAGGCGATCCATGCGGAAGGCTTTTCCGTGTTCGAGCTGCCGAGCGGGGCGGGGCACGACGGCATGGCCATGATCGACATTGCCGATGTCGGCATGATCTTCGTCCGCTGCCGCGGCGGTATCAGCCATCACCCGGACGAGCATGTCGAGCCCGCCGATGCCGACGCCGGCGCGCGGGTGTTGCTGCGGGTGATCGAGAATTTTCGGCCGCCGGAAGGGTAAGTTGAGGCCGCAAGTCACGGGATAGAGACACGAATCAGGCAGGTCGGGAAGAGTGACGGCCTACCGCCGCCACCACGAGACACCATTCCACGCCGCATATGAACAGCGACATCTCTTTTTCATCTCATCGCGAGAACCGGTTTTATCAGGGTCGGGCGGCGAGCTTCGCCGCCAACGCGCTTCAGGCCGTGAATTTTCTCGGCGATCGATTCCTGCGAAAGTCACCTCATCCGTTCACGGCCATCGAGGACCTTTACCGGCACTCGATGGACAGCGCCTTTGCGGTGACCGAAGCATTCCTCGTCACGGGCGCGCCGCACGCCTCCGCGTACTATCCGCGCGACTTCGCCTGGTTCTATCCCGACATTCTCGACGCCGAAACCATCATGGATTCGCAGGACGCGGTACGGCGGGCACGTCTGCTCGAAAGGAGCGTGCGCCTGCTACTGGAGGCGGTTCGCGCTAACGTCGTCACGACCACCATCGTCCCGGCAGGGCGCGCCCGGTATCTCGGCGTGAATTATTTCTCGCACCCCTCGGACACGCTGCTCGGCATTTTGGCCGGCCTGCAGCAGATGATCAGTGCCGACGAGAGAGCGTCATCCTATCTGGCGATGTCACAATGCGCGCACGCCGGCCACCTGCTGCTGGAGGAATATTGCGGCGATTTGAAGCGCGCGCTCCTCCAGCTCGCAAGCGAGCTCGAGCCGTTCAATGATGGCGGCACCAGCTATTTGCTGTGCGACGCCAGCGCTCCTCGTTCCGCCGCGACGGACACGCGCGCCGAGCGCAGGCGTTTTGTCACCAATGCCTGCGTCTACACGACGTCGTATGGGGCGTGCAGCTCGGAATCGTCGACGAGAACGAGCTGAAGCGGCTGCTCGGGCGCGACTTGGCGCAGTACAAGAGGGACCTGCTCCGCCTGTTCGGCAAGGGCGGCTATATCAGGCATTCCCTGGATGGCCCGACGGGCTCACCGGTGGCTTCGGTCGCGCTGAATTTCGTCAGTGTCCATCGCGGCTTCTGGGATATGAGCGAGCCGGGCGAGCGCGCGCTGTTCGCGGCCACGGCGGATCTGATCATTGCGGAGCCGCGCTTTCGCATCCCCAGCACGTTCCATTTCCTGGTGTCCGCGGATAATCCGCGGAACAAGATGATCCACAAGATTGCGGCTCCCGCCTACCAGGGACGGTCCTTCTGGCCGACGTTCAACGTCGAGTTCGCGGATCGCATGTTGGACTCCGATGAATTCTCCGGCGACGAGATCTACCGTTCCTGCGCCCAGCAAATTCTAAAGGACATTCGCACTGCGACCGAAATCCACGGCGGCTATCAGGAACTGATCTCGGAGCCGGGCCTGAAATATCGCACCTGGGCCTACAAGGGTGCGGTGGCCCACTCCTGGTTTCCGCGGTTCCTGTCGGTCTGGAGGAGGGCGTATGGAACGCCGCTCCTCCATTGGAATGATTGATCCGCGCTATCCCGCCGTCACGTCCACCAGCTCGCTGCCGTCCAGCACCTTGGCCGCCTTGGCGCGATCGAGGTCGCCTTCCCAGGCGGCCATCACCACGGTGGCGACGCAGTTGCCGGTGAGGTTGCCTACCGCGCGGGCCATGCCGATGAACCAGTCGACTGACAACACCAGCACAAGGCCAATCGCCGGAATGCTCGGCACCGCGTTGAGCGTCGCCGCCAGAATCACGATCGCCGAGCCCGGCACGCCGTGCGCGCCTTTCGACGTGATCAGGGAGACGCCGAGCACGAGCAGGAGGTCGCCGAAGGACAGCGGCGTGTTGGTCGCCTGCGCGATGAAGACGACCGCGAGCGTCAGGTAGATCGAGAACGCGTCGAGATTGAAGGAATATCCGGTCGGGATGACGAGGCCGACGACGGAATCCTTCACGCCCATCCGCTCCAGCTTTTTCATGATCTGGGGCAGCACGGCGTCGGACGAAGCGGTCGCCAGCACAATGGTCAACTCCTCGCGCAGATAGACGAGGAATTTGAGGATATTGATTCCGGCGAGCGCCATGACGCCGCCGAGCACGCCCAGCACGAAGATGCCGACCGAGACGTAGAACAGCGCCACCAGTGAGACGAGCTGCTTGAGCGAGCCGATTCCATATTTGCCGACGGTGTAGGCGACCGCGCCGAGCACGCCAAGTGGAGCAACCCGAACAATAAGTCCCATGACACGGAACAGCACGGTCGAGGCGGCATCGATGATGGAGGTCACGAGCTTGCCCTTCTCGCCGCCGACCAGCGCGAGGCCGACACCAAACAGCACGGCGAAGAAGAGGACCTGGAGCACGTCGTTGCGCGACAAGGCGTCGAACGAGGTGCTCGGGATCACGTTGAGCAGGAAGGACCCGATGCCGCCGCCCTGCAGCTTGTGGGCGTTGTCGGCGTAGGTGTTGAGCGCCTTGGCATCGAGCGTCGAAGGGTCGATGTTCATGCCATGGCCGGGGCCGAAGAGGTAAGCGAGCAGCAGGCCGACGACGAGTGCGACGGTCGTCATCACCTCGAAATAGAGCAGCGCCTTGACGCCGACCCGGCCGACCTTCTTGAGGTCGCCGGCGCCGGCAATTCCGTGCACGACGACGCAGAACACGATCGGCGCCACGATCATCGAAATCAGCTTCAGGAAAGCGTCGCTGAGGATCTTGAGGCTGATAGCGAAGTCGGGAACGGCCACGCCGAGGATGATGCCAAGGATCAAGGCCGCCAGGACCTGGACGAATAACGATGTGTAGAGCGGCTTCGGCTCGGCGGCGGATGCTGCGGTGATGGTCGACATGCTGGATTCCCCGGTTTGACGCGTCTTCGACGTCAAAGGGAGCAACAACCGTGCCAGATTGTCGCGCGTCTCGCTGAGGAGGAGGACTATCCGGCCGCTTTCGCGGAGCTACCGAACAGCCGCATCGGCAGCGTGAAACCGTTCGAGGCGCCGTCGGTGTCGTTGACAGGCGATTTGTTCAGCCCGCCAAACCCGTTCCTGATCAGCTCCCGCATCGGCTTGCTTGCCGTCCTCGCGCCGCGTCGTTGCACGCGCGATATCACGCCACGAGATCCAGCAGGCGGCATGATCCGCGCACCAGTACCTTTCGTCCTGTCAATGTCATCTCGGGAACGCCGTCCCTGATCGCGACAAGGCCGAGCTTGATAAGGCCTTCGACGACATAGGTCTTCGTGAGGCGACCGCGCGACGGCGGATTGCGGAGCGCTTTCAGAACCTCCCATTGGTCCGGCGAAAGATCGAAGTCGATGTCGTTGCTCATGTTGCCTCAAGCGATAGTACCGTTCGCTCACCCTGTTAGCGGCGCTGCGTGAAGACCGTGCGACGACAATGAGTCGGGAATTCGGTGAGGTGTTTAGAACTCCTCTTCACAAATTGCCGCATCTCGTTGCGCCATAAGAATTAAGATCGCTCGATCACGAACATCTTCCCGGGGCCTCGATCACATATTGATGAAGCGGGTTTGGTGTGGCGCGGAGATGCCGCGCTGCACGGGAAGCGCTGCTGTCCCATTCCGCGTCGCAATATGCATGGAAATCATGAGACGAAACGCTCGAGATGCTGCTACGCTGATTCGCGGGGAACGGCTTCACACGGCAGGAGTGGAGTGCATGATCAGGCTGGTCGAAATTCGCAGTCAAGAATCCCTGTGCCGGGAGCGCGCCGCGCTTGATTTCGAGCGCCGGGTTTTCTGGCTTGCGCAAGCCCAGGAATGGGAGCAGCGCGCGCTTGACGAAATCGCCTATCATTTCCGGGAGTGCAATTTGGCTCCGACGGAGTTTGCGCGAAACTGACGTCGGCCGTGGCGTAAAGCCTACTGATAAGTCGCCACGATATCGGACACCGCCCGCTCGAGTTGCTGTGCGGTGGCGCACTGGCGCACCACACTGCAGAAGGTCGCGTAGCGCGGCATCTCGGAATCACCAAAGCCCCAGGCGAGACGTCCTTCGGGATTGAGCCACACCAGGCGCTTGGATCGTTCGGAGATGCGGCGCAGGATGTCGGCGCGTGGGTCGAGATTATTGCTGCGGGCATCGCCGAGCACGATCACCGTGGTCTGCGGTGTCAACGTGCTCATGAACTCCTTCTCGAAATCGACCAGCGACGAGCCGTAGTCGGAGGAGCCGAAGCCCACCTTGGACATGATCTCGGCCATTGCCTTTTCCGGCGATTTCGATTCCAGAATGTCGCTGACTTCGATCAGATGCGAAGAGAAGGCGAAGGAATGGACGTCGTCGACCACCTCGTGCAGCGAGTGGATCAGGAGCAGGAAGAAATCGGAGACTTGCGCGACCGAGCCGGAGACGTCGCAGAGCGCCACGATCTTCGGCCGGTCGCGATGCTTGCGCTTCCACGCCGTGAGGAAGGGGATGCCGCCCCAGGCGGCGTTGCGGCGCAGTGTGCGGCGGACGTCGAGATGACCGCGGCGCTGGCGCTTGCGCGGTTTCGAATAGCGCTCGCGCAGACGCCGCGCGATCTGGCGGATGAGAGCGCGCATCTCCGCGACATGGCGCCGCTCAATGCGGGCAAGCGGCGCGTTGCGCAGAATCTCGTTGCGGAGGTTTTCAGCCTCCTCGCGGGCATAGAGCGCAAGCCCCTGCGCGACGGTGTCGCGGACGGCTTCGCGCAAGGCATCGAGCGCGGAGCGAAGTCGCTCTGCCAGCGCCGGGTTGGTCGCGGTCAGCTCGTCGAGATCGTCGCGCAGCCGCTGGAGCCCCATGGCGTCGAGGATGCGGCTGGAGAAGATGCCGCGCTGGGTGGAGTAGCGGATCTCGGACAGAGAGGCCGCGCCTGAGGCGCTGGCGATCGCGGCTGCGATCGCGTTGCGATCCTGCGACAGCAGCATCTGCGCGAGCGGTCCCAATCCCTCGGAAGGCTGACCTTCGCCCGCTTCGCTGGCCGAGCTGGAGGAGGGCGATTGATCCGTGTCCTCCGAAGCGTCCTCGCTGTCGGCCTCGGGCTGATTCTGCCGCGGCTCCGGCTGGCTGAAGAACAGATCAAAACAGTCGCCGAGCGCGAGCTTTTCGTCCTGCGATTTGGCAAGCGTCAGGAGCAGCGCGTCGCGCAGGATGGTCCGGTCTGAAACGCCGACCTGCGTCACCGCACGCATCGCATCGATGCTTTCGGCGGGCGAGACATGGACGCCGACGCCGCGTGCCGCACGGAAGAAACGATGGAGGTTCTCGCGCATCGGCGTCAACCGAAGACGTTAGATCGTGCTGCCTTGGCAATGAAGGTCGTTATCTGAGGCTGAGCCGCCTCGATGTCGGCCTCGTATTTCAGGAGCACGTTGAGCGTGTCCTTGACTATGTCGGTGTCGAGCTCGGAAGCCTGGAGCAGAACCAGCACGCGCGCCCAGTCGATGGTCTCACTGACCGAGGGCAGCTTCTTGAGGTCGAGCGAGCGAATCTCGTGGATGAAGCCGACCATCTGCCGCCGCAGCGTCTGCGAGATGCCGGGGACGCGGCTCTCGACGATGCGCTCCTCGAGCCGCTGCTCGGGGAAGCCGATATGCAGATGCAGGCAGCGCCGCTTGAGAGCGTCGCCGAGATCCCGCTCGCTGTTCGAGGTGAGGATCACCGTCGGCGGCGTGATCGCAGAGACGGTGCCGAGCTCAGGGATCGTGACCTGGAAGTCGGAGAGGATCTCCAGCAGCAGCGATTCGAATTCCGCATCCGACTTGTCGATCTCGTCGATCAGGAGCACGCAGCCGCCGGGCTGCTCCAGCGCTTGCAGCAGCGGCCGCGGTTCGACGAATTCCTTGGAGAAGAACACGTCGCCGAAATCGTGAAGCTGGGCGAGCGCGTCGTGCAGCGTCTGCGCGCCGCCGAGGACTTCGCCGAGCTTGTCCTTCAGGATCTGTGTGTAAAGAAGCTGCTTGGCGTATTTCCACTCGTAGAGCGCCTTGGCCTCGTCGAGGCCTTCATAGCATTGCAAGCGGATCATCTTCAGGCCGCGCCAGGCCGCGATCGCCTTGGCCAGCTCGGTCTTGCCGACGCCTGCAGGGCCTTCGACCAGAATCGGCTTTTCGATCTGTTGCGACAAATAGACGGCGGTCGCGATCTGCCGGCTCGCGATGTAGCCTTGCGCGGCGAGGCCGCTCTCCACTGCCTCGATCGCGGTCGAGGCCTTCTGTTCAGCCACGAAAGGCGCTCCCAAAGGTCTTGCTTGAGGCTTGTTCTGCCTGTGTTCCCGGCAAAGAACAAGCCTCGTTTGGGAGGGACCAGACCCGCGCGTACGGACGTATTTTCCGCTCAACGCAAATAGTTGAACGGCCCACCGGCCGCGCGATCAGTGCCGCAGCAACTCCGGCTTGCGGATGGTCTGTCTGACCTCGGCGCCGCAATCGGCGCATTCATAGACGAAGTCGATCTTGGCAAGGCTCCAATGCGGTTCAACCTCGCGCACATACATCGGCAGGAACCCCATGCAAGCAGGGCAGATCACAGGCGCGATTTCCATATCCTGATGACGCTGTACATAAGCTGGCATCTCGGCTCTCCTTCGCAGGCGACCACCAAACCCGCGCAAAGGCTACTGCCGGTCGGCGCGAGGCCGACATCAACTCTTTCGAACAGAGACGGAACGGCGGAGGTTTGTCGTTCGCTGTGACATTCTTGTTACGTCTCGGTACTGTGACGGGCGGACTAAATGCCTATTTCATAAGGCCGATCCGGTATTCGGACTTTACTCAACGATAAGGGAGCAACGCCCATGACACATGCCATTCGCTTTCACCAGACTGGTGGTCCGGAAGTCCTGGTCTGGGAGGAGGTCAGCGTCGGCAAGCCCGGACCTGGCGAAGCACGCATCCGCCACACTGCGGTCGGTCTCAATTTTGTCGACATCTACAACCGCTCCGGTGTGTACCCCGTGCAATTGCCGAGCGGTCTCGGCAGCGAGGGGGCCGGTGTCGTCGAGGAAGTGGGCTCGGGTGTCACCGATCTGAAGCCGGGCGATCGCGTCGCCTATGGCGCCTCGCCGCTCGGGGCTTATTCGGAGGCGCGGCTGATTCCCGCCGACCGGCTGCTGAAGCTGCCCGACGGCGTCGACGACAAGACCGCCGCGGCGATGATGCTGAAGGGGCTCACCACGCAATATCTGATCCGGCAGACCTATCGCGTGAAGGCCGGCGACACCATCCTGCTCCATGCGGCTGCCGGCGGCGTCGGCCTGATCCTGAGCCAGTGGGCCAAGCATCTCGGCGCGACTGTGATCGGCACCGTCAGCAACGACGAGAAGGCCAAGCTCGCCAAGGCGCATGGCTGCGATCATGTCATCATCTACACGCGCGAGGATTTCGTGAAGCGCGTGGATGAGATCACTGGCGGCAAGAAGGTGCCGGTGGTTTACGACTCCGTCGGCAAGGATACGTTCCTGAAGTCACTCGACTGCCTCGCGCCGCTCGGCGTCGCCGCGCTGTTCGGTGCATCCTCCGGCGCTGTCGAGCCGCTCAATCTCGGTTTGCTCGCACAGAAGGGCTCGCTCTACGTCACCCGGCCGACGTTGTTCACCTACGCCGCCAAGCGTGAAAGCCTGGTCGCGATGGCAGGCGAGCTGTTCGACGTCGTCAAGTCCGGCGCGGTCAAGATCGAGGTGCGCCAGACCTATCCACTGAAGGACGCCGCCAAAGCGCATGCCGATCTCGCCGCGCGCAAGACCACGGGCTCGACCGTCCTGACGGTGTAGTCTCCGACCGGGCTGTGGCGCACGCCGGCAGAGCGTTATCGAGCGAAGTGGATTCCGGTTCGCGCAAAGAAAACGCGTCAAAATAAGAATCTGGGGCCCGTCCGCTTCGATCGGAACGGAAACGGCCCTAGGCCTGCGTCACGTCCGCTCGTGCTTGCGCAGATCGCGGGCGTGATCGAGCCGGATCGCCTGGAGGTCGATATCTTGGGGAGGGATCCGGGGCAGGACAGCCTCGGCGAGGATCGCCTCGGTCACGTCCTCGACCGAACTCTCCACGATCTCGTGGATGAACGAGATGTTCTGATATTCGCCTGACGCGACGCGGGAAATGACCTCGCGCCTGGTGATTTCAGGATCAACCACCGCCTCGCGGCCGCGCCGCCCATAGTCGATCATCACGACGAAATACTGCATGAAACGATCCTGTCGTGCCCGACGGCCGGGGCACGGCAGAGTATTTCCGAAAAACGGAATCAAGTCAAGCTAGATTTCGAAAAATCGGAAGTCGGCCGCCTACCTGCTCTTCTTGCGAGGGCGCGCCGACTTGGCGCGCAACCGCTCGAGCTGGCCCTTGGGCATGGACAGGCAGATCTCGCCGACCCACTCCAGTTTCACGCCGACGATCTGCTTGGCATTGAAGCTGCTGAGATTGACGACGGAGGGGGATTTGCCCCGCTCGATGGTCTTCAGATAGCGCTCGCCGGACTTGAGCCGGACTACGGCCTCTTCGCCGTAGAAGCTCGACAGCGGATGGCGCTGGTCCTTGTAGACCACGATCACGTCGCCGCTCTCGTATTTGGGCAGCATCGAATCGCCCACGATCTCGAACGCGATGGTCTCCTCCATGATCGGGAAGGGCAGCGCGATGTCGCCGAGTCCCTCCGGGGGAACCTGCTCATAATCCGGCTCGATCACGGCACCGGCGCCGACGCGACCCATGATCGGCGCGAGATTGAGCTCGAGATACTCCATGATCGGAACGATTTCCGAGGCCTTCACCAGGCGTTCGCCGCCGAGGATCTCCGAGACCGCGCCGGGCCGAACGCCCATGGCTGCCGCCAGGCCGCCCTTGCTCTTGCCTGTCTTTTCCAGGCCCCGCTCGATCATTGCAGCGTCCAACATGGTGATTCCCTCGATTGTCCATCGTCCCGCCTCTTGTAATCCGAAATTCGGAATTGATGCAATTATGAATATCAGAAATATTGCTTGACACTTACTTCGGAATAACGGAATGTACGCTCCGCCTCGCGATCGTGCGATCGGAGGAGGCGCATCACAGGACAACAGCATGGAACCGGGCCATTGGCCGTCGGAGCACTCCGACGCGCTTCGCGAATATTTTCTCAAGGGAATGTCTTATGCGGAGATCGGAAGGGAGATTAACGCAAGGTTTGGAACGGCTTACACGCGCAATGCGGTGGTCGGCCGCGCCAAGCGGCTCGGGCTGGTCGTGAAGGTACCGATGAGGAGTCCGTCGATCGTGCCGGTTTTGCCGTCTGGAGCCTGTCTTATCCTCCCGCACCGTCCCACGTTACTGAACCTGCCGCCGAAATCCGCGATGAAGCCCGCCGCGCCGGTCAAGCTGCGCTGCGTCGGCGTCCAGCCGCGTCTGGTCCAGTTGGCCGAACTCGATCGCGACGACTGTCGCTATCCCTACGGCGGCGACAGAGACGGGGAGGAGATTACCTTCTGCGGCCATTCGCGCCAGCCGGGCTCGAGCTATTGCGCGCCGCACGCGCGCCTGACCCGCCGCTCTGGAGCCGGGTCCGGCCGCGCCGCCGGTCCGGTCGTGCTGAGGCTGGTCTCCGCAGCCTGACCTGGCGACCGCCCGTTCAATCGTCAATTTCGCAAAGGAGTATCCGAGTGGCACGTGTCCGACGCAACAGGTCCTACAAATTGGCCAAGATCTACGACCGGCGCTCGCGCGAGGTACCGTTCAATGCGGAGGTGGCGGACGTCGAGGTCGATAATCCGCTGGCGCTCGACCCCGGAGAGAAGATCATGGCCGTGCGGTCGATTCGCAGCGATCCGCTCGGCAGGCTGCACGCGCACCATCAGATTGACGAGGCGCAATTTCGCGGCGGGCGTGCCTTCCAGAACGATTGGGAGAGGGCCGAGCGAGGTCTTCAGGCGATGGACCCGACCCGCGAATATGTCGATGGCGCGCGCACGCGCGAGCCCGTCACCGAGAGCCAGCGTCAGGCGGTGCTGCGTCTGAACGGGGTCGAGCGCGAACTCGGCACCGACGGCGCCGCGCTGGTGCACGATGTGTTGGTACTGGGCCTGACCATGGACGAGATCGGCCAGCGTCGCGCCGTCCGTACCCAGCGCTGGAACGACTATTTTTCGCGGCGCTTTCGGGAATGCCTGGACCGGCTGGCGCTGATCTATGGCTTTGCGACGGAAACGGGGAGACAGCGTGCAGGGCAGCGCGGATGACAACGGCACGCCTGCGGCCTCGGCCGCCGGCGTGCCAGTCTGCTGCTTAGGGATGCGGCAGGATCTGGTAGGGCGTGGTATAGGGTTCGACGCGGAGCGAGGCGTTGGCCAAAAGCCCGATCTTGGCGGTCGGCGCCTGCTGCAATTCTCCGCTCGGACCGCGATGCACATTGTATTGCCAGACGGTGAGATCGCCCTTCTGCGCAAGAGCATGCGCAATCGCGCTGGCATCATTGCCGCCGAGCGCTTGAAGCTCCTGCGCCGACAATCCGACGACGATTTCGTCCTTGATGGTGACGACCTTGAACAGGTTCATCCTGGTCTCCTGCGCCCATGCGCCTTGTATCGAGAGGGTGAGAAGCGCGACCGCGGCGCCTTTGATGAGATCGCAGCGAGAAAGCATGCCGTCGTCCTTAGGTGCTGGGGCGCGCCCGAATCGATCAGTCCGTCGGCCATGGCGCCCGTGATCTGCGTGACTGTTTCGCATCCGCTTTGTCGTTCGCTCCTCAAGAACGGTTCATGGCCAGCAACCAAATGCGGCCCGAATGAAGAGCCGCGTCCGAGTCTGACAGCTCGAGGCGGCGGATAAGATGAAATTCTCCGGCGCAGTTTGCCTTCTTATGTCGCTTGGGGCAGCAGACATCGCTGTGGCTGCCGATCCGTTCTACATCGGCAACTGGACATTGACGGCCGTCGCCGTCGCGCCATGGGCCGATCCGCAACGCAAGCCTGACAGCACCGGGCAGGCGCGGCTGATGGGAAAAGAGGCTGCCTTCAAGGCGAGAGATATCAGGACCCCGTCCCTTTGCCTGCGCAAAGCCGCAGTAGAAGGTCAGCGATCGAGACGGTATGCCGAATTGATGCCGCTTCTTGACGCAGGTGGGTGACGGGGGCCATATTCCTGTTATCCGGAATTGCTGTAGTGCGATGCAGACGAAGCATTGCTACGCCAGCTGTTGGGCTTGCCGGAGGAGTTGTTCCTTGGCATAAGTGCAACCTGCTCGGTTGAGCCCGAACGTTCGGACATGTAGCTCAGCGTGCTAACACGCGAGGGTCCGCTCCGGCCGAAAGCTCGCCGTCGCCATGGTATCCGGTTATGCGTTCGGTTATGGCGTTCGGTTCTCAGTTAGGACCTCGATGTCGGGTCACGAAAGCCGATGCTTGTTATAGGTGCGAGATGAAAAACCTCAATTTCGCCGCTGAACTGCACCTCAAGCTCGGCGCGCCTGCAGGCGGCACCGTCGAAAGCCTGCGTCTGCTCCGCGCGTTTCTGAAGCTGGCGCCCCGGCAGCGTTTCGAGGTCATCAAGCTCGTCGAAGACCTCGCCACCGAAGAAACTGTTTCCGAACACCCCCTGTCCTAAGCCGGGCTGCGCGCCGGCCTTCCGCCTTGCCCTTCGTTTTCCTGCCAGAACCGGTCGCCGGGCGAGGTTTGCCCCGGGCTGGACGCTGGAAGGCGATCCGGCAAATGTGGTATTCAGTTTGAAAAAGGGAGGAGTGCGACCATGATCGAACCGAAGATCGAAGTTCCGGCCGAACTGCGCGACCTGGCGGAGAAGACGATTGACCAGGCGGAAAAGGCATTCGGCATGTTTTTCGAAGCCGCCACCAAATCGATGACGACCGTTCCGGGCGCGGGGGCGGAGGTGTCGAAGCAGGCGCTCGCTTTCACCGAGCAGAACATGAAGTCGGCGTTCGAGCATGCTCGCAAGCTCGTTCATGCCACCGACCTTCAGGAGGCGATGCGAATCCAATCGGATTTCCTGCGCAGCCAGTTCACCAGCGCCGGAGATCACATGCGCCAGATGACCGGCAGTCTCATGCAACCGGGAAAGGACAAGTCCTGATCTCGGTGTGTGACTCCATCATCCTCTGCTGATCCCTGCCGGTCCTCCGGCAGCGATTTGCATTTTAGGGCACGCGTTAGTTTGCGACGCCGTGCTCATCCGCAACACGAACCCGGAAATTGCGAGAGGCCGATGCGGGCAATGATCGACCGCAGCAGCCTGCGGGCCGAACGATAGAGATGCCGCGCGAATCTCGGCGTCCTTGCCACGGGCAGGCCAAAGCTTGTCGTATCGAGATTTTTCGTGTCAAGGCTTTGATGGAGTGCGACGCGTGCCTCTCCGAGATGGCGAGGCCCTTTCTATCGTGCCCGGCCCGGGGCAGCCTTGACCTGCCGCAAAGGTGCCAGGCTAATAGTCGCCGGGGTTCATGATCATCGGACTTTTCGTATCGGCTGGCGCGAGCGCACTGCTGGCGCTGTCGCGCAGGAAGCGGTCGAGCGTCGCCTGGATTTTCTCCTTGACCGCATCGGGACCGCGGTCGCTCATCTCGGTATGCTGTGCGCCGGTGTGGATAATGTCGATGCCGAGCGCCTTGGCCTCTTCGGGCGTCGGCAGCACGCCCGGGTCGGTCTGGAAATGCGGATCCTTCGAGCGGAACGACAGGATCTTCATGTTGTCGCTGAGCACGAAAGGCACCCGCAGATTGTCCAGCGTGATCACTTTCGACACCAACTCCGGGTGCTGATGAGCGACATACATCGAAACGTCGCCACCGTTCGAATGTCCGACGAGGGTGATGTGGTCGAAGTCGGCGTTCTCCTGCCGCCTCTTCAACTCAGCCAAGGTGAAGAGGATGTTGGTCTCGCAGCGGATATAGACCTCGCGCCGGCCGACATATTCCTGGCCGACCCGGGTCATCAGCGGCGGATCGCTCGGTAGGTCCTGCTGGATGCTGGCGACAAGATAACCGCGAGCGGCGAGCACGTTGGCGAGAAAGGAATACTCGGTGGCCTTGACGGTGTTGCCGTTGCTGATGATGGCGAGCGGCAGCTTCCAGAGACCGAGATTGGCCTTGGTCTCGTAATCGCGCCGCACCGCGATTTCAACCGCGATCGGCCGCTGGCGGGCGGCGTCGAACAGGGCCAAAACCTCGTGGCGGATCGCGAACCGGCTGATGACGAAATACTGGCCGACGCCGAGGACACAGAGAAACGCCAGAACTGCAAACACCCTTTTCATGGTTCCGTCTCAAATCACTTTTCACTGAAGATGGCCATTGTGAACTGCCGGATCGAGCGATCGTGAGCAGGTTACGGGATTAAATTTAGGACAGTCTGTGAGGAACGCCGCAAAAGGGCCGCATCAAGGCAGCGGCAACAAGGGTCGTGCGGCTAGAGGTAGCCGTCCCTGCTGCGTTCGGGGCAGAGCCGGAACGCGCTCGACAGGGTGAACAGGAAGCGCGCGCTGCGGCGCTCGTTGTCTAGCGCCCGGTAGCTCAAGGGGACCGCCACGCCGAGATCGGCCTGGAAATCGTCCGGCAGGAAGAACCGCACGCCAGCTCCGGCCGAGGTCAACGACAGGCCGTCGCTCAAGCGGTAACCGTCGTTCCAGACTGCGCCAGCATCGCCAAAAGCATAGAGCTGATAACCGGTCCAGTAGCGGAAATTGAGCTTCTGGTCGAAGCGCAGTTCGAGTGAACCGGCAAGACCGTTGTCGCCGCTGATCTCGGCTGCGCCATAGCCGCGGCCGAAGGCAGCGCCGCCGAGATAGAATTGCTGCGAGGTGAACAGCGGCCGCGACGCTGTCTGGTTCGCAGCGGAGAGCTTGAGCGACCAGGCGTCGTTGAGCGTCTGGTAGCGCGTGAACCAGAGGTTCAGGACCGAGAAGTTCGATGTCGCGCCATCGCGCGACAACAGATCGTCGTCGAAATGCGAGGCACCGAAGATGTCGCGGCCCTGGCGATAGGTCAGCGTCGCGAAATTGGTGCCGCCGAAATGATCCTGGAGCCGGTAATCGGCGGTCAGGCTCGCGGTCCTGATGTGGTCGTTGTACCAGGGCCCGTAAAGGTCATGCTCGGATACGTTGCTGAATGTCCCGGCCACGGTAAGCGTCAGCCCCGACGATTGCGACATGAGGGGCACAGTGCTTGCCCGCACCTCGAAAGCTTCGGTCGTGGTGATGTCGCTGTCGAGGCGGCGGGCATCGCCCGGCCGCACCGCGCTGTACAGGACGGAGGCGCCGAGACGCACACCGTCGACGCCGACGGGCGCGTCATAGGACAGCCGTGCGAAACCGAGCTCACGGGGATCGTTGGCAATGGTCGACAGGTTGACCGCCAGCGTGTCGCGGGCGTGAGGTAGGAGTTGAACGCGCCGGTCGCGTAGGTCTGCCACGGGCCCACTGACGACGAGCCGAGATTGTCCAGACCGAGCGACGAGAAGACGTGCCAGGTCTTCAAATAGACGGTGAGGCGGAAGCGGCCGGTCGAACCGCCGATCTCCTCCAGCGCGGTATCGGTGATGCGGACGCCCGGCCTGCCGTTGACGAGGAAGAGTTGGCGTTCGAGCGTTGCCAGGCGCGAGGGCTGCTCGGCCAGGATTGGCCCGAGCATCGGCCTCACGCCGAACTGCTCGGCGCCATCGCCTTTCAGCTCGGCCTGCACGATGGCGCCTTCGACCACCTCGATCCGGACGCGTCCGTCGGCAATGTCCTGCGGCGGCACGATCGCCCGGCTCAGGTGAAATCCATCGGCGCGGTAGAGATCGCTGATCGCGCCGGCGATCGCGGCGAGGTCCGCCTGCGAAACCTTCTTGCCGACATAGGGCTGGTAGACCGCGGCGATGCGATCGGGGAAAACGGCCTGGGCTCCGCTGACGTTCACGCCGCGCAGCACGAACTGAAGCTTGGTATCGCCGCCCGTGTTGAGCTTGCCGACTGTTGGTAGTCTGACCGGAGGACGGTTCAGCGATTCCCGCTCGGTTTGGTTTTCAAAGTATTTCTCAGGTTGGCGCGGATCGAAACCCGGCTGGCTCGCCTGTTGTGCGAAAGCCTGAGCAACTCCCGCAAAAATCGGTACCAACAGCACCAGCGCGGTAAGGAGATGCTGCTTCTCAACGCGCGCAACAAGCCTGTTCCCGTAGTTTGACGGAGAAGTGCCCCTAAGGCGGTAAGAGGTCGTTAGCCACATGATTTTTCATAGTTTTTTATGGTCAATGAATCGTTAACGCGACCGCTCCGCTCGCCGCTTCCCGCTAATTCTATTTTGAGTGATTTCGGATACCCCCCAGGACTGGCTGTAACGCGGACTGAGGATCGTCATGCTGGTCAAAATTGGAATGCGGTGCGCCTTGGTGGGTGGCTGCGCTGATCCTGGGAACGGCCTCCGGCGCCTCCGCCGCGGACGATGGCGTCTGGTCGGTCGGCAAGGCCACCGGCGACGTCTGGGTCGCCACCAACGGCGCTCAGCAGGCTTCGTTGAACCAGCAGGAGGCGCTCAAGCCCGGCGACACCATTCGCACCGGACGTAACGGGCGCGTACTGCTCGTCCGCGGCGAGGAAACAATACTGATCTCTCCCAACTCGGTGGTCGGCTTGCCCACGGAGAAAAAGGAGGGTCTCTCGACCACCATCATCCAGCAGGCAGGTTCGATCCTGCTCGAGGTCGAGAAGCGCAACGTCAAGCATTTCGAGGTCGAGACGCCCTATCTCGCCGCCGTGGTCAAGGGAACGCAGTTCAGCGTCACCGTGAATGCGGGCAGCACCAAGGTCGGCGTGCTTCGCGGCCAAGTCGAGGTCTCCGACTTCAAGACAGGACAGATCGCTCAGGTCATGCCGGGACAAGCGGCTACCGCCTTCGAGCACGGCAAGCCCGGTATCTGCCTGAGCGGTGCCGGCATCTTCAATCCGATCGAGCACGGCAAGCCGCGCGCCTCGACGATCGAGCGCGTCCCCGTGCCGAAATCGGGCCTGTCGGCCCCGCGCAGCGCAGCGAATGGCCGTGCGATTCATGCGCTCGGTCCGGTCGACAAGGGCACCAAGGCGGCCGGCGCAGCTAAGCAATCGCATCAGGCGGCCGGAGTTCACGCGCCCAAGGCTGGCGTCGTGCGCATCTCGACTTCGCTCGGCGAGGTCAAGCTGAACGTCCACAAGGTCACGCACGGACTCGCCCACGGCGCTGTTGCTCCCGGGCAGGTGCGCAACGCGAACGCCAGCGCCGGTACCGAGACGGTCTGGAGCGATACGAAGGCGAGCACGACGACCGCAGCCGCCAATAGCTCCAACACAACGGCAGTCAGCGTGAGCAGCAGTTCATCCGCAGCCAGTGCCACATCGGCGTCGGCAAGCGCGACGACCGTTGCGACCACCGCTGGGCCGCCGGGGAATGTGTCCGGTGGAAGTCCAGGAAACGAAAGCAACGGCAACGGCAACGACGGCGCCACCGGTAACGGCAATGGCCGCAATGGTCACGGCAATGCCTACGGCCATAACAAGCACTGAGGCGATTTCCTAGGGGATGAGGGGCGCACCCGCCGACGCGGGTGTGTAGGAGGATCGGGTGAAACGCTATCGGCCGCTTATTCTTGTCGTGACCGCACTCGCGGTGGTGCTGTCCACGGGGTGGCACGGTGCGCTTCGCAACGCGCTGACCGATCCGCGGTTCGCATGGCAATCGCGTGCTGCCAGCGGCAACGTCGTCGTGGTCGCCATCGACGCGCCCTCGATCGACCAGATCGGGGTATGGCCTTGGCCGCGCCGGCTGCACGCGGAACTGTTGCACAGGCTCGAGGCGGCGGGGCCGCAGGACGTCGCCTTCGACATCGATTTCAGCACGCCATCTGATCCGGCCTCTGACGAGGCGTTGGTCACTGCGCTTCGTGAAGTCGGCGGCTCGACGATCCTGCCGTCCTTCAAGCAGCCGACGCCGAATGGCGGCGGGGCTCACATCAATCGGCCTCTGAAGCCGTTCAGCAACCAGTCGTGGCCCGCCGTCGTCAATGTGGCGGTCGAATCCGACGGGCTCGTGCGCCGTTATCCGTTCGGCGAGAAGCTCGGCGATGCCTTGATGTCGTCGATGGCCGTCGTGCTGGCCGGGCAGGACGCCAATCGGCGGCCGCCTTTCCTGATCGATTTCGGTATTCGAAGCGCTTCCATTCCGACTGTCTCCTATGTCGACGTGCTCCGCGGCGATACCGCCACTCTCGACAAGCTGAGAGATAAAAAAATCATCGTTGGTGCGACGGCGCTCGAACTCGGCGATCGGTTCAGCGTTCCTAACGGGCGCATCGTCTCGGGACCCGTCCTCCAGGCGCTGGCAGCAGAATCGATCCTCCAGAACCGGATGCTGCGCCGGACCTCCGATATCGGCATGATCCTGGGCCTCAGTGCGATCTGCCTGCTGATGATGTATTCGTGGCGCCGCTTCGCACCGGGAGCTCGCGTCGCAATCTTGATCTCAGCCGGAGCGGCCTTCGAGCTGGTCGCTATCCTCGTGCAGGCAAGATGGCCCTTCATCATCGACACATCGCTGTGCCACATCGCGATTGTCGCTTATCTGGCGGCGATCGCACTGGACGAAATCGACTTCCGTCGTCTCCTGGGACGCATCGCCGAAAGCCGCTTTCATCGGATCGCGATGTCGCTCGGCGATGGCCTCGTCTGCACGGACGAAGATCAACTGATCACGGTGTGGAATCCCGGCGCCAGTGCGATCTTCGGCTATATGCCCGCCGAGATCATCGGCCGCCCGTTTGAAACGCTCTGCGCCGTGCCGGTGGACGATGACGCGAGGCCGTCCATGCGCAACGCCGCACGCCAAGCGCTCCTCGTGCCCGGCGGGGCGGTCGTCGTCGAGTTCGAAGGGCGGCGCAAGAACGGTGACACTTTCCCGGTCGAGGCGAGCTTCTCGGGCTGGCAGGGAACGGACGGTTTCCAGTACGGAGCCATCCTGCGCGACATCTCGGTCCGCAAGCGCGAGGCCGACCGCGTCAGATATCTCGCCGAATACGACGCGCTGACCGGTCTTGCCAACCGCAACACGCTGCATGCCGGACTGGTCGACATGATCGCGGACGCGGGGCAGCGCTCTTGCGAGGTCGCGTTGCTCGTGATCGGGCTCGACGGTTTCCAGAGCATCAATGACATGCTGGGTCATTCCGCCGGAGATCTCGTGCTGCAGGCGGTCGCTATTCGCCTGAAGGGCCAGGCGGGGGATGGCGCGATCGTTGCCCGGCTTAGCGGAGACGAATTCGCCATTGTGCGTGAAGGCTCTGATGGCGGCGAGCCGATCGCAGAGTTCGCCGAGCGAATCGCGCTCGCCTTCGAAGCACCGCTTGCGACTGGCACACGGCAGCATCGCGTCAGGATCAGCATCGGCGTCGCCGTCTATCCGGAAGGCGGGCACAACGCGGACGATCTCCTGAGCAATGGCCATCTCGCGCTGAGCAAGGCAAAGCTGACGCGGCGGGGCGGCCATGTGATCTTCGAGAGCGCGATCAGGCAGGAGCTGGAGAACCGGCTGACGCTGGAGAGTGAATTGGCGCTTGCCGCGGATCGCGGCGAGTTCGAGCTGTTCTACCAGCCTCAGGTTCGCCTGATCGACGCCAGCCTGATCGGGGCCGAAGCGCTGATCCGTTGGCGGCATCCCGTGCGCGGCTACGTTTCGCCCGGGGAGTTCATGCCGGTGGTCAACACCTCGGAGTTATCCGAGCGGATCGCGAATTGGGTAATGGAGACCGCCTGCCGGCAGGCGCGCGTCTGGGAGCTGTCCGGCAATAGCGTGCGCGTCGCGATCAACCTGTCGCCCTCGCAGCTTCACTCCGGCGATCTCGCGCATTCGGTCGCGGCGCTTCTGGACGCAACGGGGCTCACGCCGTCGCTGCTCGAGATCGAGGTCACAGAGGACATCCTGCTCCACGACGAAAGCCGCGTGCTCGACATGTTCAAGCGCATCCAGCAGCTCGGCGTCCGCGTCCTGTTCGACGATTTCGGCACTGGCTATGCGAGCCTGAGCTATCTGAAGAAATTTCCGCTCGACGGGCTCAAGATCGACCGGTCGTTCGTGCTCGATCTGCTCGCGGATTCCGATGATGCCGCGATCGTGGGGTCGACCATCGGCCTCAGCAAGCAACTCGGACTCACGGTCGTGGCTGAAGGCATCGAGAATCGCGCTACGGCCGATTTTCTGGTGAGCATGGGATGCGAGGAAGGGCAGGGCTATTTCTTCGGCCGCCCGATGCCGGCGGAAGCATTCGAGCGGCAATTCCTCGCCTCCGAGTGCGCCGCCGTCAGTGCCGCCTGAACGGGCCCGCTCTAGCAGTCTGCTGAAAAACCTTGAAATGGAGAATTTTCATTTTTCCGCCGGTCGTTTTTGGAGCGGCGCGGTAGAGTTGGATGTAATTTCTAGCTTGTTATTGAGTGTGCCCCGGCGCGGGGTGGCTATGCGGCGAGCAGTTTGGGAATTCGGATCAGGTTATAGGCGATCAGATTAAGCAGGAAGTCGGCGGCGACGCGAGCGATGCCCCGATGTTTGGTCTTGCGCATGGTGCCATGCTGCTTGCCCCATCCGAAAATGCACTCGACCATCGCCCGGCGCGATTGCGACATGCCGTATCCCGGATGCCGCGTGGTTCGTTCGTCGATCGCGCTGTTACGGTTCTTGCCGGTTTTGGTGATGGCCTGGTTCTGTGTCACATGCGGCGTCACGCCGATGGCGCGAAGGTTGGCGACATGATCGGCCGTATCGTATGCCTTGTCCTCACCAGCCGTGATGCGGCGACCTGCGGCTTTGCGTCTCGCCTTCAGCATGACCTCCGCAGCCCGGCGTTCGGCGGTGCCATTGGCATGCGTGACCCTGCCGGCCACCGCCAGCCCATGCCGGTTCTCCATGGTGGCGTGGCCCATATAGCAAAGCTTGGCC
>NZ_JADPKY010000083.1 GCF_023074185.1 Bradyrhizobium sp. 132 | reverse complement strand
CATCGCAATGCGCGCCGACAAGACCGACCAGAGCTTCACTTCAATGATCTATCTGGCCGCGGCCGCGATAAACTCCAGATGAATCCCAACAGACCCTAGGCCGAAGCCGCGCTCGCGACCTGCTCCACGGGCAGATCGTCGGCATTGGGATCGCCAGGCGCGGTGGCCCAGGCCAGTTCCACCAGCGTCACGAACCTGCGGCCGGCCCCATCGAGCTGGCAGACGATCAGGCCCTGCTCCTCCATGTAGCCGAGCAGGCGCTGCGCCCGGCGCAGTGAATGCGAGCCATAGGCGCGGGCAATGGCGGCGTCGCCCGGGCACGGCCAGCCTTCTTTCGCTGCGCGCGCGATCATCATGAACACGCCCTGCATGTCGTCGGGCAGGATCGAAGCGCGCAGCGTGACATCCTGCCAGGCATCGTCGCCAGCGAGATCGGCGCCGAGCCCGGCGCGCGCATGCGTCAGCATGCGGCGGAATTCGTGGAGGTCAGGCACGGCCGCGCCGAGCCCCTCGATGCGGCAGCGGACGACGAACTCCTGATAGAGCACGCCGACCGCGCGGAAACCGGCATCAGGCGCGGCGAGCACGGCGCGCAAGGTGCGGTCGACGCGCTGGCGCCGCTCGGCGAGCTCCTCGGCACTGACCGGCACCTCGATCATTTCGGGGCGAATCTCCGGTGCCGCAGCCTTCGCGGCGCGGAGCTGTTCGAGCAGATCAGGCGCGGGCCGGCGCTGCGGCCGGCTGGCATCGGGCGGCGGCGCGGCCAGGATCACGGCGCGCATATTTTCGAGTGTGGTTTCAGGCATCGGCATCAGCCGCGGGGTGGAATTGCGCGGCTGGGTTTCGGTCGCGCCGATATTCAAACGCAGTGGCCGGCGCGACAAGGCCGGGCCGAGTGCCATGAACTGTCCGCGCTCGAGATCGCGGAAGGATTCGGCCTGCCGCCGCTCCATGCCGAGCAGATCGGCGGCGCGCGCCATGTCGATGTCGAGGAAGGTGCGGCCCATCAGGAAGTTGGACGCTTCCGCCGCGACGTTCTTGGCGAGCTTTGCCAGCCGCTGGGTTGCGATGATGCCGGCCAGCCCACGCTTGCGGCCGCGGCACATCAGATTGGTCATCGCACCGAGCGACAATTTTCGCGCTTCGTCCGAGACTTCGCCCGCCACCGCAGGCGCAAACAGCTGCGCCTCGTCGACGACCACCAGCATCGGATACCAATGGTCCCGGTCCACGTCGAACAGCCCGCCGAGGAAGGCGGCGGCGCGCCGCATCTGGTTCTCGGCATCCAGCCCTTCGAGATTGAGCACGGTGGAGACGCGATGCAGCCGCGCGCGCTCGCCGGCAACCTGAAGGCCGCGCTCGGTGTGATCCTCGGCCTCGATCACGAGATGGCCGAAATGCTCGGCCAGCGAGACGAAATCGCCTTCGGGATCGATGATGGCTTGCTGCACCCAGGGCGCGCTTTGCTCCAGCAGCCGCCGCAGCAGATGTGATTTGCCGGAACCCGAATTGCCCTGCACCAGGAGACGGGTCGCCAGCAGTTCCTCGAGGTCCATGGCCGCCGCGGCGCCTGCCGTGGTCTGCCCCATCTCGATCGCAACCGTCATGCCCGACTCAAGTCCCCATCATTCGCGGACAGGGGCTTATCAACCCGCTCGCGGCGCGTCGAGCGCCACGGCGAGAATCATGCGTTGTTGCCCACGGCGGAGTTCAGACGTGATTCGATTGGCGTAGAAGTGCGGGCCGATACGGGGCTTGCGGATCGTCGTCTTCATTCTCGGGGATGGCGCATGAGCCGAATTCCTGCCTGATCCGCTCAATCTCGGCCATGCGCTCGTGTAGCCGCTGCAAGTGCTCCGGCGATGTCGCCCGCCAGAATCGGAACGTGTCCGGCGTCAGCGGCAGGAACGCAGTGCCAAACAGGGTCGGTTCGGGAACGATGGTGCGTCCGAGCAGCATGAACCGGTTCTCGCCAGAGACGACGAGGGTCGCATAGCCGCGGTTTCCGATCCGCTTGATCCCGTTCAGCGACCATTCGCTGAGCTTGCTGAAATAAGGCTCCTCCCGCCAGCGATCGGGGCAATGATCGTCGACCGTGACATTGACCGCATCCTGGCTGAAATGGACGATGAGCCCGGCCTTCTCGGGAATCCAGTCGTCGTCGAGATGGCCTTGCAGCCAGGCGCAGACGAATGAGCGGCACATCTGCGGACGGCGGTCGTAGATGGTGCATCCCGTGCCGTTCTGCCAATGCTTGCACAATTGGTTTACCGGCTTGTCGACAGCGGCCACTTCGAGGATGTCGCAGCAGGCGTTGCACGTTCCGCATTGTCGAGACGGCGACGGTGGTGCTCGCCGGTTGGCCGGCCGAAAACCCTGGCCGTCGCGGATGAGGAACTTTTGCTTCTCCAGCGTGCTCAGCGCGCGCTCGACCTTGAGGCGAGACAATCCAGTCGCGTCAACGATACCCTTCATCGTCGTCGCGCCGGCCTCCACCGCGCGAACGACTTGCAACTCCGTCTGATCCATCGTGTTCTGCTTGTTGGTCGGCTTCTATCCGGCTATCGCGTGGGCCCAGAACCTGCTGGGAATTGGCCCCAGCGTGACGGCTAGCAGTCGCATGGATGCGGGATTTGCGCAAACGGAGGTCGCGCAGGAAGGTTCGTTTTAAGCCAACCCGCCCGGGAAGGCTGGTTCCGGGCACTTGCGGCGCTGGCCCACCTGGCCGCCGAATGTCGTCACTGTGCGCCCGATCCGCCCTGCACGATCTTCTCGTTCAGCTTGAGGTCCACGGTCTCGACGGTGCGGTCGATCTCTGCATTGGGCACGCCGAGCTGATGCGATATCAGCTTCACCAGGAGGTCGACGCGCTCGATGAACGGCGCGCCGCTTGCCACCGCGCGCGCAGCCGATGACGGCTTGAGCAGGCTTTCGGCGGCTTTGGCGTATTTTGCGAACGGCACCTGGTCCTGCGGATCGGCGCCGAGACGGCGGGCGATTCCGTCGACGTGATCGTAGATCGTCTGCGAGCGCGCGAGATCGCCGTGTACGGCGTCGCGGATCGACTGCGGCTCGTGCGGCGTGATGCAGCGGTAGTTGCCGGTCAGCAGCATCGACCATTTCGCCAGCGGCACGAACAGCGAGTCGAACACCTTCAGCTTCACCGGCACGTCGTGGCCGTCGAGGGTCACCGCGTCGATGTCGGCTTCGAGCTCGCGCAGCACCTTGTTGTGCTTGTCGTCGGCGAAGGCCGATGCCTTGAAGTTCGTGGGCAGGCCGACGTGAAGCACGTTCGCAGCCTCTTCCGGCGGACGGAAGGCCTGCGGGTCGGGCGAGCACAGCGTCACCAGCCCCGGCTCGAAGCGCTCCCACACCTGCGCATTGGTGTAGGCCTCCTCGAGATCCATGTCTGCGAGCGAGGGGATCCGCTTCAGATAGGGCAGCGGCGGCATGTTCATGATCGACAGGCACGGCAGCTTCGCCGCGGCGATCCTGACCATGAGAACGCGCACCGTGTGGTTGGTGTATTGCGGCTCCTGCATCGCAAGGCCGACCATGTCGTAACGGGACAAGTCCACATTGGCCGGCGTCACGGCGTCGAGCTTGCCGGGCAGGTCGCGCGAGAAGATGGCGCGGTGAACCGCCTCGTCACGCAACTTGATGCGGACCTCGGTGCCCTCGCGGTTGATCAGCTCCGCGGTCTTGGCGCGACAGACCAGGGTCACGTTGTGCCCCGCCATCAGCAGCTTCGTGCCCAGCAAGGAGCCGTAGGAAGCCCCGAGAATCAGGATGTTACGCGCCATGCCTCGTCCCTTTGACAATGTGTGTGATTTTTGAGCCCCGGCCGTCATCCGCGGGCGAATTGCCGGCATGTAAGGCAAAGTGCCCGGGGATGGCAACTGGTATAATGCATACAAGGGTGGGTACAGGGGTCTTGTTGTGTCGCGCCTTTGTCAATTCGCCCGAATGAAAATATTTCGCTTTACCGAAATTCGGAAATGCCGTATGTGTCGTCTATCCCGGCTCACCCTTGAGGGGCGACCATGTGTCGTGATGGTCGTAGAGCCGGGCTTGCGGTGGACGCGACAGCGTCGGGCGCGAGAGGCGTGGGCGGGGCGGATTGCTCTCCGTGAGCCCAGAACTTCGTGCCGACGAGCGGCGCTGTCAGGTTCGTCTCGTCATCAGGTCGGCGGCAACGTGCACAACGTCGTCGAAACCGGTGGCGACAAGCGAGCCGTGCGTACGGCAAAACCGTGTGGTCCTGGCCGTCGTTGCTACGGTCAAGCCTTTGCGGATGCGGCACTTGCGTCAACCGGCGCGGCGTCGCGACTTTCGCTGGGGTGAGGGAGGCCAAAACGAACTCGGCTCCCGGGAGAGCACGGCATACGCCGTAAAGCCACTGCGCAGGGAAGGCCGAGTGATTTGGCTACACCTGTATGCTGCTGTGCGGTTTCCTTGCGCTACATCTTCGCGCAGTGGACCGCGGGTGCCAGCCGGCACCCGGCCTTCCCTGCACCCTCTTGGACAAGAGGGTGGACGAAGCAAAGCTCGGGCGAAACGCGCCGCGAGGTTGCGAAACTGTGTCTGCGAATCAAATGCGAGCTGGAAGAACGATGCTGCAGCCTCTTGCTCCGTCATTGCGAGCGGAGCGAAGCAATCCAGTCCGCCGCCGCCGAGGGATTCTGGATTGCTTCGCTCCGCTCGCAATGACGATGGGGAGGCGGGCGCGCGCCTCAGCCCTGGCTTGCGACGCGCGCGCGGTCGAGATGGGTCTCGATCTTCGGACGGTCGCGGGTGCGCTCGAAGCTGGTGCAGAGCAGTTCGGTCTCCTCGATCGAGACCGGGGCGCGATACAGCCGGCACATGAATTCGGCCGTTGCGCGTCCCTTGCCGGTGGCCGGGCCGCGTTCGGCGAGAAACATGCAGTCCCGGCAGACGCTGGCATCGAGCCGCTGATGTGCCGCGTCGAGGTGATTGAGGATCTCCCGCAGCGAGTCGCGCAGCCTGACGCACTCGTCGGTTCCGAGCGCAATGACCGCGTTCATCACGTGATTGATCGGATCGTGCTGGTTCAGGCACTTTTCGCCCTGCGCAGTGACGTGCAGCACGACAGAACGCTTGTCCTCGTGCGACGGCTTTCGCACCAGGAAGGACTTGCCCTCCAGCGTCTTCACGATCTGCGATGCAGTCGCCCTGGTAGCGCCGATGAAGCCTGCGAGCGCAGACGGCGTGCGCGAAAACTTGTTGGCGCGGCCGAGAAAGCGCAGCGCCATCCATTCCCGATCGCGCAATCCATGTTGATTGCCTTCGAAATACCAAGCCCTCGCCGCCTGAACCAGCAGCTCGACGGCTTCTCTTGCCAATGGCATGAATTCCTACCTTGCCCCGGGAAACACGTATGCGGCGCCCCGGAGCCGCCTTCCGTCGTCGCGCACGAGCCGTTTGCGAGAAGCCGTACCGCCCGCAATATCCGACATATGCACCGTGCTCTTCTCTCGCGCGAAGGCACGGACTGTCCGGCGCCCGACCTGGACTGACGGGCACTGCAAGCTATGGCGCGGGATGCGATGTTGCTGATCGTATGCCAATCGTGGCGTCGTCGCACGAGAGCCCGAGTAGCCGTCGCCAGCAGACGATGGATCGGAGTAGTTCAACCGAAGCCCCTAAAGTTCAAGTCACAAGCAGATGTTTCTTGTCTTCCAACGAAACGATGAATGAGCTTATCAACAAAATCAAGTAGAGACGCTCTCGGAGACCGGATGTCGTCGCAGGCGAATGTAACGTTCAAGACAATCTCGCTCTTCGGGACACATGATGGTGAACAGCAATACGCTGTCCTACGAGCAACATGCACTCAACCATGCGACGGTTTGATTGCACGGCACGTGGCTGTCGTTGGTGCAAGTTGATCGAAGCTTGTGCACGACGACGATGTGCACCGGAATGTCATCCACAACTTGTGCGTTCGGCTGGAGAATCGCCAAGGGAACTCACAGGAATTACACGTGGCGGTTGTCTATGCCGCGATCGCGGACTCGCTGGGTTCAGTCGCTTCCAGCGCGATCGCCTGTCGAAAACAACGAGCAGGACGCGACCGGCGGGTGCGCGTCGTCTCAGCCTGCGACCGGCTAGTCGCCCTTGAGCATGTCCCGGAGTTCGCGGAACGGATCGGCGCTTGGTGGAGCCGAGGCGTCCTGCCGCATCGCGCCGTAGATTCTCGGAACCATGTCGACCGCCTGGTCGAGCCCCGAATCACGTCCCGGCTGGTATCCGCCCATCAGGCGAAGGTCGCGCGTGTCCTCGTACTTGGCCATCATGGCGCGCAGCTTGCTCACCAATTCGCGCTCTTCGGGATCCCAGACGTTATGGGCGAGGCGGGAGACCGAACCCAGAACGTCCACGGCCGGATAGCGTGCCTGATCGGCAATGTGCCTGGAGAGCACGATGTGCCCATCGAGTGTGCTGCGGATGGTGTCGGCGATCGGCTCGTTGTGATCGTCGCCGTCGACAAGCACGGAGAAAATCCCGGTGATCGTCCCGGATCCCTCCTCGCCGGGTCCGGCGCGCTCCAGCAGACGCGGCAGATCGGTGAAGACGGTGGGTGCGTAGCCGCGCGCGACCGCGGGCTCACCGGCGGCGAGCGCGACCTCGCGGGCAGCGTGGGCGAAGCGGGTGATCGAATCGACCATGAGCAGGACCGCTTCGCCCCGGTCGCGGAAATATTCGGCGACGGCCATGGCCGTCTTCGGCGCCAGCCGCCGCATCATCGGGCTTTCGTCTCCCGTCGACACGATTGTGACAGCGCGGTGACGATCAGCACCCAGCACGTCCTCGATGAACTCGCGCACCTCGCGGCCGCGCTCGCCGACCAGGGCCAGCACGACGGTGTCAAACCCCTGACTGCGGGCGAGCATCGCAAGCAGCGTCGATTTGCCGACGCCTGAACCGGCAAAGATGCCGACGCGCTGGCCGGCGCAAATCGGGGCGAACAAGTCGATGACGCGTACGCCGGTGCGCAGCGGCTTGTGGACGCGCGCGCGCTTCATGGCCGAAGGCGCATCCGCCTCCGCCGAGACCGCACGCGATCCCGGAGTGAGAGGGCCCAGTCCGTCCAGCGGCGCCCCGAGCGCGTTGATGACGCGGCCCTTCCAGCTCGGATCGGGCGCGAACGACAGTGGCGGCATCCGGTAGGCGACCGAACCGAGGCCGCCGGCGAACTGCCGGTCGAACGGCTTGGCGATGATGCCCTCGCTGTCGATCCGTACCACCTCGCCGATCTGGGGCTTGCCGCCGGTGTTGACGCCGATCAGTTCGCCAAGCCTGACGAAGCGCGACAGGCCGGAGACGCGGAAATGCGTCGGCGCGATCTCGGAGATCGCGCCGCTGACGCTTGCCAGGGGAGTGCTCTGCTGAAGCTCCAGCAGCGCCCACTCAAGTTGCCGAAGAGCGTTCAAGGAAACCGTCCAACCTCATTGCGCGCGAGGCGCAGTCTATTTGCCGGGTTCGCCCAGCGTCCGGATTGCGTTCTGGAGCGAGCTCTCGGTGCCCTCGATCATCGAATTGGTGCCTTCGAAGGCGCGCGAGGCCGCGATCAGCTTGGTCAATTCCATCATCGGATTGGCGCCGGAGCCCTCGACATAGCCCTGCTTGAAGCCGTCGCGGGAGAAATCGACGATGGCGGTCGCAGGCCGGTCGGGCGTGACGCCCGAATTGCCGTAGCGGTCGAGATTGGCGTCAGCGGGAATGTTGAACAGGCCGATGGTGCCGATCTCGTTGTTGTCCTGGGTGATCGTACCGCTGCGCGCGATCGAGACCGGTCCGCCGTTCGGATCGAGCGTGATCTGCGCGCCGCCGGAATCGATGACGGGGAAGCCGGACACGGTCTGAAGGTCGCCGTTGGCGGCGATCTGGAGGCGGCCGTCGCGCGTGTAAACCGTGCCGTTCGGACCGGCGAACGCGATCCAGCCCTGTCCGACCACGGCGACGTCGAGCGGGTTGCCGCTCTCGGTGATGCTGCCCTGCTCGCGGGAGATGATGTTGTTGCCTGGCGAGGAGAAGGCGACCGGGTTCGCGCCCGCCTTGGACAGCACGGTCTCGAACTTCACCACGTCGGTGCGGAACGCCGCCGTGTTGACGTTGGCGACGTTGTTGGCGATCGTCTGGAGACGCTTTTCGAGGGCGACCTGCGCCGACAATCCCACATAGAGAGCCGATTGCATGATTTACCTGTTGAACTTGATGTTCTGAAGTGTGGTGAGCATGTTGGTATCCATGCTGATCGACGTTGCGGCGCCGGCGATCAGGACCAGCGCGGGGTTGGTCGAGGTGTCATTCTGGGCCTGGGTCGAATCCCACATTGCCGCGAAGCGCTGCACGAATTTGGTGACCTTGGCCGGGTCCTGGAAGTCGGCGAGGTTGACCTTGCTCGTGATCAGCTTGGCCTGGGCATCGATGTCTGCCGAGCTGATCGTCGCCGGCAGGCCGAGCGCCGTCTGGACCACCTGCGTCATCGCCTTGTCCGCGAGGATCTGGTAGGAATTGGTGATGGTGGAGGCCTTGCGCGTGAAATAGAGCGCCAGCCGCAGGCCCTCGTTCTGGTCGCCGGCCTTCTCCTCCATTGTCTGCGTGACGAATTGGGTCGCGACACCGGCCGTAGCCGCGGCGGTCTGGGTCGCCTTGTCGCCGAGAGCGGCGAAATTGAAGGCAGCGGCGAATTGCCGGTAGCGGGTGTCGGTCAGCTTGTTGGCGAAGGCTTTGTTGTCGGCGATACCCTCGGTCAGCACCTTGCGCATGAACGCCTTGGCGTAGGTCATGTCGCTGAGACCAAAGGCCTTCATCGCGTAGGAATAGAGGCGATAGTCCTTCAGGAAGTCGTCGATGGTCTTCACATTGCCGATGTGGCTGAGGAAATAGTCGGTGTCGCGGCTGACATCCGGCTGCGTCGCGACCTGCGTCAGCGACTTGCCCATGTCCTTGGTCAGTCTGGTGTAGTCCGCGATGGTGGATAGCATGACACGCGTCCCTCTGGCCGCTCTTGCGACGTCGTCCCAAGCTGCCGTGAATTGCTTGCGCGAGGCTGACGACGGGGAAGCCAGCTTCGCGCAAGGCTCGCCGACTAGATATTCCCGATAGGATCGGTGATGGAGCGGCGTGTTGGGCAGTTTCGTGGGGATCGTCATCACGGTAGCGGCACTGCTGGGTGGATTTGCCGCCATGGGCGGGCATCTGGGCGTGCTCATGCAGCCGTGGGAGTTCGTGATCATCATGGGCACCGCGGTCGGCACCTTCATCATGGCCAATCCCTGGAAGACGGTCGTGGATACCGGGCTTGCCTGCATGCAGGCAGTGACGGGGGCGGTGCCCGGTCAGCGCTACTATCTCGACCTGCTCGGCGCGCTCCACGCGCTGATGCGCGAGCTGCGGGGCAAGGGGCGCAACGAGGTCGAGGCACATATCGACGATCCCGCGTCCTCCGAGATATTCAAGGCGTTCCCGAGCGTGCTCGGGGATCCCTCGGTGCTCCAGTTCATCTGCGACTACGTCCGCCTCATCATCATGGGTAACGCGCGAACGCACGAGATCGAAGCGTTGATGGACGAGGAGATCCACACCATCGTCAAGAGCAAGCTGACGCCCTACCACGCGCTGGTGGTAGTCTCGGAGGCGTTGCCTGCACTCGGCATTGTCGCCGCGGTGCTCGGCGTCATCAAGGCCATGGGCGCGCTCGACCAGTCGCCGAAGCTGCTGGGCGGCTTCATTGGCGCCGCCCTCGTCGGCACCTTCGCCGGTATCTTCCTGTCCTACGGCATCATTTCGCCATTCGCGATGAAGGTGAAGATGACGCGCGAGAAGCGTTGCCGGCCCTACATCATCGTCAAGCAGACGCTGCTGGCGTTCATGAACGGGGCCATGCCGCAGATCGCCGTCGAGCACGGCCGCAAGATGATCGCGAGCCCCGAGCGGCCCTCGATCGACGTCGTCGAGAACGAGACGATCGCCGGCCCCAAGGCTGTCGTGACCGAGGTTGAACCGAAGGCTGCGCGCGCATCATGATGGAAGACCTCGACGTCGATCAGCGCAAGCAGCTGCCGAACTATCTGCTGGACGCCGCCGGCATATCGATCGAGCGTATGCCGATGCTCAATGTGATCTTCGATCGCATGGCGGCATCGTGCACGGACAGCCTGCAGCCGATGGCCGGCACGCCGTGCTATTTCTCGGTCAACGGCATTACCAACGACCGCGTCGGCGACATCGTCAAGGACTACGAGGCCAACGCGGTTGCGGCCGTGCTCTATGCCGAGCAATGGGACTCCCGCATCATCATCATGCTCGACCGCGACTTCGTGTTCACCATGGTCGAGGCGATGTTCGGCTCCGACGGCGCCGAACCGCCGCTCGACGTCGAGCGCAGCTTCTCGAACATCGAGATCCGCCTGGTCCAGGCGCTGTTCGAGCGGTTCGCCAAGGCGCTGCAATCCGCTTTCGCCGGCACCTCCAACGTCACCTTCCGCGTGGAGCGGGTCGAGACCGCCATGGCGTCGCTGGCGATCGGGCGGAGCGGCAACATGTCGATCTGCGCGAACATCATGCTGCAGGCACTCTATCGCGGCGGTCAGATGTTCCTCATCATTCCGCACTCCGCGCTCAACCCGCTCAGGCAGAAGCTCGCGACCGTCGTCGTCAGCGACGGCCGCGCGGCAGATCCGCGCTGGCGCGAGCAGATGGAGAGCGAGGTACACCGCACCGAGGTGACGCTGAGCGCGGTGCTCGACGAGAAGATGATATCCCTCGAGGACGTCGTGAAATTCAAGGTTGGACAGGTGCTCGAGCTCGAAGCCACGCCGCGCACGCTGGCCCGGCTCGAGAGCAACAACCAGGTGCTGTTCTGGTGCCAGATCGGCCAGCTTGATGGCTACTACGCCATGCAGGTGGCAGATCCCGTCGATCAGAAACGGGAGTTCGTCGATGATATCCTATCTCGTTGATGCCGTGCTGCTGATTGCGCTGGCCTTCACCAGCATGCGAGTGACCCGGATGCATAGCGAGCTGGCACGGTTGCGCAGCTACCAGGGCGAGTTCTCGACTATCGTCCACGAGACGGCGGGTGCGTTCGATACGGTCATCACCGCGGCGCATGATTCCACCGCGAATCTCGGTCGGCTCGCCAACGTGCTGAGCACGAAGATCGATCAGGCCCACGAGGCGATCGCGGCCCTCGATGCGAGAAGCGGGCTCGCACCCGCGGCGACCGCGGGCGGCACCGACGTGAACAAGCATTGAAGCCGAAGCCGGCAGAACAAATACGATCGGGACGTTGCGGCGCTCCGGGAGCGGAAATACCAAGAGGCGAAACCAAATGGCGCAATCCTTCGACTATGAGTCCGCAGCGGCGTCCGACGACGGGCATACCGAGACATCTCCGCTGGAGCGGCTGGCGGAGATCGCCGCGCGCACCGCGGAGGAGAGTGGCAAGTTCGCCAATGTCGATGCCATCCTGCGTATTCCCGTGACCATGCAGGTGGTGCTGGGATCGGCGACCATTCCGGTGGCAAACCTGATGAAGCTCGGCCGTGGCGCGGTGGTCCCGCTCGATCACCGGGTCGGCGAACCTGTCGACGTCGTCGTCAACGGCCGCATCGTCGCCCGTGGCGAGGTGGTCGTGGTTGAAGAGGACAATTCCCGCTTCGGCGTCTCGCTCACCGAGATTGTCGGGCCGTTGGGGCAGGGTGATACCTGACCATGGCGGCACAGGTCGGCATCGCTCCCATCAAACAGCGAGGCGTTGCCACGCTGGGCGGAACGGAGAAGGTCGCGGCACTTCTGCTCGCCATGGGCCGGCAGGCGGCCGCGAGCGTGCTCGCGCAGTTCGAGCCGCAGGATATCCGCACCGTGACCAAGGCCGCGGCCGAGCTGCGGCCGATCACCGCGCAGGAACTCGAAGCGATCGTCGAGGAGTTCGCCCAGCAATTCTCGATGGGCGCCAACATTCTCGGCACCCTTGGTGGCCTGGAAGCCGTGCTCGGCGACGTGCTTCCGGCCGACCAGGTCTCGGCCATCATGTCGGACCTGCTCGGCAATTCGAGCCGGTCGGTGTGGGACCGCGTCTCGTCGGTGTCGGAAAACTCGCTGGCGAGCTACCTCTCCAAGGAGCATCCGCAGACCGCGGCGCTCATCCTGTCCAAGGTGAAGCCGTCCTGCGCCGCCAAGGTCATGAGCCAGCTGCCGTCGAGCCTGCGCAACGAGCTGATGCGGCGCGTGCTCAGCCTCAAGCCGATCGTCGACGACGCCATGAGGGTGCTCGAAAAGACGCTGCATGAGGATTTGACGCTGAACTTCGCCCGCAACCTCGGCGCGGACACCTACGCCCGCGTCGCCGACATCATCAACAAGATGGAGCGCGGACACATCGAGGACATGCTGAAGAGCCTGTCGGAGAAGCGGCCGAAGTCCGCCGAAGTGCTGAAGGAGCTGCTGTTCACCTTCGACGACGTGACCAACCTGACGCCGAAGGCGCGCACCATGATCTTCGACCAGGTGCCGACCGATCGCATCGTCATCGCGCTGAAGGGCACCGACAAGCACTTCCGCGAGATGATCCTGTCCTCGGTCGCCTCGCGCGTCCGCCGCGTCGTCGAACACGAACTCGCCATCGGCGAGCCGTCGAACCAGCGCGACGTGCTGGAGGCGCGGCGTGTGATCACCGACCTCGCGCTCGACCTCGCGGAAAAGGGCGAAATCGAGCTCAACCCCGAGCAGGAGGATGAGCTGGTCTTTCGCTGACCGCTGAACGGGCATGGCAGAAACAACCGATCAGGAGGGCAAGACAGAAGAGCCGACCGAGAAAAAAGTCCGCGATGCGCTCGAACAGGGCAAAATCCCGGTCTCTCGGGAGGCTTCCATCTTCGCGTCGATGGCGGCGCTGATGGTGATTCAGATGTTTCTGATCGGCCAGGGCGTGCAGCAATTGACGCCGATGCTGACGAGCTTTCTCGACGATCCCGACGGCTTCCCTCTCAGCACCGGGGCCGACGCCCTCAATCTCCTCACCGTAGTGGGCCTTCAGGCATTGCGATTCCTGGTGCCGCTGGTCGTCATTCTGTCGGTGTTTGGGCTGGCAGCGTCGTTGCTGCAAAATGCGCCGAGCCTGGTGCTCCAGCGCATCACGCCGGATATGTCGCGAATCTCGCCGCTTAGCGGCTGGAGCCGGCTGTTCGGAGCGCAGGGCCTCGTCGAGTTCGCCAAGTCGCTGTTCAAGCTTGTCTCGGTGACAGTCGTCGTTGTCGTCGTGCTGCGCTCGTCGGAAGCGAAGGCGTTCGAGGCGATGTATACCGATCCGGTCGCGCTGCCGGAGATGATTCTCAACATCGCCATGCGGATCGTCTCGGCGATCTGCATCGCGACCATCGTCCTGGTCGCGATCGATCTCGCCTGGGCGCGCTTCCACTGGCGGCGTGAGCTGCGCATGACGCGGCAGGAGATCAAGGACGAGCACAAGCAGGCCGAAGGCGATCCGCTGATCAAGGCGCGCCTGCGCTCGCTGGCACGCGACCGCTCGCGCCAGCGCATGATCGCCTCCGCATCGCGCGCGACGCTGGTGATCGCGAACCCGACGCACTTCGCGATCGCATTGCGCTACAAGCGCGAGGAAAACCCGGCGCCGATCGTCGTGGCCAAGGGCATGGACGTGATCGCGCTGAAGATCCGCGAAATCGCCGAGCAGAATCGTATTCCTGTGATCGAGAACAAGGCGCTGGCGCGGGCGCTCTACGAGGCGGTCCAGGTCGACCAGGTGATTCCGGCGGAGTTCTTCCGACCGGTCGCCGAGATCATCTACTTCCTGCAGTCCAAGCAGGCGCCGCAGACCGAGAAGGTCCAGTAGAATTCCGAGGACGACGTCTCGCGCATCAGCCTGACGAAAGCTTGCGACCCTAAGCTCAACCCGAATGAACCAGAATGGTGATGTCGTGGGACCGCTTTATCTCTTCGAACTCGCATCGTCGCAGGCGCGTTACCTCGAACTCCGCCAGTCGACGATCGCCACCAATGTCGCCAACGCCAACACGCCGGGCTTCAAGGCACGCGACGTCGAGCCCTTCAACAAGGTGCTCGACAGCACGCCGGTGAGGCTCGCGACGACGTCGCCGTCGCACCTGCAGCTCTCCGCGGCCGAGAGCGACACGCGGGCGACCGCGAAGAAGGACAGCTGGGACGTGGTTCACTCCGGCAATTCCGTCAGTCTCGAGCAGGAAATGATCAAGGGAAGCGACGTCAGTCGCGACTACTCGATGAACTCGGCGGTGGTGCGGTCGTTTCACCGCATGCTGCTGTCGAGCGCGAAGACCTGAGGTGAACTGACATGCTGGACTCACTGCAATCTTCGTTGACGGTCGCGAGCTCCGGGCTCGAAGCGCAGTCGACGCGCATGCGCATCGTGTCGGAGAACCTCGCCAACGCGACGTCGACGGGGCGCGCCGCCGGCGCCGATCCCTATCAGCGCAAGACCATCACCTTCGATGCGGCGATGGACCGCGCTTCCGGCGCGCAGCTGGCGAAAGTCAAGGAAATCGGGGTCGACACCACGCCGTACCGCGTGGAGTACGACCCGGGGCATCCCGCTGCCGACAAGGCCGGCTACGTCAAGCTGCCGAACGTCAACATGATGATCGAGATGGCGGACATGAGGGAAGTCAATCGATCCTATGAAGCCAATCTCCAGGTCGTGAAACAGGTGAGATCGATGCTGGGCATGACCATCGACCTGCTGAGGAGCTGACAATGCTTGAGGCAATTTCATCCACCGCGATTTCAACCGCGCAAGCGGCGAGCCGTGCGACCGAAGCGCAGGCCATCTCGCCGGCGGCGACGCCCGCGATGCAGTCCGGCGGCGATGTCGGATTCGAATCGGTGATGAAGCAGGTCACGACGGACGCGATCGGGACGCTGAAGGCGGGCGAAGCGGCCTCGATCTCGGCGATGCAGGGCAAGGAATCGACGCGGCGCGTCGTGGAAGCGCTGATGTCGGCTGAGCAGGCCTTGCAGACGGCGGTCGCGGTTCGCGACAAGGTCGTGCAGGCCTACCAAGAAGTCGTTCGGATGTCGATCTGATCAAGGAGTGACGCTGTGAAATCGCTTGCCATCGCGGCTACGGGCATGAACGCCCAGCAGACCAACATCGAAGTCATCGCCAACAACATCGCCAACATCAACTCGACGTCGTACAAGCGGGCGCGCGCGGAATTCACCGATCTGTTCTACCAGATGGACCGCATGCAGGGCGTTGCCAACACCAACGGCTCGTCGCCGATCCCGGAGGGCGCCAATCTCGGCCTCGGTGTCAAGTCGGCGGCGATCCGCAAGCTGCACATCCAGGGAGCGCTCACGCAGACCGGCAATCCCTACGACATGGCGATCAACGGGCGCGGCTGGTTTCAGGTGCTCGGCCCGAACAACGAGGTGCAATATACCCGCGCGGGCTCGTTCAACACCAATGCCAACAGTCAGCTCGTCACGACCGACGGCTATCTGCTGGATCCCGCAATCACGGTGCCGCAGGGAACGGTCCAGGTCACGGTCAACCAGACCGGGCAGGTGTTCGCCAAGCTGGATACGGAAGTGAACCCGCGGCAGATCGGCCAGCTCAACCTCGCCAATTTCGCCAATGAAGCCGGCCTCGAACCGCTGGGCAGCAATCTCTATCGCGAGACCACGGCGTCGGGCACGCCGGTCGTCGGGCTGCCGGGCGATTCCGGCTACGGCAAGATCAACCAGCAATATCTCGAAGCCTCGAACGTCGACCCGGTCAAGGAAATCACCGAGTTGATCTCCGCCCAGCGCGCCTACGAAATGAATGCCAAGGTCATCCAGGCCTCGGATGAAATGGCCCAGACAGTCTCGAAGGGCATGCGCTAGTTCCGGTGTATCCATGTTGAACAGGATGGGCTTGATGGTGCGCGGGTTGGCCGCCATGCTTCTGGTTCTCGCCTCCGCGCGGGTCGCGGCGGCCGAGGAGAAGCGGCTGCCGGTGCCGGCCGTCTCGATCCGCGCCGGCGAGCTGATCCGGGACGACATGATCACCGAGCGCGCCTTTGCGCCGAACGTGCTCGGCGTCGCCATGTTCATCGAAGGCCGCCAGATCCTGGTCGGCCGGATGGCGCGGCGCACGTTGCTGCCGGGCCAACCGATCCCGACCAATTCGGTGGAGGATCCCTGGACGGTCGCCCGCGGCGCCATGGTCAAGGTCGTGGTCGAAGACAGCGGCCTGTCGATCGTGACCTACGGCGCAGCGATGCAGTCGGGTGCGCCCGGCGCGCTCATCCCGATACGAAACACCGATACCGGTGTGATCATCAGGGGCGTGGTCCAGCCCGACGGCACCGTCAAGGTCGTGGACGGGTCATGACCAGATTCCTGCTTGCGCTCGTGCTACTGGTTTCCGCCGCCAGCGCCCAGGCCGCCGTTCGCATCAAGGACATCGCGGACATCAAGGGATTGCGCGAAAACCAGATCGTCGGCTACGGCCTCGTCATCGGCCTGAACGGCACCGGCGACACGCTCCGCAATGCCCCGTTCACCGAGCAGTCCTTGCAATCGATGCTCGAGAACATGGGCATCAATGTCAAGAACGAGACCACGAGCACCAACAATCCCCCGCGTCCGACGACGCTGCGCACGCGCAACGTCGCGGCCGTGATGGTGACCGCGGACCTGCAGCCTTCGATCAGTGCGGGCGAGCGCATGGACGTGAGCGTGTCGTCGCTCGGCGATGCGACCTCGCTGCTCGGCGGCACGCTGGTGATGACGTCGCTGCGCGCGGCGGACGGTGCGGTCTATGCAGTGGCGCAAGGCGCGGTCACGGTCGCGGGTTACAGCGTTGGAGGCCAGGCCCAGAACGTCAGTCAGGGCACGCCGACCGCGGGCCGCATCCCGAACGGCGCGCTGGTCGAGCGCGAGGTGCAGGGTAGTCTCCATGAAATGGAGTACCTGGTGCTGGAGCTGAAGAACCCCGACTTCGTCACCGCAACACGCATCCTCGACGCCATCAACCGTTACGCGGGCGGACGCTACCGCGCGCAGATCGCCTTCGAGCGCGACTTCCGCACGATCGTGCTGTCGAAGCCGCGCCACATCGGCCCGGTCCGCTTCCTCGCCGAAATCGGCGAGCTGACCGTCGAACCGGACACGCCGGCGCGGGTGGTGATCAACGAGCGCACCGGTACGGTGGTGATCGGACGCGACGTACGGATATCGACCGTTGCCGTGACGCACGGCAATCTGACGGTCCGCGTCACCGAGCTTCCCGTGGTGTCGCAGCCGGCGCCGTTCTCGAAAGGGCAGACGGTGGTCGTGCCCCAGACCGTGGTCGAGGCCAACGAGGCCGGATCGCAGGTGGCGATCCTGAGCGGCGTCGATCTCCAGCGCCTGGTGCGCGGGCTGAACCAGATCGGCCTGAAGCCATCAGGCATCATCGCGATCCTCCAGGCGATCAAGACGGCCGGCGCCCTTCAGGCCGACGTCATCGTGCAATGATGCGTAAGCGTCGTGCAAGCTTGGTCGCTCAATGCTCAGGTCTTGACCGAGAATCGCACGCGGCCCGATGTTGAAGCTGGATCACAAAACCAAACTCCTCCTCCTGGTCGCGGCCTCCGCGCTCGCGAGCGCTTCGCCCGTGCTGGCGCTGGATGAGGCCAAGTCGTCGAAGCCGCTCAACCTGCTGTCCTTCGCGCGCGCCCGCGCGCCGGGACCGCAGAAGCCGATCACGTCGATCCCAAGCGACAATGCGTCGATCCGGGCAACTGCGTGGGCAGCCGAAGACTCAGGACCCGCGACCACGGGTGCCGTGCCAGCTTCCGAGAAGTCCGCGCCTGTACCCACAGCCGCGCCGGTGCGCTCCGCCAAGCCTGGCAGCGTCACGGTGCCGCCGAAGCCGGCGCCGCCCCAGGCCGCTGCAACCGCGGACAATGAAGTGGCCCTGTTCTGCAGCAATGTCGCCGACCCCGCCGTCGATGCAAGGCTGGCCTGGCAGTTCAAGGAGCTGGAGAAGGCCGAGAACCTGCTCCGCGAGCGGATCGCCGAGGTCGAGGCCAAGCGCGCCGAATATGAGAAGTGGATGGCATTGCGCGACGACTTCCTGAAGAAGGCCGAAGCGAGCGTCGTCGAGATCTACTCGCGCATGAAGCCGGACGCCGCGGCGACGCAGATCGCCGGGATGGCGGACGAGACGGCTGCGGCCGTGCTCGCAAAGCTCACCCCGAGGAGCTCGAGCGCAATCTTCAACGAGATGGAGACGGGGCGCGCGGCGCACCTCGCCGATCTGCTCGGCGGAATGCGTCGCGTGGATGACGGAAAGACCAAATAGATGAAGAATCTAATCGTCATCCTGTCTCTGTTGTTGCTTGTCGGATGCGTCGCTGATCCGGCCGAGGTCCTGACTGGCCCGCGATTGTCGCCGGTCGGGAGCGGCCTGAGGACGCAGGCAGATCCGATTCCCGTGACGCCCCGCATGCGCTCGCCCGTCAGCTATCGCTCGACCTGGGACGACGGCACCGATCTCTATCGCGACGCCCGCGCCCGGCGCACCGGCGACCTCGTGACGGTGATCATCTCGATGCAGGACAAGGCCAAGCTCGACAACAAGACCGACCGCTCGCGCGATTCGCAGATCAAGTTCGGGCTCGACTGGCTGATGGACATCGCGGGATGGCAGGACAAAGGCTCGACGAGCGCCAATCTCAGCACCAACACCCAGATCAAGGGCAACGGCCAGATCGACCGCACCGAGGATATCAAGCTGTCGATCGCAGCCGTCGTCACCGACGTGTTGCCGAACGGCAATATGATGATCAGCGGCTCGCAGGAATTCAAGGTCAACACAGAAATGCGCGTGCTCAACGTCGGCGGAATCGTGCGTCCACGCGATATCTCGCGAGCCAACACGATCTCATACGAGAAGATCGCCGAGGCGCGCGTGGCCTATGGCGGTCGCGGAAATCTGTCTGACGTGCAGCAGCCTGGATGGGGACATCGGATCTATGACGCCGTGGCACCATTCTGAGAGCAGCGGCCGTCGGGCCGCGTCGCGAGGGCAGGGGACGTCATGCGCCTGATTGCGGCCATCGTGGTGTTGACCCTGATCGCGATCGGCGCGGGCGCCGTCGCCGGCCTGCATCTGTTTGCGGCCGCCGAGCGCGTCGCCGACGCGAAGAAAACCGCGACGCAGGCGCCTCTTGCCTCGAGTTACGCCGGCAGCGCGCGGCTCAGGAAACTGTCCCCGATCGTGACCAATCTCGGTGCGCCGGCCAACAACTGGGCCCGCATCGAAGCCTCCATGGTGACCGAGAGCATGAACGACGAGGATGCCGGCATCCTGGCGGCCCACATCAGCGAGGACATTGTCACCTATCTGCGGTCGGCGACGGTTGCGCAGTTCGAGGGATCCCGCGGGCTCCAGCATCTGCGCGACGACCTGACCGAGCGCGCCAATATCCGCTCCTCGGGCAAGATCCGCGAATTGATCATTGAGACGTTGGTGATTCAGTGAAACTGAGAGTCCTGCTGCTTGCGTTGGTCCTGGTCGTGCTGCCCGAGGTGGCACTGGCCCAGATTCCGGACCTCAACTCCCTGCTGCCGCCGGGCAACGGCTCCACCAGCGGCCGGATCATCCAGCTGATGGCGGTGATCACGGTGCTGTCGGTGGCGCCGGGACTGCTCATCATGGTGACGAGCTTCACGCGATTTGCAGTGGCACTGTCGTTCCTGCGCGCCGGTCTCGGCCTCCAGACCACGCCGGCCAATCTGGTGCTGATCAGCCTCGCGTTGTTCATGACCTTCTACGTGATGGCGCCGACCTTCGACCGCGCCTGGGAAACCGGCGTCCAGCCGCTGATGAAAAACGAGATCTCGGAGGAGGAGGCGTATCTGAAGATCACCGATCCGTTCCGCGAGTTCATGCTGGCCCATGTCCGCGACAAGGATCTGCAGACCTTCGAAGCGCTTGCCGCGGAAAGCTTCCGCAAGAAGTTCGACGACAAGCGCGTCGACATGCGCGTCATCATTCCGGCCTTCATGATCTCCGAGCTCCGGCGTTCGTTCGAGATCGGATTCCTCATCATCCTGCCTTTCCTCGTGATCGACATGATCGTGGCGACGCTGACCATGTCGATGGGCATGATGATGATGCCGCCGACGATCCTCGCGCTGCCGTTCAAGATGCTGTTCTTCGTGCTGATCGACGGCTGGAACCTGCTCGCCTCCGGACTGGTGCGGTCGTTCTCGTAAGAGGAGCGATCGCGGCCGATCGGTTGGTTATGGTTAGCAAAAACTAACATTAACCATATGATATTGCTATGTAATTCAAGCCGATCTTAATCTGCGGGCAAGATTCGGCATGTTAGCAATGCGTCACGGCGGGTTGGACCCACCCACATCAGTCCAAAGGCATGATGCCGCCCCTCCGTACCGGTGAAAGCCCGGTATGTCCCCTCGTGAAAATGTAACGCGTACATAAAGGGACATTCGCAATGTCAAGCCTGCTTACGAACTCGACCGCCATGACCGCACTCCAGACCCTGCGGTCTGTGAGCTCGCAGCTCTCCACCACGCAGACCCGCATCTCCACCGGCCAGCGCGTGTCGACTGCTTCCGACAACGCTGCCTACTGGTCGATCGCGACGTCGATGCGCGCCGACAACGCCGCGCTCTCGGCGGTCTCGGATTCGCTCGGTCTGTCGGCCGCGACTGTCGACACCGAATATACCGCTCTGACCACCGTCATCGGCGACAAGGACTCCGGCCTGACCAAGCTTCAGTCCCTGCTGGTCGAAGCCAAGACAGCCGGTATCGACCGCAGCAAGATCCAGGCGGACGTCACCCAGATCCAGCAGCAGATGAAGGCGACAGCCAGTGCCGCGACCTTCAACGGCATCAACTGGCTGAGCACGACCGCCACCACGCCGACGACCTTCAGCCTCGTGTCGTCGTACTCGCGTGTCGGCGGTACGCCCACCATCGGTTCCATCACCGTGACGACCGCCAACTACTCGCTCTACACCTCGACGCAGACCGGCATTCTGGACACGGCGGGCAGTACCGCTCCGTCGATCAACACGATGACCATCTCCGCGCTAACCGACTCGGCGGCTGACCAGACCCTGCTCGACGGCTACATCGCGCAGGTCACCGCCGGCATCAACTCGGTGGCCTCGGCCGCCGCCAATCTCGGTGCCGTCAAGAACCGCCTCTCGACCAACTCGGACTTCGTGAAGTCGCTGATGGACTCCGTGGATCGCGGTATCGGTCAGCTCGTCGATGCCGACATGAACCAGGAGTCCACCCGCCTGTCGGCCCTCCAGGTCCAGCAGCAGCTCGGTGTGCAGGCGCTCTCGATCGCCAACAACAGCAGCCAGAGCATCCTGTCGCTGTTCCGCTGAGCCTCGAACCATCTTGGGAGGGCCGCGCTTCTCGCAAAGCGCGGCCCTTTCGTTTTGGCGTGACGCCGCGCGCGGGCCGCAATTTTCGACTGCCCTGTTGCCGAACGGGCACAGAGCCACAAGCCTCGCACAAGCTTGGCTCGCTACCTTCGCCGTTACGACAGGTTGGGCCTTGACGCTTTTGCGCAGCCCAAAGGCATGACGCCGCCCTGTCGTACCGGTGCAAGCCCGGTATGTCCCCAAACCTAATCCAATCTTCAAAGGGACATCAAAATGGGTTCTAGTCTCCTCACCAACTCCTCCGCAATGACCGCGCTGCAGACGCTTCGGAACGTCAGCTCGCAACTTGCTACCACGCAGAACCGGATCTCGACCGGCCAGCGCGTCTCGACCGCGTCGGACAACGCCGCCTACTGGTCGATCGCGACGTCGATGCGCTCCGACAATGCCGCGCTTTCCGCCGTCTCCGACTCGCTCGGTCTGTCGGCCGCGACTGTCGACACCGAATATACCGCTCTGACCTCGGTTATCGGCGACAAGGACTCCGGCCTGACCAAGCTTCAGGCGTTGCTGGTCGAAGCCAAGACCGCCGGTATCGACCGCACCAAGATCCAGGCTGACATCACCCAGATTCAGCAGGATATGAAGCTCAAGGCCAGCTCGGCGACCTTCAACGGCATCAACTGGCTGAGCACGACCGCCGCCACGCCGACGACCTTCAACCTGGTGTCGTCGTACTCGCGCGTCGGCGGTACGCCCACCATCGGTTCCATCACCGTGACCACCGCCAACTACTCGCTCTACACCGCGACGCAGACCGGCATTCTGGACACGGCGGGCAGTACCGCTCCGTCGATCAACACGATGACCATCTCCGCGCTCACCGACTCGGCGGCCGACCAGACCCTGCTCGATGGCTACATCTCGCAGGTCACCGCCGGCATCAACTCGGTGGCCTCGGCTGCCGCCAATCTCGGTGCCGTCAAGAACCGCCTCGCGACCAACACTGAATTCGTCAAGACCCTGATGGACTCCGTGGACCGCGGTATCGGCCAGTTGGTCGACGCCGACATGAACGCGGAATCGACTCGCCTCCAGGCGCTGCAGACCCAGCAGCAACTCGGCGTTCAGGCGCTCTCGATCGCCAACCAGAACAGCCAGAGCATCCTGTCGCTGTTCCGTTAAGCGGCGGCTTCGAAAGCGACCGTGCTCCCCAGGGAGCACGGTCTCCGCCATGAACGGCGGATCTGACGGCACAAGACGTGCCCACATCGGTCTCCTGACGCCACATTCCAGGGCAGCACGCCCTGGCCGATCGCGCCGCGATGCGACCGGCTGTCCGCCCGTTGCCGACGCGCGCGATTGCGTCACTCAATCTCTTGTAAAATTGCAACGCCTCGCCTGCGAACCGACACATTCGTATTCTCGCACAACCTTCGGACAAGGTTGGCAGCGGAGTGTCCTCTACGTTCGCATTGGTATGAGGTCATATGCTGTTCAGTCGTGTGCAGATACAGCAACTGCTCAACAATCTGCTGGAGCTTGGGCCGCGACGCCTGATGGCCTTGGGACTGATCGGCTTTGCCGTTCTCGTCACCGTCGTCGGCGGCGCCTATTATCTCAGCCGGCCTGAGTTCGAGACACTCTACACGGGTCTTTCCCGCGAAGACGTGACGCGCATGGGTGCCGCGCTGCGCGAGCAAAACATCGCCTTCGACGTCAATACGGCCGGCGACGCGGTTTCGGTGCGCCCGAGCCAGACCATGCAGGCGCGGATGCTGCTCGCCGAGAAGGGGCTGCCGACCAGCGCCAATTCCGGCTACGAGCTGTTCGACAAGATCGGCTCGCTCGGCCTGACCTCATTCATGCAGGAGGTCACCAAGCTGCGAGCGCTGGAAGGCGAGATCGCGCGCACGGTGCAGTTGATGAAGGGCGTGAAGGCGGCGCGGGTGCATATCGTGCTGCCGGTGCGCGGCTCGTTCCGGGCGACGCAGCAGCCGCCTTCTGCATCGGTCGTGTTGCGCACCGACGGTCCGATCGAGGCGCGCACGGCGCAGTCGATTCGTCATCTCGTCGCTGCCGCCATTCCGGGCATGAGCCGCGACAAGGTCACGGTGCTGGACGCCGACGGTTCGATGCTGCTCGCCGAGGAGGACGAAGCGACTGCAGCGCCGACCAAGATGGCGAGCCTTCAGAAGACCGTCGGCGGGATGGTGCAGGAGAACATCCGCAAGGCGCTGACGCCGTATCTCGGGATCGATAATTTCGAGGTGAGCGTCTCCCCGCAGCTTTCCACGGACAAGCGGCAGATCAACGAGACTGTTTACGATCCTGAGAACCGCGCCGAGCGCTCAGTCCGAAACGTGCGCGAGAAGGAGTCGTCGCAGAACGCGGACCGTTCGCAGCCGACGACGGTGCAGCAAAATCTTCCCGACCAGCAGGTGAACGCCGGCGGTGGCAAGAACTCCAACGAGGACAAGAGCCGCCGCGAGGACGTCACCAATTTCGAGGTCTCGTCCAAGACCACGACGACGGTGAGCGACGGCTATTCGGTGAAGAAACTCTTCATCGCCGTCCTGATCAATCGCGGGCGGCTCGTCGCCGACCTCGGCGACAAGAGCAACCAGGCCATCGTCGACAGCAAGCTTGCCGAGATCAGCCAGCTCGCAGCCACGGCCGGTGGGCTGGACAAGGCGCGGGGCGACCAGATCCAGGTGACGGCCGTCGATTTCATCGAAGGCTCGCGCGAACTGGCGCCGGTGCCGCCGATCAGCTTCGTCGAGATGATCAACAAGCAGCTCGGCAGCGTCATCAACGCGGTCACGATCCTGGCCGTAGCCTCGATGCTGGTGTGGTTCGGACTTCGGCCCGCGGTCAACGGCATCCTGACCCATCGCGCGGCGCAGGAGCAGACCGAGGCGGCGGAAGCTGCCCAACTCGAGGCAGCCGCCGGCGCTCTTGCATTGGCGGATAGCGAGGAGACCGAGCTCAATTTGGTCGAAGATCTCGAAGGCAAGATGCAGCGAACGCCGCAGAAGCGGCTCGAGCAGATCGTCCGTCTCGATCAGATGCAGGCGGCGGCGATCCTTAAAGACTGGATGCGGCGCGAGGAGGCGGCATGAACGCGGCAATCGGAAAACTCCTGACGCAGTTCGACGCGAACGGGCGAGCCAAATCGCCGCCGCTTCCGCCGCCGCCCAAGATCCAGGATGTGCTGACAAGGCCGAGGGAGGTTCGGCGCGAGCCTCAGCCGCAGCCCCAGGTCCATTCGCAGCCGCAGCCGCTGCTTCAGTCGCCGCCTCCGGCGCCGAAGACGGAAGCTCCGGCGGTCAATTTTCTGGACGATGCCTATCGGCGCGGCCACGCGGCCGGCGTAGCGGAGAGCGACGCCAGGATCGCCGAGGAACGCGTGCGCAGCGCGATCCGGCTCGGCGAGGAGCGGGCCAAGTGGTCCGACCAGCAGGCGGGCGCGATCGTCAGCGGCTTCGAGGCGGCTTGCCGCGAGATCGAGACCAACATCGCGAGCTCTGTTGCGCGGATATTGCTGCCGTTTCTCGCCGATGCGGTCCGCGACAAGGCGATCGGGTCGCTGGTCGAGCAGATTGCGGCACTGACCGGCAATTCGCCGGTGCCGGTGTTCAAGGTCACCGGCCCGAGCGAACTGCTCGACCTGGTGAAGACCCAACTCCAGACGGCCCGGCGAACGGGCATCGAGTACGAGGCCGCCGATACTTTCGAGGTCCGCGTCGTAGCCGACCAGACCGTGATCGAGACGCAGATCACGGCCTGGAGCGAACGCCTGAAAGAGGCGCGCCGGTAGCCCGTCATGAATGAGGTCAAATCAGAGCTCGTCATCATCCGCCGGCGGAGCGCCTTCGACGACGAGAAGCCGCACGGCGGCGTCTGGAAGATCGCCTATGCGGACTTCATGACCGCGATGATGGCGTTCTTCCTGGTCATGTGGCTGATCAATGCACTCAACCAGGATCAGAAGCAGGTGGTCGCGAGCTATTTCAATCCGATCATGCTCGCGGAGAACGCGCCTGCCCCGAAAGGCCTCAAAGACCTCTCCAAGAAAGAGCCGTCGTCGTTCGAAGGCCAGGACGGCAGGCGTCAGCCGGCAGGACCGAGCGAGGAACGTCGCGGTGACTCTCCGACGGCCGAGAAGCCGCCCTTCTACGAGGAGAAGGTCCTGTTCCGCGATCCCTACACGACGCTCGCCGAGATCGCCAGCAGCGCAAACCAGGCCTCGGGCCAGCGGCGCGCCGGCGCTCTGACCTCCGCCGAAGAGGAGGGACTCAAGGGCGGCGACGCCTACCGCGATCCCTTCGATCCCGGTTATTGGAAGCTTGCGCCACAGGCATCCAAGGATGCCGATCGCATCATGGAGAGCGAGCCCAAGCCGAATGCGTCCGCGCGCGACACAGCGTCCGGCCCTGGCGAGCCGCAGGCGCGCCGGGCCAAGCAGGACGATGCCGCCGGAAGCGTGGCTCCGAACGCCGATGCGTCGTCCGCAAGCCTGTCGCCCCTGCTGCCGCCGGGGCCCGCGCCCTCGCAGTCTTCACGCGAAGGGAGCACGCAGCCGGGCACCCAGGCTGGTCTTCAAGCCAACGCCGCCGCGCAGCCGCGTCCCAACGATACGACGAAGGAATCCGAGCCGCGCGACGCGGCTCAGACGCAGCAACCGACGGTCAAGCAGCTTCAGTCGGCGATCGCGGAGGCGCTGTCGGATGTCAAGGCCGGCGCGGGACCGGTGGCTGAGGTGCGTCAGGTCGAGGAAGGCCTGCTGATCAGCCTGACCGACGACGCGAGCTTCGGCATGTTCGCGCGCGGCTCGGCTGAACCGCGGCCCGAACTCATCCGTGTAATCGACAAGATCGGTCCGCTGCTGACGAAGCGTCCCGGCATGATCATCGTCCGCAGCCACACCGACAATCGGCCATACCGCTCGGAGACCTACGACAATTGGCGGCTGTCGACGGCCCGTGCGCAGATGGCCTACTACATGCTGATCCGCTCCGGCGTCGATGCGCAGCGCATCGAGCATGTCGAGGGTTATGCCGATCGACGGCCGAAACTCCAAAACGATCCGGCGGCCGCGCAAAATCGCCGGATCGAGATCCTGGTCCGGGAGAAGCGTCCTTGATCGGGCCTGTTCTCCGCGCAACGCTGCTGATGCTGCTGCCGTTCACGGCGGCAGGCGCATTTGCCGAGCCGGCACCGACTCTGGCCCCGGCGGCATCGACATCGGGCGAGCCATATGAGCTCGTTCGCGCATTGCAGGCCGTGCAGGACGGCATCGCCAACGGCGATACCGCGGCGCATGGCAACCACATCGCGTTGATCCGGCAGATCGGCGAGAAATTTCTCGCCGCCGATCCGGGCGTGTGGAGCAACCCGCAGAACGGCCAAGCCGTCGTCATCTACCTGCTCAGCGGCGGCGGGCCGCAAATCGTCCGCAAGTTGCCGCGCGACAAGCTGAACGTCGACGGGCGGCTGTTCGATGGCGCACTCGCCTATGTCGAGGGCCGTCAGGACGAAGCGCGCGAGCTGCTCAAGGACGTCAAGCCCCGGACGATTCCGTCGGGCCTGGGCGGACAGGTCGCGCTGGTCCAGGGCGCGTTGTTCGCACGCGCCGAAGCATCGCTCGCGATCGAGCGTCTGGATGACGCGCGCTTGCTCTTGCCGGGCACATTGGTGGAGGAGGCCGCACTGCGGCGCGAGATCCTGCTGGTCGGGCAAGCCGAGGACTTCGACAAGTTCGAGTTCTTGACGCTGGCCTATATCCGCCACTACGGCAACTCGGTCTATGCCGGCGACTTCTGGCAGCGCTTTTCCACCGGCCTGACGCAATCGAGCCTCGCGCTCGATGAGCGCCGGTTTGCGCGGATCACCACTTTGCTGGAGCAGATCGATCGCGCGAGCCGCCTCAAGCTCTATCTCGTGATCGCGCGCGCCGCGATGGCGCGCGGAGGTCTCGTCGTAACCCGGCTTGCCGGCCAGCGCGCGCTGACGCTCAGCGCCGATGCTTCAGCGGATCGCGAACGGGCGCATTTGTTCCGCGGCGTGTCGCGGGCGCTCACCGACGAATATGACGGTGGTCTTGCCGAGTTGAAGGCGCTCGACCGGTCGAAGCTGCCCGAGCGCGACATTCCCTTGCTCAATGCAACGGTGCAGCTCGCACTCGACGTTCGCAAGCCATTCGCCGGCGAATCCGCCGCCGCAGCCGACAAGCCTCCGGTCACGCCGGCGCGCATCGATCTCGCATCGTCGACCGCAACGCTTATGCGCGCACAGAAGCAGCTCGGCGAACTCGAGCTTCTCACCAGGGATCGCCGTCCATGACGAAGCTCAGTGGAACCTCCGGACAGGTCTTTTCGGGCCTCGCCGAAAGCCTCAGCATGCGGGGCACATCGCGCGCCGGCAAGAGCGCCGGGGCGAAAGCGCAGCCGGACACGTCGTTCAACGATCTGCTGCACACCGTCTCGAATCTCGCGAAGCGGGCGCTCAACGACGAGGGCGGCGACACGGCCGTGAAAGCCGGAACACTGCGGACGCGCCTGGCGCACCAGAGTGAGAAGGACAAGGCGAACGACGACACGGTGCACGAAGGCCCCGCGGCGGCCGAGGCCCTAGGATCCAGCGAGAGGCCCACCGAGAAATCTTCCGACAAGAAGACCGACAAATCGTCCGGGAAACATGTCCCTGTCGACCATACCGGGCAGGCCGACGTCCAGAACCAATCGAGCATTGCGGTGATCGTCGGACAGGAGATCGCCGCCGGACCGGTCGCGCAACCGCAGATGCAAGCACCGGCGGGCGACAAGAACGATGCGTCCGGGCGCGACGGGCGGTCTGCCACGACGAAGCGCGAAGTTCAGGCCATGGGCATGGCGAAGACGATGACAGCCGACTCCGGCCCATCTGCTGTGGCTCCGACCGCCGCGCACTCGCAGGCCGCGGCTCCGCACGCGACGGCCGCCGCCCAGGCGACATCGACGCAAGACGGCGAGCCATCGCCGAAGGCAACGGCACCCGGCTTCGAGGCCGTTGCGGCCAATGTCGAGCGTGCTGCCAAGGCCTCGGCGCGGGATGCATTGCCCGAGACGACCAAGGTCACCGTAGTCCAGCAGGAGACCCATCTGCCCCCGGCGCAGTTCAACGCTCCGCACCAAGTTGCCAATGCCGTCGTCGCCGAGCTGAAGGAATCTCCGGCGCCGACGGCGTCCGCAGCTCCAGATCTTGCAACGTCCCAAGCCAATGCGCCGGACCAGCCGCTCAAGATCCTGACCATCAACCTCGAACCGCCTACGCTCGGCAACGTCACCGTGCGCCTTCGTCTCGTTGGCAACGAGGTGTCCGTCCACCTCGCCGCCGAGCGCAAGGACACGAGCCAGATGCTTGACCAGCAGCGCGACTCGATCCGCGAGCTCATGCAGTCGGCGGGCTACGTGGCCGACGTTGCGCCCGTCCAGCACGGCTCGTTGGATGGATTCCAGAGCGGCTCCGGTCAGTCGCAGCCGCAGCTCTCGGGCCAGCAACAGCCATCGTCGCAGTCGCAAGGCACGTTCGACGGCGCGAGAAATTCGTCGGGACAGTCGGACGGCGGTGCGAAACAGGCCCGACAGGAGCGCCAGTTCAACCAGGAGACGCGTCATGACCAGGACGTGGCGCCGCAGATTCGTCGCGGCCCTGTTTATCTGTAACGCCGGCGCCGCGGCCGCGGCGACCGACAATTCGCGCCCCTGCGAGCGCGAGATGGCGCGTGCGTCTCAGCAGCACGGAATTCCGCTCGGCATTCTCTATGCCGTCGGCGTCACCGAGACCGGGCGGCGCGGCGCGCTTTATCCTTACGCGCTCGGCGCCGAAGGACAGACCGTGTTCGCCAAGGACATGAACGACGCAATCGCGAATTTCGAATCCATGCGCAGCAAGGGGATCAAGCTGATCGACCTCGGTTGCATGCAGATCAACCACTATTACCACGGCGACAAATTCGCGTCGGTGCGGGCGATGTTCGATCCCGCCAGGAACGTCGACTACGCCGCGCGCTTCCTGAAGGAGCTGAAGCAACGCGAGGGCAGCTGGACCATGGCGGTCGCCCGCTACAATGCAGGCCCCAACAACCAGCCGGCGCAGAAGCGCTACGTCTGTCATATCGTCGCTCATCTGGTCTCGAGCGGCTTCGGCGCGTGGACCGATAAGGCGCGCTCGTTCTGTCAGCCGAAAACGACCTGAAGGGATGACGTCAAAGTTGTGCATCGTTCCGCACCATCAGCCCCGCGCAAGCAACAACCACCATTGTAACTGCAACCTACCGAAGGAGCCCAATTCATGAGCCTGTATGGTGTTATGCGCACCGGTGTTTCCGGGATGAACGCGCAGTCCAACAAGCTGTCGACGGTGTCGGACAACATCGCCAACGTCAACACCACCGGCTACAAGCGGGCTTCGACCGAATTCTCCTCGCTGATCCTGAAGAGCGGCTCGGGCAATTACGATTCCGGCGCGGTCGAGACCACGGTCCGCTACGCCATCAGCGATGCCGGCAATTACCAGTTCACGACCTCGGCGACGGACCTCGCGGTGCAGGGCAACGGCTTCTTCGTCGTGCAGGATCCGAACGGCAACAATTTCCTGACGCGCGCCGGCGCGTTCGTGCCCGACAGCACGGGCAATCTCGTCAACTCCGCCGGCTTCCAGCTGATGGGCTACAACATCGCGAACGGCGCCACGCCCACCGTCGCCGCCAACGGCTTCGGCGGCCTGCAGGTCATCAACGTCAACCAGATGGCGCTCCAGGCGTCGCCTTCGACCAAGGCAGCTGTCGATGCCAATCTCGATCCGAGCGCTGCGATCATCGCGGGTCCACCCGGTCCCGGCGCTTACACGTCGAAGACCTCGGTCGTCACTTACGACAACATCGGCAACGCGGTGACGGTCGACGTCTATGCTGCGAAGACCGCCGCGAACACCTGGCAGATCCAGCTCTACGATTCTTCCACCGGCACCGCGCTCGCGGGTGGTCTCAATACCTTCACCTTCGATGTCACCGCGACCGGCAAAGGCAAGCTCGCCGCCGCAAGCCCGACCTCGCTCACCGTGACCATCCCGGGCGGCTCGTCCTTCAACATGGATCTGTCGGCCATGACCCAGGTCGCGTCCAGCTTCGACTTCAAGGCGACGGTCGACGGCAACGCCCCGTCCGCGGTGGAGAAGGTGAACATCGACGACAAGGGCGTGGTCACCGCGGTGCTCAAGAACGGCACCGAGCTGCCGAGCTTCCAGATCGCGCTCGCGAACGTTCCGAGCCCGGACCATCTGACGCCCGAAGTCGGCAACGTCTATTCACCGAACCTGGATTCCGGAAACGTGCAGGTCGGCCTCGCCGGCCAGGGCGGGCTCGGCACCATCCAGTCGGGCGCTCTGGAAGACTCGAACGTCGATCTGGCGGACGAGTTGACTGCGATGATCGAGGCGCAGCGCGGCTTCACTGCGAACTCGAAATCGTTCCAGACCGGCGCCGACTTGCTGGATGTCGTCGTCAACCTGAAGCGCTGAGTCTCTCAGCGCTCGATCCCGGCAAGAGCAGATCATGAACCTTACCGCCGCTCTCGAATCCGCCCGCTCCTCGCTGATGACGTCGGGCATCCAGTCGTCGGTCATCTCGCGCAACATCGCCGGGGCCACCGCCACCGGCTATTCGCGCAAGTTCACCGTGCTGGACAATCACCCCGGTGCTGGCGTCTACGTCGCGGCGATCCAGCGCGCCGCCAGCAGCGGCTTGTACACCAACGTCCTGACCGCGACTTCGTCGTCTAGCAAGCAGAGCGCGATCTATGACGGTCTCCAGAAGATCGCGGCCTCGACGGTCGACGATCCGGAGCTCGACCAGTCGCCGACGGCGCAGCTCAATGCGTTGAAGAAGGCGCTCCAGCAATATGCCAACGCCCCGGACAACACCACGCTGGCGCAGGCGGCGGTCGCGTCCGCCCAGGACATGGCGACGGCGCTAAACCAGGCGACCCAAACCGTGCAGTCGGTTCGTGAGGGCGCGGATGCCGACATGAATACGTCGGTTCAGAATATCAATCAGTTGCTCTCCCAGTTCCAGAGCGTGAACACCGCGATCGTGAAGGGTACGATCTCCGGCGACGACGTCACCGACTACCTCGACCAGCGCGACAGCATCGTCTCGAAACTGTCGCAAGAACTCGGCGTCACGATGTCGATCCGTCCCAACGGCGACGCGGCGCTCTATGCCGATAGCGGTGTCGTTCTGTTCGACAAGACGGCGCGCGCGGTGAGTTTTTCCCCGACCAACGCCTACACTGCTGGCACGACGGGCAATGCCGTCTACATCGACGGCGTACCCGTGACCGGCGCGAATTCCGTCATGCCGCTCAAGTCCGGCAAGCTCGCCGGCCTCGCCGAGTTGCGTGACAACGCCACGGTCACGTATCAGAGCCAGCTTGACGAAGTCGCACGCGGCCTGGTCGACGCCTTCAAGGAAGTCGACCAGTCCGGCGCCGCGCTGCCGGACGTCCCCGGCCTGTTCACCTATCCGGGTGCGCCGGCGATGCCGGCGAGCGCCACCGTCTCGGTCGGCTTGGCCGGCTTGATCAGTGTGGCCGCTTCGGTCGACCCTGTTCAGGGCGGCAACCCCAATCTGCTGCGCGACGGCGCGATCAGCGGCAATGCCGCATATCAATACAACACCGCCGGCAACGCCGGCTACTCGACCCGGCTGCAGCAGCTCATCGGCAACATGGATGCGTCGCAGCCGTTCGATGCAACCACGCAAGGCAAGCCGAACGGCAGCTTGATCGACTTCGCGTCGTCCTCGGCGAGCTGGATCGAAAGTCAGCGCACGGCCGCGAACGACAACGTCACCTACCAGAACACGCTGCTCGACCGTAGCACCGCGGCGCTGTCCAACGTCAACGGCGTCAACATGGACGACGAGATGTCGCTGATGCTCCAGGTCGAGCGGACCTATTCGGCCTCGTCGAAGATCATTTCCACCGTCGACGAGATGTTGCAGAGCCTGCTGGCTGCTGTGGGGAATTAAGTCATGATGAGCGCGAACTACATCTCGACTTTGATGCTGTCTTCGTCGCTGAGGTCCTCGGTTACCAACAATCAGGCGGCGCTCGCCAAGGCTTCGAAGGAAGCCACCACCGGCCGCTTTGCCGACGTTGGCCTCGAGCTTGGTGCCACGACGGGAAGCGACGTCACCCTGCGAGCGGACCTGAGCTTCGCCGATCAGCTCGTCGATACCAACGGGCTGGTCTCGGGACGCCTGGACATAACGCAGAGCCGGATCACCCAGCTTGGTTCGACCGCAACGGACTTCCTCAAGGACCTGATCGCGGCCCGCAGTACCGACGGCGGCGGGCGGATCATCCTGCCGCCCGCGTCCTCCAACCTCCAGGATCTGATTGGCGCGCTGAACGTCTCCTATAACGGCTCGTCTCTTTTCTCGGGCATCAACACGCAGAACACGCCGATCACGGCCTACACCGCGGGCTCGGCCAGCAAGAACCAGGTCGATGCGGATTTCCTCGCGACCTTCGGCTTTGCCCAGTCTTCTGCCAGCGTGAGCAGCATCACCCCGGCCCAGATGCAGACCTTCCTCGACACCACCTTCGATGCCGAGTTCGCGAGCCCGGCCTGGGACACCAACTGGTCGTCGGCTACCGACCAGGTCATGCAAAGCCGTATCTCCACGACCGAGATCGCCGATACCTCCGTCAGCGCCAATCAGCCAGGCTTCCGCAAGCTCGCCGAGGCCTACACCATGATGGCGGATCTCGGGAACGTGAACCTGGACCAAGCGACGTTCCAGGTCGTCGTGGACAAGGCTATCGGCCTTGTCGGAAACGCCATCAGTGACCTTGCTACCCTCGGCGGCAACATCGGCACGGTCCAGCAGCGGATCACCGGCGCGACCGATAGGCTGAAGCTGCAGCAGGACATCCTCAACAACCAGATCGTCAAGATGGAGGCGGTCGACCCGACCGAGGCCTCGGTCCGGGTCAATACGCTGCAAACCCAGATCAAGACAGCGCTGGCGCTGACATCGCAGCTCCAGCAGATCAGCCTCATCAACTACCTCTGAGCCAAGTACTTTTGAGAAGCCTCCTTTGTAAGGCAGAGTTGTCCTGATGACGTTTGAAGCCTATGAAGCGGTCGTCGACGAGAGCGGATATGAAGCGCGGGGCCGCGAGCGGCAGGCGCTCAGCCTCGGCATCGACCGGCTCGAGCGGATCCAGAAAGACCGCTTCAGCATCGAGGATCTGGTCGAGAGCCTGCTCTATGTGCGGCGGCTGTGGACGATCTTCATCGAGGATCTCGCGCATCCGGAAAACGGACTTCCGGTCAAGCTGCGCGCCGACATCATCTCGATCGGCCTGTGGGTCGTCAAGGAAGCCGACCGCCTTCGCGAAGAGAGGTCGAACGACGTGATGCAGCTCATCGAAATCAACCGCCTGATCCGAGACGCTCTTTGATGAAGATATCCTTGCGGGCGGGCGAACGGGTCTACATCAACGGCGCGGTGCTGCGCGTGGACCGCAAGGTCTCCGTCGAGCTCGTCAACGACGTGATGTTCCTGCTCGAAGGGCAGATCATGCAGGCCTCCGACGCCACCACGGCGCTGCGGCAGCTCTATTTCATCGTCCAGCTGATGCTGATGAATCCGACCGACGTCCGGGATGCTTCGGCGCTTTACGGGCAGCATCACGCAGCCCTGATCGCGGTGTGCGAGAGCCACGAGATGCTGCTCGGACTTGGCGCGGTCGACGAACTGGTCGGAGCAACCCGTTACTTCGAAGCGCTCAAGCGGATCCGGGCGCTGTTTCCGGTGGAGCAGGCCATCCTGGCCGGCGCCACGATCGATTCCCCATTCGAGGCTGCCTGACAGCGGAGAGTCACATGAACGTCACCAGCGCGACCGATAGCACCAGCAAGTCCAGTTCGACCAGCTCAACCACGTCGAAGTCGAGCACCGGCGTCGACTACAACACGTTCCTTCAGCTCCTCATCGCAGAGATGAAGAACCAGGATCCGACCAATCCGATGGATACCTCGCAATATATGAGCCAGTTTGCGCAGCTCTCGTCGGTCGAGCAGGCGATGCAGACCAATACCAAGCTCGACTCTTTGCTATCTTCGCAATCGCTGTCGCAGGCAGACGGGCTGATCGGAAAGACCGTCAGCTTCACGGACTCGACCGGAGCGACTTTCAGCGGCAAGGTCGCTTCGATTTCCATCAACACTGACGGCTCCGTCGCGACGCTCGAGGACGGCACGAAAGTCGCGGTCGGCCCGGGTCTCACGATCAGCCAGTCATGAACGAACGGGACGCTCTCGACATCGTCCAGGCGGCGATCTGGACCATCATCGTCGCCTCCGGGCCTGCCGTTGGCGCCGCGATGCTGGTCGGCACCCTCATTGCGCTGATCCAGGCTCTGACCCAGATCCAGGAGGTGACGCTGACCTTCGTTCCGAAGATCATCGTCATTCTCTTGGTCGTTGCTGTCTCCGGCTCCTTCATCGGAGCCCATCTCTCCACCTTCACCGAGATGGTCTATTCGCATATCGAGCGCGGCTTCTGATCCGGGCGGCCCGGGCACCCCTGGCCATCTCCTGCCACCACCCCCGCGTAAGCTTTGCACGGCAGATTACGGGCCGGATCCTCTGCCGGTGACCCATGTCCGATACGTTAGCTGCCAGCCTGCCGACCCCGCGACGATTGGGCGCCGACGCCTTTTTCGCAGGCGGTATCGTGGCCATGCTCACGATCCTGTTCCTGCCTATCCCGCCGATCCTGATCGATCTCGGCCTCGCCTTCTCGATCGCACTGTCGGCGCTGATCCTGATGGTCGCGCTGTGGATCCAGCGGCCGCTCGATTTTTCGGCTTTCCCGACCGTGCTGCTGATCGCCACGATCCTGCGGCTGGCGCTGAACGTCGCGACGACTCGTCTGATCCTGTCGCGCGGCGGGGAGGGGGAAAACGCCGCGGGCCACGTCGTTGCCGGCTTCTCGAAGTTCGTCATGGGCGGCGACTTCGTCATCGGCCTGATCATCTTCGCGATTCTGGTCACGGTAAACTTCGTCGTGATCACCAAGGGCGCGACGCGTATCGCCGAAGTCGGCGCCCGCTTCACCCTGGACGCCATCCCCGGCAAGCAGATGGCGATCGACGCGGACCTATCCGCAGGGCTGATCGACGACAAGGAAGCCCAGCGCCGGCGCCGCGAGCTGGAAGAGGAGAGCGCGTTCTTCGGCGCCATGGACGGTGCCTCGAAATTCGTCCGCGGCGACGCCATCGCCGGCCTGATCATCACCGCGATCAACATTTTCGGCGGCATCATCATCGGCGTGACCCATCACGGACTCACGCTGTCGCGTGCCGCCGACGTCTACACCAAACTCTCCGTGGGCGACGGTCTGGTAACGCAGATGCCGGCTCTGATCGTGTCGCTATCGGCGGGCTTGCTGGTCTCTAAGGGCGGCACCAGGGGGTCGGCGGAGCAGGCAGTGTTGCGCCAGCTCGGCGGCTATCCGCGCGCGGTATCGGCCGCCGCGCTGATGATGTTCGTGCTTGCCTTGATGCCGGGGTTGCCGATGGCGCCCTTCTTGCTGCTCGGCGGCGCCATGGCCTTCGTCGGATACTCGCTGCCGAGGCGGCAGGCGGCCCTGAAGCAGAAGGACGATGCGCGCAAGGCCGACGAACGCGCCCAGCTCGAGGCCAAGGAATCCGTCAAGGAATCGCTCAAGACAGCGGAGATCGAGCTGGCGCTCGGCGGCCACCTGTCGGTCCATCTGCTGGGCTCGCGTACCGAGCTAGCACACCGCGTGGCCAAGATCCGCAAGAAGTTCGCCAAGCAGTACGGCTTCGTCGTTCCCGAGATCAAGCTCACCGACAATCTGTCGATCGATCCCAAGGGATATCAGATCCGGATCCACGACACCCGCGTCTCCCAGGGCGAGCTCAGGCTCGGCGAGGTGCTGGTGCTCGTCGACAAGGACGGCAAGCCCGACGTGCCCGGCGAAGAGGTGATCGAGCCGGCCTTTGGCATGAAAGCGCTGTGGGTGACGGACGCTTTCACCGACGAGGTCAAGCGTCAGGGCTGCAAGCCGGTCGACAATCTGTCGGTGCTGCTCACGCATCTGAGCGAAGTGATCAGGGCCAACCTCGCCCAGCTCCTGTCCTACAAGGACATGCGCGGCCTGCTCGACCGGCTCGATCCCGAATACAAGCGCCTGGTCGAGGATCTCTGCCCGTCGCAGATATCGTACTCGGGACTGCTGGCAATCCTGAAGATCCTGCTGGCCGAGCGCGTGTCGATACGCAACCTCCATCTGATCCTGGAGGCCATCGCCGAGATCGCGCCCCATGTGCGGCGCTCCGAGCAGGTGGCGGAGCATGTGCGTACGCGTCTGGCCCAGCAGATCTGCGGCGACCTGTCCGACAACGGCGTGCTCAACGTGGTCCGTCTCGGCAACCGTTGGGACCTGGCGTTCCACCAGAGCCTGAAGCGCGACGCCAAGGGCGACGTCGTCGAATTCGACGCCGATCCGCGCCTGATCGAGCAGTTTGCGACCGAAGCCAGCGCCGCGATCCGCAAGTTCACCGAGAACGGCACCAGCGTCGTGCTGGCGGTGACCCCCGAAGCCCGTCCCTACGTCCGGATGATCCTGGAACGGGTATTTCCGACACTGCCGATCCTGTCGCATGTCGAAGTCGCGCGCAGCACCGAGATCAGAGCACTCGGAGCCATATCGTGATCAGCGGCCTTGCCGACAGCGTGCTGGTGACGTTCATCGTGTTCTGCCGCATCGGTGCCTGCCTGATGCTGGTGCCGGGCTATTCCAGCGTCAACGTCCCGGCCCAGGTCCGCTTGTTCGTCGCGCTCGTCACGACGTTTGCGCTGACGCCGATCCTGGTCGCTGTCCTGAAACCTCTCACGGACAATGCGGCACCGCTGACGCTCGCGCTGCTGATCTGCTCCGAGCTCGTGGTCGGCAGCGTCATCGGGCTCGGCGGCCGCGTGTTCTTCCTCGCACTCCAGACCATGGCCACTGTGATGGCGAGTGCCATCGGGCTGAGCAACATCCCGGGGACGCCGATCGGCGACACTGATCCGGCGCCGGCTCTGGTGCCGCTGATCATGACGGCCGTCACAACGCTGTTCTTCATAACCGACCAGCACTGGCAGGTCCTGCGCGGGTTGATGAACTCCTACGACGTCTGGCATCCCGGCGATAAGTTCGGCGGCGGCATGGCGCTGGAGCTGCTCGTCGGCCGGCTGTCGGAAGCATTCGTCCTGACGCTGCGGATCACCAGCCCTTTCATCGTCTATTCGGTCATCGTTAACGTCGCGGTCGGCCTGGTCAACAAGCTGACGCCGGCGATTCCGGTCTATTTCATCTCGGTGCCGTTCGTGCTGTTCGGCGGCTTCCTGCTGCTCTACCTCACCAGCGACGAGCTCTTGACGCAATTCATGCTCGGCGTCTCGTCATGGCTGGCGGAGTGATCGGTCATGACCTCGCGCGCGGACAAGCTCGGCCGGTTGGTCTCGCTCGTGAAGCTCCAGCTCCGGCTGTCCGAGTGGCAGCTCGCGCATCTGCGGCAGCAGGAGCGCAGCTTGCAGGACGAGCAGGAATGGCTTGTCGGAGCCCTGAACGATGGCAGGCCGCCGGCGGGATCATCGAGCGAATCGATCGCGCGGCGCCTGACCAGGACCAGCGTCGGCACGCGCGCGATTCAGGCGCAGGCCTCGCAGCAGCTCGACCAGGTTCGCGCGGAGAGCCGCCGTGTGAAGCAGTTCGAGCAGGTCGCCAAGGCGGCGCTCGCGGACAAGCTTCGCGACGCCGAGAAGAAATCGCTCGAGGAGATGACGGGAACAAGTCTCACCGTGCGCGAGTGGACGCCACGGCCAGCCAACCGGAACAAGACATGATCGTGACAGCGACACCCGACCTCGTCCTCGACGTCCTCGATGCCGCCGACCCGGTAGCGCAGCGCGCGGCGACCGCCAAGCTCGATGCGCTGAAATCATTGGACACGGATTTCGCCGCCACGATGGACGCGGAGGTCGGCAAGGCGAAGGCGGCCGCTGCAGAACAATCCGCGTCGAAGGTTTCGGAAGCGCCGTCGGGTGCGGTGAACGGGGCTCCGGTGCAGGTGATCAAGGCGCCGGCATCCGGCGAGGTGTACCGGAAGTTCGAGGCTTTCATCCTCCAGACCTTCGTCGAGACGATGTTGCCGAAGGAGTCGGAGGAGGTCTTTGGCAAGGGTACGGCCGGTGGCGTCTGGAAGTCGATGCTGGCGGAGCAACTTGGTGCTCAGCTGGCAAAGGGCAAGGGCATTGGCATTGCCAAGCAGCTCGCCGCCGCGCATCCGGCCGGGCCGGACGTTACGGGCAAGGCCGGATGACGATCCGGGAATGGGTGACAGAAGTTGAAGGGTGAATTTCCTATGCAGGCACATGAAGGCGCGGCGGCCCTGGTGATGGAGCAGCCGGTCGTGGACACCGAGGCGATGACGACGGCAGCCGCGCCCGGTGATGCGCTGTTGCCCGTGCTGCTCTCGAATGTCGGTGGCGAGTTGGCGAACGAAGGCGCGGATACAGCGAGGTCGGATGAGGTGCGGGGCCTGCTGGCTGCGATCCGCCGGCTCGAAAGCATCGTTGAGGAAGAGACGGTCGCGCTCGGTACGGGCAAGAAGATCGATTTCGACGAGTTCAGCGCCCGGAAGAGCCGGAGTATGCTGGAATTCGTCCGCCTGATGCGGGCCCGAATGCATCTCGGCGGCGAGGTCGAGATCACCGAGGAGATCCAGCGGTTGCGCGAGAAACTTGAGCGAAATCGTTCTCTCCTCGAAATGCACTACGACGCGGTACGCGAGGTCGCGACCATCGTCGTCAAGGCCATCAGGGACGCCGAGTCGGACGGCACCTATACCGGTCGAGCAGCACAGGACGGAAGATGATCAGACTGGTGCTGGCCGGGCTCTGGGTATGCATCCTCACCGCGGGCACGAGCTATGCCGTCGCGTATTGGAAGGAGAACGGCACCCTGCTGCCGGCGAAGGACGAATATCTCGACGGGCTGCAGTATCAGAAGACGCGGGCGCTGAGCGTGCCTATGGTTGAGGGTGGCAACGTGCAGGGCTACATCGTCGCGCGCTTCGTCTACACCGTGGAGGCGCGGACCATGCACCAGCTCAACGTTCCGCCCGAGCCGTTCGTCGTCGACGAAGCCTTCCGCAAGATCTATGCCGACGACCGCCTCGATTTCAGGAAACTCGCCCGTTACGACCTCTCCATCCTCACGACGGCCATCAAGCAGCGCGTCAATGAGCGGATGCAGGCCGAAGTCGTCCAGGATGTCCTGGTCGAAGACTTCAACTACGTGTCGAAGGAAGAATTCCAGCAGAAGCCCTAGGTGTCGCGGCGCCTCGCGTCGCGAAGCTAGGCATCTGTTCCGGCGCTTCCGCCGCTGAAAGTACAACGGCCTCTGCGAAATTGGTTCGCAGAGGCCGTTGTCGTTTTCGTGGCAGTACCCTGCCGATCAGTTTCCGGCCGGATACGCCGCTGGGGCGACATGCGCCCTGTTCAGGAGGATGCCGAGCTCGTCGAGTTCCTGCATCGGCACGTCGATGGTCTCCCCTGCCGGGATGTCGAGACGGTATCCGACGTAGCGCCTGGCCACGATCGCATCGAAGCCGAGGCGGTCGCGAAGTTTCTTGCGCAGCTTGCTGACGTGGCTCTCGATCACGCTCTCGTCGAAGGTCGCCTCGAAGATGCCGTAGACCGCGTTGAAGATCTGCGTCTTGGTGACCCACTTGCCGTGGTTGCTGACCATATATTCGAGGATGCGCAGTTCGCGTCGGGGCAGGGTGAGGGCGTGGCCCGCGATCTCGGGGTCACGTCCGTTGAAAAAGACCTGGATCCTGGTCTCGCAGGGCCTCGGCAGTTCCCCGACCCGGCGGCGCGCGATCGCGGCCGTTCGAGCGAGGATCTCGCGGAGATGAATCGGCACGTGCACGACGTCATCGACGCCCGATTCGAACAGCTCCAGCGTGTTCTTGAGCATCTTCTGGCCGCTCATGGCGATGATGGGAGCCGAGGAGCGCTTGCGCATCGCCCGCGGCAGGCTTCCGCGAGCGTCGCAATCCCCGAGGAGGAAGGCGTCCACCGCAGCCAGATCCGATTCACTCGCAGATTGCAGCCAGTCCCAGAATTCTCCGGAGGAGAAGCCGATCGACGATACACCTTCGCGAACGAGCCCTCCGACATAGCTGTTCGTGACGCTCTCGCGATCATCAACGATAATATACATCAGTCTTTCGCCCCTGTTTCGCACTTGCTGCGGCCGGTTCGTTGTTGTGATGCCCGGCTCGGCAGCGGTGCTGTTTGACGACATTCCTTCCCGCGAACCGTTATTATGGTTTCATATTCGCGGGCAGCCCTACGCATTCAGTGCCTGCGTCTCGCAGGCCTGCTACTTCGACTCGATACTGAACGCTTACCGCGTGAGGCCCGGCGGGTGTCTTACGGATCACCTCGCGGAGCGGATTGAGAAAGCGACCTAGAACAGTTGCGCCAAGTTGCTCATTGCGTCCGAACGCTACTGTACTGTGTCGTTCTCCTCGCTAACTGGCGAGAATCACTTGAGTAGGACCGTAACAATTGCCGATTCCCGATCAAGCGCGCGCAACAAAGCGGTTGCTACGCGTGCTTGATACTGTTGCTTTGTTTCGAGTTGTTTCTTTGTATGTACAATCGCATCAGTTGATTTGGAATTAGAACTAGTTTTGCACTTTGGCAGTTCTAAAGTTCCGTATCCCCGTATGAATACAGCCTTTTCGGGCGGTGCCGCGGTTCATGTAAATCGGGAGGTTTTCAACCCGGGATTGACTCTCGTCGCCCTGTTTCCACATGCGACAATTCGACTCATGTATGGCAAGGCGACCTCAGCTTGGCGAAATCTTGACGGAGGTGTGTCTTTCGAGTCGCACTCTCGCCACGTGTATGACGCGTTTGACTCAGTTGCGTCGCTTCGCGCGCGATGAAAAGATTTATGCGCACGTTTCAGGCAAGCTTCGGCACATAACGTCACCGTTCGATAGGTCGAACCGAACGGAGCATTCTCACATGTTGTCCGATGGACAAGCTCGCCCCAACGCGACCGCCAATGTTTCCGCAGCGGCGAAGCCGGCTGCGGAGGCGCGCGATGCCGGGGACAATGCGACGGGAGCCGCCAAGCCTGCTGCGACCACCAAGCGTGTGTCGGCAGCGGCGAGTGATGAAACTCTGGCGAAAGAGGCGCTCGAGGGTCTGAAGCGTATTCGCGCCAAGGCGCGGCTCGACAAAATGGCGATACACAAGCCTGCGCCGATCGTGATCAAGCCGGCCGTGATCGTGGCCAAGCCGCCGCCGCCGCGTCCGACATGGGTCGCGCCGCTCGCGACATTGGCAGTCGCTGCGATGGTGGTGGTCTGCGCCTGCACTGGCGTGATCGTCTATCTCACCACGCAGCCCGCCCAGAGCAACGTCGCGGCCAGTACGGAGATCAGGAATCTGCGTGAGACGGTGGCGCAATTGCGCAAGCAGATGTCGGGCGTGTCCGACAATCTCGACGGCCTGCGCACGGCGGTCGATCAATCGAGCAAGGCGACCAATGACCGTTTCGGCCGTTTTGGCGAGAACCTGGATCGCATCGAGCGGGTGAGCGCGTCCTCGACGGTGAAGCTCGATAAGCTTGCCCAGGCGCAGGCCCAGGCTCCGACGCCCGTTGCCTCACAAACACAGCCAATGCCGATGATGGCTTCGGTCCCGGCGCCCGAGGTCACGGGATCGGTGTCTCCGTCCGAGCGCATGTCGGCGCCGCGCAAGACCATCAAGGGCTGGTCGGTCCGCCAGGCCTATGAAGGGATTGCGATCCTGCAAGGCCCGAACGGCGTCGTCGAGGCCGTACTGGGACAGCAGGTGCCGGGCCTTGGCCGTATCGAGGAGATCAAAAACGAGAACGGACGTCTGGTGGTGGAGTCCAGCGGGGGCGTCATCTATTCGTCACGCAAGGCAACGCCCTGATCGAGGGCCGCCTTCTATTGGCGGTGGTGCTCGAAGCTGGTGCATAGCAGGTCGACCTCCGCCTCCGCGATCGGCGCGCGAAACAGGCGGCAGCTGAACTCGGCCGCCGTCTTGCTGTCCGTGGTGCGATCTTCGCGCAGGAAGATGCAGCGCTTGCAGACGTCGGTATGGTGCCGCTGTTCGGCCGCATCGGCCTGATCGAGCACATGCCGGAGCGTGTCGCGAAAGCGAGTCTTGGCATCGTCGTCGAGAATGGCAATCGGCTCGAGCAGAACGCTGATGGGGTCGCGCACGAGAAATTTCTTGCCCTGCTGCGTCACGCTCAGCAACACAGAGCGCTTGTCCGTGGCGGAGCGCTTGCGCTCGATGTAGCCCAGCCGCTCGAGCTCGCCGATGACGAAAGAGGCGGTGCCGCGCGTGGTGCCAACGTAACTCGCGAGCGCCGAGGGCGTCCGGGAAAACCGGTTGGCGCGGGAGAGGAAACGCAGCGCCATCCATTCGCGGTCGCGCAGGCCATGCTTGGCGCCTTCGAACCACAGGATACGGGCCATCTGTCCCAATAATTCGATCGCTTCGCGAGCCAAATGCATTTCAATTCCAGGTCGGATAAATCTTTATTCAATTGAGCTTCTGGTAGCGCAATCCGGGTGGCTGATAATGAAGCTCCCGAGAGAGACGGAACTTCCGGCGGTGGAACTAGGGTCTGTTGGGATTCAGGATTCTCATCGGGGCTTGGTTGTGATTCAAGCTTGGGATGGACCGATTCGTTTTGACTGACGCCCAATGGGCGAAGATGGAGCCGCATTGTCTTGGCAAGCCAGGAGATCCGGGCCGCAGCGGCAAGGACAACCGACTGTTTGTCGA
>NZ_JADPKY010000029.1 GCF_023074185.1 Bradyrhizobium sp. 132 | reverse complement strand
CCAGACCGTAATCCATCCCAGACATCGCTCGCTCCCGCGAATCATCACTCAACTCACGGAATCAGCAATCAAATTCCTCCGCAATATGTGTGAATTCGACAGCCGCAAGAACGGGGCGAGGAGATGGGCTACGACCTGTAATCCCCGTTGATCGCGACATACTCCTTGGTGAGGTCGCAGGTCAGCACGCGATCGCGGCCCTTGCCGAGGCCGAGCGAGACCTTGATCGAGATCTCCGGTGCCTTCATCGCCTCCGACACCTGCGCCTCGTCATAGGACGGATCGCGCGCGCCGCTCTTGGCGACGCGGATGCCGTTGAAGGAGATCGAGAGCTTGTCGCGGTCGGCCGGTTCGCCGGCCTTGCCGACCGCCATCACCACGCGGCCCCAATTGGCGTCTTCGCCGGCGATCGCGGTCTTCACCAGCGGCGAGTTGGCGATCGACATCGCGATCTTGCGTGCCGACGTCTTGGTCTTGGCACCCTCGACCGTGATCTCGACCAGCTTGCGCGCGCCTTCGCCGTCGCGGGCCACCTGCTCGGAAAGACTGGCGAGCACCTGGTTGAACGCCTTGACGAAGGCCTTCAGGCGCGGGTCGCCGGCGCGGCTGATCCTTGGCGCGCCGTGTTCGGCGGCAGCGCCGGTGGCAAAGGCCAGCAGCGTATCCGAGGTCGAGGTGTCGCCGTCGATCGTCACTGCGTTGAAGGTGTCCTCGACGCCGCTCTTGAGCAGCGCCTGCAGCGCGGCGGGCGCGATCGGCGCGTCGGTGAAGACGAACGACAGCATCGTCGCCATGTCGGGCGCGATCATGCCGGCGCCCTTGGCCATGCCGTTGATCGTGACCTTGGCCTTGCCGAGCTTCACGGTCGCGGTCGCGACCTTCGGGAAGGTGTCGGTGGTCATGATCGCCTTGGCGGCCGCCAGATAATCGCCGGCCTCGGTGGTTTCCGCGAGACGCCCGAGCACGCCGTCGAACTTGGTCGCATCCAGCGGCTCGCCGATCACGCCGGTCGAGGCCAGGAAGATTTCGCCCTCGGGGCATCCGACGGCCTTGGCCGCGATCTTCGCGGTCAGCGCGGTGGAGCTGCGGCCGGTCTTGCCGGTAAAGGCATTGGCATTGCCGGAATTGACCACCAGCGCCCGCGCCTTGCCGCCCTTCAGCTTGGCGCGGCACCATTCCACCGGCGCGGACGGGCATTTCGATTTGGTGAAGACACCTGCGACCGCGGTACCCTTGTCCATCACCGCGAGCAGAACGTCGGTGCGGTTCTTGTAGCGGATGCCGGCCTCGGCCGTCGCAAGGCGGACGCCCGCGATCACGGGCATGTCGGGAACGTTTTTCGGGGCGAGGGGAGAAACGGAGGAGGACATCGGGGCGCCTTGGTGAGGTCTGGACATGCAGATGGCCGGGACATCCAGTGCGAAGACGTGCTTCGCACTTTTGGCCCGGCCATTGCGACGTTAGATACTATTGGCGTCCGTGAAGTGACAGCGAATTCTTACTTCTTCGCCGGGGGCGCCATCTTGCTGTCGGAGGGCTTCGCATCGGAAGGCTTGGCATCGGAAGGTTTGGCCGCATCAGCCGGCTTGGCGTCCTTTGCCGCATCGGCCGGCTGGTCCAGCCGCTCGACCTTGGCTTCCGCGCGCAGCTTGGCGACGTAGTCGGCCTGGGCCTTGCGGGTGACATACTGCTCGATCTGGGCCTTGACCTGCTCGAAGTCCGGCGCCTTGCGGCTGCGCTTTTCCTCGACCTTGATGACGTGCCAGCCGAACTGCGACTTCACGGGATCGGAGATCTTGCCCGGCTCGAGCGCGAAGGCGACCGCCGAGAATTCCGGCACCATCTGCTCCTTGGTGAAGAAGCCCAGGTCGCCGCCGTCGGCCGAGCCCGGATCCTTGGATTTCTTCTTGGCGAGCTCGGCGAAATCGGCACCCTTGTCGAGCTCGGCCTTCACCGCCTTGGCCTCGTCCTCGGTCTCGACCAGGATGTGGCGCGCGCGAACTTCCTGCTCGCCGGTGATCTGCTTGGAGGCCTCGTCATAGACCTTCTTCATTGCGTCCGGGGTGATGGCGGCCTTGCCCTCGCCGGCGAGCAGGCTGTCCATCAGCAGGCGGTTGCGGGCGAATGCGAGGCGCTTCTTGAACTCCTCGCCGTCGGCGACCTTCTTGTCCTCGGCGGCCTTGCCGACGATCTTCATGTCGATCAGGAAGGACAGGACGTTCTCGTCCTTGGTCGCCGGGTCCATCTGGGCGAGGCTCGGCCCGAGTTCCTCCTCGGCCATGGCGACGTCGCTCTTCTTGATTTCCGCGCCATTGACCTTCGCCAGTACCGGATCGTCGGCGGCCCGGAGCGGGCCCGCGAACGCCAGGGACAGCGCCAAAGCGAGGCAGCCAGCCAGGGCGGACGCGTGGCGGAAACGCTGGCCGGTTGTTACCGGGAACGAGGTGGTCATGGAAAATCCTTTTGTTGAAGCAGGGGGCTGCTCGAGCGGGGCGGACACTCGCCCAATTCAGGGGGCCTTGGCAACGCGAAAAGTCTGTCAAAATGATGAATTAGCCGCAATGCGCCCGCCGTTGACAAGGCCCTGACCGGGCCATATCTCTGCGCGGTCGCGTCCATGGCGATGGCGTTTATTTTGCTACGTTTTTGGCCGTTGAACCCAGACTTGCCCAACTCCCACCCATATGGCGGATGGACCCCGCAGTCCGGGCTCCGGCGCCACCAGGCGTCACGGTGAGTTGATGGGCAGGCGGGTGACAACCTCTCGGCTGCAACGCGGTTGAATCGCGAACACAGGAACCAGGCATGATCGGCGCGCTCGCCCGCAAATTTTTCGGCTCCGCCAACGACCGGCGGGTGAAGGGATATCAGTCCCGCGTCAGCGCGATCAACGCGCTGGAGCCCGAGGTCTCGAAACTCTCCGACGAGGCGCTCAAGGCCCGCACCGCCGACTTCAGGAAAGAGATCGCCGAGGGCAAAACGCTGGACGACCTCCTGGTCCCCGCTTTCGCCACGGTCCGTGAAGCCGCCAAGCGCACGCTCGGCCAGCGCCATTTCGACGTCCAGCTGATCGGCGGCATGGTGCTGCACGAGGGCGACATCGCCGAGATGAAGACCGGCGAAGGCAAGACGCTGGTTGCGACGCTCGCGGTCTATCTCAACGCGCTCGCCGGCAAGGGCGTCCACGTCGTCACCGTCAACGACTACCTCGCCAGCCGCGACTCCGCCTGGATGGGCCAGATCTACGGCTTCCTCGGCATGACCACCGGCGTGATCGTCCACGGCCTGGACGATTCCGAGCGCAAGACGGCTTATGCCTGCGACATCACCTACGGCACCAACAACGAATACGGCTTCGACTATCTGCGCGACAACATGAAGTACCGGCTCGAGGACATGGTCCAGCGGCCGCACTTCTACGCGATCGTCGACGAAGTCGACTCCATCCTGATCGACGAAGCGCGCACGCCGTTGATCATCTCCGGCCCGCTCGACGACCGCTCCGACTTCTACAACACCATCGACGGCTTCCTGCCCAAGCTCGACAAGACCGACTACGAGGTCGACGAGAAGCAGCGCACCGTGACGCTCACCGAAGGCGGCATGGAGAAGATCGAGACGCTGCTGCGCGATGCCGGCCAGCTCAAGGGCGAGTCGCTCTACGACGTCGAGAACGTCTCCGTCGTGCACCACATCAACCAGGCGCTGCGCGCCCACACGCTGTTCACCCGCGACAAGGACTACATCGTCCGCGACGACGAGGTCGTGATCATCGACGAGTTCACCGGCCGCATGATGCAGGGCCGCCGCTATTCCGAAGGCCTGCACCAGGCGCTGGAAGCCAAGGAGCATGTCCAGGTCCAGCCGGAGAACCAGACGCTGGCCTCGATCACCTTCCAGAACTATTTCCGGATGTACGAAAAGCTTGCCGGCATGACCGGCACGGCGCTGACCGAAGCCGACGAATTGTTCGACATCTACAAGCTCGAGGTCGTGGAAATCCCGACCAATCTGTCGGTCGCTCGTCTGGACGAGGACGACGAGGTCTATCGCACCCAGAACGAGAAATACGCCGCGATCCTGGCCGAGATCGAGCGCGCCAATGCGCGATTGCAGCCGGTGCTGGTCGGCACCGCCTCGATCGAAAAATCGGAAGTGATCGCCGAATATCTGAAGAAGCACGGCTACCGGCAGATCGATTTCGGCAACGAAAATTCGATGCAGAAGCTGTACGCCGCCGCCCGCGCCGGCAAGCCGGCCAAGCTGTTCGCGGTGCTGAACGCGCGCTTCCACGAGCAGGAAGCCTATATCGTCGCGGAAGCCGGCGTGCCCGGCGCGATCACGATCGCGACCAACATGGCCGGCCGCGGCACCGACATCAAGCTCGGCGGCTCGCTCGATATGCGGATCCTTCAGGAGACCGGGGGCATCGAGGACGAGGCCGAGAAGGCCAAGAAGATCGAACAGATCAAGGCCGATATCGAGCACTTCCGCGACATCGTGCTGAAGGCCGAGGAAGAGGTCGAGATCGAGCCGGCGAAGGGTTCGAAGCCCGCCAAGACCGTGAAGAAGCCCGGCGGCCTCTACATCATGGGCTCCGAGCGCCACGAATCCCGCCGCATCGACAACCAGCTCCGCGGCCGTTCCGGCCGTCAGGGCGACCCCGGCCGCTCGAAGTTCTTCCTGTCGCTGGAAGACGATCTGATGCGCATTTTCGGCTCGGATCGCCTCGACAGCATGCTGCAGCGTCTCGGCCTGCAAGAGGGCGAGGCCATCATCCATCCTTGGATCAACAAGGCGCTGGAGAAGGCGCAGCAGAAGGTCGAAGCCCGCAACTTCGACATCCGCAAGAATTTGCTCAAGTTCGACAACGTCCAGAACGACCAGCGCAAGGTGATCTTCGACCAGCGCGTCGACCTGATGAAGGACGACAGCGTCGCCGAGACCGTCACTGACATGCGTCACGCCTTCATCGACGACCTCGTGGCCAAGCATGTGCCCGAGCATGCCTATGCCGAGCAGTGGAACGTCGCGGGCTTGAAGGAAGAGCTCAAGCGCGTGCTCGATCTCGACCTGCCGGTCGAGGACTGGGCCAAGGAAGAAGGCATCGCCGACGAAGAGCTGCTCACGCGCATCGAGACCCGCGCCGACGAGCACATGGCCGCCAAGGTCGGGCAATGGGGCCCCGACGTGATGCGTTACGTCGAGAAGACCATTTTGCTCCAGACGCTCGACCATCTCTGGCGCGAGCATTTGATCATGCTCGACCATCTGCGTCAGGTCATCGGCCTGCGCGGCTACGGCCAGCGCGATCCGTTGCAGGAGTACAAGACCGAGGCCTTTAATCTCTTCCAGGAGATGAGCGCGCATCTGCGCGAGGCCGTCACCGCGCAGCTGATGCGGGTCGAGATCGTGCCGCCGGAGCAGGAAGCCCCGGTGCTGCCGCAGATGGAAGCGCACAAGTTCGATCCGAACACCGGCGAGGACGAAATGGCGCTCGCCCACGTCTCGCTCGGAGCGCAGGCCACCGACGCGGCACTGCGTGATCCCAAAAACCCGGCCAGCTGGGGCAAGATCGGCCGCAACGAGGATTGCCCGTGCGGCAGCGGCAAGAAGTACAAGCACTGCCATGGGCGGTACGCTTAGCCGTTAAATTCCGCTGACGTCGCCCGGCTTGACCGGGCGTCCAGTACGCCGCAACCTCTCGGTTCCGTCATATCAGTCTCTGGAATACTGGATCGCCCGCCCCAGTGCGCAATTGCGCACAAGGCGGGCGATGACAGCGAGTATGTGGTGCCCGCTGTGCGCTTCGCTTGTCCGGGAGGACGTGCCGAGCGTGTGCTACGCCACCGCTCTAATTCGAGCTGTCGATCAAGCTCTCCAGCAGCCGCTTCAACTCGCTGGTCGATTTGTCGCCGTAGCTTTCCAGGATGTGCTCCTCCTGGTCGACCGCGAGCGAGTTGAGCTTCCTGCTCAGCACCTTGCCGCGATCGGAGATGAACATCAGCACCTTGCGGCGATCGTTCGGGTCCTGCACGCGGTAGACCAGCGTGTCCGAGACCATGCGGTCGATCATCTTGGTCAGCGTCGGATGGTTGAGCAGCACGGCATCCGCAAGCTCGCCCATCGAATGGCCGTTGCCATCCGACAGCACTTTCAGGATGCGCCATTGCTCGACGGGCACGCCTTCCTTGCTCAACCGCAGTTCGAGCTGCCGGTTGATCTCCCGGTTAGCTTGCGCGAGCAGGTAGGCGAGGTGTTCGGTGATCGGGGAGTTTGGTTTTGCCACGGCTAAGACTTTGTCTTGACCCAAATGAGTGAATGTCTTGCAATCGATGCTGCATCTATATGCACTTCAATTCTTGAATATTCAATATTTTCAAAATAGGATATTGCCCAACAAAAGGGCGGATGCCGCGGCCGCCTGCTCAATGTGCTTTCAGGTCTGGTGCCAGACAGGAGTTGGCGTGCACACGACGGTAAACTTCCCGGCTCACGGCGGTCCGGCGTTGCCGCCGTCCATGCTGTTGCGGAATCTGTCGCCCGTCGCGACCGACTTCGACCTGTCTCCGATCGACGCGCATTTCATGAAGCGCCGCGGCGCGCGCGACAAGCTCCGCATCGGCAATTTTCTCACCTTCACCGGCTCGCCCGGAATCTGGGGCCCGACCTCGACCAACAGCGCAATGCTGGCGGTTGCCGAGATCAACAGGCGCGGCGGCATTCTGGGTCGCGAGCTCGAGCTGTCGATCTACGATTCCGGCGGCCCGATTGACGAGGTGCTGCGGCGCGCCGAGCAGGCGATCGCCTTCGACGAGGTCGACCTCATCATGGGCTCGCATATCAGCGCCGTGCGCGTTGCCTTGCGCAAGGTCACCGGCAATCGGATCCCCTATATCTACACGCCGGTCTATGAGGGCGGCGAGCGTACGCCGGGCGTGATGGCGATCGGCGAGACGCCGCGCTGGCAGAGCCGGCCTTCGATCCACTGGCTCGCGGACGTCAAGAAGGCGGCGCGCTGGTATCTGATCGGCAGCGACTATGTCTGGCCCTGGCTGTCGCATCGCGCGGTGAAGCGCTACATCAAGGAAGCTGGCGGCCAGGTCGTCGGCGAGGAGTTCGTCCCCGTCGGCGAAGACCATCACGAGGCGCATCTGGCGCGCATCCGCGCTGCCAAGCCGGACGTGGTGCTGATCTCGCTGATCGGCACCGACAGCATCACCTTCAACCGCGCCTTCGCGGAAGCGGGCCTCGCGACCTCGACGCTGCGGCTCGCGGGCGCGATGGACGAGACCGTGCTGCTCGGCATCGGTGCCGACAACACCGAGAACTTGTTCTGCGCCTCCGGCTATTTCAACTGCATGGCCTCGCGCGCCAATGACGAATTCCTCTGCGCTTATCAGGCCATGTTCGGCCCGCACGCGCCGCCGGTCGGCTCGGTCGGCCAGTCGAACTATGAGGGGCTGCGGTTCCTGGAGTCCGTCGCCAACCGTGCCGGCTCATTGGCCTTGCGTCCGCTGCTGAAGGCGGCGCGCAACACCGTCTATTCGGCAGGCCGCGGTCCCGTCACCATCCGCGATGGCCGCGCCGAGATGCCGATGTACCTCGCCGAAGCGGACGGCCTCGACTTCAGGCTCATCAAGACGCTCTGACCTCAGGTCGTCCCTCCGGTCCGGCACATTCGTGAAATAATACTTGAAAAGGAAAATATTTCCGCCTGTAATATCGAAGTGGAGCCGACTGGCCCGCGCCGTGCACGCGCGCCCATGAGGATCCAACGCCAGGGATCAAGAAGCCTTTGAGGAGAGCGCCGTGACAGTTGTCCTTCCCACGCCAGCCCAACTTCGCAGTGTCGCCGACCAGTGCGGCCTTTCGCTGACCGACGACGATGTCGCCTCGTTCCGCGGCCTGATGCAGGGCTCGATCGAAGCCTACAATCTCGTCGGAGCCATGCCGGACGAGGTGCCGGAGGTCAAATATCCGCGCACGCCGGGCTATCGGCCCTCACCGGAAGAGAACCCGCGCAACGCCTGGTATCGCAAGTCGACAGTGAAGGGCGCTGCCAGCGGCAAGCTCAAGGGCAAGACCGTCGCGTTGAAGGACAACATCATGCTCGCCGGCGTTCCCATGATGAACGGCTCGGCGACACTCGAAGGCTACGTTCCCGATTTCGACGCCACCATCGTCACACGTATGCTCGATGCCGGCGCCGAGATCGCCGGAAAAGTGCATTGCGAATCCTTCTGCATGTCCGGCGGCAGCCACACCAACGCGGTCGGCGCGGTGCACAATCCGCACAAGATGGGCTATTCGGCCGGCGGCTCGTCCTCGGGCTCAGGCGTCGTCGTCGCGCTCGGCGAGGTCGACATGGCGATCGGTGGCGACCAGGGCGGCTCGATCCGCATGCCGTCCTCGTTCTGCGGCACCTACGGCATGAAGCCGACCTGGGGCCTCGTGCCCTACACCGGCATCATGCCGATCGAGGTTTTCGTCGATCACACCGGCCCGATGACGGCAACGGTCGCCGACAACGCGCTGCTGCTCGAAGTGCTCGCCGGCGACGACGGCTACGATCCGCGCATCAAGGCGCCCAAGGTCGAGGACTACACCAAGGCGCTCGGCCAGGGCGTGAAAGGCATGAAGATCGGCATCCTCAAGGAAGGCTTTGAGCAGGCGACCGCGGAAGCCGCCGTCAACGAAAGCGTTCGCGAAGCCGCAAAACGCTTCAGGGACCTCGGCGCCACTGTCGAGACCGTCTCGATCCCGATGCATCTCGTCGGCCCCGCGATCTGGACGCCGATCGGGACCGAGGGCATGACCCAGACCATGATGTATGGCGACGGCTACGGCCTGAGCCGGTCCGACCTCTATTCGACCACGCTGATGGATTTCCATCGTGGCTGGCGGCGGCAGGCGGATTCACTGTCCGAGACCACAAAACTGTTCCTGCTGCTCGGCACCTACATCAACAACACTTTTGGTCCCCGCTATTACGGCAAGGCGCTCAACATCTCCCGACGCCTGACCGCGGCCTACGACAAGGCCTTCAAGGACTACGATTTGCTGCTGCTGCCGACCACACCGATGAAGGCGACCAAGCTGCCGGAGCCCACGGCCAGCCGCGAAGACTACGTCGCGCGCGCGCTGGAGATGATCTCCAATACCGCGCCGTTCGACATCACCCACCATCCCGCGATGTCGCTGCCCTGCGGCATGGTCGACGGCCTGCCCGTCGGCCTGATGCTGGTCGGCCGCATGTTCGAGGAAACCACCATCTACCGCGCCGCCCACGCCTTCGAGCAGATCGGCGACTGGAAGAAGATGTGAGCGAGGCATGGATGCAGACGAGCGGGATTTTAGCGCATGGCTAACGCGTTCGTCGCGGCGTTCGAGATCCTGAGCTTTGGTGCGATCATCGTCCTGATCGTGCTGGGGCTCGGGATCATCGCCAGCATGATGGGCATTTTCAACTTCGCGCAGGGCGAGTTCGTCCTGCTCGGCGCCTACATCACCTATCTCGCCTACGCCAAGGGCCTGCCGATCTGGGCCGGCATGGTCGCGGCGCCCTTCGTGGTCGGCGCGCTCGGCTTCGTGCTGGAGGCGTTGATCATTCGCCGGTTCTACGCCGCGCCGATCGTGGCCATGCTCGGCACCTATGCGCTCGGCCTGATCATCCGTGAGACCGTGCGCGGACTGATCGGCGGCTTCTATCTCACCGTGCCGGAGCCGATCGGCGGCTCGATCGACATCGGCGCCATGCACATCTCGGCCTGGCGTTTCACCATCATCGTCATCACGCTGCTGGTGATGGTCTGCTGCTATCTCCTGCTGTCGCGCACGAACTTCGGCTTGCGCATGCGCGCCACGCTGGAAAACCCGTCGCTGGCGCGCGCCTCGGGCATTTCAACGCCGCTGATGTACGGCGCCACCTTCGCCTTTGGCTCCGCGCTTGCCGGCCTTGCCGGTGCACTGATCGTCCCCGTGTTCAGTCTCTACGCCGATCTCGGCCTGCGCTTCCTGATCCAGGGATTTGTCGCCGTCATGGTCGGCGGCGTCGGCTCCTTCATCGGGCCGGTCGCTGGCGCCGGCGTCATCGGTACGCTCAGCGCCGCGTTGCCCTGGGTGATGGCGCCCGTCGTCGCCGATGTTCTCGTCTTCGTGCTTGCCATTGTTTTCATCAAATTCCGGCCACAGGGCCTCATCGCTGGAAGAGGGGTTTAAATATGTTTGCAGAACGCACCAATCTCACCCGACGTCGTTTCCTCTCCAATTTCGCCTTCGCAACCGGCGCAGTCGCGACCGGTGTCGGCAGCTGGGTGATTCCGGCGCCCTGGGCCAATGCAGCGGGAGGTCCGATCAAGGTCGGCATCGCGACGGACCTCACCGGCCCGATTGCGTACGCCGGCACGGCGGACGCCAACGTTGCCAAGATGCTGGTCAAGCAGATGAACGATGCCGGCGGCCTGCTCGGCCGTCCGCTCGAGCTCTACATCGAGGACACCGCGTCGAACGAATCGGTCGCGGTGGGCAACGTCCGAAAGCTGATCCAGCGCGACAAGGTCGACATGGTGCTCGGCGGCATCACCTCGTCGATGCGCAACGCGATCAAGGATCCGATCGTCGCGCGCGGCAAGACGCTCTACATCTATCCGCAGCTCTATGAAGGCAAGGAGTGCACGCCCTATCTGTTCTGCACCGGGCCGACGCCGGCGCAGCAGTGCGACGAATTCATTCCCTGGCTGATCAAGAACGGCGGCAAGAAATTCGCGCTGCCGAGCGCCAACTATGTCTGGCCGCACACGCTCAACGTCTACGCCCGCAAGGTGATCGAGGCCAACGGCGGCGAGGTCGTGTTCGAGGAATACTACCCGCTTGACCAGGTCGATTTCTCTTCGACCGTCAACCGCATCATCTCCAACAAGGTCGACGTCGTCTTCAACACCGTCATTCCGCCCGGTGTCGGCCCGTTCTTCAAGCAGCTCTATGAAGCGGGCTTCCTCAAGAACGGTGGGCGTCTCGCCTGCGTTTACTATGACGAGAACACGCTCAACATCAACCAGGCCGCCGAGATCGAGGGGCTCGCAAGCTGTCTCGATTATTTCAAGGTGCTGACCAAGGAGAACCCGTTCGACGCAAAGATCCAGACGGCCTACGAGAAGGATTTTCCGGGTAACTTCCTGTTCGCGGCCGGCAGTGCCGCGACCGGCACCTATCGCGGCCTCAAGCTGTGGGAAGCGGCCGTCAAGGAGGCCGGCAAGGTCGATCGCGACTCGGTGGCCGCAGCCCTCGACCACGCCAAGATCGCTGAAGGACCGGGCGGACCAGCGGAGATGGTGCCGGGCAAGCGGCACTGCAAGATGAAGATGTACACCGCGGTCGCCAAGGCTGGAAACTACGAGATCGTCGGACGCAGCGACGGGCTCGTCGATCCCAAGGAATGCTAAGGTCGAATGCCGAAATCGATGGGCGCAGTAAAACAGGCGATCCCCGCTGAGATCGGCGGGGAGGCGGACGTCGCAATGGGTGGCAGCGGGACGGCAGGGCAGGCCGCTTCGGGACGAAAGGTCCTGCCGATCGTGGAGGGCGTCGTGCTCGTCGCGGCGCTGCTCGCGCCGCTGGTGCTGCAAGACTACCTCACGGTGTTCGCCACGCGCGTGATTATCCTCGCGCTGTTCGCGCTGTCGTTCGATCTGGTGTGGGGCTATGCCGGCATCATGAGTTTCGGCCAGGCGCTGTTCTTCGGCTCAGCCGGGTACGGTGTGGCGCTGCTCGCGCGCGACCTCGATATCACCAACATCTTCCTGGTGCTGCCCGCGGGAACGCTGATCGGCCTGACCTTCGCGCTGCTGCTCGGGGGCTTCCTGCTGCTGGGACGGCATCCCTCCAGCGTGATCTTCGTCTCCCTGGGCACACTCACCGGCTCCTACGCCGCCGATCGGCTCGCGCGCGGCTGGTACTATCTTGGCGGCCAGAATGGCATCCCCTCGATTTCGTCGATGACGCTCGGCAGTTACGAATTCTCGGAAGGGCCGTCCTTCTATTATCTCGTGCTCGGCATCCTCATTGTGGTCTATCTCCTCTGCCGCTTCCTGGTGCGCTCGCAGTTTGGCCTTGCGCTGGCGGGCCTGCGCGAAAACGAGCAGCGGATCGCCTTCTTCGGCTACAAGGCGCAGCATCTGAAGGCGATCATCTTCGCGATCGGCGGCGCCGTCGCGGGCCTCGCCGGCAGCCTCTATGCCTTCCACGAAGGGTTCGTCTGGCCCAACATGGTCGGCGTCGTGGTCTCGACGCAAGTCGTGCTCTACGTGCTGTTCGGCGGCTCTGGCACGCTGATCGGCGCGGTCATCGGCGCTGTCATCGTCGAGGGCGTCAGCTTCTGGCTGTCGGACAATTACCGCGAGGTCTGGCCGATCATCCTTGGCGTGCTGCTGTTGCTCGTGATTCTGTTTCGGCCGCTCGGCCTGATCAGCTTTGTGCTCGGCGAGCGCGAGCGGGTCGGCAGTTTTGGTGCCAGGCCCAAGGAGACCGAAAAGGAGAAGCGCAATGCCGCTCCTTGAAGCCGCCGGCGTCAAAAAAATCTTTGGCAAGCTCACTGCGCTCGATGGCGCCGCGCTCACCGTCGGCGAGAACGAGTTTCACGGCCTGATCGGTCCGAACGGCTCCGGCAAGAGCACGCTGATGAAATGCATTGCAGGGGCCGAGGTGCCGACGCAGGGCAAGGTCTCCTTCGTCAACACCGACATCACTGCGTTCACGCCGACCGAGCGTGCCCGCGCCGGCATGAGCCTGAAATTCCAGATCACCAGCGTGCTGCCGTCGTTGACGCTCTACGACAACATCTTGCTCGCGCTCCAGGCGCAGTCCTCGCTGCTCGACCTCGTTTTCTCGCGCACCCGGGGCGCGTTGCACGACCAGGTCATGACCATGCTGACGCAATTTCGCCTTGCCGACCGCGCTTTCGATGCAGCGGCGGCGCTGTCGCACGGCCAGCAGCAATGGTTGGAGATCGCGATGGCGCTTGCCGGCAAGCCGAAACTTCTGCTGCTCGACGAGCCGACCGGCGGCATGAGCCTGGAGGAGCGCCGCGTCACCGGCGAATTGTTGCAGCCGATCAAAAAGCATTGCTCGCTCGTCATCGTCGAGCACGACCTCGATTTCATCCGCGATATCTGCGACCGTCTCACCGTGCTCGACCAGGGCAAGGTGCTGGCGTCAGGCACGGTGTCGGAGATCCAGGCCAACAAATCCGTCCAGGAGATCTATCTGCGCCGTGCCTGAATTTTTGGACATCAAGCATCTCGATGCCGGCTATGGCCGCAGCCAGGTCCTGTTCGACGTCAACCTGGGCATTCCCTGGCGCGGCGGCGTCGCCGTGCTCGGCCGCAACGGTGCCGGCAAGACCACGTTGATGAAGACCATCGTCGGCGAGCTGCCGGCGTGGAAGGGCGAACTCGCCTTCGACGGCCGCGACATCAGCCGCCGCGCCACCCAGGAGCGCGTGCGCGCCGGCATCGGCTACGTGCCGCAGGAGCACTCGGTGTTCGCGCGCCTGTCGGTGCGCGACAATCTCGCGGTCGGCTCGCTTGCGAGCAGGAAGGCCGACGCGGTCGACCACGTGCTGACCATCTTCCCGAAGCTCGGCCAGCGCCTCGACCAGCCCGCCGGCACGCTTTCCGGCGGCGAGCGCAAGATGCTCGCCATCGGCCGCGCCATGCTGGGCGATCCAAAACTGCTGCTGCTGGACGAGCCGACCGAAGGCGTCTGGATCGGCGTGATCGAGGAGATCACCGAACGCCTGATCGAGCTCGCGAAAAACATCGCCGTCATCATCGTCGAGCAGCACCTCGATCTCGCGCTGCGCGTTGCCGATTACGCCTATGTGCTCGACCGCGGCCGCGTCGCGCTGCAGGGCAAGGCGGGCGAGGTGAAGGGCAATCCGGAGCTGCTGCGGTATCTGGCGCCGTAGATAACTTGCGGACTGTCAGATCGCTTGGTGTGGGGCGTTCACGGCGTGCTTCCGAGAAACGGATTGAGAATGGTGAGTCCGCCGATGCTGCGGCCGTGCTGCATGTCCTCGCTGTAGAGCGTGTCGCATCCGGCTTCGATCGCAGCGGCAATGATCAGCGCGTCGTAAAAAGCAAGCGTGTGGTCGCGGGCAAGCGCAAGCGCCGCGGCGTGCGTGTCGGCGGTGAGCGGTGCAGTATCCGGAAAGCGAAACCGGATCGATTGCACCGCAGCTTCGATCACAGGCCAATCCTGTTTCTGCTTCTTGCGCAACACGTTGGTGAACTCGTTCAGCACCTGTGTGCTGATGACACCGCCGCCGGCAATCGTGGTCAATGCGCGCTGCCGCCGGACGTCGGTCGAAAAGGCATAGATCAGGACGTTGCTGTCGAAGAAAGCGCTCACCGCTCGTTCGCCTCGTCGCGGTCGAATTCGTAGCCTTCGGGCAGGGGAAATTGGAACTGTTCCGCCTGCTTGAGAAATTCTGCCCGCTTGTCGATCTTCTCCACCGCGATCTGGCCTTTCGAGGCCTTCACGACGTCGAGTTCGTCGCCGGGGGCGAGGTTCAAGGCTTCAACGAGTCTCTTGGGCAAGCGAACCGCAAGGCTGTTGCCCCATTTGGAAACCAACATTGCTTGCTCCACGATATACAATATATTTGTATATCTTAAGCTGGATATCATCAAGTGCAAGTAGCCCAGACATGAGCCAAAACGCTGGTCGGAAACCCAGCGAACGTCATCCTCCAGGCGGCTTTCCCCAATTGACGATTCCTGGCATCGCGCTCGGCTGGGACCGACTTTCCGACCAGCCGGCGGGTGTCATTGTCTTCTCGAAGTCTGCAACAGATGGCGGAGCAACGAAGACGGCATCATCGTTGAGCGTCAGCGGTTGAATGTCGATGCTCGCAGGGCAAAGAAAATCCGGCGCTCGTCCGACGTTACGCTCGACGGCAGCCACCAAAGCATCCTGATCGTGCGTTAACGGCTTGTAGCCGTTGATCCACCTGCGTTCCGAGCATATCGAGAACGGCGGAGATGTTTTGAAGCTTGCGTTCGATCAAGCCTTCAGACCGATGCACGGTCGTCATGAGCTGGCGCCGATTCTGCGCCTTGCTGTAGGCAACGCCCGCCCTCTCGGAGGTCAACATCTGAAAATAGCTATCGACCACTGCGGAGATCTCGCTCTCCGTCCAAAGTGTGCCAGCGATCTCCTCGGTTTGCTCCCGGTCCAAGTCTCAGCTTCTTGGACTTGAATAGTATCAGGCACGCTGCTGGCGCAACGGCGGCACCTAAAATGCAGGAAACCGTTGTAAGCGATTAGATTCGTCCTACTTCACCGCCCCAAAGCGGCTGTCGAACGAGTTCGATGACATGACCGGCGCAGCTCCCATGATCTGTGTCGCTTCACCGGCACCATCCGATACCGACGGCTTCAGCGCCGGGCGCGTCGCGGCGAGGCGGGTGTCGGGCTTCGCCGGCTCGGCGGGTTTGGCGGCCACGATCGGCTTCGGCGCCTCCTTGGCCGTATCTTTGGATTTGTCGTGTCCCGGCACGAACCGGGTCACTGCGGCTTTCAGTCTCGACGCTGCGGTGGGCGGCGTTGTCGACGGCGCGGCCGGGGCGACGGACGCGGTGGCCTGCGGCGGAGGCGTGGTCGCCGTGGTATCGGCGGTGCCCATGCCCATCTTGCGGCCGAGGTTGGAGAAGAAGCCGGCTTTCTCAGCCGGCGCGGCGTTGGCGACACGGGCGTTGGCGGGCGCGCTGACGGCGACGACCGGCTCTGCCTGCGGCGAGGGCGCGGCTGCGTCGAGATTCGGCTTCGGCGGATTGACGTGGCCGGGGATCGTGCCCGGCGCCTTCGCCATCGCCAGCATCTGCAAGGTCGTGCCTTCGGCGCCCTCGGACAGACCGGTCGAGCCTTCCGGAATCTTCGCGGCAAAGATCTTGTTCATGCCGCCGTCGATGCCGGTGTTCATGCGCGCCACCGGTGTGCCGCGCGAAACCAGCTTGTTGTACTCGGCCTGGTCGCGCGCATCCTTCTCGCGCACGGCGCGGGCGATGTCCTCGGGGATCACATAGGCCGGACATTTTGCCGAGGCGTCGAACACCGGATCACGCTTGGCGTCGGGCGCCTTGGTTGCGTCGAAGACGTACTTCTTCTCGCAGAAATCGACCTTCGGCTCCTGCCGCGTCACTTCGAAATGATCATAGCCTTCCTTGATCATCTTCCAGAACGGCATGTTCGGGTTGTTCCGGTGCTTGGCCATGTTCACCGGCGTCATCTTGAACGGATAGGCCTGGAACTGGAACGCTTTCTGGCCGCCGAAGAAGGACTCGCGCCCGAGCGAATAGATCTCGGCGATCTGCTCGTCGGTCATCGCATAGCAACCGCGCGAAGAACAATCGCCATGCACCATCAGCTGCGAGCCGGTACGGCCGAGCGCGCGATCAAACGCGTTGGGAAAGCCGGTGTTGAACGAGAGGTAATAGGCCGATTGCGGATTCATCTGGCCCGGATTGATCGAATAGAATCCCTCTGGCGCCTGGCGGTCGCCTTCACGGACCTTCGGCCCCAAATCGCCCGACCAGCGGCAGATCGGATAGGTCTTGAGCAGGGCGAACTGGCCGTTGCGGGCCTGCTTCCAGATCTCGAGCTCGGCCTCCTGCTTGAACAGGCGCACCAGGATCGGCGATTGCAGGTCCATGTCCTTTTCGACCATCGCGGCGAGAAGTTTTGGCGGGACCGGCTGGTTGGCCTTGGCGTTGGTCGCGAGCGAGACCTGATCGGTATCGCAGCCGGCCAGCACAATGCTGGCGGCAAGCGCAACCGAAGCCAAAACCGCGCGAGCAAGCGAACGAGAAATCAAGACGGACCCCACACCGTGCCGGGCATCGCGCAAACCCCAATCTTGAAGCATGATCCGACCGGCCATCCGGGCCCGTCGCGACGGGCTTTTTCGCAATCACACTCCAGCGCTTATGCCCTGAAGCCATTGATTAAAATTCTAACCTCTGGGGCATGTGGTCGCAACCCGAGCGGGGATCACGAGCCCGTTGGCCCAAAGGTGTGGTCAACGAAGACTTAAACTGGGCCGTAACTTGGGCCTTGCGGCCAAACCGGTACTGAGATCGCTGATTTGGGCAAAAAAAGGGTTAACGCGGAGTTACCGGGGGCTCGGGACAGGTCTCTCGTGCCCCGGACGCAGCGCAGCGCTCCTTCAGCGGTGCGTTGCAGAGCCGGGGCCCATGCTTGAGGCGATCTCCGGAAGTTTCTGGGTCCCGGCTCTGCGGAGCGGCACTTCGTGCCGCACCGCGTCCGGGACACGAAAAACCGTCCGAATCAGCCCAGTTTACGGCCGATATCGAGGAATTTCTGGCGTCGGTGCTTGCGGACGGCGTCGCCGTCGAGGCCGCGGAGCTCGTCAAAAGCCTTGGCGATGGCGTCGCCCGTGGTGGCGATCATGGCGGCGGGGTCGCGATGGGCGCCGCCGACCGGCTCCTTCAGAATGCTGTCGATTACGCCGAACCGGAGCATGTCCTGGGCGGTGATCTTCATGTTGTTGGCGGCTTCCTGCGCCTTGGAGCCGTCGCGCCAGAGGATCGAGGAGGCTGCCTCGGGCGAGATCACGCTGTAGATCGCATGCTCCAGCATCAGGACCTTATTGGCGGTGGTGATGGCGATGGCGCCGCCCGACATGCCCTCGCCGGTGATGATGGCGACGTTCGGCACGGTCAGCGCCAGACAGGCATCGGTCGAGCGCGCGATCGCCTCGGCCTGGCCGCGCTCTTCCGCGCCGATGCCGGGATAGGCACCGGCGGAATCGGCAAGCGACAGCACCGGCAGGCCGAAGCGCTCGGCCATCTCCATCAGCCGCACGCATTTGCGATAGCCCTCGGGCCGCGCCATGCCGAAATTATGCTTGATGCGGCTCTCGGTGGAATCGCCCTTTTCCTGGCCCATCACGCAGATGGCCTCGCCGCGGAAGCGGCCGAAGCCGGCGACCAGCGCCTCGTCCTCGCCGAACTTGCGGTCGCCGGCGAGCGGAGTGAACTCGGTGATCAGGCCCTTGATGAAGTCGTTGAAATGCGGCCGCTGCGGATGCCGCGCGACCAGCGTCTTTTGCCACGGCGTCAGGTTCAGATAGAGGTCGGCCAGCGCCTGCGCTGCCTTGTCCTCGATTCGCCCGATCTCATCAGTGATGTCGCTGCCGGAGGCCGCAAGCGTCCGCAATTCGTCGAGCTTGGAATCGAGCTCGGCGACGGGCTTTTCGAAATCGAGATAGCTGCGCATCTGGTCTGGCATCAACTCAATATAGGGAGGGCGGGGCGAGGCGGCGAAGCAGATTCGAGCCTTCGGAAAGAAGTGTAGCTTCTTCAATGAGTTGGCTTGTGCACTCTTAGGCCGCCCGCCAAATCAATCGTGAGGCCCCGGCTCTTTCTGCGGAGATGTGGCCGAAGTCAAGGCGGTTTCATCGTCGTCCCGGCCGGCTCTCGTGTCCCGCACGCGTTGCAGCGCTTCTTCAGTGCTGCTGCGCAGAGCCGGGACCCAGCAAGCGGCATGGACCCCGGCTCTGCAGCGCACCGTTTCACGCTGCGCTGCGACCGGGGCACGAGCCTTACTTCTCCGCCAGCGGATGCAGGTCGCGAACGAGGCTCTTCAGCCGCTCCTCGACCACGTGGGTGTAGATCTGGGTCGTCGAGATGTCGGTGTGGCCGAGCAGCGTCTGCACGATCCGCAAATCGGCACCGTTGTGAAGCAAGTGGCTGGCAAACGCATGGCGCAGCACGTGTGGGGAGACCAGCCGGGCCTGCAGGCCGGAAGCGACCGCGAGCTCCTTCAGGTCGCGGGCAAAATGCTGCCGCGTCAGATGCCCGCTCTCGCCGAACGAGGGGAACAACCATTTCGAGGCCGCCACGCTGTTCTTCTTGTCCGTCTTGTTGTTTTCCTTGGCGGCTTCCGTCGCGGCGAGATAATCGGCCATCGCCTGCCGCGAGGCCTCGTTGAGCGGCACCAGCCGTTCCTTGTTGCCTTTGCCGCGTACCACGATCATGCGGGCGTCGCGCTTTGCGGCAGTGCGCGGCAGCGCCACCAGCTCGGAGACGCGCAGGCCGGTGGCGTAGAGCACCTCGAGCAGGCAATAGAGCCGCAAAGCGCGCAGCCGTTTCGAGGGCGAGGCATCTTCCGCCGTACTCAATTCCGTGGCGCGGCGGAGCATGCGGTCGACGTCCGCGATCGACAGCACCTTTGGCAGCCCGCGGCCGCGCTTGGGGCCGGACAGGATCGCCGCGGGATCTTCAGCGCGGATGCGCTCGTTGAGGAGAAAACGGCAGAGATGCCGTATCGCCGACAGCCGCCGCGCGACGCTGGTGGATTTGAAGCCGCGCGTGTCGAGGTCGGCGAGATAGTCGCGCAGCGTCTGCGTCTCGGCGTCCGCAAATGTATGGCCGACGCGGCCGAGAAACTCCGAGAAATCGGCGAGGTCGCGGCGGTAGGCATCGAGCGTATTGGGGCCGGCGCCCTGTTCCGCGGCGAGCATGTCGAGGAACAGGCCGGTGAGCTTGGCATCTGAGGGCTTGTTAGCGGAAGATCTGGCACGCATGCCCGGCAGCCTAGCGCCTATTTCTTGAGAAATTTGTCCGCCGGGATCGTCACCGTCATTTCCCGCGGCTTGGGGTTGACGAAGTTCGCCAGCGCGAAGACCACGCCATAGACAATGCCGGCGATCACGGCGACGACCGTCAGGAAGCGGAACAGGCTGGGCATCGGGCAAGGTCTCGGAGAGGGTCTCGGGCGGCCGAATTAACCAATGAAATCATCCAACATGTTCGCCGTTTCGTGGCAAGAGTCCTCTGGCGAGGCCCCCTTTGGGGTCGTATAGGTGGCCAAAGCATGCCGCCTTTGGCGGCGGTTCGAGCGAGACCCATTCGAGCGAGACAAATGTCCGACGCCGCGTTGCCGATCCAAGCTTCGCCCGAGGCCGACATCCTGTCGGCGCTGGGCGCGCGCTCGATCGTGCTCGTCGGCATGATGGGGGTAGGCAAATCCACCATCGGCCGCCGCATGGCGATCCGGCTCAAGCTGCCCTTCGTCGATGCCGACACCGAGATCGAGGCGGCGGCCGGCATGACCATACCGGAAATCTTCGAGCGCCACGGCGAGCCGCATTTCCGCGATGGCGAGGCCCGCGTGATCGCGCGTCTGCTCGACGGCGGCCCCATCGTGCTGGCGACCGGCGGCGGCGCCTTCATGCGCGAGGAGACGCGGGGCCGCATCGCGGCGAAGGCGATCTCGATCTGGCTCAAGGCCGATGCCGACGTCATCATGCGCCGCGTGCGCCGGCGCGCCGACCGTCCGCTGCTCCAGACCGCCGACCCCGAAGGAACCGTGACGCGCCTGCTCATCGAACGCGAGCCGGTCTACGGCCATGCCGACCTCACCATCGCCTCGCGCGACGTGCCGCACGACAAGATCGTCGAGGAGACCATCGAGACGCTGCGCGCCCATCTCTGCGGCGAACAGGCGTCCCCGCCACCAGCCGACGTCGCGAGTGCCGCACGATGACCGCGCCTTTGAAACATTCCGATCCCGTCAACGTCGAGGTCGCGCTCGGCGATCGCGCCTATGACATCGTCATTGGCCGCGGCGTGCTGGCCTCGCTGGGCGAACGGGTCGCGCGTTTACGTCCCGGCGTGCGCACCGCGATCGTGACGGATCGCACCGTCGCAAAATACTGGCTCGAACCCGCCGAGGCCTCGCTCGCAGCCGCCGGCATCCCGACATCGCGCATCGTCGTCGAGGAAGGCGAGATCTCGAAAACCTATGCCGGGCTCGAAAAGGTCAGCGAGGCCCTGATCGCCGCAAAGATCGAGCGCAACGATCTCGTCGTCGCGCTTGGCGGTGGCGTTGTCGGCGATCTCGCCGGCTTTGCGGCAGCGATCCTGCGCCGCGGCGTCGATTTCGTGCAGGTCCCGACCTCGCTTTTGGCACAGGTCGATTCCTCCGTCGGCGGCAAGACCGGCATCAACTCGCCGCAGGGCAAGAATCTGCTCGGCGCCTTTCACCAGCCGGTGCTTGTCGTCGCCGACACCGCCGTGCTCGACACGCTGTCGCCGCGGCAATTCCGCGCCGGCTATGCCGAGGTCGCCAAATACGGCGTGCTCGGCGATGAGGCCTTCTTCACCTGGCTTGAGAACAACCATTCCGACATCTCCAGGGGCGGCGCGGCGCGCGAGCATGCGATCGCGACCTCCTGCCGCGCCAAGGCCGGCGTCGTCTCGCGCGACGAACGCGAGACCGGCGAGCGCGCGCTGCTCAATCTCGGCCACACGTTTGGTCACGCGCTGGAAGCGGCGACTGGGTTCTCCGATCGTCTGTTCCACGGCGAGGGCGTTGCGATCGGCATGACGCTGGCGGCGCAGCTCTCGGCCAGGCTCGGCATGATCGGCGAAGCCGATGCCGCGCGCGTCGAGCGGCATCTGATTGAGGCCGGCCTGCCGACGCGTTTGCAGGACATCGCGGGCTTCGCGCAGGAAGGGCTTGCCGATGCCGATGCGCTGATGGCGCTGATGTCACAGGACAAGAAGGTCGAGCGCGGCAAGCTCACTTTCATCCTGCTGGAGGCCGTGGGGCGCGCCGTCATCGCGAAGGACGTCGAGCCGGCTCCGGTGCGCGATTTCCTCAAGGACAAGCTCGCCCTCAAGGCGTGATACGCGGCTGAACGGCGTGAGAGCGTTTTCGAGCGAAGTGGGTACCGGTTCGTGTCAGGAAAACGCGTCAAAACAAGAAACCAGAGTGGTTCATGGACTGGCTCGGATTCACCATCGTCGTCCTCTGCCTGCTCGTCTCGGGCTTCTTTGCCGCGAGCGAGACCGCGCTGATCGGCGCCTCGCGCGCCAGCATGTTGCGGCTCTCCAAGCAGGGCAACCGCGACGCCGACGTGGTCTCGCGACTGCTCGCCATGCGCGAGCGCCTGATCGGCGCGCTGCTGCTCGGCAACAACATCGCCAATATCAGTGCATCCGCCCTTGCCACCAGCATCTTCACGTCCTGGTTCGGCGATGTCGGCGTGCTCTATGCGACCGGCGTGATGACCGTGCTGGTGGTGATCTTCGCCGAGGTGCTGCCGAAGACCATCGCCATCAACGCGCCCGACCGCATGGCGCTTGCGGTGGCGCGCCCGATGCGGATGACGATGTACGTGCTGGGGCCGCTGCTCAGAATCGTGGAAGTCATCGTGCGTCTGTTGATGCGCATGTTTGGCCTCGCCGGCGAGCACCAGGCGATCCTGTCGCCGACCGAACGCCTGCGCGGCGCGGTCGACCTGTTGCATCACGAGGGCAAGGTCGAGAAGCAGGATCGCGACATGCTCGGCGGCCTGCTCGATCTGCGCGAGCTTCAGGTTTCCGACGTCATGATCCATCGTACCGAGATGATGATGATCAACGCCGATCTGCCGCCGGAAGAGCTGGTGCGCGAGGTGCTGGCGACCGAATACACCCGCATCCCGCTGTGGCGCGAGAAGTCGGAAAACATCATCGGCGTGCTCCACGCCAAGGATCTGTTGCGCGCGATCCGCGCCTCGGACGGCGACACCTCGCGCATCGACGTCTCCACCATCGCGCTGCCGCCCTGGTTCGTGCCGGAGATGCGGCCGGTGTCGGAGCAGCTCAAGGCGTTCCGCCGCCGCAAGACCCATTTCGCGCTGGTCGTCGACGAGTACGGCGAAGTTGAAGGTCTTGTGACGCTGGAAGACATTCTGGAAGAGATCGTCGGCGACATCTCCGACGAGCATGACGTCGTGGTTGCGGGCGTGCGCGCCCAGCCGGACGGCTCGGTCGTCGTCGACGGCTCGGTGCCGATCCGCGACCTCAACCGCGCCCTGGACTGGCATCTGCCCGACGAAGAGGCGACCACGGTTGCCGGCCTCGTCATTCACGAGGCGCGCTCGATCCCCGACCGCGGCCAGAGTTTCACCTTCCACGGCTTCCGCTTCCGCGTCCTCCGCCGCGAACGCAACCGCATCACCGCGCTCCGTATTTCACCGGTGCCGCGCGAGTCGGAGGTGGACGAGGCGAAGCCGAGAAGGGCCGGGACGTCGTTTTAGGATTCGCGTGACCCTGTTGCCCCCTCATGGTGAGGAGCGCCGCAAGGCGCGTCTCCAACCATGCAGGCCAGGATGCCGCAGCGGGGGCCTGCATCCTTCGAGACGCGCAAATGCGCGCTCCTCAGGATGAGGAGAAATGGCGCCGTCTGCTGCTCGAATTGGCGAGCTAAGTCCCGCCTTCCCCCGGCGCCTGCGCGTGGATGGCCAGCGCGTGCACGCTGCCGGAGAGTTCCGCGGCCAGCGCCGCATTTATCATGCGGTGACGATCGACGCGGCCCTTCCCTTTGAAGGCTTGAGACACGATATAAACGCGGAAGTGCGTCTCGCCGCTCGGCCGATGGCCGGCGTGGCCCTCATGCAAATGTGACTCGTCGACGACCTGCAGGCTTTCCGGCGTGAAAGCTTCCTGCAACTTGTTGCTGATAGTATCTGTCATAGCCATGGATGTGCCATTAAGGTGCGAGATCGCTCTCCGTTATTTGCGCAGGCCGCCTCTGGCGACCGTTCTTGAGAACGCCGAAGCCGAGCTTTGGCTATGTGTTTTCAGCTAATTGCAATGTCAAGACTTGAAGGTTTTTGCATTGCGTAGTCAAAGTCAGTCATGCCGATCGATTCATCAAAGTTCTTCGACTCCATCCGGGTCAAGCCGAAAGGCAAGCAGCCGGAAGTGAAGCCGCGCGACGCCGTGGCCAACTGCGAATGGACCGGGTGTCAGAACAAGGGCGCCCATCGTGCGCCCAAGGGTCGCGACAACCAGCGTGAATACTGGCACTTCTGCCTGAACCACGTGCGCGAGTACAATCAGAACTACAATTTCTTCTCCGGCATGAATGCCGATGCGGTCGCGCGTTATCAGAAAGATGCGCTGACCGGCCACCGTCCGACCTGGAAGATGGGCGCCAATGGCGGCGTCAAGAAAGGCGCGGAGGCCGAGATCGACGGCGCCTTCGATCCGTTCAGCATGTTCCAGGAGCTCAACGGCCGCTCCGGCTGGCGCGCCGGCCCGCAGGCCGCGCCCAAGGCCGAGACGCGCAAGATCATGAACGCCGAGCGCAAGGCGCTCCAGGTGATGGGCCTCGGCCCCGACTCTTCGCTCGCCGACGTCAAGTCCAAGTACAAGTCGCTGGTGAAGCAGCACCACCCCGATGCCAACGGCGGCGACCGCTCCACAGAGGATCGACTGATCGAGATCATCAAGGCGTATAATTATCTGAAGACCGTGGTGCGCGAGGCGTAGGCCCCGCACTCGCCTTCTTCCCTTCTTCCCTTGCGGGAGAAGGTGGCTAACGGGAGAAGGTGGCGCGAAGCGCCCGATGAGGGGTTTCTCTCGGCGAATTCAACTGCAAGAGAGATGAGGATGTCGAGACAACCCTCACCCGTCTCGCCGCTCCGGGCCACGCATTCCCTACTCGTTCGGCATCGCCCCCACATACGACGAACTCGGCCGGATCAACCGCCCCGTCCGCTGCTGCTCACGCGCATGGGCGGTCCAGCCGGCTGCGCGGGCCACCGCGAAGATCGGCGTAAAAGCCTGTCTTGGAACCGCCAGCGCATCGAGCAGGATCGCGGTGAAGAACTCGACATTGGTTTCCAGCGGCCGGTCCGGATTCTTCTTGCGCAGCGCGCTACGGATATAGGCCTCGACCTCGCCGGCAAACGGCAGGCCGGCGCCGTCCGAGGCGAGCGCCTCGATCGCGGTCTTGAGCACGTCGGCGCGGGGATCGCGCACGCGATAGACGCGGTGACCAAAACCCATCATCCGCTCGCCGCGTGCCAGCGCCGCATCGACCCAGGTCTGGATGCGCTCGCGCGAACCGATCGCGTCGAGCATTTCCAGCACCGGCTCCGGCGCGCCGCCATGCAGCGGGCCGGTGAGCGCGCAATAGCCGGCGGTGACGGCGGCGAACAGATCGGCTTGCGTCGAGGCCACCACGCGCGCGGTGAAGGTCGAGGCATTCATGCCGTGATCGCAGACCGTGACGAGATAGGCGTCTAACGCCGTGACCTCGCGCGTCGCCGGTGCGCACTCGTGCAGCATGCGGAGCGTATCGGCGGCGTGGCTCACGCTCGGATCGGGCGCGACCGGATCGAGACCTTTGGCGCGCCGGACCAGCGCACCTGCGATCACCGGAAATGCGCCGACGATGGTCGCCTCGTGCTCCAGCCCGTGCTCCGCGCGAAGTCCCGCGACCGCCGCGCGAAACCCGTCGAGGATGCCCATGCCGCTTGTCGCCGGCAGCAGGTCGGCCAAACGCGCGAAAGCGCGTTCGCGTGCGGCACCCAGGTTCGCCCGCACATTGGCTTCGCTCAGCGTGGTCTGGCTGGCGCCGTTCCAAAGCCGGGCGGTAACACCCTCAAAGCTCGACTGGCTCGCCAGTCGGCCGACATGCTCGCCTGCGATGATCAACTCGCCGCGCTCGCCGTCGACATGGCTCAGCACGGTCTCAGCCGCGGGAACGCCGTCCAGCCCGATCTGACTCTTGGTGAGGTGGATGTTCATGGCCCAATCTCCGTTTTGCTACGCAGCGAAAGGTCGGGCCTCTCGACAGATTGATCAATCTTGATTATATAAATCAATATGAAAAATTCTGAGGAGCTCTATCTCTCGGCCCGGGAGGCCGCTGCCGAACTCGCGATCTCGCCGGCCACGCTCTACGCCTATGTCAGCCGCGGCCTGGTCCGCTCCGAGCCGACGCCGGACTCGCGCAAGAATCGCTATCGCGCCGAGGACGTCCGGGCGCTGAAGGAGCGCCGGGTGCCATCGCCCGAGCCGCGCGGCCTGCGCAGCTTCGACGCCGATTTGCCGGTCATGGATACGGAGATATCCACCATCACCGAGGACGGCGCGATCTATCGCGGCGTCAATTGCGTCGATCTCGCCGAGAACGACACGCTGGAGCACACCGCGACGCTTCTATGGGACGTCTCCGGCGTCGATCCCTTTGCACCTGACAATTTTCCAGCAGTATCCGATGAGATGCGCCTGATCGCGCAGGCCGCGCGCCGCGCCGCGCCGATTGATCGCGCCATCGCGGTGCTGGCGCTCGCATCGAGCGCCGATCCCCGCGCCTTCACCCGTGCACATGACGGACGTGCGATGGTCGGTGCGCGCATCGTCCGGCTCCTGGTCGCGACCATGCTCAATACGGAGCCGTCGGCCGAGCCGTTGCACCAGCAGATCGCCAGGGCCTGGGCGCCCGACAGCAAGCACGCGGCTGATCTCATCCGCCGCGCGCTGGTTCTGCTCGCCGAGCATGAATTGAACGCGTCCACCTTCACCGCGCGCTGCGCGGCCTCGACCGGCCTCAATCTTTATGACTCCGTCATCGCCGGCCTCGCCGCGCTGAAGGGGCCGAAGCACGGCGGCGCCGGCGTGCTCGCCTCGCAGCTCGTCAAGGCGCTGGTGGATCGTGACGTCGAGCCAATGGTCCGCGAACGCGTCGCGCTCGGCGAACGCTTTGCCGGCTTCGGTCACGGCGTCTACAAGCGGGGCGATCGGCGCGCGCAGTCGCTCCTGAATGCCCTGGCCCGCGCCGGCGCACCGCGCAAATTCACCAAGGAGGTGCCGGAGCGCATCGCGGAGGCGACCGGCGAGCTCGTCAACATCGACTACGCGCTCGCGGTGCTCGTGCACGCACTGCGCCTGCCTGTAGGCAGCGAGCTCGCGCTATTCGCAATGGCCCGCAGCGTCGGATGGATCGCGCATGCGAGCGAGCAATTGCAGCACGGCAAGCTGATCCGCCCGCGGGCCCGCTATGTGGGCCCGGCGCCGGGGCGGAGAGGGACTGCTACCGTGTTCAAGAGCTAAGGAGTGCCGTGCCAGTCATAAGCGATGCGAGGAACGCCATGAAAGATGACGAACGCCGCGCGCGCATGGAGGGCAAACAGGCCTTGAAGATCAAGCTGGAGGTGCTGGTAAATGCAGCGCCGCCGGGCGTTGAAACGATCGCCGGCGGCGCTGAATCTCTTCCCCGGAAGGAACTAACAAAATCCCGGATGTAAATAGGTCGGGACGAGCGGTGTGAAAGTTCACTCGCTGAAGCAAATCAGGCGGGTTGCCGCTTGTGGATAAAATCGTGGAGAGCCCGGCTCAACTTCTCAAGTCAGCGCCAAGACGTTGCGCAACCTGGGATGTCCTATCGACGACGCGGATCAGGATGACGAGGGCTCAGGTGAGGGCCCTAAAACCGGCTGCCAACTGCAACGGCCTTGTTCATGTTTAGAGCGGTGCGCGCAGGTTGGGAGATGAAAGCCATTCGTTGGTTTGTGCGGCGACATCAAGCTGACGAAGCTTCTCCAAAAGCTTGTTGCGTTTCAATCCGGGTGCGAGAAGAGACATCGCCGCTTCGATGCGCTTGTGTTCATCAGCAAGACGTTCACGCAGTGTTGGCGATTTGTTGACAAGCCAGGTCATAGCCGCTCCTTTAAGCGTTGGGCGGGAGCATTACCGGACTCTCAGTCGCCGATATGAGCCATAAGGCAACGCGGCGATGGCGGAACTGGGCGCCTGTTGAGTTCTGAAGTCCATCTAATTCGTTTCGCGGTGACGAAATGGATAGGCCACCGCCTCTTTCAGCGTGGTTCGCGCCACTCGGAAACACGCCAGCACTTGGGGCGCTCAGGATCTCTCTATTTCTGCCAACAACCGGACGCGTTAGGCGCGGTCATAGCCTGAAGACTTACTCGCGTCGGGAGTTGCCAACACAAGGGGCCGAGAGCCGGAACAAATACAAGTTGTTCTCGTGGAACCATCTTCCGTTATGGTTGTTGCCAATGTGGTCCCCGAAAGTGGCGGGACCGAAGATCCAAAAAGTCAGCAGCCCAAAATGTTTAGATTACTTTCGGCGACGGCGATGTTCTCGCTCCTCGGAGCTTTGGTTATTGCCCTACCGGGTTTCACCCCCCAGGTGCAATCGAGTGAGGTCATCGCGATGGCCAAGAGTGACCGGCTTGAAGTCCGGGCCGCAGCTTCGAATTGCTCCACACAGATCTGGCCCGATTTCTCCGCCTCTTGTTTGCAAGACAGGGGCGCGGGCGGAAAAATCGTGGAAGCTCGTCTTGTGACCGCCCGCCGATAGGCCGGATTCGCTTCATCCGTTCATCGAAGATGACGCGCTGGCGGAAGCCGCGAATGCTTGTCGTCTCGTGCGAAAGACCCAGTCATCACGACCGCGTCGAGCCGCCGAGAGGCCGGGCAAGCCCCTTCCGCTATTCGCGAAACATTCTCCGGACCGATCCATCCGCTCCTTCGAAAGTGTGAGGCCATCCATGTCAGCAGATCCAGGTTCGGTGCCGAATGTGCTTGTCGTCGAGGACGAAATGGTCCTGCGCATGCGCGCCGTCGACATCGTGGAGGATGCCGGCTTTCATCCTGTCGAGGCCGTCAACGCCGACGAGGCGATATCGATTCTCGAGTCCCGCTCGGACATCTCGCTGCTATTTACGGACATCCAGATGCCCGGAAGCATCGACGGCTTGAAACTCGCGCATGCGGTGCACGAGCGCTGGCCCTCGATCAAGATCATACTGGTTTCAGGTCAAGTGAAGCCATCTGACGCGGAAAGGCCGGAGAATAGCCGCTTCTTCGGCAAACCGCTTGGCGTTGAGCAGATGATTGCCGAGTTGCAGAAGATGGTCGGTGCGGGGGCGCTCAGGATTGTTCCGGGACCAACCGACTGGCCGGCGGATCAGGCGCTTCGCGCCCCGGCGGCGGCTGATTCCGCGCCCCACCACGCGCAGGATGCCGTCCTTTCCGCGGAGAACGACAGCCTTCGCCTGCTGCTTGAACAGGCCGGGATTGACGCGCAGGCCCTCCTTATCCAGGCCGGGATCGACGCCGAGCAGCGGCAAGCCGCTGACAAATTGCAGAAGCTGATCCTCGGGGAGCTTCATCATCGCGTCAAGAATACGCTGGCGATGGTCAGCGCGATCGCGTCCCAGAGCTTCCGCGCAGCCCCCAGCATAGAGCACGGACAGAAGGCAATGGAGGGAAGGCTGACGGCATTGGGACGAGCGCACGACCTGCTGATGCAGGTCAGTTGGGCGGATGCCAGCCTTACTCACACGCTGAGCAGCGCGACGGAGCCCTATGACGGCCAGGGCGATCGACGCTTTCATTTCAACGGACCGGACATCAGGATTACATCCGCAGCGGTCATCGCGCTCGCGATGACCGTCAACGAGCTGTGCACCAACACCACCAAGTTCGGGGCGTTGTCGGTTCCTGCGGGCCGCGTCGAAATTACGTGGACGATAGACGAGCTGAAGCAGAGACTCCGCCTGGTCTGGATGGAAAGAGGCGGTCCGGCCGTGGAGCCTCCAACCCGGCGAAGCTTCGGCACCCGAATGATGGAGTCTCTCGGCCAACAGCTGACCGGTCGGGTGCAACTTGCCTACGACCCCGGTGGGTTCATCTATTCATTGGATGTGCCGCTTGGCTCGGTCGCGGTGCCGCCCGAAGCAATCCTCTTACGCTAGCGCCGATCCCGAAAGGGTCAGGTCAGCATTTGCGGCAACGCGAGCCGTCGCGGGGTGCTTATGAGATTGATTTTCGGGCTCTATCCAACGGTGATGTTCGTTCGATCTCCGCTCGAGGCCGGGCGATGACGCTGACAGGTCGAGTGATGTTCGGCAAACAGCGACGATGGCCGCCGTTGTAGAAGCTTCCCCAACTGGTACGCTGAGGTCTAAGCCCGCGGCTTTGCTTCCGCGACGACGGCTCCGTGGCGGCGACGGTAAAACCAGATCGTCAGTCCCAGAATGATCGCTCCGCCGACCACACTGAGAATCCAGATGTGTTTGCCGAGATGATCATGATGCGGCAGCCCGGCATATTCGTGCAGAGCCGACACCGCCAAAACACCCGGCAGCACATGCGCGGGCGCCCAGACCAGGATCGCCGGGATGTTGATGGCGTAGAAGCGGGCCGGGGGCATGCCCAGCGCGCCGGCGGTGACCGGCACAAAGGCCCGGATCGGTGGCACGAAGCGGGCCAAGAACACGGCCCAGGCGCCGAAGCGGCGGAAGAAGTTTTCGCTCTGCTCGATCACGCGGGGATAGTTGGTCAGCGGCCAGGTGTTGAGAATCTCGCGCTGCTGCCGGTGCCCGATCCAGTAGGCCGACCCGTCGCCGAGCACAGCGCCAATTGCCGCCGCCAGCAACACCCATTGCAGCTTCAGCTCGCCGCCCGGAACCAGCGCGCTCAGCGCCAGGATGATGGTCGAGCCGGGGATCACCGAGCCGACCACCGGAACCGCCTCCAGCAGGGCCGCCAGGAACAGGGTCAGATAGGCCAGCCATGCATGGGCCGAGACGAATGAAATGAGGGGATCGAGGAAGGACGTCACATCGTCTCTGTGGTGGGGTTGGGCTGTGGGGTTAAGACCCTACATAAGTAACAAGCGGCGGTAAAAGTGCCACCCAGGTACGCAGGGCCGCGCATCCCGCACGAATTTCAGGCGTGATTCGCAAGGCAGCCCTCCAAAATCTGCGTTCCTTGCCTATCTAAATGAAAAGACAACGGAACTTTGATTGGGGGGCGGGCTTCTGCCCGCACGTTGTCTCTGATAGGTTCGCGACCGCACCCAGCCGCAGCCAACGTGCAAATAACTGGTCTCGGGACCGCCCGGGGCCTCGGAGGATTGATGACGACCGCCGCCCTGTCCAAAGTTGAGGAAGTTTCCGGTCTGCCCGACATGAAGGTGTCGGTGCGCCAGGTCTTTGGGATCGACACCGATCTCGAAGTGCCGGCCTATTCCGAGGTCGATCCTCATGTACCCGAAGTTGATTCCGACTACCGTTTCGACCGCGCCACCACGCTCGCCATTCTCGCCGGCTTTTCCCGGAACCGCCGCGTCATGGTGACCGGCTATCACGGCACCGGCAAATCTACCCATATCGAGCAGGTCGCTGCGCGGCTGAACTGGCCCTGCGTGCGCGTCAACCTCGACAGCCACATCAGCCGAATCGATCTCGTCGGCAAGGACTCGATCGTGGTCCGCGACGGCAAGCAGGTCACCGAATTCCGCGACGGCATCCTGCCCTGGGCGCTCCAGCACAACATCGCGCTGGTGTTCGACGAATATGACGCCGGACGCCCGGACGTGATGTTCGTAATCCAGCGCGTGCTGGAAGTCTCCGGCCGCCTGACGCTGCTCGACCAGAACAAGGTGATCAAGCCGCACCCTGCGTTCCGCATGTTCTCGACCGCGAACACCGTCGGCCTCGGCGACACCTCGGGCCTCTATCACGGTACCCAGCAGATCAACCAGGGCCAGATGGACCGCTGGTCGATCGTCACCACGCTGAACTATCTCAGCCATGACGAGGAAGTGGAGATCGTGCTGGCGAAGGCCAAGCATTATCGCACCCCGGAGGGACGCGACATCGTCAACAAGATGGTGCGCCTTGCCGATCTCTCCCGTAACGCCTTCGCCAATGGCGATCTGTCGACGGTGATGAGCCCGCGCACGGTGATCACCTGGGCTGAGAACGCCGACATTTTTGGCGATATCGGATTTGCGTTCCGGGTCACCTTCCTCAACAAGTGCGACGAACTCGAGCGTCCGCTGGTCGCCGAGTTCTACCAGCGCTGCTTCAACGCGGAGCTGCCGGAATCGGCGGTCAACGTGGCGCTCAGCTGATATCTCGAGATGTCGTCCCGGCCTGGTGCGCAATCGCGCACATGGAGTCGGGACCCATACCGCGAGGTCTCTCGATTGAAGCGACGCCGATAGTTTTCCCTGCCCGACAACGGCCGGTGGTTATGGGTCCCGGCTTTCGCCGGGACGACGGATAGGGTGAGATGACGACGTCCAACTCCAAATTCCGCAACACCAAGGAAGCGCCGACCGAGCCGTTCAAGCGCTCGGTGGCCTCCTGCCTGAAGGCGATCGCCAAGGCGCCCGAACTCGATGTCAGCTTTGCTGCGGAGCGTCCCGGGCTCGCGCCGGGCAAGGCGCGGCTGCCTGAGCCCGCGCGAAAAATGACCAAGCGTGATGCCGCCATCGTGCGCGGCCACGCCGATTCCATCGCGCTCAAGCTCGCCTGTCACGATCCAAAACTGCATCGCAAGCTGATGCCCGGCAATCCGCAGGCGCGCGGCGTGTTCGAAGCGGTTGAGCAGGCCCGCGTCGAGGCGATCGGCGCGCGCCGCATGGCGGGCGTTGCCAAAAACCTCACCGCGATGCTCGACGACCATTTCCATCGCGGCAAGTTCGACGAGATCACGGACCGCGCCGACGCACCGCTTGCGGACGCGCTGGCGATGCTGGTGCGCGAGCGCCTGACCGGCATGGCGCCGCCGACGGCTGCCAGGAAGGTCGTCGACCTCTGGCGTCCCATTCTCGAAGACAAGATCGGCAAGCGGCTCGACCGGCTCGATATCCTGGTCGAGGACCAGACCAGGTTCGGCGATGCCGTGCATGATCTGTTGACCGCGCTCGAGATCGGCGACGAGCGCAACGCCGACAGTGAAGACAACGACGACAACGAGGACAATCAGGACGGCGACAACGACCAGTCCGGCGCCGAGGGCTCGCCCGATTCCGACGCCGCGCAGGAGATGAGCGCCGACCAGGCGCAGGCCAGCTCGGAAGATATGAGCGAGAGCGCGATGGAAAGTGCGCAGGCCTCGACCTCCGACACCTTCGACGACGGCGAGCTCGGCGACGACGAGACGCCGGGCGAGGCGACGCGTCCGAACTCGCACGGGAAGAACGAGCCGCGCGGGCCGGAATATCACGCCTTCGCGCCGAAATTCGACGAGATCATCGCCGCTGAAGACCTCTGCGACCATGACGAGCTGGAGCGCCTGCGCGCCTATCTCGACAAGCAGCTCGCGCATCTGCAGGGCATCGTCGCCCGTCTCGCCAACCGCCTGCAGCGCCGGCTGATGGCGCAGCAGAACCGCGCCTGGGAGTTCGATCTCGAAGAGGGCATTCTGGATCCCGCGCGCCTGTCGCGCGTGGTGACCGATCCCTATCACCCGCTGTCCTTCATGCACGAGAAGGAGGCGACCTTCCGCGACACCGTGGTGACGCTGCTGCTCGACAATTCCGGCTCGATGCGCGGCCGCCCGATCACGGTCGCGGCGACCTGCGCCGACATCCTCGCCCGCACGCTGGAGCGTTGCGGCGTCAAGGTCGAGATTCTCGGCTTCACCACCCGCGCCTGGAAGGGCGGGCAATCGCGCGAGGCGTGGCTTGCCGCCGGCAAGCCGGCCAATCCCGGCCGTCTCAACGATCTCCGTCACATCATCTACAAATCGGCAGATGCGCCCTGGCGCCGTGCGCGGAAGAATCTCGGCCTGATGATGCGCGAGGGGCTGCTGAAGGAGAACATCGACGGCGAGGCGCTGGACTGGGCGCACAAGCGCCTGCTCGGGCGGCCCGAGCAGCGCAAGATCCTGATGATGATCTCGGACGGCGCGCCGGTCGACGATTCCACGCTGTCGGTCAATCCCGGCAACTACCTCGAGCGGCATCTGCGCCACATCATCGAGGAGATCGAGACCCGCTCGCCGGTCGAGCTGATCGCGATCGGTATCGGCCATGACGTCACGCGCTATTATCGCCGCGCGGTGACAATCGTGGATGCCGAAGAGCTCGGCGGTGCCATCACTGAAAAACTCGCCGAACTCTTCAGCGAGACCAACACCGCACCCACGCAACCGGCCAACCGCCCGCGACGCAAATTGCATTCGTGAGCAACCATCGATCCCGCCGCAGCTTTATCGGCCACGCGGCGGCGGGATTTTCCACTCTCGCACTTTCTCGCCTGGCGCAGGCGCAGCCTGCGACCGAGCCGCCGCCGCGCACTTCGCTGATCGAGCACGCCGTCGCCGCGCCCGTCCGCATCGAGGTGAACGCGCGACCGATTCCGAATTTCGCACCGCGCGACGGTTCACGCACGCGCTTCGGTTCGCTTGAGTATCGCAGCGGCCTTGTGCTGACCTCGCCGCATCGCGGATTCGGTGGCCTCTCCGGCTTTCGCTTCCTCGATACCAAGGGCGAGCGCTTTCTCGCGATCTCCGACCAGGGCACCTGGTTCACCGGCGCGATCCGCTATTCGGGACGGAGCATGACGGGTCTCGACGACGTCGAGGCCGCGCCGGTGCTGAATGCGGAGGGACGGCCGATCACCGAGAAGCGCCTGTGGTACGATACCGAGTCGCTCGCGCGTGACGGCTCGTTGGTCTATGTCGGGCTCGAGCGCGTCAACCAGATCATGCGTTTCGATTTTTCGAAGGGCGGCATCCGCGCCCGCGGCGAGGTGCTGCAGGCGCCGCCGGCGGTGCGCAAGCTGCCCTACAACAAGGGGCTCGAGGCGCTGGTGTTTGTCCCCAAAGGGCAGCCGCTCGCCGGCAGCTTGATCGCGCTGTCGGAGGGCGGCTTCGATGCCGACGGCAATCTGATCGGATTTTTGATCGGCGGCCCCACGCCGGGCCAGTTCAGCATTCGCCGCACCGACCAGCAGTTCATCAGCGACGCCGTGCTGCTGCCCTCGGGCGATCTCCTGATCCTCGAGCGCAAATTCTCCTGGTTCACCGGCATCGATATCCGTATCCGCGCGATCCCCCTGAAGTCGATCGCGCCGGGCGCCGTGGTCGACGGCCCCGTGCTGTTCAAGGCCGATCTCGGCCACGAGATCGACAACATGGAAGGCATCGACGCCCACGTCAGCGCCGACGGCGAGACCGTGCTGACGCTGGTGTCGGACGACAATTTCTCGCTGCTCCAGCGCACGCTGCTGTTGCAGTTCGCGCTGGTGGAGTAGGGCGGCCCGGCGCGCTCCCGCAATGCATGACGTTACGGGCCGCCATTCCCCCCGCGCGGCTGGCAATCCGCGTTTCCATCACTACACTCCCTCTGTCGCCCCCACCATCGCCCCTCCATCCTCCGGAACTCCCCCCGCATGAGCGCCCTGTTTTCCCCGATCAAGCTGCGCGGCCTGACGCTGAAGAACCGCATCGTGGTGTCGCCGATGTGCCAGTATTCGGCCGACGACGGCGTCGCCAATGACTGGCACTTCACTCACATCAACAATCTCAGCCTGTCGGGCGCGGCGATGTTCTGCATCGAGGCGACTCATGTCGAGGCGATCGGCCGCATCACGCCCGGCTGCCTCGGGCTCTACAGTGACGCCGCCGAGGCCGCGCTGAAACAGATCCTCAGCTCGGTGCGCAAACATTCCTCCACGGCGGTCGCGATGCAGCTCGCGCATGCGGGCCGGAAAGCCTCGAGCGCACGGCCCTGGGACGGCGGCCAGCTGATTCCGCTGAGCGAAGGCGGCTGGCAGGCCGTGGCGCCGTCCGCGCTGCCGCACAAGGAAGGCGAGGCCGCGCCGCTCGCGCTCGACACCGCAGGCCTCAAGCGCATCCGCGACGCTTTCGTCGAGTCCGCGAAACGCGCGGATCGCATCGGCATCGACGCGATCGAGCTGCACGGCGCGCACGGCTATCTCCTGCATCAGTTTCTGTCGCCGATCTCGAACAAGCGCACCGACGAATACGGCGGTAGCTTGCAAAACCGCATGCGCTTCCCGTTGGAGGTTTACGATGCGGTGCGCGCGGTGTTCCCGCACGACAAGCCGGTCGGCATGCGGGTGTCCTCGACCGACTGGGTCGAGGGCGGCTGGGATCTGGCGCAGACCATCGCATTCGCCAACGCGCTGAAGGCGCGCGGCGTCGACTGGATCGATGCCTCCTCCGGCGGCGTCTCGCCGCTGCAGAAGATCACGCTCGGCCCCGGCTACCAGGTGCAGTTCGCAGAGGCCATCAAGCGCGAGACCGGATTGCCCACCATCGCCGTCGGCCTGATCACCGATGGAAAGCAGGCCGAAGAGATCGTCGCATCCGGCAAGGCCGACATGGTCGCGCTCGCCCGCGGCATGCTCTACGATCCCCGCTGGGCCTGGCACGCCGCAGCGGACGTCGGCGGCGAAGTCGAGGCACCCCCGCAATACTGGCGCTCGCAGCCCTCGACGCAGAAGGCGCTGTTCGGCAAGACCACGTTCGGCGCAAGGTGATGTCCTCACCTGCCGCCCATCCTTCGAGACGCCCGCCTTTGGCGGGCCCTCAGGATGAGGACGGAGTGCGCGGTAGCACTTTCGGCAGGCAAGGATGCCGCTCAGCCTCATCCTGAGGAGACCGCAAAGCGGTCGTCTCGAAGGACGAGGCGCTCGCTCAGCCTCCGCCAGGACGTCATATGCGATAGCCCTGCCGCTTGCGGGGAGAGGGAATTAACCTCACGCATCCGTAACCCCTCTCACCTTCCACGTCAGGCAAAACTGGCCTAACCTCGCGCGCACTCCAATTCGTCACGGAGGCCCGCCATGCGGTTTCGTGTCCGGAAGGCTGCCCACGTCATCGAGCGCGTGGGTCTTGCGATGGCAGGGGCGGCGTGCGGGCTGTTCGTCGGCGCCTATGTGGGATCTGTGATACCCGCGCTCACCACGGAGGGATTCCTGCTGCTGATGATGGTGCTGGGCTTCGTCGGCTTCTATCTCGGCATCGACACGCCGCAGCTGCCCTTCGACGAGGCCCACGGCGACATCGACGCCGCGGAACTGTTGAGCGGCGCCGGCACGCTCTGCGCCACGCTGACCGCATTCGCCTCGGTCGCCATCATCGTGCTCCGCCTCGATCCGCACATCGCGTGGAGCTGGTTCGCCCTGTTGGGCTGGATCGCAGGCGTCGCGATGCAGATCGTCGCGGGGGCGAAGGCGCGGATGCGGAAGTAGGTGGGGCGGCTTCGCCTCAGAACACCACGCCCACCTTCGTGCCGCGCTTCCACGCCACGCGGCAGCGCTTCTTGGTATTCACGTGCAGCAGCTCGAACCGATCAGGAATCTTCACCTGCCCGCCGAGATCGACGCAGGCGCCGCCGGGCGAATAGTCGATCAGCGTGCAGACGATGACCGGCGCGCGCGGGTCGGTGATGATCTTGGCCTGGCGGGACACCAGGCCGGCGGGTTTGACGCGGGCATGTCGGCGCGGATGCATTGGCACTCTCCTCCAATTTCCGCGAATAGCGCGGGTGGTCTGGGAGATGATGCAGAGGAGTTGATGCGATCCGGCTAAGGCGGGGGTGAGAATTTTAATGAAAAGTGTCGGCGAATGGAGAAAGCGGCGGTAGTGGGGTATGACGAGGCCCCACCTCACTCCGCCGCCGCCCCCACACCCGGCGGCACCGGCATCGGCACGGTCACATAATCCTTCGGCAAGTTCACCGGCCGGTATCCCGGCTCCACCGCCATCCGCTTCAGCACGCTCTCATGCACATGCGCGCCTTCGGGGATGGGGCGCGGTTCGCAATCGGGGATATAGAAGCCGAGAAAGACTTTCCGCTCCGGCCATTCCTTGTAGGTCGCGCTCTTCGGCAGATACTCCAGCACGCGCCAGAGCGCGGTCATCGAATTGTGCAGCTCGCCGGTCTTGCCGGTGTAGGCGGGCTCGACATACTGGAACGGTGAGTGCTTGCGCTGGATGCCCCAGGCAAGCTGGTTCACGGTGCGCGGGTTGAAGTTCAGCCCGGCCTTCGCCGCCTCTTCGATCATCCAGATCAGCGGATATTTGGACTCGCCGCTCTCTGCCTCCGGATAACCGCCGCCGACATCGCAGTGCACGCCGGCGAACCACACCTGCAAAATGTCCTGTGGCTCCTTCTTCTCGTCGGGCACGTAACGGTGGCTCCAGTACTCCTGCGGCTCGTCATGCTTCTTGAGGCGGAACATGCAGCGCTGCTCGTCGATCGCGATCGCCTGCCGGAAGATGTTGACGCTCGGATTGCGCAGTGTGAAGGCGAGCTCCTCCAGGCTGAACACAAGGAAGAAGACGTCGCGCCGCGGCACGATCACGCTCGCCACCGTGTCCCAGACGCCGATGAAATGGATGGTCGGCCAGCGCGTGGAGGTGATCCGCGCGAATTGCGCGGCGAGGTCGAATTCGTCTTTCGGCAACGGCCCCTGATCATCGACATCGATACCCTTGAGGTCCTCGATGTCGTTGCCGCGCCCGGTGCCGGAATATTGCTTGTAGGCGACGAGGCCGGAGCCTGCGAGGTTCGCCTGCTCCGGCGAGATCAGGCCGATCTTGTGGATCAGCCCCGCCAGCACCCGCACGGTATAGGCGCCGCGCGAGAAGCCGAACAGATAGATCTTGTCGCCCGGCGCGTAGTGCTCGACCAGGAAGCGATAGGCCGACAGCACATTGTCATCGAGCCCGTAGCCGGTGGCGAGCCCCAGCACCAGATTGACGTTGGCTTTCCAGCGGTGCCACGTCGACGGCTCCGTCACGGTGCCGACGCCTGGATCGTAGAACACCATCTGCCGCGGCGACGTCTTGTCGGTCTTGCGCAGGCAGCGATAGAGCTTCAGGACGTTGGAGATGTTCTCCGAGATCTCGTTGCCGGTGCCGTCACAGCAGATGACGAGGTTTTTCGGCTCGGATTGATGGTCGGTCGTGCGGTCGTGCTCCACGGTACGCCCTCCCGGTGGTGCTACCCGGGCGAGTATAGCGGAAAAGGGTAGGGGAGAAGAGATGATAGCGGTCGCTTCTCCCTCTCCCATTGTGGGCAGGGCTATCGCATATGAAGAAACATATGGCTGGAAGCTCAACTGCAGCCATCCTTCGAGACGCCCGCCTCCGGCGGGCCCTCAGGATGAGGGATGAGTGTGCGGCAGCATTTCAACGCAGACGGATGCAGCCAAGCCTCATCCTGAGGAGACCGCGTAGCGGTCGTCTCGAAGGACGAGGCGCCCGGCCTCTATCGCCCCTACTTCTTCTTCCCCTGACCGATCTCCGGCTGCCAGGCGGCGTCCTTGCGGCTCGGTGCCGCGGCGGTTGCTTTGACTTTGTCCTTCTTCGGCTTCTTGGTCTCGCGATTGCTGCGTTGCTGTCCCTTGGCCATGACGTCCGTCTCCTGTGGGGCTCGAATTCGCTGGGTTCGTTCGACTGCGAGATTGGCGCTGCCGTATGCGCTAGGCACGCGGCGACGAGAAAAGACACGCGGTGCCGCGCACACGAAACATGCAGCGCAATCTCGACCTCACGGCAATTGCGTGAGTTGCGCTGACGCTTACGAGCGTACGCCTGCGCCACGCCGAAGGCGAGGACAAAAACGCCGCGCACGCGCGCCGCGATGCGGCCCTAAGTGCCCGCCCGCGCTGACATAATGCTGGCTATTGCCGCGCTAGGAGCGCATGTTTGCGGCAGCTGGCGTCGGTTGGGGCCCCTTCTTGTGAAAGGCAGGTGTGCATGACCATCCGCTCGCGGCGAGAAACCGTCACCTTCAAGCATCCATTCCACATCCGCGGCGTCGAGCGCGAGTTGCCGGCCGGCGCCTATGAGGTCGTCACCGACGAGGAGATGATCGAGGGCCTGTCGTTCGCGTCCTATCGCCGCGTCGCCACCATGATCACGGTGCCCGCCGAAGGCGTGCGCGGTGCGATGGAGATGCTGTCGATCGGCTCGGTCGATCTGGCGGATGCCCAACGCATCGACGCGAGTGCCGCCAATGACTGACATCCCGGTCGATCTCGACAGCCACCGCGGCATGGCCGCCCAGAAGGCGACCGATCTGCGCCGCGCGCTGGCCGACGTCGAGGCCCAGGTCAGGGAGCTGCGCGAGCGCGAGGCCGATCTCGAAAACCGCATGATGTCGGTGCCCGCCGCGTCCTGGCCGGAGGCCGCCGTGAAGGCGCGCCATCTGCTCAACCTCTATGCCGCGAGCCTGCCCACTGAGGACACCCGCCACCGCGCGCTGGTGGCCGCGCTGTTCGACGATTTCGCAAGACTGAACGGCGATAATTGACTCGAGCCGCAAGCCCCGGGCTCGCTGCACCTCTCCCGCTTGCGGGAGAGGTCGACGCGCCCCGGGCGATGCGAAGCATCGTCCCGCGCGCGGCGGGTGAGGGCTCTCTCCTCATCGGGGTTATCGCTTGTGGAGACACCCCCACCCCAACCCTCCCCCGCAAGCGGGAGAGGGAGCGCACCAGAACCAATCGGCACAAGGAGTACCCCATGACGCTCACCAGCAGCCGCTTCATCGGCCACGAACAGGACCGGGGCATCGTCCAGTTCTCGATGCAGGACGGCGCGAAGCAGATCGCCTGCGCGATCTCGACCTCCGCGATGGACGACCTCGAGCGCGGCCCGCGCGCCCGGCCCTTCGAGCGCGAAGAGCAGTTCACCCGCCTGCGCGAGCGCATCGAAGCCTGCGTCGAACGGAAGTATCAGGCGACGGAGTTCGAGGGCACCCCGCCGGGGATCGTGCTGCGGAGCATTGATTTTCGGGGATAGGGGGCGACGGTTCGCACCGCGAGCGTGCAGGCTTCGCGCATTTTCGATCGCATCCGCAGGCCCCTTTACCGCCTCAGCTGTTGATATTAACCATCTGTTAACCATGCGGTCGCCTAATGTGAAGGATTGGGGGATCACCATGTCGGCCCATGTGACGCGACCGAAGTTGATGCCAGCCGATCCTGCCTTTCATCTGCTTGGCGGGCTCGCGGTTCGTGCCAAGGCCTTCATACAGACCAAAACGGCTGTCCTACGGAGCAATGCCATGTTCGGAAAGGACGATTTAGTGGACAATCTCGGTCGCGATCTCGATCGCGCGCGCGGACGACGCGATGCTCTTGCATCCGAGGCTGCGACCCTGACGGCTCAGATCGCCGAAATCGAAACCCGCCTTTCGGAGGAGAAGAACAGGCGGGAGCGTGATCGCGTCCTGGGCGAAATCGAAGCGATCAAAACCCGAATCAAACAGGCCGGGAGCGCATTTGCACCTGTTGTCGATGGTCTCTGCAAGGCGATCGAGCAGGCTGCGGCAGTTGTGCCCGAGGCCCGCGAGCTCAATAGCTTCCTGGTATCGGTGGCGGCCGAAATCGACAACGTCATCGATCCCTTGGTGCGCGAACTGGATCAGCGCGCGGATGCGGTGCGAATAGGCCACGCTGCACCGGACATCCCGAGTTCGGCCAATGAGGGGGCCATCGTACCGCCCGTGGAACCGCCAAAAGACAACAACGATCGCCTGCTTCGCTTCCCGGCATGGTTGTCTCGCGACAAGGAGCCGGAAAAGGAAACAGCGGAGAGCCCGCGCAGCACGGCAGCGTGAATCATCGGCGCGCCGCGCACCTCAAGAAGCTCGAATGCATGACGTTCGGAATTCGCCGATGAAATTGCGCGATGACGATTCGTCCCAATCTCATCGCGCCCTGGACGCCTAGCAGCGGCCCATTCCCGGCATCGTAGCTCGCGACGGAGTCTGTCACCGGGCCGCGCTTCGCGCGGACCCGTTGGTTGCGCCCCGGGATGACGACCCGTTGTCAGGCTCGCTGGTCCGCCAGGCAAGTAACTCCGGCTCTTGCGGCCAGCTCAGTTGGCGGCGCGGCGCAGGAAGGCCGGGATATCGAGAATGCTTTCGTCGGTCGCGTTGCGTGGAGATGAGCGGCCGTAGGGATCGAGCGGCTGAGGAGCTGCCTGGCGCGCATATTCCAGATCCGGCCTTGCCGGTTGCCCCGTGGGTCGGCCGGCCGCGGGGTGGCGCGGCGGGCTTTCCACCTGCGGAAGCGGTGCGCTGCGCTCGATGCGATCGGCGATGCGGCGGCTGTCGTTGCGCAGCTTGCCGGCGAGCTGCGTGAGTGAGGTTTCCGCCGGCGGCGTCTGCAGCGTCGGATCGAGATTGTCGATTCCCGTCGCCACCACCGAGACGCGGACGATGCCCTCGAGGCTTTCGTCAAACGACGCGCCGACGATGATGTTGGCGTCCGGGTCGGCCTCGTCGCGAATGCGGGTGGCAGCTTCGTCGACTTCGAACAGCATGAGATCCCTGCCGCCGGTGATGGAGATGATGAGGCCACTGGCGCGCTTGATCGAGGGGTTCTCGATCAACGGATTGGAAATTGCGGCCACGGCGGCGGCGAGCACGCGTTTCTCGCCGGAAGCTTCGCCCCGTCCCATCATCGCCTTGCCCTTCTCTCGCATCACGGAGAGAACGTCGGCAAAATCGAGATTGATCAGGCCTTCCTTGACGATGAGGTCGCTGATGCAGGCCACGCCCGAATAGAGCACCTGATCGGCAAGGGCAAAGGCATCGGCGAATGTGGTCTTCGCGCTGGCCACCCGGAACAGGTTCTGGTTCGGGATGATCAGCAGGGTGTCGACTGTCTTCAGCAATTCCTCGATGCCGGCTTCGGCAAAGCGCATGCGGCGCTGGCCCTCGAAGTAGAATGGCTTGGTGACCACGCCGATCGTGAGGATGCCGAGCTCGCGCGCGGTCCTGGCGATGATGGGTGCAGCCCCGGTGCCGGTACCGCCGCCCATGCCGGCAGTCACGAACACCATGTGCGCGCTGGTCAGATGTTCGCGGATCGTATCGATTGCCTCCTCGGCTGCGGCGCGTCCCAATTCGGGTTGCGAGCCGGCGCCAAGGCCCGCAGTCACCTGTGTGCCCAGCTGGATGAGGCGCGTCGCCTTCGACATGGCAAGCGCCTGCGCGTCGGTATTGGCGACGACGAAGTCGACCCCCTGCAGCCCGGCCGTGATCATGTTGTTGACGGCATTGCCGCCAGCGCCGCCAACCCCGAATACGACAATGCGCGCCTTCATCTCGCGAATATCTGTAGTGCCAGTCATTCTGTCCTCGCGGTTGCTCCGGCAGGCCGGGTGGGATGAGTATCGAGTGCTACCCGCAAGCCGCGCGGTCTGCGTCCACGATGGCCGCCGCCAGATGTCCCAATCGAAGCGCGGCTGGTCCCGCGGTCGCGCCGCCAGCCCGGCGACCGGTCCGCAGAGCCGCCACTTCGTCTTCCAGTCGTGCCGCCCACGCATTGGCGGCCATCGTCTCGGCAGCCGCCTGCGTCAGCTCGACGGCGAGGCGATCGGCGCACTCGCGCTCGCGCTCGAGATCTGACCGGTAGCCGGCTGCGACTGCTTCGAGCCGCGCGACCTCCGCCTTGAATGCCTCGATCTTGAAGGCCTCGATCTTTGCCATGGAGACATCGATGCGGTCTGCCGGGCGGCCAATTCGTGGGCGAGGCGTGTACCGGAGTTCGGAGAAATCAACGCTCACCAGGGCTTTCCCATCATCCGAACGCGAGCGCGGCAAACCGCGTCGCCTGGCAAGCGAACGAGCGGCCTCGCGCGAGATATTGAGGCGGGCACTGAGATCGGCATACGTCAACAACGCAACGCACATCGGCGCTTCTCCTGGAGCGAGCCGGGAAGGCATTTCGGGCTAATGATGGCTGGACGATTAGTTTAGGCTAGGGTGCGTTGGTTAATGGACGGTTAACGCGCGCGGGGCGCTAGCGCCGGGCGTGCGCGCCAGACCCGCCGAGCGCGAAGCTCAGCTCGTGCGCCTGCGCGAGTGCATCGAAGCCTGCGCGGAACGGAAGTATCAGGCGACGGAGTTTGAGGGGACGCCGCCCGGGATCGTGCTGCGGAGCATTGATTTTCGGGGGGGGGGGCGAGCCGCACAGCAATCCGCCTTCCACACCTGATGGAATGAGTCTCGACGAACGCGCCGACAAAGGTGCGTTCCCTCCCCCCTTGTGGGGGAGGGCTAGGGAGAGGGGTAGCCCAGGAGAAGGTCCCCGTTTTGGGCGATGGACCGAGGCCGGTGCGCGATGGAGAGACTCCCCATGCGGCACCCTTTCCAGCCCTCAAAGCGGGAGGGAACGGAGAGAGCACCGTTGGCAACTCGATTCAACGTCAGCCCATCGCGTTTCTAACGATCCCCGCCTCACGCGGACCGGTCGAGCACGCGATCGACGCGGGCGCCAGCGGCCTGCACGTTCTGCACCGCCGTGACGATGGCCTCGCTGACTGATCTCGCCTCGCGAGCGAAGTCGACGATGATGCGCCCCTTCTGGAATGCGATCGCCGCGTCGTCGCAGCCCGCATCGTAGAAGCGCTGCTCGAAATCGTCCGCCGCGGGCCGGTCGGGGCCGTTTGCCTTGCCTGCATGAGACCCAGCCGAGATCTTATTGTCGCGTCTGGCGCTAATCGCAGCTTTTTTGGGGTGCCTCGGCTACTGCAACGGGAGAAATGTCAATTTTCTCGTTCGCCGGAGCTCTGCTTGTTGCCTCTTCGCTTGGGCTGTCCTCACACCTAAACATCGGGTCAATTCTCTTTTGGATTTTCTCAAAAGCCTTGCGGGCAAGGGCTTCATTATCTCCGCTTGTCATCCACAATCTGAAGAGGATCATAAACATCTGCCCGGGCTCGAGCCCGTAGCTCTTCGCCAGCTCGACAAACCAGTCATGATGATCCCTGCCTTGGAGCGCAAAAAGCGCCTCTCTGATATCTCCAGAGCCAATTGCCGTCTGCAGATCGTTCTGATTTTCTTCAGCAAAAGTCTTGAACAATTTCTCAACCGGCTTGTCACCCGGAAGGAAGCTAGCTTTCGTGGCGATCTGCGCCGGGATTTTGCCGGCCGCATCTCCATCAAAAATGCCAAGGATGGATAACGTGCCGTACGTGTTTTCAATCTGCTTGAGCAGATTGACGATCTCGCCGTCTCCGTTTTTTGGCACGATGATCATGCGGCGCGACAGGAATGGAGCAAAACGTTCCGCGAGGAGGCGGCAGAACCTTGCTGCAGCTTCATCTTCGACGAAGGCGAGAATGTCTGTCGGCTGTCGAATGCCAATCGTTTCCAGCAATATGGGCGATGGGCGTTCGGTGAGTAACGCAATTCCTTTCTGTTCCCGTCGGAAGAAGCGAACGCATTCAGAAGGCAAGGGGGTTATAATTTCAGCTGAATGGCTGCTGACTACCGCGCAGATCTTCTTAGAGTAGAGGACTTTGAGTAGAAAATCGGTGAAGGCAGACTGGGAACCTGGTGAAAGGAAGCACTCAGGCTCTTCTATTAGAACAATCGATTTGAGCTGCACCCGGTTCCGAAGACACCAAGTTAGGTGTTTTATGGAGCAGGAGGTGCGTCATGGAGAGAAGGCAGTTTACGCGGGAGTTCAAGCTTGAGGCCGTGCGGCTGATCAAGCAGCGCGGCGTGTCGTATGCGCAGGCGTCCAAAGACCTTGGTATTCA
>NZ_JADPKY010000168.1 GCF_023074185.1 Bradyrhizobium sp. 132 | reverse complement strand
CGCTCGTCGGCACGAAGTTCTGGGCTCACGGAGAGCAATCCGCCCTGCCCGCACTTTCGCGCCCGACGCTGCCGCGTCCACCGCAAGCCCGGCTCTACGGCCATCACGACACATGGTCGCCCCTCAAGGGTGAGCCGGGATGGACGACACATACGCCAAAACCGAATTTCGGTAAAGTGGAATATTTTCGCGCTGGCGGATTGACAGGGGGGCGACACAGACGCGGTCGCGCAGCTCGCTCAGGCTCACCCCGTCGGGGTGCCCTGCCTCCACTGGCCGCCGGCGATCTTCGCGGCGGCGATGACGGCTTGGGTGCGGCTTTCGACGCCGAGCTTTTGCAGGATGGCCGAGACGTGCGCCTTGATGGTGGCCTCGGAGACGCCGAGCTCATAAGCGATCTGCTTGTTGAGCAGCCCCTCCGACAGCATCATCAGGACCCGCACCTGTTGCGGCGTCAGCGTCACCAGACGGTCGCGCAGCTTCGTCATGTCCGGGTCGGCGGCGGCCGACAGGTCGGTGTCGGCGGGAACCCAGACGTCACCCTCCATCACCTTGAGGATGGCATCGCGCAGGGTCTCGACGCCGAACCGCTTCGGGATGAAACCCGAGGCGCCGAAATCGAGCGAGCGGCGGATCGTGGCGCTGTCGTCGGAGGCCGAGACAATGACCACCGGGATCGCCGGATATTGGGCGCGCAGATAAATCAGGCCGGAAAAGCCGGAGATCCCGGGCATCGAGAGGTCGAGCAGGATCAGGTCGACGTCAGAGGCCTGTTCCAAAAGCTTGGTCAGATCCTCGAACGATCCGGCCTCGTCGATCCTGGCCGAGGTCAGGACGCCCGCCACCGCCTGCCGCAACGCGTCGCGGAACAGCGGATGGTCATCGGCAATGACGAGATGGGTGGAAGGAGCGTTCATCGTTCTCTTGCTGTCGTTCGCGCCGGGCGGCGAGTCAACGCCGCGGCACCCTAATTCTTCCCTGAGCGGCCGTGGCATGCAAGGGCGCATTATTCCTTTAAAGCAAAGGGGTTAATCCGGAGGCACGCGGCGGCCCGATATCCGCCGTCAGCTGCGCGTCAGTGCGAAAGGCCGAAAGTCGTATTGGGGCGGGTTTCACGCCAATGTTACCTTGAGGGCAAGGCCTGGGTTGATCCGACATGACTGGACATCTAGGGCGCGAGGAAACGATTTTTCGGGGAGCGACTCAACATGTCGACAATGGCTGTGTCTCAAGCACGCGCGGGAGGGATGACGAAAGACGAACGGTTCGTCATTCTCGCCTCCTCGCTCGGTACTGTCTTCGAGTGGTACGATTTCTATCTTTACGGGTCGCTGGCCGGCATCATCGGCGCGCAGTTCTTCTCGGCCTATCCCCCGGCAACCCGCGACATCTTCGCGCTGCTGGCCTTCGCGGCAGGCTTCCTGGTGCGCCCGTTCGGCGCGATCGTGTTCGGCCGTATCGGCGACATCGTCGGCCGCAAATACACCTTCCTCGTCACTATCCTGATCATGGGTCTGTCGACTTTCATTGTCGGCCTGCTGCCCAACGCGGCGACCATCGGCATCGCGGCCCCGATCATCCTGATCGCGTTGCGCCTCGCCCAGGGCCTGGCGCTCGGCGGTGAATATGGCGGTGCGGCGACCTACGTCGCGGAGCATGCTCCGAACGGCAAGCGCGGCTACTACACGTCCTTCATCCAGACCACGGCGACGCTCGGCCTGTTCCTGTCGCTGCTGGTGATCCTGTTCACGCGCTCCGCCCTCGGCGAACCCGAGTTCGCGGCGTGGGGCTGGCGCATTCCGTTCCTGGTCTCGGTGCTGCTGCTTGGCGTCTCGGTCTGGATCCGGCTTCGTCTCAACGAATCCCCGATCTTCCAGAAGATGAAGGACGAGGGGAAGAGCTCGAAGGCCCCGCTGACAGAAGCCTTCGGCAACTGGCAGAACGGCAAGCTCGTGCTGCTGGCGCTGCTTGGCGGCGTGATGGGCCAGGGCGTGGTCTGGTACACCGGCCAGTTCTACGCATTGTTCTTCCTGCAATCGATCCTCAAGGTCGACGGCTACACCGCCAACTTGCTGATCGCCTGGTCGCTGCTGCTCGGCACCGGCTTCTTCATCGTGTTCGGCATGCTCTCCGACAAGATCGGCCGCAAGCCGATCATTCTCGGCGGCTGTCTGATCGCGGCGCTCACTTTCTTCCCGATCTTCAAGATGATCACTACCAACGCCAATCCTGCGCTGGAAAAGGCGATTGAGTCGGTCAAGGTCGAGGTGGTGGCGGATCCCGCAGGTTGCGGCGACCTGTTCAACCCGGTCGGCACCCGCGTCTTCACTTCGCCTTGCGACACCGCACGTGCCTACCTGTCGCAGTCGTCGGTCAAGTACACGACCACGCCAGGTGCGGCCGGCTCCGGCGTGAAGGTGATGGTCAACGGCAAGGAAGTTGCCTACGCCAACGCCAAGGACGGTAATCCGGCGCTCCTCGCCGCCGCGCAGGCAGCCGGGTATCCGAAGGCCGGCGATACGGGCATCGTGAAGATGGCGCATCCGTTCGACATCTTCCGTCCGCAGGTGGCCGCCGTTGTCGGACTGCTGTTCGTCCTGGTGCTCTTCGTCACCATGGTGTACGGCCCGATCGCCGCGATGCTGGTCGAACTGTTCCCGACCCGCATCCGATACACCTCGATGTCGCTGCCCTACCATATCGGCAACGGCTGGTTCGGCGGCCTGCTGCCGGCGACCGCCTTCGCCATCGTGGCCTCGACGGGCGATATCTATGCGGGCCTCTGGTATCCGGTCATCTTCGCGTCGATTACCGTCGTGATCGGCTTGTTCTTCCTGCCCGAGACCAAGGACGTCGACATCAAGGCGACCTGATCGGCGGCAGATCCAAATCAACACTAACCGGCCGCGGATCGCTCCGCGACCGGTTTTCTTTTGGGCTCTACTGATTGCCGCCGATGAACTGCAGCACGACCTCGCGCCGGTGCGGGCGCTTGCGGTGCTCGATCAGGTAGATCGCCTGCCAGGTACCGAGCATGAGCTTGCCGTTCAGGACCGGGACCTGAAGCGAAGTCTGCGTCAGCATGGTCTTGACGTGCGCCGGCATGTCGTCGGGTCCCTCGGTATCATGCGTCCATCGGGCGTTCTCCGGCGCGAGCCGGGACAGCGCGGTGGTGAGATCGACGAGCACGGAGGGATCGGCGTTCTCCTGGATCGTCAGCGACGCCGAGGTGTGACGGATGAACAATGTCAACGCGCCGTCTCGCGCGCCCGCCTCGGCGACGAATTTCGCAGCTTCGCCGGTGAGATCGGTGAAGCCGCGGCCCGGCGTCTGCACGGTCAGCAGCGACGATGCGATGGCGGTGACTTGCACAGTCGACGGCGCAGAGCGTGCGAAGCGTTTCTCAGATGCCATTCAAACTCTCAAATCTTCCCCGACACGTCCTTCTGCACGCGGTTGGCCATGTCGATCAGCCGGCGCCAGGCCTTTTCCAGGAACGACATCACGCGGTCGACGTCCTGGTCGCTCGGCAGGGGGATCTCGAGCCTGCGGTCACCCTCGGCGGCCTTCGGCTCCGCCTTCTTGAACTGATCGGATTTCGGCAGCGCCTCGTCGATCTTGCCTGATACGGTCGGCCCCGCCGCGAGCCGTCCCTTCAGCGTCTCGACTTCAGCCTGCAGCCGGCCGATCTCGGCGTCGAGCGCGGTCCGCTCGTCGGGCACCGCGTAGCAGGCCCAACCGGCGCCGCTCCTGGTACAGGTCGATACCGTGCCGGTGCGGGTGTCGAGCCGCAGCACGCCCTCGGGGATGGGGGTCATGCTGTAGCGGCCGTTTTCACTGTCGGGTGCGGATTGCGCGGCGAGGCAGCCGCCGCTGATGGTCATCACCGCGGCGAACGCCGCGGCCGCAAGCCATGATGTTGTGGATGAATTCGCTGGTCTCATCGCGCTCTCCGCCACGACGCGAAAGGTGGCACTCTCGCAAATTCTACACCCCCGCGAGGCGATCCGCCGCCCAAAACGCGCCCCTGATATCAACGAGGGCAGTGCCCTCTTTGATCCCGGCAGCGGGGCGAAATGGCGACGGCATCCGCCGATCATGCGGAGAGCTGCTGCGGTGCGGCGTCACGCTGTGTGCAGCGCTGCCGCGCGCGCCAATATTGTAAAATAAATCAGATACATAACAGGAATGGACACAATCGTGACTTGGCTTGACTTGATTATGGCCCATCAGTATGGTCCGCGCGGCTTTTGAGGGTGGCGGGCGTAATTTCCATTCAGCCGCGGCGTTTCGGGTCTTCGTTGCATGACACAGGGCACGGGACACGGCGAGAATGGAGATCGCGATAGATCGCCCGAGGAAGCTGCGCTTTCCGAACGGCTCGGAAATCTTGATCAGCGGTTGTCCGAATTTCGCGGCCGCCACGTCAAGACCGAGCAACCCGCAGGTGACGGTGAGGACAGAGCGGCCAGAGCCTCGGCGATGGCGCTTGGTTTCCGGTTATCCTCCGAGTTGGTCGCCGGGGTCGTTGTCGGAGCGGGGATTGGCTGGGGTTTCGACCGCTTGCTGTCGACGTCGCCTTTCGGATTTATCGTGTTCCTGCTGCTGGGCTTTGTGGCCGGCGTGGTGAACGTGGTGAGGACGGCAGGCGCGGGTCAAAACAGACGCGGTGGTTCTTAAGCGATCCACACCAGGAGAGGAATGATCGTGCCGGCTTCGCCGGTACGGGCCGGCCCGACCGGCAGACCGAGACCCGCCGGCATTGCCCGGCAGACCAAGAAATGCTGCGCTGATGAAAATCGACCCGATCCACCAGTTCAACATCGAGCCTCTCTTCACCCTGGGCCATATCGGCAATCACACGATCGCCTTCACCAATTCGTCGCTCTACATGCTGGTGGCGGTCGCGATCATCTCGATCCTGATGCTTGCCAGCGGCACGCAAATGGTTCCCGGGCGCCTTCAGTCGGTCGCCGAGATCTCCTACGAATTCGTCGCCTCGACCATCCGTTCGACGGCCGGCGCGGAAGGCATGAAGTTCTTCCCGCTGATCTTCTCGCTGTTCATGTTCCTCTGCGTCTCGAACCTCGTGGGTATCATCCCCTATACCTTCACGATTGCGAGCCATCTGATCGTGACGGGAGCGCTCGCGCTGCTGGTGTTCTTCACCGTCCTGATCTACGGCCTCTACAAGAACGGCCTGAAATTCTTCAAGATTTTCGTTCCCCAGGGCGTCCCGATCTACATCCTGCCGCTGGTCATGTTCATCGAGATCCTGTCGTTCTTCCTGCGGCCGGTCTCCCACAGTGTCCGTCTCTTCGCCAACATGCTGGCCGGCCACATCGCGCTGAAGGTGTTCGCGGGCTTCGTCGCCATGCTCGGCTTCTCGCTCGGCGCCGTCGGCTGGGTCGGCGGCGTGCTGCCGCTGGCGCTCACGGTCGCGCTGTACGCTCTCGAGATTCTGGTCGCGTTCCTGCAGGCCTATGTGTTTGCGATCCTGACCTGCATCTACCTCAACGACGCCATTCATCCGGGACACTGAGCGGTCCGGGGAATTTCCACCCACAACCCAATCTTTCTTCCAAGGAGTCTAAAATGGATCCGGCAGCAGCAAAACTTATCGGCGCGGGCATCGCATGCATCGGCATGGGCGGCGCGGGCGTCGGCGTCGGCGTGATCTTCGGCAACTACCTCGCCGCAGCCGTTCGCAACCCTTCGGCTGCTCAGGGCCAGTTCGGCAATTTGATCTTCGGCTTCGCCGTGACCGAAGCGCTCGGCATTTTCTCGCTGCTGATCGCGCTGCTGCTGCTGTTCGTTCCGCTCTGAGGACGTGTTTCGCGCCGCTTCAACCGAAGCGGCGCGCATGACTGCAACAGGAGTACTCCATGGCTGAAAGTCATGGCGGCGCAAAAGGTCCGGCGGCGGGCGCCCACACCGAGGCTGACGGTAGTCACCACGGTGGCGGCTTCCCGCCGTTCGAGAGCAGCAGCTTCGCTTCACAGCTGGTGTCGCTCGCGATCTTCTTCGTCCTGCTTTACGTGATCGTGTCCAAGCTCGCTCTGCCGCGTATCGGCGGTGCGATCGAGGCGCGTCAGAACAAGATCGAGGGTGACCTCGCCGAAGCGCAGAAGCTGAAGGACCAGTCCGACGCCGCGCTGAAGGCCTATGAAAGCGAGCTCGCCTCGGCGCGCACGCGAGCACAGGCGATCGGCAACGAATCCCGCGAGAAGGCGAATGCGCAGGCGGAAGCCGAGCGCAAGACGCTGGAAGAACAGCTGGCGGCCAGGCTCGCCGGGGCGGAGAAGACCATCGCCTCGACCCGCACCGCCGCCATGAGCAACGTCCGCGGCATCGCAGCCGATGCGGCCGGCCAGATCGTGCAGCAGCTTACCGGTGTCGTTCCCGACGCCGCGTCGGTCAATGCCGCGGTCGATGCGTCCTTGAAGGGTTAGTCGATATGTTCTTCGAACCTGAATTTTGGGTCGCCGTCGCCTTCGTCATCCTGATGCTCGTGTTTGCCTATCTCGGCATCCACAAGACCCTGCTGACGACGCTCGATCATCGCGCAGCCCGCATCAAGGCCGAGCTCGACGACGCGACGCGCCTCAAGCAGGAGGCGGCCAAGGTGCTCGCCGACTACAAGGCGCGCACCGCGACGGCCGAGCGCGAGGCTGCCGACATCATCGCCAACGCCAAGTCCGAAGCCGAGCGCATCGCGACCGAGGCCAAGGCAAAGATGGAAGACTTCGTCGCCCGCAGAACCAAGACCGCGGAAGGCAAGATCGCGCTCGCCGAGGCCCAGGCGGTGGCCGATGTCCGCGCCGCAGCCGCGGAAGCCGCCGTCCAGGCCGCCTCCACGATCCTGTCGCAGTCGGTCAAGGGCAACGTCGCCGACGATCTGCTCGCCAAGGGCATCACCGAGGTTCGGCAGAAGCTGAACTGAGGGGTCTCGCTTCACCAATCAGAAAGCCGGCGCGATGAGTGCCGGCTTTTTCGTTTGTCGGGCACTGCATCGGCAAAACCTGATGTCATCGCCCGCGAAGGCGGGCGATCCAGTATTCCAGAGACAGTCCTGATCAATCGAGAAGCCGCAGCGTACTGGATGCCCCGCCTTCGCCGGGCATGACAACTATGTTTTCGTGGTTACTTCTTCCTCCCCCGCGCCTTCGGCTCGGGCGAGAGCGCTTGCGGGTCGAAGCCGACATAGAAGATGTAGGAATCGGCGGCCTTGGCCGAAGGCATCGGATAGGCCAGATCCTCGGCGACGAACGTGAAGGGCACGCTGCCGCCCTCCGACATCTCGACCGTGGTCCGGTAGGCCTTCGAGGCGATCACCTTCTCGCCGACGCCGCCCTGCACCACGGCGATGCGCAAGGGCACCTCGACGGTCGCAGGCGCACCGGCGGGACCGGCGATGACGCGGCCCTGAATGCCGATCCGGGCCGTGATATCGGCACCGTTCCGGGTACATTCACGCGCCATCTTGGTGATCGTAGCCTGGAAGCGGATCTCATTGCCGACGGCCGGCTTGCCGGTGGCGCCAACCGCGTAGGTCGAGGCCCCCGCGCGCACCGTAACCTGCGGACAATCGACGTCGTCATCGGCCGCCGGCTGGCCTGGCGCAGGCGCAGGCTTGGGCTGTGCCGGCTCGTCGGACTTGCCGCCGAACAGGCCCTTGAATCGATCGGTCAGCGATTGCGCCGCGGCCGGCGAGACGGAGACGAGCGCAACCGACAACGCCAACGCGACCGCTGTCCCCCGCCGCAACGCACTCCGCGATGACCGAAACTTCTGCACCATCAACGCCCATACTCCACGACAACATCCCGGCCGATCGCCGGCCGGCCTTGCGCCGTTATATCGTCAAAACCGGCGAACCCAAGGCAAGCACAACAAGGCAGCACAAGGAGACTTTGGCCACATGAATGAACGGGCTCAGCCGCGGAAATCCTCGTGCAGCAGACCGAACAGCAGATGGTCCTGCCAGACGCCGTTGATGCAGAGATAGCGGCGCGCCAGCCCTTCGCGGGAGAAGCCGCACTTTTCCAGCACCCGGATCGACGGCGTATTGGTCGGAATGCAGGCGGCCTCGACCCGGTGCAGATTGAGTTCGCCGAACAGCGTCGGCAGCAGCACCCGCAGCGCGGCCGTCATGTAGCCGCGCTGGGCGTTGGGCTTCCCGACCCAATAGCCGATGGTGCCGGCCTGGACGATGCCGCGCCGGACATTGGCGAGCGTGATGCCGCCGAGCATGGCGCCGTCGAGCTCGCGGAAGATCAGAAAGGGATAGGAACGGTCCGCGGCGATGTCCTCGGAATAGCGGCGCAGGCGGCGACGGAAGCCGGAGCGGGTGAGATCGTCCGACGGCCAGATCGGCTCCCAGGGCGTCAGATAATCGCGGCTCGACTCGCGCAAATGCGCCCACTGCAGGAAGTCCGACATCTGCGGCGCACGTAGCAACAGGCCGTTGCCGCGCGGCGCGAGCGCGGCAGGTCCACTGGATGGCAGGCGAAAGAGGGCCATGGTGATGCTTCCCGGGGCAGATCAGCCCGTGCGCGGCTCCTAATGCAGCCGCGCTTTGGCGCGTGCCCGGGTCAATCCTTCCGCAAAAGACACCGCCGTGTCCAGACCCCTGCCGCTGCCTAATGCGACAACCGCAGGGCGGCTGCGCGAAAGCAGCGCACGCGCCGCATCCCGGGTCGATTCGACGCTGACGGCGTCGATCCGGGCCACCAGCTCCTCGGCGGTCTGGGGCCGGCCATAGGCCAGCACATGCCGGGCGAGCTGCTCGGCGCGCGACGAGCAGCTCTCCAGCGCCATCAGCAGGCCCGCCTTCATCTGCGCCTTGGCCCGCGCGATTTCGACCTCGGTCAGGGTCTCCACCGAATCGTTCATGATGTCGACCACGACTTCCATCATCTCGGGCGCATCGGCCGGATCGGTGCCGGTGTAGAGGCCGAAGAATCCGGTGTCGGTATAGGGCGCGTGGAACGAGTAGATCGAGTAACAGAGGCCGCGCTTCTCGCGGACCTCCTGGAACAGCCGCGACGACATCCCGCCGCCGAGGATGTTGGTGAAGACCTGGAGCGAGAACAACGACAGATCGCCCTGCGGCACGCCTTCCAGCGCCAGCGTCAGATGCGCCTGCTCGAGCTCGCGATGCACCACCTTGGTGCCGCCCTTGCCGAACTGTGCGGATTGCGGCTTGGGACCCGGCGTCCCCTCAAAACTGGCAAAGCGGTGCTCGACCTCGGCGACCACCTGCTTGTGATCGACCGCGCCGGCCGCCGCCACCACCATGTCGGGCCCGCGATAATGCGTCGACAGATAGTCGCGCAGCGAGTCGCGGCTGAAGGCACGCAAGGTCTTCGCAGTGCCGAGTAGCGAACGGCCCATCGGCTGGTCGGGATAACAGAGCTCGTTGAGATGCTCGAACACCACGTCGTCGGGCGTGTCCTGCGCCGCGCCGATCTCCTGCACGATGACGTTCTTCTCGCGCTCGAGCTCGTCGGGCTCGAAGGCGGGATTGGCGAGGATGTCGGCGAGCACGTCGAGTGCGAGCGGCACGTCGGCCTTCAGCACCCGCGCGTAATAGGACGTGGTCTCGGTCGAGGTGCCGGCATTGAGGTCGCCGCCGACCGCCTCGATCTCCTCCACGATCTCGCGCGAGGAGCGTTTCGTCGTGCCCTTGAACGCCATGTGTTCGAGAAGATGCGAGATGCCGTGCTCGTTGGGCTTCTCGTCGCGCCCGCCGACGCCGGCCCAGACGCCGAGCGCCGCCGTTTCGAGATGCGGCATCTTGTCGGTGACGACGGTCAGGCCGGACGCAAGCTTGGAAATCTCGACGCTCATCCGGCAACTCCCTGTTTCGCGGCGCGGCTGACCGACAGCACGAACCGCTCGACCTCGGCCTGGTCGTTCTTCATCACCTTCATGTGTTCGGATTTGGTCATCAGACCGTCGAGCCAGGCCGGCAGTTGCGGCCGCTGGCCGCAGGCCGCCTCGACCGCGTCGGGGAATTTGGCCGGATGGGCGGTGGACAGCACGATGCTGGGAACCGTCGTGTCGGTGGTGTCGCGATCGGCGACCGCGAGCGCGACCGCGGTGTGGGGATCGACCAACTCGCCCGCCTCGCGCCAGGCGGCGCGGATCGCGGCCGCGGTCTCGGTCTCGTCGGCGCGGCCCGCGTCGAATTCCTCGCGGATCGCGGCCAGCGTCGCATCGGGCAGCACGAAGCGCCCCGACTGCTTCAGCGAATCCATCAGCCGGCGCACGCCGGCGGCATCGCGCCCGCCAGCCTCGAACAGCAGCCGCTCGAAATTCGAGGAGATCTGGATGTCCATCGACGGCGACGCCGTCGCGTGCACCTCGCGCACCTCGTAGATCCCGGTCTTCAGCGTGCGCGCCAGGATGTCGTTGACGTTGGCGGCGATGCCTAGAGTCCGCACCGGAAGACCCATGCGCTTGGCGACATAGCCGGCAAAGATGTCGCCGAAATTGCCGGTCGGCACGACGAAGTCCACCGCGCGCGCCGGCGCGCCGGCGGCAATGGCGGAGGTGAAATAGTAGACCACCTGGGAGACGATGCGCGCCCAATTGATGGAATTGACGCCGGACAGCGAGGTCGCATCGCGGAAGCGATGGTTGTTGAACATCCCCTTCACGAGCGCCTGGCAATCGTCGAAATTGCCTTCGATGGCGAGCGCGTGGACATTGGCCGCGCCTGTCGAGGTCATCATCCGCCGCTGCACCTCGGAAATGCGGCCGTGCGGAAACAGCACGATGAGATCGACATTCTCGAGCCCCGCGAACGCGTCGACCGCAGCACCGCCGGTGTCGCCGGAGGTCGCGACCACGATGGTGGTGCGCTGGCCGCGCTTGGCAAGCACATGGTCCATCAGCCGCGAGATCAGCTGCATCGCCACATCCTTGAAGGCGAGCGTCGGACCGTGGAACAGCTCCAGCACGAACTGGTGCGCCGCCATCTGGCGCAGCGGCACCACCGCCGGATGGCGGAAGGTGGCGTAGGCCTCGTTCGCCATGCGGCCGAGTTCGGCATCCGATATCTCGCCGCCAACAAAGGGGCGGATCACCTCGACCGCGACCTCCCAATAGGGACGACCGAAGAAGCCGGCGATGGCCTCAGTCGAGAGTTGCGGCCAGACGGCCGGCACATACAGGCCGCCGTCGCGGGCAAGCCCGGTCAGCATCACGTCGCAGAAGCCGAGTTCGGGGGCCTCGCCCCGGGTCGAGATATAACGAGTCAAACTGCCCTCCAAAGGCCGGCCGAGCCTGAGCTCGATCCGCAAGCCTTTGATTTTACGAAACTACTTGTTAACAGCCAGAGGCTTGGGCCACCATAAAGTGTTTTGCGGCATCGGGAAACCGCTTCGCGTCCCTGCCGATCCAACGAAAAAGGGCTGCCCAATAAAAAGGGCTGCGGCAATGCCGCAGCCCTCTCCTGGAAGGTCTGTCGTTGATGTGTGCAGACCAGTTTGCCTCTTGGGGTCGCTGACCCGCTAAAACTATTCGCGCAAGCTTTCGTCGCCTGTCACGACATCGTCAAGAGCCAAAACGGCCCGTGAGAGAAGATGTTCCTATTTTTTCTGGCAATGCCTCGGCGTCGACAAATGCTCGCGAGCGATTTCTTGGCGCACATTGCCATTATTTCCCGAATGACCGGACAGTTCCGGAACGAACTGCCGGCTCGGTCCATTGTGTCGGCGGATGGTATCGGCGCTATCCATGCATTGCCCGGCTCAGCGCCGAGACCGCTCCGCCCCGCCGAACCGGCAGCATCCTGGAGCAGCCGGTTCGGCGCTCTGGGCGTCAGCTCATCCCGATTTCCACCGCGATCCGGATCAGATCGGAATGGTTCTTGGCACCGAGTTTCTGCTTGAGCAGGGACGTGGTGTTGGCCACGGTCTTGTAAGAAATGCCGAGCGCCTCGGCGACCTCCACGATCTTGTCGCCTCGCCCCAGCAGGCGAAGAATCTCGAGCTCCCGCGGCGTCATCTGCGAGGCCGGGTTGGCCTTGATCGCCGCGCCGGAAAACGTCACGGCTTCCGCGAGCTGCGGCGAGATGAAATTGTCGCCCGCGACCACCTTGCGCACCGCCTTGAGCAGGATCCGGGGATCGTCGCCCTTGGAGACATAGCCCTGCGCCCCAAGCTCGACCGCCCGCACCACGAAGGCCGGATCGTCATTCATGCTGAACATGATGATCTTGGCGTCCGGATCGTCCTTGCGAATGCGCCGCATGAGTTCGAAGCCGGAGACATCCGGCAGGCTGATGTCGATCACGGTGACGTCGGGCCGCTTGCTGACATAGGCGCGATGCCCGGATTTGGCGTCGGCGGCCTCTTCGATCCGGATCGAATGGTCGGAGGCGAACAGGGTGCGGCAACCGGACAGCACCACGGGATGGTCGTCAACGATCAGAACTCGGGTTGCCGGCTTAGTGGAATCTTGCATCGCAGCTCTCTTGTTTTTCGACTCATAGACCCCCGGGAACAAATGGAAAGAGCAAATCCGGCCGATGCGCGTTAGAATTGACCTAATGTGGCAACGCCTCTCGTTCAGAACCCAACTGTTCCTGCCGCTCGGCACGGGCTTCCTCGCCGCGCTGATCATGGGCGGCGTGCTGCTTCAAACCTTCGCGGCCGGGCAACTGGCCGACGAGAACGAGCCGGGGCGGCGTTTGACCCAGACGGTTGCCGCCGCGCTCAACAACACCCTGCGCACCTCGAACACTCCGCGGCAGACCCTCGACGCCTTTGTCCATTCTCTGGACATCTCCTCTGATATCCAATTCCGTGCTGTGGACGCCGGTCCCGCGTCTTCAGTGAAGGACGGTCTGCGCAAGCCGCATGGCGTGCCGCAATGGTTTGTCGACCTGCTCACCATTCCGGATATGGACACGGCAACTCCGGTGATGATCGGCGGCCAGCGTGTCGGCGATCTCCTCTTCCTGCCGGACCTGTCGGCCGACCTGTTCGAGAAGTGGATCGGCTTTCTCGCGCTGACCACCCTCGTCGCCGTGCTGATGGTGCTCACCGGCACAATTGCGTATGTTTTCGCCGGATCGGCCCTGCGCCCGCTGCAATATCTCGGCGAAGGGCTCACGCGGATACGGCGCGGCGACTACGCGACGCCGATCCCGGTCGGAGGACCGCCGGAAATCCGGCAAAGCTGCGAGGAGGCCAATGCGCTGGCCGCAACGCTGGCGCAATTGAGCCAGGACAATCGCGACCTGCTGCACCGCCTGGTGTCGCTCCAGGACGACGAGCGGCGCGATCTCGCGCGCGAACTGCACGACGAACTCGGCCCGTTGCTGTTCAGCATTCGCGTCGGCACGATCGCATTGGTCGAGGCCTCGCCTACGGCGGGACATCTCGGCAATTCGGCGGAAGAGGTGTTGCAATCGGTCGAGGCACTCCAGCAGACCAACCGCCGCATCCTCGACCGATTGCGACCGCTCTACATCGAGGAATTGGGTCTGGAGACCAGCGTGCAGACGCTGCTCCGGAATTTTCGCAAGCAGGCCCCTTACATCGGCCTGACGGACACGATTGATCCGGATCTCAACGGGATCGACGGGCCACTGGCTCAGACCGTCTATCGCGTGATTCAGGAGGCGCTGACCAACGTGCTGCGCCATGCCGGCGCCAGCAATGCCCATGTGCAGGCGACCTTCGCCGGCGAGACGGTCATCATCGAGATTTCCGACGACGGCGGCGGCTTTCCCGAAGGCGATTTGTTCGGCCGTGGCCTGACCGGCATGCATGAGCGCGTACGCGCGCTCAGCGGATCACTGTCACTGCTGCGCGCGGATGAACGAACCTATGTGCGCTGCCGCCTTCCCGCCGAACCGGCAGGCGAGGCACCGGTCACCGATTAGCACGCACAGCCAAGGTGCGTGTTCTGTCGCGCCGGCTCGCACAGCGTGGTGCGTATCTTGCCGTCCGGGCTGAAGCAAAACGAGGCGCGGATGCGCAGCGCGCCGGCGACGGAATATTCGAGATCGACGCCGTGGGGCGCGGGATGGATTTCCTCCAGCCCGAAACCTGCCGACGAGAAAGCGCTGAGCCGCGGCTGCCAATAGGCTTCGAGCTCGGTGCGGCCGCGATAGCGCTGCGTGCCGTTACACGTGCATTCGACCTGGCCGTCGTCCGCATAGAGGTCGAGCAGCGTCGCGAGATCGCCCTTCCTGCAGGCATCCACCCAGTCGACGACAATTCCCATCTGGTCGAAATCGCTCACGCCGCAATCCTGTCTGCCGCGAAAAATCACTGGTGGCTTAGGACTACACTCGTGAATGTGCGCTGAATGGTAAACCCCGGGCGATACCGGGTTCCCTCGAGGTATCTGCGGAGCTCAGCTCTGCCGCCGCCCTTTAGCCCACACGGCGAAGGCGATCAGCACGGCGCCTGCGAGCGTGAACCAGGTGATGGCGTATTGCAGGTGATCGTCCTTGAGGTGGACGTCGAGGGGCCCCGGCCGCGGAATGCCGTTCTCGGGTGCGGGCCGCTCGAGGTCGATATAGAATGGCGCAACCGCGCCCCAGCCCAGCGTGCTCGCGATCGCCACATGATCGCGCACGAACCAGAGCCGCTTGTCGCGGTTCTCCGCCGGGGTCAGCCAGCCAGGTGCCTCGGGAAAGCGAAGATAGCCGGTGAACGAGACCACCTGCCCGGTGATGAGCTTCTTGACCGCGCGATCCTCGACGCTGCGATCCTGCATGGTGTTTTCGACGAAGCCCGCATCGATCACGACGGTTTCGCCGCTTGGCAGCCGCGCCGGCAGGAACGCCCAGGTACCGGGGCTTGCGGCGTCCTTGCGCACGGCGGACCCGGGCGAATAGACCATCGCATCGGGCAACGGCGCATACGTCGCGGTAAAGCTGACGCGGCGGAATTCATCGCGCGCGGGACTTAGCGCGGCCCATCGCGCCGGCGGCGGCAGCGCGACCGGTGCCTCCGCAAGACGCTCGGTGAGCGCTGTGATCAGCTCGTGCTTGGCGAGGCGGCGCTGCAATTGCCAGAGGCCGAGCGCGACGCAGACCGCGGCCAGGAAAAGCGTGAACAGCGCAAAGCCGGCCACGCGTGGCTTGCGTGCGGTCTCGTTCATTTCGCGCGGTCGACCAGCCGGCCCGGCGCCGCCTTGTGGTGGAATTGCAGCGCGATCAGCAGCGACTTCATCGCGCGCAACGGCAGCAGCGTGGTCGCGAGGATCAGCGGCAGCCACAGCACCGCGTGCAGCCAATACGGCGGCTGATACTTGACCTCGACGACGAGCGCGCAACCGACCACGATCGCGCCGGCCAGCATGATGATGAAGATCGCAGGGCCGTCGCCGGAATCGATGAAGGCGTAGTCGAGGCCGCAACGGTCGCAGGCGGGCGCAAGCGTCAGGAAGCCCGCATAGAGCTTGCCCTGGCCGCAGCGCGGGCATTTGCAGGCAAGCCCGCGCAGCGCGCTTTGCAGGACAGTGGCTTGTGGCTTGGACGTATCGGAGGCTTCGTTCATGATGAAGGAGTCTATCACAGTTCTGCCGAAACCTCCGGCGCGTCGAAAGCGAAAGGGCGGCCCTGCGGCCGCCCTTTCTGATCAATCCAAGGCTGCTCAGTGCGCGCCGTGGGCCATGGATTCGGCGCCGTGTCCCCACACATAGATGCAGAGGAACAGGAACAGCCAGACCACGTCGACGAAGTGCCAGTACCAGGCGGCAAACTCGAAGCCGAGATGCTGCGTCGGCGTGAAGTGGCCGGCATAGGCGCGGAACAGGCAGACCAGCAGGAAGATGGTGCCGATCAGCACGTGGAAACCGTGGAAGCCGGTCGCCATGAAGAAGGTCGCGCCGTAGACGTTGCCGGCGAACGAGAACGCCGCGTGGCCGTACTCATAGGCCTGCACGCAGGTGAAGAGCGCGCCGAGCACGACGGTGATGATCAGGCCGTATTTCAGGCCTTGGCGGTCGTTCTCGAGCAGCGCGTGATGGGCCCACGTCACCGTGGTGCCGGAGGTGAGCAGGATCAGCGTATTCAAAAGCGGCAGATGCCAGGGATCGAAGGTCTCGATGCCGTGCGGCGGCCAGGTGCCCGGCACAGCGCAGGCGCCGGCCGCGGTACCGAGACCGCAGCCGAATATCGCATCGCGCGTGGCGTGGACGGCGTCGGCCGGGAACAGCGCTGCGTTGAAATAGGCCCAGAACCAGGCGACGAAGAACATCACCTCGGAGGCGATGAACAGGATCATTCCGTAGCGGTGATGCAGCTGCACCACGCGGGTGTGGTCACCCTTGTACTGGGCTTCCTTGATCACGTCGCCCCACCAGCTCGCCATGGTGTAGAGCACGCCGACGGTGCCCACGCCGAAGATGATCGGCGCCGCCGAGAACATGTGGTGCATCCAGGCGATCGCACCGACCGCCATGATGAAGGCCGAGATCGAGCCGACGACGGGCCACGGCGAGGGATCGACCAGATGGTAGTCGTGATGTTTGGTGTGCGCCGTTGCCATTTGCGGTCTCGCTCCTCAATCCCGTGCCTGTCCGGCACTTATCCCCTTGTGTCCAATCCCCTGAGCGTGAGCCCGGCGATCAGAGATTTCCCTTGCGTTTGTCGCCCTCGCCAGAGGCGACCGGCTTCACCACCGGATCGCGCACCGGATAGAACGTGTAGGACAGCGTGATCGTGTTCAGCCCGTCGTTGTCGTGGTCGTCCGCGATCGACGGGTCGACGTAGAACACGACCGGCATCTCGCGCTTCTCGCCGGGCGCCATGGTCTGCTCGGTGAAGCAGAAGCAGTTGATCTTCTGGAAATAGGATCCGACCGTCAGCGGCGCGACATTGTAGGCGGCCTGGCCTGCGGTGGTCCGCGCAGCCTGGTTGGTCACCGTGTAAAAGACTGTCACGACCTGACCGATATTGACCTCGATCTCGCTCTGCTCCGGCTCGAACTTCCAGGGCAGGCCGGGCGCGACGTTGGAATCGAAGCGCACCGCGATCTTCCGTGCGATCGGACCGCTCGCCGGCGCCGAGGTCGCGACCTGGGTCGTGCCGTTGAAGCCGGTGGCACGGCAGAACCAATTGTAGAACGGCACCGCCGCGTAGGAGGCGCCGACCATCAGCGCGACCACGCCGCCGCAGATGGAGGCGACCAGCACGTCGCGGCCGACACCCCTGAAAGGCCGACGCCTCTTGGTGGCCGTCCGGCTCTGATCCGGCGATATGGTCGGCTTCTGATCCATGTTTCCTACATCGGCCGGATGAGCACGGCCGGTCCCTTGACCATGGTCACGGCGAAGAACAGCACCACGAGCACGCCGAGCGCGAGCGCGATCGCGATCGAGCGCTGTCGACGGCTCTTCTTCTGCGCCTCGGTGAGGACGATTCCATCGATTTCGGGTTTGTCGGCCATTCCTGCGATCATGCGCCCCCTACCATCGGAGCAAGCGCCCGGAACACGACCTCGGCCAGCAAAGTCGCGAACAGCGCGAACAGATAAAGGATGGAGAACGCAAACAGCTTTCGCGTCGCCCGCAACGATTGGCTGCGCTCGCGGCGGATATAGACGTTGATGGCGAACGCCAGCATGCCGGCGCCGAGGATCAGCGAGATGATGCCGTAAATGGCGTCAAAATAGCCGAGCGCCCACGGCGCAGCGGCGACCGCGATCAGCACGATGGTGTAGAGCAGGATCTGAAGCCGCGTCGCGTCGGGGCCGGCGACATTGGGCAGCATCGGGATGCCGGCACGCGCGTAATCGTCGGAGCGGAACAGCGCCAGCGCCCAGAAGTGCGGCGGCGTCCAGAAGAAGATGATGGCGAACAGCAGCAGCGGCTCGACGTCGACCGTGCCTGTGACCGCGGCCCAGGCCACCACCGGTGGCAGCGCGCCGGCGGCACCGCCGATCACGATGTTCTGCGCGGTCCGGCGCTTCAGGCCGATCGTGTAGATCACGACGTAGAAGAAGATGGTGAAGGCGAGCAGCGCGCCCGCGATCCAGTTGACCAGGATGCCGAGCGTCATCACCGAGAAGAAGGCGAGCGTCATGCCGAAGGTCATCGCCTCGGGACGGGTGATACGACCGCGCGGAATCGGCCGGTTCGCCGTGCGCGACATCTTGGCGTCGATGTCGCCTTCCAGCGCCATGTTGAGCGCGCCCGAGGCGCCGGCACCGACCGCGATGCAGAGCAGCGAGGTGAAAGCCAGCACCGGGTGGAAATGCCCGGGCGCCAGCGCCATTCCGACCAGCGCGGTGAAGATCACCAGCGACATCACCCGCGGCTTCAAGAGCGCGATGTAGTCGCCAACCTCCGCTTCGGAGATGCGGGGATTGATGTCGACGGCGTTGTGGTCGAGGACGGACACTTAGTTTGACTCGCTTTGTTGTAGAGCCGCGGCGCCCGTCACGGGCGCCGCGGGAGATTGATTACTGCACGCGGGGCAGCACTTCGAACTGGTGGAACGGCGGCGGCGAGGGCAGCGTCCATTCCAGCGTGGTCGCACCGGCACCCCACGGATTGTCGCCAGCCGGCACCTTTTTCGCGAAGGCGTCGATCACGCAATAGAGGAAGATCAGCACGCCGAAGCCGGAGATGTAGGAGCCGAGCGACGAGACCAGGTTCCAGCCCGCGAACGCGTCGGGATAGTCGACGTAGCGGCGCGGCATGCCCGACAGGCCGAGGAAGTGCTGCGGGAAGAACACCAGGTTGACGCCGATGAAGGTGACCCAGAAGTGAGTCTTGGCCAGCGTCTCGTTGTACATGTAGCCCGACATCTTCGGGAACCAGTAGTACCAGCCCGCAAAGATCCCGAACACCGCGCCGAGCGACAGCACGTAGTGGAAATGCGCGACGACGTAGTAGGTCTCCTGCAGCACGCGGTCGACGCCGGCATTCGCCAGCACGACGCCGGTGACGCCGCCGACGGTGAACAGGAAGATGAATCCCACGGCCCAGATCATCGGGGCGCGGAACTCGATCGAGCCGCCCCACATCGTGGCGATCCACGAGAAGATCTTCACGCCGGTCGGAACCGCGATGACCATCGTGGCAGCGACGAAATAGGCCTGCGTCGCCGAGGACATGCCGACCGTGTACATGTGGTGCGCCCACACCACGAAGCCGATGCCGCCGATCGCGACCATGGCGTAGGCCATGCCGAGATAGCCGAACACGGGCTTGCGCGAGAAGGTCGAGACGATCTGGCTGACCATGCCGAAAGCCGGCAGGATCAGGATGTACACTTCGGGGTGGCCGAAGAACCAGAACAGATGCTGGAACAGCACGGGGTCGCCGCCGCCTTCGGGGTTGAAGAATGTCGTCCCGAAATTGCGGTCGGTGAGCAGCATGGTGATGGCACCGGCGAGCACGGGCAGCGACAACAGCAGCAGGAACACCGTCACCAGGATCGACCACACGAACAGCGGCATCTTGTGCAGGGTCATGCCCGGCGCGCGCATGTTGAAGATGGTGGTGATGAAATTGATGGCACCGAGGATCGAAGAGGCACCGGCAAGATGGATCGACAGGATCGCGAAGTCGACGGCCGGCCCCGGATGGCCCGAGGTCGACAGCGGCGCATACATCGTCCAGCCCGCGCCGACGCCGTTGGCACCCGGCTCGCCTTCGACGAAGGTCGACATCAGCAGCAGCGCGAACGAGGCCGGCAGCAGCCAGAACGAGATGTTGTTCATGCGCGGGAACGCCATGTCGGGCGCGCCGATCATCAGCGGCACGAACCAGTTGCCGAAGCCGCCGATCATCGCGGGCATGACCATGAAGAAGATCATGATCAGGCCGTGAGAGGTCACGAACACATTGTAGGTGTGCGTCTCGTGGAAGATCTGCACGCCCGGATACATCAGCTCGGCACGGATCGCGATCGACATCGCGGCGCCGATGATGCCGGCGATGACCGCGAAGATCAGGTACATCGTGCCGATGTCCTTGTGGTTGGTCGAATAGACGTAGCGCCGCCATCCAGTCGGATGGGCGTGCTCGTCATGTCCGTGGTCTTGCGCGTGATCGCCGTGTGCCGCTGCGCTCGTTGCCATTTTCAAATCCTGCCTTGCGTCCCGATCGGACCCTTTGGAGGTCCCGCCTTTATGTCGCTTTCAGTCCCCTCGAGCCCCACGCCCGGCGCTTACTGCGTCGGGCCTGCCGTGGAGGCGTAGGTGCTGGTGCCGCCGCTCGCAAATTTCTTCTTCGCCGTCTCAACCCAGGAGGCGAACTCCTGGTCCTCCACGACGCGAATCGCGATCGGCATGAAGGCATGGTCCTTGCCGCACAGCTCCGAGCACTGGCCGTAGAACATGCCGGTCTTGGTGGCCTTGAACCAGGTCTCATTCAACCGTCCCGGAATGGCGTCGATCTTGACGCCGAAAGCCGGCATCGCGAAGGCGTGGATGACGTCGGCGCCGGTGACCTGGACACGAATCACCTTGTTGACCGGCACCACCATCTCGTTGTCGACACCGAGCAGCCGGGGCTGCTTGTCCTGGGCCAACAGCGAGTCGAACTCGAACTTGCCGTTATCAGGATAGGCGTAGGACCAGTACCATTGCTTGCCGGTCGCCTTGATGGTGATATCCGCCTTCGGCACGTCGAGTTCCAGGAACAGCAGGCGGAACGACGGCACCGAGATACCAACCAGAATCAGCACCGGAACGAGCGTCCACGCAACCTCGATCAGCGTGTTGTGCGTGGTCCGCGACGGCACCGGATTGGCCTTCGAGTTGAACTTGACGACCACGATCACGAGCAGCGCCAGAACGAACAGCGTGATCACAGTGATCAGCACGAACAGGAAATTGTGGAACCAGACAATATTGTCCATCACCGGGGAAGCGGACCGCTGAAGCGTCCACTCCCACGGCGCCGGTTGCCCGAGTTCGGCGAATGCCGCGCCGCTCGTCGCCAGCGTCAGACCCGCCACGGCCAATCCCAGCAAGTGCCGGCCCACCGGGCCCATCGACAACTTCATGCCGTTCGCGCTCCCCTAACGAAATCACCCCAAGTGCATTCCCCTAATTTTCGGGAAACGCATTATTCGATCCGCCCGTCTGACAAACCGCCGCGCAAGAATACCTCTAAGAGGAACTGGGGCCGGATCGCTAGAACGCCGAAATCAAGCCTCTCAAACCATAATTCTTGATCTATCGCAATGCAGTCTTAAGCCCGGTCTGTCAGCCATCACCCGCAAGATATTTCCTAGTAACATCAGACAAAAATACCGTTTCCCGCGATGCTGCGGCTTGACAGCGGAATTGCCCGCGTTAGGCACTGGCAGACAGCCGCACCGGAACCTGATTCGTGCGGGCGACGGCGGCCGTGGCGGCGTGGAATTTGCTTGCGAATCGCCTTCAAGACGCCGTCATTCCCGTATCAGTCCGCCAGGTGCGAGCGACCCAGGCGAGCAGAGGGACCGACCCGATGGGGTTTTCGAGATGCATGGCAAGGCCGGCGACAAGCCAGGCTAGCGGCCTCACGAAGCTGGCTGCCCTGCTGGCTGCTGTCGTCGTCCTGGCGTTCCCGGGCCTCGCCCATGCGCAGGGCGCGGTGCGCTCCGTCCATGGCGACTGGCAGATTCGCTGCGACACCCCGCCGGGCGCCCAATCCGAGCAATGCGCCCTGATCCAGAGCGTGGTGGCCGAAGACCGCTCCAATGCCGGCCTGACCGTGATCGTGCTCAAGACCGCCGACCAGAAAAGCCGCCTGATGCGGGTCGTCGCCCCCCTCGGCGTTCTCCTGCCCTCCGGCCTCGGCCTCAAGCTCGACAACCAGGACGTCGGCCGTGCCGGCTTTGTCCGCTGCCTGCCCAATGGCTGCGTCGCCGAGGTCGTCATGGACGACAAGCTGCTCGGCCAGCTCCGCACCGCCAAGACCGCGACCTTCATCATCTTCGAAACCCCGGAAGAAGGCATCGGCTTCCCGCTCAGCCTGAACGGGCTCGGCGAGGGCTACGACAAGCTGCCATAGGCGGCTGGGCCGGCCTCGTCTAGTAAATCTCAAGGCAGGCTGTGCCGTTGTCGCTCTCGAAGGATTCGATCGTCTGCGCATGTCGGCGAAACAGAGCCGCGATTGCCGCCGTGGTTTGATTGCCGGTCCGCAGCCAGATCACCTTCGGCGGAGACCCAACAAGCTTGCCATGTCGGCAAAATCGACGTCCTGGGTCACAATCGCGAAGCCATTTGCCTTCGCAAACTCCCAAAGCGCACGGTCCGCAGCTTCCGATAGTCCGTGAGACCGGACGTGGCTGGAATCTGGAAAAAGATCGGCGATCATCTGGCAAAGCATGAAGCTGAGGTTCTGATCGAACAGCAGCCTCATATCGGTGCGGTCACCAATCGCCTCTCGCGGTCGGCGGCATAGGCCAGGCAGGCGCGGATATCGTCCTCGGTCAATTCGGGGAAGTCGTCGAGGATTTGAGCGTGGGTCTGACCAGCAGCCAGCCAGCCGAGCACATCTGCCACAGCGATCCGCATGTGGCGGATGCAGGGTCGCCCCCCACGCTTGCCAGGCTCAATCGAGATAATGTCTCGGTAATTCATGAAAGCAGCATAGCATCGATCTGTATCAGCGTCAGGGCCCCTTGCTTCCAGCCCAATCCTATCGTTTCCGTAATGTGACGGCCAAGCCCCTCGCGGAACCGCCGGGAAACCATTATCTTGCCTCACATCCCCCGATAATGGACGGACGCATGACCAACCCTGCCACAACCTCCCTGCTCGACCGCGCCAATCTCGACCGCGACCAGGTTCGCAACGAGCTCGCGCGCGGGCTTGCCGGTGCCGACGACGGCGAATTGTTCCTGGAATATAGCCAGACCGAAGCGCTGATGTTCGACAATGGGCGGCTGAAGCAGGCGACCTACGACACTTCGCAGGGCTTTGGGCTGCGCGCCGTCAAGGACGACGCGGTTGGCTATGCGCATTCCTCCGACGTTTCGCTGCCGGCGCTGATTCGCGCTGCGGACGCGGTCGCGGCCGTGCGCGGCGGTTATTCCGGGAGCTTCGCAGCGCCTCCAGCGCATACCAACGTGCGGCTTTATAGTGACGACAATCCGCTCGATGCCCCCGGCTTCGAGACCAAGGTAAAACTGCTTGCCGAGATCGACGCCTATCTGCGCGACAAAGATCCGCGGGTACGGCAGGTCAGCGTCAGTCTGGGCGCGACCTGGCAGGTGGTCGAGATCCTGCGGCCCGACGGCGAAAGCTATCGTGACATCCGCCCGCTGGTGCGCGTCAACGTCTCCGTCGTCGCCGGCCAGGGCGACCGCCAGGAGAGCGGCAGCAAGGGTTATGGCGGCCGCGCCGGCTACGCCGAATTCATCGAGAGCAAGAACTGGCGTGACGCCGCCGACGGCGCGCTGCGCGAGGCCCTCGTCAATCTGGAATCGATTCCCGCCCCCGCCGGCGAGATGGACGTCGTGCTCGGAGCCGGCTGGCCCGGCGTGATGCTGCATGAAGCGGTCGGCCATGGCCTCGAGGGCGACTTCAACCGCAAGAAGACGTCTGCGTTTGCGGGCCTGATGGGCCAGCAGGTCGCGGCCAAGGGCGTCACCGTGGTCGACGACGGCACCATTGCCTCGCGCCGCGGCTCGCTGTCGATCGACGACGAGGGCACGCCGACCAACCGCACCGTGCTGATTGAGGACGGCGTGCTGGTCGGCTACATGCAGGACCGCCAGAACGCGCGCCTGATGGACATGAAGCCGACCGGCAACGGCCGTCGCCAGGGCTATGCCCATGTGCCGATGCCGCGCATGACCAACACCTACATGCTCGCGGGCGAGCGCGATCCGGCCGAGATTCTCGCCTCGGTGAAGAACGGCGTCTTCGCCGCGAATTTCGGCGGCGGTCAGGTCGACATCACCTCGGGCAAATACGTGTTTCAGTGCACCGAGGCCTACAAGATCGAAAACGGCAAGATCGGTGCGCCGTTGAAGGGCGCCATGTTGATCGGCAACGGGCCGACCGACCTGCATCGCATTCGCATGATCGGCAACGATCTGGCGCTCGATACCGGCATCGGCACCTGTGGCAAGAACGGCCAGGGCGTGCCGGTCGGCGTCGGCCAGCCGTCGCTTCTGATGGAACGCATTACGGTGGGTGGAACGGGCGGATGAGTGTCGAGAAGGTAACTGTCACCACGAAGCGGAAGAGCAGCGGCTGGGCCGGCCAGCTCGTGCAGCTCGCCGGCATCGTCGCCGCGGTGTTCATCGCCAAGGGCGCGCTGGCCGAGCCGTTCTACGTGCCGTCGGGCTCGATGGAGCCGACATTGTTGATCGGCGACGCCTTGATCGCCTCGAAATTCCCCTACGGCTACGGCACCTCGTCGCTGCCGATCCAGATCAACCTGCCCGAGAGCGGCCGCGTCTTCGCGGAAACGCCCAAGCAGGGCGACGTCGTCGTGTTCCGCTGGCCCGGCGACCGCTCGCAGGCCTGGGTCAAGCGCGTCGTGGGTCTGCCCGGCGACCGCATCCAGTTGCGGCAGGGCCAGCTCTTCGTCAATGACCGTCCCGCCGAGCTGAAGCCGGACGGCGTCGGCGCCGCCGAGGACGACAATGGCGGCAGCGAGCCCGCCTATCGCTATGTCGAGACACTGCCGAACGGCGTCTCGCATCTGATCTTCAAGATGCGCGACAACGGTCCGCTCGACAACACGCAGGAAGTGACGGTGCCGGCAGGCCATCTCTTCGTGCTCGGCGACAACCGCGACAATTCCGCCGACAGCCGCGTGCCCTTGCGCTCCGGCGGGGTCGGCCTGTTGCCGATCGACAATCTGGTCGGCCGTGCCGATGCCGTGCTCGGCTCCTGGGATCTCGGCATCCGCGGCCAGCCGGTGTGGACCTGGCTGTCCGGATTTCGCATGGCGCGGTTTTTCACCGCCGTGCATTGAAGGCCGGAATGTCTCGCCCTCTCCCGCGCGCGGGAGAGATTGCTTAGCTATGCCCGCAATGACGGCGGTGAGAGCTGCACGCTAGCGCACCACGCCCGACGTAAACCCCGCCTTCCGGCGCGGCGGCTTGATTTCCTTTTTCAGGAAGCAGCGCGCCTCGCGTCCGGTGTAGCCGGGGCGTGCATAGGTGAAGGCGCGGCATTTGTTGTCGGCGGTGCAGGCGGCCTTGCAGGCCTCTCCGCCTTCGCCGGCCTTGATCTCGAAATTGCGCAAATCGCCGCCGGGACGGTCGATCGAGGTCTCCACGCCTGCGACGCGCGGCTCGATCACGCCGGCGCCACGCACACCGGAGATGCAGCAGCTTTCCGGCACGCGCGCCGGCACCGCGTTCTTGAGCCAGCACACCGCCGAGCCGCCTTCGACGTCGGGATAGCTGAAGCTCCAGGAGCGGCAGCGGCGGTCGCGCTCGCATAGCAGCGCGCAATCCTCGGGATCACCTGACGTGACCGGCGTGCTGAAATAGTCTCCGCCGGGGCGATCGAATGCCGTCTGGGCGCGCACAGGCCAGCTCGCAAACACGAGCGAAAGCAGCGCGGCACATGCCACGACGCTTGCCAGGACGCTTGCCATGACGGCCAGGCGGCCCTTCCCCATCGAAACAGCTTTCGGGTTATTGACGACGCTCAGGTTTTTCAGCCGGCCATTTGATCGCCGCAAACCTGTATGGGCGATGAACGGCTCGGGTCCTGATCGTTGGCCCTGTTGTCCCCACGGGTCTAGAACGCGTATTCCGCGTAGGCTGGTTCCACCGAGCCGTTCCAGGGACCGTTGAACTTCTCGAGCATCTCCTCGGCCGGCGTGCGGCCGGAATCGATGATGCGATCGAGCGGCTCCAGATGCCGGGTCTCGTCGCGGCCGAGCTGATCGATCCGGCCGCGCCGGCGCAGGCCGGCATGTGCCAGAACGAGGCATTCCTTGGCGATCTCGAACAGATAGCGGTCCTTGATCCGCGACTTGAAGCCGAAGCGCGGCACGTCGTCGCGCAGGCCCTGACGCTCATGCCCGGTCCAGTGCTTCACAAGGTCCCAGGCGGCATCGAGCGACACGTCGTCGTAGAGCAGCCCCGCCCAGAACGCCGATAACGCCGGCAGACGGCCCCACGGGCCACCGTCGGAGCCGCGCATCTCGAGATAGCGCTTGAGACGCACCTCCGGGAAGATCGTCGAAAGATGGTTGGCCCAGTCCGACAACGTCGGACGTTCCCCGGGCAAATTGTTGTTGCGGCCATCGAAGAAGGCGCGGAACGAAGAGCCGGAGACGTCGATGTAATCCTCGTCGCGCTTGACGAAGTACATGGGTACGTCGAGCGCGTAGTCGACATAGCGCTCGAAGCCCATGCCGTCCTCGAACGCCCACGGCATCATGCCCGAACGCGCATTGTCGGTGTCGCGCCAGATCTCAGACCGGAAGGAGAGGAAGCCGTTCGGCTTGCCCTCGGTAAACGGCGAATTGGCGAACAAGGCGGTTGCGACCGGCTGGAGCGCGAGCGAGACACGCAGCTTCTTGACCATGTCGGCTTCGGAGGAAAAGTCCAGATTGGTCTGCACCGTGCAGGTCCGGTACATCATGTCGAGGCCGTATTTGCCGACCTTCGGCATGTAATTGGTCATGATCTTGTAGCGGCCCTTGGGCATCACCGGGATGTCGGCGCGCGACCAGGACGGCGTCATGCCGAGCCCGAGGAAGCCGATGCCGAGCGGCGTTGCGATCTCGCGCACCTGCGCCAGATGCGCCATCAGCTCGCTCTGGGTCTGGTGCACGTTCTCGACCGGCGCACCGGAGAGCTCGAACTGTCCGCCGGGCTCGAGCGAGATCGCGCCGCCGCCGGTGACGTCGTAGAGGCCGATGATGTTGCCCTTCTCCATGATCGGCTCCCAGCCGAGCAGGAGCTTCATGCCTTCGAGCAGCGCGCCGATACCGCGCGCGCCTTCGTAGGGCACCGGGCAGTGGCCTTCGAGCGTGAACGGCGTTTTCTCGTGCTCGGTGCCCATGCGGAATTCGGACGGGTCCTTGCAGCCTTCCTCGAACCACGTGACGAGTTCGTCACGCGATTGCAGCGGCGTCATATCGATCTGGTCTCGCGCCATATCAAGCTCTAATTAAAAGGGCGCTTCGACAGAAGGCGCGCGGGTGACGGGGACGGTCCGCGCACCCATCGGGTGCACGGACGAGCTGGTGTGCCGCGCGCTCATCGCGACGGCGTGGTTTCGTTGGCGTGGACGACGGGCGGCAGTTTCATCTCGCCGCACGAGCAGCCCAGGCGGTCGAGCAGACCGCTGAGCTTGACGGCATCCGCGTCGGACAGTTTCGAACCGACATATTTCTCGATTGCGGCCGAATAGGCGCCCCACATCCGCTTCTGCAATTCGCGGCCGGCTTCGCTGATCTCCACGAACTGGCCGCGCTTGTCGATCTTGCATTCACGCCGCGAGGCGAGGCCTTCGTCGACCAGACGGTCAATCAGCCGCGATGTCGAATATTGCGGGATCAGCATCTGCCGTTCGAGTTCGACCGGGCGCAGCTCACCCGAAGGCGCCCGCGACAATTCGAGCAGGGCGTCGTACCATGCCAGCGGCGGGAACCCCGCCTTCTTCAGGTCCTGCTCGACGCAATCGAGCACGCGGCTCTGCACCCGCATCAGGCGGATCCAGGCGGAAGTCGCCTCGGTCGATGGTTTGCGTTTCATGGTCCCGCTCAAGCTCGTCGCCCGTCTCTTACCCTACTCGATGCACCTGCATCAATCTTGACTATTTCAAGCAGATGCATGTAGTCGTTCTTTCGCCTGAACCAAGCAACAAGAGGAGGAAATTCCAATGAAATTGTACTATTCGCCCGGTGCCTGCTCGCTATCCCCCCACATCGCGCTCCTGGAAGCCGGCCTGCCCTATGAGCTGGTCAAGGTCGATATCCGGGCGAAGAAGCTCGAAAATGGTGAGGATTATCTGAAGCTGAACCCCAAGGGCCAGGTCCCTGCGCTGGGTCTCGATAGCGGAGAGATCGTGACCGAAGGCCCGGTGATTGTCCAGATCATCGCCGATCAGGCCTCAGCCAAGGCGCTGGCGCCGGCCCACGGCAGCTCCGAGCGCTACAAGCTGCTCGAATGGCTGAACTTCCTCACCTCGGAGGTCCACAAGAGCTTCGGCCCGATGTTCGCGCCGGCGCTGAACGACGAGGCCAAGGCGTTCTTCAGGGATCGCGTCATGGGCAAGCTGAAATACATCGACAGCCAGCTCGCCGGCCGCGATTACCTCATGGGCAAGCAGTTCACGGTGGCTGACGGCTATCTCTTCACGATGCTGACCTGGGGCGACCGGATGAAGTTCGACCTCTCGGCGATGCCGAACCTTGTCGCGTACAAGACCCGCGTCGCGGCGCGGCCGCAGGTGCAGGAAGCGATGAAGAAGGAAGGGCTGATTCAGGCCGCCTGAGACGCAAATGCGAAAGGCCGGATCGAGAATCCGGCCTTTCGTATTTTTCATCCCGGCTACGGGTTCAGAGAATTACGCCGCCGTTTTCTTGGGGGCGAAGCGGCCGTAAAAGGTTTCTCCCTTCGCGGCCATCTCCTCAAGGAGTTTCGGCGGGGTGAAGCGCGAACCGTATTTCGCCTCCAGCTTGTGGCAAAGCTCGACGAAGGTCTTTGGGCCCATGAAGTCGATGTAGGACAGGGTGCCACCGGTGAACGGCGCGAAGCCGAAGCCGAGGATCGAGCCGACATCGGCCTCGCGTGGATCGGTGATGACGTGATCCTCGACCGTGCGGGCGGCTTCCACCGCCTGCACCACCAGGAAGCGCTGCTTCAACTCCTCGATGTCGAGCGTATCGGGATCGAGCTGCTTCGGCTGCAGCGCCGAGAGACCCGGCCACAGGCTCTTCTGGCCCTTGCCCTTCTCGGGGTAGTCGTAAAACCCCTTGCTGTTCTTGCGGCCGAGACGGCCCTGCTTCTCGACCATCTCCACCATCAGCTTCTTCTGATCGGGATTGATGGCGTTGGGACCGAGATCGGCTTCCGTCGCCTTCATGATCTTGAGGCCGAGGTCGAGCGCGACTTCGTCGGAGAGCGAGAGCGGGCCAACCGGCATGCCGGCCATCTTGGCGCAGTTCTCGATCATCGCCGGCGGCACGCCCTCGAGGAACATCTCGTTGCCCTCGGCCACGTAGCGCCCGACGCAGCGATTGGCGAAGAAGCCGCGGCTGTCGTTGACGACGATCGGCGTCTTGCCGATCTGCCGGACGTAGTCGAGCGCAGTCGCGATCGCGAGATCGCCGGTGTTCTTGCCCTGGATGATCTCGACCAGCATCATCTTCTCGACCGGCGAGAAGAAGTGGATGCCGACGAACCTGCCCTGGTCCTTGAAGCTCTCGGCCAGCGAGGTGATCGGAAGCGTCGAAGTATTGGACGCGAAGATCACGTCCGGCTTCATATGCTCCTGCGCCTTGGCAAAGGTATCAGCCTTGACCTTGCGGTCCTCGAACACGGCCTCGATGACGAGGTCGACGTCCTTCAACGCGGCATAGTCCGCCGTCGGCGTGATGCGGGCGAGCAGCGCTTCTGCATCAGAAGGCTTGGCGCGTCCCTTCTTGATCTGCTCCTCGATCACCTTTTGCGCATGCGCCTTGCCCTTGTCGGCGCTCTCCTGATCGCGATCGATCAGAACGACATCGAGGCCGGCACGGGCCGAGACATAGCCGACGCTCGCGCCCATGAAGCCGGCGCCGATCACGGCGATCTTCTTCACCTTGGTCGGCGGCACATCCTTCGGACGGCGCGCGCCCTTGTTCAATTCCTGCATCGACAGGAACAGGCTGCGGATCATCGCGGCCGCTTCCTTCGAGCGCAGCACCGAGGTGAAGTAGCGTGACTCCACCCGCAGCGCGGCGTCGATCGGCAGCTGCAGGCCTTCATAGACGCAGCTCATGATCGCGCGCGCGGCCGGATAATTGTCGTAGGTCTCGCGGCGATAGATCGCGTTGCCGGCCGGGAACATCATCATGCCGGCCTTGGAGAACACCGGACCGGCGGGGAGCTTGAAACCCTTCTCGTCCCAGGGCGCAACAGCCTTGCCGCCGCCCTTGATCCAGTCCTTTGCCGCCTTGACGAGATCGGCGGCGGGAACGATGGCATGGATCAGATTCAGCGCCTTGGCCTTCTCGACCGTGACAGGATCGCCCTTGAGCAGGATCGTCATCGCGTCCTGCGGCGGCACCAGGCGCGGCACGCGCTGCGTGCCGCCGGCGCCGGGGAACAGGCCGACCTTGACCTCGGGCAGGCCGAGGCGCGTCTTGGGATTCTCCGCGGCCACGCGATAGTGGCAGCACAGCGTGATCTCGAAGCCGCCGCCGAGCGCGAGGCCGTTGATCGCCGCCGCCCACGGCTTGCCGGAGGTCTCGATGGAGCGCAGCACCAGCGAAAAGCGCCGGCTCTGGTCGAACAGCATCTGGTTCGCGGCGGTCTCGCCCTGCTCCTTGAACAGTTTTGCGTAGGCCTGGTTCATGCCTTCGAGCATGGACAGGTCCGCACCGGCACAGAACGCCTCTTTCGCAGAGGTGATGACGACGCCCTTCACCGCGGCGTCAGCCGTGGTTTCCTTGACGATCGCGTCCAGCTCGCTGGTCGAGGTCTCGTCGAGCACGTTCATCGAACGGCCGGGGATATCCCAGGTGACGAGCGCGATGCCGTCGGAATCGGTCTCAACCTTGAAATTCTTGTAAGCCATGTTGGTTGCTCCCTACCCTTAGACGCGCTCGATGATGGTCGCGGTGCCCATGCCGCCGCCGATGCACAACGTCACCAGCGCGGTCGCCTTGTTGGTGCGCTCGAGCTCGTCGAGCACGGTGCCGAGGATCATCGCACCGGTCGCACCCAGCGGATGGCCGAGCGCGATCGCACCGCCATTGACGTTGATCTTGGCGTTGTCGATGTCGAAGGCCTGGATGTAGCGCAGCACGACGGAGGCGAAGGCCTCGTTGAGCTCGAACAGGTCGATATCCGACTTCTTCATGCCGGAGCGCGCAAACAGCTTTTCGGTGACGTCGACCGGGCCGGTCAGCATCATCGCCGGCTCGGAGCCGACATTGGCGAAGGCGCGGATTTTCGCGCGCGGCTTCAGGCCGTATTTGCTGCCGGCTTCCTTGCTGCCGAGCAGAACCGCGCCGGCACCATCGACGATGCCCGACGAATTGCCGGCGTGGTGCACGTAATTGACGCGCTCGATCTCGGGATGCGACTGCACCGCGACGCCGTCGAAACCGCCCATCTGCGCCATCATCGTGAACGCCGGCTGCAGCTGCGCCAGCGACTGCATCGTCGTCGACGGACGCATATGCTCGTCCTTGGCGAGGATGGTGAGGCCGTTGATATCCTTCACCGGCACGATCGACTTGTCGAAGCGGCCTTCATCCCAGGACTTCGCCGCGCGCTGCTGGCTCTGCACCGCATAGGCGTCGACGTCGTCGCGCGAGAAACCGTATTTGGTGGCGATCAAATCGGCCGAGACGCCCTGCGGCATGAAGTATGAGGGCACCGCGATCGATGGATCCATCGGCCAGGCGCCGCCGGAGGCGCCGATGCCGACGCGGCTCATCGATTCCGCGCCGCCGCCGATCACGAGTTCATGCTGCCCGCTCATCACCTGGGCCGCGGCAAAATTCACGGCGTCCAAGCCGGAGGCACAGAAGCGGCTGATCTGCACGCCGGGCACGGCCTCACCGAGGCCCGCCTTCAGCGCGGCAAAGCGCGCGATGTCGGAGCCGGCTTCGCCGACGGGATCGACCACACCGAGAATGACGTCATCGACGGAATCTTTTGGGAGGTTATTGCGGTCCTTCAGCGCCTTCAGCGGCACCGTCGCGAGCGCGAGCGCGGTGACTTCGTGCAGCGCGCCGTCCGCCTTGCCGCGGCCGCGCGGGGTGCGGACGTGGTCGTAAATATAGGCATCTGCCATGGGAGCCTCCTGATTGCGGTGATTGGTTACGACCGCCGCGCGGTCGCTATCATTCGTGGGGCGGAAATCCTCAGAACGCTTCCGCGGGCAGTTCCATGATGGTGGCGCAGCCGGCCTGGATGCGCGCAAGATTGGCGGCGGTCTCCGGAAGCATCCGCTCCATGAAGAAGCGGCCGGTGACGAGCTTGGTCGAGAGATAGGGGGTTGCCCCGCTCTCGGCAATCTTCACCTGCGACACCTTCGCCATCTTCGCCCACATGTAGCCGAGAGCGACGAAGCCGAAGAGATTCAGGTAATCGGTCGCGGCGGCACCGGCATTGTCGGGCTTCGCCATCGCGTTCTGCATCAGCCAGGTGGTGGCCTGCTGGAGATGGCCGAGCGAAGCCGAGAGCGGGGTGATGAAGGGCTTCATCGCCTCGTCGCCGCCGTTCTCCTTGGCGAAGGCCATGACCTCGCCGAAGAACGCCATGATGGCGCGGCCGCCGTCGCGCGGCAGCTTGCGGCCGACGAGGTCGAGCGCCTGGATGCCGTTGGCGCCTTCATAGATCATGGCGATGCGGGCATCGCGCACGAATTGCTCCATGCCCTGCTCGGCGATGTAACCGTGGCCGCCATACATCTGCTGCGCCTGCACCGCGTTGGCGAAGCCGTAATCGGTCAGGAAGCCTTTCAGGACCGGCGTCATCAGGCCCATGTGATCGTCGGCGGCCTGGCGGTCCTTGGGATCCTCGGAGCGGTGGGCGACGTCGCTCTTCAGCGCGGTCCACATCACGAAGGCGCGCGCAGCCTCGTTGAAGGAGCGGATCGACAGCAGCGTGCGGCGTACGTCGGGATGCACGATGATCGGATCGGCCGGCTTGTCCGGCGCCTTGACGCCGGTGAGCGAACGGCCCTGGATGCGATCCCGCGCATAGGCCACCGCGTTCTGATAGGCGACCTCGGACTGCGCGAGACCCTGCACGGCGACGCCGAGGCGGGCCTCGTTCATCATCACGAACATGCCCTGCATGCCCTTGTTCTCTTCGCCGATCAGCCAGCCGATGGCGTTGTCGTAGTTCATCACGCAGGTGGAATTGCCGTGGATACCCATCTTGTGCTCGATCGAGCCGCAGACCACGCCGTTGCGTGTGCCCACCGAACCATCGGCATTGACGAGGAATTTCGGCACCACGAACAGCGACACGCCCTTGATGCCGGCCGGCGCGCCCTCGATGCGGGCAAGCACGAGGTGGATGATGTTGGGCGCGAGGTCATGCTCGCCGGCCGAAATGAAGATCTTGGTGCCGGTAATCTTGAAGCTGCCGTCGGCCTGTCGCACCGCCTTGGTGCGGAGCATGCCGAGGTCGGTGCCGCAATGCGGCTCGGTCAGGTTCATGGTGCCGGTCCACTCGCCCGCCACCATCTTCGGCACGTAGGTCTGCTTCTGCTCGGGCGTGCCGTGGACGATCAGCGCCGCGGTCGCGCCCATGGTAAGGCCGCCATACATCGAGAAGGCCATGTTGGCGGAGATCTGGAATTCGTTGACCGCCTGGCTCAGCGTCACCGGCAGACCCTGGCCGCCGAACTCGGTCGGTGCCGACAGGCCGAGCCAGCCGCCCTCGGCGACCTGCTTGAACGCGTTCTTGAATCCCTTCGGCGTGGTGACGCTGCCGTCATCGGCGCGCTTGCAGCCTTCGAGATCGCCCACACGATTGAGCGGCTGGAGCACCTCTTCGGCGAGCTTGGCAGCTTCGCCGAGAATGGCTTCGCGCACGTCGCTCGACGCGTCGGAGAAGCCGGCCAGATTGTCATAGCGGTCGATCTGGAAGACGTCGTTGAGCAGGAAGTTCACGTCTTCGACGGGGGCTTTGTAAATCGGCATGGCGTTCTCCCGGCATAGATTTGAAGTGGTGGAATTTTTTATGATTGGGCGGCAAGCTGTTCGGCCATCAGGCGATGCAGCATGTTGATCGCCTTGAGCGGCCGCACCATCACCTTGAAATGGGTGATACGTCCCTCGCCGTCGAAGGTGATGATGTCGACGCCGTTGATCTCGAGGCCGTCGATCAGGGCCTTGAATTCGAGCACGGCGCCGCTCTCACTTGTCCACTCTCCGACATAGGTGAAGCCGGGACCGCCAAGCACCTTCTCGGCGCTCGCGAGATATTTGAAGGTGATGTCGCGTCCGCGCTGCGGCGAATGCACGACGGGGCTTTCGAAGACGGCGTCGGGATGCAGGAGGTCCCAGAGCGCTTTGCCGTCGTGGGATTTCATGAAGGCGTACCAGGAGTCGAGACCGGTCATTGTCAGAATGCCTCCCGTGGATAAAAGGCCTTGGCAAAAAACTCGAAAACAACCCCATGGACAGTAGCTATGAGGTTGATTCCGCTGGGTTTTCGGATCGAGTCTTTGGCCTCGATCTTCGCCCCTCCATATGCACATTGACGCATATGCACCAATGCGCATAAAGTCAAGTCAATAGGTCGAGACCTCGAACGGAAGCTGGCGCAATGGCACTGGGCGACGCGATCCTCGCATGCCTGACTGAACGTCCGATGACGGGCTACGAGCTTGCCAAGACATTCGACTCCTCGATCGGCTTCTTCTGGAAGGCCGACCACCAGCAAATCTACCGCGAGCTCTCCAAGCTACGCGACCGCGGCTACATCCAGGGCCGCGAGGTCGTGCAAACAGGCAAACCCAATAAACTGATCTATACGCTGACTCCCGAGGGCCGAACAGCGCTGCGGCACTGGGCCGCGCGGCCAAGCACGCCGCCCTCGATCAAGGACGACCTCCTTGTGCGGCTCCATGCGCTCGACAGCATCGACATCGAGCCCCTGCGCGCCGATCTGATGGCCCGGCTGGAGCACCATCGCGATCGGCACGAGAATTACGAGCGGATCCTCAAGAAGCGGTTTCCGGAAGGCGCGGCGTCGGGCGTGCTCGACCTCGGTAATTTGCTCCTGCTTCAGCTCGGTGCCCGGCACGAGCAGATGGTGGCCGATTTCTGCGAAGAGGCGCTCGAGGCCCTGTCGGCCACGAGCGGCAAGGGCGCCGTAGTGCCGCTGGAGGAAGGCAAGCGCGAGGGCAAGGACTGAGGCCGGTTTGCATTGGCTCAGCGGAGGGGTATCGCACCTTGATTGGCCATCTCTCGTTCACTCTGCGCGAAATTGCGCCGGTCAAGCGCAAGGAATTAGAGCGCTGGACTCCGCAGCGAATTCGCCGCGATTCAGTGGGGGAAGATTGCGAAGCGCTATTGATCGTAGATGCAAAGAATGAAGCGACGACCTTTGACATGGAAAAGGCGGCTGGAGTGCTCTTGCCTGCCGAAACAGAGGTTGCCGGCGTTGCGCTACAGTATCAGAGGTGGATAGGTCACCAGAAATTTTACGTCGCGTCACGGCGCGGCATCGCAACAGTAACAGGTTTGAAAAAGCCATTTGACGTACGAGTACCGCCGCTGCCGCCACATCGGACACGCCATATGCGCTTGCGGGGGAGGGCTGGGGGCGTGGGTGTCTCCGCGTCGAATACTCCCGGTGGGGAGAGAGCCCCACCCGGCGCTTCGCGCCGACCTCGCAAGCGGGAGAGGTGCAGCGAGCCTGCGGCGAGCAGTCGGTTCCCCCCACCCAACTTTAAGACCCCGTCAACGAGTTCCTTAACCCGTTATTTACCGTAACAGACAAAAGTCGGTTTTCGAGGCAGACGACCCGCGCCAAATCCGATTGTCTTTGCAACCGGCACGCGAGGGAAGACTGGAGGCGCCGGGTGGGGCGCCGGAGTCGGAACCGGGCAGAGTCATGAATTCGCGCGTATCGTGGAGTGTTGACGGTATCGATCCGTCGGTCAGGGAGCGGGCCGAAGCTGCTGCGCATCGCGCCGGCATGTCACTCAACGATTGGCTGAACTCCACGCTCGGCGAAACTGCCCCGCCAAACTTTCGCGGACCTTACGACCAGAGCTCGCAAGCTCCGACCGTTCCGAGCCAGGCACCGAGTCAGGAAAGCCGCGAAGTCGCCGACATCCATCAGCGGCTTGACGCCATCACCCAGCAGATCGAGCGGATCTCGAAGCCCGCGCCGCGCCGGGACCCTTCACGCCAGGACCCTTCACGGCAGGACTCTTCACGCCAAGACCCTGCGCGACCGGACGTCTCGCGCGAGCAGGGCGTGGCACGCCAGCTCAACGATGCGATCTCGCGCCTCGATGCGCGGCTGTCGCAAATCTCAAAGCCGCAGCAGCCACAGGCGCCGCGCCCCGCTCCCGTCGACAGCCGCCAGCGCCAGGCCGATGCAGTGGAGCGCGCTGCAGCGCAGGTCTATCGCAACTCACCACCCCTGAGCCCCGCTTCGTTCGACGTTGCCGTCGCCGAGATCACCGCACGCCAGAGCGAGCTCGACGGCTTTGCGCCGCGGCAGATGCCGCCGCGCGCCGCGTCATCGATCGCGCCTGCGGCAGCGCCTTTCGCGCCCCCCATGGCACCGATGGCTGCACCGCCCGCGCCTGTCTACGCTCCGCCGCCACCGCAGCCGGGGCCGGATTTCTCCGCGCTCGAGCGGCATCTGCTCAAGATCACGAGCCAGATCGAATCGCTGCAGCGCCCCGACAATACCGAGCAGGCGATCAACACGTTCCGCAGCGAACTTGCGGAGATCCGCAACGCCATCACCGAGGCGATGCCGCGCCGCGCGATCGAATCGATCGAGAACGAGATCCGCTCGCTGCATCGGCGCATCGACGAGACGCGTTCCAACGGCACCGACGGTCAGGTCCTGTCCGGCATCGAGCACGCGCTGTCCGAGATCAAGCAGGTGTTGCGCACGCTGACGCCGGCCGAGCAGCTCACCGGCTATGACGAGGCGATCCGCAATCTCGGCGCCAAGCTCGATCTGATCCTGCGCGCCAATGACGATCCCTCGACGGTCCGCCAGCTCGAAGGCGCGATCTCGGCGCTGCGCGGCATCGTCTCCAACGTCGCCTCCAACGAAGCGCTGGCACGGCTCTCGGACGACGTGCAGCTGCTGTCGTCCAAGGTCGACCAGGTCACCCGCTCGTCCGGCTCCGGCGATAGCTTTGCGGTGCTGGAGCAGCGCATCGCGGCGCTCACCGCCGCGCTGGAAACGCGCGAGCGGCCTCAGCCATCCGAAAGCAGCGAGCATCTCGAAAGTGCGATCCGCGCGCTGTCGGACCGTTTCGACCGCATGCAGGTCGGCAACGATTCGGCTTCGACCTTCGCTCATCTCGAACAGCGGGTCTCGTATCTGCTGGAGCGGATCGAGACCGCCTCCGATCCGCGCAACGGCAATTTGAGCCGCGTCGAGGATGGGTTGCACGACATCCTGCGGCACCTGGAACGGCAGCAAGCGACCTATTCCGCGCTGGCAGAGAGCCGCAGCTCCGCGCCGGCCGAATCCGGAATGGTCGATATCGTCAAGCGCGAGCTCTCCGACATCCGCTTCAGCCAGGCCGAGACCAACCGCAGCACCCAGGATTCGCTGGAGGCCGTCCACAACGCACTCGGCCACGTCGTCGATCGTCTCTCGATGATCGAGGGCGATCTGCGCAATGTGCGCACCGCGCCGCCGGCCGCGGCGCCGCAGCCGATGCCGATGGCCGCTCCGATGGAGCCCGCGCCGATGGCGCGCGAGCCGCGGCCGCCGCAACAGCCGCCGAAATACGATCCGAAGCCGGAACTGCCCAATCCCGCCGCCGCGCAGGCGGCGCAAGCTGCCTTCGTCGCCGCGCCGCGCGAATTCCACGCCGCTGCACCGGCCGCGTCGATGCCGATCGCGCCGCCCGTTCCGCCCCGCGCGATCAGCGAAATCCTCGAGCCGCATACGGTGCCCACGCGGGCCGCGCTTGCGCCCGAACTGCCGCCGGATCATCCGCTCGAGCCGGGCACCCGGCCGGGTGCACGCGTCGCCACGCCGTCGGAGCGCATTGCCGCGTCTGAAAGCGCAATCAGCGAAATCCCGGCCGCGCCGAAGGAGCCGGTGTCGTCGTCGAGCTTCATCGCGGCCGCGCGCCGCGCTGCCCAGGCCGCCGCCGCACAGCCGGAAAAACCGGCTCGCGGCGCCAAGGCAGGAGCCGATCGGTCCAAGGACAAGGGCAAGGACAACGGTAAGGACGGCGGTTCGACCATCACCTCGAAAATCCGCTCACTGCTGGTCGGCGCGAGCGTGGTCGTGATCGTGCTCGGCACCTTCAAGATGGCGATGAATCTGCTCGATGGCGGCAGCTCGGCGCCGTCGCCGCAGGCAATGGAGAATTCGTCGAGCGCACCCGCGCCACAGGCGGCGCCGCCGCCGGTCGAGAACAAGCCCGCCACGCCCGAGCAGGTCACGCCGTCGATGACCTCGCCGACCCCGATCGGGCGGCAATCCCAGAACAATGCCGCGCCGGCTCCCGCCGCCGGTTCCGGCAATTCGGCCTCGGTTGAAATTCCGCCGGTGCCCGCCGTAGCCCCGCCGCCCGTCACCAGCGACGTCACCGGCGCGCTGTCGGGCACGAGCCGCGCGAAACTCGCGATGATCCAGGTGCCGCCGAGTGAAAAACTGCCTGACGGCATCGGCGGCCCGAGCTTGCGTACCGCCGCGATGAAGGGCGATGCGAACGCGGCCTACGAGCTCGGCGTGCGCTTTGCCGAAGGCAAGGGCGTGGCCGCGAATTACGACGAAGCCGCCAAATGGTACGACCGCGCGGCGCAGGCCGGCGTGGTGCCGGCGACCTTCCGCCTCGGCACACTCTACGAGAAGGGCCTCGGCGTGAAGAAGGACGCCGACATCGCCCGCCGCTACTACACCCAGGCGGCCGAGCGCGGCAACGCCAAGGCGATGCACAATCTCGCAGTGCTCGACGCCGATGGCGGCGGACATGGCGCCAATTACAAGAGCGCGGCGCAGTGGTTCCGCAAAGCCGCCGACCGCGGCGTCGCCGACAGCCAGTTCAATCTCGCCATCCTCTATGCCCGCGGCATCGGTGTCGAACAGAACCTCGCCGAATCCTACAAATGGTTCACCCTCGCAGCCGCCCAGGGTGACGCGGATGCCGCCGGCAAGCGCGACGATGTCGCCAAGCGGCTCGACCCGCAATCGCTCGCTGCCGCCAAGCTCGCGATCCAGACGTTCAGCGCCGAGCCGCAACCTGATGATGCCGTCAATGTCGCGACACCCGCCGGCGGCTGGGACAGCGCGCCGCAAGCAGCCGCAAAACCCGCGCCGAAGCCGGTCGCGAGCAAGCGCTCGGCGTCAGCGGTGCATTGAGGCGCACAGCATTAGATTGAACCAAGCGGGCCACTGGCTCGGTGCACCTCTCCCGCTTGCGGGAGAGGTCGGCGCGTAGCGCCGGGTGAGGGCTTTGTCCTCTTGAGGAATCTTACTGCGGAGACACCCCCTCCCCGACCCTCCCCCGCAAGCGGGAGAGGGAGCGCACTTTCTCCGTAGCAATCAAGTCTCATTTGCCTCGCGCGCTAGCCGCGCCCATTCACCACGCCCAAAATTCCTGATCACTCCCGCCAGCGAATTCGGCTATTGAGGGACGCGGCAATCGATCCGTTTTCGCCGGAGCGTGGTCCTTCGATGCAGCTCTATCTCCCGATCGCCGATCTTCCGGTCAACGTCTTCCTGGTGCTGGCGATGGGCGCGGCGGTCGGCTTCGTCTCCGGCATGTTCGGGATCGGCGGCGGCTTTCTGATGACGCCGCTGCTGATCTTCATCGGCATCACGCCGGCGGTCGCGGTCGCTTCCGTCGCGAGCCACATCGCGGCCTCGTCCTTTTCCGGAGCCCTCGCCTATTGGCGGCGGCGCGCGATCGACCCGGCGCTGGCGAGCGTCCTGTTATGCGGCGGCGTGACCGGGACGGCGCTCGGCGTGTGGACCTTCACGCAACTGCGCGCGCTCGGGCAACTCGATCTGATGATCGCACTGTCCTACGTCGTGCTGCTCACCACCGTCGGCAGCCTGATGTTCTCCGAAGGCCTGCGCGCCCTGCTACGGACCCGGCGCGGCGCGGTGCCGCCACGGCGCACGCATAACTGGATCCACGGGCTGCCGCTGAAGATGCGGTTCAAGCGCTCCAAGATCTACCTTTCGGTGATTCCGGTCGTGATCGTCGGCATCGTGATCGGCTTCATCGGCGCCATCATGGGCATCGGCGGCGGCTTCATCCTGGTGCCGATCATGATCTATCTGCTGCGGGTGCCGACCTCGACGGTGATCGGCACGTCGATGGTCCTGACGCTGGTCACGATGCTGTTTGCGACCTTGCTGCACGCGGCGACCAATCACCTCGTCGACGCGGTGCTGGCGCTGATCCTGATGGTCGGCGGCGTCACCGGTGCGCAGTTCGGCGCCCGCGCCGGCCAGAAGATCCGCGGCGAGCAGCTGCGGCTGCTGCTCGGACTGCTAATCCTCTCGGTCGGTGTTCGCTTCGCCATCGAGCTGGTGATCCGGCCCGAGGACCTCTTCACCATCCGCGAGCTGGGGGTGAACGGATGATGCGCGCAGCTCTCGCAGTCCTGCTTGTCCTGCTGCTCGGCTCCGCCGCACGCGCCGAGCGGCTGATCGTGTCGGTCTCCAACCATCGTGTCACGGTGACGCCGAACTATTCCGGCGAGGAGCTGGTGTTGTTCGGCTCGGTCGAGAAGGACGCCACCACGCCCGCCGACCGCAAGAGCTACGATCTCGTCGTCACCGTGATGGGCCCGCGCGCCGATATGGTGACGCGGCGCAAGGAGCGCACCTTCGGGATCTGGATCAACACCGACTACCGTCAGTTCCTGGAGGTGCCGAGTTATCTCGCACTGTTCGCCAACCGCTCGTTCGAGGCGATCACCTCGCCCGAGGTCGCGCGGCGACAGCAGATCGGGCTCAACAACGTGCGGCTGACCCAACGCGTCAGCGGGGACTACGCCGACGTGGTGCCGAACGACGCGTTCCGCTCGGCCTTCATTCGCCTGCGCACCGAGCGCGGGCTCTATCGCGAGGATCCGAGCGCGGTGACGTTCCTGACGCCGACGCTGTTCCGCACCGGCATTCCACTGCCGGCGGAGGTGCCGATCGGCACCTACCAGGTCGAGATCAAGTTGTTTGCCGACGGCGCGTTCATCGGCAAGACCGAGACCGCGTTCGAGATCGTCAAGGTCGGCTTCGAGCAGTTCGTCGCCACCACCGCGCGGCAGAACGGGCTGATCTACGGCCTCATCACCGCCGCGATGGCGCTGATGACGGGCTGGATGGCCTCGATCGTGTTTCGGAAGGATTGACTGCATTCTCCGTCATTGCGAGCGCAGCGAAGCAATCCAGTCTGCCGCCGCGGAGGGATTCTGGATTGCTTCGCTTCGCTCGCAATGACGGCTGTGGTGCTAGCTACGGCGCCTGCACCACCGTCGGCACGCCAGGCTCCAGCAATCGCAGCCGCGTCCCGAAGCCGAGCGCGTCGAAGGTCTTGCGCAGATCCTCGCTGTTCTGGCGGAAATGGGTCCAGCCCTCCGTATGCACCGGCACGATCATCGCATCGGGGAAGGCGCGTGCGGTCTCGATGGTGTCGTTGGTGTCCATGGTGAGATGGAACGGCCCGCGCGTTTGCGCAGCGCCCGCGAAAGGCATCACCACGCCGCACTTGAATCGGCGTGCGACCTCGGCGACGCCATCGAACCAGGTAGTGTCGCCGCTGATATAGACTGAGGTTGTGTCGGTCCGGCTCGACGACACCACGAAGCCGATGACGTCGCCTGACAGCGGCTCGATGCCGGCCGGGCCGTGACGCGCCGGGGTCGCGGTGATCGTCAGCGAATTGCCGTCACGATCTTTCAGATGCGTCGTGCCCCACGGCACCAGGCCTTCGACATGCAGGCCTTCGAATTGGCCACCGAGGCGCTTGGCGCCGGCTTCTGTCGTCAGGACGCGCTTTGCGTGCTTGAGATACTCGCGGCCGGAATTGTCGAGATTGTCCGAATGCTGGTCGTGGCTGAGCAGGACCGCATCGATCGGGCCGATTGCATCAGCCTTGAGCGCAGGGCCGATTGTCTTCTCCAGCTTCACGTGCGGCAGCTGATAGGCGGTATTTGCGTCATCGAAAGTCGGATCGGTGAGCAAGCGGAAGCCATCGATCTCGATCAGCGCGGTGGGACCGCCGATCAGGGTAATGGAAATGGGCATAAGAACTCCTCCTACGACACAGGCTTCGCGGCAGGCCGCGTCACCAGATAGATCCCGAGCGCCACTGGAATGATTCCGAGCAGATCGCGGGCCTCGACATGCTCGGCGAGCACGAGATACGCGAACAACATGCCGAGCGGCGGCATCAGGAAATGATAAGCGCTGGCAGCCGTTGCGCCACACACTTTCAGGAGATGAAACCAGAGCCAGTAGGCGAGGATCGAGCCCCCGAGCACGAGGAAGGCGAAGGCGCCGATCAGGCCCGGCGTAAAGTCGATGGCGTGAACGTCGGCGAAGGTCAGCGCGACCGGCGTCAGCACCACGCCGGCGGCAAGATTCTGCACGCCATTGCCGATCCACAACGAGCCCCTCGGCGCGAGCAGCTTGAACAGGATCGTGCCGGCGACGAGGGAGGCGAGCGAGGCCAGCGTGAACATGATGCCATGCAGCGAGTCAGTGCCGACCGACAGCCGATGCCAGACGATCAAGGTCACGCCGACGATGCCGAGCAGGAGGCCGCCCGCCTTGCGCCAGGTCATGCCTTCGCCGAGCAGGAGCGCGGCGAAGCCCGCCGTGAACACCGGATTGGCCGACACGATCAGGCCGCCGAGGCCAGCCGAAATCGATTGCAGCCCGGTGTAGCCGAGGCCGAGATAGAGCGCGTTATTGGCGATGCCGAGCACGGCGAAAATGGCGGCGTCGCGCCAGGATAGCGACCAGTCGTCGCCGCGGATCAGCGTGGCGCCAAGGATCAGGATGCCGGCAAGCGAGAAGCGCGCGGCGAGCAGGATCAGCGGCGGGCAATGGGTCACCCCGATCTTGCCGGCGACGAAGGCGTAGCTCCAGAGCAGGCAGAACAGGCCGATGGCGAAGGGCAGCGTGTTGAAACGGCTGCGTGGGACGGCAAGCGAGGGGGCGAGCGACATGTGGAATCTCCTGAGCCCTCGATCTAGGAACCCGGCTTGTCATTTGGAAATTAAATGATTAACTCACTGCCAGTTGATTTTCGAATGGAGACATCCATGCTCGATCTGGAGCTCCTGCGCAGCTTCGTCTCGGTGGTCGATTCCGGCGGCTTCACCCGCGCCGGGGAGCGCGTCCACCGCACGCAATCGACCGTCAGCCAGCAGATCAAGCGGCTGGAGGAGGATGTCGGCCAGGTGCTGCTGCACCGCGACGGCAAGGACGTGCGTCCGACCGAGGCCGGCGAGCGGTTGCTGTCCTACGCGCGGCGGCTGTTATCGCTCGCCGAGGAGGCGCGCGACGTGCTGAGCCAGCGCGACGGCGAAGGCGCGATCCGGCTCGGCATCCCCGAGGATTTTGCGGCATATCGGCTGGCGAAACTGCTTGGCGCATTTTCGCGCTCGCGTCCGGGCCTGCGGCTCGATGTGCGCGCCGACCAGAGCAAGAACCTGTCGCGCGACCTCGATCGCGGCGAACTGGATCTGGCGCTGTTCAAGCGCGAGGCCGGTGCGAAGGGCGCGATTGCGGTGTGGCCGGAGCAGGTGCACTGGGTCACGAGCAAAAGCCATCCGATCCATGCCGACGTCGCCTCGGTGCCGCTGATCGGCTTTCCGCTCGGCTGCCTCTACCGCGCCGGCGCCATCCACGCGCTGGAAAGCGCGGGCCGCATCTGGCACATGTCCTACACCTCATCGAGCCTCGCCGGCATCCAGGCCGCCGTCGCCGCCGGCATGGGGCTGAGCATCCTGTCGGAGATGGCGATCCAGTCCGACCACCGCGTGCTGACGGCGAAGGACGGCTTTGCACCGATCAACCGGACCGAAATGGCGCTGATGGCCGCGCCCGGCGCCAGTCCAGCGACGCGACGGCTGGCGGATCGTCTTGCGGAGTTTTGCGATGACGTGCAGGCGAAGGCGGCTTAGCTGCACCGCGACGCCGCGATCGCGTGGACGCGGCGGTCGCCAAGGAGATGCGCGACAAAGCCATTTTTCGGAAAGATTTTTGCGAACGCGGCATCGCGGATGCTGAGGCCGCCGGCATAGGCGCCGAAGGCGGGCATCACGGCGCGCATCCCGTCGGACGCGAAGCAGCGGCGCTCCATCGAGCGGCCGCGCGCGGAGACACGGGCCTTGGGATGCAGATGGCCGGCGATCTCGCCGCACGCGCCGGTCGGCTCGTGGCGGAAGGTGATCGGGCCGATCGCGACTTCGTCGGCGACGGTGCCGCCGAGATCGCGCGGCAGCGCCGGATCGTGATTGCCTGAGATCCAGATCCAGTCGCGGCCGGCCTGCAAGGCGGCGACCGCGTCGCGATCGTCCGCCGACAGCCGACCATGCGCAGTGCGATCATGAAAACTGTCGCCGAGCGCGATGACGATTCGAGGATTATGGCGGGAGATGACAGCAGCGAGCCGGCCGAGCGTCGCGATGGTGTCGTAAGGCGGCAGCAGCACGCCGCGCATGGCGAAGCTGGAACCTTTTTCCAGGTGCAGATCGGAGACGACGAGCATGCGCTGCTCTTCCCAGAACAGTGCGCCGGAAAGATCGGCCGCGAACGTCACGCCGCTGATGCTGACATTTGAAACGCGCATGTCCTCGATATCCTCTGAAACCAGCGCGCCTATCGTCACGTCCGAACCTGCTGTTATCCCATCGCCTCTTTGACGAGTTCGTCGGCGGCCTCCGCCAACAGCTCGTCTCCAGCTTCGCCATAAACTGACTCGCGGCCGATTTCCAGCATCACGGGGACGGCGAGCGGGGAGACACGGTCGAGTTCCCGATGTGTGATGCGGCCCTGGATGCGGGTGAGCATGTCGCTGAGGCGGCGCAGATCGAGCAAGCCGGTGGCGGCATCCGCTCGCGCGGCGCGCAACAGCACGTGATCGGCCTGGTGCTTTCGCAGGACCTCGTAAACGAGATCGGTCGAGAACAGCACCTGGCGGCGGCTCTTCTCCTCGCCGGTATGCCGGCGCGCGATCAGGCCGGAGATGATCGCGCAATTGCGGAACGTACGTTTCATAAGAGCGGATTCCGCGAGCCATGCTTCGAGGTCGTCGCCGAGCATGTCGGGATCGAACAGCGCGTCAAGGTCGATCCTGCCGTCCCGGATCATGAAGGACATGTCGCCGAGCGCCCAGACCGCGATCGCATATTCGTTGGCAACGAAGCCGAGCGGCCGGGCGCGGGCACGCTCCAGCCGGCGCGTCAAGAGCATGCCGAGCGTCTGATGCGCGAGACGGCCTTCGAACGGGTAGCAGACGATGTAATGCTTGTTGGCGCGGGGAAAACTCTCGACCAGCAGCTCGCGCACCGCCGGTACGCGCGAGACGTCCTTTTGCAGTGACAGCCAGTCGCGCACCTGCTCCGGCAACGCGCCCCACGCGCGCGCGTCATCGAGCAGGCGACGCACGCGTTCGGCAAGATAGGTCGAGAGCGGAAACTTGCCGCCCATATAGGACGGCACTTTCGGGTCCTTGTCGTTGGCGCGCGAGACATAGACCTGGTCCTCGACCAGGGTCTCGTAGCGCACCACCTCGCCGCTGAACACGAAAGTGTCGCCCGGACTGAGGCCCTCGATGAAGGCTTCCTCGATCTCGCCGAGCAACCTGCCGCCGCGGGCGATCACGCCCGTTGACCCGCCTGCTTTTCCCTGACCGCCTCCTTGGTCGCCGCCGCGCGAACGCACCAGGCGCACCTTCAGCATGTCGTCCTCGACGATGGTGCCGACATTCATCCGGTAGCTCTGCCGCACCTTTGGATTGGCGACGCGCCAGCGACCCTGCTTGTCCTGCTTGATGCGCGCGAAGCGCTCGTAGGTTTTCAGCGCGTAGCCGCCGGAGGCGACGAAATCGACAACGTCGTCAAAATCCTGCCGCGTGAGATCGGCATAAGGCGCCGCGGTACGCACTTCGTCGTAAAGCTCGTCAGAGAGAAACGGCTCGCCGCAGGCGCACCCGAGCACGTGCTGGGCCAGCACGTCGAGCGCACCGGTGCGCAGCGGCGGCGTGTCCTGCGCGTTCTCGGCGATGGCGTCAATGGCGACGCGGCACTCCAGCACCTCGAAGCGGTTCGCCGGCACCAGCACCGCGCGCGAGGCTTCATCAAGGCGGTGGTTGGCGCGGCCGATGCGCTGCATCAGGCGCGAGGCCCCCTTCGGCGCGCCGATATTGACGACGAGATCGACGTCGCCCCAGTCGACACCGAGGTCGAGCGAAGAGGTGCAGACCACGCCGCGCAATTTCCCCGCCGACATCGCATCCTCGACCTTGCGGCGCTGCGCGACATCAAGCGAACCGTGATGCAGGGCGATAGCAAGATTGTCGTCGTTCATGCTCCAGAGATTCTGGAACAGCATTTCGGCCTGGCTGCGGGTGTTGACGAAAACCAGCGTGGTCTTGTTCGCCTTGATCAGCTCGTAGATCTCGGGAAGCGCATGGCGGGCGCTGTGGCCGGCCCAGGGCAGGCGTTCGCGCGTATCCATCATCTCGACCAGCGGCGGCGCCGCGCCGCCGGCGATGACGATGTCGGCCGCCGCTTCCTTGCCGCCGGGCTGCGGCACCAGGAAGCGCGCCAGCGATTCCGGCTCGGCCACGGTCGCCGACAGGCCGATCGCCCGCATCTGCGGCGCCAATCGCCACAACCGTGCGAGCCCAAGCGAGAGAAGATCACCGCGCTTGGAGGTCACCAGCGCATGCAGCTCGTCGAGCACGATGCGCTTGAGCGAGGAGAACAGGAACGGCGCGTCGTCGGAGGACAGCAGCAGCGCGAGCTGTTCGGGCGTCGTCAGCAGAATGTCCGGCGGATAGCGCCGCTGCCGCTGGCGCCGCGACGTCGGCGTGTCGCCGGTGCGGGTCTCGATCTTGATCGGCAGCGCCATCTCGGCGACCGGCCGCTCCAGATTGCGCGCGATGTCGACGGCGAGCGCCTTGAGCGGCGAGATGTAGAGGGTGTGCAGGCCGCCTGTGCGTTGCAGGGTCCGGCCGGTGGAAACGACGGATTTCGCCGGAGCTGCGGGCGCGGAACTCAGCTCCACCAGCGTCGGCAAAAATCCCGCCAGCGTCTTGCCGGCGCCGGTCGGTGCGATCAGCAGTGCGGACCGGTCCTCGCGCGCTTTCTCCAGCAGCGCCAATTGATGCGCGCGCGGCGACCAGCCGCGGGCTGCGAACCACGCCTGGAAGTGGTCGGGCAACAGCGCGGCCGGCTCGGCCGGAGATTTGAGGATACGAGGCGGCACGGCATCACAGGTAAGCCGTGGGGGTGGGTTCGTCGAGGGG
>NZ_JADPKY010000155.1 GCF_023074185.1 Bradyrhizobium sp. 132 | reverse complement strand
CATCGCAATGCGCGCCGACAAGACCGACCAGAGCTTCACTTCAATGATCTATCTGGCCGCGGCCGCGATAAACTCCAGATGAATCCCAACAGACCCTAGGTGAAGTCCCCAGCCCGTGACGTCCGAACTCAACTCGGTCCTTCGGGAGCATCTTTACCGTGGACAATCAGCAAACCTTCGCTGGTTGGTCAAACCGCGAGCATCCGGCTGCCTTGTATGCTCATGAGGGTCAGATTGCCCGTCGCGTAGGCACCGGTATCGACATTGTCGCGATTCGCCAGGACTTCGGCGGCACGAACCGGCGTGGGACCATGGACATATACTTGCCGAACCGCTCTTCGCTCCGAAGAAATTCTTCGCGAATCCAGAGCAGATCGTGTTCTCGTTGCTCGGCCAAAGGTACACCCGGGCGAACGCCGGCGTGGACAAAGAAGAAGTCCCCACAGGTATAGCTAAGCCGCAGATCGTCCAGGAATTCGAGATGCTCGCCCGGCATTGCGCGAATCAAATCGCGGAGTATCGACGCGGGACCGTCGCGCGTCAGATCCGGCGCGAGCCCATATGACATCAGTGTCTGGGCGCCGCCGATGCGAATCCAATCTTCGATCAAGGACGGTCTTCGAAAACGCTTACCAGAAACGCCTCGTGATTTCCCTTGAGGAAGACCGCGTTTCCCCGCCGGCTTCGCTCGACCAGGATCTCGAGCGTGGAGCGTGTGTTCGGGCCGCGATCGATATAGTCGCCCATGAATACCTCGATCGCATGGGCCGGCCGACTGCGGGTGACGTCAGCGTCGATCACCCCCAGCATGGGCTGCAGCAAATGCGAGCAGCCGTGAATATCGGAGATGGCGTAGATCCGAACGCCGTCCGGCAGTTGCGGCTTGTGAATCGGCGGGCGAGATCGGGCAAGAGATACGGCAAGAGATACCGTGGCGCGCGTACTCGCTGGGGTGGTGGGGATAATTTCGTCAAGCCGGTCTGCGGGCAAGGAGCAGAAAAGACAGCCCACCTCTCTGACAGCCCGATTGCGCCGAAGGCGTGGCGTTCGATTGTTGCCTGGTTTGTCGACACGCGCCGCGTAAATCAGGCACCTTCGCCGGGCTGCATTGCTCAAACGCTCGGCTGGAAAGATGCATGCCGGCGGACGACGGCTTGTGCCGATACAGCTTTAAAGCGCAATCTCTAGAATTTCTAGTAATCGACTCGACGGGACGCTTCAAAGATGGGTGAGCTGAGCGGTTGGCCATACAACGCGCATCTCGTTCGATGGGAACTTGATTCAAAATAGGGCATCGAGCCCGATCGTATGTCAGCATTGTGACGCGATCTTCAACAACACGCGACGGGAATCGTGGCAAACCGCGACGCATAGTGGCGTCGCAAAAATTGTGCGTGCAGCGCCACAATATCGCTGTGATCACTTAACAGGTTAGCACCGGGGAAGTGACGGATCTTCAGCATCACGGATCAACGTCAAGCACTCTCGATGACAGAGGTTCGAATGGCTGTTGCGACTTATGGCTCCGAAAATATTGGTGCACTCTCGTCAGGGCGCGCCTCTGCTTTGCAGAGGCCCTTTCAAGTCGTCGTCATTGCTGCTGACTTTCTGCTGATCCTGCTCAGCTATGGCGCGGGAGCTGCGATTTATAGCGCTGCGATCGCTTCGACGGTCGACGGAGCATCGATGGGTGCCGGATTGATTGTCGGCGTTGTGTTCGTCTCGGTCGCGTATTTCCAGGATGTCTATGCCACACACCGCTTGCTGGATCTCGTCTGGCAGCTGCGCAAGGCCGTCTTCATATGGTTGGCGTCGCTGACGATCCTCGCTGTCGCTGCATTTCTGCTGAAGTCGACGGACAATCTATCCCGCGGCACGGTGATCATTTTCGCCGCAATCGGCGGCGCTGGATTGATCAGTCTGCGTTTTGTCTGGCAGTTCGTGCTGGGAACAAATTATGCCAGGAGCAGGTTGGTCGATCGGAAGGTGATTTTGCTGAGCCTGAAACCGCTCGACTTCACCTCGAGCCGCTTTAAGGATCTGCGTCGGAACGGCTTCGACGTAATGCGCCACTTCGTGCTTGGCAGCGATAACAGCGACAGCGCCTGGGAGAAGCAGATCCGCGACGTCATCCGGCAGTCCGGCGCGGCTGACGTCGACGAGTACCTCCTTGCAATCGACTGGAATGAGCTCCCGATGTTGCCCAAACTTGGGCAACATCTACGCGCAGTGCCGCAACCGATTCGCGTGCTACCAGACAATTCGATCGCCGATCTCGTCTCGCGCCCGTTCTTGCCGGTCAGCGGCACGGTGGCGATCGAAATCCAGCGACCTCCGCTTACCGTGTTCGAGCGCCTGCAAAAGCGCTGTCTCGATGTAGGGGTAGCCTTGTTGGCGCTCGTCATACTCACACCACTGCTGCTGACAGTCGCCGTTCTGATCAAGCTCGACTCGCCGGGAGCTGCCATCTTCCGCCAGTCGCGCCGAGGGTTCAACGGCAAGCCTTTCGAGATCTGGAAATTTCGGACCATGACGGTCTGCGAAAACGGGCGGACGATTACCCAAGCCACCAAGCTGGATGCGCGGGTCACCAAGCTCGGGCGTTTTCTTCGCATGACAAGCATCGACGAATTGCCACAGCTTTGGAACGTCTTGCGCGGCGACATGTCCCTGGTCGGGCCGCGCCCGCATGCGCTCGCCCATGACAATTATTACGACGAGATCATCAGCAACTACGTATACCGTCATCATATGAAGCCGGGCCTGACAGGCTGGGCTCAGGTCAATGGCTTCCGGGGGGAAACCCCGACCATCGACCTAATGGAAAAGCGAGTGGAATATGACGTCTGGTATGTGAGGAACTGGAGCATTTGGCTCGACCTCAAGATAATGGCGCGGACCGCATCCACTGTGCTGTTCCAGAAGGAGGCCTACTAGCGCCGGCATGAAGCCCATGGAGAAGCAACAAGGATCGTCCGCGGTGTTGCGTTAACCTGGCGTTGACTGGTGCCCCGCCGTCCTAAGTCTGATGTCCCCGTGCCCTCTTCCAAAGTCGCACGATCGCATCGCGTAGCGGAGCGGCGAAGGCAAAGAAGACTCGCATTGCAATTGATACGAAAGGGTGGCGAAGGGACAATGGTTCGTCGTGATCGAAGCGGTCTTGATGCTTGTCGATCGGCACCGGCGCAAGAGTCGTTCCCGACGCGTCGGGTCGAGAGCGCGATTTACGGGCGGGAACCACAATCAGAACGAACAGAACGTTCAGCAGCAGCCACACGCTCAGTATTATAAGTATCTTCAGCATCCAGTCTTACCCAAAAAGCAGGATCGAGAGATAGTAAAGAATTCGTCGGAGCCTCAGAAGGAAAGGGGGAGTCGCGGATCAGGAGCGTCGGCCGGCTCCCTTCCGCGTCGCGAGACCGTTTAGGTGAGTTGCGCCACGGCTACCTTTATCAATTCGGGCAAAAGCCGGCTACGGCAACAATCGTGGTTTGTGGACCGGGCAACTACGGTCTGCGATTGACGCGACGAGCCACGCCTTCGGGCGGAAGCGCCTGGCCGCACCGAGCCGCTCGCTTGGGGCGCTCGGGCCGGGCCAAGCACAATGTCGTCAGAAACAGTCCAGCAGATCTAGGGCCCTAACGACCCACACATTCAGGCCAACATGGCCACGGTGAAAGCATACGCTCGATACCAATTGACCGATTGAGCCAGCGATCGAACCAGCGGCTCATAATTGCATGGCGAGTCAAGTTTGTTGATGCGGCGCCGCAATGTCGCTGTTTTTCGCAAGCAACCTCCGTCTGCAGACTGCACGAATCCAAGCTTGGATGGCATCAGTTTGATGCGAGCCATCTCGCGTTGTTCTCGTCCTTTTCGCCCCAAATTCATTGTGTTTGTTCGCTTTTGGGTTCGTGCGGCTACCGCCGTTGAAGTGAAGAGTTTCGAGATGCCTGCAACCACATACGGCTCAGATAATCTCCGCGTATCCACGTCGAGCCGCGGCAGCCCACTGCATAGACCGTTTCAGCTTTTCATCATCGCGGTCGACTTCCTGCTCATCCTGCTGAGCTGCAGGGCTGCGAGCGCGCTCTATCGTCAGTTCATGAACGTGTCGGATGCTGGGATCGGTGCTGGAGTCATAGTCGGCATTGTGTTCATCGTGGCCGCCTATCATCGGAGCGCCTATGATTGCCACAGATTGTCGAATACGCTCTGGCAAGCTCGCAAGCTCCTCGGCGTCTGGCTGTTCGCGCTCGCCACGCTCGCCGTCCTCGCCTTCCTGCTGAAGTCGGCGTCCGACCTGTCCCGCGGGACAATCGTCCTATTCGCGGTGTTGGGAGCGGTCGCGCTCATCGCGCACCGCGTGATCTGGCGCTACTGCCTGTCGTCGGCCTTTGCCAAGGAGCGGTTGCTCGCCCGCAAGGCTATCCTGCTCAGCTTGGCGCCGCTGGATTTCACCTCTAACCGCTTTAAGGATCTTCGCAAGCACGGTTTCGATGTCGTGCGTCACTGCGTGCTCAACGCGGAAATGGACCAGGACGACAAGGTCTGGAATCAGCAGATATCGGATGTGATCCGGCAATCGCGCGCCGCCGAGGTTGACGAGTACCTGGTGGCAATCGATTGGAACGAGCTGCCGATGCTGGGGAAGCTCAGCCAGCATCTGCGGATGGTTCCGCAGCCGATTCGCATTTTGCCCGACTTGCCGATCGCGGATCTAGTTTCGCGGCCGTTTCTGCCGGTCAGCGGAACGGTTGCTATTGAGTTTCAGGGGCCGCCCTTGACGCTCCTCGAGCGGCTTCAGAAGCGCTGTCTCGACATTGGCTGTGCGTCCTTCGCCCTTCTGATGCTCGCGCCGCTCATCATCACGGCGGCGATCCTGATAAAACTGGATACGCCGGGTCCGATCGTCCTTCGGCAGTCGCGTCGCGGCGTCAAAGGCAAGCCGTTCGAGATATGGCGGTTCCGCAGTATGCGCGTGACTGAGAACGGCTTCGCGATCGCGCAGTTCATGAGGCACGACGCGCGGCTCACTCGAGTCGGACACTTCTTGCGCAAGACGAGCATTGACGAGCTACCCCAGCTCTGGAACGTGCTGCGAGGTGAGATGTCCCTGGTCGGACCGCGCGCGCACGCGCTGGCCGACGACAGCTACTACGACCAGCTAATCAGCAAATACGTCTGCCGCCATCACATGAAACCCGGCCTGACCGGCTGGGCCCAGGTCAACGGCTTGCGGGACGAGACGCTCACTATCGACGTGATGGAGGAGCGCGTCGAGCGCGACCTGTGGTATGCGAGAAATTGGAGCATCTGGCTCGACATCCGGATTATTTTTCGAAGCGCAGCAGCGCTGATGTATCAGGAAGTCTAGGAGTCCGTCCCGGATAGGGATTGCGATGGGGATTTGATGCAGGTTCTCCGGCTCGGGGTTGCGGTTGCGAGGGTGAACAGCTTCAGGAGGTTGTGAGCGGTGCAGATCATGGTCCGCTCATCACACTGCACACGGCGCTCAACGGCGCAGTGCCGCAAGGAACGAGGGGTCGATCGATTCAATAGCATCCTTCAGGAAAGCCTTGCCGAGGTCTGATGCTCGCCGATAAGCCGACACCAGTGCCCATTTCGACGCAATCCGGCGGGTCAAGATAAGCTGAACGTCGTTGCGTACTAGGTCCTTGACGTCTGGAATAGCAAGCGCATCGAAGCGGCTCGCGATGTCGATCCGCACTGGCATCAACCGCGCATCGTTTGGCGCGATAAAGTACGCCATCTTTAGCGCCTCAACCACGACTGGGTCGTGCGGGTCGCGCTGGGCTTGAAGCAGCGCCAGCGCCAACCAGAGTTCAGGATTGTAAGGCGAGATTGATAATGTCCGGGTGACTCTGTCGACCGCATCGGCGTGCCCCGTCGATCGTACGGCCGCCGGCTCCTGCTGGCCTGACTGGATCGCCTGCAGCGCGGCGATCAAGGCATGATTGCTCTGCAGCTCCGATCCGAAAGGAGAGAGCGTTGTCAGCAAGGAGGGCACATCACCAGTCCAGCGCGAGCTGATCCTGGATGCATCGGCAGGAAATGTCGCGCGCTCGAACGCCGTCACCTCCGCCATAGCCGAGACGATCGCATGGGATCCGATGATCAGCGCCAACGCAGTCAGAAGAATGCGAAATTTGCTCGAGAAGGCCATTTTGATCGACTAACTTACTGTAAAGACAATGTTATGGCGCGGGCAGGCTGCCCCTAGTGGTTGGCGCCGCTGGTCCGACCCGCAGATTGTGCAAGTCCGAGTCCGATCATCACCGATACGATGATCTGGATCGTGCGGCTTGAGAGGCTTGAATCGAGGAAGGTCTCGCAAAGTACAACCAGAACGCCGGCGGCGGCCACGGCGGCAAAGAAGAAATCGCGACCTCGTCGAACCGCGCCGCGAAAGGTAACGAAGAAGAGGTGGGCGGCGAAGCCTGCTAGGATCACAATCGCAAACCGTCCCGACTCAATAGCGATCAAGATCGCGGTCGAAGGAGATGCCGCCGACGCTGCGGTGCCAAACTCCTGATAGGCTAGCGAAGTCAGCCCGAATGTTCCGACGCCGTTTCCCAATATCGGTGCATCAAAGAGCAGGTGTTTTGCCGGTGCAACCACGTCCGCAGGAAACCTTGCGAAACCGAAGAGATCCAAACCAGCGGATCGAGAGTGCGGCATCGCCATGAGACCGGCGACAGCTGTAAGGAATGAAAACAAAATTGCCGATGGCCAGGAGCGAAATCCCAAATGGCGAACAGCGGCGATGAAAACGAGGACAGTGAGCCCCCAGCCAGTGACCGCCAACAAAGCGCCTCGTTCCAGGGCCGACATTGCGGCAAGCGCCGCGGCCATTCCGAATAGTCCGGAAAGAACCCCGATCCACAACTGGGCCGAGGCCAGGTTGCGGATGTCCTGTTGGTGCAGGTGGCGTTCGAGTGCCCTGGCAACGAGCGCGCCGTTTGCCAAGACTGCCAAAGCGGCTGCTGCGGGAAACGGGCTCGTAGCCGAGCCCGTTTCGGGAATCGTTCCAGCGAACAAATCAAGTCGCCCGAGCAGGACTTCGACCGACATGAAAGTCGTTACCACGCACAATACGATCAGGATCGTGTCGGCCCTTTGGCGATCCTTGGCGATGATGACGGTCGACACCAGCAGCGCCACGTCGACCAGATAATGAACCAGACTTTGCAACGTCGCACCGGGATCAACGCTGATGCGGCCCGGTAGCGATGGCTGGTTCAAAGCGATCGAAGTCGCGGACCAGATAGGGTTTGCGAGCAAAAAAGTAGGCACCTGAACAAGTTGCAAAGCCATCCAGATGACCGGAATGAGAAAAACCGGCAAAAATGGCTTCAGCGACTGCGCGGCAGATGTGCCGGCTTCCGGTCCTCTTGCCGCGATCGCCAACATCGCGGCCGTAACAAGCGCAACCACGTGCCATGCAAAGATGCCGTTTGCGTTTGCCAAGATCGGAGTCGCTGCCAATAATGCGATTAGAACGCAATGAGCAATCGATAAGCCGTGAGACTTTGAAGCGGAAAGTGAGTTCATCGTGACAAAAGCCGGACGTTGCTGGCTATCGCACAGCGGAGCTTGCGACGGCGACGCCGTCTTGCTGACTGCGATGATTGTCGACGCTGTGAATCATCGCCAGTCGGCGGCACGCCAATCTGGCCAAACGCAGTCAGTTTGCAGGGATTGATCGGCATGAAAGTTCTGTTCGTCGGCGGAATTATCGAGCGCGGCAGTTGTGCTGCAAGTAACCCAGAGCCGTAGCCAGGCCTGCGATCGGCACCGCTCCACGGATAGCAGTCGGCGGCGCCCCGATTTCGACCGAAAGCTCGTTTGCGTTTTGCCAGTCAATGGTAGCAACCTTCGCGGCGTCGGCGGGCAGTAGCAATGCCAGGCCGCCCTGGATCACAGATGCTTGGAACTCTGTACGCTTTTCTCCTGCTATCAACGCCACGTTCGGTCGCGTCGAGCGGGACAGTGGTTCGAGAACGATGAACACAACTTCGATACCGTCCTGCCCGCATTGCAGGTTCAAGCCTGCAAGGCGCGTATCCGACTTGGCGCTATCGACGACATGCATCACTGAAATGGCATCGGCGCCGCCGTCAGGATTTTTGCTCTTCACCAATCGCCATCCGCCCTCCAGCTGTGTCGATTGGCTACCGGACTGGACCTGCCTGACGGTCTCTTCGTCACAACGTCGACGCTGCTCGGCGCTAACACCCGACGCGCAATTCAAAACGCCCGGACGCGGCGGCTCGGCTCGGCTGGAACGATCCGTTAGGACGAAGAGACCAACGCAGAGCACGATTACCCGCATGGGTATAAACGCAGACGTAAGCCCCGCTAGAGCCAAATTCTTCATGTCGTACTCGACGGTCAGATCAAAAACATGGTTCATTGCACCGTAGAACTGTGTCGCCGCTGGGGCGGAACAGCCAGACAAGGGCATTCGGTTCCATGCCGTGAAACGGTCACCTGCGGACCAATGACTCGCACATCCGCACGTGCATTGGCCGGTTTAAAGACGGGCTCGACACCGTGGTCGCGCCCGCTCTGTTGCGCGAAGACGACCAAATCCGCATCGAATCCCTCTTCTTGAGGAGGTTTGTCGCTCAAGCCCGGCGGGGCCGATCCGATCCGGCCGCCGTAGAACACTCTCCACGTCCAGATGAAGCGTTTATGTCAATCGACGTAGCCATACCTCTTGTAGTACCGATTACGATAGTAGGCTCCGCCGTACGTATCGTAGCGGCTCATCACCGAGACGTTCACTTTGTTAAGAACCGTACCGAGCAAGCGGTCGCGCACGATCGGCGTTTCACTTAGCACCCGCTCGACGATATCGACTTTCGACTTCGCCCATTCGATGACGAGTATATAGGAATTGGCCAGGCCTCCAGTCGCCCGAACATCGACGACCGGCGCCAGCGGGCTAAGATCGAGAACGATTCGATCATAGTGTTGGCGCAGCTGTTGGAACAGGTGCTCCATTTGCGGAGACGCCAGCAGGTCGCTCGAATTCGAGAAGCGCGAAGTTATAGCACAAGGAAGAAAATGCAGGTTTGTCTGCGGGTCGATCCAGACCACATCCTTCCAGTCGGCTTGGCCGACGATGACATGGATCAAGCCAACCGGCGCAGCCGGCGTAAGCCTTGCGGTGAGGCTCGGATTGCGAATATCACCGTCGATCAGCAGTGTCCGGCAGCCGCTTTGGGCAAGCGTCTGTGCCAGCGCTTCGCTGATGGTTGACTTGCCCTCGTTGGGAAGGGCGGAGGTAATTCCCAAAACCTTGTTAGACGCTGAACCGTAATTTGCGAGATCGCTGGCCAGCTTGATTGATCGAAATCCCTCCGCGAACCGCGAAAACGGCGCGTTGATCACGTATCGCCCGACGCTCTCCTCAGTCGAAAGCAAACGGTCGCGATGCGGCCGCGGCTGGCTAGGACCCGGTGCCGATCCCTGGAGTGGCAACATCGCGCCGGGTCCTCCGTAACCCGGCGGCGCCTGCTGCGGTTTGGACTTGCCGCGTTTGCCGAACCGCCAGGCCGCTTTGCTGGGCTGCGTAGAAGTAGCATTCACGGCACCTTGCTCTATGACCGGAATTGAAGCGAGACAGCTTGTGTGCACGAACCGTTCGACTTGAGAAGCGGTTCGGAAGACGCGATCCATCATGTCGAGCAGGACTGCGACGATGCCCGCAAGAATCGATCCGCCGACGAACGCTGCAAGCAGGATGAGTGTCGTCTTCGGCGAGGTCTTGTTGGGAAGATTCGACGCAGCCTGGGTGATCACCCTCGCTTCGGTGATGGGAAACGACTGCTGCTGAACCGAGACCATGTACAACTGCAGGAAGTTGTCAGACAACGCGCGGGCGCTCTGCGCGTTGCTTTCCAGATCCCTCAGGACAATTTGCGCTTGGCCGGTATTGTTCGACACCGCGATGGTATCATTCAAGCTCTTCTGGCTTGACTCTTCGCGTGACTTGGCGATTTCGAGGTCGCTCTTGTACACCTCGGCCGTACGTCGCAGTTCGTCAATAATCGAGCGTCGGATTTCGCGCATCTGGTTGCGCAAATTGACAACGGCCAGATGGCTCGATCCATACCGGTTCGACCAATCCGCCTGCTTGGCCGCGTACTCGAGATAGGTCTGGCGCAATTTGGTGATCACCGGGTTGCCCATCGTCTCGCTCACGGTCGCCAAGTCGCTCAGAATGACCTTTGAATCCTCGTTGTCCGCATTCAATATCGATGTGATGCGTTCGAGCTTGGCCTGGGCCTCGGCACGCTGGCTACGAGCAGTTGTCAGCGAAGTATTGATTTCGGCGAGTTGCTGCTCGGTGAGCAGTCGCCCGCCTGCGTCGATGATATTGTTTTTGGCCTTGAAGTCGGCGACGGTCCGTTCGGCGGTGGACGCCTGCGAACGCAGTTCCTTCAATCGGTCCTGCAGCCAGACCGCCGCGCGCCTAGAGGCCTGATATTTCGACTCGAGCGAGTCCACGATATAGTCGTCGGCGACCGCGTTGGCGATCTGCGCGGCCTGCTCCTGCGATAACGCCTGAAAAGAGATCTCAATAACATAGCTCACGCCGACCCGCTTGATGCTGAGGCCGTTTGCAAAGCGCGCGAGAGCTCCACGCAGCAGTTGTTCTTGCGTCGGCGGCTTCGATTTGGAAAATAATCCGGAAATCGTGTTGCTGATGGTGCTGAGCACTCCGGCGCCGTCGCTCATAAACTCTGACGACTCCACAAGCTTCAGGTCCTTGATGACCTTGGAAGCGATCGCTTCGGACTTGAGGAGTTCGACCTGACTATCAACCATCGCCGAGTCGATCGGGTTGTCGGTGCTGGTTGTCTGCGCTTGCGTCTGCAGGCCCTGCATTTTGCGGCTATCGATCATCAGGATAGCGGTTCCGGTATATCGTTTTGGTGCCGTGAACACGTAGACTCCGGCAAGAGAGATGCACAGGAGCAGCGTGAAGATCATCACGGGATACTGCCGGCTGACCAGCGCAAGCGCAGAAGAGATCGTCTGCTCCAGCGACGGGGCCTCGGCCGCAGTGGATTCGATCTCACGAGTTGTGATTTTGGTTTGAAGCATCCGGCCCGCCTACGTGAACGTGTTGTAGATTGCAACGCCTGGCAGCAGGCTCGTCTTGCCGCCGCCGTGAACGTGTAAAGTGCCGTATCCAACGGCCTGACGTCAGCAAGAGTTCGACGCAGCGGATACAGTGGTCGAGGTCGCAGCGATCGAAAGTTGACCGACGCCGCCGACACTATCGGTGGAGCAGCCAATCAGATTGTTTGAGCAATTGAGGGCTAAGGGATTCTCGGCAACGCCGTCGGGTGCCATTGCCTGTTCCGCTCGCCGCAAAATCGTCACTATGTGCATCTCCGCCAACCCGCTCAGGACCGCGACTTTGAGGATGAAGACAATCGCTTTAGAAGGTCATCGTTCGCCGATCTGCTGGATAAGTATCTACCAGATCGCCTGCCAGCAGATGGAACAACGGGACGAATCCACAAATTCTGCAATGCAATATCGGCCTGAGTGTGGCCGATCGCGGAGCAGATGGATCGAAAATCGCAATGGGCGAGAACGCATCCTCAGCCTTCTGATCGAGCGCGAACGGCAGGACAGCGAGGGAGCTTGTTTTCGGAGCATTCGCCGTGGTGGCGACCACCGGTCACGAAGTTCCGTTGGTGAAAGGAATTCGTCCGGATGCTCGAAGAATCAAGCGGTCGACATCTCAATCAAAATCCTTGATGGAGGATTCCTGTTTCCATTCCGCAAGCGAGCTTGCCAGGTCGTAATCGAATCTGAACCCGCTTGCGACCAGCCGCTTCGGCAAAATATTGGTAGAAAACCACAACTTCCTGATCCGGTCGCGATTTATGCCGGTTTTGATGCCGACAGCGTGAAGTATCTCGAATGGAAGTACCGCGAGATTCATCAGCCATATCGGAATGGTTATCGTTGGCTTGGCGTAATCGGCGGCCTGGGAGAAGGCAGAGCAGATATCGCTGATGGTGTAACGGTGCTCGTAGCAGAAATTGTAGATCGAGAGACTGTCGTTGCGGAGCGCCATGAACAGCATAGACGAGACCAGATCCTTCACGTAGCCGCACGATTTGATCGTGTCGGTTCGGCCGGGATAGATGAAGGCCCGCCTCTCGAGAAGCCGCGACAATCGCGTGAAATTGCCCCGCTCGTAGCGTCCGTAGATCACGGCGGGGCGAACGATCGTGAGTCGCCTGTCCGGGGCCTCCGACTGCCACAGGCGATGGATCGCTTCGGCCGAGAATTTGGAGCGTCCATAGGCGCTGACCGGGGCCGGCGTCGCATCCTCGTCGAGCGGGGCTTCGGTCGGGCCGTAGATAGATATCGAGCTCGTGAAGATGACATTCCGGCTGCCCGTCTCCTTCGCAAATCGGCAGACGTTCACTGCGCCGAGCACGTTTGTATAGTAATAATCTCCCTCCGGGTGACCCGGAGTGACGTGGATCGCAGCCAGGTTGAAGATGTCGGCAGGCATTCCGCCCCCGAGCTTCGGATCGATCGGCTCACGGACGTCATGATGGACATATTCGACGCCATCGACCTGCGTTCTCGGCTTGCCGATATCGATCGACACGATCCGGTTATAGCTCCTGGAAACGACCAAACGCATCATCAGATGGGTACCGATGAAGCCTGCGCCTCCGAATACGATAGCCTGAGTAGGATTGGACATGTGCTCGAGGGTCAACGTGAGTGAGGATACTGAATGTAGTGCGAAGAATTTCGGCCCGAGCGTAATCGACTGAGCGAAGGAGATCGATGAGCTGCACTACGTGCCGGTGCAAGAGCTGTGCCTCCAAAGAGCACGATCGCTTGACGTGCAAGGCGTTTGCTGGGTGCCGAAAGCTTCCCGCTGCTGCAGATAAGCGGACAATCGGGTGAGCAGTTGGTTGGCTATCCGTTGATCATGCGGCGATAACATGATTGTGACCCGTAGTGCGTGTGACGTTCTCGAGATCATCGGTTCTGCCAGAGTCATCCACAATGCCACGATCCTGGCAGCATGAGATCGACAAAAGAAGCGGGTCCGCGAGAAGCTCGCATATTGCTCGCAACAGTTGTGGACTGCATTCCAGCCAGGACCGCTGGTGTGCATCGGCGAGCTCAATAGAGTTCGCGATACTCAAATTGAAAGCTGGTTGACCCAGCCGCGACTCCCAGCGTCCTCTGCAGCTTCTGGTAGCCTGCGAGCGGAACAACGATGCAATCGGAACTGCCGGCATAACAAACCTGAACCCGGATCGATTCGCCGCAAATGTTTTGAACTAGAACAATTTGGTCGATGATCTTAGGATTCATAGTTTGCGGGTGCGTTAGCGGATTGATCGATATGCAAAGCTTCCCGTCCGGCGTCTTGTGATTTGGAGCGTAAGTGCCTTCCATGGGCCGGATTGAATTCGAGGGCCGAGTCGAAATGCCGGAGCCGCCATACATCGGTGGAGATGTGCGTCCGTAGCCGGAAAGTTGTGCATCGGCCGTCGTTGCCAGGAGCGATGAAACGACCGCCACGCATATCGCCACGAAACCATCTGAGCTCGTCGATCGTTCGTCACGCATCTTTACTACACATCTTCACTGCTCGTTCTGCATGGATAGCGTTGCAGTTGCGGCAACACAATGACAAACAAATTGTTCCATCGATCGGACAGATCCCAAACCTGCCTCTTCCTTGCGATGGAAAACCCATGCTAGAGAGTGCACTCTTCGTAGACAGAGTGTCTGGTCATTGAATATCTGTCGAACATGATACTGTGTCGGCAGTCGTATGATGAGTATCCTCAACGTGAGTATTCTCGGCGTCCAATGCTGAAGCAGACACCAAGACACACTGTGGTGCGGGGCGCCGAACGGGCGGACCTACCGAGCCTTTCCGTCATCATTCCGAATCACAACTACGCCGCTTACGTGGGATCTGCGATCCGCAGCGCACTGGATATACGATGGCCGAAAGTCGAAGTGATCGTCGTTGATGACGGTTCGACGGACAATTCGCTTGACGTCATCAACGAATTTGCAGACGAGGTCGCGATCATCAGCCAGCCGAACGCCGGGCAGATGCCGTCTTGTGTGAACGGCTTTCGCAGATCCTCCGGCGACGTCATCATATTTCTCGACTCGGACGATGCCCTGCATCCCGATGTGATGACGGAGATTGCATCCGTCTGGTTGGAGGTCGCGAGCAAATATCAGTTTCAGATGCGCGTTATCGACGCACAGGGGCAGCCGACTGGAAATGTCCTGCCGCAGTTCTTCTCCCGTCCCGCCTCGGAGGACATCCGCAGGTGGATGACGACGACCGGTGCCTATCCGACGCCGCCGGGGTCGGGAAATGCCTACCCGAGATGGTTTGTCGAGCGTGTTTTCGGCTTTGAATCCGACTTTGTCGACCGGGCGCCGGACAGTTATCTACTGGCGGCCGCTCCCGCGTGTGGTCATATCGAGACGATCACAAAGCCCTTGGCTGACTATCGCGTGCACGGCCTCAATCACGGGGCCTTCCTTCAACTGGACGATGCCCGCTTTGCGAGAGAGATCGACCTCACGCGGCGGCGCTACAAATTCTTTACCGAGTTCGCGAGCATCGACAAACTACCGGTGGCGTCCGATGCGCTCAACAGAAATGTCATATTTCTTTGTTTGCGGACCGCGTCGTTCAAGCTGCGGCCAGATCTCCATCCAATCGCCCAGGACAGCGCATTGCGTATCGCTGCCGATGCGCTTCGGGCCGTTGCGACTCCGCAAGGGTTCTCTAGATCCCAGCGCATATCGTTGCTGGGCTGGATTTTGTGCGTACTGATCAGTCCGCGGTACATTCGACGTGCCCTGGTGAGTTTGCGGTACGTGCCTGCCCAGCGGCCGAAATGGTTGCGCGCTTTGCTTGGTCTATTCCGCGTCATTCGATGATCGGGGCAGGGCTGGACTGCATCCGTTGGACGGAAGCTGGACGGCGGATCGACCTCAGACGGGCGCTTGGCGGCTGCGACCATACGCACAGCATTGCCATCATGATCAGAAATGGAGCCATGGCGAGGTTGCCGCCGCCGAGCTGATAGCAAGCCAGCATCGTCAATGCGAGCATCGAGTTGTCTTTCCTGAATATCGAGAGGAGGAGATAAAACAGGAAAAGTATAAGCCCGATAATTCCATAATCTGCGACGAGCTTGAGAACGGGATTTCCGCTGCCGCCAAAGTAGGCAGGCGACCGCTCCAATCCGCCAGGTCCCGAGCCGATAAGCACTCTGTCGGTCTGAAAGAGATAGTTCCAGGTCTGTAGTTGTGCCACGTAGCGTGCATAGCCGCTCGACTTGGTTGAACTGAATTCGTCCAATCTATTAACGATAGGATCGAAGGGGTCCGGCGCAACGAGGTAGGCAGTTCCGATCATCAAGACAGCGATCGCTCCTATGGCGATAACGCGCAGCGATTTGAGCGGAGCAATCAGGGGATAGACGCCAAGGGACACGGCGAGCACCAAGAGGCCCGATCCGGATCGAGTCAGGACGTATGAGATGGCGTACAGCGGGAGATAGCTAAATCGCCGCAAAAGGAAGACGTCGACGATTACACCTATAGCGAGCAATTGGGATAGTGCTCCGGGCTCCATCGGGAAAAACCCGTTCGCGCGTCGATTCAAGGACCCATAAAATTCCACCGCATTTTGATTGTACGCAGATTCAACGAGGATCGGATCAAGCGCCGGGATTGCATCCTTGAATGAGAAGATGCGTATGCCGCCGAACTGGAAGACAATCTGAACGATGGCCAGAACGGCGCACAAGCGAACATAGAACAGGAAAGTGGGAAGGACGGCCTCGTTCGAGAATCTTGTTGAGGGTCCGAATAGGAAGATCGAATTCGTGACAAGAACCATCGCAAGCGACGCCGGGCTGGTCTCCACACCGCGATCAGGAGATTCGGCTGCGGCGACTGCGCTGACGAGAAACCAGATGACGACAAGTCCGAACGCGAGAGTCTGCGGTCCGCGAAGGCGCACAAGACCAACCCACCATCCCCACGCGACGAGCGCAAAGAATCCGAACAACGAAAAGAAGATCTGTCCGGTTCCTACGAGGAGTCCGAAGCGCTGCATGCAAATGCACAGAATGAAGGCGATATGCGCGAAAATGACGCTGTTGCTCTCGTCACTTGACGCTGCTGCAGCGCGCTTGTTAGACGAGCTTCTGGCTGGGAATGTATCGAGGCTCACCATGTTCGGACTCGTCGATTCCAGTTTCTTGGCGCCTCGGCGAGCAGTGTCTGCTTGGGCGGCGCGGGACAACAATCGCGATCGACCTTGGTCTCGCTCGTGAGGCTGTTAACCCTCTATACTAGAGCCAGTGGCAACTTCCACATGGAACACGACACGAGCGCAAGATTTAACCCCTACGTTCATGGCGCCAGAGGTTTGTTTTGCCTCATGGTATTCGTCTATCACGTTGTTCATTCCGGACTCCCGACGTTCGAGTTGTTTGCCAGGGGGCTGTTTGGAGAAGCGCTGCAGACCGGAAAGTTCGGTGTCGAGTTTTTTTTCGGCATCAGCGGAATCGTCATTCTGCCAAGCCTGTATCGAGCATCCTCGGTCGTGACCTTTATCCTTGACCGCTATGCGAGGATTCTTCCGGTCCTCTGGGTTACCGTTATCGCGATTGCGATTTTCGGCTGGCTTTCAGGAAAGGGTCAAAGTCTGCTGCTGGTGGGCGCAAATCTGCTCGCGCCGCCTCCATTTATTGACGTCCTTCAAATCAATCCGGCTGCGTGGTCGCTCGGATACGAATTCCTGTTCTATGGCGTATGCGCCGTCGTCTTCCTGATCAGCGGCTTCAGTCGGCCGCTGGCGTTGACGCTGGCCGTTGGTTCGCTGATCTTCGTCGTGTACTACCCCCGCGCGCTCCTGATGATCGGCGGCGTGCTTGTTGCCGAGAAGTATCTATCGTCGACGTTATTGCAATCCTTGGCGAAATGCCCGGCTATCTTCTTCGTGCTGTTCTTGACTGTCTGGAGGGGCCTCGAGCTTGCCAGCGCAACGGATTACGTGGGCTTTGTCACGCCGGCGCATCTCTCATTCCATGACTGGATCTTTGCTTTTCCATTTGTCGTTCTTGGTGGCGTCTTTGGGACCATTTTCCTGCTGGGCATGTCCCTCGGAAACGGTCCGTTCGGAAGAATGCTCCGTTGGCAGGTCATGCAGTGGTTGGGTACGATCAGCTTCAGTTTTTATCTCTGGCCGCCGCTCGTCATGGCCGGGATCAAGCTAATCATGTATCGAACGGGTATGGTGGATGCGTTGGGCCACGGGTCGCAACTGGTGTTCTTCCTGGTCTCGCTTCCGCCGTCGCTTATCGTTGCAACGATCAGCCATCGGTTCCTTGAAGTAAAGGCGACGGGACAGATTCGAAAACGGATTGATAAGATCTCGAAGGTGAAGCCGGTAGTCGGGCCGATCATGGAGGACGCGACAGCGAAGGAGGGAACCTGATCGGGGAGCAGTCAAATGTTCTTGAACAGTCGACAAGTCATCGCCTCAAAACGATCGCAAGTTGAACTTCTACTCGGGAAAAAGCAGCAGGGCCGTGTGCTTGAGCGTGCCGGCTCACGGCGTGGCAGCGTCACCGTTGCCATCGTCTTTGCGCATTGGGCCGGCACAGCGTCCCCGCCGGAGCCAACAGCCGAACCGAAAGGATCTCGATGATGATCGCAGTCGCGCGCAGGCAAGTCCTTTGTGTTGCCTCGATAGTTCTTGCGCTCGGATCGGCAACGCCAGCGTGGTGCGCCGGCTGGGAGCTGGTGTTTTCGGACGAGTTCAATGGCGACAAGCTTGATCGAACCAAATGGGCGACCCGGTACATCTACAACAACGAAACGATGGACCGGTTCAACGACGAAAAGCAGCGCTACCGCGATAACCACGTGGTGTCCGGAGGTGTCCTGGGTCTGACTGCAAAAAAGAATGAGGCGTCGGACACGTTCGATTCCGCGATGATCCGAAGCCACCAGACATTCTATTACGGCTACTATGAGGCGCGGGTCTTTCTTCCGAATGCGCGGGGATCGTGGCCGGCATTCTGGCTCGAAGCCGATTACGACATCGATGGAAAATTTTGGCATCCACCGGAGATCGACATTTTCGAGTACGTCATCAACGGCGTGGAAGACAAGCCGAACATGCTGCACTCGAACGCCATGAGCAAGGACAAGTGGACGCCACAGTCCTACACCTACGTGGACAACTCGTTCGTGCTCAGGTTTCAGGACATGGTCAGCAAGGAGGACCTGAACAAGGATTGGCATATTGCCGGTTTCGTTTGGGCGCCTGACCGCATTTCGTTCTTCTGGGACGGCCGCCTCATCTACACGCGCACGTACCAGTGGCTCAGGAAGGACGACCAACTGGGGCCGCCGGCGCATATCGATTTTAATTTCGCTGTCGGCGGAGCGGCTTGGGCAGGCCGGCACGGGGTCGATGACGCGGCTTTCCCGCAGACGTTCAAGATCGACTACGTTCGGGTGTGCCAGTTCACAACGTCCGAGCGGGGAGGCCGGAAATGTGGTCCGAGCGACGTGACACCCGATCCGAATGATTTTGGATATACGGCAGCGCTCAACGATATGCCGAAGCCGACATTCCTCAACGTCACGAAGGTGGTAGCGGACAAGAAGCCGAATGCAGGGGTATTGTCGCTGAACACGACCGATCCGCTCAAGATCGAAGTTCCGATCAAGATTCCGGAGGACTATCCGACAAATCGAACGCTTCAGGTATACATCTTCGACGAAACGACCGGCGCCATCGTCGCATCGGCGAAGAAGCCGCTGCAACCGGTCTCTCGCAAGGAAGGCGAAGGTGGCGTCAGTTTAGTCGAATTTGCGCTGCCGGCCGTGCCGCGCGAGGGAAGCTACCTGCTGGGCAGCAAATTGACGGCTGACGTTGCTGGCGAGGTTGGCCCCAAAGAAGTCCCCGTTGCCTGCGACACTACGCTGATCCAACCAAAAAAAGCCCGATCTTGCCGTCTATTGTCGCTGCATGTGGGACGCTGATTGGGAAGGCTGGATCCGGCGCAAGTACAACTCGTCGTGATCTGGATCAGGCCGAGTAGCGCTGGTTCGGATCGGCAAGCTGTCCGATGTCGGTCTGAGTTTTGCTTTGGCTGTGGCAGGTGAGCCCCCCTCGTGCGGGCTTACCCGCCACAATCTGTGTCTTGCAAAGGTAATCGTCCATGAACTCCAAGGTTCGGGCCGTCAGGCAAATCTTCCGTGGTGCATTGCGCGGCAGCCCGAGCCGGCTCTGCGATCATCGCACGTGGCGAAGCGAACATCCGCACACCTGGCTGACTGCAGTCGAAGAAGAGGTGTTAGCGCGGAGGGCGCCGATTCGATTCGGCAGCCGCGACGCAGGGTTTGGTGGAAGCGTTGACAATAGAATGCCTGAGCTGGGCGTTCTCAGCCTGAACAATGCCCGCATCCTCGGTCCCGACGGTTGGCTCGTGACAGAAGATGGATCGCTGCTCTACGAAAGCACCTGGTACGGATCGTCTTTCTCGCGCCATCCAAGATCAATTGCCTACGGAACACCGCTGCCGTTGAGCGGCACCTGTCTCGCGCTGGCGAGTGATTTCGCCGGAGGGAACTATGGGCACTTCCTCCTCGATTGCCTGGGACGCCTGGCGCTTTTCCGGAACAGTGGCCTATCGCTCGATGACGTGGATTATATCTATTTGCCTAAACCGACATCCGAAACAGCAGCCAAACTCGTTCGCCGGCTTGGAATTTCAATGCACAAGTGCGTGTGGGCAGGCCAGGACGATATCCAGGCCGATCTCGTGATCGGCACTTCGTTTCCGGGCTTGCGGCGGAACTATGCGCCGTGGCTCACTGAGTTCTTCCGCTCGCAGGTAGCCAAGTCGCCGCTTCGTCACGACAGGCGCGTATACGTTCCGCGCAAAGGGCAAAGGAAGGTCGCCAACGAAGAAGAGCTGATGCCTGTGCTGAAAAAGTTCGGCTTCCAAGTCTACGACTTTGCTGATGTCGAGGATGAAGCGACGTTTTTCTCGGAATGCTCGATTGTCGTTGGCCCACATGGTGCAGGCCTGACAAATCTCGTATTCTGCTCACCGGGGACAAGGGTCCTCGAGCTGATACCCTCAGACCACGTGCATCCCTACTACTACACGATCGCAACATCCGCGGGCGCGGAATATTCTTACATTGTGGGACCCAGCAACGGAACGCGCCCGCAGGGCACGTTTGGACCCAGTCCATTCGATTTCGAGGTTGCGCCTGATATCTTCGAGCGCGCGCTGGAAACCATCTGTCAATGAACGAGCGTTGAAAATGGTGGCTACTGGTGCGCATGCGGGGCTTCCTTTGTCGAAAAATTCAATCGCCATCGGAGCTGCCTGGATCGGCGTGAGCCGGCTGGTAGTCGCCAGTCTCGGCTTCATGAACATGCTCATATTGGCGAGAATGCTCACGCCGGAAGATTTCGGCCTGGTTGCCGTCGCGACGGCCATCATTGCTATCCTGACGTCGATGACCGAACTGTCCCTGACATCGGCGCTCATTCACCACAAGGCCCCAACTGAAGACCAATTCCACGCCGCGTGGACGTTGAGCATGGCTCGCGCTTGCTTGCTCGCATTCCTGCTGTCGTTGCTCGCTTATCCGGTGTCATTGTCCTACGGCGACGGCCGTTTGGTTCCGATCCTGTTGGTCCTGAGCTGCTCGATTGCGATATCGGGTCTTCGAAATCCGATGCTCGCAATGATGCAGCGTCAACTCGTCTTCTGGCAGGAATTTGTGACAAGCATCAGCCGGGCGCTCGCAACCATTCTGGTCTCCTCCGGGATCGCCATTTGCTTCAAGAGCTATTGGGCGCTGATCGCCGGGGCCGTCGCCGCCAATCTCGTCGACGTCGTCGCCTCCTATTTGATCCGGCCGTTCCGGCCAAAATTCCGGATAAAGGGCAGTCGCTCCCTGTGGTCGTTCTCTGTGTGGCTATCACTCGGACAGGCCGTCAGCACGCTGAACTGGCGTTTCGACCAGATCATCATCGGATATTTTCTCGGGAAATCCGCCCTAGGCGGATATGTGCTGGGCAGCGACCTGGCCGCCACGCCGACAAGAGAAGCCACAAACCCGCTCGCAGGAACGCTGTTTCCCGCGTTCGTCAAGCTGAGGGACGACAAAGCCGCCCTGCAGCGAGCTTATCTGTCGGCGCAATCAATGCTGTGCGCGATCGCGTTTCCGGCGGGGTTCGGCTTCGCGCTGATCGCCGATCAATTCGTGCCGCTTGCTCTGGGTAAGGCCTGGGCAGGCGCGACGATCGTGATCCAGCTTCTCGGAGGCGCAATTGCGTTGCATACGCTCAGCGCGACCGTCCAGCCCCTTGGTCTGGCTCTTGGGCAGACCCGCAGATTGTTTCATCGCGACGTTGCGATCCTGATCGTGAGGCTGCCTGTCATCGTTGCCGGCTTGTGGGTAGGAGGGATACTTGGCCTGCTTGTCGCTCGCGTGGCGGTTACGCTCGGCGGTGTCGTATATAACATGGTCCTCGTCCGCGAGCTGATCGACACTTCTGTCTCCCGGCAATTTCTGGTGAATCTGAGGACCGTTCTGTCCACCTGCGCAATGATCATTGGCGGTCTTCTGACCAATTGGGCTTTCGTCACATTCTTTGGCCATGAGTCTCACGTCTATGCTCGATTGATCGCTGTAGTTTTCGTGAGCGCCCTTGCCTATGTCGGGGCACTGTTTGGAGTCTGGCGAGCGGCAGGCTCGCCGACTGGGCCCGAGCTTGAGATTCTGCGAATCCTCGTCGCAATTGCCAATAGATTTGGGAAACTGGGAAAATCGTCAATGACAACCGCGCAGCCGGGTGAGCAAATATGAATGAAAGGTCGAAGCGCCGCGTCGCGCTGATTACGGGTATCACTGGTCAGGACGGTGCCTATCTCGCCGAGTATCTGCTCGGCCTGGGCTACACCGTCCACGGCATCAAGCGGCGATCGTCCTCATTCAACACCGCCCGTGTCGATCATCTCTACCAGGACCCGCATGCCGGCAACGTGCCGTTCCTGATGCATTACGGCGACATGACGGATTCAACGAATCTGATCCGCCTGATGCAGCAGATCCGGCCGACCGAGGTCTACAATCTGGCCGCGCAGAGCCACGTCGCGGTCAGTTTCGAGAGCCCGGAATACACCGCGAACGCGGATGCGATCGGAACGCTGCGGTTGTTGGAAGCGATCCGGATTCTCGGCATGGAGAAGGAGACGCGGTTTTACCAGGCGTCCACCTCCGAGCTCTACGGCCTCGTGCAGGAAGTGCCGCAGAAGGAGACGACGCCATTCTATCCGCGCTCGCCTTACGGCGTCGCAAAATTATACGGCTACTGGATCACGGTGAACTACCGTGAGGCCTACGGCATGTATGCTTGCAACGGCATCCTGTTCAACCACGAGAGCCCGATCCGCGGCGAAACCTTCGTCACCCGCAAGATCACGCGCGGCGTCGCCCGTATCGAGACGGGCCTCGAAGAAATGCTCTATCTCGGCAATATCGAGGCCAAGCGCGACTGGGGCCATGCCAGGGATTATGTCGAAGGCATGCACATGATCTTGCAGGCCGACGGGCCCGACGATTTCGTGCTAGCAACCGGGGAGACCCGCTCGGTGCGGGAGTTCGTGGAGCTTGCCTTTGCCGAAGTCGGCCGCAGTGTCGAATGGCGGGGCAAGGGCGTCGAGGAAACCGGCATCGACAAGAAGTCAGGCAAGATCGTGGTGCGGATCGATCCGACCTATTTCCGTCCCACCGAGGTCGATCTCTTGATCGGCGATCCCAGCAAGGCGCGCGAGAAGCTCGGTTGGAAACCCAGGACCCCGTTCGCGCAACTGGTGAAGGAAATGATGGCGGGCGATTTGCTCGAGGCCAGGCGAGAGGTTGCCAATGGTAAGCACTCCGTTTGAACTGGCCGGTAAGACCGTCTTCGTTGCCGGCCATCGCGGCATGGTTGGCGCCGCGCTGGTGCGGCGGCTGGCAGAGGAAAATGTCGAGCTGCTGACGGTGTCGCGGAGCGAGGTCGACCTGCGCGACCAGTCCGCTGTCGACAAATGGTTCGCTGCAAAGCGTCCGCAGGCAGTGTTCCTTGCTGCCGCCAAAGTCGGTGGCATCGTCGCCAACAACACGCTGCGCGCCGAGTTCCTTTACGATAATCTGGCGATCGCAACCAACGTCATTCACGCCGCGCACGTCAATCGATGCGAGAAGCTGATGTTCTTCGGCTCATCCTGCATCTATCCAAAGCTCGCAGCCCAGCCGCTGCGCGAAGAGTCGATGCTGACCGGCCCGCTGGAGCCGACCAACGAGCCGTACGCGATCGCCAAGATCGCGGGCATCAAGATGATCGAGGCGTATCGCAGCCAGTACGGATCAAACTTCATCAGCGTGATGCCGACCAATCTTTACGGTCGCGGCGACAATTATCATCCTGAATACAGCCACGTCGTCGCGGCGTTGATCTGCCGGTTCCACGAGGCCAAGATGTCGGGGGCGAAGAACGTTGAGGTGTGGGGCACCGGCACGCCGCGGCGCGAATTTCTCTTCGTCGGCGATCTGGCCGACGCCTGCATCCACCTGATGAAGACCTATTCGAGCGGTGAGCTCGTCAACATCGGCACCGGCGAGGACATCACGATCGCTGAATTCGCTCGCGTGGTCGCGGCGATCGTCGGCTATTCTGGCGAGATCAGCTATGACACCGCGCGCCCCGACGGCACCCCGCGCAAATTGCTCGACGTCAGCCGGTTGGCGAAACTGGGTTGGCGGGCCAAGACCTCACTCGCGGATGGGCTCAAGCTGGCCTATCAGGCGTATCTCAGCGAAAACGCGCAGGCGGTGGAGTAGGGAGCGCCACCGCTTTGTTGTGCGGGCCAACGGTCGCGTGAACGCGCGCCCGTTTGTCGGCAGTTGGCGCGATTCGGGGCGATCACTCCGGGGCGAACCAGCAGTCTGGCAGCGCGACGTCGTCTCTGTTTGCGACATTTCTCCTGTCGAGGTCGTGAGGAAACCTTCTCGCAGGCGTCTGACGAGAAACGCGATCCTTGCGCAAGAACGAGAATTCCATGATCGGCGGCACCTTGAAGTCCCTGTATTCGATCGGTTTGAAGTAATTATTTGGATGGATGTGTACGACGTCGAAGTGCTTGGTGATCTTCTTGAAAACGGCTCGGATGAGTTTGAGGCCGATGGGATTGAGAAGTCTGTCCAAGGAATGGAACTCGATCATCATGATCCTGAATCGGTTCAGGTACTCTGAGCTCGTTTCGATGAGAACCTCGTATTCGCCGCCCTCAATATCCATCTGGAGAATGAGGTCGCCGGTCTGAGGGCCCTTTCTCGACATCCAGTTCTCTAAAGTCATGAACTTGGCGTTGTTTTCGTTGCCGAGGAATTTCTTTTCGAAATCCAGCAGCTCATTCTGGATCGCGGGTGCATCCACTGAGAAGTCGGCCAGGAAACATGGTATGCCCCGTTTGGCTAGCCCGAGCTCGAAATCAGAGACGTTGTAAACGCCCGGCGAAAAGCAACCGACGCATCCATCCAGGTCATCCGGAACCAGATAGCCACCGTCAGCCGGTCCGCCCAATCGAATCAATTTCTTGTCCGTCGCCACAGGGAAGAGGTCCCGGAAGTACTCCCTGAGCTCCTCCTCCTTTGATGTGCCGGATATCATAAGGTCGTTATCGAGCAGGCGTGACTTCACATAGTCCTTCAACAAACCAATCATGCGGCTGACTCCGAGCTCGCTAACGCATCCGGGTGCCGCTTTGCTCAAGAGGCGGCACTCGAGGTAGGTTCGTTGCCTATGTTCGTGGCGATGGACACATTTGCCTACCTTAAGACTTCAATAGATTCGATTTTTGTCATGAATATGTGCGGTGCGCTCGGTAACGCTGCCTTTGGCTGCTGGGCGGATATTCCGTTCTCTGGAACCTGATTTGTTCCGCGCCGGCGAGGGACACTGGGGGGACGCGAGAGCGTGATTGGGGCAGAAGCCGGACTGAGCGCGAAAGATCGAATCTGATGCCTGACGCAGGGAGCCCGGCACCGCAAACTGTCCGGCGCTGTCGTTGGCAGCACGCACATGCGTGCTTGCTCAGCTGTAGCAAGTACCTCGCGGAACGCGGAAGTGGATTTGTCGAATGCGGAATTTGGGTAATGCATCAGAAGCCGTTCGATGCTGTGATGCGGCCGGCGGCACCGAAGAGTTCAGGACGATGGCCGAAAATCCCATGAAGGGTTCTCGTACCCTCATCGCGGAATTGCAGAGTGAGATCGACAGGGTCATCGGGCCCTATCTGGACGGCGTCGACGACTTTGCACTGGTTGACTTCCCCAACCATCCAAATGTCGGAGACAGCGCCATATGGTTGGGTGAAGAGACCTATCTGCAAAAGAAACTGGGAAGAGCGCCGTCCTACGTGTGCACCTACGACACCTGGGCAAAGGAGGATTTTGAAAGAGCGGTTCCTGCCGGACCTATCCTCATCCATGGCGGCGGCAATTTCGGTGACCTGTGGCCAAGTCATCAGGAGTTTCGTCTCAGGCTTCTATCAGAGTTTCCCGACCGCCAGATCATCCAGTTGCCGCAAACCATACACTTCTCCTCGAAGGCAAGTCTCCAGCGCGCCGCGGACATCATCAACGCTCACAAAAAGTTCCTGATTCTGGTTCGGGACGTGCAGAGTTTGACGGTCGCGAGAGAGGAATTCACGGCGCCCGTCGATCTCTGTCCGGACATGGCATTTTGCCTGGGGCCGCAGAGCTCGCGAGCGGCAATAACGAGGAATTTATTGCTGCTGCTTCGAACCGATCACGAGAAGGTAGAGCGGGCGCGTTCTCGTCCGCTTCCGAGCTTTGCAGTTGTCGAGGACTGGTTGACGGAACGGCGCGGCTTGGGAAAGTGGTTGTTTCTCAAGGCGCTGCTTGAGACGTCCCTTCTCGTGTTCAAAGGCAGGATGCCATCCGAGCTCGACGCGCGCATTCGATGGTTTCACCTTTTGGCGTCGAACCGCGTAGCGCGTGGAATGAAGCAGGTTGGATCGTCGGCCTATGTGATCACGGACCGGCTTCACACGCACATATTTTGCGTGTTGTTAAATGTCCCGCACTCGGTCCTTGACAACAATTATGGAAAGATCAGCACTTTTGTCGATGCCTGGAGCAAGCCCTTCGAGAAGTTGGGCCGACCATTGAGCACGAGTGTGGACGAGGCGGTCGCAACCTTTCTGGGTATGTGCAAAGGCGCTCCGACGTCGCCGAATCAAGAATGACGGTCGAGCATCATCTTCCGTCCAAGCGGCCCGCCGGATCGTGCGCGTCGACCGTGAATGTGGTCGCCCTCGTTGTTGTCTGGCCCGCGTTGTTTGTGCAGGAGATTGTCAGGGTGCTGACCCCTGTTGCCGTTGGTGCGCCGGTGATGAGTCCGGTGGGGGCGTCAAAGGAGAGACCCTGCGGTAGTCCTTTGACGGACAGGATCTTCGGCATCATGACGCCGGCGTCGCACTCCCCATAGATATCGTGGCGGTAGCGGTCGCCCGCGGCGGCCGAAAGGGGGCCGGTCGTCATTCGTGGGCCGCGATTAATGGAAAATCGCAGGGGTTCCATCGTCGAGCCATCAGGCTTGTAGCCATAGACGACCACGTGAGACCGCCCGGCATTGCCCGTGCCGGCGGTGAAGTCCGCCCTGACCGTGCGCGAGGCCGGGTCGTACGAAATTCCTGCCGGGAATTGCGTAAACGTCGTCTGCTCCGCCATGCCTGGTTCGGAGCTGTCGTAGGGTACGACCTGGACGAATTCGGTGACGCTTGCATCACCCCAGAGGGCCTTGGCGCTCGGGAGCACGACCTTGCCGTTGCCGTCATAATCGACATTAAGGCCTTCGACAGAAACCAGCGGCTTCCAATGCGCGACGCCTGCCGTCCGCCAGCCGCGGATCCAGTCCACGTCGAGATAGGCGGTCGCCGAGCCGGCCCACGCCGCGGCGTCATACGCCTCGCCCGCGAACGTATTGTTGAATATGTGTGACGTCAGCAGCACAAATGAGGGCATATTCTTGCTATTGGAGTCCACGCCAACAAACTGGGACCGAAGGGCACCATCGACGTAGAGCTGGGTGCTTCCGCCGTTTCGAAAGACGAAGCTGAAGACGTGGAACGTATCGTCCATATAGTCGAACGGTCCGGCGCTGTTGTCGGTCGAGATTGCCCCCGACGTGTGGACGATATTGCTGAAGTGCATCCCTTGAGAGTTGCACTCCAGATCCCACTCGTTGCCGGTTGGATTGAGCACGGGTGTGACGGAATAGGTCCAGAATGCTGGATGAAAGCCAGCCGGATTTGTAAGCCTGGAGCTGAACCGGGCACGTATCTCGATGATGACCGCGTTGGTGGTCGGGTAATATGCAAATGCCCCGGCCGTATGGATCATCGCGGAGAGGTGCGGGCGGACGCCTCCGTTGATGGACCGGTCGGTCGGTGTAAGGAATGGCTGCTCGCGCACTGTAGCCTTGCGCGCCCCGAGCCGCAGCACCGAACTGGAAACCGACATGTTGTCGAAGCCGACCGCGACGCCGCGGTTACGGTCTTTGTAACCTGTCGTTAGCGGGTCGGCATCAAAGGCTGTCCCTAGCGACATGGTATTGCCGCGGATGCCTGGATGATAGGCGCCAGTCGGAAAGAACTTGCCGCGCGGGTTTGCCGGACCGATGATATCAAGAGTGTCGAAATCGTCACCCCAGGACAGCGTATAGCCGGCATAGAACCCACGGCCATTCTGGCCGACGACGGCGCCACCGACGATTTGGCTGCTTCGCTTGAATGGCGTGATGGATCGCAGGCGCTGTCGCGCACCATCGTTGCTCAGGCCTAGATAAACTGCTGAGCCGCCAACAACCAACGATGCGACGAAGATTGCTGCCATGGTGCCGTTGATTCGACGCTTTGATGGCATCCACGCCTCTCTTAGGTTAAGACCGTCATGATTTTCGCGACGTACGCATTCACTCGCTAGTGAGGAACCTTCGGTTCGCACCGAGGCGTCCGAATGCGGACCCTTTCAGCGTATAGCCGCAGATTTCGTCCTGACGGGGATAACAATGTGAAACATCGTCGCGAGCATGGCAGCCTGGCCGCTTGCCTCCTCCTTGTCAGCAGAGACAAGTTCGCGCTAATCGTTTCGAGATGATGTGCGATGCGGTTCCAAGTTGACAGCGCAGGACTGACTCCAATGGGCAGCGATCTCAGAGTTGTGGCGATTAGTTTGGCCGGTTCCCAGCGCCGCGAGCGCGCGAGTGCAAATCTGGACTCGCTTGGTATTCCGTGGACCTTCTTTGATGCCCTGCGTGCGCCAGCCAAGGGGCTGCCGCAATATGATGAAGGGCTGGCCATCCGCTTTTGGGGCAGGGGCCTTTCACGAGCCGAGATCGGCTGCGCCGCGAGCCATATGAGCATCATGGCGCAACTGGGGGCATCAGACACCGACGATTTATGGACACTTGTGGTAGAAGACGATGTCGTTCTCGATGCCGGATTCGACTTTCGATCGCTTCCGGATATCTGCAAGGCTGCCGAGATCGGTTATCTCCGGCTGTATGGGCGACACATGGCACCCAGCAAGCATGTGGCCTGGCTGGATCAGCGGGAATTGGTACGGTTTGAGCGCGCGCCAATGGGAACGCAGGCCTATCTGATCTCCAGCCGCGCCGCACGTCGATTCATCGACAGCGTGACGACGATCCATCGGCCAGTCGACTGGGAGATGGATCGCTTCTGGGCAAATGGCCTGTACAATTATGGCTTGTTTCCATTTCCGTGCCTTGAGCTGACGCTGCCATCGTCGATTGCAAAAGCGGCCGAGTCGCTCGGCGAGCCGACAGCGCTTGACAGGGCGGCGTGGTTTGCGTGGAAATCGATGGAATACGTTCTGCGCTTGTCGGAAAATTTTCGCCTTCGCCAGTCCGACAGGCGGATTCGTGCCCGCCTTGCCGGCGTAACCAATCTTTACGGGCCAATGCCGGAGACAATCCGCAGGATCGAAAGTCTGTGATTGACGCTTGGGGGGACGAGGATCTGACGTGGTGGGTTGCCTTTGGCCACCGCGCATTCAGGCGTGCTTGCGTCGGATGACGCTGCCGAACCTCTGGAGCGGCCTCAGGAGTTCTGCCCTGTTGAACCGGAGCATGATCAGCCGGTATGCAAGCCAGGTCGGACTCAAGAATAACGCAGTGAACCAGACGATATGAGAGGCCGCGGTCCGCCATCGTGTCGTCTCGGTCAGGGCGAGCCATATGCCACGACGCAGAAGCGAGCTCGACGTGTCTGCGTCTTGGGCGACATACCTCAATCCCAATTTTCGTGACGCTAGGCGATAGTTGACAAAGACGATCTCGTTATCGATTGGCGTTGCAGCTTGCACATGTACCGACTTCCTGTCGCAATGCGCCTTTAGGATATCGAACTCGGCGACGCGAAACCCGATTTGCCTGGGGAAATCGGGAAAGCGCTGCGCGCGGCCCTTCGCGTCGTTCCGGCTGATATTTCGACCATGGAGCCGATATTGCCCCAAGGTTGCCTGTACCGTGACGACGTCCCCGTAAAGAGGCGCAATCGAGTTGAGAGCGCCGTCGTATCCGACGGGCGGATTGAGAGGGATGACCTGGCGAAGAAACGCTCTGGAATACGCATTTCCCGACATGACCGGCCAGATGTACGTTCCCGACCGGATAAATGCTGCATGCACGTCCTGTGATGTATACGACTTCGGAAACGCACAAAATAAGCGTCCAAGAGGCGTGCCAGCGCCGTCGATGAGTTCTAGATCGAATTGAACTTTCGAGAGACCCTCGCGCCAGTGTGCGACGACATTTTCCACTGCTGTCGGCATCAGGATATCGTCTGCATCGAGGAACAGCAGCACATCGCCTGTCGCCTCACGATACCCGACCTCGAATGCTGCGATGTTGCCTTGGTTTGCCTGAAATACGGCTCGAATCCTGTCACCATATCCGGCGATGATCTGACGGGAACCGTCGATCGAGCCATCGTCGACGACAACGATTTCATCCGCCGGACGCGTCTGATTCAACGCGCTGTCGATTGCCAATCCGACATACCGTTCGTAATTGTAGACTGTTATGACGATGCTAATCTTCACGTGTGTCGCTCAGGAAATCCGCCAGTGTCACCGAAGGCTATCAATCCATGCGTTGATGAGCCAGAAGTAATTTCACGGTCCGCAAGCATGGTTGGTGAGACAATCGCATGAAAATCGCTCTGATCGATCCGTCGCTGTTTACCTGGCCATATGATCTTAAATTAGCCAAAGGATTGACCGATATTGGGCATGCAGCCAGCATTGTTGGGCGCCAGCTTGGGCAGAAGCCGTCCCTCGACGAAGTGCGGTTTCTTGACCGGCATTTTTATTCTGGGATGCAGTCGCGCTTTTTCAAGAAACTTCCGCGCAACGTGCAGCTGGGACTGAAGGGTCTCAGTCACGCTGAATCAATGGCTCGGCTGATCAGGCGCTTCAGGAGAGCGCCGCCCGATGTGATCCATTTCCAGTGGGCGCCGCTGGCGATCGTTGACAGCCAGTTCGTTCCCAAGTTCAGAAAGATCGCGCCAACTGTGCTGACCGTTCATGACTCGAATCCGTTCAACAACAATCCGAGCTCGCGGATACAGCGGATTGGCGCGCTCAAGATTCTGCATTGCTTCGACCATCTTATCGTTCATACGACCGTTGGTCGCGATCGCCTATTGCGCGTTGGTATCCTCGACGAGAGGATATCGGTTATCCCGCACGGATTGCTGACGGATCATATCGCCCGACCGGCCGACGAGCCTTCGGACGGGGGCGGGCGCGTTCAAATACTCCTGTTCGGCAAGATAAAGCCCTACAAGGGCGTAGACGTCATGCTTCGCGCGCTTGCGCTGCTGCCTCGAGAGGTTAGGGCGCGTTGCGTTGTGAAGGTCGTGGGCTGGCCGGAAATGCCGATGGAGCCGCTGTTTGCGATGGTGAAGGATCTGCAGCTCGAAGAGCATGTCGAATTTGACCTGCGTTTTGTTCCGGAAGATGAAGTCACTTCGCTGGTCGCACGCGCGGACATCCTGGCTTTTCCGTACCGGGATATCGACGCGTCGGGTGTGCTGATGCTGGCGATCGCAGCGGGACGTCCCATTGTCGCGTCGAACCTTGGAACATTTTCGGAATGGCTGAGCGATCAGGCAGAAGGGACGCTCGTTCCGCCAGATGAACCCGTCGCATTGTCCCGGTCGCTCGAGCGCTTGATCAGCGATCCTGATTATCGAAACTCCAAGGGTCAAGGAATGCTGGATCTGCGCGATTCCGTGCCGACGTGGACCTCGATCGCACGCCTGACCGAGGCCGCCTATGCGAAGGCGGGCCAGCGTGTGGGCGCAGATGCCAGCGTCCAGGTTCTTGAGGCTTCACGAAACTGAAGGGGTCATCTGCCAGGTGGTCTGGCGGATCGACAGGATGCCCCAGAAAAAGCCCAGCGCCCACGCGAAATGCATCACGACAGCGGCCGGCAGGGCCAGCAGTCCGCAGATCGAGCGATGCTTTCCTGCAATCATAACTGCGGTCAGTGCCAGTATCGCCAGATAAGCCGCCGGCAATGCCAACAGCGCTGGCGCCACTGGAGACAGTAGGATGGCGCAAACCGTGAGTGCAACATGAGTGGGTACTAGGAACTGACGCAGTCGCAACGATCCGGGATGCCGTCTCACGGTTCTCGATCGACCGCGACCATAATTGAAATATTGCTTCGCCAGGCTCACGAAGCCTGATCGCGGTCGATATGAAAGGCGGATGTCCGAATCCAGAAATATCCGGCCGCCGATTGCACGCAGCCTGCAGTCAAACTCCGCATCTTCATTATGAGTGAAGGTTTCGTCGTAACCACCCGCCCTGCGGAACGCGTCAACGGTTATGGCCGCATGATGTCCGTGGTCGACAAAGCCGCTTTGCGTTCCGCCGCGATGTGCCGATCCGCCCGAACCGACCTTCGTGTCCGAGACCCAGGCGACGGCCTTCTGTAGGCAGCCGTCGCCACGCGAGTCCATGGGGACCACGACCGAGTCGGCTTTGCGCTCGTCCAGGGTCTTGAGAAGGCTCGAAACGTAATGAGCCGGATATTCGCAATGGGCGTCACACCGCACCAGGGCCTGCGCGCCCGCCCCGTAGACCTGGACGGCCAGATTGACGCCGGCGCTCTGTAACCGCTGGGGATTATGCAATAGATTGACGCTATCAATCTCACTGGCGAGAGCGCGGACAATGTCAGGCGTCCCATCCGTGCTGCCACCATCTGCAACCACTATTGTGCGGTCTTCGTGGAGACTGTCCCGGGCCAGGTTACGGACAACCGTCTCGATGTGGGACGCCTCGTTCAAAACCGGTACGACGATCAGGACTTTTCTAGACACGGTTTAGCTGCCACTTGCGTTTATCTGTTCAATCCGTTGGGAGGCGCGGGAACGCTATTTATTGATGCACGCCAAGGGACAAGCCAACGGTCGGCCAAAAGAATGGCCAACTCGTGACCTCTTGACTTGATCTCTTGGTGCCTCGGCAACTGAGCGAGTCTGACTACTGAGGTGCCTTGCAACCGGCGATCTATTTTGCGTGCCTGCTGTGTAGCCGATCGCCTGAAGATCGGAAGCGAATTCGAAATGGAAGCTCTAAGTGAGAGTTGCTGTTGCGGTCTTCGCCTGATGGCTTGCTGTATGTCGTCGTGCATCGGCTGATCCGATGACGCTGGATCTTTCATGGCAGGGGGCGCACGGTTGCGTCACGCTCTTCCTAAATCCCGAGATTCGTCTGCGCAACGTTCCCGCAGATGATGCGTCGATGTCGCTCACGCTGAGGCAAGGCGCGCGAGAAATGGGAGGCCAGAACGTTTCGGTTCCCGTAATAGCGTCGTGTTGTCTGGGGACGATCCGGACCTTCGGTCCTTGCAACCCTGGTCTGTACGAATGGACCGAAATCTTCGACAGGACAAGTTTCTTTCGGAAGCATCAGGGACGATTCTATCCCGCGGGTGAACTTGCATCGGGACAATTGTTTCGCGGCAACATCGCCGTGCCGTGACCGCCTGCAGCCTGCATCTGCACAACTCCCTTATTACTTTACTCGCCTCGAGTCCGAACGCGATGCAGCCGAATTCTTTGGGACCGCCATCGAGTTCCAGTTCTGTGCCTGGTTCCGGGAGAGGATCTCGCGCAGTGGAACGACGCGGCGGCTCGTCTGGTTGAAGTCTCTTTGCTGCGGAACGCGCTGACCTCAAACGATGCCCCGTATTCTTACGATGCCCTTGAGCGATGCGCGGTCTTGAAGCTGTCACTGAATTCCTCTTCATGCTTCAAATTGTTTCGAATCCGTAAGGCCGTTTTGAACGCGGTTGTCGTTGGCTGACCTACAAAGGGAGCAAGCAATCATCATGACCGGAATCAGCGGCACTGCCGGTGCTGACATCCTGTTTGGCGGCACCGGAAACGATGTTCTGACCGGAGGCGCAGGGGCGGACACGTTCGTCATCTCGAAAGGATATGGCTCCGACACTGTCGCTGACTTTCAGGCGGGAGTAGGCGGCGATGTGTTGCGGGCGCAGAATTACGGCTTTGCGACGTTCGCCAAATTCCTGGCCGCGGTTACCCAAGTAGGCTCCGATATAGTCGTAACTCTGTCGTCGACGGAAACTCTTACGCTGCAGAATGTCGCGCTTTCGGCTTTGGTCGCAGACAATGTCGCGCTGGACGATTCGTTGCCGGCAAGCGGTACGGCGTGGAACTGGGCGGGCACTGTTCCTGCAGGTGGCGCGCTGACGACGGGAGCAACAAATGACGGCATAGAGGCCGGCGGCGCGGGCGTTACCCTTATCGGCGGTGCGGGGGACGACACCTACTACGTCTATGACCACAACACCAAGGTCGTCGAGCAGGCCGGAGAGGGCATTGATACGATCCGTGTCTGGAACATCAATGGATACAGCCTCATCAATGCGTCGAACGTCGAAAACCTGATCCTGACGGATAGCGTTCCGTCTCCCGCCACCGGTAATGATCTCGACAACATCATTGTCGGCAATGCCGGCGACAACATGATCGACGGCGGTCGAGGCAATGATGTGCTGACCGGTGGGGCCGGTCGCGACACCTTTGTCGTAACCGCGGGCAATGGAAACGACATCGTCACCGATTTTCAGGCGGGCGCGGGAGGGGACATCCTGCAGCTCAACGACACGGGCTTCAAGACCTTCGCCGATGTCACGGCAGCCATGAAACAGGTCGGCACCGACCTGGTCCTGACGATCGCTAGCGGCGAAACCATTAGGCTCGAGAATACCAGCCTCCAGGATCTCACGCCCGCAAATATAAACATCGTCAGCCCGCTGACCGGACTGGTCCCGACCTTCAACGACGACTTCAACGCGCTCTCCGCGGGGCAGGATCCCAGCCTGACCTGGCGCACAAGCTATGCTTGGAGCGGAGCAGCAGGCTACGGGCTGGCCGGCGAACAGGAAGTGTACGTCGATCCCAGTTTTTCCGGGCTGCCGGCAACGCAGGCATCGACGTCGCTTGGGCTTAATCCGTTCTCGATTCGGGACGGCCACCTTGTCATCACGGCGCAGCCCTTGCCTGCGAGCGCCACGCCTTATACTGGGAGCGCCATTTTCTCGTCGGGCATGATCTCGACCCAGAACAGCTTTACCCAGACCTACGGCTATTTCGAGATGACGGCCACGCTGCCCAGCACAACCGGCGCGTGGCCGGCGTTTTGGCTGTTGCCCAGCACTGCCAATAATCTCAATACCGAGATCGATGTGCTCGAAGCCTTTGGTCAGGATCCTAACCAGGCCCACTGGGCCATTCACTCACCGTACGCGCCCGCGACGAATGGCGGTTGGGCAAATACAGCCAACCTGACTACCGGAGAACACACATTTGCGCTCAAATGGACGCCATACGACCTGACGTTTTTCGTCGACGGGAAGGAGGTCGCACAGCAGGCCACACCCGCCGACATGAATACGGCGATGTACATGATCGCCAATCTCGCGATGGGCGGGAGCTGGCCGGGCAACGCCGCTCCAGGATCGACGGCGACGATGACCATCGATTCGTTCAAGGCCTATCAGTTGCCGGAGTACACGCTTACCAACTACGCTCTTCTCACGAGCGGCACCCCGACCAACACGATCGCGGGAAGCGCGGCTGCGGATACGCTGACCGGCACTTCCGGCAATGATCTGATCGGTGGCGCCGGAGGCGCCGATACCATGACCGGCGGTGCCGGCGAAGATACCTACGTGGTGACCGATTCAGCTGCGAAGGTTGTCGAGGCCTATGGCGGAGGCGTCGATACGGTGCGCTCCTCGGTGACGCACGCGCTTTCCAGCTACGTCGAGAATCTGACGCTCACCGGCTCGGCGGCGATCAACGCCAGCGGCAATATCCAGTCCAACATCATCATCGGAAACTCCGCGGCGAACGTTATCACCGGCGGACTCGGTAATGATATTCTGACCGGCGGCGGCGGCGCGGATACCTTCGTAGTCAATTCCGGCGACGGTTCGGACATCATCACCGACTTCTCACCGGGATCGGGCGCCGGACACGACGTTGTGCAGTTGAACGGCTTTGCCTTCACCTCATTCGTCGACGTGCAGGCGGCGATGAGCCAGGTCAGGGGCGACGTATATCTGAAGCTGACGAGCCAGGATACGCTGGTGTTCCGCAACACGACGATCTCGGCGTTCAGCAGCGACGATTTCCAATTGCCCGCAACGCTCCCTGTCGGCGGGACAATTACGTCCTGGATCAGCGGAAAAGCGAGCAGCCGCATGATCTACGGCACCGCGGCGAACGACAAGCTCACGGCGGTGAATATTGATGACGCGCTCGTAGGATGGAAGGGCGACGATACCTATGTCATCGGCAACACGAACCAGAAGATAGTCGAGAATGCGGGCGGCGGCATCGACAGCGTGGAGGCATGGACGTCGTACACGCTGCCGGCCAACGTCGAAAATCTGACGCTGTTGATGGGAGGGCTCACCGGCGTCGGCAACCAAATGGCAAACCGCATGGTCGGCTCGAGCGGTTACGACATCGTCGATGGCGCCGGCGGGAATGACTGGCTCTCCGGAGGAGCCGGGAACGATACGTTCATTTACAATGCAGGCAGCGGCAACGATACGATCGCGGATTTCCACGTCTTCACGAGCGCGACTGCCGAACACGACAAGCTGATCCTGAAAGGCTATGACAGCGGCGCCTATTTGACCCATGTGAACGACGTGTGGACAGTTCACTACGCGGGTGGAGCAGATACGCTGCGCATTGCCGGCATCACCAGCTTGACATCGGCCGACTATTCATTCGTGTCCGCGACGAATGTGCCGATTGCCACGATGCCTATCAACGTGCCGACGATCGCGGTCACCAATGACAACGGTTCGATCGCGTCGGGCCTTACCAACTCAAATCACCTGATCCTGACAGGCCACGCGCAGGCAGGTCTGACCGTCGAGGTGTTCGACGGAGCAAATCAGATCGGCACGGCGATCGCCGACAACAATGGCACGTGGAGCTATGCTACGGGAACACTGATCGATGGTAGCCATGCGTTCGCGGCTGCCGCTACGGACGGCGCGGGCAATATCACTGCGCGTTCCGCCAATGTAGACGTCACGATCGACACGGTCGCCCCGACCGTCCCCACGGTCACGTCGTTCTCGCCCGACAGCAATATTGCAGGCGACGGCGTCACCAACGTCAATCACGTAAATCTGGCCGGGACTGCTCAGGCAGGAGGCGCGGTGCAGATCTTCGACGGTGCGACGCTGATCGGAACCACGGGCGCCGATGCCAATGGAGCCTGGTCATTTGCGACCGGAACCCTGGCGGACGGCAGCCACGTTTTTACGGCCAAGGCCGCGGATGCCGCCCGCAATCTCAGCGCGCCCTCGGCTGCTTTGAACGTGACGACGGATACGGTTGCACCCATTGCGCCGACCATCGTATCGGGCGCACCCGCGGCTTCGAACAGCATGATCATTTCCGGTACCGCGGAAGCCGGAAGCTCGGTGAAATTGTACGAAGGTTCGAGCTTGCTCGGCGCAGGTGTGGCGGGGACCAATGGCGCCTGGAACATCACGACCGGGCCGCTTACGCAAGGTCTACATAAGTTCACCGGGACCGCAACTGATGTGGCTGGCAATTTGAGTGCGCTCTCGAACGCCTTCAGCCCGACAGTCGGTACGGTGATTGAAGCGGCCGGTATGACAACGCTCACCCAAGTGGGAAGCTACTTCTATCTGTCGACTGGCGGTTCATCGGTTCTTCTAAAGAATGGCGGAGCGGCGGTTGTCGCGGGGCAGCTGGGCTCATGGGTGCCGGTGGGTGCGGAAGCATCATCGAGCGGCTACCTTGTCGCCTGGAAGATTCCTTCCACCGGACAGTTCGCGATCTGGGACACCGACAGCAACGGCAATTTCGTATCCAATTATCTGAACAAGGTGTCCAGCACCGACCCGGCGCTTGAATCAAGCGAGACTCTCTTCCACCAGGATCTCAACGGGGATGGAGTGATTGGTCTTCCACCAGCGTCCCAGCCGGTTTCAGGCACGACGATCGAGGCGTCCGGCTCGACTAGCCTGGTTCTGGTCGGCAAGAATTATTTGCTCGACTCGATGGCCAGCGGCACTGGGCCGACGTTGAAGTATGGCGGTATCGCGGTTGTGTCCGGACAATTCGGCGTATGGACGCCGGTAGCCGTGGAGCAGACGTCCAGCGGTTATGACGTGGCCTGGAAGATCCCGGCCACCGGCGAACTCTGTGTGTGGACCACGGACAGCAATGGCAACTATATATCGAACCTCCTGAACAAGGTGTCCCCGACCGACCCTTCTCTTAAAGCGGTCGAGACGACTTTTTTTCAGGACCTCAACGGCGATGGCGTCATCAATACGTCATCGACCATTCTCAAGATTTCCGGAAATGTCGTATTGAACCTGGACAAGATGACGCAGGCCGCAACGCTCGACGCCGGCGCCACACTCGAATTGTCGGGCGCGGCTTCCGGGTCGATCACTTTCAAAGCGTCGACAGGCAATCTGGTGCTGGACCATGCGGCGCAATTTACGGGAACGCTGATCGGTCTGGCGGGTGACGGCACCGCTGCCAATTCCAACCATATCGACCTGAAGGACATCGCGTACGGAGCGGGAACGTCGGCGTCGTTTTCCGGCAACACGGCCGGTGGCGTGTTGACGGTGGTCGATGCGCAAAATCACGCCGCACAGATTTCGTTGGTCGGTGACTACACAAAGTCGACGTTCAATATCTCAAATGACGGAAATGGCGGCACGCTGGTCATCGATCCTCCGAAGGCCAGCTTTGATTTCGCGTCCGTTCCGGCCTCGCAGCCCAGTGCGACTGCAGCGGCTGTCATGGCGGCGCGCCTGGGAAGCGACGGTCTTGTTTTCGAGCAGTCCGCTGCCTCGAAAGGCGCCTACGAGTTCGTTAGCGAGGCGTTCCATGAATCGGCAGGGATAACGCCTGTCTTGGAGGCCACTCGCCCGGAGGCCAACCTCGGCCTTCATCGGGTCGACGTCGTTGACGCGGTGGCTCCCATCGATGCCCATCTGGCGGAATTGCACAACTTCATCCTTCGCTGAAGGTCGTGAGGACTGGATGGCTGCGGACGTCAACAGTCAAGCCGACCTGATCAGATCGGCAGGGCGAATTCAGCAAGGTGAACTCAATCCCTGCTCAGCGCGCATTGGTATGACTGCTGTTAAGGTCCGGTTGGCTGAAAGCCCCGGCTTGCGCGGTTCCTGCAATCCGGGGAAGTTTTGCCTAGATTTGCGGGGCTGCCCTTCGGTAACCGTAGCGCAACAGACGCTTCGCGAGTGCCCTTTTCTGCGCAAAGAAGCTGATGGCTATGAGATATGACGCATAGGCAAGCGCCAGCAGCGTAGCCAGTCCAGCCAGAGAGTTTCCATCCAGCAACGAGATGGTCGAAATCCTTGTGATGGCCGCCGCAACGAGACAACCGATCCAATGCGGGCCGGTCGTTTCGATCAGGCGCCTCGTCGTCACGGGGCCGTTGCGACCGATCAATGTCGCGTAAAGCGGCAGCACGATGGCGCAGTTCACCAGCGTATATGCGATGGCAATTCCAAGGGCGCCCCAGGGAAGGCCGATGACGAATGAGATCACGTTGATCAGAGCAGTCCAAACGCCCAGCCTGAAGTACTCCCGCCCACGGCCTTGACTGAGAAACAGCCAGGCTGCCGTCGCGGTCGCGACCTGGATCAAGCCCGCAAGGCCCAGCCACGAAAAAATCGGGGCTGCACCCACCCAATGCTCTCCGAGGACTCTTCTGAAGAGCGGCTCCGAGAGCAGGATGGCGAAGACGATGCCTGGTTGACATACAAGCATGACCATGGAAAGGGCATCGTCGTAAGTGCTCAGGTATTCTTTCTTATCGAGACGAAGCCGCGAAAGAAGCGGCACGATCACCTGCCCGATCGGGTTGTGCAGTTGAACGATCGGGAACAGCAATAGCTTATAGGCCCGATCGTAAAGGCCGAGTTCGTCGCCGCCGCGGAATTTGCCGATGAGGATATTGTCCGCGTTTCTCGAGAAATAGTTGACCAGATTGAACCCGGACACGTGCAGGCCGAATCTTGCCATGTGCCGCGTCTCGCTGTCCAAGTGAGGATATCCGGGACGATAGCCCGAACAGGTCCAGATCCCAGCTGTCGAAAGCAGCGTGAGAACGAGCGTGGACAGGTAAAGCGCCCAATAATTTCTCAAGATGATCACAGCAACGATCCCCGCGACAATGGACGCGGTTGTCGCTGCGACATCCAAGACTGCCAGGGCTTTGAACCTGGACTCTCTGGCAAGCAGGGCGGCGGGAACGGTTGGCAGGCCTGCAATGAAGCTAAGCCCTGCAATTGCGACGATGAGCTGTCGAAGCCTGGGATCGTCGTAAAACAGTGAAAGCGGATATGCGCTCAAGGTCAGGGCGAGGGCTGACGCCGCGGAAGCCAGCACCGACAGCCAGAACAGCGTATCGATCTGGCCCTTGGCGATTTCCGGGCGTTGAATGATGGCCTGTCCGACGCCGAGGTCCTTGATGAGCCCGAGGAACGTTGCGGCCGTCGCGGACATGGCAAGTAGGCCGAAGTCGGACGGCGTAAGATTTCGCGTCGAGAATATTGTCAAAACGAAACCGGCTGACAGTTTCCAGGCCTGGGCCCCACCTGTTATGAGGATGTTGGTTGCGGCCCGCGACTTGCTGTCTCTGTCCAACGAGTTCACCCCGCGATCTCAAACAGTTCTTGCTCGGTCTTGCGGCTGCCTGCAAATGCCGGCGCGAAATCTATCGCTCTCAACTGTGACGGTTCTGGACCGCCCCGGCTTTTAGCTCGGCTTTGACACGAACGGAAGATATGATCGAGCGACGTGGGATCGGCGAACTGTGAGGCGAGTCCGGTCGAGGCGGATGACCAACTTCGAACGAGTGCGTGAAGATTCACCAATGTCAGTTGGCGGTGCGGAGACGCGCAGTCACAACAATGCCCGCAGTTTGTCACATTTCAATTTGCAATGTTCAGGTTCCCGCAAGATGATTTTGTGAGCACTCCCGCTGCGGAAGGCCAAGGCTGCGCGTGCGATGCTTGCAGGATGCAAGCGGTTCGATAATGTTCGGTTGATCTGCGATCGCGCAGTTCCGGAGGTCCGAGGCGGGATGGCGTTATACACCGTCGCATCATCACGGCAAGGAACCCGGTCTGGCATCTCGTCGCTGGCGGGACCTCTCTTCCTTCTTGCAGTAGCCATCGTTCTGTCTGCGATTTCGCGGCGGGCCGTCACGCATCTCGCGCGCTGGTCTGACATTTACGCGTTTGTGCTGGTTTGCGCGGCATTTGCCGGCGCGCTCGCCTTCAACTCGATTCGCTACCGGGATTTCTCGCCGCCATTGCGGATCACCGCCTTCGCGATCGGAATGGCGATCTTCATGCAGTTGTTGTTCGATTCACTGGGACCCTTCGCAGGTCCTGCCAATATCCTTTTCGGTTCGGGCGACAGGATCCTGTTCTTTCGGTACGGCGCAGTGCTTGCGGTCGTAGCTGGCATCGCCGCGATCTGGCGCCCAGCATTTCTGCTACCGTTGTTCTACTTCTATCATGCGTGGCGCGAGATGGTCAGCGTCGTGTCCGGAATCTTCGTGACCGAGACTGATTATCTCGGCATGCTCGACGTCGGCAACTTCTGCGTCCTTGGCGTGCTGGGCACGATCGTCCTCACCAGTGCCTGGGCAATGGATCGCGTGCCGCAGTTGCGCACTGTGTTCGCTTCCGCGGATGGCGTGAAAGAGCTCCGCGATCGCGCCTACGGCCTGATCTGGGCGTGCGCCGTCGGGGCGCATCTCGGCAGCTATTTCTGGTCGGGAATCGCGAAGCTGCAGGCAGGCGGCGAGAAGCCGTGGACCTGGCTGCTTGCGAACCCCACGCAGACCTCGATCCTGATGGGGCTCGAACGTGGCGACGCCCCGCTCGGCCTATGGCCGGGCGCGTTGCAGACGACCTGGGACGCGATCGTCAGCAACCAGTTGCTCTTCAACGTCTTTGTGCTGGGCGCGCAGCTGCTGTCGCCGCTGGCCGCGATCTCGACGCGCGCGTTGTCGTTCTTCTGTCTGTTGTTCGATCTCTTCCACGTTGGTGTGTACTTCACGCTCGGGGCGCTGTTCTTCTTCTGGATTGCGCTCAACCTTTTCGTCGTCGCCGCGGCGCGCAGGCTGCCGCGCGACGGATTCACCCCGGCCATGAAGGTTGTGATGGTCGTGGCTGTCATCTGCGGTCGATTCTTCTTCTACACCAACTTCCTAGGCTGGCTGGACGGGCCGAAGCTGGCAAGCCCGCGATTCTTCGTCGAGACCCGGGATGGCCGCCAGATCCTCGCCCCGTCCACCTATTTCGGCATCTACTCGTACATGATCGGGACCGGAACCATGTACATCCCCGAAAACCATTTCCGGGCTCGCGTTGGCGGTAACAACCACGATCTTGCGACCTGGCACGACGCGACCACCTGCGGCCCGGAGATTCTTCCGCGTCAGGACACAGGAGTAGCCATGGACGCTGTCGAGAAACTGGTCCGCGAGACGGACCGTTTTTTCCGCATCTATCCCTGGGTCAAGGACAGTAACAGCTTCTATGCCTATCCGCACCACATGCTCGCCAATCCATGGATGTACAGCGAATTCAACAAGCTGAGCATGGACGACATTGTCGCCTATCACTACGTAGTAGAGTCGGTATGCCTCGGCCTTGTCGAAGGCAAACTTGTGCGCGACGTGCGGAAGCAGACGGACTATCGAATTGACCCAAGATGGCCATGACGAGATCTGGGTGGTCTATGACGGCGAATGCCCGTTATGCAGCCGTTATGTCCTGCTGTATCAGTTGCGGGAGCAGGGGCAGCGTGTCCACCTGATCGACGCGCGCTCGGAACATCCGATCTTACGCGAGATCCGCGCGCACAACCTCGATCTTAATGAAGGCATGGTGGTTCGCTGGCGTCGGCAGTATTACTATGGGGCCGAGGCAATGTATCTGCTGGCAACGCTTGCCGGCGAAGCGACATTTTTCAACCGAGTCAACCGGCTCGTGTTCTCCCGGCCGCGCCTTGCACGGGCACTTTATCCGACGCTCGTGCGTGGAAGGAAACTTCTCCTTCGGCTGCTCGGCCGCAAGCCAATCGGTGAGCTCTGATCCGAGCATGCTCCAGAACGGCAGGTACCGGTCTTCAAAAAAAGTCCATCGAGCAGAACGACCGGCCCGGCCACGATTGGAGAAAAGGAGTCGAGCGCGCGCCCAATGTTTCGGAAGCGATGGTTAGGGTTGTCGCATCGCGGCCTGGTAGGCCGGGGAGAAGCGCATCAGACCGCAACTGACAATATCATCCGACGATTGGTAGATCCGGCTTTTTGGATAGGTGAGTTCGAATGACTGATCCTGGGCGAGCCGCTCCGCGTAGCGTTTATACTCGACCGATCCGCGGTAGTAATTCCCCTCGCGGACGGCGGTGGCGACCTTGTCTGTAAAGTCGTGGAGAAACTTGAAATGGAGCAGGGCGCCGGTGACGTCCCCTGGCTTGCCGCGCGGGGCCATCAGGTGACCGGCGGCGATATAGCGACGGCCGGGCAACCAGCGCGCGAGCGGCACCTTAGTAAGCAGCGGTGGCTCCCAGCGCGTGATGTTGATTGCAGGCAGAAGCCGCTCCAGTCCGTAGGGCTCAAGCAGCCGTACGAGCGCGTCGTAGAGCGCGATCTTCGGCGGCATCGGCTCATCATAGAACAGTCTCGCTCGCGCTCCGCCAATCAGGTAGTTCGTCGGAAAGCCGCGCCGACGGCGCTTCACATAGGTATCTGAATCGAAGTAGGGGCAGAATGCGACGAGGCTCTCTCCAGCGCGGTAGCGTTCCGAGCCGCCGAGCACGCGTGGATACATATCGATCATCTCCGCAGTCATGCAATCCGCGCCTGAGCTCTCCAGATAGCGGCACAGCCATCGAAGATCAAAATTTTCGCAGCCGGGGTAGACAAAGAGCTCGTCGGCGTCGAGCGTCAGCGCCCACCGTCCGGGCGCGAATTGGTCGAGCACGGCGCTGGTCCAACGCGCGCCACCACGTGATTCTGCAAACGGCTCGCGGATCTCGAATACGTGAACGTCTGGCTGATCGAGGAGGAATTCTCGCGTGCCGTCGTCCGAACGATCATCGATCGCGAGGAAACGTCTGACCCCGAGTCGCCGATGGTGGCGCAGGAAATCGGGTAGTCGCAGCATCTCATTGCGGAGTTTGCCAACCGCCACGACCTCATCGGCGCCGATATCGAGCGGCCGGGTATCAATCCGGTGAATGACGGGACCGGGACGCTGCTTCGGCCGCAATCGTGTTGGCATCGAGAGAGCTATAGCCGCTCGATCCGTTTCGATCGACTCTTGCAACGAGTCCCACGCGCCGCTACGGCGTCCTGCTGCCGCTGCTCTCGCCAGCAGTTCCATCTTGGATCCTCCGGTCAACTAAACACACATTCGAGCAATCTTAAGACAGGACACGACAAAGACGGCGAAGATAGGTGCCATCGACGGCAGACCATATCGTTTTCAGCGAGTTGATCTACATTCACAAGTCCAGGGCGAGGCCATCTGCTTCTGCACAATGCAGAAATATCGGCCGGGGATTTCACAGGCGCCGGTTCCAGATCCGCCTCGCCGTTGTCATCAATCCCCAAACAGCGTGAGTCACTGCTGATGCAATGCTACTAGTTCTTGAGGAGATCGAGCTCAGGTGGCGTTCAGTGTGGATGCAACGTGTGCTGAGGTGGCGGACAGACTTTCCGCTCACGGTTTCGAAGTGTTCGCACGCCGGACTATGTCCGGCGTGCACCGACCGGGAAATCCCGACAGGACCACAATGGAACCGGTCGACGGGCAGACCGACGGCCCTGTCGACGTGGAAAATATCATCCGTGGTGCGCGCGACCAAACGGGATTGAGGCTCATCCGGGGGCACGTCGCAATGTGACGAAATCCTCGGCATGCATGCCCACTGTCGCGCCAGTGATTGGCTAGAGTACGACTCGTGATTCGGGCAACGGCGGGGATGCCTCCGATTGTACTTGATCGAGCAGCGAGAGGTTCTGGCGAAGCAGATTGGTTAGCAGGCTCGCGAAATACGCCACCTGCATGACCACAGCGCTGACGACAAATGAAACCGCACCGGTCAACAAACCCTGCTCAGTGCCCAAATACCACGCTGGAACCATGACTAGCATCGTTGCGGGAATGAGGACGAACGCGCGAAAGGTGCGTCCCAAAAGAAGACCCACCACGCCGCTTGCTATCAACAGCAAGATCAAAATCCACCCTCCTGCATGTGCGCCAAGGATGTCCTGCACACGCGCCATCATCGCATTTCAACCACAGAACTGCTAGAAAGATACCACTTTCTAACTGCGCCTGCTAGTCAATTTGTGGCTGCCACTTTCGCCGAAAATGGGCAGCGGCTTCAGCTTCCAGGAACATCCTCAGCATCGTAAAGCAATCAGCGCTACCACGCTGCAAAAAGCGACGCGCAGACACGGCGAAAGACTTCTGGTCAACCGACGCGGAAGTAAAGGGGCCTAGACGTCCTGCCTGCGGCGCTGCAGGAGTGCGACCAACTCCTCGAGGCTCTGTTCGAAATTCGCGGGCTGCAAAGATCCAGCGTCCGGCTCAGGCCGATGAGCCTGAACCAGATGCAAGTTTCCGCCGGCAGGCCTTGCCGGGTTTTCTGGGTTGCGGTCGTGAATGGATATGTCCTGAAACGAGCGCGTGATGTCGTGGTTCGTCCGTTGTCTTTCAGCCATTGCCGATTCAGACGCGGCATGTCGCGTCCTGGTGCGTTCATCAGAAGATGATTGCTTGGGTCTGAGCGCGGGCGAAATGTACGGCTGCAAATGCAGGTACTCCGCGTGTCGCTTGCGCGAGATTAGCTCGCGCGTGCCATAGCCGGCAGCGAAGCCAATCGCGAGCAGAACAAATATGATAAGGAGCCCTGCCATCAAGCTATACGTGCGCTCTCACAATTATGCCCCAAAGCAAGCCTCCTGCCGTCTATATCCCGTAGTTGACTATTTGAAGGCACGTTGTTCGCGCGTTCGTCCCGGGCCGCGCTCGTTCAGAATCGTGTCCTGATGACTGATGTGGCAGCACTGTCGATTGACAGGCGGTTCAATCTGGCCAGTATTGCAAATAGCAAACCACGAAATGCCGAGATCGCCGATCTTGTTATTACAATCTCCAGGTTCCGCGGCGATCGCAGAAAGCGGCGCGCAGAAGATCGGGGCCGTTAACGGCCTTCGTGGACTCGCCATTATGATGGTGATCGTGTTTCACCTGTTCGTCCCGTTTACATCCAGCACGCCGTCGTTTCCCGGCGAGCTTAATCCCAATGGTCTTCTTGCCACTGTCGCGAAGCACGGCTTCTTGGGCGTAAATATCTTTTTTGTGCTCTCTGGATTCGTTCTGTACCTTCCCTATCGCACAAAAAAGAGGGCGATCAATCGGCTGGCGGATTTCCCGGATTTCTATTGGCATCGCGCTGCCCGGTTGCTTCCGCTTTACTATATTGTCGTCCTCGTGACCGTTGCACTCCATGCCAAATCTCCCGCTGGATCGCACGGCTGGTATATGGAGCTTGGCGGACTCCTATCGACACTTTTCATTTTTGTGCCGCACGGGTTTATGCCCCCCTCCAATCCCGTGCTGTGGTCCGTCGGTGTTGAAGTCTGGTTTAGCCTTTTGTTTCCGCTGCTGATCCTTCTGATCGCGCGGTGGAGCCTCGAAAGGTTGGTGCTGTTGAGCGTGCTCGTCTGCTCAGCCTTCGTGGTGGCCGGAAATCTTATCGCGGTCGACCGGGTCGGCATATTTCGCCCGTTTGTGGGCGGCATCTTCGGGTCGTGCTACCAATTCATTTTCGGAATGTTGGTTTGCGATCTTTATGTCAAGTCCAGGGACAGCGCCTCGCTCGGGCGATTCCATTCGCATGGGCTGCTGCCCGGTGTGCTGCTGATGATTGCCGCCATATTTCTCAAGGATCACGGTCCTTGGGCCGTGAGCATTCTCTATACAACGATATTTTGCGCCGGGTTTTCCATGGTGTTGCTTGCGGTGCTGTGTGGGGCATGGTCGGCAAATCGTGTATTCGAAGCATGGGCAATTCAAATCGTCGGATGCATGTGCTACAGCATCTATGCATGGCATTCGATCATCATGGTCGAAATGATCCCGCCGGATACTTCTTCGTTGAAAGACACGCTTCGATTGTCATTGCCGTATCTCGCAATAGTGCTCGCGCTGAGCGCTTTGAGCTATCGCTATATTGAGTTTGGCCATCGGCTCGATTGGAGAGCTCTGTTCTTGTTGCGTAACTCCAAGTCTAACGAGCGCGCGGGCGAACAGGCGTCCGTTCGTGATCATGCCGACGCAAAGCCCGTTTCATCGTCCTGAAAGACCTTTGCTATTTGGACGCGTGGCGATCCGAGCGGCTTATCGGGTCCAGGACGCGCCCTTGTTGACGCTGCATCGACAACTGTGACAGTCCCGCCTACATCTCGCGCTCGCCGACCGGCTCCGTGTAGCACCATGGATCAAGCGGACCGCTTTGGCCGTCGCACCTTCGGCTGTTGCCGGAGAAATACGGTCGGAGTTAAAAGTTTGCGAGTTGCGAAGATCGAGCCTGTGTCGCTCTGATGTTGTCCCGATGCGTGTCTATGCCGGTCCCTGGCCTCAAGTCGCCGCGAGGGGCCTTGAGCCCGCCCGATCCGCTACCGCCACACTCGGGGCAATTCCGCACAGGTCGACCCGCCGTAAGATCACTTTTTGCGGATAGATTTCCAGAAGCTTGTGGCGCAACACTCCTTAGCCTTGGATTTCCAGGAGAGTTCGGTGACATCGATCACCAGCAGACCACTCGGTGGCCGATCGTGGCGTGGCACGACGTCGGCGAAGATCGCGTGCCGCAGCGCATAGTAGTCGTCAAGATTCTCGCGGGCGGCAATAGGGCGGCGCCAACACCTCCAATTCGACCGGCAGCGCGATCGCGGTCGGCGGCCGCGGCGTTCGGAAAGGCTCGTTCATCGCGGTAGGTCCTCCGGTCCAAGCTTCGCGGGCAAAGCCGCCCGCGTGAGGTTGACCGTATCGTGGACAGGGCTCGCCGACCACAAGTCCTGCGCCACTGGCAGTGGCGCGATCTGCAGGTTGGCCCACCAGGCTTTTTCATTACCGTGCCGGTGCAGCTCCTGATGATGGGCGCGGCACAAGGGGACGGTGAACTCGTCGCTGACCTTGCGGCCGAGCGCCTTGGGTTGGGCAAACTTCAGATGGTGGGCATCGCACGGGGTTTGCTGGCAGATGAGGCAGGGCTGGTTACGGACAAACAGCCGGTGGGCCTTGCTGCGTACGCGGGGCGGCTCCTTGGGATAGGCAGGCCCAACCTCGTCTGGCAATCTGTGCAGCGCTACGATCCCTGCAGCTGCACCTCGCAGGTGCTCCGGTGATGCTTCGGGCGTTGGTTCGACATCCTTGGCGAATGAACGGGTGACCTCCTCAAGCTTGGTTTGATAGGCGGCCTCGACGAGTCGGGCATCCGACTCCAGCAGGGTGTTCTTGAGCGGTAGGCTGGCCTTGGCCCAGGCGAGCAGGCCTTCGCTGGCCAGCAGAGCTTCAAGTTGGCTCAACAGTTGCTCGCGGAGCTCGGCAACCACCTCTCAGCGCAACAACCAAGCGGGCCAAGGGCGTTCCTAACCATGCGCCGGTGCTAGACCCGCCGCGGCATGCTCCAAAACGAGATCGATCCGACAAAGAGCTTAGTCCGGCCAAGCGGAGGCTGACCGTTCGTACCGACACGGAAGATGCGCCTGAGAGCTTTCTCATGCTGCGCCCCGGAGTCTGGCGCAGCACAGGCTGGCAGCGACGGCTCATCCGGCACATTCGCTTCAGCGAAGCCATCCGATTTGCTCGGCTCATTGCGCGAAACCTCTCGTTTCCGCCGGCATGCAGGTTTGCATTTGAAAAATGGGACGTTTAACGGGAGGTGTTCATGGCCAAGCGCATTCCAATTATTCCTGGTAGTCTCATTGACCATCAGGTGGGTACCGATGACGGTTTGATTGGCCTCGCGAACGCAACCAACTTTCTTGTCGGCGATGCGGGTCAGGATATTCGCGATCACGCCACCGGGGGCAACGACACCTTTTCCGGTGGTGTGAACTCCATCAACAACTTCGTTGGCGATGCGGGTCGGAGCATGCTCGACCATGCCGTTGGCGGCAACGACCGCTTCACGGATCTCGCCTTCACCGACAGCACCTTCTATGGGGACGCTGGCGGAAACATGTCCGGCTACGCGCGTGGCGGCGATGACACTGGTGAGGCCGCTCCTGCCCTTGGCGCAGTTGCACCGCATATCACTTTCTACGGCGATGCCGGAGGCAACATGTCCGGCCACGCCGAAGGCGGCAACGACAGTTTCGAAGCATTCAGAGGCTCCCCCGCCATTAAACCGC
>NZ_JADPKY010000060.1 GCF_023074185.1 Bradyrhizobium sp. 132 | reverse complement strand
GATAATCTGTTCTTCCGTAAACCTGGCTCGCTTCATCTGTCCGTCCTTCAGAAGGCCGGACTCTAACTTCAACCGGAGGAAATCGGCAGGGGCAGGTCAGACCAACGCGATGCTCACGGCAATCTCTATTTCGAGCAAGTCTGGTTTCCGGGCGTACACGCCGACATTGGTGGTGGCTATCTGGAGAATGAAGCGCGCCTGTCGGACGTGGCGCTAAAATGGATGGTCGCTGGGGCGTCTCAAGCATCATGGCAGCGTCTTGCGGCTATCTCCAGACCCGGCCGGACCGCAACACAATGAGCAAGCGGGCAGCATCCTGAGGGCCGGTGTGCGCCACCTTCCTGTCGATCCGGAGACCGGCGAGTCCGCGTCACCAATGCACAAATCCGTCTACAAGCGGTTCGAAACAGACCACGTCCTGCTTTATGATCGGATGGCACCTTAGGCTCGATTGCTCTCGAATGAAGCAGCAGATCAGCCGACAGCTTTTTGCTTGATCCAGTATGCGATAATGTAGGCTTGGTCTGTAAAAGTCGATGCGATAGGGTCCAAGTCGAGTTCTTTGCAAATCTTGCGCTTTTGCTTTTCGAATTCCATATATTCCTTGGCTATCACAGTCCCGCCAGGAAGAACTTTCTGATTTGACTCCGCTCGAAGAAAGTCGCGGACCTGAGCTATGACAGAACTAGTATTTCCGTCATGCGACTGTATGTCTTGCCCGGCGATATCGGAGATAAATTTCTGATATCGATACTTCTCTTTGTCCAACACCAAACAACTTTTCCGACGCTGTTGCGCTGTTCCAAATCGCTTCGCTCCCAAGAAAATTCCTAGTTCAAGGGGCATGTTGAAGCGCGGTAGTCGACTTGTACTATCCAGCTCAGTTCGACAAAGATCGTGAATGCCGTACCGGCATTGTTCGACCAGCTTCATGATCTTTTCGATCCGGGTCCCCCCGCTATCGATACTTTCGAGCGCGCAACGAGGTTGGAAGCCGCAGCGAGCGACAGCGAAAACTATCGCGTCGAAAAAAGGTCTATATTTCTTATCGAAGGGACAATTTATGAAGACAGCCAGGTCCGCAGATGGGCGAGACATTAAGATCTTCCGCGAACACCTGTGATGGCCTTCTCTAGGCGCTGCACACTGAATCCGCGTGGCTTACCTGGCGGCTTCACGATGACGACTCCGTCTGGCGTCGCCCCGATCGGATCGTAACCAGCCGTCTTGTACAGGTTTTTTATCCGCTTCACGCCGGGATTCTTGCTTTCGCCTACTGTGACCCAGCGCCCCCCTGCGGCCTTCTTCACCTCCGCGGGAGGTAACATTCGGAAGGTTGCTCGAACCAAGTTCCCCGAATGCCCGGTACCGGCGCTGGACTTTTTAGCCGCCGCTTTACTAGATTTCTTCACTGCCATTTGATGCCATGTCTCTCGAAATTCGCGACTCTCATCTACAGCAAGATGTAAGACCACTCCATCCATACGAAAAGAGGAATTATGAAGTTCTTAGAGAAAACCACCACCGTGTGGAGACGCGAAGAGACTAAAGAACGTCTCCTCGGATCAGTACCTTAAGTAGTAGCAAAATTCTTTAGCAATTACAACAAGTAACTTCGGGATAGCGTCGCGTCCGGTATCATTTGGATTCGATCGATCTGCTGCAGGCACATGAAAGTACGTGCGACTACTCTCCCGGAGGTCGAGCAGGTCATGAGCGTGGTCCACCAAGCATTCGGTGAGCCGCCGCCAAGGAAGCTAACGCGGCCCGTTCTGGTTTTCGTTCGGTTCGAGATGCCTTTTTAAGTTACTCAGCGCGAAAAAAGGTTTCCGCCTATCATTAGATGCGCAAAAGTGTTTTGAGCGCGAGCATTATCATGTCCAAAAGGACATACCGACCCAACTATTCGCCGCCGATCGACCCGCGGGCTTAAGAGATCAAGGCATTACGACGCGAGCTGTCCGACCTTCGCCATGACCTGATCCGACTGCAGCCTCAAGAGATTGCTGACCTGCTGTTCAGCTATTATGGCTGCACAACGAGGGCTGAGTGGGAAAAATGGAAGCGCGATACCGCCGGAGCCGTGATCCAGCACGCCAAGGTCGATCCGGCCCTGGCCTCATATCCCGGCATCGAAGAGCGCGCGGCATGCCCGTTATGTGGGGATGGCACGACCGCATTCGGCGCGCGCGGCGGGTTCGCCTACCCAGGCGGGCTGGAACGTCACCTGAGGGGTTACGGCAATATGCACCGATGCACGGTGCTCGGCACGGCATTCAAGCTCGCGGCCGATTACCTGCACGAAACGTTGCTCGCCAGTGACCGCGCCGAAAAGGAGCGCGAGCAGAAGCGACGGGAGTTGGAACCGATGGTGCAGCACGCCGCGCAGGCTCCTCCGGCCTTTCTATACCAGAACGAGTGGCGCGGCCCGGCGCGAGGCGAAGCAAAGATAGGTGAGGCCGAGCAGCGGCTACACGATCTCGGCTTCGAGATCATCATCGAGGGCAATGTTCGGACCTACAGGTTCGTCCAGGACGACTGGCTTGTCGGATCCGCGTGGCGCCAACAAGATCGAATTCGAGGTGACAAGCCTCACCAACCCGAAGAAAACGGCGCGGCATTGGCGCGCCAACACCTTCTATCTGCTCGACAGCTACGCACTCGACATCCCCGGCAAATTCCGAAAGCGGCTCCAAGAGGCCATCGAAAGCTTCGGTGAGGCGACGAAGTCATGAGCTGTCCCGTCAAGGCCTCGCAGTCCGAGCAAGGATTCTATGAGAAGACTAGCACGCCTGGCTGGCTGCGCCTGATGGTGCACCGGCACGGGGACGAAGCCGTCTATGTCGGCTTCACCGGCTTGAGCCAATGGACCTCTAGCTTCGCCCGATGCGCAGCTGCGAAATACACGCAGATCGAGGCAAGGTTGTTTCCGAAAGAGCTAGCCGGCATCGCGGGGCACCTGGAAGCGCGATGAAACTCGACCGCAACACCCGGATCGGAGGGCAACCGGCCAAGCTCGTCCGCGACCTGCTGGCCGATGCCACGAACTCCGATGGCTTTTTTGCCGATCTGGTCGACGAGCACCTCTTCAGGACATGGTGGCGCGCAACCATCGATGAGTTGATCGAAACCGGCAAGCTCGATGGATCCAATCGCGGTCACGCTCTGCGCCTTTGGACGACCGCACGCAGCCGCGACAAGATCTTCGGGGTGCGCCTGCCCAAAGTGCCGGATTTTACCGTTCAGACGCAGGGCCTGATCGAAGCGTTGCTCGCGCAGGAGCTCATCTGCGACGAGGGCCGGGAGAGCGACGGCCGCACGGTCTATCGGGTCACCGACGAGGGCCACGCGACCGGAATGAAATCCCTGGGTCCACGCATGAGCCGCGCGGCCGCTGAGGCTTTGCTCGCTGAGGTCCTCGCGCGCGTTGCCAGGATCAACGATGACGGCGAGCTCCTCCACTATGTCACTGAGGTGCGCGTGTTCGGCTCCTACCTCACCGACAGCGGTGATCTCGGCGACCTCGACGTCGCCATCAAGATGGAGCGCAGGCGGATTGCGGGCGAGTGGGTGAAGGCCGCCCAGGCTCTCACCGATAAGAGCGGCAGGACCTTGGACCTTTTTCAGAGGCTGACATTCCCGGAGACGGAAGTCCGGCGCAGGATCAAGCGCCGTTTGCCGCGCATCTCGCTGCACGAAACGAGCGAGCTCGACGAGAACCCGCAGATGGGCGGCAAGGCCGTCTACAGCTTCACTCCGCCCCCGGAAAAGACGCAAATCTCCTGAGGCATGCTTGTCGCTAGGGCCGCGCCCGCGCTGCCCTGCTAATCTTTCCATCCGGCGCCGAACGGTTGGGAAAGCAAGCGCCGACCTCGTAGCGCGGCAGTTTCCGAATCTCGCGCAGGGCTGGGCCTGAGATCCCCATAGGCGCGCGCTTCGTTGGCTCGGCGCTTGTCCCGAGATGATGTTCTGGATGCGCTCGTCAATGCCGGCGTCCATTGCCACGCGCTGACGACGCCGCCGCTCGAGCTGAGACAGCAACAACTGGACCGACCGGTCTCCGTCGCGGGAGAGATTGATCCACATCGAGCCGACAGGATTGTTTGGGCCCGGCATGATGATGAACGGCTTGTGGGAGTGAACGCCCTTGAAATCGTAAGCGGGATTGTAGCGGTAGGTCGGATTGCGATCGATCTCCGTCACCTTCAAGGTACCGGAGGGGCATGGTTTCTCCTCACTGCCGATCGTCGCGGGGTAGAATCTGATCAGCGCGTTCGACTTGTCGAACAGCTTGACCGTCTGCCGGCTCCTTGTCGACTTCGACCTTGGCCGCCTTCTCTGAACTCTGCTCGGCGCCGGCGTCGATCACGACGATGGCCTCGCCGGGGCGGTCGAAGTGCCTTCGCGGATTCAGGGCGGACAGCAGATCCTCGCTCATGTGAAGCTTCTCGGCCAAGCCTTCGCGCGGGCTGCCGTAGGACAGCTGCGGAATGTCCTTCATGTCCTCCATCTTCGCAGGCAGCTTCTTGAGGAACGGCCCTGCGACGTCCTGCTCCGCGATGGTGTAGTCCATTCCATCGTCACCGGGCGGCCGTCCGCAGCAAGCTTTCCCCAAACATCGGCGTTGAGGTCGTCGGAGACCGGCAATTGCTGCGCCTCTTCGAAGGCCCGCAGCGCCTTCTTCGCGTTCTCCCCGAACCTTCCTTCGATCTCGCCTGGCGAGAAAGTGCGCCCGGTCGAGCAGGACCTGCAACCGGATCCCCGCCGGGGCCGGCCTCTCGTTGGACAGGGTCTTCTTCGAGGGCTCGGCCGCGTCGATCGCGGCAGGCTTCATTTCGGCGGCAAGCGCGGACCTCGTGACGCCCGCCAGCACAAGGCCGATGACGATGCATCCGGACGACACATGCCCGCCTGGCTTGCGGTAGCGCTGGTGGATCACTTCCGGTCCGCAGGCGCCTGTGCGTTGGCCTTGTTGGCGTCGGTCTTGTTGGCTTCGTGATGACCGACGACGCAGCCGGCCGCAGCGCCGAGCTTGCCGTGTCCCGCCATGTGCCCGGCGACGCCGCCGACGATGGCCCCCTTGATGCAGCCCTTGGCGTCCGCGCCGGGTGCGAAAGCGAGCGAAATGGCGGCCGCGCAAGCCGCTGCCACAATCAATCTCATGAGCGTTCTCCATCCTGAAGGTTAAGGGTGCAACGGACTCGAACACACTCCGTTCCGTGTGCAGCGCAAGGCGATCGACAGCGGCTGGCGATCGCCGACTAGCACCTCTCCGAACCTCCGAACGCGTTTGGCCGGCCGGGGTCGCACTATTCCATGAACTTCGCAATCGGAAGTCGCCAGCCACGCTTCATTGCCATGACGCGCAGCGAGAAGCATGAAATCAGCGCCACCGCCGTCACCGGCGCGACTGGCAACTGCAACATGTGTCCAACCACCACGATGGCCGCGGCCGCAAGCGCCGCGACCGCATATAGCTCTGCACGGAGCACAGTAGGAATCTCGGCGAGCAGCACGTCACGCACCATCCCGCCGCCGATCCCGGTGACCATGCCCAGCACTATGGCCATGAGCGGATTCAGCCCGTGAGCCATTGCCTTCGATGCGCCGGTGACGGCGAAAAGCGCGAGACCTGCGGCGTCGAAGATGAGGACCGCGTTCGACATCCGCACGATCAAGGAAGAGAAGAAGAACGTGATGACACCAGCGAGGAGCGATACGCCGAGGTAGCGCCAGTCGGCGATAGCGCCGGGAGGAACGACGCCGATCAGGAGATCCCGGGTGATGCCGCCCGAATTGGCCGCCGCGAACGACAGCACCAGAATGCCGAACAAGTCCAATTTTCGCTTGACCCCCGCCAGCGCCCCGCTGAGCGCGAAGACAAAGGTACCGGCCAGATCAAGCACAAGCGGAAGCGCTTCCATGATGCCGTCCGGCGCTATGCCGGCAACCAGGCGCGAGCCGCGACTACCAGCGCCTCCACGCCGGTTTGCAGGGTGGGGTGCAGAACAGGTGCGAATTTCGGACTGTGGTTCACTGGCAACTCGGTGAGCTTGTTCGCCGCTTTCGCCTTGGCGTAGGTCTCCGGATCGGTACCGCCGACAAACCAGAAAACCGAGGGCACGTGCCATTCGGTCCCGAACGACCCGAAGTCCTCGCTCGCAGGGGCGGGTCCCGTTGCCCTTACCCGTTCGCTGCCGAAATGACCCCGGAATGCGCCCACCACGCGTTCGCTGGCATCCCGGTCGTTCACGTTGAGAGGATAGTGGTCCAGCGAGGTGATCTCCGGTTTGCGAGGGGCGCCGGAGGCCGCCGCCTCGGCATTGACGATCCGCTCGATGGCAGCCAGGACGCGCGTCCTTACTCCGGCATCGAAAGTCCGCACGTTCAGCTTGATGATGGCCTCGTCCGGAATGACGTTTTCTTTCGTCCCCGCCTGCAGGACGCCGATAGTCACGACTGCAGCTTCCGCAGCGGCGATCTCGCGCGAAACGATGGTCTGCAGCCGCAGCACGGTGGCCGCCGCCATCACCACCGGATCGATGCTCGCCTGCGGCATCGACCCGTGCGCGCCGCGACCGAACAGGCGAATCTGCAAGCTGTCGGCGGCGGAGGTGATCGCACCTGCACGTCCGGCAACGGTGCCCGACGGCCCAACCATGACATGCTGTCCAAGAATTACATCGGGCTTCGGGAATCGCTTGAACAAGCCGTCGTCGATCATAGCCTGCGCGCCTTCTGCCGTTTCCTCGCCTGGCTGAAAGACCGCCATGATCGTCCCGTGCCAGGTGGTCGGGGCCTCGGCGAGCAATCGGGTGGCGCCTACAAGCCAAGTTACGTGCATGTCGTGACCGCACATATGACTGACGGGGACGGTGTTTCCGTCGCGGTCTTTCGCCGTGATCTTGCTGGCGTAGGCAAGCCCGGTTGCTTCCTCCACGGGCAGTGCGTCCATGTCCGCGCGCAGCATGACCGTCGGTCCCTCGCCGTTCCGTAGCAAGCCGACCACGCCGGTCTTGCCGACGCCCGCCGTGACTTCGAAACCCGCGGCGCGAAGTCGGTCGACCGCCAACGTCGCCGTGCGGATCTCCTGCATCGACAACTCGGGATGCGAATGCACATCCTTGTAGAGTTCGGCCAGGTCGGGAAGCATTGCGTCAAGGTTGCCTAGTGCGGGATCGGACATGGGCCACTCCATCGCAGGACTTGAAGCAAAGGAAGCTTTTCCCTTTTCACAATCCGGCGCAAGCAGATCGAGCCGGAATAGCGCTGGCTTGCAGAGGGCCCCTAAGCCCGGTTGGAGGTGTTAGCGGACACCCACGCGGCATAGGACTGCATGAAGCCCTGAAGGAATTTCCGCGTTTCCTCGTTGACCAGCTTTCCGTCCGCGTCGAACAGTCTGTCGGCGCCGCCGATATAAGCTTCCGGTTGCGGCATCGCGGGCACGTCGAGGAATACCAACGACTGTCTCAGATGATGGTTGGCGCCGAAGCCGCCGATGCCGCCCGGCGAGGCGCTGACGACAGCGCCAGGCTTGCCGCTCCAGGCGCTCTTGCCGTAGGGCCGCGATCCCACATCCAGGGCGTTCTTCAACGCGGCAGGCACCGAGCGATTGTACTCGGGGGTGACAAAAAGGACGGAATCCGCCGCCCGTACACGCTCGCGGAACGCCGTCCATTCCGCTGGCGGATCGTCATCGCCGTCCTGGTTGTAGAGCGGCAGTTGGCCGATCTCGACGATGCCCAGCTTTAGTCCGGCTGGCGCCAGTTCAGCGAGCGCATTGGCCACCATGCGATTGATCGAAGCCTTCCGGAGGCTACCGACGATCACGGCGACGTCGCGGGGCTGATCCATGCGGTTCCCTTTCGATGTTTTTGAAATCGACTCCGACCTAACCCCGCAAAAGACCAATGGCTCCTCGGTCGGGAGCGGCTACACGATCCGATCCGGCAACAACGGCGCGACGGACGGACTCGAAAACTGAAATTAAGCCGACTTCCGTCCCGTGCCGGCCGCGGGCTTCTTCGCGGCTTCCTTCGCAGGCTCATCCCCGAGATTCATCCGCCGACGGCCGCCGCGCCCTGGGAATTCGGACGGGGAAGCCTCTTGACTCGAATGAACGAAACGGGAACATAAAAGCATGAAAGCTGGTCCCGATCGGACTATTCCCGCCGTCGACGATTTCGATGCCGCCGCCGACCAGGCGATAGCGGCTTGCGGCGGCGATGCCCGGAAAACCCGTGAAGGTCCTATGGTCGCGAACGAGTTTCTGGAGGTGCAGCTCAACGAGCTCCGCTCGAAGGTGTCGACCGGCTACGCCCGGGGGCGACTTCCAGGGCCGCGCGAACGCAATGATGAGGCAGATGGCTGACACGTGACCTATGATGGCTGACGTGACCTATTATGTCGCTCTACCGTTCGTTTTCTCCGACGACGGCGTGGCCGCCGGGGAGGCAACGGAGTGCTTCAGCGCCAATGCCGCGGTCATGCGGGCGGAGGCGCTATCCCGGAAGCCCGGTCATCTCGCGGACCGGAGATCCGCCCAGCGGCGACTTCACCGACGCCACGCTGATCCGGAAGTTCGGCGACGACCTAAGCGCGCTGTGAAGCTCGACTGGCTCCGTGGCGAGATCACGCGCATGCGCGGGCAACTCCGCGCCCAGGAGCGGGAGATCGGGATGCTGCAGCGGGCCAGCGTGCCGACAGCGTCAGCCGAACTGCTGCTCTCGAGAATGCGGGCGAAGGTCGACGATCTCTGTCGCGAGCGGGACACTCTACGGAAAGCGGCGTCCGCCTGACGCGACCGGCGTCACTGCGCCTCCAGATCCCAGCTGCCAGCGCTGCCGACGCGAGCACGCTTGACGACGACAGGGATGGCCCGCACCCCGCCCGCGTGCCGGTGGCGGGCCCGGACCGGCCTGCTTCTATCGTTGCGCCAAGCGTCCGCGTCCTGCTGCAGCCGCCTCGCCCAGCCGTGCTTTCGGCCTGGGCGAGGCTCTGTCATGCCGATTGAACTGTCCGCATGACTGCGTCCTTCACGCCGCCAGCCGCGACACCGAGAAGCGGCGCTTCGGCTTGCCGCCGGGCGGATTGCGAGGGCCGCCGTCCAGTTCGCAGAGAGCGTCAAGGATGGCGTCGATGCTGACGGGTGCCTTCAGTCCCTCCGGAGCCCGCAGCGCCGGGCAGGAGGCGATGGCCGAAGCGTCCGAGGCCCAGGACGCGAGGATGGCCCGCTTTTCTGCCAGCGTCAGGGCGGGGTGGGCGACCACGTCCTTCGGATGTTCGAAGACGGTGCCGGGATGCAGGATAGCCTGGAAGTCAAAGACATTGTCGTCGGTCGTGGTCGTCGGCCGCATGATTTCCTCCATTCGAAGACGATCAATAACGGGAGCCGCAGCGAAGTGGCTCCCGTTTGCGTCCGCTCAAGCCGCCTTGGCTTCGAGCTGATGGAGATTGTCGGGCGCGGCGCCGTTGATGGCGATCCGGCGCGGCTTCATGGCCTCAGGAATCTCGCGGACGAGTTCGATCTTGAGCAGGCCATTGTCGAAGGCCGCGGCCTTGACCTGGACATAGTCCGCCAGGTTGAACTGACGCTTGAAGGGACGGTTCGAGATACCGCGATAGAGGTACTCGCGCTCGGCCTTTTCGGGTTTGTTGCCCTCGATGGTGACGACGTTGTGCTCGGCCGTGACCGAGATCTCCTCGGGCGAGAAGCCGGCGACCGCGAGCGAGATCTGGTAGCGATCATCGCCGAGCCGTTCAATGTTGTACGGGGATAATTGTCCTCAGCGGCCCGCTGGGCGGATTCCGCGAGGTCGAAAAGGCGGTCGAAGCCGATGGTCGAACGCCAGAGCGGTGAAAAGTCGTAGCTGCGCATAGCCAGATCCTCCAAGGAGCAAAATGGTTACGAACGGCACCGGACACGACCGGTGCCCGTCTGGGACCCCGGGCCCAAAAGGCACCCGGAAGCCACCCTGCGGTGGCGACTGAGAAATTAGAAAAACTGGTTTTGGTTTCAAGGGTCGGCCCGAAAAATTTTCGGGTGCAGCCGGGGCCGATCTCTGACGCCCGAAAGAGGCTGCGAGCCACCGTTAGCCCTCCCCGCGCGAGACCGAGCTCGCAACAATCAGGTGCTGGCGCGTGAGAGCCAGTTCACACGCGGTAGCGGGAGGAGCTGCTACGGCTGGTGGGTGGTTTTCAGAGGAGACCGAACCATGGAATGGGCGGCCAAGGCGCTGGCACGCGCGACCGGCACGGACAAGGACGTCGAAGAACTCAAGGCGGTCGCGATCTTCTGCGGCGCCGGGCTGTTGCTATCCCTCTCAGCAGCCATGGTCTTCCCGGACCTCTGGTCCGCCCTCTTCTGAGCGATTGCCACGGACCACGCCGAGTGGCACCAAGCCCCCGCCGTTCTTGACTCCCAGGGCATCGGCATACTCAACTCCGCCGATTAATGTCGTGGGGTTGTGTCATGGAGCAGGAAGTCTACCAGGGCCTCGCCCATCGGGTCCGGACCCTCGCCGAGAAGGCCGATCCGTTCACCAGGCGACGCCTGCTGGATCTCGCCAAGCGATACGATGCGAAGAGCGATCAGCCACCCCGCCCTGCAGCGGCCGAGCGTCCGCTGCCGGTACCGCGGACGACGCCACCGGCGTCCATCTTCTCCGGACCCGGCGAAGCCTAAGGTGTGGACGGCGGCTGCCATCGCTGGATATTTGAACGGCTGCGGGTCAAGACGCGTTCGCTCGGACTCGCTCGCTTCCTTCGCGAGCGGCGGCAGCGGAGGCGCGGGCGCAATGACCGTCTGAGCCGCAGCCACCTCGACCGGCACATCGACGACCTTGCGCCCCTCCATGAATTCGAGCACGGTCCGCCCCTTGTCGATGATCTTCCACCCGCCGTTTTCGCGATCGACCAAACCTTGCGAAAAGACGTCGAGTTCCGGCACGCGCGCGGCCAGCCGCCTGGTGCGGTCGGCCCAGTCCCGGACGCTGGTCGCCAGGATCGCCATGTCGCGCTTGATGAAAGTGGCCCCCACAAGTCCGCGGCGGCGCCCATGCTGATGCTGGGGATGGGGATGATGATGCCGGTGATGATGCCGCTCACGATGATCGTCGGCATGCCGATGAGCAGCAGCATCATGCGGATCACCATCATGGTGCCGCCGATGATCGGCGCCGGATATGCCGGCCTCGGTCTTTCGAACCTGACTGTTAGGCGCGGGCCGCGGTGTCTTTCTTAGCGAAAAGCGGCTCCGCGCTGTCTACCACTTCTTTCGGAAGCATCTTCAGCTGCTCTGCGTCGAATGGGAGGTGAGTGAGATAGTTCGCGACCAGAGCCCCGACGGCTTCCGCCTGTGCTGCATCTCGTTGTCGCTTGAGCGGCTCCCTGTCCGCACGCCGGGACAACCAAAGCTTATGGGCGGCCCAAACCCGCGGGTCTGGAGCGACGATGCGCACCGGTTCGCCCTTCTCGTCGATCGCGGTTGCCTCGAAAGCCGGCGAATTCTGCAGCCAATCGAGTCCTTCGATTTGAACGGCAGTCAGGTCTTCGGGGTCCGAGCCGATTTTATCCGGGGCCTTCTTCCAAGGAGGGCTCTGCATAGGTTTGATCAGATCGACGAGATAGCCGTCCCGGTTTACGGCGCGGAACGTCTGCTTGGCGCGCTCGAAGCTGGTGTCGACACGTTGGAGTATCTTCAGCAACGAAGACTCGGAAACGTCGTCGTCCGCCACAAACGTAAGGCCGCCGCGCGCGTCGAACAGAAGATCGATGTCTTCCGTCGTGGCCAAGCCAGGATCGATTCTGACGCCGGAGGAGGCCTCATAAGCGTAGATGGCGTTTGTTCCGAGAATCCGAATGCCGGAACCTAACATTCCGAAGCCATCGAGAGCGCGCATGATGCGGGCACCGATCAGAGGGACGCGACCCAAGCCGAGTGCGCGATTGACCGCGGCTTGACGGTCCATCGTGTCGCGCAAGTTCCTCAGTCGGTTTTCCGCCGCTGCTCGCTTAGCCTCGAAGTCGACCTTCATTTTTTCGGTTTCGGCCGAGCGCGTGCCGAGCGAGCTTTGCTTTCGGAGGCCCGCTTTATCGTAGTAGCTCCGGACGAGGTATTCGTGGCCTTTGGACTCAATCCAGGTCAGGGAACCGCGATGAGCATCGTACGCCTCCTTGGCATCCCGCAAGGCCTGAAAGCGCTGCTGGCTATTGACCACCTCGCGGCGCTGATCATTGTTAAGCTCTTGAAAATCCATGGTTTCAACACTTCGATTAGTTTGACGTCCTCACTGTTGAAACCGTATTTATCATTAAAAATCAACGGTTTCAACAGTTCCATCGCAGATGTAGCCAAACTGTTGAAACCGGGAACTTTGTCTCCATTCGGCTGCCGTCCATCCGCCTTGCTACCCGCCTCCATCGAACCACCGGTCCAGCGCCTGTCTATCGGTTTCATTTTCCGCGCACGCGCGATCCAATTGATAGATGAGATCTGCCAACTGTCGATCGTCCAACGAAGGCACCAGGTCGACTTGGTCGTTTTCATCACCCGCAGGCGGACGCCTTCTTAGTAGTGCTTGAAAGCTTCTCTCAGATGCTTCGGCAGCCATCGTTCGTAGTTGGCAAGATCGACCCGGAGAGCACTGTCGTACCGGCTCCGGGCAAAACGGCTACGGAGGAGTTCCTGATACTCCTCGGCCCGCTTAGCTCGCGCTCTGGCCAGACGCGCTTGCTTGGAGATGGCGCGGCTTCCGGACGAGCTGCGGGACAGCATCCCGGCGCTCGAGGAGCTGCCGGTCCCGCTCCCGCATGCGAAAGCCACCAGGTTCACGCGGCGTTCTCTGCAAAGCCGCCTTCGATATAGGCTGCGGCTCCTACCTGTATGCGGCGCAAGACCTGGTGGTAAGTGGAGGAGCTTGCCTCGCAGACGGTCTCTACGACCGACGCGGGTGCAGCCTGGGGCAATGTCGCAAACGTCTCGTTGAGGACGCGCCCATCCATTTGGCTAGGGGCGACAATTCCCAGGAGATGCAGAATGGTCGGCGCGATGTCGCAGATTCCCGACGGAACTTCTGAAAGGCTGCCCGAGCGGAAGGCATTCCCGGCGAGAATACCGACTGCCGCCATCTCTTTAGGATGCAAGCCGCCATGTACTCCCAGTCCGATCGGCGCGTCGTTGCTCCAGGTTCGGCCCATGAGGCCGAATGGATCGACTTCACTATCGGCACGATAGGAGAACAGGATGTCGCTGGATCGGGCATGATCTGCCATCACAAGTTGGCGCGCAAAACTGCCCGGCGCGATGCCCTCGATGTCATTTCGTCCAGCGGTGAAGATAGGTCCGCACCACGGCGCCTTGGTCATTGCTGCGACGGCTCGCCGGATGTTCAGCTCCGAGGGGTCTGCCAGATAAATGGCCCCCACCTGCCCGGGAACGAGAATCGCATCTACGTCTTGCCCAGGCGCCGAGCCGCAACGGAATCCGGCATCTCTGAGCACTTGGTGAACGTCAGCCTTCGCATGGACGCTCACGTGTCCATGATCGGAGACGGCAATGATGTGGACGTCCTGCCGCCGGCCTTCAGCCTCCCACCAGTCCAGAACACGACCGAATTGCTGATCGGCCCAGGCGAGCGCTTCCAACGTCCGTACCTCTGCCGTGCCGCAGTAATGAGACGAAGCGTCCGGTTCGCCAAAGGAGAGAATGGTGACGTCCGGCCGAAGCTGTGGCCAGACGATGTCGAGCAAAGCCGCCGTCAGATAGCTCTGCGCTGCGACATCGGGCGTTCCTGCAGGCGCGGGCGCCGGGGGCGGACCGATCCGAGCATTCAGCGCCTCTAGAAGAGATCGGGAAGTCGCGAGCCGCGCGAAGTGCCCCGAGATTGTGGGATGACCGAACGTGCGCGCCTTGTGGTTGAACAAGCGGGTTGTCCCGGCAGAATTCGACGCGAGCACCGCGAGCATCTTGCCCTGGGCGGCAAGAACCTCGCCGAGCGATGGCACGCCCATGAGACGCCCGCCGCTCAACGTATCCAGGGTTTCGACCAGTTGATCATCCGCCGTGTCGACGTAGCGTGACGGCTCCGCTGCCCGGTCGAGGTATTGGTTCCCGACCATGCCATGGCGCCCGGGTGATGCGCCGGTAACAAGGCTAGGCATCGCCGCCCGCGTTTCGCTCGGATAGACGGTGACATTCCGGGCGAGGGTCACGCCCTGCCACTGCAGCCTATGAAGATGAGGAGTCGCTGTAGCATTAATAAGATCGGGACGAAGCCCATCGAAACTTACAAGGATGACGCGGCGGGTTGCAGGGTGAGTCACAGAGGCCTTCACGATAATGTCTTGTCCATGCGGTCGCGCAGCCAGTCCCCCACCAGCGAGATGGACAGTGTGGTGAGCGAGATGATCAGCGAAGAGGGCACGAGTATCCAGGGCGCGCGGGTCAGATAGTCACGACCATAGCCGACCATATTGCCGAGGGAGGTGAGCGGGGGCTGCACGCCCAGACCAAGGAAGCTCAGACCACTCTCGAGCAGAATAATATCCGGAAAGGCGAGCGTCATGGTGACGATCAGGGTTGAGGCGATGTTCGGTAGGATGTGGCGCAGGTAAAGGCGGCAAGGTCCTGCGCCCAGCTGGCGTACGGCGACCACATAGCCTTGCGTGTTCGCGCTCATCGCGAGCGCGCGCGTGACGCGCGCGTAGCGCTCCCAGCCATGAAGGCCAAGGAGGGCCACGAAGAGCAGCAGAGAGTTACCGACAAATGCAAGTACGGCGAGCGCCAGAACGAGAAATGGCATGCTGGCCTGGAAATCGACACATGCGAGGATGACCTGTTCGACCCAGCCGCGGAAATGGGCGGCGAGAAAGCCGAGCGTGGTACCCAGGCATGCGCCTATCAACGTGGCTCCAAAAGCAATGAAAAGGCTCATCCGGATCGATATCAGTAAGCGAGCCAGCAGGTCCCTGCCAAGCTCGTCGGTGCCGAACAGATGCGATACGTGCCCCCCGAAGCCAATAGGCGCAGCGAGACGATGCCGAAGATCAAGTGCGGCATAATCATAGGGAGCGAGACGATCTGCTAGGATCGCGATCACGAGCATGAGCGCGAGCCAAGCGATGGCGCCTTGCACAGCAACATTGCGCCAACGAAGTACTCTCTTCTTCTTAACGTGAGCAAACGACATCTGTCCGGCAGACATTTCCGCCATCTACGCTCCTCCAGCAGAGCGCGTATCGCGCAGACGCGGATCGAACATACCGTAAAGGAGATCGACTGCGAGGTTCGTCGCGATCATGGCGGCTGCCACCAGCAGCAAGATGCATTGGACCACAGCCAGATCGCGACTTACGACGGAGACGACGAGCAGACTGCCGATTCCCGGCCAGGAAAAGACGCTTTCGACGAGCACCGTCCCCGCGATTAAGTTGCCTACCATCAAACCCACGATGGTCAACACTGGTATGGCGGCATTGGGCAGGGCATGACCCGTCACGACTCTGCGCCATGGCACACCCTTGGCACTCGCCGTGCGGATATAGGCTTGCCCGAGCACCTCGAGCATGGCGCTGCGGGTGAAACGAGCCAGAACGGCCGCGCCGCCAAGGCCAAGCGTGACCACCGGCAGGACCATATGGCGCACGCTGCCGGCGCCCCCTGAAGGAAACCAGGGAAGCTCGACCGCAAAGGCGAGCACGAGTACGAGCCCGAGCACGAATGAAGGCACGGTGAAGCCCGCTACCGTCACCATCATCACCAGACGGTCAGTGAAACTGTCGCGCTTGAGGGCTGCATAGATGCCGGCCGGAATGCCTAGGAGAAGATTGAGGGCGAGTGCCGGAGCAGTGAGCATCAGCGTGACCGGGATGCGTTCGGCAACAACCGTGGCGGCAGTACGCCCGTCCCGCATGGATTGGCCGAGATCTCCGTGGACGACCGCAAGAAGATATTTTACGTATTGGACCCAGAGTGGTGCATCGAGCCCCCAAGCCTTGCGAAAGGCCTCGACCGCATCGGCCGACGTTTCAGGCGACAGCATCGCGCGAGCGGGATCGCCAGAGGCTCGCAGAACCACGAAGGCGAATGTGACTACCATCGCTATGGTGAGCACGGCGCGAGCCACCCGAGTCATGATGAAGCGGGTCATCAGGCGACGCTCCCAACTTGGAGACCATCCCTGTTGATCAAATGGCAAGCGACCCTGCGTCCTGCGCCTACGGATGTGAGCTCGGGCACAATCCGTGCGCAGGCCGGAAGAGCCGCCGGACAACGTGGATGGAAGGCGCAGCCGGCGGGCCGCGCCGATGGATTGGGCGGATCACCTTGCAGGATCGTCCGCTCGCTACGCCGTCCAGGCCTGGGTACGGCAGAAACCAGCGCTTTTGAATACGGATGCAAGGGGGCGCGCAGAACTGCATCGGGCGAGCCTTCTTCGACGATCGAGCCGAGATACATCACGGCGATACGATCACTGATCTGCCGAACGACGCGCAAATCATGGCTGATGAAGATCATCGCCATGCGCCGCCGCTCCTGCAGGTCACGGAGTAGATTGACGACTTGGGCCTGGATCGAGACGTCGAGCGCGGACCCCGGCTCGTCGCAGACGATGAGGTCCGGATCGGTCGCGAGTGCCCGTGCCAACACCGCACGCTGGCGTTGGCCGCCTGAGAGTTCATGAGGATAGCGCGCGCCGTGATCGGTTCTGAGCCCAACATCAGCGAGGAGCGTATTGATCAGGTGCGCTCTTTCCGACTTGCTGCCGATCCGATGAATTTCGAGCGGTTCTGCGATTTGCGCCCCGATCGTCAACCGGCGGTCGAGCGCCCCCAGCGGGTCCTGAAATACCATTTGGATTCGCATCCTGAGATGCCGCCAACGGATATCGCCTATCGGCGGCAACTCTTCTCCGCCGAAGCTGACGGTGCCCGCATCCGGTCGTTCCAGACCAATGAGAAGCCGGCCCGTGGTGGACTTTCCGCAGCCCGATTCGCCGACAAGTCCGAGCGTCTCACCGCTGGCCAGAGACAGCGAGAGTCCATTGACGGCGTGGACCGTCGAGTGACCCCGGAACAGGCCCTGGCGCAAGGGATATCGTCGGACAAGCCCATCGGCTTGGAGAAGCGGTGCGACGGTCATCGTCATGCGGCGACGGTCTCATCGTTGCACCGCTGGCCGGTGACATGCAGGCAGGCAATTCTGTGGTCGGCATTATCGTCCACAGAAGTCAATTCGACAGTGCATTCACCACACCGGTCCGTGCGCAGGTCGCAGCGTGGCGCGAAGGGACATCCTGGCGGGAGGTCCGCCGGGCTCGGAACAACACCGGGAATGGCGGCGAGGCGCCGCCGAGGCCCGTCCAGATTCGGGAGGGCCCCAACAAGCCCGCGTGTATATGGATGAGTGGGATGGTCGAACAGACGCACGGCGGGTGCTTCTTCAATGATGTGCCCGGCATAAAGGACCAGCACGCGCTCGCAGATCTCGGCGACAACGCCCAGATCATGGGAGATCAGGACCAGCGCCATGCCTCTTTCGCGTTGAATCTCTTGCAGAAGCTCAAGGATCTGCGCCTGAATAGTGACGTCCAAAGCGGTGGTGGGTTCATCGGCGATGAGGACGTCGGGCTGTCCCGCAAGCGCCATGGCAATCATGACCCGCTGATTCTGCCCACCGGAAAACTCGTGCGGATAGGCGCCAAGCCGTCTCGTCGCATCGGGAATGCCGACCTGATCCAGCAGACGACGCGCTTCGCTCAGCGCGCTGCGCCTGTCCATTCCACGATGGAGTTGCAGAGATTCGCCGATCTGGTCGCCCACGGTACGCACGGGATTGAGCGCGCTGGTCGGATCCTGAAAGATCATTGCAATTCGGCGACCACGTACATGTTCCAGATGACGGGCGGGAGCATGGAGAAGCTCTTGGCCAGCAAAGCGTACGCTGCCTGCCGTCCGGGCGCGCGACCCCAAGAGGCCAAGCGCCGCAAGCCATGTCACCGACTTTCCGCAACCACTTTCGCCGACCATGCCGAGCGCTTCGCCACGGCTGAGGCTAAGATTGATTCCCCACAGCACCGGCGCCTCGTCGAAAGCAACCTGCAACCCGGTAATCTCGAGAAGTGGTGTCATCTGATCTGCCTGTCCTGCCAGCGTCATCGCGGCTGCTCCACGCGAGCGGCATCGCAGGGACTGTAGAAACGGGGCAGCCCACGAGGTGGAGCTGCGCGCAATTGCAGGAACGCGTCCGTCATCCTGAGTCAGGTCCGGATCAACGCGCTGTTGAATGGGCCGAAATTGAGATCGAGCGTCAGCCCCGGCAACCAGGGTACGTCGCGCCGCTTGCCATAGAACTGGCCCGACACATGCAAAATCACACAGGGCGGATCGACCTCATTGATGATCTCGAGCATGCGGCGGACGATTGAACGGCGCTGCTCGGGCTGAGCGGTCTCCTGGAGCTGCGCGCCCAAGGCGAAATACTCCTCGTTTTTCCAGACCCCAACCGACTTCGGCAGGGTGCCGCTGGGGCCGTATTCACGCCAGGGATGGCCGAGATGATCCAGAAACAACGCCGTGTTGGAAGTGTCGAAGATCGCCCGCACCGGCTGGCGCTGAACTTGCGCGAAATTTTCCATCATCTCGATTTTGACGTTCAGGCCGACTGCACGCCACATCTCGATCATGGTTTGCGCGCCAGAGATCTGATTGGGGTAGTAGTTGTTGAGGAGCCGATAAATGATCTGCTCTCCTTTATAGCCCGCCGCGGCGACCAGCTCCTTGGCCTTATCGGGATCATAAACCAGCGCGGGGAAATCCTCGATGTAGCCCTGGCCATAACTCGCGAGTTGATAGCCATTCGGAATCGGCAGACGGTTCGCCCACAGGCTCTCGATCAAGAGCTTGCGATCGAGCGCAAGGCTCATCGCACGGCGGATCCGCACATCTTTCAGCACTGGATCGTTCTGGTCGAGCACGAGCGAGCGGATATTCTGTACTGGCCCGCCCGAGATCTGGAGATCGGCGCGCTTCTCGATACGCTCGAATTGATCCGGTGGGATGTCAGTGATGAGGTCGAGCTCGTTGGCAAGAAGGCCGTTCACGCGCGCGGAAAGCTCGGGGATAATGCGATATTCGACGCCCTCAAATGGTGGCCGTCCGCCCCAATATGCATCGTGCGCAGTCAACGTGACATGGATGTCGAGCTTGTGATTGACGAGCTTGTACGGGCCGCTCCCTACAGGAGCTGCCGTCCAGCGCTCCCACGAGCCCGCGGCGGTGAACGCGCGCTTACAGGCGATCTCCGCTCCCCAGGAAGCCAGACGCTGCTCAAGCAGTGCGTCGTTCCCTTTGGCGTGGACAATGACCGTATAGGGATCGACGATATCCACTTTGTCGATCCGGTCCAGCGACTGCAGCGCATCGGACATTCCGCTGCGGCCCGGTCCCAACAGGTGGTCGGGCCCCAGGCTAAAGGCGACATCTTCGGCAGTCAGCGGGCTTCCGTCATGGAACGCCACGCCTTTGCGCAGGAACAGCCGCAGCGACTGCGCATCGACTCGCTCCCAACGTTCGGCCAATGCCGGCCGCAGCGCCATCCCATTGGCGTGGTCAAAGCCAATGAGGCTATCAAACAGCTGTGGCATGATCCGCCGAATGGCGGTGTCGGTTGCGATGACTGGGTCAAACGTGCGGGGAAAGCCGGACATGCCAACTCTTAATCGCCGCCGGGCCGGTTTCTTGCCGGCGCTCTCAGCCCAGGCGGTGCTCGCGGTCGGCAACAAGCCTGCTGCGACCGCACCAGTCAAAGCCTCTCGCCGTGTCAGATGGCTGCGGGTCATCACCGTCTCCCGGAATTCGCTTCAATCAGTACGGAACGCATAACCTTGACCTTGCGGTGATCAGCAGATCCTCGCAGAGGCCGAAAACTAAGATCGCTGATCTCGTGCTTGCCAAACATGTCCACGTTAGAGCCGCGAAATACTACGCTGCGATGACATTCATCGAGTAAGTCGATGTTCACGTGCGCAGATGAGATGACATGAGGCTTCCGGGCAGAGAAAGGTGCCTCCTCGGAACTGGCTCGCTCCCCGTTGGGCTGAGGACGCTGCCCAACTGAAGCGTCATCAGCGCTCTCACTGTTAGCGCAACCAACATGGGTCTCGAGTGATCAAGTGTCGCGCGGAAACGATGTCCCCCCTAGCTTCTTGACCAGCTCTGAGGTGCAACGAGACACGACGCCAGCATCGAGATGGTTGATCATTAGATCGCAAGAATGCGATCACACCATTGGTTGGCCCGCTTAAGAGCAATTAGAAACAGGCAAGATTTCCGCTTTTCACTTAGGCGCTGACTCTTGTCTCTCGTTTAAGACCGACTCAGATGTCGTCCGTCCCCTCAAGAAGCTAAGATCATGACCGCTGGCGCGGCCCAATTGCGCGATCAGGGTGCCGACGTGACCCCGCTCAGTGATGGCGAGCCGTATCCGCGAAAGAAGGATTTTCCGATGTCCTCCGTCAAACGCCTTCGTACTCGCCTGGACGAAACCAGTCTCATCCATGTCATGGCCGCCCATAGCCCACTTTCGGCTCTGCTGGCCGAAGAGGCCGGCTTCGATGCTTTGTGGGCATCGGGCTTCGAACTCTCCGCGCTTTACGGTCTGCCCGATATGAGCCTGATCTCGATGACCCAGCATCTCGACATGCTGCGCTCGATCGCCGGACGCACGACGCTGCCGATCATCGCTGACATTGACACCGGTTATGGCAATGCAATCAACGTGATCCACGCCGTTCACGAATACGAGCGAGCTGGCGCCAGCGCTGTGGTGATCGAAGACAAAACCTTTCCGAAGGTGACGAGCCTTATGGCTGGCGGACGCCAGGAACTGCCTCGCGTGGAGGAGTTCCAGGGCAAGATCGAGGCCGCTGTTGCGACAAGACGAGACCCACATTTTCTCGTAATCGCCCGCACCGAAGCCCTGATTGCGGGTCTTGGCGAAACGGAAGCTCTGCACCGAGCAAAAGCTTACGAAGAGGCCGGCGCCGAAATGGTGCTAATCCATTCGAAAAAGAAGGATGCATCAGAGATCGAAAGCTTTTCGCGCGCCTGGGGCGGATCGGTGCCGCTAGCGATCGTGCCGAACGCCTACCCGGATCTGGACGCCGAGCGGGTCAAAGCACTCGGGAATATCCGCGTAATGATCTACGGCAATTACGGTATCCGCGCTGCTGCAACTGCGATGAGAGAGACCTTCCGCCGAATCATTGCCGATGGCGGCGTCCAGAACGTCCACAAGGATATTCTGCCGGTCGAGGAGATTTTCGACCTCCAGAACTTGGATAGCGTCAAGGCGGCCGAAGCTCGCTTCCTTCGCTAGATCTCTTGTCCAAGACGGCGTCATTGCGTCTGAGCTCTGCTCGGGCGCAGTTTTTGCTGTTCGCCAATTGCCGTAAACGCCCCTCTCCTCCAGAAGGGGGACCGCGCAAAGAGCGATCACGCCAGCCGATTTAACGGCACGATTTCGTCGCGCCTTTGGAAACCAATGTGCGCACCTAGAAGTGAGCTCGTTCGCACGGATTGCACCGCGTCTGAGCGAAATCGCTTTCGCGCGCGACCTGCAGTTGGTATCTAGTAACCCGGCTACGATCATCGAATAATGTGATGGACTATTGATTTCTGGCAATGCCCTCCTGCGAGAACTGACGGGCATGCCCGAAATTCCGGAGCACAAAATGGCTACCGAAACGGATGAAGTGCCACTCAATGCGATCCGGGTATTCGTCACAATTGCGCGCGAGGGAAGCGTAACCCGCGCGGCTAGCGCCTTGAGAATGACCCAGAGTTCGGTCAGCCGCTACCTCGCGGTGCTGCAGGAGTATCTGGGCAGTGACCTCATGCAGCGTCGCGGCCGGCGGAGCGAATTGACGGAATTCGGGCGGCTTTTTGCGAACACGGTTGCAGAACCGCTAGATACCGTTTGCTTCACCGCCAAGAGAATGCGCCGACGGAATCGTCGGGACACCAATCGGATTGTAGTCCGCACGTCACTCTCGACTTTCGCTTACGCCTTTCTAATTCCAAATCTCCAAGCTTTTTCTAATGAAATGGGCGGCGTAGTTGTGGATGTGATTAGTTCACTTTCGCAACCGACGTCGTCCGACGATTACGACATTTTGATCACACGGGATCTTTCCGTCATCGAGCCGGCAGATGATTGGGAAATCTACAACGAGCAACTCGTATGTGTGGGCTCACCAAATCACGTCGATGGCAAGAGCCTCCCGGTTGTTCGCACAGTACCCATCCTGAACATCACATCCCGGCCTGACATAATGCCGACATGGCTGAGGGCCATGAACCTGACTCCAAAGGATATAAAATCGGGAGCGCGATATGATCACAATTACCTTGCCTTGCCGGCGGTGATGACGGGCAAATGTCTTCTGGTCGCGCCCGAAATCATTGTAAGTGACCTGGTACGTGGCGGAGCTCTCAATGTGATTCCACGATCGCGCACTCCCAGCGGCATGCAGTATCGCGCCTATGCTGTCGACCGAGGCGATAATCCCGAAATGTCTCGCGCTTTTTGCCGGTGGCTCGTCCGTCTTTGTAAGAAGACCGCCCTTGCGGAGACGGCATAAGATTGTCGCAGCAGCATTCCAACTTGCTTGAAGATCTCACCAGCACCCGCTTTTCTTGAAGGTGAGAGCAAAGCCTACAATGGCGAAGCTCGGCCCTTCGCCTGGACCAAGAAACCGGTCCTTCAACGCCGTTTGAAAGCCGCCGTATCACCCAGGTCTGATTTGGTGCGTCTGGACGGGTCGAGAAAGCCCTAATGGTTGGCGCGCGTTCGATGCAAGTGCGTTGAAAACATCGCGCAGGCGCTCCGCGTCACAGGCGTACCGGACTGAGCGACGCGCCGCGCAATAGACCGGTTGTTCGGATCGACCTACTCTGCTCATTCGGGCGGTGCCACGACTCCGGTGACCGCGCCGGGGCACTCTCGGGGGTCACATCATCGTGCCCGGCATGAAACAGCGAACGCGCGGATGCCCGTCGATGAAATACGTCCAAACCATCGTGCGCCCTGCCCGGTTTGGTTGCGTGATAACGGCACCATCAGGCACCGAGACCCATTCGCCATTCAAGCGAACACGATAACTTCCGCGATAAGACTCCCAATCCGCGCCAGAGACGATGTATCCATCTGCATTCGTGCAGCATTGCCCAAACTCACTCTGCAAGCTCTCAAACCAGTGCTTCAAAGGTGAGTCTGCGTAACGACCGTCATCACGAGCAAGCACCGCGTTCGCGAACAGGAGCAAGCAGGCCACGGCAGCATGCTTCACCAGGTACCTCTTACTGATCCGCTCCATGATCATCAGTCACCGCGCTTCCTCGCCTATGGAATGCGGACAGCGAAGATCGGGCCCGTCAAGAACACTGGAAACGAGGTAATCAATCTCCTCGCGTGAGATACCGACGTCCAACAGTTCTCTCTCGCTCAAGAGGTCAAGTTGCTGCCGGAGCCTCTTGCGTCTACGCCATTCCAGAAATGCATCCCAGTAAACCTCCAGCGGGCTGTATGCCGGCCGTTTTGCAGTTGCCCGCTCCAGCCCTGCGCTCTGTTGAATCGTGCTCATTTCGTGTATCCGCCTGCCGTTTCATCAGGCACCTTGCCGGAATATGAGTTGGCGCGCTTAACTGCCGGCTTACATTTCGATAATCAGTGACTTATTTTTCCGCTTCAAGGTCGGACGAGCAGTGGCAGCAAACTCAGCGATGGACCACGAGTGGGGCCTGGCCCTCTCCATTGGCTGGTGCGGCCTCAATGGACCGCACGAACAGAAACCGTGAGATAATAGATATTTGTGCGTCCGCGCTGCCGTCTTGACCGATAAGGATTAGCCCTGCTCCGCCATTAGCTACAGTTAAGATGACGGGCTCGCCCTTCCACGTCCTGATTGGCTCCATTCCAAGGATCAAAAATTCACCGATCGGTTGGTCAAAGTATTGAAGCCTCAACTGTGGACCCACCTCCGCTGCGACCAACCCAAATCCCAACTCTTGGGCGCGTGCATAAATGTCCGCAAGCGACGCAGTATCGGTCTGAAAGCCAAGTTCAGCCGCCGACACTGCGAAAAGCTCCACGTTTGCTCTCGCTGCGCTGAGTGAAAATGAAGGTCGCGCGAGAACTTCGCCGGCCGAACGTCCGATGCCGCAACCTACCGCATCCAATGCATTGCTGAGGGCAAACGGATCCGAAAACGTCCCTACTGCAATGGTTCGCCAAACCGGAACATCGAAGGCCGATTTGACTACAATGTGCGGCATGCTGGCTGTGAGAGGCGTCCTAAGCTTCAGTTGCTTCTGCAGGCCATCTCGGGCCGTGCATTGGGCTTTGCCTTCCGTCGCGAATAGCAAGGTGCTTGCGATGCACAGCATCGCCATGGTGATCCGACTAGATGATCGGGACCTTCGCGACTTGATAGTGCAGTTCGCAAGGTCGAAATTCAGCATCTTGCAGCCGCTTGGGACAGGCTGGATAGCTCGTACGATCCGCTTTCCTGGCAGTTCTCGTAGCGGGCGGGTCTGCCTCGAACTTGTTGCACCGCACGTCGTACTCATCCCATCTCCTTCGATGGCGTTCTTGTGCAGCGACGATACCAGTGCGTCAGCCAGCGCGCTTAACGTTCGGCTTACATTTTCCTTACCAACGGCATATTCTTTGCGCTCCAGCTGGTGCTACAGGCCTTCACCATCGGAGGCCGCTTGACGCATCGTATTCGTCACAGGCTCGGGCTGCATCGAGATGGACGCCGTCTTCGTTGCACCCCAGGCATTTGGGTTTGCCGATTATCTGATCCGAAACGGGAGCGGGTTGTCAGCACGGACGACCTCATCAAAACCATAGGGAAGGGCAGCGTATCTGACGCGGCGCTGACAACCGCCCGAACGCCGTCCGGCAGGGGCGAGAGGCTGCGAGCCCGGACGATGCGCCCGAGGGCGCCGGTGCGGCACCGGACAAGCCCTCCATCGCCATGCTGCCGCTCGCGACGATGTCTGACGATCCGAGCAGGCGCACTTCGCGGAGGGATCGTTGAGGAGATGACGACCGGGATCTCGGTGATCAAATCGCGGTTCGTGATCGCTCACAACACGCCATCGACCCTCAATTTGAACGAAAGGAAGCCGTTCGGCTACTGCGTTTAGCGTCAACCGGACACGTTGGCGACGCCTGCATCAATTTCGGCTTTTTCAGCCGACGATGTCAGGCTGATAATGAGATGGTCATCATACGGTCGGTGCTCAAGCCAGTTCATGTCTCCGTGGAGCTACAGAGGCTGGATCGACAAGATTGCGGAACAGCCGGAGGAAGCAATCCGGAGCTTCGAAGACGCGAGCCGAATGAGCCCCGTCGACTCGCAACAGTTCACAGCGTTAACCGGGGTGGGAATTGCTCTTATAGAGCTTCCTCGCTTTGACGGGACCGTCGGTGGAGGAAAGCCGCTGCCTCACAATCCCTGTTATCCGGTCCGTTACCGCTGCCTCACGTCTGCTTTTCGCCCAGCTCGGACGCGACCGAGGCCGTTGTCGACCCGAACTGAACCTCTTTGCCGTCTCGGAAGTCGGCGTACTCATCGAAGCGATTGCGCAAACAGTAGTCGCTGCGATTATCCTTTCGGTACTCCGGCGATATGCATCCCTTTGACGAAGCGTTTGATCCCTGCGACGAACGCCGGCTCGCCGATCATTGGAGCCTCTTTGACGCGGCGGATGGTGAACCCTGGATCGAGCGCAAGTCCCCTTTTCGCCGCGACCTGCGCCTCATCTAACCTTCCGAGAAGCGCAAGCGCTGCAGCGTACCCAAAATGCAGGAGCGGATAATTTCGGTTGGCTTCGATACCTCGAGCAAACCAGACGGCTGCTTCAGCGTCGGCAGCGATCACCAGCTTGGAAAAGCCCGCCGTATTCATCCATCGAAACGCGGAGGTATCGCGAGGAGAGAGCCGCAGGGCTTCATTGATGTGGGTCTCAGTATCTGCGGCGCGACCCATGTAATTCTTCGCAACGCCCAGCATCTCGTAAGCATCAGCCAAGTTGGGATCCAGCGCCAAGGCTCGCTCGCACTCTGCCATGCCCAGGCGTACGCGATTGGTACAGATAAGAACGATGGCCAAGGTGAGATGCGCCCATGCATGGTCGGGAGCAAGACACAGAGCCCTTATCACCTTTGTTTCTGCTGCTGCCAGATGTTCGTGGGGGTTATCGGTTAAGAACAACACTCCAAGTGCGGCCTCGACTGTCGCCGTCCTGCTCAAGGCATCGATATGATCGGGATCAATAGCGAGGGCTTGTTCAAAAAAGCCGCGAGCTTCTGCGAGGTATTCGGGTGTCAATCCCTTGTTGAAGGAATAGCGGCCCTGGAAGTAGAGATCGGCCGCATCGGGATGCAACCTTGTTGCCGCGCGACGTGACTCTGCGGCAACCAGTTGGACATCGAGAGCTCGGGCAAGTCTGTTCACAATTTCGTCTTGCATTTCCAACAGGTCAGCGACGGGTTTGTCGAAACGATCGGCCCACAAATAGCAGCTACTATCCACGTCCATCAGCTGCACATTGACTCGAAGGCGGGCTCCACCTCGTTGCACCGAACCCTTGAGCACGTAGCGGATATTGAGTTCGCGACCAATTTGTTGGAGGTCGATTGACTTGCCCTTGTAAGTGAAGGCGGTGTGCCGGCCGATAACGAACGAACCGCTAATCCGTGATAAGTCGGTGGTAAGGCTCTCAGTGACGCCATCTGCGAAGTACTCTTGCTCTGCATCACCGCTAAGATTGGTGAAAGGCAAAACAACGATTGAAAGGTGAGCCGGTGAGAATGGCCGTTGTGCTGTGTCTTCGTTCAGCGCCGAGTTCGATGACCCTGTGTCGGCGCTTTGACCCTCGTGCACCGTGGCAACGAAGCGGAAGCCTTTGCGCGGCAATGTCTTTATAAGGCGTTGCTTGTCGCCATTGTCCCCGATCGCGGCCCGAGCGGCATTCACGCGGGTTGTCAGCGCGGCATCCGAAACGATGCGTCCATTCCAAACCGCGCTGATCAAATCGTCTTTGGTGACTACGTGCTCCCTATGCCTGATCAAATGATCAAGTAGATCGAAGACCTGCGGGGCTGTCGGGACCAAGTCAAGTCCTCGCCGGAGCTCACGCCGGTCGGTATCTAAAACGAAGTTTTCGAATAGATAGCGCAAACTATCTTTCCTTGCATGACGCGCTGACCGCGCTCCAAGAGTTGCAGTGCAAAGATAAACCGTCGCTGGTTTCGAGGGAAGTCCGTGCCTTGCACTTTGCGGACGAGCGTCAGGGTTTGGCAGCATCCGGCTTCTGGCCCGGATGCCAGGTTGGCGGGTTCGCATGCGCCGGGAAGACCGATTCTCCATCGTCTTCTCATCCTCTCGCCGGCTCGGCGGCGTCCCTACGTGACAAAGGAGCACCTGCAGAAGGCCCCCGGCGGGCATGCCGGAGGCCTCCTTGGAGGTTAACTTCGTTCTTTGAGCCCTCTTCTCTCCTTCCGCTGGTTTAGACAGAGCCTCACCAGTTCCGCTGAGCCCGCAAGAGCAGGGTCAGCGTGCTCTGATCTTTCAATTCGTAAAGAGCCGCCGGCTTGGCGACCGCAGACTGCACAGGCAGTGTCACTGTACTTCCGCTCGCGTACTTTTGGTCAAGCATGGTGTAGGCGAGATCTGCCGTGAAGGTCAGGTTCTTGACCGGTGTCCAGCGCGTGACGACGCCGACAACCCCATAGTTGAAATCAGGATTACAGCCAGCATTGCCGCTCGACAGCGCAAGGTTGGCTACGAATGCACCGCAGATGTAGCCCTTCGCTGCGTTGTTATACCGAACGGCGCCCGAGCCGCCGTAGATGGCACTATTCCAATGAGGATCCCAGTTGTGTGTGTAACCAGCATGGAAGCCGTACGTCCTGGTTAGCTCCTGGCCCGCACCGGCAACGAACACGGAGTCAGACAAGCCCGCCAGGCCGACGCTTTGATAAGCACCTGCCAGCCCCGTGCCGCCGTACATCGCGTAGGTGGTTGGCATCAAGTCGTTGAAGTTGTAGCGGGTCGCGCCGTTGGTATAAGCGCCTGACACGTTGATCGTGTCACCGGGTCCAGTCGGGATGTTCTTGATTGACAAGGCCAAAGCAGCAGCCCAGCCCCACTTGTCGTCCGGATGCCCGGTCGCTTCGTCGCCACCGTAGTACCCAGCATGGTTGTCATGCGCCGCGAACGACGCCTGGAAGAGACCCCACGCCTGGTCAATACGAACCATCGCGACGAGATCTGGAGACGATGAACCGCCGATGTTGTTAGTACCATATGCACCGGTCGCGAGAGCGGCCGCCGTTGCTCCACTTACATTCCAGATATTGGTCGTGCCGTAGGCGACCTGATCCTGGGCTGAGAAAGCAGCCGTGATGCCTTGTCCGAAGTCAGCGGTATAGGTGAACTGGTTCACGCCCGTGACCCATCCGCCGCCGCCCGGAAGATCATCGAACTCGTTGCCTGGATAGTTGGTCCAGGGCGCCGAGAACTGTGAGACGGCCTTACCCATCGTAAAGCCTGCGAACTGGATAAAGGCGGAGTAGACGCCGAGCGAACCACCAGCGACCTGTGAAGCGGTCGACGTTGTGTAAGCGGTCGCCCCATTGACGGCGCTCGTGCCGGCGCCAGTATAGCCGCCCGACGTCCAGGTGAACACGCCCGAGAAATAGGTGCGAACGAGGCCGTACTCAGTCGCGGTGCGCGTGTCGATGCTCAGTCCTTCACGAGCGCGCCAAGTGTAGCTGTTGCTTAAACGGTTGCGTGCTCCCGCTACGCCATTGGCGGCCGGGTCAAAATCGCTGTTGCTATTCGCGACAAAGTCAGTGCGCAGATATCCGCCAAGCTTCATGCAAGTGTCCGAGCCAGGGATGTAGTAGAAGCCGACGCCGTACAGTGAGCAAACCTTCACGTACTCCACTGCTCTGGCTTTGGCTGGCAGGTCAGCAGCTCGTGCCCCACTCGACGCGAGAGACGCCGACGCAAGAGTCAAAACAACATTCTTGATTGTTCGAAGTAAGCGAAAGTTCGTTTCTGAGAGTGTCATTGTCCCTATCCACTGGAGGTCAGCATTTGTGCGGCCGACGCAGTATCGTTGGGACGCAATCGTTTGGTGACGGAGATCAAGTAATCCGATGGCAAGGTTCGGATTTCACGATGGATCACCTGAGAACTGGAGTCATCCAATCGACTTCTCGGCCGCGAGATACGTAGGGCTAAGCGCGTGTTGCTGCGCAGGTCCAGGCGAGCGGTCGGATGCCACCCAGCGACAAAGCGCTGAGCTGTCGTACTGGCCTATGAGCTTCGCACCCTGGGAGCTCGATCCACTTCCAGCCTTCGGCGGCGATCGTTTCCGCCTCTGCCTTTCGCTTCTCAGCGACCAGACCGTCGAGCAGAGCGACGTCCTCGAGCCAGCCGCCGTCGTCGGACTGGAACGGGTTGCGCAGCACCACGCCACCGGCCGCCTCGCAGGCATCTAGGCCAACAAACATGGCGCGACGGTCGGAGGCGCGCACCGACTTCTCCGTCAGCATGCGGCGGATCTGATAAGGCTCTTTCTGCCAAGAGCCGGAGATGGTCTGCCAGACCTGCTCCTGGCGGCCGTGATCCGCGGTGACGGCGAAGGCCATCAACTGCTCGAGCGACATCCTCGTCGGCATAGACCTCGAGCAGCGCGGGCGAAACCGAGGCGAGTCGCAGGCGTTGGTTCACCACGTTGGGCGAGCACGTAGCTCACGCTGTCTCGCGGAAATCGCCGAGATAAACTGCGATGAGTGCGGCGCAATTGCCGGCTGAGGCTTTCTGCCATTGCGGCTTCGTCTGTGGCGACGCACCAGTCTATGACATCGCGGATAATCTGGCGGGCAAGGTCGCCGCTTGTTGGGCAGAGGTTGAACCGTCGTGAAGGAGACATAACACGGCATCGGCGCGCACTCCGACTCCCCCGCAATCCCGGTTACCGCGCGTCCTCTTTCCTTGCTCACTGCGCCAATTGATCTCCATTCCCCTCTCGCTCGCCAGCATCGCTCTGGCTTATGGCGACAAAGCGCTCTCGTACAATATCGACCCGGCCTTCAGGTCCCTTGATATTGCCGTCGAGAAAATGATCAAAATCGTCATGACCTAAGAGCGCTTTGAACTTCTCTGCAATGTAGCAGCGAACATCATCGTCTGCGTTTTGGATTTCAGCCACGAGTTCCTCTCGCCCGTCAACGACGAGAAGGATGTCCTCGATGTCACGGCTGCCGAGGAGATCGTCGTTGCCGCGGCCGAGATATGCTTCCAACTTTGTCGCCACGAACAGTTCCAGCGTGAGGCGCTTGATGTTCAATGTCTCGTTCAGGTGACACGTGACCGCCGTCTCGATGCCTTTGGCGTGCCAGCGATTGCTAAAGCCGAGAATACTTTCATCATCCGGCATGAAATCGACTTTGAGGTCGCCGAGCCGCATACGGCAAATGACCTCGTCTTCCGGAGATTCCACGAACCCCTTCTGACGCTACTCGTCTTGCAGTTGAGCCCATTGCGCATGTCCGACGAGATCAACGATCAGATCCACGTCATCGGTTGCCCGAACGGCTTCGAGCACGATCTCGTCCGTAATGAAAAGGGCTGTTGTGCAACCGCCAACAAACACCAGCCGCTCGCGCAGTTCATCTCCCAAAGACGGCGCGACCGTTTGCAACATATGAAGCAATTGGCCGTTAACGGTGGTCATTTTCTGAGAAGCCTTTCCGATAAACGCTCGGCCGCGAGCCCAGCCTCCCTTTGATTTCCAAGCCTGACACCATCGATAAGGGCCAGATACTCGTACAGGCGATCGTCTTTTTGAATGGCCTGGGGTACGCTTTTAAACAGCGGGTCTACCGCCTGCCCCATGTCTTTGCCTTTGGCGTACAGCCAGACGTAAATGTACTCTCCTGCGCTGAGCAGAAGATTTTTAAGCGGGGCGGCCGCAAAGGCGGTGGGGATGCCGCGGGTCATCGCACCCGGTTTAGCCGGGAAAACGAACTTCAATCCGTGCACCACGAAATTATAGAGATTGCGGCGGTTGGGCTTTGCCTGGCCGGTTTCCCGATCTTTGACCGCAAGTCCCGACGAAATGCTCCGGTTAATCGACGCATTGACCTCTGTCTTGCTGATACCAAGGGCTGATTCCAGGCTGCGTACTGAGTACGGGTCATCGTTATGCGCAGCCTCCCCAAGATGCGCGTCGCCCTCATTTTTGGCCTGCTCAAGGCTCACGAGCTTCAGCAATATAACAACGTCTTGACTTTTCACACGGATTCGCCCTCGTCCGCTGTCCTCGGACCAAGGACAGGACCCACAAAGGGAGTCTTCGGATCGAGATTAGAACGTACTGCTTTGTGGCGCGCACTAACGCCGGAGGTTCATCCCACTTCCTAGTCGTATTTTCGATTTCTCGCTACTTCAAATTGTTGCTGCTTCAAGTCTGCCCTTGCTTGTCAGCCGAATTCGCACGCCCAACCGGCCCGCCAGCGTTTCTAACGAATCCATAACCGCTCCCTTGAGCGAGATGGTGGCGCCCGTGTGGATTTCCAGCAATACATCTAGCGCGGTTTGCGTGCCGTGCGCGGCGATCATAGAGACGGCTCCGGATGCCCCGTTGTAGGAACATCGGGCGACCACTCTCTCGAGAAATGGAAGCGGCAGAAGATGCTGTCTTTCACGCAACGTCGTCAGTGCATGCCCAACGTGTGCTGCCGTGTCCGAATCTAGAAGATCGATATCGTTCGAACCAAGCACCTGGTTCAATCTCCGCTCGATCGCCGACAAGGCGTCCTCGGATCCAAATCGCGCGAATCCCTCGGCCAAGTTTAGCCCGTCGATCGGTTCATAGTCTTCCATGGCCGTCCACTCCTCCAGCAGCGGCAGGAAGAGGTCAGCGCCCGGGTGCAGCGGCGCAGCATCGATCACTCCTCCCTCGAACATGTCCATTTGAAAAAGGCCTGTCATTCCAAGCACGATGCTGCTGGTCAATCCCGCCCTATCCGATGGAGAGAAAGTGCGGTCCTTGAGGCGTCGTATCAAGGTCTCGACCAGCGATCGGGACCGATGATGACCGAAGATAGCAATCGTCGCGCGGAGATCCTTGATCGGGAGCCGGTCCGCTGCCGCGACCAAGCCGCACATCGAATCCGCGTCGCCATATCGTGCTGCAAAGATCGATAGTCGCCGGCGTAATTCGCCAGGGATGCCGTCTTCTTGAGCGAGAGTTCGACAGATTTCGGCCTTTCGTGCCGGGAGAAGTCTACGCGGCAGATAGCCTAAAAGCTCAAGTTTCTCCTTCATCTCCAGGTCGGACCGCATCAAGGCGTCCCTTAGAGACGAGCCGGGATCCTTCAGTTTCATGATGACTTCGACGGCGACGGAGGGTGTGTGATATCCCGGCATTCCCAGTGCGGTCTGGACGAGCAGCATCGCTCGAGGGTCCACCGGTGTGGAACGAAGGCCGAAGGCTTCCAGACGCATGTAGATCGGCAAGCGCTCGTCAAGCGCGACAGCCAGCAGACACTCATCGGACAGCTGTGTCGGATCTAAATGTCCGATGAGCGAAGATATAGCCTCTAGGTCCTTTTCGGACGCACCGTCGCGACGGGCACGAGTGACATACATGTCGAGAGCTTCATTACCGAGTGCGCTCACTGCAGGCTGCATCTCGCCAAGATTAAGCAGATTATCGATATCTCCTGTAAGAAAATCCGCGAGAATCGAACGGGTCAGATCTGGGGCTTTGATCTGTGCGACGATGGTCCCGGCCCCATGGTGCAGGAGCCAACGGTTGGACAACAACGCGCGCAATTCATGAATCATTGGATCACAGAAGGCGGCGGCAATCAGGGCTCCGACCCGACCACCCAGCCGCCAAGCGGCTGAAGGCCATAGTCGACACAATCGCCGCGTGAGTTCAGTTTTCAGCGACGGCGCGACGCTCATACCATTCGCGACACAGCGGGCCATGAGGCGCATCCCGGTACCGAACGCGTCGTCTTCCTGTGCCAGGAAGTTTGTGACCAGCGGGATCGGATGCGGATGCCGTTCGAGCACGAACTGAAGCGTCTGTGCCCACGGCCTCTTCGATGCCGAAGATAGACGGCCGGAGATTCCTTCCATGCGAAAATCCAGTATGTAACATGCAGCGAGGTATTCCTGGACCACAGGGAATGGAAACACGAAACGAGCGGGTCCACTCGGGCGGAGCACGCCGCATGTGATCAGCCTGTCTAGCGCGGGCTGCACGGGCTGACCTGCTCCGAGAGCGTTTCGAACCGAAGCTTCCAAACGCCGCGCGTCGACGCCGATCTCTTCGCGCTCTAAAGAATCGTAAGCGATTAACTCTGCGATAGGCCGCAGCGCGGCCGGATCGACCCCGGCACTAATCGTTCCCTTGAACTGCTCCGGACGGAACAGCAGACCAAGATAAAGCTCGAGCAACTCGGTCCGCTTCGACGGAAGTTCGCTCACTTCAAGTCCCGAACAGAGCAGGATGGCGAGGAAAAGCGGGATGCGGGTCAGCCGCTCCAGATCGGGACGAGCCGTGAATGCTTGCTGCAATCGTTCTCTAAAACCAGCCTCGTTCGGGCGGTAGAAGGAAATATACCTGCCAATATCGTTGGTATCCAGCGCGTCCAATTCAACAAGCATTGCGTCCGTCGGCGCCGCTAGCGCCGCGGCGTCGCGAACAGTCAGAAGCCACGGCACGGCCGGATAGCGTAGCGAGAAAGTCTTGACACGCTCGAGCATGACGGCGCGACGGTCGATCGAGACTTCATCTAGCCCGTCGAAGAAGAGCACCAATAGCCCCGTTTCCGCGGCCCTAGTCCAATCAACGGAGACTTCGAACTCCGCATTGAGTTGGTCCTGAAGAAAACGGCCGATGCCGCCTTCTTGCTTTGACAGTTCATGAACGGAGATGATCGCGGGAAGCAGTCCGCGCCCTGCCGCCGATTTGGCCAACGACAGGCACAAAGTGCTTTTGCCGAATCCTGGGCCTGATACGACCACGACGCGGTCGAACCCGGCCGACGGAAAATTCGACAAGTCCACGGAGTCCGGCCGGAGGCCAAACCAGGGATTCGGCACCTCGTCATCGAAGTCTGCGCGGTGAGAACGATCGTACCGATGAGCGCGGGGCCAAATAAACGTCTCGTCGATCGGCTTGACGACACCGGTACCGGGAACCTCGATCACTGCCTTGCCCGTCAAGACGCCGCGGTAGCTATCGGCTCCCCATCCGTGGGGTTCGCCGATCACCACTCCCTCGCTCGTTAGTCGTTCCATGAGCCTCGCAGGCTCGAAGGTTCCCCGCACGATTGAAGCCCCGCCGACCATGTCGCGGAGTAGAGCGAGCAGCGACGAGGGATCCCGGTTTGAATCCGGCATCCATAACGGTGCATGATCACGCTCTATCGAGGCGTGAGAATAGACTTCCACATCGACGCGCGAAAGCAACGCGCGAATGTCGTCGGCGGTGACGGCGTAATCCGCGAGTGCGGTTTCGATCTTGGAGAACAGCGAGCGTTGCCCTTCGTTGAGCCGCTTCGTAATGTATTCTTCGTGGTCTACGGCGTCGGTTGTTCGGCGGCAGCATTCTTCCAGGTCCGCGGCTATTTTTGACGGCTCTCCAAAAGCCAAAAGCAGGCGATCCTCAAGTGCCGTTGTAGGCCGAGCCAATTGCTCGCAAAACTGCTGCCATACGCGGCCCCAGGCGTCGGATGAAACGTCCAACGAACGCTTCGCCTGGATGTAGCGTCGCGATCCGTCACCAAGTAGCACCACAATGTCGTCGACGGCTTCAGGTGCTTCCATGCGCACATGCAGGACTCGATCCCGTCTTGCACGGGACCGAAGGTCCACCATCCGGCCGAGATATAAGGCCGCTATCGTGTTCTGGAAGAAAATTCCGGCCTGGTTCGCCGGTCCGCCTGCTTCCGTCATTCAGAAATGCTCCCTCCAACGTTGGCAATTGCTGCGGCGTCTCGCAATCGCCGGCTGCCATATTCCTTCGCGCAGTACGTCAGTGGAAAAGAAGGAAAATTAGCTAAACACGCTCCGCTCGCTCGTACCCGACACTGATCATCGCCAAGGCGCCTCCACTTCTCAGGACTATATCGGATCAAGAGGACCGGCCATCAATTCCTGCAAAGACGGCCGTTTCACCTCCTCCTTGGGCACACAAATGGACAGTTCGCGCTGCCACCGCCCAAGGCCTCTCACTTCGAGGTCAAGCCGAATAGGCAGCCAGTTTTCAAACGGAGCATCGGCGAGCAGTTCGATTCCGTAAATTCGCTCGACACACATGAACGGCGTGTGTTGGCGATTATCGAGAGGATCGATGTAGGGAATTGCGGCCTGGCGGATGACTTCTAATTTCAGGATTTGCTCGAACCAGGGCGAACCCGCGAGCAGACGAAATATTCGGCGAAGCGCGTGCCAAAGTCCTTATGAAAGGGGCTTTCCCCTCTTTGACTCGAGAGGCATCTCTTTATCGTTTGCGGCAGTGCATCCACCCCGGCTGCCTCAGCTATGCCGCCATTCTCCGTTGGCATGAGATCATGGTCCTCGGACAGTGCAAAATCTGTCGGGAGCTCGGCCGCGCTGATTCGTTTGGCACTTTGAAATACCGGGCACTTAGCATGTAGCCACCGCTCTGCTCCTTGCTGATGGATGGTGGCGCCCGTAGCACGCGCCCATCTAAGTTGCACCAGACGCGAATGTCTGTTGTCGCAGAACCGCGTGCTCGACCATCTCCCATCCAACGGGATTAGCGTCCCCAGGGCTCGGCCCCGGGTCCGCTAACCGTGCACGTGCATCCGCTGCTCAGCGGCGCCTCCATGACGAGGCTGGAAAAACAGACTAAGGATTCAGGTGGTGTTTTGCCAAGACGATCTCTGCGAACAGCTTGCGTCGACACCGCAGCAGCCGGTTGGACTGGCCTCTTCGATCCACGAGAAACGTAAGGTTTGGGCGGCGCCTCATCGCCTCATCGCCTCACGCCCGCTGCTTGTCTCGGCGGCGAGAATTGATCTGCGCCATCAGGATCGGCCCAAGCGAAAATTCGCCGACCTCGGCTTTTCGCGTCAGACCGCGCAAATAACCGCCGGCGGAATTGATCGCCGTCCCGCGCTGCAGGATGCACGCGACGACGATGGCTGCGGGCACCTCGCCCATGACTTTTTGCGCCTCCTCCCAGGCGCTTGGGCTGATGCCCAGCATCGATCGCACAACGGCCGCGGTAGCGAGGAAATCGCGCCAGTTCGAAACCCCACCCTTCGCATAATCGACGATGTCTGGACACGCACTCAGAACCATTCCCAACGGATAGGCCCCCTCCCCGACTCGCGACGGTTGAGGTTTGGGCTCCGCTCCCGCCGCCCTGCCTTTTCGGAAGACAGGTTCAAGATCAATCGGGGTATCTGGATTTGAAGTCTGTATGTGGCGCTCAGAGTGGGACTCATTGGCGCCCGGATTCTTGGATTTGATGTGTTCTTCCAGAAGATTGAGTACGTCATCGGCAAGCTGAGACAACTCGTCGGCGATCGGCTCGAGCTCCTGGCGCGTAGCCGTGCGCGGAATCTGATCGACGATCCCGCGGAAGGCAGCGTGCACAACCTGCCAATCGGCAGGCCCCTGCCCTCCCCTTCGCGTCGGAACGGCTTCCTCGATGCCAGTTGCAATCATCTTCGCGATGTCGCGCCGGCACAGGGTGATGCGCTCTCGTACGAGCTTGAGTGCGCGGGCCTCGGCTTCGATATCGGCTGCCAGGCTCTCGAACTCCTCCGAGCGCACGACCAGCGGCGACAGATCGAAGCCGAAGGCGAGCTCGATGTCGCCGGCATTGTCCTTGCGCGCATACCGCTTGCCATTGGGACTGTCGCGCCGAACGATCAGGCCCGCGTCGACCAGCACGGAGAGGTGACGTCGCAGCGTTGAGGCCGGCATGCCGTGCGCCCGCCGACTGAGTTGATGATTGGACGGGAAGACAATCAGATCGCCTGCCCCCGTCAGTGCGGTCTCGGGGTGGAACGTTAAGAGCGCGTTCAAGACCGAGAGCGAGCGCTCCGACACGCCAAGGCGCGGCCGTGCCGTGCAGATGGCGTGGAAGATCTTCCACTTATGGACGATCTTTTCGGGCGGACGTTCGGTTGCGACCATCTGGCTTGCCACATGGGCAAGCGTCAGCGATCGCCGCCCAAAGGGCGTCGTTGGGGAGTGTGACTGCATGTCTTTGCCTCATGCGGGCAAAGAAAATCCGCTCACCAAAACGGTGCCGTCGCTAAAGACGCTTGACTGCGATTCGTGAAAGTGATTCTCTGTCAGTCGCCAAACGTGACGAGAGAAGGCTTTCGGACGGAGACGTTCCGGGGGCCTTTTTTCTTTTCCGCTATGCTCCTACGGTGAGAGGACGGAAACGCGGGTACGCATCGCGCCGCCCGACCGTGTGAGGTCCAGGCAGCGCCATATCCAAAGCGGCAAGACGCCCGATGTCACTCATCGGTGCCTCCATCGAGAAATGCCCGGTAGAGTTCCGGCAGCCGCGAAATCACAAAGTCTCCAAACGCAGGCGCGGCCTTTTCATCTACAGCTAGCGTGATGCGATCTGCGCGACGTTCAATCTTCACGATTTTTTTGCCGCCGTCATCCGCCCAGGTTGTCGGCCGTGTAACCTTGGGCTTGCGGGGCGCCAGCGCGGCGAAAGTTATCGCGAACCGTTCATCGGAAGTAGCGCGCTCAAACCGATCGCTGGCAACGCTGTCGGCCAATACCTTTTGGTCGTTGCGGCCTACAAGCCGCTCTGCCAACTCCATCCAGCGCCGGCGGCCGGTTTTTGGCGCTGGCCCGATTGCATCGAGTAGGCTCCGGGGAAGGGCTCGCGCGACCGTGATGAGGCGGGAGAGCTCCGTCTTGTCGACGCTGAGCGCCGCCATGATGATCTCGCGCTTGAATCCACGATCCTCGAGCGCGGCGGCGTAAGTTGCCCGCTCAATAAAGGACAGATCCTCCCGCTCACCATTCTCCTTGCCTTGTGCCACCACCAGGTCTTCGTCGCTAAGGTCGCGGACCACGGCCCGCGCAGGGCGGCCAAGTTCGGCGAGCGCACGAACGCGACGATGGCCATACGCAATCTGAAACCGGCCGGGGCTGGACGGATGCGGGCGAAGGAGGATCGGCACCAACTGCCCATTGGCGCGGATCGATTCAACGAGAGCGGAGTGCTTCTCGTCCACGCTCGTCATACGATCGGGAACGATCGAGGCGTCAATCAAATCTGGGGCGATCTCGACGACGGTTTGACCGGTGGTGAGTTGCTCGGTCAAGGCCTTGGCGGCGTCGCGCTCCGCGGACAACATCTCAAGCGAGCGGCTCATGGCGCCGACAGCCCCACGCGACCCGAGTGTTGGCTGGGTTGGTCTGCGATTGTCGCTGGGCTCGCCTGACGGTTGTTCGTTGACCGCGGTCAACTTGTCATCGATGAGGTCAGCAAGCAGGTTTTTTCGACCCATTAGGCCCTCCCCCACGCAGCCTGGATGAGGCTTTGGATTTCACCATTGACGCTGTCCAGCGATTCCATGGCGCGGTCGTAGGTAGCGCGCGTGAACTGGTCGCGGCTGACCTCATAGAGCGTTTGCTTCGTGATGCCAGCGTCCGAGATCGCCGTACTTTTCAGCATCATGTTCGTGACCATGCGGTCGCCAAACAGCGAGCGCATAAAGCCGACCATTTGGGCCTGCGGTCCATCGCCGGGCTCATAACGCGTGACGAGATAGCGCATCCAATCGTAATTCATGTTGCCGCCGGCCTTGGCGACGACCGCAAGAAGGTCGGATGTCATGATTAGAAACTGGCACATCGACATGACATCGAGCATTTGCGGATGCACAGGGATCAGAATTGCCGTTGCTGCGCAGAGCGCAGAAAGCGTGAGAAATCCGAGTTGAGGCGGACAATCGATCACGACAATATCGTAGCGGTCCTGGACCGTGGCGAGGGCACGGGCAACGCGGGCGAAGAACAGCGGGTCACCCGACTGGCGCGCAGCTAGCGCTTTCGGGGTTTCATGTTCGAATTCCATCAGTTCGATGTTGCCAGGAACGATGTCGAGCCCCGAAAAGTAAGTCTGCCGAATGATCTCATTCAGTTCGCGACGCGCATCGTCGTAGCGGATGGCGCCGTACAGAGTTCCGTTTTCCTCGACATCAAACTCTGGCTGATAGCCGTGCAGCGCGGAGAGCGAAGCCTGCGGATCCAGATCGATCGCCAGCACTCGATAGCCCTGCAGCGTGAGATGTTGGGCGAGATGCGCGGCCGTGGTGGTCTTCCCCGACCCACCCTTGAAATTAACGACCCCAATGACTTGCAACTGTTCGCCCGCGACGCGATACGGTCGGTATCGGCGCGCGCCCTTGCCGGATTCATCGAGATAAGCACGAAGACTTTGAATATCGTCGAATGTGTACGACCTTCGACCCGATGGGCTGGTGTCCGGCTGAGGGCCCCTGCCCTCCAGCGACAATTGGCGGAGGTAGCCGTCATTAATGCCGACGAGCTTAGCGACTTCGCCAGATGTAAAGCGGCGCAGATGCTTGCGTGCTTTTGGCGGGAACAGCTTCGTTCGGTGGGCGTGCAGCTTCGCCGACAGTTCCCGCGCGTCTGCCGCGATCGTGTCGTGGATCGCCTGCGGCGCGCCAGGCGTGATTGACGCCATCGCTTGTTGGTCGTTCAGGGCCACGGCTTTCTCGCGTAGTTACGAATTTCGGGTACACGGCATGCGCAAAGCGTGGCTATTACGCCCGATTCTGGCCGGTCTCGCAACAGTTAAAGGGTAAATCAATCCTTAACGGTCCGAATCGGCCCACGGGTGGTCTAAAGTTGACCGCGGTCAACTCTCGGCACGTAGCCTGCGCGGCTGCTGCGAAGGCGCCGCTCTTAAACAGAAGTTGACCGCGGTCAACTTTCTCCGACGCAGTTCCCACAATCGACTCGCGCTCGAACTCTATCACCGCCCCATTCGGATCAAAATTCAGCGTTGAGCCCTGGCGCGCTCCGCTCAGCCGCAACCGCAACATCCGCTGCGCGGCGCCCGCGCCGAGACCGTGCAGACGCGAAGGATGGCAGATCGGAAGGATGGCAGGTCGAGAGTCCCGCGACCCGTCACGAGCAAGTCGTCCAGCGGATCACCAGATGCGGGCGCTTGCGTTTGCACCGATTCGTCACGTGCTGGCTTGGAATGGCGAGCCGACTCGGCCAGCGCTGCAGCGAGGGAAAGTGCCCTCTTTCACCGCTAAAGCCGGCGCGCTCCCAGCCGCCGTTCCACCCTCGAAGCCGCATGATCATCGGCTGCGAACATGTCGCGCTCGCACAGCACGACCGCGACGTCAGCCCGCATAGCGTGACGATCAAGGGCTTTGGCGGATAGTCGGCTCCCAAGCGGCACAACACCCCCGGAAGCAGTGGACCTCGCGGCAGGCGTTCGAGCTTAGGCACGGGGTTGAGGACCTGTTATCCCTCGCGGGTGTCCTATGCGGATCATCCGCCGTACCATCCCGGGTTGCTGGGCCCCACGCTCCACGCGACTGGCGGGACTAAGAAAGCAGCAGGGATGGCGGCGCGACGGGCAAGAGGTAGACCGGAGCCGGTCGGGCGATCAGTGTCGCCGAAACCGGTCTCGGCCAATCCAGTTCGGAAGGAACGGCATCTCTTCATCTTCGCGGAACGGGCCACAATGCGGATCAACGGCGGTGCAGCCCATTTCCCGCTCGCAGCCGAGGGCGAATGCAGATGTAGTCGGCGGAGGCTTCCTCAGCTCCGCCTCCTTGGCGCCTTCCAGCATCCAGGTCGCACCGCGCCGAGGTTTGCCCGAGCGGGTCTCGGATCGGTTGTCTTGAAACCACGCAAGCGCGGGCGAGGGCATCGACGAGGTTGTGGTCGTCCGGGACGGATCGAGGTCGGCTAGGGCGGCAACAATGGAAACAAAGCGCGCCCCGTGTCCGGAGACGGAAAGGGCAGGGTAGGGGGAGCGGAAAGGACGGAGGAATAGGGGAGGCGTTTATCAGCCGTTAACCATAAAGTTCCAGTCAGCACCACAAAGAGCCGCACGTCGACCTGAGGCCGCCCGTCACTGGAAAGCCAGCGACCTTGGCCGTCCTACTAACGGGGCCTGCTCTCGTATTCCCTGTATCGGAATCACCTAGGGATGGTTGCGTCTAGAGGAGCATGCCATAGCGGTGCATATCGAGAATTCGCAGACCGAGGCGATGGCGCGGGAATTGACGGTGGTGGAAAAAGGTCCGCCTCACCCGAACAGTGCATCGGCACGCGCTCATGAGCTCGAGATCGAGACGACGTCGTTTTTCCTCGACCGTGGCGTCCAGTTCTGCCCGGATGTGCCAAAAGGGGGGCGCCTCCGCGGCGGACAGCGCGCCAAAAGGATTCCGCGACGGCCTGTATGAGGAGATTCATCGGCGCATCGCCCTTCATCGCGCTCATCAGCGACTGAGACGAGGCACGCGAGCTTTTGGCTCGCCTGCAGGAAATCGGAACGCGTCTGACGTCGCCGCAGGCCGTGGGGAGGGGGGTGCCGTGCCGCCGGCACTAATCTTGGGGTCAGCGCCACCGCGGAGGGGCTCGAAGATTAGCTAGCCGATGCTCATTTCCGCAGTCCCGGTGCAGCCTGAGACCGCACGGCTCGCTGGACGCCATTCTCCCTTTGGGCAAGGGCGGTCCGGCGGGCGTCAATTTCCGGGCATGTTTTTACCTACGCTTCACCTTGCCTCCGCGCAGCTCGATTTTCGAAGGCGGCCTGCTCTGCCGGGGAGGGCACAGTCACCGGAAAGGTACGGCTGGTCCGGAACAGGGCAGGGGGTTGGCACGAGTGGCGATTTGTGGTTGATCTGAAGCTTGGCGCTGGTGATTTACAGCGCTGTGCGTGCTGATCGCACTGCGGCGGCACCCCCGACCGATAACGCGTGCTTATCGATAGCGAGAGGAGAGCGGGAACAGGCCTCGCTATGACGGAACATAAAGGTGTGTTAGGTTCCGTTTCGCTGTTTCCTCTTAAGGTTATCAAGGCCTTGTCTTCCGGCTACAAAATCGCCGATCCACTGCCTTGGGCTCAGCTCGCGGGGCCGCTCGCCGCGGCCGAGGATGCTGTCGCCCGCCTCGACGAGCGACTGGCCAAAAGCGCAATCCGTGACGGCGCGATCAGCCGAATGCACTTCACCGACGCGTGCGCCACTCTGTGGCTTGATGGCGAACTTGTCCACCTCGATGACCTCGTGCTTCACGACGCCGGCATGGACGTCCGTGCCCCCACCCACGAGCTGACCCGGGCTCACGCCGTGCTGCGCGCCCGTCGGCGCATTGCCGACGCAAAGCCCAATTGGGCGCTGTCGGTTTCCGGACTGGCTGACCTTCGGGGCCGGCGCGAGCGAGAAGAGGTCGAGGAAGGTCTCGGGCTCAACCAGGACGCAGAGCGGGACGCGGTGGGTCTCGACGGACCGCTTGGCGTCATGAACACCGATCTCCATCTGGCCGCAGCCTTCGCCGCGGTCGATGCCGCCAACGCCAAGGCGGAGCGCAGACTCGCCGACGAGCTTCGGTCGTGGCCAGAGCGGGACTCGCTCGTCTACGATCCGGACTGGGACGAGGACGGCCGCCTCGACGACTGGCGCGCCGTCGTCGATGAGACCCGCAAGCTGCCGCCGACTCTGGCGGCTGCAATCGCCGCGGATGCCTGGGACGCGATTGAACCGCTCGAGCACACGCCTTGGCTAGGGTGCCTGCTCGCAGCTAGCGTGTTGCGCGACCGCGGCAAGACACGCTGGTATCTGTTGTGCCTGCATGGAGGGCTGAAAAGCATCTCGCGTGAGCGTCGGCGGGCGCGTGACGTCGCAGCGCGGCTAGTTGTGCAGCTCGAGGCGATGACGGCCGCCGCCGAGGCCGGCCTAAAGGACCACGACCGCTGGCTGATGACCAGAAACCTCCTCGCCCGAAAACTCGCCGGCCGGCGCGCCACTTCAAAACTGCCGGCGCTCCTCGACTACGTGCTGACCCGGCCGATTGTCTCGTCCGGCATGATCGCGGCGGAGCTTGGGATCACGGCCCGTGCGGCCCAAAACCTCGTCGCCGAACTCGACCTTCGCGAGACGACTGGCCGCGGACGCTATCGCGCGTGGGGCATCCTGTAGAGCGCGAGGCGCAAGCAACGTGAATTCCGTGCCAAGAGCGTAATGGGCGAGCATTCGTGCGCCGCAGAACATCAGTGAGGCAGCACGGAAAACGGGATCCCACAACGCGTCCGATGGATCGCCGCTGCCGCAGGTATTGAAAGAGTTGACGCGGATCCACACGCTGCTCGAGAAGCACTAGCGCGACATGCAGGACACCGAGTTTACGGTTGAGCAGGCAAGCTATAGATGCTTCGGACCCGCGGCGGCACGTGCCGATTTCGTGGTGCTTCTTCGAGATCATGAAGGGCCTGCCGGTCACGATCGGGCTTCCGGGTACCCTTCATAAATTCCTGGCGAACACCGATGCGAGGGAGTGGCCGCACCACAATGGTGAGACAGTGGGAAACACAGCGAGTCCCCTTATGATACGGGCGTGCAGGGCTTCTCACCACTCACGTTGACCGGATGTTTATCGTTTCCATGAGCGGCGTTTACCAGTGCACGCGGTCACTGCGTGGAACCACCTGTGTTCGCTTGCGTGCGCTGCACGCGCAACACCGATTAACGCCCCAGCAACCTAAATTAGATACTCACGAGAAGACTCGAATCGCACGGATGTACTGCGGTTCGATTTTTCTGGCGTAAGCGTAGCGTGCGCGTAGCGACTTGTGTGTTTGCGTACCCGTCCGAAGGGCGCGCGGTTCGCGTCCTTCGGCACTTGTCTCTGCATCTTCGCATCAACGCCAGGAGAGACCGGCAGTAGCACACGGCCTCTTCGCTGGCGCCTCAGCCGTTCGCGCGCCGCCGCTCGCAATCCCAATCGGTTCCAGGCCCGCGACGCTGCGCGCTCGCTGGCGATTCAGCCGCTCGAACCGCTGAAGCAGGCGGAAGCACGCCAGAAACTCTGGAAGGCGATGCTGGTGACCAGATCTGGCTGCCCGAGGTCGGCAAGTCGACGCACTACCACGCCTAGCGGGTGCGTCCGTCCTGGCTGGCCGAGATGAAGAAGATGACACGAGCGCCGTCCACACCTTCTACCGGCCTTGCGCCTGGGGCGACGCCAGCGAGGAACCAAACTGGGGCATCCCGCGCAGACCGCTGCACTCTCCCCCCGAACTCGCCGAGGAAGCGAAGAGCTCGGCCGAGATGGCGTGAGCGAACGGCGGTAACCTTTCTTACGTTCTCCCCGCTTGCGGGAGACGTAAGATCGCTCTTGCGATGCGGGCGAGGGGGTACAGGTCTTTCGACAGTCGAATACGTGGAGAGATGCCCCTCACCCCAGTCCTCTCGGCGCGAGCAAATCTCGTTGCGGCCCCGTAGGAACGGGGAGAGGGAGAAGACCTCCTCAGGCCTCGATATCCAGCGCACAGTCGAAATTCGGTGCCGAATGCGTCAGCGCGCCGGCTGAGGCGTAGTCGACGCCGGTCGCCGCGATGGCTGCGATCGAGTCCAGGGTGACACCGCCGGATGCCTCCAGCTTGAGGCGTCCCTCGTTGAGCCTGACGGCTTCGCGCAGCGTCGCAATGTCCATGTTGTCGAGCAGCACGGCGTCGGCAAGGCCGGTGTCGAGCACCTCGCGCAACTGCGGAAGCGTGTCGACCTCGATCTCGATCTTGACGAGATGGCCGGCATGGGCGCGGGCGCGCGCCAGCACGGGACGGATGCCGCCGGCGACCGCGATGTGGTTGTCCTTGATCAGGATCGCGTCGTCGAGACCGAAGCGGTGATTGAAGCCGCCGCCGCAGCGTATCGCGTATTTCTCCAAGGCGCGTAGCCCAGGCGTGGTCTTTCGCGTGCAGCAGATTCTCATCCGGGTGCCCTCGGCGCGCGCAACATAGTCCGCCGTGAGCGTCGCAACGCCCGACAGGCGGCCGACGAAATTCAGCGCGGTCCGCTCCGCCGTGAGAATGGCGCGTGCCGGCCCCGAGATCGTCAGCACCTGCTGCCCGCGGGTGACGCGCGCGGCGTCGCGAACATGTGCGCGTACCTCGATGTTCGGCGAAAGCTTTTGCAAGGTGGCGAGCGCCAGCGGCAAGCCGGCGATCACGCCGGATTGCCGTGCGACCAGGATGGCTTGCGCCTTCGCTGCCTCGGGGATCGTCGCAAGCGAGGTGATGTCACCGGCACGGCCGAGATCCTCATCGAGCGCGCGTAGCACGGCCTCGTCGAGCGCTAGCGCGGGGAGAGAAAGGCGTCGGGATAGAGCAGAGAGGTCGGGGTGATCATGGCAGACTCCGTCAGGCGATCATGGGTTGCGCGGCTCGCGGTGTCGGGCGTTCGGTCAGACCGTCCGCGAATTCGCGCACTGCTGCGAGCGTCGTCATGGTGCGTTGCGCGAGGGCGGGAACGTCCGCGGAATGGTCGGAGCGGAAATGCGCGCCGCGGCTCTCGCATCGGCTCCAGGCCGAGGCCGCCACGAGCAGGGCGGCCGTTGCCATGTTGTGGACCGCGATGCTCGTGGCCTCGCGTTCGAGCGCGGCGAAGCTGCGAACCGCTTCCGCAAGCCCGTCACCATCGCGGATCACGCCGACATGCGTGCTCATTAGCATCCGCAGCCGCTTCACGGCCGCAGCATCCGGCGCGCCGTCCCGCGGGGTCGGCACGTCCGCAAGGCGTGCGGGCGGGAAAATGGTGCGGCCGGCGATGTCGTCGGCGATGCGCGCGCCGTAGACCACGGCCTCCAGCAGCGAATTCGACGCAAGCCGGTTCGCGCCATGCGCGCCGGTGGACGACACTTCGCCGCCGGCCCAGAGCCCGTCGATCGAGCTGCGGCCGCGATCGTCCACCGCGATGCCGCCCATGTGATAGTGCGCCGCCGGTGCGATCGGGATGGCCTTCGTGGCGGGGTCGATGGCGGCGGCGATGCAGCTTGCATGAACGGTGGGGAATTTGTCGGCAAAACGTGCGCCCAGCGCTTGCCGCGCATCGAGGAAGGCGCCGCGTCCGGCCGAGATCTCCGCGAACACGCCGCGGGCCACGATGTCGCGCGGTGCGAGTTCGGCGAGCGGATGGCGCGCCGCCATGAAACGCTCGCCACGGCCGTTGATCAGCGTCGCTCCTTCGCCGCGCAGCGCTCCTGTGGCGAGCGGCGCCGGATCGCGGCCGACCATGATGGCGGTCGGGTGAAACTGCACGAACTCGGGATCTGCAATGACCGCGCCCGCGCGTGCTGCGATCGCAAGGCCGGATCCGCTCGCCTCGCGCGGATTGGTAGTGACGGCATAGAGATGGCCGACGCCGCCCGTGGCGAGCACCACCGTGCGCGCGGCGAACAGGACCGGCCGTGCGGCGAAATTGTCGGCTTCGCTCAACTGAAGGCCGGTGACGGCGCCGTCCTCGGTCAACAGCGCTTCGGCGACGAAACCTTCGATCAGCCGGATCGACGGCGTGCGCCGCACGGCATCGCGCAGCGCCGCGATGATGGCGGCGCCCGCGCCATCGCCACGCACATGCACGATCCGCCGCGCCGAATGTGCAGCTTCGCGTCCGACTGCGAGCCGGCCTTCGAGGTCGCGGTCGAACGGCACGCCATAGGCGAGCAGATCGTGGATCCGCGCTGCGGCCTCGCGCGCGATCCCCAGTGCGACGGCTTGGTCGACGATGCCGCCGCCGACCGCGATCGTATCCGCGGCGTGCGCGTCCGGCGTATCGCCCTCGGCCACGGCCGCGGCGATGCCGCCTTGCGCCCATGCGGACGACGCGCCCTGCCCAAGCGGCGCGGCCGAGATCAATGTCACAGGTCGCGGCGCGAGCTTCAGTGCGCAAAAGAGTCCGGCGAGACCGCCGCCGACGATGACGACATCGTCGGGACTGCGGGTGAGGTCGTGGATGCTATCTTGCATGTTCCGCTCTCAATTCTTCAAATTGATCATCCGCTCGACCGAGCGCCTTGCGCGTTGCGCCAGCGCGGGATCGATCGTGACCTCTTCACGAAGCGTCAGCAGGCTCTCCAGAATGTTGGCGAGCGTGATGCGCTTCATGTGCGGGCAGATGTTGCAGGGGCGCAGCATCTCCACATCGGGCAGCTCGGCCCGCACATTGTCGGCCATCGAGCATTCCGTGATCATCACCAGCCGCCGCGGCCGCCGCTCGCGTACCCAGTTGATCATGTGCGCGGTCGAACCCGTGAAGTCGGCCTCGGCCAGCACGTCAGGTGGGCATTCGGGATGGGCGATGATCTGCACGGAGGGATCGGCCTCGCGGTAGCTGCGCAGCTCGGCGCCGGTGAAGCGCTCGTGCACCTCGCAGGCACCCTTCCAGGCGATGATCTTCACGTCGGTCTTCGAGGCCACGTAAGTGGCGAGATAACGGTCAGGCAGGAAGATCACGCTCGGTGCGCCGAGGCTTTCGACCACCTGCACCGCGTTCGACGAGGTGCAGCAGATGTCGACCTCGGCCTTCACCTCCGCGGAGGTGTTGACATAGGCAACGACAGGCACGCCGGGAAAGTTTTCGCGGAGCAGGCGCACGTCGGCGCCGGTGATGCTGGCGGCGAGCGAGCAGCCGGCGCGCGTGTCAGGAATCAGGACCGTCTTGTCCGGATTGAGCAGTTTCGACGTCTCCGCCATGAAGTGCACGCCGCACTGGACGATGATGTCGGCCTTCACCCTGGTGGCTTCGACCGCGAGCTGGAGCGAATCACCGCCGATGTCGGCGACGCAGTGGAAGATCTCCGGTGCCTGGTAATTGTGCGCGAGGATCACCGCGCCCCGCGCCCGCTTCAGCTCGTTGATCGCCTTGATCGTCGGGGCCATCAGCGGCCATTCGATCGGCGGGATCACATGTTTCACGCGCTCGTAATGCGGTGCGGTGGCTCGCTCGACCTCCGGCGTCCATTCCAGCGAAGGCATCGGCAATGCGGGCCTCGAGCCCGCTGGGACGGAACGCGGCGCAGCGGTGGTTTGGCCCTGCGGCCGGTTAGCAAAGTCGTCGGGGCCGTAAAGTCCAGAGATCGGCATGAAGCCTCCAGCACATATTAAATAAGCTCAATTTGAGTACATATGGAGCCTGAGAAACCCGGCCGAGAGGCCGGGTTCGATTTCAGCAGCGCTCAAATATGCTCAATGAGTAAATTAGACCAGGACAACTAACACTACTCCGAGAGCTCCACGGTCGAATTTTTGGATCTCGACTGAACCTATAAGGGGCGACCAGGCTGCAAAGTGTGAAGTCGCATAACCCGTCGAGTAACACGCGCTCGTGGACGGCAACTGCGACAGAGACGCGACAGCGCAATGCGGTTGAATCCCGCGTTCAGGCCATCAATTTCGATGAATTTCCCCGCAGCGCCTGTGCGAGGTTGCGCCCCAAAGCTGCTCAGTATGGAAGCCGTTTCGAAGCCGTTGCCCGGGATCCGGCAACAGACCTTCGAATTGGCGCTATCGAAGCGGGCGAAACGCCGCGCCGCTGCGCGAGACTACGGATCGAGATCTTCCTTTGAACGTGCATTTCGGTGAGATTACTAGCATTCGCAACTCAGCTAGGCGCGGCCGCCAACGGCGGGCCGAGATTCTCGTCGAAAAGCCAATAATCCGAATCACTAGTAATCGTTCTTAAATCGTGGACGCAGGTGAGCGCGTGATGCTTGCACAGGATCGCTGCAACGAGCAGAGATCCTCTATTGAAACCTTGTCAGTGCGAACGAGCTCTGAGGATAGGGCCTAACATCCGGTGGCGCCGCATTTGACCAAGCCAGCAACGCAAGTCGGGAACGACTCTGCTGACACTCAGCTGCTGGTGCGGCGATTAACGTTGGAGGTCCGATCCCTCAACATCTGTCTGGAGGATTTTCTTCAAGTCCGGGCCAAGGCACTCGGCATCACTGGACCACAATTGACAATCTTGATGGCAGTGACAGACCTAGCGAGCGAGGGGGATGTTGCAGTCAGCACGGTGGCAAAATTGCTGAAAGTTGATCCGTCCTTCATTACAATAAATTCCAAGGCGCTGGAGAAAGCCGGATTTCTGCGGCGCAAGCCCTGTATCAGGGATGGTCGGGTCGTCCACATTTCACTGACGGACAAGGCTTGTAAGCGCCTCGCGAACGTCGCTGCACAACAGAAGGAACTCGATCAATTTGTGTTCGGTGAGCTTGGCGGTGAGGAATTGACCAAACTGTCTAGCAGTCTGCTGAAAAACCTTGAAATGGAGAATTTTCATTTTTCCGCCGGTCGTTTTTGGAACGGCGCGGTAGAGTTGGATGTAATTTCTGGCTTGTTATTGAGTGTGCCCCGGCGCGGGGTGGCTATGCGGCGAGCAGTTTTGGAATTCGGATCAGGTTATAGGCGATCAGATTAAGCAGGAAGTCGGCGGCGACGCGAGCGATGCCCCGATGTTTGGTCTTGCGCATGGTGCCATGCTGCTTGCCCCATCCGAAAATGCACTCGACCATCGCCCGGCGTGATTGCGACATGCCGTATCCCGGATGCCGCGTGGTTCGTTCGTCGATCGCGCTGTTACGGTTCTTGCCGGTTTTGGTGATGGCCTGATTCTGTGTCACATGCGGCGTCACGCCGATGGCGCGAAGATTGGCGACATGATCGGCCGTATCGTACGCCTTGTCCTCACCAGCCGTGATGCGGCGACCTGCGGCTTTGCGTCTCGCCTTCAGCATGACCTCCGCAGCCCAGCGTTCGGCGGTGCCATTGGCATGCGTGACCCTGCCGGCCACCGCCAGCCCATGCCGGTTCTCCATGGTGGTGTGGCCCATATAGCAAAGCTTGGCC
>NZ_JADPKY010000096.1 GCF_023074185.1 Bradyrhizobium sp. 132 | reverse complement strand
CATAGTTGGCGGCAAGGCCCACGATCGAGGTGAAGCGCGTCGCTACCCATGGATCAGTGTCAGCCGCCAGAGGAATGGTCAGGCGGTATCGCTTGAGTTGATGTGCGGCGAGCGTCTTGAAGACGTCCTCGTCATTGATCTGGCGGTACGCCCCGGAGGCGAACATGGAGTGGCCATTGACGCCGATTTGAACTGTCAATTCTGTTCCTTGATTGCGCGAGAAAAGAAGAGGATGCCGTTTGCAGCAGATCTGATTTCGGGCGCGGCGGGGTAAAGGAGGAGAAACCCCCGCCGCAGTCGGGCCGTAGCAGTCGGCCGGCGCTCTGTGTCGCCGCTCTCTGTTCTGTACTCCGAGTATGGTTGTATTTTGGCCAACTCTCCCTGAGGGAGTGGAAGGACTGCCATTGCGCGAACCAAGTCGCATCGACAGTCGCGCAGATGAAGACAATCTTACGGAATAACCTTTACGAACAAACTATGCGTCTAACTACCGAGGAGAGCGAACCGCATGTTGCTAGCCACATAGATTGCGCCGAAAACTAACGCCGGCTGGAGGCTAGGCCAAGGGAACGGCTGATGCCAAGAACTATCCAGGAACAACTGGACCAGGTGGAACGTGATATCAAACTTTACACAGAATACGATAATGCCGAAAAAGCACGCTTCGATCGCGAGTGTTACCTTTGGACCGCGGAAGATCGCATCGAGTGGCAGGAGACGCAGCTTTCCAATGCTCAATATCTTCGCGAATTAAACGACGAGCGCGTTGCGTTGCTTAAGCGGCTAAAGGGGTGAACGGCTGTTTGAGAATACGCGCAGCGCGGCTCCCTGATTGGATGAGAAGGACCCGTGTGTTTTAGTGGCCACTTCGGAGGGGCCCCCAGATGATACTTAGGCCGATGTCGATAGGCGAAACACCCAAGACATGCGTTTTCTGCGGAGGGGGGCCGTTATCTCACGACCACATTTGGGCCGAATGGATACAATCCTACGTCTCACGAGCCTTTTCGAAGCGAATGCACACGGCTTCATTCAGTGGGACTTTGCACGCCGAACGGATTTGGAATGGCGACATGCTAACCGACACGATCCCTTGTGTGTGCGAACGTTGCAACAGCGGCTGGATGAGCAGGTTGCAGACAAGAGCAAAGCCGCACATCGTTCCTTTTCTGCAGGCTACTTGGCCCACTCTAGATCGCTGGGCTTCAAGGTCTCTGGCGGCATGGATCACCATGTTCACAATGGTCTACGAATTCCGCGCCCCCCGTACAGCGGCGATCCCTTCCAAGCAGCGTGATACTTCCGAAGAACCAGAGATCCCATCGACGGCTGGGAAATCTCGATTGCGAAGATAAACCCTAACCGATGGAGAGGTCGCATCACGCACGTTGCAAGAACCCTCTACGACGTGAAGCATTCACCACTCAACGCAAGGCCCGACCATCAAATCACGACCGGTGTGATCGGCAATCTGCTTTTTCACAGCTACTCCTTTGCCCCAGAACTCGATATGTCCATGCCGGAGATCGAGGAGTACGGTTCAGCCCTGGGACTTACTCGCATCTGGCCGACAACCGAGACGCCTCCGCACTGCCCCCCTTCGCGTTCTATTCGATGCTGATGCGGAGAACGTGTCTTATTCCTTGATCAACGTACTCGCCAAAGTTTACGGCATCCAATCTCTTGTCCCCGTCCGAAATTAAAGTTTCCGAGCGGCAATGCCGAGCCAGGATCGACGCTGTACTCGTCCCCGAGACATGGATGGGTATCAGATCGAGATAAAGCCCGGCTGCACGGCTATTTGGCTATATCCCGCAATCTGCGTTTCCCCCAAAGCATTTAAGTGGAAGCCATCGCCCGCCGCATGTCCTCTCGCGGTAATCTCTGCGTAGGTGCCCATGAGCCTAAACACGTCTATGCGCGGCGCGTTCAACGATCGGGCCGCTGTGATTACAGCATCAGCATAAGCCGCCTGTGTCACCAGCGACACGCCCGAGATCGCGGGATCAGTGGCGTTTTCCGTCATGAAAATCACAGAGCCTTTCGGCTGCACGTTCGTGCTGATCGACTGAAGGCTGGGAATGTAGGCACCGGGGATGTCGGTACCACGCAACTGCATCGTTAATCATGTGCGCGACGAAGTTTAGGTTAGCCGCCAAGGTGGCTGTCGCCGGATACGGGTTGTAAGAGGCAGCGCCGTTGAGCGAGTTCGAAACCTTCGATGATGACCACCCAGCACTGTAGACAAATGTCTGGGACGGGATGGCCGAATTATAGGCGATGATCCGCGCCGCGTAGACTACCCCGGATACCCAATCAAGGTTGAGCGTGTGCAAACCAAGAGTTGTCGTGAACGCCGGTGCCGTGACGAAACCGTTTGCTAGTCCCTGATTGATCGGCGTGTTAGTTCCGCCGTCAATATTGACATTTAAAGTCCCCAACCCGCCACCGGCTAGCGTCGGGTAGCTGTACAGGAATGTGTCCACCGGAATGACCCGTGTTCCACATTGGGCCGCCGAGCGACGTGTCGGAGCCGGTCTTGGTCCATCCTCCCGTAAGCGTCAACCGACCATCGAACGCAGCGAGTTGATTATGCGAGCCGAACATCGACTGCGAAGAACCGCCCGGCAGCGCGGTTGCGCGCTGGCTTAGCCAAGAGTGTACAACCGCGTCAACATCACCGGCCCCCGTAGAACCTGAGCCAAGTCCGGCCATAACCGAACTACCTTGACCTAGTATTGATCTAGGGTACGGCGCTGAGTGGTACTTTGATAAATTGATGCCCGTGAAGTTGATAAAGTTCGGGATGTTGCTCGCTCCTCCAACGAGTGTGTACAGGTCAGTGAAGTTCGCCTGCGTCGCGGCGCGCAACTGATCGCTTGAGAGCCCAGCATTTAGATAGCGCGGAGCTCCGGTGAGCCCCTGCGCCTTCACCGCGGCATAGAGGTCCGAAAAATTGGCCCGCGTAAAGTCCAGCACCTGGCTGTCAGAAAGCCCGCTCTTCAGAAGCCGCGGCACCAGGTTGGTACCGTACGCGGAATTCAAAGCGGCATAGAGCTCCACGAAGTCGGCCTGCACTGCCGCCCGGATCTGCTCGCGGGAGAGCCCGATGTTTAAATTTTGCTCAAGCGGCCGATCTCAGGATGTCGTTGAGCGACGCAAACCGAAACTCCTTCAGCGCGCTGCCTTCAGTCGCGTCGATGACTTCGACGCCGACGGCGCGTGCGGCCTCGTCCCAGCCTGCAAAGCCCGGAACGAATTCGCGCTGATAGATCTCGGAATCGCGGGCCGAGCCCTTGTACTCGTCGTGGCAGTGCTCCCGGTCCGCGACGATGCGCAGCGCCTGGGGGTCGCCCTCGCCTTGTACGCGCTTGACCTTGTCCGGCATCTCGCGCTTCGCCGTTCGCGACATCGAGATCACCAGGCCATCCCAGTTCGCCACCAGCTGGCGCCGCGGCTCGTACCAGCCGGAATCCGTGAAGAACAGCACGCTCGCCCAGGGCGCCAGCACGGCCGACGAGTTGATGGCGATCGACCGCCGGCCGCGCACACGCTGGCAGATCTCCGCCGTGAGGCTCGGGCCCGACGCCAGGCAGAAAATCGTCTCGCCCTTGAACAACCAGGCGTAGTTGTCTTTTCCGGTATGCTTCAACCCAGGAATCCGTTTCTAGCGGCCGGCCGCCACGATGTGCGAGCACGCTTGCCCAGTCACGTGTTCCAGCAACAGCGCATGCATCACCTTCCGGGTGTAGGGCGGGCTGGCGGGCGGGGGCGTCTTTTCACTTCCGCATTCCGATCCCTGTACTGCCGGAGAAGCGCAGAGCGTCGCGCCAGAGGCGCCGTGCCTAACTATTGACGAGCTCCTGGCACAGATCGGGAGCACACGCCTGACCACACGAGCGAGCTAGACGATGCCCTTTATCAAAGGAAGTAAAGTGGGAGCACGTTCCTAGCAGCACCAGCGGCGAGGATAGTAGATGGTGAAGCCGCGGCGGCCAAGGCCGTGCTTGGGTCGGATCAGTTGGTTATTTGATGGCGCGCAAGGCGCCGAAGGAATTGGTGCTTTGGTCTTGGACATGCCGCTGGAACATTGCCCAAGCGCCGTCCAAACATCTCCATCTTCTGTTTGATTGAACGCGCGACCGCGACCACCGCGTCGGTCCCCTGCCCGATCGCGTTGTTGAGATTGAGCATGCCGAAGTCAGGCCCTATTTCGCAGCGGCCACAATTCAAGCGGGCCGCCGCGAGTCTTCCGCAATGAGACGTGGCCGACTCATCTGGCGGCGTTCCGCTCGCATAGACAAAGTGGCGGCGATCTCGCTCCTGCCGGAACTGGTAGGGGGCGCCGCTGAGTTTTTTGAATATTCTTTGCCGCTTCGGCGAGAAGCTCTTCCCAACTGAAGCACTCGGCACGCAATCCATGCGGTTACGACCTGTCGAGATCGGGTTCTCCAAAGAGAAAAGACCAAATGGACACGGTCATGAAAACGCCCTTTAACGTGCGCGGAGGCGAAGATGTGCGCGGCATCCCGTTGAGAGATCTAGATGTAAGCGAACCTAGACGATTTCAAGATGATAGCTTATGGCCCTGCTTCGAGCGGCTGCGAAGGGAAGATCCCGTTCACCACTGCCAAGACAGCCCATACGGAGCATATTGGTCGATAACGAGATACCGCGATATCGTGGCCGTCGATACAAATCATATAATATTCTCGTCAGAGCAAGGTGTCACGATCCTCGACGTGCCCGAGGAACATTGGACACCGAGTTTTATCAAGGCAGGTCCTCCCAAACATGCCGCGCAGCGCAACACCGTAAGTCCGATACTCGCACCGGACAATTTGGAAAAACTCGAGGGATTAATCCGCAGTCGCGCTAGAACAATCCTTGATGGCCTGCCGCGCAATGAAGCCTTCAACTGGGTCGATATGGTCTCGATCGAGTTGACGACGCAGATGCTGGCCACACTTTTCGACTTTCCGTTCGCGGATCGCCGGCTCCTGACGTACTGGTCGGACGTAGCCGTTGCAGCGCCGACGGTTGGGCAGGCGATCGACAGCTGGGGCAAGCGAAGCGCAATTCTGTCCGAGTGCTTGACATATTTTACTCGGCTTTGGCGGGAGCGGATAAATGCCGAGCCACGATTTGATCTCATTTCGATGATGGCGCACTCGTCCGGGACTCGGCATATGGAGCCACGTGAGTTTCTTGGCAATCTCATTCTACTGATCGTGGGGGGCAACGACACCACGCGCAATTCGATCACCGGTGGCCTGCTGTTCATGAACCAGCACCCCTCCGAGCTACGAAAGCTACGAGATAATCCCGCCTTGGTGTCGAGCGCTGTGTCCGAGATTATTCGATACCAAACGCCCATCGCACATATGCGCCGCAACGCTACCGCGGACATTATCATGGGAGGCAAACAAATCAGGCGAGGCGACAAGGTTGTAATGTGGTACATCTCTGGCAACCGAGACGATGAGGTCATCGAAGACGCCAACAAATTTACGATAGATCGCAAGAACGTGCGCCAACATCTCTCGTTCGGATACGGCATCCATCGTTGCCTTGGTCGACATCTCGCGCGGCTGCAGCTTAAAATCCTCTGGGAGGAGATACTGAATAAACGCATGGAGGTCGAGGTCGTTGGCGATCCGGAGCGCGTTGCATCGAACTTCGTGCACGGTTATTCCGCACTCCCTGTCCGAATCATAGTCTAGGCTGTGACGCCCTGAAATGACGCGCGAGCTACACGGCAGGACCGTCGTCGGGCTCTCTGATGACCAGTTACGCCATTGCACGCGGACCGGCGCGCGCCGCTGAAGATCGCCATCCCGGCTGGAGCCCGCACCTCTTGACCAACTTGGTCCGCCACTACGCTTCGCGTGACGCATCTCTCAAAGGCATCAAGTCAATGTCTGGGAACTCTATCACAATCAGGTTCAGACCGGAGCACGGGCGTATAAGGTGATAGGTAACCGGCAAAGAGACCCGCAAGCCGGAACCTTTGGTCGCAGCGGTCATCCGGTGCCGGCTTATCGCTTCGAAGACAGCCGGTCCGGCGAATGCACTGTTCGTGATTCAGTGGCCTTCTGCCCGCGCAGAAGCCGGCCCCCGACCGGCGTGCGGCCTGATCCTGAACCCCTGCGGCCATCATCGTCGGCACCAACCCCAGGTGCAGCGCCCATCATCATAGCGGTGTCAGGCCACAATGAATGCGCGATCATCGCGATCCGTCATCGGCGCTGCCGGTCGATCCAGAGCCCGCGCGGGGCGACGAGCGGACCAACTTCACCGCATGGTCCGGCCTCGAGGGTGCGTGGCCACAGGTTCACATACACGCGTCAGCGACGGTCTGGGCCCGGCGAGGAGCATCAGTTCTTCTTCGGCACGAGGTTGAGACTGACAGCGCTGCAACTGCAGCGGAGGACTTCCTTGTCACCCTTGATAGGCGAAACGCAGAGGAATTCGCCGCAATCGGTGTTGGGGCACTGCATCAGTTGAAGCAATTGTTGAAACGAACTCACGACCGCAGCGAATTCCTTCGATTGCAGGTCCGCCCAGGCGTTGTAGTGAACCGCCTTGTTGATCATCCACTCTTCGGACTTTGTCGCCGCCACCCGCTTTTTGGATTCTATCTGGAGCGCTTCGGCATCCTGAATATTTTTCCCCCACGAGGAGGCGGAGTCGCGCGCCTCTTTGAGACGGGCCTTCCATGCGGCTAACACCCCGGGCCAGAGATCGCCCAGGTCGTATTGTCCGTTTCCATGATATTCGATGCGAGCGCGCAGATTATCCGCAAGGATCGTCGAGGTGAACTCCAGATAGCGTCGCAAAGTCCCTGCCGCCAAAAATACATTGTCATTGGCAAGGTGTTTCTGGATCTGCGTCCAGACGTGACCCTCGTTCCAGACCTGTGGGCCACTGTCGACCGTCCAGCCGCCAAAGCTAAGAGTGCTCTGAACCAGCTTTTCGCTCTGCATGAACTTGAGCCACACGCCGTCGTGAGTGGTCAGGACAAACTGCGTGTTTGGAAATCTCTGCTTCAGGAGCGCGCAAACCTCACGACGATGGCCGGCGTCGACCGACATCAGCACATCGTCGAGGACGGCAAGCGTAAATCCATCGCCGAGCGTGTGCTTCACCAGTGCAAGATAGAGGCAAAGCCCCATGCCATCCTGATGGCCCTCGCTGTGGTAGGCCCCGGGAGGAAATCTGCCTCGTCCGTAAAAGTCGACATCGAAGGCCAGTTTGCCCAATGATGCAGAGAGCTTGCCCTCGAAATTGGCCTCATCGTCGCGGTTGATGAAACTGTAGTATTCGGTGAAGTCCTTCTGCACCTTGTCGTAGATGCCTTCCAACATTGCGGTGCTGACCGTACCGTAGTGGCTAAACACCGCAGAAGCTGTTTCGGCCTGCTGGGCCGCGATATTGAGGGTCTGCTGCGTCCCACGGCATTGATCGTATTTCTCCTGGGCAACGATCAAGAATTCCTTGGCTTCTTCCTCCTTTGAAAGGTCGGAGAGCGTTTCGATATAGGCCGCCAGACGATCGGCGGGCTGAAGCAACTCGACCGCGGGCGATGCCCCCAGTCGACCAAGGGCTTGCAGCGCGTGGGCGATCGCTGCCGGGTCCCGGACGACCTTGTCTAGTGTGTCGCGGTCACCGTCGAGGGCCTTTGCGTGGGACCGCAGCGACGTGGCATCTATAGGAGGATTGGCCTTTTCGCACCATTCGGCCACTTTGCCCGCGTCAAGCGCCATCGCCCGCAGGTGAGCCGCGAGAGGGTCGATCGCCAGGGCCAGTTGCTTCAATGCCGTCGAGGCCGCATCTGCCTTTGCGATCTTCTCTTGAAGATGCGTTGCCAGGAGGGCCATCTCCCAGGGACCGTCGCACAGTGGACAAGCGTCGCATTCGACCAGCTCAAGACCCCGCTCAACCAAAGCGCGCTGCTTGACAACCCTTAACAGAGCCGGATCGTCCGTGAGCTGGGCGAGAGCGCCGACTGCATCCGACTTTGCGCCGGTTATGGTTATTTCCTGCGAGACAGCCAGCCTCTTCAGGAAGCTCGCAAGGTCATTCTTGGCGCCGAGCTTGGAGAATGGCTGCGACGCCTCGTGCTCGGCATCTGGATTGATGCCTACCTTCAAGGCATTTTCCGGCGCGAGGTCCGCCACAGGATCGAGCTTCAGCACAGCTCGACGAGCATTTACAGAAGCAAGCAGATCAGTTTTGTTTGGAGTGGCAATGCCGAGATGGTGAAAGAAATCGGACTTGCTCCGCCGATCCTCCACCTCGGCCCTTCCGTGGTCGCGTTTTGCATCGTTGGCGACGCGTTGGAGTGAGACCCGCAGCTTTTCGAGCTGATCAAGGCGCAGCAGCTCTTGGACGTATTGTGATCGTTTGCCTGCAGGAACGAGAATATATTTGATGATTTCTCGACGAGACAGGGCAAACTCAGGATGGGTTTCGAGCTGCGCCAGAAGCGCCCTGGTTTCAGCACTGCTTGGCTTGAGTACCGCGGCGCCTGGATTCTTGACGCTCCGCTCGATTATGAAGCTCTTTTTGAGAGCGGGCGCATAGACCTGCAGGCGAACGAGCGCGGTTTCGGGCTTTTTGCTCGCGTCGACATGTGGAGCGTGCGCCTTGACACTCAGCTCCGCCGTGCCCGCGCCGCCGAGACGAGTGATGTTTCCGGTGAGGGCAAATTCGATCGCATCCACGATGCCGCTCTTGCCAGTACCGTTCGGCCCCGCAATGCCAAAACTCCTTCGGCCCAACGAGCGCTTGAGATGACGAATTCCACGGAACTCGACAATTTCGATTTCTTCAATCTGGATCATTGCTCGGCTCAGCAGCATTGAAAATGGCCGCCCGTAGGCTCTCGGCGTCCAATTGATGATCCGCCAGTGCCTTTCGCAGCGCCGACAAAGACGCCCGCGAAAGGGTTTTCTGGTCCTCGAGCTTTTTCAAGAAGGCATCGACAACGGATGAGACCGTAGATGAAAAGGGAAGATCGTCAGCGGCCATATGGTTGCTATTCCTGGGCTGGCCACCTGCTTCTGTGCGGCAGCGTCAATCGCGAGACGTCTCGACAAACAGCGATTCCGGACGTGGTCCTAGTGGTTGTGCACAATGCGCCACTAATCGCTTACGTTACTAGCCCTGCAAAGCCGCCCAGAACGCTTCGCCAAATGAATTGAGATTAGAACTGAGCCACCCATCTGGCACAATGAAGCCGACTTGAAAGCGCTGCCTGAAAATCAATCAAGCCGACCGATCGACCACCTCGGCCGGAGCTTGACTTGAACTGCGTCCGCGAGCACACCGCGGAGGCCAAGCCGACGCGAACGAAGCAACGCTGCCCTCAAGCTTGACATATTTTCCTGCCCCAGACCCGTGGCGGGGCTCGTTTTACCCGCCACGGCAGCTGCGAACTAGGCTAGGCGGCCGCAATGTTCGCAGCGCGGCCGCCCTCCGGTGCCCGAGGCGAGATTCTGCCGTTCGATGTTATTGCCCTCGGTACACTTGTCGTTGTCGTGATAGACGCTTCGCGCACCAGGTTTCGTTGAATGAAATGGTGAAACTTTCGACATAAATTGGTCCCCGACGGAGATGGGTGCATTTGTTCGTATGTGGTAGCAAACATGGAGGTTTGAATTTGTGCAATGACTCTCAAGCCAGCGCTTAAATTTGGCGCTCCATCGAATTTTTCGACGAATTTCACCATCGATGACAGCAGACCGGCCCTTGCGGGACGCAGATCGAGCTTGAGTTACGTCAGGTGTTGGGACGCCCCACGACGCCAGCAAAATCAACATAGACTGCCTCACCGACCTGCACACGACGAAGGTGCTGCCGGTATGCACCCGGGAGCCCGATATTTCCTCGCACGATTGTGGGACTGGCGCGCCAAAGACGATGGCAGCGATCAGCTTTGTCGATCGGCAGTTGCGCCGCGTGCTCGATGGGTGGGAGGCTGAGGGCGTCTCCCTTGGCGTGCACCTGATCACCGCCTCCGGTCATGGACATGTGACGGTGCATGCGCGGGCCGATCTATTTGAGACGCTCGAGGCTGCCGGGCTGCGCTGCGGCCCGGCACCGGCGGCCGGGATCGATGCCACGTCATACCTGGCCAAGTCGGAGCAATTTACATCGCCGAGCCATCGGACGCCGTTATCCGCCGCACAGTAGGATCGATGATCGAGCGGCCCTGGTGTGGTCTGGTGTTTACCGCCGGTGGCGCGGCCTATGGCATTGCGGCGGGCAGCTTTGCCCGCCATTTGGTGTTCGCCGACCATGCCCGATCGGCGGACATTCTGTTCTCGTTCCGGTCGGATGGTCTCGATCCATTTGGCCTTATGGGCCGCACCTGGAGTGCGGATGGGGCGGTCGGCTTCGGAGTGCACGGCGGGTGGCATGCCAACGAGATGTCGTCGGTCGGGATTTTGGCGGGACCGCTGATCGAAAAATGACTTCGTCTCGCAAATTCCCTCAGGCATTTGCGACATTGCGCCGACAGTGCTCGGTCTTCTGGGCCTTTCGCGACGGGCAACGATGACCGGTCGTGCGCTCGCAGAGATCTTTATCGATGATGGACAGGACGTACCTCGTACGGTTGAAAAGATATGCGAGACCAGCAGCGGAAGGAGAGGATTGCGACGTCGGGCCGAATTTGAAGCCAGATTACGTCGAGGAACGCTGAAGTCAGGAAGGCTTGAGAGGCAAGATCTGGGTTGCCGGCGGGGGACGCCGCAGGCGTCGGCGCCAGCAGGGTCTCCACTCGTCTGAGCATCTCGGCGGAGGTCGCGATGCAAGGGAAGTGGCCGGAGAGCGTCACTTGTCCGAGCTTTCGAGCTTTATGGTTCAGCAGGCGCCTTGCCCCCGCCGAGTTGGAAGCGAGGACTGAGAAGGTTCTGCCGTTCGCCGCGAGGATCTCACCAAGTGATGGCACACCGACTAGATGGCCCTTGCTCGCGGCATCAAGGTGCTCGATCAGGCGCGCATCGCTCGTGTCGACAGAGCGCGGTATGGGCGACTGCCTGTCGAGATATTGATCTCAATGATGCCGTGGCGATCCGGCGTCGCGCCAGTGACGAGGCTCGTGAGCGCTATTCGTGTTTCGCTGGGCGAGACGGTGCGCTGCCTGGCCAGCACAGCACCGCGGCGCTGGAGCCTGACCAGTTTCGGCGTCAATGATGGTTTGACGAGATCGGGTCGAAGCCCATCGAACAGCACGATGAGAACCCGATTCCGGATCGGTCGGTCGAACATGTAAAACTTTCGTCTAACTGGAACGTAGCGGACTGGGAGCGACCAGGACCGGGCTGGCGCAGCCCAGCGCCATCGACTTGGAGCCGAGGCTGATCGCTAGCACGAGCGCAATGCGGGTATGGCGCTCCCAGCCATGCTGACCAAAGCCCGGCCAGCGCGACGGCCGCTCCCGAGCCGGGATTAGCGGCGTGCGAGCGCCAGCAGCTCTCCTCAGCTGTAGATCGGCCCGGCTTGTCTAAAACTGGAGGCTGCGGCGTCAGTGGTTTGGTCTGATCATGATCGCCTGATGCACCTCTGCGGGCACAGCGTGAAGACACCGAAATCATCACAGGCCCCGAGGATCGCCCAATTCCGGCGAGGACGTCAGGTAGGATGTCCAGCAAGCCGTCGATAGCACGGCCCCGCAAGCAAGCGTAGCAAATGCCGCGTCCAGGAGAAGCTGCTCGGCAGCCCTAGCCGATCGTGATCTGGTCGACGTCGCGATTGAGCCAGGAAGCGTGACTGATGCTGCCGGCGGATCGTTTCGCCTGGCGGCTTGCTTCCTGCGAATGCGATGCATCTCGTGTGCTTGGCATTTCACAGCTGTGGCGCTCGCAGACACCGGTCGGCGTCTCGAAAATTGATATGCCCTGACTAAGCGTGATCGTATCGACGCCGGGTGCGCGCCGCTGGGCTGCTCGATTTGCCGGCGTTGCTCTCGAAGGGAGGGATCCGTTGAGCCATTCTGGCAGAAGTGACATGTTGGAAAGCCTGCAAATCGCCAGGGACGCCTTGAGGATTCCTACTCGCACTCAAACGAGCTAACCACTTTGGCTATCGTTTTTTGAAATGAAATGATCGAAAATATGATGCTAGTCAAGTTACCATGTCTTATTGTTATCCCTGCAGTCGCGCCGTGACGCGAAACCTTCAATTTTCAGTCCGAGCCTTCGCCCCGGTTCACAACCGCACGGGCAAGCACCCCGGCATATCGTCGCCGCGGGCATCAGTGATGCGCGCGCATCAGAGAGGGCGATTTGCTAAGTGGCGGAACCGCAGCACGAGGATCGCCGCATAGATTGTGAATCCGGTCGACAAGCCAATCCATATACCGACGGCGCCCAAACCGATCTTCAGACTGAGCCAATAGCTGAGGGAAAAGCCGATCGGCCACCAAGCAATAGTCGCAAACAGCAGCGGCACCCGCGTGTCCTTCAGCCCGCGCAGGCCGCCTGCCGTAATGCACTGGGCGGCGTCAGTGATAAAGAGGGTTGCGCCGACGATGAGGAGCGTTGCAGCGAGGCTGATCGTTGCCTCCGAATCGCGAGCCGCTCTGCCCAGAAACAGCTCCACGATCTCAAAACGCACGGTGATCAACGTAAGCGTTAGCGTTGTAGCTATGACCATACCGAGCAACATCGCCGCCAGATTCGCCCGCTTGACGCCTGCACGGTCGTCGCGGCCGGCGGCATGGCCAACGCGCATGGCAGCGGCCGTCCCAATGCCGAGATAAATCATAAACAGGGTCGAGGAAACCTGAACAACAATCTGGTGAGCGGCCAGTGCGCTGTTGCTGATCGAGCCCGCAACGAGCGACGTGGCTACAAATAGTCCCGACTCGATCGATGAAGCGATGGAGATCGGCGTCCCAAATGCGATGAGCTGCCGCATTGCGCGCCAATCGAAACGCCAGAGATCCGCAAGCACATGGTACTCACGGAACGGCCGGCGCAGTGCAGCGAACCACAAGCCCGCCAAAAACATGCCGCAGTTGACCAGCGTGGTCGCAAGACCTGCCCCGAACAGCTCCAACCGGGGCAGCCCAAGCTTCCCATAGGCCAGAATATAGACCAACAACGCATTGAGGGGGATGGCGGATAGCGTAATCCAGAAGACTGGCTGTGGCCGATTGACCCCACCCATGAAATTACGGATAGCCAAAAACGCCAGTGCCGGAGCCGTGCCGAGGGCTAATCCGAAGAGGTATTGCTGGGCGAGCTGCGCCACATCTGGGGTCTGCCCCAAGGCAAGCAGTATTTGCTCTGCTCGCAGCGCCACAGCAATGATCGGGAATGACAGGATCTGGGCCAGCCATAGGCCCATGCGCAGCGAGCGCTGTACCGCGCCTAGATTATTTTCCCCAAACGCCCGCGCCGCCAAAGGCGCGATGGCACTTAGTAGTCCCACGCCGAATGTGACGCTAATGAGATAGAGCCGGCCTGCCAGCGCTGCCGCGGCGAGCGCCTCAGCGCTGATACGCCCGATGAAGGCAAGATCAGTCGTCATCATCGCAACCTGCGCAACCTGCGTCAGCACCATTGGCAACGCGAGCTTCGCGGTTTCGCCGAGCTCGATAGAGAAGCGACGGATAGCCGCCCGTCTCGTCCCTTCTGGTCGCGAGATTAATGCCGGCTTTGTCTTGGCTATCTTGTCCATATCATCAGGCCGCCGTTTGCGTCGGCGAACGAAATACCGCTTCTGTCACGGAGTATTACGTTCTGACGTGAATTCGCGGTCAGCCTGCGATGCTGCTCGCGGGCAGCCTCGTGCGACCGCACGTTTAGACGCAAAAACGGACCACGGCTTGGCCGCTGGGCTTCGACCAACGCGGCGCCCATTTTCGCATGCAATAAGCGCCAAGGAGAGGTTGCAAATGCCGCGCCAGAATTGGCCAATCACCGCAATCGTGCAATGGAAACGGCGCGCATCGGGATGGAGCCAGGTCGATCATAGAGGCGATTCATGCGCAGGCCACTGCGTTGATGCCAAAGATTGGAGGCCCGAAGTCGGACCCGATCCATGCCACGAACTGAAGAGTTATCATCCCGCAAGCCATCCCTGCACTCCTGAGCAATCGATGGGATCTCGCGCTTCAACGCCGCCCATCTCACTCTTCGAAGCCCATGCCAACTGCGGCGAATTGAATAGATGCTCGCTCTTCTGCAAGCGGACTTGTCGGGAGATCGACAGCACGTCGCAAGTATGACAACCGGCATCGCCTGCTCACCGGCGAGAGGGCGGCGATGCGACCACATGACGAGCGTGGTTTCATCCGTTAGGAGGACCTAGCGGGATTGACTCGTTTGCTCGACTGGATCACAGACATCGATATGCAATCACATTGATGAGCTGCGTGGCCTCGATCCCAGGCTTGGCACCTTGGAAAATGACGTGCTCTCGACATTGGTGGCACAAGTTAGGAAGCCATAGACGTCGATCGTGACTTCCCCTTCCTGGGCCTTGCACGGGATTGTCCAGGAAAGGCTGCATATGAGTGCGGTACTGTGCTGCCTCGTTAGCCTTATCCGGCAAGGTTTTCGTTTGAAAGCGCTGATGTACGCTACCCGGCCGTGGCTAGTGCCGGTATCGTCGGGAGTTCCTTGAATCTTTGCGTGCGCATGTGAGCTTTCAGCTATCCATACTGAAGATACTTGCCGGTCAGCCGGGCGGCCGAGCCGCTCTTGAAGTCGTCAAACAGCACTTGGCCATCTTTTACACCAGCGGACCCGAGTGGGCAGCGCGCATGAAGCGCATCGCGAGCCGCGAGCCGAACCTCGATATCTTTGGACAAAAGCTCATCGACCGCGAGGTGGGATACTGGACCATCACTGAGGAGGGATGGAAGGTCCTTGAGGCCCTTGAGAAGCTCGATCGAGGTGTGGCACAAGGCCAGCCCGAGGCACAGGCCGATGAGCCAGCTGGCGATGAGCGACCGCCATTGCCGGCTGCGCCGCCACGACCGATCGCCCGCAGAAACCGTCCTGGGCGTAAACGGTTGTAGACGCGTGACGGGCGCTCAACGCGAGGGGTTGCGCGGACGTCCTTATGGTCAGGCAGTTCTTCGATTAGATCGCGGAACTTCAGTTTGGAAATAATGCAATCGCATTGGGGACTGTGAAGTGGTTCAACGCGGCCAAGAGATACGGCTTCACCAGCCAGAAGACCGGGGAGCTGGCATCTTCGTTCACATCAGCGCGGTCGAGAAGGCCGGCTACACCAATCTCGCGGAAGGCGTTCGGGTCAGCTACGAGCTGATGGCTGGTCGTTCGGGCAAGATGAGCGCCGAAAATCTGCGCATCGGCTGATCGGCAGCCCTGAGGAATCTGCAAAGCTTTGGCGTTTCTGAATTAGCTTGTGGCTTGCGCGAGAAGCATCGACTCAGCAAATCTCCCGGCCTGAGGCGTTTCCTGTCCGACGCACGATCAGCGGCGCGCATCGGAGCGCCCTGCGAGGCGCTTATCGCGATCGCATTCTCAAGCAGACATTGCAGTGAGGGATGCGACAAATCTCTCGGCCTGCTTCAAGCGCGAACACTGGATCCGCTGGTTCACTCCGTTGGACGCGCGAAGATCGATTTCACCATATAGGCCGATCGGTAGCTCCCGGTTGTTGTTGAAGCGCCGGTCCGGGCCGCCCTTACGATTCACCTAGCGCCAAGTCTGGTCTACGACAGTCGCGTCGGCGGGCGGCGTCTCTTCCTTGATAAAGCGAGCACTTCGAAACAAGAATTCAATGTCTTCGTAGCCGAACCCGGCAACAATCTTGCCGGCAGTAACCAGGATCGCGTCAGGTGTCAGATAGACCGTCTCTTTCCGGGTCCGCTCGCTGGCGAGCAGGCCGTTCACGCGCGCGGAAAGCTTGGGAATGATGCGCTATTCGATGCCATCGAACGGGGGAGCGACCGCCCCAATACGAATCGTGGGCAGCCAGCGAATATCGAGCTTGTGGTCGACGAGCTTGTAAGGACCGCTTCCAACAGGGGCTGTGGTCCACTGCTCCCACGAGCCCGCCGCCACGAAGGCGCGCTGACTGACGATCTCCGATCCCCAAACAGCCAGACGCTGCTCGAGGAGCGCGTCGCCGCCCTTGGCATGCACGAAGACGGTAAAAGGATCAACCATTTCGAATTTCTCGAGCCGAACAAGCGACTGAAGCGCCTGGGACATTCCGCTGCGTCCAGGTCCGAGCAGGTGGTCAGGACCAAGACTAAAGGCGACATCTTCGGCCGTCAAAGACGTTCCGTCATGGAAAGCCACTCCCTTGCGCAGGAACAGCCGCAATGAGTGCGCATTGATCCGCTCCCAACGCTCGGCCAAGCCGGGCCGTAGCGCCATATGGGGCATGGTCGAAGGTGATCAGCGTTTCGAAAGCTGCGGCATGGTCCGGCGAATGGCAGTATCGGTCGCAATGACCGGATCGAAGGATCGCGGAAATCCGGACATGCCGACCTTGAGGCGGCGACGCGGCAATGTCTTCGGCTCACCCTCCGCAGCGCCTGTGCTGGCCAACACGCTTGCGGCAACGGCGCCTGCGATGGCTTGCCGTCGCGTCAGATCGATATGGGTCATCACCGTCTCCGGTTCCACTTCCATTCATACGAATGCCACGCCCGCGAATTCTCAGATCGGGCACTGACCTTGGCGGACCACCGAAATTGGGCGCTTGTGTCATCAGGCATATCCGCGATTGTGTGCGACGTTAAAAACCTGAACTGCTACGGCAGGATGACATTAATCGAATAAGTCGATGTAAGCTTGCGAAGATGCGATGGTTGGCACTCCTGGCGCAGGCTGATGAAGAGGGAGAGCTGAGACGCAACGCACTGCGAACGCCGAACAGCGCCGCACTGAAGAAGCGATACAGTTATCGCAATCTTCGATGATTTTATCCAAAGCCGCGATCACCCGGTTAGTTTGATCGCTCGCGTTCGGATAGATCCCCACGAAACCGCTTATTCGAACGCGAAGGATATTGTGTCTTGTATCTCGTTTCAGAACGGCTCAAGCTCGTGCGTCCCTCTCAAACCAAGGTCATGACGGCTCGCGCCGCCGAGCTGCGCGATCAGGGCGCCGATGTGATTACGCTCAGCCAGGGTGAGCCGGATTTCGACACGCCGTCCGCTATCTGTGAAGCGGGCATCCGAGCCATCCGCGACGGGCAGACGAGATACACGGCGGTCGCCGGAATCAAGCCACTGCGGGCGGCGATCGGCGAGATGCTCCGTCGCGATCGTGGCCTCGATTACGGTATTGACCAGATCTCGGTGGGCTGCGGCGCCAAGCAGGTCGTGTTCAACGCGCTATTTGCCAGCCTCGATCCGGGCGACGAGGTTGTGATCCCAACGCCATGCTGGGTCTCTTATCCCGACATGGTGGCGCTGGCCGGCGGCAAACCGGTGCTCGTCGCCTGCAGTGAACTCGATGGCTTTAAGCTTCGCCCCCAAGCATTGGAGAAGGCGATCACGCCGCGCACCAAATGGTTGATGTTGAATTCGCCATGCAATCCGACCGGCGCAGCCTACAGCCGAGGTGATTTGCTCGCGCTCGCTGCGGTGTTGCACGAGCGTACCCATGTGCATGTGCTATCCGACGACATCTATGAAAAGCTCACCTATCACGCCGACTTCGCAACAATGGCCGCAGTCGCGCCGGATCTCTTTGAGCGCACCTTAACAGTCAACGGCGTGTCCAAAGCTGACGCGATGACCGGTTGGCGCGTCGGGTATAGTGCCGGACCTCTGGCGCTAATCAAGGCCATGAACCTCATCCAGGGCCAGACCTCTTCGCACACCAGCTCGATTTCTCAACATGCCGCGCTCGAGGCGCTGTCAGGGAGGCGGGACCATATCAAAGAGTTCGTGCGCGCGTTTTTGGAGCGCCGCGACCTTGTCGTCGCCAAGCTGAACCAGGCCAAGGGGCTTGCTTGCCGTGTGCCGGACGGTGCCTTTTATGTTTTCCCCTCCTGCGCGGGGGTCATTGGCAAGCGCACGCCCGACGGCAAGATGATCGAGACCGACAGTGATTTTGCCGTGATCTGCTCGACGCTTTCGCCGTGGCTGTCGTGCCTGGCAGCGGCTTCATGGCTTCGCCCTATATCCGCATCTCCTATGCTTCCTCGCTCCAGGACCTCACGCGCGCCTGCGACCGGATCATCGCCGCCTGCGCGAGCCTCCTGAAGGATTTTCCGATGTCCTCTGCCAAACGCCTTCGTGCCCGCATGGCCGAGACTGGCCTTGTCCACGTCATGGCCGCCCGCAGCCCATTCTCAGCGATGCTCGCTGAAGAAGCCGGATTCGACGGAGTGTGGGCGTCCGGCTTCGAGCTGTCTGCGCTTTATGGGCTGCCTGATATGAGCCTGATCTCAATGACACAACATCTCGACATGCTGCGGGCGATCGCCGGACGCACGAGGCTTCCGATCGTCGCGGACATTGATACAGGTTATGGCAATGCGATTAACGTCATTCACGCTATCACGGAATATGAGCGGGCCGGCGCCAGTGCCGTTGTCATCGAGGACAAGACTTTTCCAAAAGTAACGAGCCTTGCTGCCGAGGCCCGCCAGCACCTGTTGCGCATTGAGGAATTCCAGGGGAAGATCGAGGCTGCCATCACGGCAAGATCAGATCCGGATTTCCTCGTCATCGCCCGCACGGAAGCCTTGATCGCCAGCCTCGGCGAAGTGGAGGCCCTGCATCGGGCACATGCTTATATGGAAGCTGGCGCGGACATGATCCTGATCCATTCGAAAAGCAAGACTCCTTGCGAGATCGAAAGCTTTGCGCGCGCCTGGACCGGAACGGTGCCGCTGGTGATCGTGCCGAACGCCTATCCTGATCTCGACGCCAAACGGGTCAAAATGCTTGGCAACATCCGCATGATAATTTATGGCAATTACGGCATTCGCGCGGCTGCAACCGCCATGCAGGAGACCTTCCGCCGGATCATCGCTGACGGTGGCGTCCAGAATGTCCATAAGGACATTCTGCCCGTGGATGAGACCTTCAGAATCCAGAACATGCACGAGGTCAAGGCGGCTGAAGCTCGCTTCCTTCGCTGAACGCTGAACTGACACCTGCCAGCGAGATTTTGAGACGGCACTCAGCAGCGAGCTCTGATTCGCACGCAATCCTGAACGCACCTAAGAAGTCTCGGGCCTGTCATCTCGACGGCCCTCGATGTCGATCGCGACATCAGCAGTCATCCCCCTTGCCGGCACCTGGAGATCACCTCTTAGAAAGCCGTCGACAGCAATCGAAGTCGCCGAGCCAGATTGCACGAATCCTCGAGAAGGCAGATTTTGTGCGCGAGATATCACTTATAAGCGGCAATCCGGCTATAGACATCGAATAATGTGATGGAGCTTCTGGCAATGGCCCGCCGTGACAATCAGCGGAGAGCCCAGAAGCGACCGGAGCAGAAAATGGCTGCCGAACACAATGAAGTGCCCCTCAATGCTATCCGGGTCTTTGTGACCATTGCGCGCGAGGGAAGCGTCACGCGTGCGGCGAGCACATTGGGAACGACACAGAGCTCGGTCAGCCGCTATTTGGCTGTGTTGCAAGACTACTTTGGCACGGATCTCGTTCAACGGCGGGGCCGACGCAGTGAATTGACAGAATTTGGAAGGCTCTTTGCGAACGCCGTGGCCGAACCGCTTGACACAGTGTGTTTCACCGCGAAGAGAATGCGGCGGAGGAACCGAACGGACGCCAATCGAATCGTAGTCCACACCTCTCTTTCCACCTTCGCCTACTCCTTCCTGATACCGAATCTCCAGGCGTTCTCTGCCGAGATGGGCGGCGTCGTCGTCGACGTGATCAGCTCATTGTCTCCACCGAGATCCTCCGACAATTTCGACATCCTGCTTACCCGCGATCTTTGTGTCGCTGAACCGGCCGACGATTGGGCGATCTACAATGAGATGCTCGTGTGCGTAGGCTCTCCAAATCACGTCATGGGAAAAACGCTCTCCACTGCCCGCTCAATGCCGATTCTGAATATCACATCGCGGGCCGACATACTGCCCACCTGGCTCAGAGCCATGAACTTGACCGCGAAGGACATCAAGTCGGGGGCGCGATACGATCATAATTACCTTGCTTTGCCCGCCGTCATAACCGGGAAATGCCTGCTGGTGGCGCCGGAAATCATTGTGAGCGATCTCGTGCGTACAGGGGCGCTCCATGTGATACCGGGATCGCGTACTTCAAGCGGCATGCAATATCGGGCCTATGCGGTGGACCGAAGTGACAATCTCGAAGTCGCTCGCGCCTTTTGCCGATGGGTGGCGCGGCTCTGTAAGAAGGCCGCAATTTCGAAAGCCGCCTAATCGCGTATTTGCGTGATGGCGGACGTTTGATCAATCTTTGGAATCTTAGCGTATCCATTTGCACATGCTGACTGTTCCGATTGCCGGCGAGCTCGTCATTTTGCGAGCACCGCGGCCAGCCCGCAAGTGAAGGCGTTAACCCGCGCCCTGCCAAAACGCGTTCAAACCGGCCGACTACGATGGTTTTGTAAGATACGGGCTAGCCGATCAGCCAAAGCTCAGGACGGATCGCCCTCGCCTTTACGCTTGCGACGGAGCAAGGCGCGATAGCCGCCTCGCACCAGAAGCAGCCCGGTCTTGACCAGGCGAATGGTCCGGCTGCGCAGATCGTGCGTTTTCCAGCCGCGATCGGGAATGCGATGCTTGCCGAACAAGCCTTGCGCGATTTCGCGATAGCTGTGTCCCTCCAATGACCCATCGACCGCACGCAAGGCGAGGATGAGCCGACGGCGGGTCAAGATTGGCAGCGTCAGAGGCGGTGGTCCGATGGGGCGCCGTTCGAGCGCCAGCCAAAAACGATGTGCTGCCAGCAAACGAACCTCGAAACTGCCGTCGAACGGCAGGTCGACGGCAAGCGATGAGCCGCTCGGTGGAAGTTCTGTTAGCCACAGGCGATGCTTTGCTCCTCCGAGCGCCACGATGGCATGCCATCCATCCGGCGCATGGCGAAGCTCGCTACCCGCCTGTTTTCTGAAATCCAGATCGTACGACGCTGCCGAGCGGACAGCCGCGCGCAAGGGCAGCACGGTCGCGAGCACCTCGGGCGCCCAGAAAATGGCTTGTTGGTCGAAGGTCTTTTGCGGATCAGCTGCGAAAAGACAGTCCCCACTGCTGCCGGAAATGGTCCGGCATCGCGTCGGATCGTTCGCTCATGGCGAGAGCCAAATAGTCTCGTTGGTACTCGCCGTTGCGGCGTAGCCACTCCCAAGCTATGTCCGCGGCCTCTGCTTTGTTGGCATCGGGATAGGCCTTCTCTGATCTCCAGTCAGCACCTGGCATCGCACCACTTTCCCCGTATGTTCATAACGCACATGCAGGGAATTGCAGCCCGACGAATGTGACTATTTCTGGTTGACCCAATGCAGGTCTTCGCGATTGATGCAGTTTGCGCGATATGACGATCTAATTTTGCGATCGGTCATCACCAGAAGGGACGTCCGTTTCGAACGCACTTATTCCTCACTCTTCGGCCAACCGCGCTGCAGGAGCTGCCGAAAGCCATGACGTGCCGCCCACTTGGCGCGAGCCAGATGGCTTTCAAAAGTACGGCGGGCGCGATCCGGATCCAGGGTGGGATCAATACCAAGCACAATGCGCGCAACGTCCCGCCAATCAGCGTTATCGGCCTCGGCATCCAGTAGACGCATATACGTGACGGCATGTTGCTCGTCATATGGCGTGAGCTGCGGCGCGTTAGGCGCGAAATCTGCGATCTTAGGATCGGACGGCACGGCCTGAAAGTCCTACCAGATTGAGAAGCCTCGATTTTAGGGACGGTAGCCGTATTCAGAACCTCTTCGTAGAGAGCCGATTGTCGCGGCCTGCAGGAGCATTCTTGCCAAAGTCAATATACCTAACAGCGGTGACTGCCGTCGTTCCCTTCAATTCGTTCGCTCCGACCATCGCCAGAATGCATTTGATCGCAGTCCCGTTCCGCTCGATCAGCAGAACTGTCGTCCAGCCTTTCGAATCAAGAGGCGGAAATGGGACGCAGTTCGTCGTAGCTCGTCAGCACAGGCTGATTCGGCGCGCCTTCTGAATCCAGTACCGCTCCTTCATTCGGATTACGGACTCTGCTGATCTGCATTTTGGGCGAACGTACCGCAATAGTATGGTTATAGCCAGTGGTTTGATGGCCGTCGGAATGGCTGCTTTAGCGCATGAAAGCTCGTGCGCTTGTCGCCTGGAATGTGCGCCGGATCCGCGTAGATCGCGGTGTTTCGCAAGAGCGATTGGCATACGATGCCAGGATCGACCGCTCCTATATGGGCGGTATCGAGCAGCAATCGGAGAACCCGACGATCGATCTTCTCGACCGTATCGCGGAAACGCTTGGGGTTCATTTGTCTGAATTCTTTCTTCAGCCACCCAAAGGGGCGACGGCTCCCAAGCCGTTGCGTAAGGGCCGAAAGCCCGTACCCCCACGTAGCAGAAAGAAATAACACTCCTCACGCATGAGCTTTGTACTTGCTGCCCAAGCCGCTCACATCAATTTCGCAACTGCCGCAAACCTCACCGGGGGCGGACAATGGATCCACCGATGTCAGCGCTTGAGGAGTTCAGGCTGTCCTTGTGTATCCTGATGAGCTCCACCAGGTTCTCGCTGCCGTAGTCGGTGAACGCCATGATGTCGTGGTCACCGAGACCGAAGACCAGATGAGGCCGTCCTCGGGGTCCATTCTAAAAGCGACGTCTGACAGCCAGTTCTCGTCTTCGCCGAGACCCGCTCCGGTCGAAATCGATGATCGGTCAGCATGTCGCTGCCGCCCTCCCGGTAACCCTCATACCAGCGATAGAATGTGGCGCGTGGGATACCAAGACCTGTCCCGCCTGGCCAGAAATGCGATTGCTCCACCAGCTAGAGGATTCGGTTTTCCTCGGACGCAGGATATCTCATGCCTCGTCCTCCCCATCCCCGTTCATCCTTTTTTGGGCGACCGGTTCCCTAGCGTAAGGTCGGCCACCGATTTCCTTTGGCGCCGTCGTCTCACGACGCAGATCCTTCACCGCGCCAGAAGTTGCCACACACGTCGTATCGCCGCCAGGCGATGTCTATCGGCCCCGAGGAACTCCTTGAACCCGCCATGTACATTGAGGCGGCAATACCTCGGCCGGCTGAGCGCTAAAGAGATTCTCGTCGCCCTGCAGGCCTTCCTGGACGATAGCATCTTCTCTTCCGAAGGATATTCCGGCGTGTTCTGGCGCCGAATGTCTTTTGGTACTCGTTCTGCTAGCACTTGCCCCGGTCCGTTTTCTATTTCATCGATGCTTCTGGCGGCTACGATGAACCAGAAATCTCTCATCGGCCAAACCGTCAATTTGTCTCAGACGCTGTGACGGCGAGCCCTGATGAACCAGAGCATCCCTTCTCGAAAAGACTGATCAGTCCTCAATTCCTGGCGCCGTACAATGCGGGTCGGCTATACAGAAAATGAGGTCGCAGAAGCCTTAAGGGCATCTCATCGCATTGAGGGTAGTGTGTATTGGCTACCCGTTGGTGTTGACCGGTTGCGCGGCAACGTCAGGGACGACAGGGGGTACCGCCGCTGCAAGCGCCACGGCGCTCGCAGTTACAAAAGCCAATTTTTTCATTCGAGAGTTGCTCCCTTAGATTGGCCCCAGCCGCCCTCAACCTGTCCTATATGGAGGCTCCACGAGCTGTAAAATGCATAGTTTTGATGGGATGCATCTACAGTATGGATGAATATCGCGCGGAGCACCCCGACCGCTGGCTACAGCCGATTCTGCCACCTCTATCGGAGTGGAGTCAGATGATCTCGCCGAGTGCGCCAGGCGTTCGAGCCTGGAGAGAAGCTGTTCATCGGCTTAGCGAGCGACTACGTGCCTGTGTTCGACGCCGCCACCGGCCCGCAGCGGCTGGCCCATGTCTTCGTCGCCTGCTGGAGCATCCAACCGCACGTTTGCCACGGCGCGCTGGTCGCAAGCGGTAGCTGACTGGATTGCGATGCACGTTAATGCTTGGCGGGCGATCGGCGGGCCGACGGCGATCGGCTGGGACGCTCTGAGATCGGCGTAACCGCCATCTGTCGCTATGAGCTCGCCAACCTAACGAGGAGCTGGCCAAGATCACGCCACCTTTGTCCTGCCTATGCGTCCGCGCAAGCCGCGCGATAAGGCGAAGGTGAAAGTGACGGTACAAATCATCCCGCGGTTTTACTGGCAGCCTGCGGAACTTGACGAAGTCTTTTGCATCGTGAGCGTGATCGCCGTCCGCCGGTCAGCATAAGGCTCGATCATGTGCAGCGCCGCCACCCGCTCGGCATGCCTGTCCGCCAGCGTGAGGCAGGCGTCGACGAGCAGGCCGTGGCGGTTCTCCATCAGCCAGTGCCCGATGAAGCACAGTTTTGGCTCCTTGCCTTTGCCCTTGCGGTAGAGCCTGGCATCGGGATCGGTAGTCGAGGCGTGGGTGTCGTTCGAGCGTTTCTCCCTGACGCGCTCTTCATCGAGGCCAAGGCCTCAATCAGCGTGCCATCGACCAAGAAGTGATCGCTCGATAGAAGCTTCTCCACCCTGGGCTGCGCCAGCACCGCCGCCAGGAACTTCGCCGCGATGTCGCCTTCCAGCAGCCGGTCGCGGTTCTTCGAGAACACCGAATGGTCCCAGGCCGCGTCGTCGACGCCGATTCGGCGAACCAGCGGAACAGGAGGTCGTATTCTAACCGCTCCACCAGAAGCCGCTCGGAGCGGACCGAATAAGACGCCTGCAACAGCATCGCCCGCAGCATCTTCTCCGGCGGGATCGACGGCCGCCCAATCGGCGAATAGAGCGCGGCAAACTCGCGCTCCCAGCACCGCCAGCGCCTCGTTCACGATCGTCCGGATCGCTCGCAGCGGACGATCACGCCGCACCCGCGCCTCCAGCTAAACAGCTCACCCGTTCGATTGTCGCCGCCGCGCACACACCATCTCCGAATCTCGTCGGAGCCAATGAATCACGATCGATGCTTCAGCCTGAGCCTTGAGCCATCGATCGCGCCTTCGCGCTAAACACGTCCAGGCGACGCCGAATCTCGCTCCAAGGAACTTAAGTTTACTCCTTCGAGACGGATGCTTGAAGGCCGAGCGCGAACGACCAATCGCTTGATCTTGCGACAAGTTGACAATTGCCCTTCCTGCGCTACCGCGCTGGCTGACATGGCCAGGTACAGCGGCGTTGAGACCCGGCTAAGGCCGAAGTCGGCATCACCACCGAGGACGACATCAAGTGTCGATTGGCGAGGCGATCATCGTCGCGCGTTTAGGGAGACGGCACCAACATTAGTAGTCTTGTTTCGGTGATTGTCGACAAACCGTTGACCGACTGGGGCTGTCGTAGTCGAACCAACGGACTAACACACGATTACAAGAGATTTCCATTCTTCACTTCTTGGAGGGGGACGCGGTGCTTCGGGGCGTTGTCGCCATGGTGCCAATGGGATTGTCGAAGCACGGCAAGGAGGCGCCCTACTCATGGCGTTTGCTCTGCGGAACACAGGTGTTGTTGTTCAACAAAGGCGATGGAGATCGTCGACCGAGGAAGCTCATCCGGATCGATATGGCGTTGATCCGCGCGCAGAGCGGCACAGCTTTCTTGTTTCAAATCCGCCACCATTGCTGCCCAGCGCGACCTTGGACAGCCAATAGCCGAGGCAATCTGAGTCGCCCGCCCTGCTTGACGCTTACAGTTGCAGCCATCAGACGGAAGACAGGCACGAGTAGATCAGCGGCGTTTTTTCACGAGTCGTGATCGACCCTCGCGTACGATCAACTGCGGTAATTGGGTGAAGAAGCATCCGCCGAATCGACGTAGATTGTCGCACCGACCTGCACGCGACGCAGGTCCTGCTGGTATCCACCGGCTCTCGCCTTATGAACCATCTCGATGGCTGGAGGATCCTCGGCACCGAAGATAAGGACCTCCGCGAGGACGCGGCCGGTCATCGTGGACGGTCGCGAAATGCCAAGCAGGCTGAGCACGGTCGGCGCGAAGTCGCAGATGCCCGAAGGCACATGCGATTCCACGCCGCTTCTGATCAACGGGCCCGCTAGAATGCCGAGCGACGACATTTCCTTGGAGTGCAGCCCGCCGTGCACACCGAGCCCAACCGGCGAATTCGGGCTCCAGCAGCGGCCGGGAAAGCCAAAGGAATCGAGACCATCGTCTCCACGAAACGAAAACAATATGTCAGCCGACCGGGGATGATCGGCGAAGACCAGATGACGGGCGAGGCTACCTGGGGCGATCCCATCCTCCCCGCTCTTAGCGGCCGTAAAAACCGGTCCGCACCAAGGGCGTTCCATCATTGCCGCAACCAGGCGGCGGATGGCGCGGTCGGATGGCTCCGTCAGGTAAATGGCGCCAACCTGCCCCGATATGACGACCGCGTCGACCCCCGGTCCTGGCACTTGGCCACAACGCATCCCAGTCGCCTTCAACGTGTCCAAGAGATCAGCCTGCGCGTGCACCGTGACATGGCCATGTTCAGATGCTACGATAAGATGGACGCCCTTGGGCGCTCCTTCAGATTCCCACCAATCCAGCACCCGGCCGAACTGGCGGTCGAGAAAGCGGATCGCCTCCAGCGTCGGCGTCGCGCCAATTCCGCAATGATGCGACGAGGTGTCCGGCTCGCCGAAGGAGAGAATTGCGACATCGGGCTGAATTTGAGGCCAGACCTCGTCAAGTAACGCCGAAGTTAGAAAGGCTTGAGCGGCAAGATCCGGCGTACCGAGAGGCGTCGGCGCGGGCGTCGGCCCAAGCCGCGCCTCGACCCTTTCGAGCAGTGCGGCCGACGTCGCGATGCGAGCGAAATGACCCGAGAGCGTCACTTGGCTCAGGGATCGAGCCTTGTGGTTCAGCATGCGAGTTGCTCCGGCCGAATTGGAGGCGAGAACCGCAAAGGTCTTGCCGTTCGCTGCGAGGATCTCGCCCAGCGACGGCGCGCCGACCAGATGGCCGCCGCTCGCGGCATCAAGGTCCTCGACCAGGCGGTCGTCGCTGGTATCGATCAAGCGCGGCGATGTGGCCAGGCGGTCGACAAACCTGTTGCCGACGATGCCATGACGATCCGGCGTCGCGCCAGTAATCAGGCTCGTCAGTGAAACCCGGGTCTCGCTGGGATAGATGGTGCGCTGCCGCGGTAGCGTAGCACCGCGGCGCCTGAGTTTATCTAGGTTCGGCGTCCGCGATGGACTAACAAGATCGGGTCGAAGCCCGCCAAACAGCACGATGATAACGCGGTTTGGACCTGATCGATCTGACATAATGGCACGCTCGCTTAGCTGATGTTTCAAGGCTCCCACGGCTGCTCGCTTGAAGCGCCGCGACACGGTGAGAGATCGGCACAGGCTGGATGAGACCATGTCACCGATACTTTTTGCGCCGTCCATGTGAACCTTTCCATGATCCCATCACGATTTTCGCTCAGGACGCGAGATCGTTGCCGCGATCATCACACACGACAGCCGCTCCCGGACATCGGTTATCCTGAAGACGCACTCTTCTTTAACGTCCCTCGGAGAGCATTGTCGTCCCGATGATGCCTTTTCCCGCCAACTCTGCAACATAGCTATCGGAGAGCTCGAGAAGCCCAGTCAGGATCGCGCTATTGTGCTGCCCCAGGGTCGGCGCCGCCGCACGAATCGTATAAGGTCCGACCCCTTCGCGGGTCGACATTGATGACTGTAGAGGCGCGCCGATGAAAGGGCGCTCGACTTGCTGCAGAAATCCGCGCGACCTTAGATGGGGATCCTGAAGCAGGTCGATTGGATGCCGAGCTACGCCGGACGCAATGCTTACCGACTGTAATCCGAACATCGCCTGATCTGCATCACGGGTGCGCATCCAGGCTTCGATAGCGTTCTCGATGTTGTCCTCAATGCTACGGCGGGCTTCTGCAGAATTAAGCGACAGGTCCATGGCCCAGTCTCGTCGACCAATAAGAATGGCCAGCCTCTGCCACATCTCATTGTCAGTGGCGGCTATCATAAGCCAGTTATCCTCGCCTTCGCATCGAAAGCGGCCGTGAGGCACGAACTGCGGATGTCGATTGCCGTACCTTTTCGGCGGCATAGGGTCGATCGCGTGGATAGCGAGCCATGGCGCCGCAAATGGCAGCATGCATCCGATCTGGGAAAGGTCAATAAGCTGCCCCTGCCCGGCATCACGGGCACAAATCAGCGCGATCAGAATTGCGGCGCAGCCGTTCAAGCCGCCGATAGCATCTCCGAAAGCAACGTGGCTGATCACGGGCGGCATGCTGGACTTTCCGACTACGCCCGGCAAGCCCAAGCCCTGCTCGAGAGTCGAGCCGTAGGCCCGACAATCGCGACACCTACTATCCGCGCCAAACGCGGACATCGACAGCTTAACCAGTCGAGGGTTGAGCGATCGGAGCACATCACAACCTAATTCGAGCTTCGGCAGGACATCTACTGAATAATTATCGACGACAATATCAGCTTTCGTCAAAAGGCGCTTAACAAGAGCGAGACCTCGTGGCTGGGTGAGGTCGAGTGTAATGCCGCGTTTGTTGCGGTTCATGATGCAGAAGCATGGCGCCCGCTCGTACATTTTATCTTCGATGAAAGCTGGGCGTCGGTCAACGCCACGCCGCCAGTCCGGATATTCGATCGCCTCGATTTTGATGACGTCCGCACCAAGATCGGCCAGGATGCGCGTACACAACGATCCTGCCCACCCCATCGAGAAGTCTATCACGCGAACTCCACTTCCCCTTCTCGACCCATCGCAAACACTGTCTTTCCCGTTCCGACAGCACAACCTCTTTCTCATCGACATCCGCCATGACTTTCTCCTGGGCTTGAGAGAACAAGAACGGCATTAGCAAATGCCATACCATTCCAGTCGCCCAGGCACACTCTCGCCGAATCGGAGCGAGTTCTTCGGAGATAGCGGCTCCACCATCGCGAGGCTGCCATCTCAAGCCGGCCAATTCGAGGAGCTCTCGACAATGTCGTAAACGCCACAACCGCATTACGACAATCGTAGCGGTCGATATCACACTTTGTGTGAAATATCGCCCCTTCACTAAGCGTTCCTCGCGCCAGAGAGCGGGATCAACGCCCATGAACTCATAACGACGACTTTGCGTTTCACGTCAATGCTTGGCAATCATGCATGCCCTTTACGTCAAAACGAACCACCAAAGCTGGTCATTGATCGCCGTCAATCCAAAAGGATATGAACAGCGACGTTTGCGTCAATCGAAGCTCGGCCTTGTAGGATTTGTGCATGCAGTTTCAACCACAAGCCCTTCGGCCCACCGCAGCTCATCAATACACGCGGCCATCGACTGTCGAAAGGCTTCGTGCCGAGGTCTGTTCGAATGGTGCGCTCTCGTTTCTGATGGAGGCGCATGATGGCCGAGCGTTCGGGATTCAAGGGGCTCTGGGCGTCTGGCTTGTCGATTGCCAGCTCGCTGGGCTTTCGCGATGCCAACGAAGCTTCATGGAGCCAGCTCGTCGAGAGCGTCGAACGCATCGTGGATTCGGCTGAGCTACCTGTGCTCGTTGACGGGGATGGGGGCTTCGGCAATTTCAACCCCGCCTCCTTGCACGCAAGCTTTGCCAGGCTGGCGCGGCGGACGTGTCGCTTGAGGACAGCTGCTTCCCGAAGATGAACTCGCTCATTGGTGAGCGGCATCCCCTCGCCGATATCGATGAATTCTCCGGGTGTCTGCGGGCTGTGAAGGATGCGGTCGCGGAACACCTTCTTCTCGTGGCCAGGATCGAAGCGCTGATCGCCGGTCACGGATTGAACGATGCTATCTTGCGTGCTCATGCCTATGCGGATGCAGGAGCCGATGCTGTCTTTTCACTCGCGAAAAAGTACCGCGGACAAAGATTCTTTCGTTCGTCACCGAGTCGCGGACCCGGCTTTCTGTCGTGATCGTCCCGACGACATACTATCGAACGCCAGTCTCCGCCTATCGCGATGCGTGCATCTCCATGGTCTCGTTTGGGCCAATCACTCCATGCGAGCTGCGGCAGCTGCAATGCGGCGCATTTGCGATAGCATCGCAGCTCAGGAGAGCGCTGCCAGCATTGAATCTCATATTGCACCGCTCAGCGAGACTTTCGAACTCCTGAGATATGACGAACTCGCCGCGTCCGAGAAGCGATATCTGCAGCCCGGATAGCCCAGGACAGCAGGGTTTGGCACCTGAGTTTGCCTTCTTCAAAAGCTACCCGTGCACCTCGGTCCCGCTCCAATGTCACCTAACGGGCTGCGACGCACTCCGGAGACGCCCTGGACATCGCAAAACATCTCGCCCTGCGGCTCAAGGAAGCACACACACCGACCGATGCCAGTCTATGCGTCGACTCATACCTATCACTTTCAATCAGCCAGGTGGTCTGATACGTTTGCTGGAGGACCGAACGAAGGCGTTCACGCTCGAGGAGCGACACTCGGGATGAAGAGAGCGATTGAAACGCCTCTGAATGCTCCCAGGCATGCGCTCATTCTTTCCGCTGGACTGGGCTCTCGTCTGCGGGCACTAACGGAGCTGCCCCCCTCGTCCAAATTAATGAGCTCCCATCCTGCACAACGCGCTACATCAGCCTTGGGCGTGCCGGCGTGGAGCAGGTGACAATTGTTGTCGGGTATCGCAAAGAGGCGATCCAAAATGTCTGTGGCAGCCGCTTTGGCGGTGTTGCGATCAAGTACGTGGAATCCCTTGTTTACGACCATAATGGGAGGACCTATTCGCTCTGGTTGGCGCGTGACGCGCTCCTTTCCGGGGACCACCCTCTCATTGAGGGGAACGTCTTCTTTGAGGGGCGGGTTCAACTGGTCAGCGCAACACTCTAATCTTTATCGAGGATGGAGTGTGGATATGAAACAGCGACGTCGCATTTATTACTCGGCAGCCCAACGGTCTGAGATCTGGGATCGCTGGCAGGCTGGGGAGCCGATGAGCGCGATCGGGCGCCGGTTTGACCGGGAGTCCTCTTCTGTCTTCTCGGTGATCTCGCCAACGGGCGGAATTCGTCCTCCGGATCGACGCCGTTCCAAGCAGACACTCAGTCTTTCTGAATGAGAGGAAATCTCTCGATGGCTCAGCATGCGCTGCTCATTTCGGTCGATAGCGACCCACTTGGGACGATCTGCGTCAACCATCAGCCGTGAAGTCCAGCGCAATGGCGGGTCGGACCGCTATCGGGCAGCCCGGCCCGATCAGGCTGCCTGGGATCGAGCGCGGCGTCCCAAGCTTTGCAAGCTGGCTTGCCGTCCGTTCTTGAGGCGGACAGTATCGACCTTGCTGCGGCGTCAATGGTCCCCTCAGCAAGTTGCCGGCTGGCTCAAGCGCACATATCCGAGGGAGCCTCGAAAGCAGGTGTCACACGAGACGATCTATCGGAGCCTATTCATTCAGGCGCGCGGCGTGCTGAAAAAGGAGCTTCTTGAGCACCTGAGGGCGAGGCGCACGGTCCGCCGATCCAGGCACGCCAGCATGAAACGAAACGGGCTCGGCCAGATCAAGAACGCCGTATCCATCAGCGAGCGACCGCCGTCGGTTGAAGATCGTGCGGTGCCGGGCCATTGGGAGGGCGACCTGATCGGTGGATCGGGGAATAGTTATGTCGCAACGCTTGTCGAGCGCCATTCGCTACGTGATGCTGGTCAAGGTTGCGAACAAGGATACCGAAAGCGTTGTCTCGGCACTGATCAAGCAATCGCAGCGATTGCCTAGCGAACTTTACCGGTCGCTGACCTGGGACAGAGGCAAGGAGCTCGCAGACCATAAACGCCTGACATTGGCCACCGAGGTCGAGGTCTACTTTTGTGATCCTCGATCTCCCTGGCAACGCGGGTCCAACGAAAACACCAACAGATTGCTGCGTCAGTATCTTCCGCGTGGCACCGATCTGTCCTTGCACAGCCAGGCCAAGCTCAGTGCCATCGCAAGGCAGCTCAATGAAAGGCCGAGAAAGACCTTGCTCTATCAGACGCCGGCTGAGAAGTTCGCAGAATGTGTTGCAGCGATCGGTTGAACTCGCCGGAAAATGTATTGCGGTAGCTGATCATCAGTGAAGCGCCCGACGCGGCTGCTGTCGCCCCCTTCCATGAGCGGACACAGGGATTAGGGGTCCTGCTGTCCCATCTTGGCTTCATTTCAAAATTTCGTTTAAAGCAAACCGCGAGAAATCTCATTGGGGATGGCCCTCCTCTTTACAAGGCGATGAATCTATTGCGGCTATCCCCGTCTACTCTGCGGATGTCGGAGCCGGAGCTACCCAAGCCAATACCGAGAAGCTTCTTTCCTAATCTCGTGGAAACACGAGACCTGCAGCTTGCTGCCGTGAGGGGCGATAATCTCAGGTGGTACGAAATCGATGATGCGGAGGCGAGCCCCGGCGCCGGCTTGGACTTCGTCTATCTTTGCATTCACCACAGTCCCGCCTCGCTTCTGGGAGATGAAAGCCGAACGAGAAGGCGTACAGTGCAGTTCCATTTCTAAAGGCGCCTCTGCGGCTGCGCACGCCGTCGACGAGCCCCGTCGTAGCCAATGAATCATGGTTGCAGCCATTCAATAGCGTGCTGTGTCAGACCACGCAGCGAATGTTGGCGCGGCTAAAGATCTTTGCAGCAATGGTCGACTTCACTTTTTAGCTCGTCACCTGTTACCCACACTAGCCAATTATCCTCAGCAATATCCTCTTCAACAAGCCGCAAGATCGATCCGCCGGGTTCATGATGAGGGTAGTGTGGAAGTCCTTTATCCACTCGCCAGCGAGCTACAAGCGCGCATAAGAAATCGGGGGCCCAAATAGCATACGATAGCCGGTGTGTAACTCGGGCTATCATCCTCGCGACACCCTGACCCCTGAAATCTCTGCGCGCCCAAAGATCCCCATTGTAGGCTATTCTTCCAGCCATCTCCTCTGCGGTAGGGGCGATGCAAGCGCAATAGTCATTAATATGTGCCTGGACGATCGGGTCACTGTAAAATGCTTTCAGCGACCGAAGATGCTCCGCAAAGTTACTGTGAGAAAGGTCATACAGCCGTGTAGCATTTGTAAGTACGACGTCGTTGTTCTTGTCGAGGCCGACCACCCAATATCCCTCGCCTGGGCGAATAGTCGATCGATCAGGCCGAAAGTTTGGAAATGTTCGCCCTTTCGTCGGAATTGCTTGGGTAATTGAGACATATTCATGAAAATCGAACCCCATGAACAGGTTGATATCTTTCTGGGCGGCCATGGTGTCGTATATTGGAATGGACCGTGAGACATGCACCGGAAAGCGTGCGCACATTGCTGCCGCACGCTCGTCGACCGTCATGAGTTACCTCGCACGTTATAACGATCAAATGATACGCTCTGGACAATGAATGTCGTACTACCTTTTCTTGTGGGCGCTCTACAGGCTAAGTGGTGGATGCCGCTCGTACGTACGTATACGACTGTCAATCGGCTTGCAACTTTGGCTCTGACGCTATTTTGGTGCAGCACTGGTCATGTGGCGCCGATTAGCCGAGCCTGCAGCAAGTCGAGCTTGGCGCGCCCGTACATTTGGCGCTTAACCAGTTTGAGTTTGGTGATCTGGCCTTCGGTCTGTCCGTTGGACCAGGACGTCGTAATCGCTGCGCTGACGGCGGCTTTGTCCTTGATGACGCCATTGGCGAAAGACATGACGAGGCTTGCGCATGCTCGTTCCAGCCATGGTTCAAGCTCTCCGTGAGCCTTCTTGCGGATCATCGCATGGAAAGCGGCTATGATCTCTCGAGCTTCCACCAGGAGAGGAACGCCTTGCTCAATCGCCGCAATGGTGACGGTCTCTGACTTTGATAGCGTATCGCGGCCATTGGTCATCAGGCGGGCGATAGTTCTCGCGGACGGTACGCGCTGCAGGCTCTGAGCATCGGGCATTTCGGCACGCCGACGGCGTGTCGCCCATTCGGCAACGACTCGCACCGAGCCTCTAAATCCCTGCGCCTTGAGGCAACGCCACAGGTCGGCGCCATTACAATGACCAGCGGCCCACTGAACATCGAGCCATGGCAGGTAGTGCTCGAGCGAGCTCTCGCGCACCCTGAACACGTCGGATCGCTGACCTCGCAATACCCTGCGGATGAGGCCCCGGCTATGGCCGGTGAGCCGTACGATCTCCTTTATGGAGACGCCCGTCTCAGCCTGTTTGAGGATTGCCGAGTTGGTGTCTTCTCGCCGAAGATAGCCCTCATATTGAATGCGCTCGGCGGCGGTCAATAAGTTGGGATTTATGGTGGCGGAGCCGACCACGATGCGGACCTGGCGCATGGATTTGCGAACAGCATCCAGGAAGGCGTGGCTGGCGTTCTCCATGAGGTGCCAACGGTCGGCGACCTGGGTGGCGTGCGGGAGTGCCTTGGCCACAGCAAGGGCGTAACCGCCGCCGCGGTCGCGCGCGACCACAGCGATCTGTGGTTGCCCCGCGAGCCAGGCCTGCGCAGTGGCTGGCTCTCTGTCGGGTAAGAGAGTGATCGGTCGTCGCCGCTCGAGGTCGCAGATGATCGTTCCGTACCGCTGATTGCGCCGCCAGGCCCAATCGTCGATGCCGATAACGCTCGGCGCAGCAAAGGGCGGACACCCGCGCCTTCTAACCACCCGAAGCAATGTGTCGTTGCTCACGGGCAGCATAAGTCGACGGGCAAAACTCGCCGCCGGGCGGCCGCCCAAGGCAAGGCCAAGGTGATGGACGATCAGATCGAGCCGGGTCGTTCGCCGCGCCCACGGTGCCAGAGCGCCGTCATCGAAGCGCTCGGTGAAAATGCGCCGACCGCACAGAACCGTAACGCAGCGGAAGCGGCGCGCCACGACCACCAGGCGAACCTGCCGCCCCGCCAGCGGCAGATCGGTGAGGCGCCGCTGATATCGGCTATGGATCCGCGCAGAACTGGTCCCGCATCCGGGACAGAGACTCGTCCCGCTCGTGGGACGTACGGTGATCACGGTCGTAGCGCCATCACAGAAGGCGCTTTCCACTTCAAACCCGCGAGGGACCAAGGCCGACGGACGTAGGGCTCGCTGCATCATATTGATTCCTTTATGAAACCAACGCGAGCCGGCGCTTGAACTTCATCAAAAGTGAGTCAGAGCCAATATTGCAGGCCGAATGACACACTTGGCGACTATCAGTAAGGATATCCATACTGACAGTCAGCTACAGGTCGGAAAAACCCGCAAGACGGCCGTCCTCGGACGAGTACGCTCGTACGCATGTACGCGCGAGATGAAACGAGACTGGTGGCGTTCACATCGACCTGATCGAAGTCAACAACTCGCAAGTCTTGTTGGGCGGACCACTGGGCAAGCCGAACGCGAACTTCTTTCGCTTCAGCTTGCAGTTCTCGAGGAACACAGGACTCGTTCACCAGGCTTTACCTGAGCCGCGCCGCACGCAGCATAATCATTTTAGTCGTCCTGCCCGTCTACAACGGCTCACGATATTTCGATGCTTTGACTTCCCGTTGAGTTTGCATCCAGTACCGGCTCGCGTCTCATGTATTTTTCGGCCAAACTGCTCTTCATTCGAAAGAGTTCTGCCCTTCTGTCACATGTGCGCAACCTTCGCTTCCTTGCAGACCCTTTCCAGCATCACCACTCCACTTCCGATGCCGCCCATCTCACCGAAGGACATCGGCTGCGTGATCCGGACGTCCATTGCTCACCCCTACTCTGCGGACAAAATGGCGACACGCAGTTCAGTGCCAGGTCAGGTCACATCATCATTGTCTCTATCCCGCTGGGATTTAGGCCTCGAAGTCCCTCTTTGATCCAGGGCCTCTGCCAAGGCCTCTTCAAAGATTTCAAGGCCCCTATTGAGAGTCTCGCTGTCAATCGTGAGTGCCGGCAAAAATTGTATGACCTCACCAACCGAAGCGCATCGTTCAATAAATAGACCTCTCGCGAAGGCGTTGCGTCTGGTCGCTTCTGCAATTTCCGATGTTTGGCAATCAAGTCCCAACGCTAGCCCCCTCCCCGGAACAGAAAAGCTGCTCCCGTAGTAGCATGCAATGGCGTTGAGCCGGCAGCGCGCAAGCTCTCCCAGCGCTGCACCTCCCCCGAGAGGATGCAGTCGCGCCAATAGATATCTATGACAGCGGCTGCAGCCGCAAACGCAAGGTCAGTCTTTTCCGTACCCACAGGCCGAGTATGGTCGACCTCATCTTTAGTCGGCAGCATTGACAACGGCAAACCACAGCCGCTCAGAGAACTCGACATCATAATGATGTCCGGCGATAAGCCTGCGAACTCGAAACTAAAAAATTGGCCTGTCCGACCACAGCGCTTCCGTTTCGTCTAGTATCACAACGGCGCCAGTCTCTTTCGCAATTGCCTGGATCGACCTTAACCACTCTTTGCCAGCAACGTTCATGCCACTGTTTCGCTGTACAGCTTCGACCAGAATGGCAGCTGGCCGATCAATGCCGCTGTACCGGTCAACCAACAAACTTTCGCAATTGGTCGGTTGTGCTAACGACGGGCCCAACACAGCCGTCGAACGGGACAAGACCTAGTCCGCGTGGAGACACGTCAACGCCAGTACGTCGAAGCCGGCCACCGCGCAGAGCAATGGATCCAGGACTCACGCCGCTCTGTCCACTGGTGAACAAGACGATATTCTGACGTCCCGTGACTTTGCGCGAGAGCTCCAGAGCTGCGTCGATAGCGATGGCGTTACTTGGTCCAGTGAATTTGAAATGATATGGCAGCAAACCCCGTTCGCGAAGCACGACAGATCTGAACGCATCCACAAACTTAAGTTCAGCAGAAGTAGCCATGTTAAACCCGCTGACCACCGCATCTGACGTTAGATACTCGAGAATAGCCTCCCTGATCCGATGATTGTTGTGGCCGTAGTTTAGCGGCCCGGCTCCTGAGTAAAAGTCGATAATCCGCCGGCCATCCACCGTCAAGCAATGGAACCGCGCGCTCGACTTCAAATGACCGCAGAGGTCTCCGTATCGGCTTGATCCTCCTCTGCACGTTGCCGCCCAATACGGAAGTTCTTCACGTCGTCCCGCGGCGGCCTCTAGTTCTTCAATCGATCATCCTCCGGCAGATCATCTAGCCAACAAGCGGACTCGACGTATTGCCTTGAAAAGATCTTCCCGATTTTTTCTGGGATCTTGTTTTGATGATATCGCATATAGATACGTCCATCATCACCCAGACCAAGAATCTCGATCTTCCCGGTGTAATGCGACATGATATATTTGAAAGTCTTTTCGATGCCCGCCAGATGTTGATTGACGCCGTTCGCAATCTCTATTCCGCGACGAAGCGGCACCTGAAAATGAGACGCACCCTTCACCGGCCTTGCTTGAAAGAGATAATAAGGGCGGACGCCAATTTGGTGGAATTTAGAGAAAGTCGCTGTCAAAAGCTCCGGATTGTCATTTACGTCTGCAAGCAGCACAGATTGATTGAGGAACTGCACTCCTTGTGCACGCAAGGATCGGATATTTCGCTCAGCATCGACCGAGATCTCGCCGATGTGATCGAAGTGCGTGACAAGCACCGCGGTCTTGCCCGCATCACGTATTCGTTGGAAGAGAGCAGGTAGAGCGGGATCCTCGAAGCGCTTTGGCTCAAAAGCGAACAGTTTGGTGCCGATTCGAATGGAAGCTAGATGCGGAATCGAGAGCAGATGAGCAAGAATCTCGTCGAGCTTCGCCGTACTAAGAACAAAGGGGTCGCCTCCCGACAGCAGCACGTTTGTCATCTCAGGATGGCAGCTAATGTACTGACCAACTTTCGCGACATCCGGGACGATCTCATCTGATTCTCGGCCAACTAGTCGCTTACGGAAGCAAAAACGACAATATGAGGCACAACGGTTAGTCACCAGCAGCAAGCCGGTCTGTGCGTACTTGTGCTGAAGTCCGCGCACCACGGTGTTGTCATGCTCACCACTCGTGTCCAAAACGCCCGGACTGTCGAGCTCCTTAACCGATGGCTCCACAATCCGTCGTAGCTGCTCGTAGTAACCGCTGTTCGCCATCTGCTCGCGGTAGAATTTTGTGACATGATGACGTGTAATGCTACGCGCTTGTAGCTCTGTCTCCTCAATCTCGCGATCGCCTTCTATAAATCTCATGACCACGGTGCCGGGGGATGCCTCTGATTGGCCGGATGACAACCGAGGCGAGAGATCTCCAGCAGCCGTTAATTCGCCTGGTGCACTGCCCGCGTCAGCTATTTGAGTCAACGGAGAGGGTTTCATTTTAACTCCTTCGGAACGGAGGGAGATCGTTCCGCAATGTCGTGGTCCGTCAGCTTCCAGCAATCCGCGTGCCAACAAGATCTGGCGCTCCATCAGCGCAACACATCAGACTCGAAGCGACTTCCCGGCTGTCGAGCAAACAATGGTGGTCCATTTGTCGGGCTTCAAACAGGATGTCCTCGATTGGACATAAGCTTCGATGAGACAACAAGGCTTATTTGCTTCAACCGTTCGCCGCTTGACAAGTTATGACGGTCCGACCGATCAGACGCTACCGTCCCAATGTTTCGGAGATCGCAAGAAAGAGGTCCTCCTCGCTACGATGGACTCTCAGAGCGTTGGTAGGCGTACTCGTCCCATGACACCGACGACCGCGAACGGATCGCTTGCGCCGATCGAAATAGACGCCGCTTAGATCGAGCACTTCTCCGCGGAGACCAAGTCAGCCAACTGATCGGCGATTTCTGAACTCAGGCCAAAGGGGGATTCGAACAGGCAATCGGTCTGCACGACACTGGAATGAGAGCACTACGCACCGCATCTGAAGCAATATGAAAATAACTCCGAACTGCCTCTCGAACTACCCTCTTTGAAGATCTGCGTACCTTGCTTGGTGCCTCTACTGTATGGCTGCAGATACGAACATGTTCGGTAAACGCCGGCGTTTCCTGGCTTTACGTCACAATATTGAACGTCGAGCAGCTCCGACGGCCGCTGAACGCGATTTTGACGCGCGAACTCCCTCTGTTGGTAGGTGCGCACATCTGTACGCCTCGCTAAATGTGCGGCCGCTAATCGATTAAGTCAGTCCGGCATGCTACGACGCGCAGCATGCGGTCAGCAAAGGGCCCGACGCTGTCATGACCACAATCGTCGATTCAAAGGCATAGTTTTACGCAGCATGATGGATTGAGGTCTCTATTCACGTAAGTAGTGAGACGGCAGCGATGCAGATGAAGCTCCAGGTTGGTTTCTATGACACCCTTCGTAAACGGACATCACAGGATGAACGCCGTTTCCATCGGCTTTCTATGCCATCTTCAACGCAAGTCCCTTGCTCTTCGGCCGCGCGGCCGCAGTAGAGGAATGATATGATGGAGATGTTGACGAGAACTCCAGGGGACGGCAAGATTGCTAGCTCCCACTCACTCGCGAAGCCATGCGGGGTGGCAACCTGCCACCCTCACTTCGGCGAGCTGCTCCAGGGAGCTTTCGCCCTTGAGAAAGGGGCGGACCGCCGCACGGTGCGCGCGCTCGTTTCAGTTCACATGCCGCACGCCGATGGGTCGGAAGCCCGGGCGACGTTGGAGCCGAGCCGCATCGGGAAGTTTGTGCCGCAAGTCGGCCGCACCGGCATCCAAGTGACACCAAGTCATTTCTACAAATGTGAGCTCGCCGCTCGACTTGCCCTCGATGCCTTTGGATTGAGGAATATGGCAGCCACTCTTGAGGTCAGGACTTTTGTTCCCGAAGGCGCCGGCATGGGCTCGTCGACGAGCGGCGTAGTGGCCTCTATCCGTGCGATCGCTAAGTGCGTCGCAGCCTATCGGGGATCACGGGTGCTTCTGGCGCCCCATCTTCAGGCGGAGCTTGCGGTGGCGGCTGAGCATGCGTGCGACTCGCTGATGTTCGACTGCACAAGCAGCACCATTCTATTCGCTCAACGAATGGGCAAAGTTGTCCAACTGTTCAACGGCCCTCTCCCACAAATGTACATTTTGGGGTTCGACACCGGCGCGGCCAATGGGAGCATTGGAACGGACTGCCTACCGCGAGCGCGCTACTCACGTGATCAGATCGCCGCCTTCGGCTGCGCATTGGCCGTTCTGGAGCGTGCGATCGCAGAGCAGAGCGTCGCACTCGCCGGCCGGGTGGCGACGTTCTCCGCGATACAGAGCGAGACCGCCCCGCAGAATCCGCTCAAGAAGCCGAAGTTTGACGAACTCCTCCGCATCAAGGAAGACACGGGATCGGCCGGTATTGTTGTTGCCCATAGCGGCACGGTCGCCGGCCTGATCTTCGACCCGCATTTAGCCGACCTTCGCAACCGACTGGATGAGGCTAAATCCGCGGTCGGTTGCCTTGGCTTCGATATCCTCCGCAGTTTCTCGACTCCCTATTGAGGATAGACGATGGCGCACACGCTCTCCGACACCATCGACGCCCATGCGCCTCTTAAGATCGTTTCACTGCGGCCAGAAAACCTAGCCGCGATCGATTTCAGGGTCATGAAGGTTTTTCCTGCCTTCAACATCATCGAATCAGGCCTTCGCGATGGCACAATCAGCTCCAACACGACCATTGTCGAAACGTCGAGCGGAACAATGGCTCTCGCTCTCGCCATCGTTTGCATGCAGTTCTCGCTGAGGTTACACATCTTCGGCGACCGCGCCATCGAGCCCCCCCTTAAACGCACGATCGAGGACTTAGGCGCTGAAGTTCACCTCGTCGAGGCGACAGCGTCCGACGCGAACGTCCAGCAGCTCCGTAAAAAGGCACTCCTCGACTTTATGGATCGGACCGGAGCTACCTGGTCACGACAGTACGACAACCTCGGCAACCATCTTTCGTATGCGCGCCCAGCTGAGCAAGCGATAAGGCACTTCGGGAAGATCGACATTCTGGTCGCAACTGTGGGCTCCGGAGGTTCATCCTGTGGCCTTGCCCGCTATTGTCGAGCCTTCTTTCCCGAAATGAAACTCATTGGGATCGACACCTTCGGTAGCGTCTTGTTCGGCCAACCGCCGAGCCGACGTGAATTGCGGGGGCTCGGCAATAGCATTCTACCCGGCAACTTGTTCCACGAAGCGTTTGATGAAATCCATTGGCTCGGCGCTAACGAAGCATATCAAGCTGCGCACCGGCTCCATCGCGAGACTTCGTTAAGGCGTGGGCCGACGAGCGGGGCGGCCTATCTCGTCGCTAAGTGGTACGCCGAGCGCTTTACCAAAAGCAAGGTGCTCGCCGTCTTTCCAGACGACAGCAATCGCTACGAGCACAACGTTTACGATCCCACGTGGATGTCCGCCAACGGCTATCAGGCCGTACTCGCCGCGACCGAGCCTGTCCTTGTCCATCATCCGCTTCATGCTGATAGCGGATGGTGCCGCTTCAACTGGAGCCGTCGCTCGTTGACCGAGGTAATGGGTGATCAACCTTCCTCCAATTGAAGTATACACAAGTGACCAACTCAGCTGCGATCTTCATCGAATCCAACACGACAGGCTCGGGCGCCGACTTTCTTCTGCGCGCACAAGAACTTGGGCTTGTTCCGATCTTTGTTACCGCGTCACCCGAACGGTATTCCTTTCTGAGTCGCATTTCGGGCCTCGAACTGCGCACTTGCGACACGTCCTCAGAAACCGATGTTAGAGCTGTAGTCGAAGGCGTCGCAACGAACATGCCGATTGCGCTGCTCACGACTTCCAGCGATTTCTACCTTTATACAGCAGCGCTGGAAGCTAGGCGGCTAGGGCTTAGTGGTCCGGATCCGAACGCAATCGCGCTTTGTCAAGATAAGGATCGCCAGGCCGCCGCCCTGCGGATGGCAGGTATCGGCGTGCCCTATAGCGCGACAGTGCGAGCGGAGTGCGATATCGGCAACGCGATCAAACAAATCGGGTTACCTGCAGTGGCTAAACCGGTCAGCGGGACCGGCAGCATCGGGGTCACCCTCGCCGACACCGAAACAGGTGCAAGGGATGCTTTGCGCAAGCTACTCGGGACAACGAAGGACGTGCGTGGCCGCCCTATTCAGCCTGGTGCTCTTCTTATGTCGTATGTCGCCGGCGAGGAGTGTTCAGTCGAGATTCTCGATAGCAAGATCATCGGCGTAACGCGGAAGCACCTTGGACCTTTGCCGCATTTCGTTGAAATCGGACATGATATACCAGCGCCGATCTCGTCCAGATTGCGCGTGAAGATCGAAAATGAGGCACTGCGTGCCATCCAAGTTGTCGGCCACGTGAAAGGACCAGCTCATGTCGAACTCCGGGTCGGCGAGGATTGCGTCACGATAATCGAGGTCAATCCACGCCTTGCTGGCGGTTCGATCCCCACCCTTTTTCGTTACACAACGGGTTTTGACCCGGTCCTCGCGGTCCTCCGTAGCCTGCTCGGAATGTCCTCGCCCGCTTTGACCGGAGACGCACACGGCTCGATACGATTCATTGTTCCGGAGCGTGACGGCTTCTTCGCCCTTCCACCGAATTGCGAGCAGCTCGTCGACCGCTTCGGAGTGACGGAGTTCGTACTGTACCAAACTCCGCCATTACAGTTCAGGCGCTGCAACGATTTCCGCGATCGGATCGGTCACGTCATTGCAGTTGGCGACGACCCTGCTGCCGTTGTACGGCGCGCCGAAGCTGCCGTCGCCTTCATCCTTGGCGCATGAGGAGATACCCTTGCAAAGCACAGGCCGCATCAAATCGACCCTTCATCCTGAAGCCAGCGCCATCGTCTTCGACAGTGATCTACAGCGTGCAACTAAGGACGAGCTACCTTTCTACGCCGATATCGATCGAGCCCAGGCCGTCATGCTTGAGCGAGTCGGATTGATTGACCGCGCTCTCGCCCGAAAAGTGCTGACCGAGCTGGACAAACTGCAAGCTGAATCTTTCCAGAGCATTGCAAGTCGTCCCGCCCCCCGCGGCTCCTATCTCGCTTATGAGGATCATCTCCGTTCAGTAATTGGCAACGAAGCCAGCAATCTACATCTTGGCCGGAGCCGAAACGATATCAATGCGACCCTGTTGAAACTAAAGCTGAGAGCTCCGTATCAGGAACTGTCAGACGAGCTACTAAGGCTTCTACGACTGCTGTGCAGTCTGGCTCGCGAACACCTTGAGACCGTCTTCCCGCTGCACACCCACCGTCAACCAGCATTGCCATCCACTTTTGCGCACCATCTAACGGCCTTCGCCAGCGCGCTCGCGCGCGATCTAGATGCGCTTCTGGCCGTACATCCGATTCTCAACCTTTCCTGCCTCGGGGCCGGCGCCGGCGGCGGCACGACCTTGCCTATCCTCCCGGAGTTGACGGCCAGGCTGCTTGGCTTCTCGAGCAAGCCACTTAATTCCATCGACAGCGTGGCCTCTCGGGACCTTGTTCTTCGCATGCTGGCGGCTTGCGCGATCCTAGGATCATCTCTAAGCCGCATCGCCGAGACGTTGCTGCTGTGGGTCGGCGATCATGGATTGGCCACTCTACCTGACGAACTAGTCGGATCTAGCTCCGCGATGCCTCACAAGCGCAACCCCTTCCTTCTCGAGCAGGTCCAAGGGAAAGCAGGCGCGATCGTTGGCTGTTTCGTGGCCGCGATCACCGCCATGCATAGCACGCCGTTCACAAACTGCGTCGCCGTGGGAACGGAGGCTGCGCGCAATGTCTGGCCCGGGATCGACCATTCGATTGGGGCGGTGCGTCTCATGCGATTGTGTTTCTCGGGCTTGATCGTCGCCGAAGATGCAGCGGCCGCGATGCTCGGCGGGTCCTTCGTGAATGCCATGGAAACGGCGAATCGCCTCACGCTCGGTGGCCATCTCGATTTTCGTTCCGCCCACAATGAGGTCGGGCGGTTGGTTACAACAGCGATCGAGTGCGGAGCGCCGAGCCTCTTGGCGCTCGGGCAACACGATTGGGTGCTCAACTCAGAGAATTCGCCAGCGCCCGACGTGATCGCGCGAGCGGCTCGGGCTGGGGGAGGACCTGCTCCGGATGCCGTTACGACATCGCTCTACGAACTCGAAAGCGGCATCGACCGAGCAGGCACGCTTTTGCGAGATCTCGTCGCAGGTTGGAGTCTTGCTCAGCTTCGATCGGAAATAGCGAACCTTCAGCAGCTGGCGATTTAGCAGCGAACCCCCGATCCGGCCTTGTCGGCCGTAGAACGCACACTCGGAGACCTGAGTTCCGATGACGGTGTCGACGGCTCGGAGCGACCGTTGCCGCTCGACTTTTTGAAGTAGCTCTCGGACGGTGCCGCGGCACTCTCACAGGCCGCATTGTCAGCTGGCGCGGGAAACCAATACCTCGCTCTCGGGCGGCCGTGCTGGCGCGGAGCTACTGGTGATTGCGCGCGGTAAGTCGGAGACGGCGGTCCGCCAAACAACGGCGAGCTGACCCCGCACTGCCACTGCCGATCAGAGCACGTCGCACAAACACCGCTATGTGCATCTTGCGCCACGCGAGGGGTTCGCGCCACCTCTCGTCGCTACCACGCTCGAGGGGCGGCACTTTGCTCTTTGCCGTAATGCGGAAAAGCGCAACGGGCATGCTCTTCGCAGAATGCAACTCAGCATTCACCATCTAAAAATTCGTCCAACTACACCCTCCTGTTCTTGGTAGTGCCGCGTCACCTAAATCGGATTTATATTCTGCGTAGGAAATCGTGGGCTACAAGGTATCTGATGGAACAAATGGGTGAAGAGCTTATCTCCTTAGGCGAGAAGCTTTCCCGCCGTGCGCAGGCAACGCCAGATGCCCCGGCGGTTAGTTGTGACGAAACAACTCTCACGTGCAGCCAGTTAGAGGCGAGCGCCAACCGCATCGCTCGCGCGTTGGAAGGGTTGGGGGTCAAGTTGGGCGATCTGGTCACCATCGGCCTACCCAACGGAGTCAGTTTCATTGAGGCCTGCTGGGGTGTCTGGAAACTAGGTGCGACGCCGCAGCCGGTATCCTTCCGACTGCCGAGTGCTGAGCTGAACGCAATCGTTGAGCTTGCTAACCCGCCGATCGTGATTGCTATGCCCAGTATGGAAACCGGCCGGCGCTGCGTCACGATTGAGGACCTTCTCGCGCTATGCGCGGATGATGGCCCAATTGAGCCGCGCGTCGCGCCAGTGCTGAAGGCAGTGACGTCGGGCGGCTCGACAGGGCAGCCCAAGCTGATCCTGTCCGGCCGGCGCGGCGAGACGCTCGCCGAGCCGGCGAATGACCCATTCGGCTGGCGCATTGAACGAGGTGAGACCGTATTGGTTCCTGGACCGCTCTATCACAATGGTCCTTTCGGTTGCGCCATGGACGCGTTGATCAACGATGCCCACCTGGTGATAATGCAACGCTTCGATGCCGAGCGGGTGCTGAGCGAGATCGCACGACGCAGGGCGAATTTGGTGTATCTTGTGCCCACGATGATGGGCCGTATCTGGCGGCTGCCGGACGAGGTGCGAACCCGCTACGACATCTCATCGCTTAAGGCTCTCTGGCATTTCGCCGCACCTTGCGCGCCGTGGCTCAAGGAGGCTTTCATTGCCTGGCTCGGCCCTGAGGTGATCATGGAGCTCTATGGCGGCTCCGAGAGCCAGGCCTGGACCACCATCACCGGAAGCGAATGGCTCGATCACCGTGGCTCCGTAGGCCTCGTAAGGGTGGGCGAGATGAAGGCCTTCGATGCTGACGGAAACGCGCTACCACCGGGTGAAGTTGGCGAGATTTACATGCGACGTCCTAAGGGTTCATCGCCTTCTTATTTTTACCGCGGCGCTACGGCTCGCGTCCTGCCGGGCGGTTGGGAAAGCCTTGGCGACATCGGCTATTTCGACGCGGATGGCTATCTGTATCTCGCTGACCGACGCACCGATATGATCCTGGTCGGCGGGGCTAACGTCTATCCGGCCGAGGTGGAATCGATGATCGACGAGCACCCGCAGGTTATCTCGAGCGCCGTAGTTGGCCTGCCGCACGAGGACATGGGCTCGTCTATCCACGCCATCGTCCAGGCTCACCCGAACCTCACTGAGGATGCGCTGCGGGCCCATCTGGCTGACCGACTGGTGACCTATAAGCTTCCGCGCACGATTGAGTTCGTAGCCGAGCCGCTGCGCGACGAAGCGGGAAAAGTACGGCGTACGCAGTTGCGTGACGAGCGTGTCGCCAGGACCAAGTCCTAAGTCGCTAAAGGCATCGCCGCCGCTTGTTCGAGGTGAACAGCGCCACAGGCCTGCTTGGCGAAATACTCGCGGGTAACAGGAAGTAGAGGAGGCGCCACCGAAACTCAAACACGTCAAACATGATTGACCTCTCTTAGGGACGCCGAGGCCTCCCTCGGAGATCTCGTCAATCAGCAAACGAATGAACGACAAAAAAGAAAGGTCCAGTGTGGATACACTCGTAAGACTCGAATGCCATGACGTGATCGCGGTTGTAACGATTGACAGTCCGCCTGTGAATGCCCTTAGCTCTGCAGTGCGCTGCGGTATCCTGCAATGCGTGAACGAAGCGGTGGCTGACCAAGAAATAAAGGCGATCGTTCTTACCTGCGCGGGCCGTACCTTCAGTACGGGGGTGGATATCTCTGAATATGCTAAGCCTGCTAGACCGCCTAGTTTTGACGAGTTGCTCGCTTCTGTCGAAAACTCATCGAAGCCCATAATCGCCGCGATCGAAGGTAATGCTCTGGGTGGCGGGTTGGAGCTGGCGTTAGTCTGCCATTTTCGGGTCGCGACCAAGGATGCAAAACTCGGTCTGCCTGAGATCAAGCTCGGCCTCTTGCCCGGGGGCGGCGGAACGCAGCGCCTGCCGCGAGCGGTGGGACCAGAGCTCGCGGTCAAAATGATCCTCGGTGGTGATCCAATCGCCGCGCCGGAAGCGCTCAAGAACGGCTTGATCGCAGAAATCGTCGATAGTCCAGCCGCGGGCGGTGAAGCTTTCGCTCGGAAGGTACTCGCCTCGAATTGCCCGCTCCGCCTGCTGCGCGACGACGATTCCAAGCTCGCCGCGGCTAAGGCCGACCGCTCGATTTTCACAAATGCGGTCGCGGCAATGACTAAGAAGTCGCGCGGCCTGGCGGCGCCGTTCGTCGCAGCGGACGCCGTCGGCTACGCAATCGACCTGCCGTTCGGCGAAGGGCTAAAAAGAGAGCGCGAGTGCTTCCTCAAGGTTCTTGCCGGTGATCAGTTTAAGGCTCAACGTTATGCCTTCTTCATCGAGCGCGATGCCAATAAAATCGCACGCATTCCTCCGGACACAAAGCCACGTCCGGTCAACCGCGTAGCGGTCCTCGGCACCGGCACAATGGGCGCCGGTATTGCGATGTCCTTTGCCAATGCAGGGATTCCCGTCATTCTAATCGGGACCAGGGAGCGGACGCTCGAGCGCTGCCTGGCCGTCATGCAGAAGAACTGGGAAACGACAGCGGCGCGCGGCCGCATCCCTGCGGATGCGCCTGCGAATCGGATGGCGTTGATCGAAGGCGCGGTCGGGATCGAAAATGTCGACGACGCTGATCTCGTGATCGAGGCGGTGTATGAGACCATGGCATTGAAAAGGGATGTGTTCACCAAGCTCGACGAATTCGCCAAGCCGGGTGCGGTGCTTGCCTCAAACACCTCTTATCTGAACATCGACGACATTGCGAACTCGACCAAGCGTCCGCAGGACGTGCTCGGTATGCACTTCTTCTCGCCGGCCAACGTCATGAGGCTCTGCGAGATCGTGCGCTGCCCACGAACTGCGCCGGACGTGCTGATAACAGCGGTCAACATTTCGCGCCAAATTGCGAAGGTGCCGGTGGTCGTTGGCCTCTGCCATGGATTTGTCGGCAATCGCATGTATGATCAGATCGGTAAGCAGGCAGACAAGCTGTTATATGAGGGAGCGCTTCCTCAGCAAGTCGATGCGGTCTGGACGAAGTTTGGAATGCCCATGGGGCCGTTTGCCATGAGCGATTTGGCAGGCAACGATATTGGTTGGCGGTCGCGCAAAGATCGGGACGTCAAATCGGAGATTGCGGATAAGCTCTGTGAAGCCGGCCGCTTCGGCCAGAAAACCGGTAAGGGATGGTACAGATATGAAGGAGATTCGCGAACGCCCATACCGGATCTTGATGTAGAGCTGCTGATCGAGCAGACGCTGACCCACCTTGGACGAAAGCGTCGCGCTATCGGCGACGATGAGATCATCGAACGCCTAATATATCCGATTATCAATGAGGGCGCGCAGATCCTCGAGGAGCGCATCACCACGCGGCCGGGCGACATCGACTTGGTGTGGCTCTATGGCTTCGGCTGGCCAATCTATCGCGGCGGTCCAATGTACTACGCCGACCAGACGGGCCTAGATACGGTGCTGATCAAGATGCAGAAGCTCCAGGCCAGCGTGGCCGGCGAATTTAAACCGGCTGCCCTGCTGAAACAGCTAGCGCGGGAAGGCAAGAAATTCTCGGATTTTGAACAACCCGCATATTCCACTTGCCTTGCCTAGCCTAACAAACTAGCACTACTTTGGCAGATTGATTGGCTGAGGTTTTTCAAGGATTTGTTTCGGCAGTACGGGCACCAGGGAGCCGGCGGTCGCAGGATGAGATCGACGATGGCGTGACGTACGGCGGGGTTGGCTGAGGCGGAGGCCCGTTGATTCTTTTTTTTCCGCCCCGCGTATGCGAGGCGACGGTATTGCAAGAAGGCGTAGGCAATCATTGTCATCAGAGCGTGGCGATGAAGAATCTGCCATGATCGCCCCTCGAAGTGATCAAGTCCAAGCTCCTCCTTCAACTGCTGATGCGCCTGCTCGCAAATCCATCGTGCCTTGATGGTGGCGGCCAGTGTGCGCAGATCCGTCGACGCAGACAGGTTGGCGAGATGGTATTTCTTTTCCCCTGAGGCACGTTGCTCGCCAATAAGCCAGGCTTCGTCGCCCGGAAGATGCTGCTGACCCTTATCCCATATCCGCTGCGGAGGCCCGTCGGCGATGCGGACACGGACAGCCGCAAATCGGGCTTTCAGCCGACCTTTCGTCCCGCTCCGCCAACTCACGGTTTTCCACCTGGCGCCGGCCAGCATTTGTTCTGCCGCGATCGATAGGACATCTGGTACGTGGTGTTTTCGTGGTCGGCCCCGAACCTTGGTATTCGGCCAAACGAGCTTCACATCAATCGGATAAACCTTGAGGTGCCGTGGGATGCCGACGGCCCAAAGTAGCCCGCGTGCCGTTAGCCCTTGTCGAAACGGCGCGCTGAGCCCGTATCCCGCATCCGCCAGCACACACCCAAAGCGCACGTTGGCTGCTATCGCGCGATCAATCTCGGCCAAAGCAATTTACGGCTTGGACCGTGGCGCTTGGTGTTCGGCAGGCACGCGAGCGCGCTTTAAACGAGCTACGTTGCTTGTCCAACTGTCAGGCAGAAAGAGACGCAACGCGACCATCACCGGCACTTCGCCGCGCGCAAGCGTCAAAGACACCAGCGTTTGGCAATTTGCCGTCTTGCCGAGATCCGACGCATATTGAGCTGCAACGCCAACCGAACGTTCGCCCTTCTTCGGCAGTGAGGTGTCATCAATGACCAGCACCGCATCCTTGCCGCCGACAAGCCCGTCGGCCTGGTTGAGCAACTCAGATTCCAGCGATGACTCGTCCCAGACACCATCGGCGATGAAATGGTGCAGCTGATCGTAGTTGCCGGTTGCGAGGCGTTCTGCCATCGGCTGAACGCTCTTGCGATCGCCAGGACCGATCAATCCCGCAACGTAAAGGGGACACATCCGCTGCCGGGTCTTATGACCCAACCGCTGCAAGAACGGCTTCAGCCAGCCTTCGAGTTCGTCTTCCCATTCCGCCATGGTCAGCCCTCCAAGAGCCGACCACCCATGAATCATTGAAAAATCGATTCGGGAATCTGACCTGCCACTGAGTTTTCATCCAGCGGCGGTTAGAGTCTCGGAGTTTTGTACGCCAAGTGGCGCGGGCGGAGCAACGGACGATCGGCGGAGCTGGTCGGGGTTGCGTAGCCGATCGTCCTTTGCGGTGAGGTGGGCGGCATAGGCCGCGGGGGTTAGGTATTTCAACGATGAGTGCGGTCGCCGGAGATTGTACAACAAGGCTTGAGAACGCCCACGGGACCATATGCCGTGAGGTTCTGTACCGGCATCACCCTTGGGCAGGCCGCGAGGTTTTCGTCCATAGTCTGATCGACAAGGCGGACGGCGTTGTTTTCCGCTGCACGCTGGATGGATCGGAGACGCAACGTTTTCTGGAGATCCCATCCTGGATGTTCGACCGCACGGCATGTGCTCGCGGTGGCAGCCTAACGGCAGAGCCCTTTGTCAGCCTGGAAGCGCTCAACGCGTTGTCGTCGCTTGTCGATTCAGCGGTCAAGAGCGCGACATCATCACTGAATGAACCGCTTTCCGGTGCATGCGGAGTCTCTCACGATCAGAATCGGGGAGAGGCTCATGGCAAGCAGGACGGCGATATCGGCGAACCCGGTTCGGCGCAACCGGCGGTTCGGCGTGCATCAGATGGACCTGTTCACGGGTGGCATAGCGCACGGCGTCGTCGGGGTACCGGAATGGCGGGAGCTGCCGAAGGAGGCGCAGGATGCGCTGGTGAACTTGATGACGCAGCTGGTGCTGGACCATGCACGGGTAAGTGCAACGCTCGCGAAGAGGGAAGACGGTCATGATCAGTGACAAGGTCCGTCCTCACCATCTCGAGCGCAAGGCGATCCTCTATGTGCGCCAGTCCTCCACCCATCAGGTTCTGCACAATCGTGAGAGCAGCGTGTTGCAATACGCGATGCGCGACCGATTGACGGCGCTGGGGTGGTCCAAGATCGAGGTGATCGACGATGATCTTGGGCGTTCGGCCGCCGGCGGCGTCCAGCGCGCGGGCTTCGAGCGGATGATGGCCGAGGTCTGCCTCGGCAAGGTCGGCGCAGTCTGTGCGCGGGAGGTCTCGCGCTTTGCCCGCAATAGCCGGGATCGGCAACAGCTGATCGAGATGTGTCGCGTCGTCGACACGGTGCTGGTTGACCAGGAAGCTGTCTATGCTCCGCGGCATGGCAACGACCGACTGCTTCTCGGGCTGAAGGGGAGTCTCAACGAGTATGAGCTGGACCTTTTGCGACAACGCTCGCTCTCGGCACGCTACGAGAAGGCCAGCCGTGGCGAACTGATTGCGGCCACGCCAGTCGGTTTTGTGAAGGCCGGTGATCGCTACGAGAAGGATCCGGACCGGCGTGTGCAGGACGCCACTACGCTCGTCTTCGACAAGATCGAGGAACTCGGGACCGCGCGGCAGGCGCTGCTGTGGTTCCATGAGCACGGCCTCGACCTACCGGTGAAGCAGCCGAATGGCGACACAGCCTGGCGGCGGCCCAGCTACGCGACTCTCCACAGGATGGTCGAGAACCCGGTCTACGGCGGAGCCTACGTCTATGGTAGAACAGCCGTAGCGACGGGGTACGGCGTCCTTGCCGCAGGCGCGAAGATCCGCCGGAAGGCGCGCGCCGAGTGGCTCGTCCTCAAGCCGGACGCCCACGAAGGCTATGTGAACTGGGAGAGGTTCGAAGCGATCCGTACAATGGTCTCCAGTAACGTGCCCACGAGCCGGCATCATGGCGCGCCCAAGCATGGCGAGGCGCTGCTCGCTGGGCTCATCCGCTGCCGGCGCTGTGGCCGCAAGCTGACGCTGCGCTACAGCGGTATGAAGCATCACATCCCCCCGTTACAGCTGCTCGCGCGGCTGGATGGACAACGGCGAACCGCGCTGCATCGCGTTCGGTGGCTTGCGCGTTGTGAGTGGCGGAGTAATTCTCCCCACTTATGGCATTTGAAAATTCCCCAGTTTTCATGACGGCCGACCTTCCAGGGCATGCCCTGGACGGTCGGCCGGCGCGTCGAATCGCCGACGTTCCTCCTGCAGGCGAAAGGGAGGGCGCGGTGCTCAAACTTGGGGAACTTGTCATGATCCTGGATTTGCATCGCCAAGGTCTGTCGGTCAGCGCTATCGCCCGGCAACTTGTGTCGACCGAAAGACAGTCAGGGCCTACATCGCCAAAGGATTGGAGCCGCCGGTCTACAAAAAGCGAGCGGTGCGGCCCGGAATTGTCGACCACTTCGAAGCTTATTTGCGTGAGCGGCTGGCTGCCTATCCTGCGCTCACCGCCGTGCGGCTGTGGCGTGAGCTCAAGGAACGCGGCTTCGTCGGCGGTTACAGCATCGTACGCGATCGCGTGCGCGAGCTGCGGCCTGCCCAGCCGGCAGCCTTCCAAGTGCGTTTTGAAACTCCAGCAGGTGAGCAGGCGCAAGTCGACTTCGCCAGGTTCGAGGTCGAATTTGTCGATGAGCCAGGGGTCAAGCGCATCGTCCGTACGCTGATCCACGAGGTCGTTGCCGATATCGATGACGAAGCGTCCGAGATCGTTCTTGTCGTGCATCGGGCGGGCGGCGCTCACAGCGAGATGCGGCTGCCGAAGCGTCGACGGGGGCAGCGTAACAGCACCTCCGGTGACATCATCGCAGCCATCCGGCAACTGGTGCTGATCGCCAGCGACGACCTGATTGCGGGCCTGCTCAACCGCAACGGCCTCAAGACGGGCAACGGCAACCGTTGGACCCGTGAGCGCGTCACAACCACGCGATCTTATCATCGGATACCCCTCTTCCGGCGGGCCGAGGATAGCGTCGAGCCTTGGCTCAATCTCTCCGACGCCGCCAGGCTTCTCAAGGTCGCATCCAAGACGCTGCGCTTGGCCGCAGAAGCTGGTCAGATCGAAGCCGTCCACCCTCTGCCGGATGGGCCATGGATCTTCGCGCGCGCAGCCTTGACCACGGATGCCGCCACATCCATCACCGAACGAGCGCGGCAGAACCCAAGATACCCCGCAGGATCGCATCCCGATCAACAAAGTCTCTTCTCTTCAACAACATAGCCAAATGGGTGTTCTGATGCGCGGTCGTAGTCGGCGATCCAGTTGGCGATCTTGGCGCGGGCGTCATCGAGATCGAAGAACAGGGTCTCGTTGAGCAGCTCATCGCGCATCCGGCCATTGAAACTCTCGACGAAGCCGTTCTGCATCGGCTTGCCGGGCGCGATGAAGTGCCAGTCGATGACGGCATCTTTGCACCAGGCGAGCATGGCATTGCAGGTGAACTCGGTGCCATGATCGAACACGATCATTCCTGGCTTGCCACGTCGTTCGACGATTGTCGTGAGTTCGCGGGCCACCGGGCGGCCCGAGATCGACGTCTCCGGAATGGCGCCCAGGCATTCTTTGGTGACGTCGTCGACAATGTTGAGGATGCGGAAGCGCCGGCCGTTAGCGAACTGGTCGTGGACAAAGTCTAGCGACCAGCGCGCGTTGGGCCTGGCCTCCACCAGGATCGGGGCCCGGGTCCCCACAGCCTTGCGCCGAGCCCGTCGCTTACGGACGGCGAGTCCCTCCTCGCGATAAAGCCGGTAGATCCGGTTGATCCCCGACGGCTCGCCCTCCCGCCGCAGCAGGACGAACAGCCGGCGGTAGCCGAAACGCCGCCGCTCGTTGGCGAGATCTCGCAGCCGGCCTCGCAGCTCTGCCTCTGGAGGGCTGCTGGAGCGATAGCGGATCATCTTCCGATCCGCGCTCACGATCGAGCAGGCCCGCCGTTCCGACAGGCTCATGACGGCCTGCAGATGCGCGACCGCAGCGCGCTTGGCGGCGGGCCCTACCATTAATGGGATGACCCGCCCCGTCCTCTCAGTCAGACTGAGTTGGCTTTTGAAAGGAGGAAGCAATGAGGACACGGAACAAGCCCAGG
>NZ_JADPKY010000111.1 GCF_023074185.1 Bradyrhizobium sp. 132 | reverse complement strand
TCCCGGGAGAGCACGGCATACGCCGTAAAGCCACTGCGCAGGGAAGGCCGAGTGATTTGGCTACACCTGTATGCTGCTGTGCGGTTTCCTTGCGCTACATTTCGCGCAGCGGACCGTGGGTGCCAGCCGGCACCCGGCCTTCCCTGCGCCCTCCTGGACAAGAGGGTGGAGCGACGAAGCAAAGCTCGGGCGGAATGCGCCGCGAGGACGCGAAGGCGTGTGCAAGACGGCCATCTTAAGCGCAATTTCCCGCACGATCTTCTCGGTTACCAGCGCCGGCGTGGCAAAGCACGCGCTGCTGTTGGCCGGAGCGTGCGCTTTCGTGTTCTGCTTTCGCTTACCCATGGCCTGGATTTGAGCGCCGGATTCTTTTGATCGTCGCATTGGAGAGAACCACGAACGTCGTACCGCGCTGCGTGCTGACGTTGGCGTTGGCAAGATAGCGCTTCTGATGCTCCCGAGCGGGCAACCGGAGGCGCGATTGATACTTAAATAGAACTGAGAATTTTCGTATCTTGCCTCGGCCTGGGCGGCTGAGCCCGCGCGTTGATCGGTCTCGAACACTTCAAAAGCGACTGGCCAGGCCCTTCCAGAGTAGCGCTGGAAGCACGCCAATTTGCTTAGCTCGATTCCGCAGGTGAGCGCGCCCCGGAGTTCGCGAGCGGCCGCGTTGGATTATAGCAGTTGACTAGTTCTAAAAAAGAACTGTATCTTCAAAGAAGAGACGACTGGTCGTAACGGTCGCGATATGCGGTTGCAGCCCTGGATGGGTCCGGTTCAGCGAAGTCGAATTCGGCTTGGAGGACGCAGGGCGCGAGCAGGCAGCCGCACAGTAACAGCGCTATGTCCCCGAAAAGGGCGCGGCGCGTTTGGGAGGACGAGAAAATGACGCCGACATGGAAGCTCGTGGCTACGCTGACATTACTCTTGTGCGGCCCGGCACTCGCGGCCGACGAACCGGGAGTCTCTGCGACCGAGATCAAGATCGGCGGGGTGTTTCCGTTCAGCGGCCCGGCGTCGTCGATCGGTCTCGTGGGCAAGGGACTGATCGCCTACATTCAATCCTTGAACGACCGCGGCGGCGTCAACGGACGCAAGATCAACTACATCGCCTATGACGACGCGTACAGCCCGCCCAAAGCGGTGGAGCACGTCCGCAAGCTCGTTGAGAGCGATGAAGTGGCGTTCATGTTCGGCCAGCTCGGTACTCCCGGCATTTCGGCGACAGCGAAATATTTGAAGGCGAAAGGCGTGCCCAGCATTGCAATCGTCAGCGGATCATCAAAATTCACCGACGTCGCCGCTTACCCGCTGACCACGACGGGCCTTGTCAGCTACGATACCGAAGGAAAAATCTACGCCAAATATCTGACCAAGACGCTGCCGAACGCCAAATATGCGATCCTCTATCAAAACGACGACCTCGGCAAAGATTACGTCAATGCCTTCAAGACGTTTCTCGGCAAGGACTACGATCGAAAAGTCGTCAGCGCTTCCTACGAGGTCACCGAACCGACCGTCGATTCACAGATCACCAATCTGAAGAGCTCCGGCGCCGACGCGTTGATGATCGCGGGAACACCGAAGTTCGCCGCGCAGGCAATCCGGCAAGCCTCTTTGATCGGCTGGAAGGCGACCGTCATCATCGACTTTCCGTCCGGTTCGGTTGGAGGCACGCTCACCCCGGCCGGCCTCGACAAATCAGTCGGCGTGATCGTCGGGACGATCAACAAGGATATCCTGGATCAGGCGTGGAAGGACGACCCTGCCATGCAGGCTTACCGGAGCTTTCTCGACAAATATTTGTCGGGTGTCGATATCACCAACGGCAGCTATTTGACCGGTTATCAGCAAGGCATCCTGCTCGAGCAGATCCTGAAGCAATGCGGAAATGATCTGTCCCGCCAGAACGTTCTTGCGCAGGCCAAGAACCTCAGGGATTTCGTCGTCCCGACCGCGCTGCCGGGGATCAAGGTCAATACCAGCGGCGCCCAGAACATGATCTGGACGCAGATGCGGTTGCAGCGATGGTCCGGCACGAGCTGGGAAGCTTTCGGGGAAGTGCTGGACGCGAGCTCCGAATAAAGCGCGCAACCGGCGAGGTGGCGTATCCGGCACGGCCTGCGTACCGGCCGCCCGCGCGATTGTCTTTCCAGCAATTACGGAGACCATCTCGATGTCGACGAAGGCTCTGAATTTTGCGCCGCGGGAGGTTCGCATCGAGCGTCGCCCCGACGGCGCGCTGATCTTGCGTTCGCCCCTCGAATGGGCGCCGTGCGACTGGCGCGTCACCGATTTTCTGCCGAGTTGGGCAGCTGCCGTTCCGGACCGAGTTTTCCTTGCGCAACGCAATGCCGGGGGTGGATGGGACGAGATCACCTATGGCGAGGCATGGTCGCAGGTCCAGGCAGCCGGCCAAAGCCTGATCGATATGGGCGTAAAGCCCGCCGACAAGCTGGCAGTCCTGTCAGGAAACTCGATCGAGAACGCGGTGATCTCGTTTGCGGCCATGTCGATCGGGGTCATCCTGGCGCCAATATCGCCAAACTACACTCTGATGCCCGGCGGCCTGGCTCGTCTCAAGGATATCGCGGAAACGCTGCGCCCGAATTTTGTTTTTGTTCAGAGCGGACGCGATTTTTCCGCGGGCCGCGCCATTCCCGAGTTGGCGGAAGCGGCCTGGATCAGCGTCGATGGTGCGCCGGATACGGTGCCTTTCCGCACCCTTGCGGCGCGAACCGGGAGCGAAGGGTTTGAGCGGGCATCACGCGCCGTGTCTTGCGATGCCGTCGCCAAAATTCTCTTCACGTCCGGTTCGACCGGCTTCCCGAAAGGCGTGCTCAACACCCACCGCATGATGGCAAGCTCCCTGCAAATGGGGAGCCTGCTGGTGTCACCTCCGGAAGCGCCGGTTCAGGTGGAGTGGCTGCCCTGGCACCATACGATGGGCAGCAACGTCATCCTTCACGGCATTCTCAAGAACGGCGGGACGCTCTACATCGACGATGGCCGGCCGCTGCCGCAGCTCTTCCACAAGACGGTTGCAAATCTCAAGGAGATTTCGCCGACCGCCATGTTCAACGTACCTGCCGGCTATAATCTCCTGTGCGACGCGATCGAGAACGACCTTGATCTTGGTGCCAGCGTGTTCAAAAGGATGGATCGGCTAAGCTATGCCGGCGCCGCCATTTCACAGGCCACGCTGGAAAAACTCTATCGATTGACGTTTGCGGCCACCGGCCGGCGAATTCCGGTCATGTCCGGCTACGGCACCACCGAAACGGCCCCGACAATCGCCACCACCCATTGGGCGACCGATCAGCCGGGAGAGATCGGTCTTCCAGCGCCAGGCCTGCAACTGAAACTGATCCCTGTGTCCGATACCTACGAGGTCAGGATCAAGGGACCCAACGTCACTCCCGGTTATCTCGGAAGGCCGGATTTGACGGAGCAGGCTTTCGACGAGGAAGGATTCTACCGCATCGGCGACACGGTCTCGTTTCTGGATCCCGAGAAGCCGGAGCGCGGCCTGCGGTTCACCGGCAGAATCTCCGAAAATTTCAAACTCGCGAACGGCACGTGGGTCACGATCGGGAATATGCGCGCGGCACTCCTGGCGGCAACGCGTGGCGTATTGCTGGACATCGTCGTCGCGGGAGAAAATCGTGAATCGTGCGCGCTGCTCTGCTGGTTGAATCCCACCGAGGCGGCGAGGATTTCGAAAACCCCGGCCCCGGATCTGACCAGCGACCGTCTCGTGCTCCAGTTTTTGAAGGATCGTCTTCAGGAGTACAACGAGACCGTTGGAAGCAGTGAAGCAATTTGTTCTTTCTCGCTGCTGAAGGACGCGCCGTCATTGGCGGCAGGAGAAATCACCGACAAGGCCTATGTCAATCAACGTGCGGTGCTGAAACACCGCTCTGAACTGGTGGAACGTCTATACTGCAACGAGGCACGTCAAGACGTGATCCGGGTCTGAGGGCTGGTTCAGCCGTTCGCTACCGTTGCGGCTTTCGATGCGCTCTCGAGCGATCGACCTCAGGCGGCGCTCCGGCGGGTCTTTGCCTTCGGCTTCTCTGGCGCCGCTATTGCCGGGGTGCGGCGAGCACCGGGGCCGGGGTGGGTATGAACCTCCTTGGCCGAAAGCGGTTCGCCGCATTCGGAGCAAATCATGACCGGATCGAAGTCCTTGCCGCATTTGCGGTGTTGATGCAGCAAAGGCCGCCCGCGCGCGTCGACCATATGAGTGTCGCCCCAGTGCACGATCGCCATCATGATCGGATAGAGATCGAGCCCCTTCTGGGTGAGGATGTATTCGTGCCGCTTGGGCGAGTCCTGATAGGGGATACGACGCAACACGCCCTGCCGGACCAGCTTCTTCAGCCGTTCGGCGAGCAGATGGCGTGTGATACCGAGCGAAGATTGAAATCCCTCGAAGCGGCGTGTGCGCAGGAAGCACTCACGCAGAATCATGAGGGTCCAGCGATCGCCGATCACGCCGATGGTCCGGGCCATCGAGCACGGCTCTTCCTCCAGCTCACCCCATTTCATTCAAGATCTCCAGTCTGCTCGCGGCTTCCGCTCGAATCGTCCAGGGAGCTTTTGGTCCCGCTACCATTCTAGATCGGTACCTAACTCGAAACAATCCCTTGCCAAGCAGGATAAAACAGCAGGGATTACGTCGGAATTGACAGTTCGTTTTTAGAACTGTATCAATAATCAGCAGCCTGGGTTCGACTGGCCGACCGTCGAACCTCACCATCCAACGCGTTTTCCGGGAGAGGCCGACATGCCCCTGAAGGTTGAATTTCAATTCGATTTCGGCAGTCCCAATGCTTATCTGGCGGAAGTCGCCATCCCGGGGATCGAGCAGCGCACCGGGGTGAAATTCGAGTATGTCCCGGTTTTGCTTGGCGGCATCTACAAGGCGACGGGCAACATGTCGCCGTTCGACTCGCTCCGTGGCATCAAGAACAAGCCGGAATACCAGGCGCTGGAGACCCAGCGATTTATCCGTCGCCACAACATCACGAAATTCCGCCAGAGCTCGTTCTTCCCCGTCAACACGCTGATGCTGATGCGCGGTGCTGTCGCTGCGCAATTCGAAGGTGTGTTCCAGCCCTATTTCCGCGCCGCCTACCATCACATGTGGGAAGAGCCCAAGAAGATGGACGACCTCGAAATCTTCCGGCGTGCTTTTACCTCCTCGGGCATCGATATCGACCGGCTGCTCGCACGTGCGCAGCAGGACGACGTCAAGAAGAGGCTGATCGATCTGACCAACGACGCCGTGAGCCGGGGGGCATTCGGTTCGCCGACATTCTTCGTCGGAAAGGAGATGTTCTTCGGCAAGGACCAGATCCGCGACGTCGAGGAGTCGATCGTCGAACAGACCAGGCAACCCCTTCCCAAGACCGCCTAGCGGCGCCGGCTGTCCGGTTGAGGCGAAAGCCAAGCACCCGGACCAAAAATCAAAAGTAAGCTCAGGGAGAAAGCCATGCCTGGCCCGCTTAGCGGTGTTCGTGTCCTCGATCTGACTGGCGTCGTGTCGGGTCCCTTTGCGACCATGTTCCTGGCGGATCAGGGCGCCGACGTGCTGAAGATCGAGCCGATCGGTGGCGATATCACCCGCCGCAGCCGTGCCACCATCGACAAGGATGGAGAATTTTCGGCGCTGTTCATCTCCTCGAACCGCGGCAAGCGTTCGCTGTCGATCGACGTCAAGAGCCTCGCCGGTCGCGAGGTGCTCGGCAGGCTGATCGCGCAGGCGGATGTGCTGGTGCAGAACTTCCGGCCCGGCACCATGGAGCGCCTCGGTCTCGGCACGGAGGAATTGCGTCAGCGCCATCCGCGCCTGATCTACGTTTCGATCAGCGGAGTCGGCGATACCGGTCCGTATGTGAAGAAGCGCGTCTATGATCCGATCATCCAGGGCCTGTCGGGCTTCGCCGATATCCAGTCGCAGCCGGTCACGAACCGGCCGCAGATGATCCGCACCATCGTATGCGACAAGACCACCGCCGTGTTCACCGCGCAGGCGGTGGCGGCCGCGCTCTATGCGCGCGAGAAGACCGGGCAGGGCGACCACATCCAGGTTGCGATGCTGGATGTGATGATCTCGTACCTGTGGCCGGAAGGCATGATGCAGTACACCGTGGTCGGCGCCGAGGCGGCGGCTGCCGATCCGAATGACCGGCCGGATCTGGTGTTCAAGACCAGCGACGGTTACATCACCGCCGGCACCATTTCCGATTCCGAATGGCAGGGATTTTGCCGTGCCTCCGGCGATCCCGAGCTTGCCAAAGATCCCCGGTTTGCGACGCCGTCGGCGCGTTCGGTCAACGCCACCGCGCGGATCAACAAGATGGCGGAGTATATCGCCCAGCACACGACCGCCGAATGGCTGGAGCGGCTGGATGCCGCGGACGTCCCGTGCGCGCCAATATTGCGGCGAGGCGAAATCATTCACAACGAGCAGGTGGTCGCGCGCGGCATCATCGCGGAATTCGATCAGCCGAAGGTCGGCCGGGTGAGGCAGCCGAAGCCGGCGGCTCGCTTCGAAATTAATGAAGCCGCGATCGGCGGACCTGCGCCGCGGGTCGGCGAGCACTCGCGCGAGGTGTTGCGCGAGCTTGGCTACGACGACGGCGCCATCGACAGGATGGTCGCCGAACGCAGCTTGCGCGTGGCCGTCTGATCCGAAGCCCTTCTCGCGACCGCCGAGAGGCTCTCAGATCTTCGCCGCCGCCGCCGTAATCGGTCCCGTCGGAACGTTGGCCTCGACGGCGCGCCGATAGGCTTCTCGGCCTTTGATGTGTTCAAGGTAGGGTTGCGCGTTGTCGCAAATGTCGACGCCGTAAGCGACGGCCCAGTCCAGACACGTCGCGAGGAGGATGTCGGCGCTGGTGAATTGCTGACCCATCAAGAACGTCCGGCCGTCTGCCAGCGCGACCTCCACGTGTCGCAATTGTTGCCGGAAGTATTCCCCGGCTTGTGCGACGACCTCGGGCGCAACTCCATAAATGTGTCCCAGCGCATCCGCGCGGTGGCGGCGCATGACGTAAAGGCTCGTGGAATCGAGTTCGGCCACGATAAAGAAGCACCATTCGAGCCACGCGGCGTAATCGCGGGCGGCGTCTGGAATCAACGAGCATTCCGGCGTGGAATACATCCGCGACAGATAGGCAACGATCGCAGCACTTTCGCCGATACAGAAGTCGCCGTCCTGCAGCAGCGGGATCTTCTGGCGGGGATTGAGCCTGGTGTATTCAGCGGTCTTGGTCTCGCCTGTCCGTGGCCCGATCGGCTTGACGCTGTAAGACAAGCCAAGTTCGTGCATGGCCCAGTGCGCACGGATCGTGCGGCTCGTACCGGCGCCCCACAGGGTGAGATCCGTTGTGCTCATCACCATTTCTCCACTGACGGGCGAAGGTCGAGTTCATGGGTCCAGCCGTCGCGGCTTTGCTGATGGGCGAACCAATACGCTTCGGCAATAGAGGACGTCTTCGTCAGGCTGTCCGGGGGGATATCGCTTGCCTCGATTCCTTTCGCCGCTTTCATGCGCTGGTGAATGGCCTCGCTGTCCACGCCGGCGTCGATAATGAGGTGGACGACGTGGATATTCTTCGGTCCAAGCTCGCGCGCCATGGCCTGGGCTACCGCGCGGAGGCCGAATTTCGCCGAGGAGAACGCCGCAAAACCCCGGCCGCCTCGGATGCTGGCGGTTGCCCCGGTGAAGAAGATGGTACCGCGTCCGCGCGGAAGCATGACACGCGCTGCCTCGCGTCCGACCAGGAATCCGGCATAGCAGGCCAGTTCCCACGCCTTGAAGAAAAGCTTTTCCGTGGTGTCCGTCAGCAGCTTGTTGACGTTAGATCCGGCATTGAAAAGGCAGACCTCGATCGGTCCGATATTCCTTTCGACCTCGGCAAAGAGCTTCTGGACCTCGGCTTCTCGACGAGCATCGACGCTGAACGCGTGAATGCGGTGGCCCACAGCGGCGAGTTCATCTACCAGTGCTTCGGATTTCGCCGCGTCACGCCGGCAGACACAAACCGTATAGCCGCCATTGGCGAACCGCCGGGCGACGGCCGCGCCGATGGCGTCGCCTGCGCCAACGAGTATTGCTACGCCGCGATTTTCCATCCGTTTCTCCCGTTGGTATAAGTTCTTATTTGGTACTAGAGATACTTGTTGTCGGCGGCGTTGTAAAACAGAATTCTATAAACTGTCGGAAAGCGGCAGGTTTGCTGTCCAGATGAAACGAGAGAGCCAAGTCAGGATTAGCGATTGACGAGTTCTAAAAAAGAACGTTAACTCCACGCCACTGCACCGCGGCAAAAAGGCGGCGCACGTTTTTCGGGAGTGTGGCGGTGGCGGGTCTTTCAGAGGCGATCGATCTCGATGAGATTGCTGTAGGGTTGCCGCGCCGCATCCATGACGTGACGGCCGACCATGCCGCCGATGCCCCGGATCGAATCGCTCTGGTCGAAGGCGGCGTCGGCTGGAGCTATCGTGACCTGGACAAGCGGGTCAGCGAGACAGCCGCCGTCCTCTCCTCACTCGGGGTGCGAGCAGGCGATCGGATGATCATCGTCAGCGAAAATTGCATTTCGCTGGCGGCCTTGCTCCTTGCGGCGAGCCGGATCGACGCCTGGGCAATCGTCGCCAACCCGCGATTGTCAGCGCGGGAGCTCGACCAGATTCGCGACCACAGCGGCGCCCGCCGGATGTTCTTTGCATCGGATGTTTCGAAGGAGGCCGCAGTCCACGCATCGCGCCTAGGCGCGGAGAACAGGCAGTTGGGCCCGCTGCCGAACATCGGCGTCGGGCCACTCAACGAAAATGCAACGGTCGAGCCGGTGGAAGCGGACCCCGCGAAGCAAGTTGCGGTGCTGATCTACACGTCGGGCACCACGGGGACGCCGAAGGGCGTGATGCTCTCTCATGACAATTTTCTGATCAGCGCCAGGACCACAGCGCATTTCCGCAAGATGAATCGAGACGACAAGATCTACCTGGTGTTGCCAATCTCGCATATCGTCGGCATCTCGCTCCTGATCATGACCTTGATGGTCGGCGGCACGGTGCGGATGGTCAGCAAATTTGATCCCGCGGCGACGGCAAAGGCGCTGGCGGAGGAGGGGATAACCATCCTCAACGGCGTACCCGCCACCTATCAGCGCCTGCTGGAGTACAAGAGTGTGTCGGGTCTGCATCGGCTCGATCCTGGCTCGTTGCGCTTGATCGCCGTGGCCGGCGCGCCGCTCGATCTCAATCTGAAATCGCGAGTGGAGCAGGAGCTCGGCCTGCCGCTTCTCAACGGCTACGGGATCACTGAATGTTCGCCGGGGATATCGGGCGTGCGCTTCGACGCACCGCGTGCCGATCAGGCGGTCGGCACGCTGCTGCCGGGAATAGAGGGGCGCATCCGGACTCTCGACGGCAGACCGGCGTCGAAGGGAGAAGTCGGAGAGCTCCACGTCCGCGGGCGCAACGTGATGCGGGGCTATTACCGCGCCCCGGAGCTGACGGCCAAAGTGATCGACAGCGAAGGCTGGTTCAATACCGGCGATCTAGCCCGTTTCGACGGCGATTGCCTCTATATTGTCGGTCGCACCAAGGAAATGATCATCCGCTCGGGCTTCAACGTCTACCCCGCCGAGGTCGAAGCGGTCCTCAGTTCGCACAAGGACGTCGTGCAATGCGCGGTGGTCGGCCGTGCCGCAGACGGCAATGAAGATATCGTGGCTTTTGTGCAATTGCTGCCGGGGGCGCAGGTGACGCCGGCGGATCTCATGAGCTTCGTCCGGATCCAGCTCACCTCCTACAAGCGGCCGTCCGAAATCATCGTTCTCGACGCCTTGCCGGCGACGTCTACGGGCAAGATACTCAAGCACAAGCTCGCGGAGTCCTTGCGCGCGGAGGGCGGAGTCCCTCCGGCGCCGATCGTCCCGCTTCGCACACAACAGATCTAACCTGACCGGGAGAAGACCCTTGCAAAAGAGAAACGCGACCGTGGCCGTGATCGGCGCCGGTGATTATATCGGCAGCGAGATTGCAAAGAAGTTCGCCTCCGAGGGCTTTACGGTGTTTGCGGGACGCCGCGACGGCGCCAAGCTCGAACCGCTGGTCAAGGAGGTCGAGAAGGCCGGCGGCGAAATTCACGCGCGCGCGCTCGATGCGCGCAAGGAAGACGAGATCATCTCCTTCCTCGGCGATGCCGACAAGCATGCGCCGCTCGAGGTTTGCATCTTCAACATCGGCGCCAACGTCAATTTTCCGATTCTGGACACGACCGAGCGGGTGTTCCGCAAGGTGTGGGAAATGGCTTGCTACTCCGGCTTCCTCGCCGGCCGTGAGGCCGCGCGCCTGATGCTGCCGCGCGGTCAGGGCAATATCTTCTTCACCGGTGCGACGGCGAGTTTACGCGGCGGAAGCGGCTATGCGGCCTTCGCCAGCGCCAAGTTCGGCCTGCGGGCGGTCGCGCAAGCCGCGGCGCGCGAATTGGGCCCGAAGAACATTCACGTTGCGCATCTGATCATCGATTCCGGCGTCGACACGGAATGGGTACGGCAGCGGCGGATCGAGGCGCTTGGTCCGAACGCACTGGATGATCCCGACCTCCTGATGCCGCCATCGTCGGTCGCCGAATCCTACTGGCTGCTCTATCAGCAGCCCAGGAGCGCCTGGACCTTCGAGCTGGAGATTCGTCCCTTCGGCGAGAAGTGGTAGCGGGAGCTTTCACGATGGAGCTCAATCTTTCCCGTGAGGACGCTGCGTTTCGTGACGAGCTGCGCGCTTTCATTGCGGAGAACTATCCGCAGGAAATGCGCGTTCCAAACCCCGAGACCGATTTGACCAAGGAGCAATCGCTGCTTTGGCACCGGATACTCAACAGGAAGGGCTGGATCGCTCCGCTGTGGCCAAAGGAATATGGCGGCCCGGGCTGGTCGGTCACGCAGCGCTTCATCTTCGAGCAGGAGACGTCACGGGCCGGGACGCTGCCGCCGCTCGCGTTCAGCGTCACCATGGTCGGTCCGGTCATCTACACTTTCGGCAACGACGCGCAGAAGAAGAAGTATCTGCCGCGAATCCTCTCCGGCGAGGATTGGTGGTGCCAGGGCTATTCGGAGCCCGGCTCAGGGTCCGACCTGGCATCAGTCCGCACCAAGGCGGTGCGCGACGGCGACCACTATGTCGTCAACGGCCACAAGACCTGGACGACGCTGGCCCAACATGCCGACTGGATCTTCTGCCTGGTGCGGACGGATCCGTCGGCAAAACCCCAAGCCGGCATTTCCTTCCTGTTGATCGACATGAAATCGCCCGGGGTTACCGTGCGGCCGATCATCACGATCGACGGATCGCACGAAGTCAATGATGTCTTCCTGGAGGACGTGCGCGTCCCCGCGGAGAATCTGATCGGCGAAGAGAACACGGGTTGGACCTACGCGAAATTTCTGCTCGGGAACGAGCGTACGAGCATGGCCGGGATCGGCCGGTCGACCCGTCATCTCGCGCGTCTCAAGCAGATCGTGCGAACCGAGGTCGGTGAGGGCGATCCGGCGTTCGGAGAGTTCATCAGGGAGATCGCGCGCGTCGAGCTCGATGTGCTCGCACTGGAGGCGACGGAGCTGCGCATCGTTGCCCAGATGTCGCGCGGCATCGATCCGGGTCCGGCTGCATCGTTGTTCAAGATCAGGGGCACGGAGATATTCCAGCGCATTACGGACCTGACCCATCAGGCGATCGGCAATTACGGGCTGGCCATCCGCGAGCACCCGGTAACCGCCAACCGGTTCATGCCGGGACCGGACTATGGACACACGGCAACCGAGAAATATTTGAACTCCCGAAAGCTGAGCATTTACGGGGGATCGAATGAAATCCAGCGCAACATCATCGCGAAAGCGGTGCTCGGTCTCTGACGACATCGCACGAGGCACCTCATGGACATCCAGTTGACGGAAGAGCAGGAGTTGCTCCGTTCGAGCATCCAACGCTTTCTGCGCGAGCAATACGACTTCGACGAGCGCCGCAAGATCGTCTCGACCGATGAGGGCTGGAGCCGCAGGCACTGGAAAGCCTTCGCCGAGCTTGGACTCTGCGCGGCGCCGTTCCAGGAGAGCTCCGGCGGCCTGGGGGGCGGCTCGCTGGCAACCATGATCGTGATGCAGGAGTTTGGCCGCAACCTCGTCGTCGAACCGTATTTCGAGACGGTGGTTCTCGCAGGCGGCCTGATCGAGGAGGTCGCCTCGCCGGAACAGCGTGAGGCATTGCTGCCGAGGATCATGGAGGGTGAGGCGATATGGGCGCTGGCCTGGGCGGAAGGGCGATCGCGCTATGATTTCAACAACGTCACCACGACAGCCCGGCGCCAGGGTGGAAGCTTTGTCCTGAGTGGGTCAAAGGCCGCGGTGGTCGGTGCGCCGTGGGCCGACAAGTTGATCGTATCGGCGCGGACGTCCGGTGGTCCTCACGATCGGGACGGCGTGAGCCTGTTTGTCGTCGATAGCCGTTCGGCCAATCTCCATTTGCAGAGCTTCAAGACCATCGATGGACGGCGCGCTGCCGAACTGACGCTGATGAACGTCGAGGTGCCCGCCGGCCAGCTGCTCGGCCGCGAAGGCGAAGGCGTTGCGGCCCTCGAGGCCTGCCGCGAGCGCGCCATTGCGGCGCTCTGCGCCGAGGCGGTCGGAGCGATGTCCGTGCTGAATTCCGCGACGCTCGAATACAGCAAAACCCGCAAGCAGTTCGGGGTAGCGCTAGGGACCTTTCAGGTGTTGCAGCACCGCATGGTCGACATGTTCATCGCGCTCGAAGAGGCCATCTCGCTCACCCAGCATCTGAACCTCAGCCTCGCCGCTCAGGAGCCGAATGGATCGAAACTGGCGTCTGGCACCAAATCCAAGGTCGGCTACGCAGCGCGCTTCGTCGCAGAGCAGGCGGTGCAACTGCATGGCGGCATGGGCATGAGCGACGAACTGAACGTCGGCCATTACTTCAAGCGAATAAGCTCCATCAACATTCAGTTCGGAGACCCCTCCTATCATCTGATGCGGTACGCGCAGCAGAGCTGAATCTCCATTCAACGCAGCAACTCGCCTGCCGTACCCCAACCCGAGGTAAAAATGACCGAAGCCGTGATCGTCTCGACCGCGCGTACTCCCATTGGCAAGGCTTACAAGGGCGCGCTCAATCACACCGAAGGCGCGACGCTGCTCGGGCATGCCATCTCCTCGGCACTGTCGCGCGCGAAGGTCGAGGGCGCGGAGGTTGAGGATGTCGTGATGGGCTGCGCCATGCAACAGGGCACCACGGGGACCAACATCGCGCGCAAGGCGCTGCTGCGTGCTGGACTTCCGGTGAGCGTGGCCGGAACGACGATCGATCGCCAGTGTGCGTCGGGGCTTCAGGCGATTGCGCTGGCTGCGCGTTCGGTCATTTTCGACGGCGTTGAGGTCGCCATCGGCGGCGGCGGCGAATCCATCAGCCTGGTCCAGAACAACCAATACAACAGCTTTCATGCCGTCGATCCGGAGCTGCTCGCGATGAAGGGAGACGCCTACATCGCGATGCTGGACACCGCCGAGGTCGTGGCGAAACGCTACCATATCTCGCGTGAACGCCAGGATGAGTACAGCCTGGAGAGTCAGCGCCGGACGGCAGCTGCGCAGCAGGCCGGCCGGTTCACAGACGAACTCGCACCGATCAAGACGACCATGGCGGTCACGGACAAGGCGAGTGGCGCTGTGTCCTATCAGCAGGTGACGCTGTCGGCTGACGAGGGGCCGCGTCCCGATACGACGGCCGAAGCTCTCGCAGGCGTCAAGCCGGCCAAGGGGCCGGGCTTCACGGTCACCGGCGGCAATGCCAGTCAGCTTTCCGACGGTGCCAGTGCCGCTGTCATCATGAGCGACAAGCTGGCGGCGGAGAAGGGGCTGAAGCCGCTCGGTATCTTCCGCGGCTTTGTCTCGGCCGGCTGTGAACCGGACGAGATGGGCGTTGGTCCGGTCTATGCCGTGCCCAGACTGCTCAAGCGACACGGACTTAGGGTCGATGACATCGATCTCTGGGAACTGAACGAGGCATTCGCGGTGCAGGTGATCCATTGTCGCGACAAGCTCGGGATCGATCCGGAAAAGCTCAACGTCAACGGCGGCTCGATCGCAGTCGGCCATCCCTACGGCATGACCGGGGCGCGGCTGACCGGCCACGCCCTGATCGAGGGCCGCCGGCGCAAGGCCAAATACGCTGTCGTCACCATGTGCGTGGGGGGCGGCATGGGCGCAGCAGGGCTGCTCGAAATCATTCATTAGACAACTCGCCGGAACCGGACGTCCATCAACATACTGGAGGCATTTGTGAAGACAGCAATCACCGAAATGTTCGGCATCGAACATCCGATCATTCAGGGTGGAATGCACTATGTGGGGTTCGCCGAACTTGCGGCCGCTGTGTCGAATGCCGGCGGGCTCGGGGTCATCACCGGCCTGACGCAACGGACACCGGAACTTTTGGCCAAGGAGATCGCGCGCTGCCGCGACATGACGGACAAGCCGTTCGGCGTGAACCTGACCTTTCTGCCGACCTTCACCGCGCCGCCCTATCCGGAATACATCGCTGCCATCAGGGAGGGCGGCGTCAAGATCGTCGAAACTGCTGGGCGCAGCCCCGAACAGTATATGCCCGCCCTGAAGGCAGTCGGCATCAAGGTGATCCACAAATGTACGTCTGTGCGGCACTCGCTCAAGGCCGAGCAGATCGGTTGCGATGCGGTCAGCGTCGACGGTTTCGAATGTGGCGGCCATCCCGGCGAAGACGACATGCCCAATATGATCCTGTTGCCGCGTGCGGCCGAAGAGCTGAAAATACCCTTCGTTGCCTCGGGCGGCATGGCCGACGCGCGCAGCTTGGTTGCGGCACTCGCAATGGGCGCCGCCGGCGTGAACATGGGCACGCGCTTTATCGCCACCAAGGAAGCGCCGGTGCATGAGAACGTCAAGAATGCGTTGGTCAAGGCATCAGAGCTGGACACCCGGCTGGTCATGCGTGCGCTCCGGAATACGGAGCGAGTCTTGAACAACAAGGGTGTCGAGCAGTTGCTCGAGATCGAGCGCGCGAAGGGCAAGGGCCTCAAGATCGACGATATCCACGACCAGGTGGGGGGCGTTTATCCCAAGGTGATGATCGACGGCGATATGGACGCGGGCGCCTGGAGCTGCGGCATGGTCGTTGGACTCATTCGCGACATTCCGACCGTGAAGGAGCTGATCGATCGCATCATGGCGGACGCCGAGCGACTGATCAGGGACCGACTTACAGGATTCCTCGATTCCGACAGCAAGGCAGCCCTGAAGGTCGCGTGAAGGCACGCCGGGAGCGGCGAATGGCCGAAGAGAATAGCGGTTGTTAGGAGGCAAGGAATACTTGCCATCAATGGCCCGCTGGCAAGAGTTCAGAATGAATTGGCGAAGCGGTGCTCTGGAAGTCCCTGTGCGATGCCATGAATGGCAAGAACATGACCCGCTTGGGGTTCAAGGCTCAATTGCTCGCGATCCAGAAACTTCCTCGCCGTCGTAACGAACAATGTCTTCAGATCAGGTCCGCCGAAGCACAAGCAGGTCGGATTGGTCGCCGGCACCGGAATAACGGTGTCGATCCGGCCATCCGGCCGGTAGCGTATCACCCGGCCGCCGGAGAAGAATGCGGTCCACAGCCCGCCGGCAACGTCGATGCACGCGCCGTCAGGCCTCTCCCCGGAGGCGCTGTAGTCTGCGAACAGTCGTCTGTTGCGGATCGCGCCGTCATCGAGATCGAAGTCGAACTGCCAGGTGCGGTATCGCCTCGTATCCGTGAAATAGAGCGTGCGATTGTCGGGTGAGAACGCAATTCCATTCGTGACGATGACATCGCCGAACATGTGCGCCGTCCGCCCGTCCGCGTCCACACGATACAGCGACCCGTTCGGCCGATGCAGCTGGTTGTCCATGGTGCCGATCCATAGTCGGCCCCGCGCGTCGACGCGCCCGTCGTTGAGGCGGTTGTCGGGACCGCTTTCGACCTCACAGAGCTGACTTGGAGGACCGTCGCCGGACGACCGGCGATAAAGGCGCAGATCCTGCGCGAGCAGGTGGGAGCCATCTGCCGTCAGAGCCTGACTGCCGAGGAAGTTGCACGCGTACGGAAAGACCTGATGAGCGCCGGTTGCCGGATCGAAGGATTGATGCAACTGCCGGTCGATGTCGACCCACCACAGCTTGCGGGAACGGTCGCACCACAACGGCGTCTCGCCGAGAATGTCGGCCGCGGCTACTGCGGTCTCGACCCGATGCGCGGGGATCAGGTCGGCGGTCATCCCGATATCCGATTCCAGCCACGAGCGCTGTCTCCGAAAGCCTCGTATCCGTCCGTGGTGACAACGATCGTATCCTCCAGCTTGATGAAGCCGCGCGCGTGGGGCAGCGTGGTTTCAATCGAGATGACCATGCCGGCTTCAAGCGGTTCGTTGGCGTCGTCGGCGGGATAAGGGATAGGGCCGCTCGACGTCAGACGCGGCGCTTCGTGGCTGACGATCCCCATTCCATGGGCGACGAAATGCATTTGCTTGCTGTAAGCGGACCGCGCGAGCTTCGTTGGCCGCGGTGTAAATGCCGCTGCCGGAGAGGCCGGCGCGGATCGGCATTCGGGCTGCCTGCTGGATCAGGTCGATCTCGCCGAGTAGATCGAGAAGCTCGCCGTCGGGAGTCCCGTGTACGGCCATCCGGCAGAGGTCGCCGATGTAGCCGCGGTAGTTGCCGCCCGAATCCAGTGAGACGACGTCGCCCGGTTCGAGACGCTGTTCGGATGGAGCCCGGTTGAGGCTCGTTCCCAATGTCACCAGCGCATATTCGAAAATCATGTCCCGGGACAGCTCGGCCTGCCGCAAATGATCGATGATCTCGCGCTTGCTCTGCCCGGGGCGGGTCTGGTTGACCGTAGTCATCATGGAGGCGACGACCCGCTCGGAGGCTTCGCGGAGGACGTCCAGCTCGGCCGCCGTCTTGACGGCGCGCAGCTTCTCAAGCGGGCGCATCGCCTCGACGAACTGGCAATGGCCGAACTCCCTGCGCAGCACGTCCGCCGCATCGGCCGGCAGAAATGAGCCCTCGATTCCGACACGGAGCGCAGATGGCGCGACGGACTTCAGCTGCTTGACGGCGAGTGCCATCGCCTCGACCGTGGTCGACGATCCGAACACGATCGCCGGCATCCAGTAGCCGTCGCTCGTCCGGTTCTGGACGCTGTCGCGCTCGTTCCGGTTGGCGATATAGGCCGACTTCTCCAGCGCGCCCTTCACATAGACGAAAATGGGCAGGTACCGGCTGATGCCGATCGCCTCCATATAGTCGAACTGGAAGTGATAGTAGCCGCCAAGAAGGTATTGGATGTTGTGCTTGGAGGTGACGATCAGCACGTCGATGCCGGCATCGTCGAGCAGGCGGTCGAGTCTGGCCGTGGAGAAGGGAACGCCGCAACGCATGTGTTTCTCGCTGCTCGACAATTATGCCTGACGCTCCGGCGCCAGGCCGCGGGCGATCAACCCTCGTTCCAGGAGGCGAGGGCATGCGCGACGCAGCCGTTGATGTGCTCGGTGAGCACGGCCCTGGCACTTTTGATGTCGCGCTTGAGGGCGCATTCCAACAGCGCCTTGTGCTGATTGATCGTCTCGGCGCCGCGGTAGCGCAGCGCATAGCGGAAATATTTGTCGAACACGACCGCGTGGGTCTGCATCAGCTCGCGCGAACCGCAACTCGAAATGAGCGCCTGGTGGAATTCGCCGTCGTAGCGTTTGCGCAGCTCAGGATCGTCGCCTTCGCTGAGGACGGTGCGTTCGGTCGCCGCCAGCTTGTGATGCGCTGACACCACCCGGCCTTCCCACTCCACGTCGCCGGCCCGGAACGACTCGGCCATCGCATGATGTTCCAGCAGGATGCGGAGACCGGCGAGCTCACGCAGGTTCTGGATGGATATCGGCGCCACCTCGAAGCCGCGCTGACCTTCCGCGACCACGAAGCCCTCGGACGTCAGCCGGTTGAGGATCTCGCGCAGCGTGGAGATGCTGACGCCGTAATCTTCCTTCATGGCGTCGAGCTTGAGCCGCCCGGAGGGCGTCAGCACGCCGAAAATGATGTCGGATCGAATCCGCTGATAACCGCTGTCGCCCGCCGACAAGGGCCTCCCCTCAAGTGACGTCATGCTCTCCGATCCCGCAAACGCGCGCGCAACGCCCTGTGATGGGGCGGCCGAACTATCAATGTTACCAGCAATATAGCAGAACCCCAACGTCGTATGTAATCAAAAATATCAGATGAAATCATCTTTATCATTTGACTGAGAAGTATAGTTATGTTTTTTGATTGACCTGAGGGTGCAGAAAATAAATGGCCTAACGCCGCGATCGTGCCCGATTGAACAGGGAGGTAAGAATGAGTTTGTTGGTACGGGCGCTGTCTGCGACGGCGATCTGCGTGGCGCTGACGGTCGGCGCATCAGCTCAGGACATCCAGGAGCGGACGATCAGGTGGGGCCACCTGAACAACACCGATCACCCCGTCAGCTTTGGTGTGCAGAAGTTCGCCGAGATCCTGCTGGCAAAGAGCGGGGGCAAGATGAAGGTCCGCGAGTTCGCGGCTTCACAGCTCGGCAACGAGTTGCAGCAGCAATCCGCGCTGCGCGGCGGCACCCAGGAGATGCTGTCGGCCTCGACGACATCGCTCGCCACCGTCATTCCGGAATTCGGTCTTATCGATTTCCCGTTCCTGTTCAACACGACCGAGCAGGCCGATGCTCTCGCGACCGGCAAATTCGGCAAGGCGATGATCGATACGCTGCCGTCGAAGGGGCTGATCGGCCTCGGATATTGGGGCCTGGGCTTCCGCAACGTCACGAATAGCACCCGCCCGATCACCAAGCTTGAGGACTTCAGCGGCCTTAAGCTTCGTGTGATTCCGAACCCGGTCTATCTCGAAAGCTTCAGTGCCTTTAAGGCCAATCCGGTCCCGATGGCCTTCGGTGAGCTGTATTCGGCGCTGGAGACCCGCACCGTCGACGGCCAGGAGAATCCCTACACGGTCATTCTCTCGAACAAATTCTACGAAGTGCAGAAATACGTTTCCGCCACAAATCACACCTTCACCCTGAACATCATTCTGGTGAGCAAGGCCTTCTGGGACAAGCTGTCGCCGACCGAGCAGGGGCTGATGCGCGAAGCCTATGAAGAAAGCCGCGGCTACCAGAAGGAGCAGACGCGCCTTCAGACTGAAAAGGCTCTGACGGAGCTGCAGGCCAAGGGTATGCAGTACAACGCGATCGCTCCCGAAGAAACGGAGCGCATGCGGAAGGCAGCGCAACCGGTCGCGGACAAGACTTCAGCCAATCTTCCTCCCGAGACGGTGAAGCTCTTCAACGAAGAGGTCGAGCGCATCCGCAAGAACGTGAAGTAGTCGACTTCTTTCATCACGCACGCGGCGGAGCCGGCCAGTGGCCGGCTCACACCCTCATTTGCCCGGACGTCACGCATGGCGCGAGTTCTCGACCTCTATTGCACGTTCCTGAAAGCCGTCATTGCCGCCTGTCTCGCGGTGATGGTGGTCCTGGTCTTCGGCAATGTCGTCCTGCGTTACGGCTTCAACTCCGGAATCGCGATTTCCGAAGAGTTGTCGCGCTGGCTGCTGGTCTGGTTGACCTTTCTCGGCGCAATCGTCGCGCTTCGCGAGCACGCCCATCTCGGCGTCGACACCCTCGTCCGGATGCTGCCGGCCTCCGGCAAGCGCATCTGCTTCGTCATCAACTATTGCCTGATGCTGTTTGCCGACTGGCTGCTGCTTTCGGGAAGCTGGCGCCAGACCATCATCAACATCGACGACCGTGCGCCGGCCACCGGTTTTTCCATCGGGATATTCTATGCCGTCGGCGTGGTCTTTGGCGTGTCAGCCGCAATTATCCTTCTCTACGACCTGTACCGGGTGATCAGCGGGCAGGCGAGCGAGGAAGACATGGTGGCTGTGAGGGAATCGGAGGAGCAATGATGTCCTCCACCGCCATCACGCCTGTTCATTTCCTTCGCGTCACCTGGATCACGCCATGACGATCGCCGTCTTTACGTTCTCGCTGCTCGGCGCCATGGCGCTGGGCATGCCGATCGCCTTTGCGCTCCTCATCTGCGGCGTCGCCCTGATGAGCACGATCGACATGTTCGACGCGCAGATCGTGGCGCAGAACGTCATCAACGGCGCGGACAGCTTTCCGCTGATGGCCATTCCCTTCTTCATGCTCGCCGGCGAGATCATGAACAAGGGAGGGCTGGCCAAGCGCATCGTCAATGTCGCCCTTGTTGCGGTCGGGCATTTCCGGGGCGGTTTGGGCTACGTAACGATCATGGCGGCCTGTATCCTGTCGTCTCTGTCGGGATCCGCAGCGGCCGATGCTGCCGCGCTCGCGGCGCTGCTGGTGCCGATGATGGTGGCCGCGGGACACAAGAAGTCCTACGCGGCTGGTCTCGTGGCCGCCGGTGGCGTCATCGGCCCCGTCATTCCGCCCAGCATCGGTTTCGTCATCTTCGGCGTCGCCGCCAACGTGTCGATCTCCAAGCTGTTTCTCGCCGGCATCGTTCCCGGCCTCCTGCTTGGATTGGGCCTCTGCCTCGCCTGGTACTGGGTGGTGCGCAAGGAGAACCTGTCGCCGCCGCCGAGGGCCTCGCTCCGCGAAATTCTGCACGCCGTCACCGACGGGTTCTGGGCGCTCATGCTGCCCGGGATCATCATCGTGGGCTTGCGCTTCGGCATCTTCACGCCGACCGAGGCCGGCGTCGTCGTCGCCGTCTATTCGCTGTTCATTGCGACCTGCATCTATCGCGAGCTGAAATGGTCGGAGATCTACGCGGTCCTGGTGTCGTCTGCCGTGACGACGAGCGTCGTCATGTTCCTCGTCGCCGCAGCGCTGGTGTCGTCCTGGCTCATCACGGTGTCCGAAATCTCCGCTCAGGTCGTCGATCTCCTGAAGCCCTTCATGGGGAACAACACGCTCCTGATGCTGGCGATCATGGTGATCGTGGTGGTCGTGGGAACGGCGCTCGACATGACGCCGACGATCCTCATCCTCACGCCGATCCTGATGCCGGTCATCAAGGCGGCGCATATCGACCCCATCTATTTCGGCGTGCTCTTCATCATCAACAATTCCATAGGCCTGATCACGCCACCGGTCGGCATCGTGCTTAACGTCGTCTGTGGCGTCTCCAAGATCAGCATGGAGGATATCATCAAGGGTGTCTGGCCCTTCATGATCGCGCAACTGATCGTCCTGTTCGCGATGGTGCTATTCCCGGGATTGGTGACGATCCCGGCAAAATGGTTTGGCGGCTAGTCGCTTAGCTTCTACAAAGGACAAGAGGGACAAAAATGGCCGCTAAAATCATGATCCTCAACGGACCCAATCTCAATTTCCTCGGCATCCGCGAGCCGCACATTTATGGCGCGACGACGCTTAGGGAGATCGAGGCGAGCTGCCAGGCGCTGGCCGATCAGCTTGGAGTTTCGATGTCGTTCTATCAATCGAACATGGAGGGCGAGCTCGTCAGCCTGATCCAGTCCGCCCATGGCGACGCGGACGCAATCATCATGAATCCCGCGGCCTATTCGTTCACCTCGATCGCGCTGATCGATGCGCTGAAGATTTTCGAGGGCGTGAAGATCGAGGTGCACATCTCGAACATTCACGCGCGGGACGAGCTGCACCGCCACTCGATCACCTCGAGTGCCTGCACGGCGGTCATTTGCGGCCTGGGTCCTTACGGCTATCTTGCCGCGATTCTGGCTGCCGTCCAACGGCTTGGGCAATTGCCTCAGACCATCGCGCCGGCTCTGCACGGGCTTGCGGCCGGCGGCAAAGCGTAGGCAAGGAGGGCGGGATGCGCGGAAGGGGATTTCTTGCCATCTGGAGCGACGTCGAGGCTCACGATCTGATCGATTATCGGCACTGGCTGACGCGTGAGCACACGACCGAGCGCGTGACGACGAAGGGTTTCCTGGCATCGCGTGTGTTCCGCGCGGCAAGAGACGACATCAACCGCTTCTTCATTCTGTATGAGCTGGAAACACCGGAGGTGCTCGACGGCGAAGCCTATCTGGCGCGTCTCAACGCACCGACGCCGTGGTCACAGCGCATCATGCCGAAGCTCGGCAATTTCATGCGAGGCGGGGGTGTCATGGTCGCGCGGGAAGGGCGGGGCGAGGGCGCGTCGATCGCGGCGCTCCGGATCGAGACGTTGCCGAAAGATCCCCAAAGTCTGGCTCAGGCGCTGGTTGGGTGTGACGGGGTTGCCGCCGTGCAGATCGGCGCGACCGACAAGGCGCGGACATCGGTGCCGACTGCCGAAAAGGGCATGCGGAAGAACGAGGGCTTTTTCGCGGGGCTTTTGCTGATCGAGGCACTCGACGTCGCGTCTTTGCAGGCTGCCTTGCGGAAAGTGGCGGACATTGCCCCCGACGTCGTGACCGGGGCGAGCGAGCCGGAAGTTTATCAAAGCATGTTTGCGCTCGACGCCCGTATCGCGGATTTCGGCTGATGGCAGCGTTCTCGCTCGCCGCGCTGACGGTGCTCGAGCTTGCGCCGCCCGAGATGATCGAATTGGCGGCGCACTGCGGCTACGAAAAAGTCGGGCTCAGGCTATTGCCCGCCACGCCTGGCGGTGTTGCCTATCGCCTGATGGACGATGCGCCGCTCCTGCGGGAGACGCTTCGGCGGTTGGAGCTGACGGGGGTGACTGTCGCCGATCTCGAGGTCGTTGCGTTCAGACCGGAAACGGACGTCGCGTCGTTCACGCCCTTCTTCGAGGTGGGCGCGCGCCTCGCCGCCAAACACATCCTCGTCGCAGCCTACGATCCGGATCTGGCGCGGTTTTCGGATCGCTACCAGCAATTTTGTGATGCGGCAGCGAACTATGGCCTGACTTCCGATCTCGAATTCATGCCCTGGACGAGCGTTCCGGACCTGAAGACCGCCATGCGCATCGTCGGCGGCATCGATCGTCCCGGTGCCGGCATTCTGGTCGATGCGCTGCATTTCGATCGGTCGCAGAGTTCGCTTGCGGACCTCCGCGCCATCCCGGCGCAACGCCTTCACTACTGGCAACTATGCGACGGCCCGGCCGAACGCCCGGCGACCACGGAGCAGCTCATCCATGCGGCTCGCGAGGAGCGGATGTTTCCGGGCGAGGGCGGAATAGACCTGATGGGGCTGGCAAGCGCGATGCCGAATGACCTGACCATCAGCATCGAGGTTCCGACCGTTCAACTGGCAAAGAGCGTCGATGCCGCGTCGCGCGCGCGCCGGGCGTTGGCGGCGGGCAGAGCCATCATGGAGCGGGCGCGCAGCCAGCGTTGAGAATTTCGGGACGGGAAGGGGTGTGCGGGATGTCGCAAGCCGATTGCTCCTGGGATGTCGAGACCGATCTCCTGGTCGTCGGAGCGGGTGCCGCCGGCATGACGACATCGCTGGTGGCGGCCCTTGAAGGGCTCGACGTGGTCCTTTGCGAGAAGTCGGATACGGTTGGCGGCACGACCGCGACTTCCGCCGGCACAGTCTGGATTCCGGGCAATCGGCAGGGACGGCTTGCAGGAACGCCAGACTCGATCGAGGCGGCACGAGTCTATCTCGAAGCATTGCTCGGCGTGCACGCCGCGGACGCGCGCGTGGAGGCATTTCTCCAGGCGGGTCCCGTCATGCTCGACTATCTCGAGCAGAAGACGAGCGTCGTGTTTGCGGCGCCGCTGGTACACCCCGACTACAAGAATCTTCCCGGTGCAGCGATCGGCGGTCGTGCGCTCGGCGCCGTTGCGTTCGACGGCCGCAAGCTTGGCAAAGACTTCGATCGCGTCAGACCTCCGCGGCGAGAGTTCATGGTCCTCGGCGGCATGATGGTGGGAAAGGCGGACATCCCGGCGCTGTTGGCGCCGCTCCGGAACTGGACGAACTTCAGGCATGTCGTTGGTCTTGTCGGCCGGCACTTGCTCGATCGGCTTCGCTACAGGCGCGGAACGCGTCTGATCATGGGTAACGCTCTCGTCGCGAGGCTGTTTGACAGCCTCCGTCGTTCCGGCGTCCATCTGCGATACGAGACTGAGCTCAGCGAACTCATCCGCGATGGCGACGCAGTCGTTGGGGCGGTCTTGTCATCACCGGCCGGCGCATTGGCGATACGTGCCCGCAAAGGCGTTGTGTTGGCAACGGGGGGCATCGGCTGGAGCCGCGAACTTCGCGAAAGGTTTTTTCCGGAGGGCGCGCGCCGATTTTCACTCACGCCTTCGTCCAATACCGGGGACGGCATGCTCGCGGCCGAACGCGTCGACGCAGTCATCGAGCGCGATCTCGACAGCCCCGCTCTGTGGATGCCAAGCTCGGTCATGACGCAAGCGGACGGCCACGTTTCGGTGTTCCCGCACATCATGCTCGATCGTGCCAAGCCGGGACTGCTTGCCGTGAACAAGTCCGGCCGCCGTTTCGTGAATGAAGCCGACTCTTATCACGACTTCGTGGAAGCGATGTTGCGATCGAACGCGTCTTCCTCGTTGGCGACGCCGGCTTTCCTGATTTGCGATCGCGCCTTTATCGGGGCCTACGGCATTGGTCTCGTTCATCCCGGGACGAAGGATTTGGACAAGTTTCTGAGGGCCAGATATTTGGTGGCGGGCGAGACAATCGAGGCATTGGCCGAAGAAATCGGCGTCGATAGCGGCGCGCTTGCTCAAACCGTTGCGCGATACAATCGCTATGCCGACAGCGGGGTGGACCAGGATTTCGGCCGCGGTTCAAGCGAGTTGAACCGGTTCAATGGTGATCCCTCAGCCAAGCCAAATCCGTGCCTGCGGCAGATCGGTCCCGGGCCATTCTATGCCGTCGCGGTATGGCCGACGGATCTCGCCAGCAGTGCCGGCTTGTGCACGGATTCAACCGCCCGGGTTTTGTCTGGCGATGGGGCGGTCATACCCGGACTCTACGCCGTCGGTACGGATGCATCCTCGATCTTTCGAGGCACTTATCCGGGTCCGGGCACGATGATCGGACCTGCGATGGTATTCGGATGGTGCGCGGCGATGCATGCCGCGGGCGTTTTCGGCCAGGAAGAAGAAAGGTAACTGAAAGCTGCTCGTTCGCTACGACAGCTAGGAACTCTTGCGCACCATCGAGGCTTGAATCCGCGGGCCAGCATTGCCGCCAATTGCTGGTCTGCACGGCCCCGCCTCCAAGCCCCCCATACCCCCCAGGGTGGGGCCGTGCTTCATCGCAGGAGATGCAATGCCTGAGCCGACCGAGCAAGACATCAGAGACCGCGCGCACCGACTGTGGGAGCGAGCAGGCAAGCCGGAGGGCCGCGAGCAAGAATTTTGGCACGCAGCCGAGCAAGAGCTACGCAACGAAGACAAGTCGAACACCATGCGGACGCCGGATACGCTGTGACCGCCATGGGTGCCGTTCTGCTACGGAACAGAGCCTTCTAGAACGACTTGGTTCTAGAAAGACTTGGAGTTCTGAGCAGCACGGGCAGCGAAGCGGGCCCGTTCGCACGACGGTGTTTGCGGTGGACGAGCAGAAAAAGATAGAGCACCAGATCGAACTCGCAACGCGAGCGGCGGCGCTTGTCAAAGACGAAACCACTATCCAGCGTTTCAGGAACTTCGCTGAGGAGCTGAAGCGGAAGCTGCTTCGCATGATGCGGCGCGGTCAGGTGCCAACGCGCGCGTACGAGCTCTGGGAGCAGGCGGGTCGCCCGGCCGATCGCGAAGTGGAATTTTGGCTCGAAGCGGAACAGCAGATCGAACAAGAGCGCGAACAGAGGAAGCTCTCGGGGCCCCCGGAGAAACGGTAGCTGCTGGCGCTGCTGGTGCCCACATCGGCAGCGAGCAAGTCGCTGACTTTGTCCGCATTCCCCTGGACAGAGAAAAAGCCGCCGAGTTCTTCACCCTGGCGGCTTCGGAAGTCCGTAGCTGTTGATTGTCTCCTCAGCCTTGTGCGTACCGCCGTTACCTTGTTTGCGGCCATGCAAGATCATTATAGGCGAAGGCAATCGATTTCACTGTGACTTGAAGCACACATTGCAGAGCTGCCTCTTGCTCCGTCATTCCCTTACGCGCCGGCGGCGATCCCCACGCGCCCGATGCCGGGAAGCTTCACCGCCGGGCGGCGGACGTCGAGGCCGAGCACCGCGCCGAGGAAATTGATCTCGACCCCTTCGACCCAACCGATGGTCATGCCGAGATAGCCCGAGAGCGAGGCGTAGAGGCCGGTGCCGGACGCCGTGACGCCGGCCCAGCGTCCGCTGTAGGGAAAGTCCTTGCCGATCGCGGTCGGCGGCAGCACGGCGCGCAGCTCGGGAACGGCGTCCAGCGCCGCCTGCACGAAGGTGTTGGAATTCGGTCCCGGCCAGGCGCTGTAGTCGCCATAGGTGCGGAACTTGTAATTCTCGATGACGTCGCGGATCTTCGGAATCAGCGCTTCGGCCCGCGCGCCGTCGACCGCGACCACCGTTTCCGGCAGGGCGCCGAACCAGCGGCCGTCGGGCGCAAAGCCGTTGCTGCGAATCGGGTCGCCCCAGGCCGTGTAGTCGTACCGGCTGTAGGTGGCGGCACCCTTCTCCTTGACGACGATCCAGGTGTGGACGGCGAAAATGCTGCGCCAGCGCGCGGTGCGCGCGGCGAACACGCGGATCAGCGCGTCCGGATCGGCGGATGCGGACGGCAGAAGGCCGGCGCTGGAGCGATCCGCCGTCTGCCAATTGCCGCGGCCGTCTCCGCGTAAATAATAGCGGCCGGCCGACACGCCGATCGGCACGAACATCAGCAGCAGGAAGAGAATCAAGACTTTCCTCAAGGGCAAACGGCGGTCAGGCGGGACGATGCCACCAATATAGTTCGCAATGCACGCCGCGCCAGCGCCTTCCGGCTCTTGCATTCGGGAACTGCGGCCATATGTTGCGCAGATGAGGAAGCTGTCACTCGTCGAAGACCAGGCCATCCAGGCGCGCATCGCGTTCGTCGCGGGCGCCGAAACGTTCGATCGCCTCTTCGCCGGCATCCGGTTCGACGAAATCGACGGCAATCTGCTGTTTGCCGTTGCGCGCAACGAAGACTGTGCGGCCGAGATCGAGGACGAGTTCTCGCATCACCTTGCCGTGGTCGCGACCCAGATCCTGGCGCAGAGCGTCGACGTGGTCGTGGTGCTGCCGAAGGTCCTGCAATAGCTTTCTGCCCGCAGGCCGCTTGCCTTCGCCCTGTCTCTCCGCTTTTCAACGCAATTGCAAAATTGTAATGACGTCATTGGGCGCTCAGGCCCGAGGTGCGTTATCGACGGAGCTCGACGAAGGGCTCGTCGACGCTCGCCTCTATTTGCGAAACAACATTGGATACAAATTGGCGCCCACCAGGAAAGCCCGGGCCACGACCGGCGCGATAAAGACAAAAAGCCGGAGCTCAAAGAGCCAGAGCTCAAAAAGCAAAGGCTCGAAGAGCCAAAGCTTAAAAAGTAGCGGCTTAAAAGCTGACGGCTCAAAAAGTGGCGGCTCAAAAAGCAAGAGCTCGGGAAGCAAGAGCTCAAAAAGCAAGAGCGCCTCGCGTTCCGCGGTCGCCTCCTCATCGCCGCTCGGTATGCTGGCGCTGCATCTGCTCGAGCAATGGGAAAAATCCGGCCGCGACGGCCTCGTCTTCCTCTGCGACGACGAGAGCAGGGCGGAGCGGCTGGGCGGCGTGATCCACGCGCTCGATCCCTTGGTCGAAGTGCTGGTGTTTCCGCGCCTGAACACGCTGCCCTTCGACGGCCTCGAGCCGTCCCGCGAGATCGCGGGCCGGCGCAGCGCGGTGCTGCGGCGCCTCGCCAAGGCCAAGAAGCCGGTCTTCCTGGTGTCCACCGCGGAAGCCATCATGGAACGGCTGCCGCTGCCGGCGAGCTGGTCGCGGTCGAGCCTCACGCTGAAGGTGGGCGCGCCCTATTCGGGGCCCGAGCTGGAGAGCCGGCTGGAAGCGCTCGGCTACGATCTCGACGAAGAGGCGGAGTATCCTGGGGGCGTCCTGTTCCACGGCAAGACGTTCGAAGTATTTCCCGCCGGCGCACTTGCGCCCTTCAGGATCGAGCATTCCGGCGAGACGATCCGCAAGATCGTCGCCGTCGATCCGGTCGAGCACGAGGTCGTCTACGAGACCAAGGAATTGACCATCGACCCCATGTCCGAACGGATCGCGCTGGGAGCTACGCGCGGACAGCGGGCGACGCTGCCGGATTATTGCGGTCGCGCGCGATGGATCGTGGATGCCGGGGTGTCGGCCCATGCCGATAGCTGGCTCGGCACGATCGAGGAGGCCGCCGGCCGCAGAGATGCGGAGCGCGAATATCTGGGGCAGGCGGACTGGAAGCGGCTGAAGAAGAGCTTCAGCGTGCTGCCGCGCAAGGCCGCCTTCATCTCGACGCCGGAGTTCTCGAAGCTCGCCGCGCCGCGCAAGGCACTTCGCGCTTTCGTCGCCGACATGCAGCGCGGTGGATCGCGGCTGCTGTTCGTCGCGGCGGTCGAGGATGACCTTCGCGCGATGGAGCGCATGAGCGGCATCAAGGCGGAGCGCCATGCCGATTGGAGCGAAGTGTCGAAGGGACGGAGCCGCGAAGCCGCGCTGCTGGCCGATTTCGACGCGGGGTTCATTGGCGCGGGCCGCAAGCCGCTTGTCGTCGTGACCGCGTCCGACGTGCTCGGCAGCCGGGCCCATCATCCGCAGCCGATGGCGCGCTCGTGGAATCCGGCGTTCGATCATCCTGACGTGCCCGAGAAGGGCGCCGCCATCGTCCATCTGCAACGCGGGCTCGCCGTGCTCGACGGCTTGCAGACCCTCGACATGGGACGGGGATCGCGGCGCGAGATGGTCCGGCTCGCCTTTGCGGGCGACAATGCCGTGCTGGTGCCGCCGTCCGATCTTGCCGTGATCTGGCCGTATGCCGGCGAGCCCGGCAAGCTGACGCTGGACAAGGCGGACGGCAGCAGTTGGTGGGCGCGGCGCACCGAGGCGGAGGCGGAAATCCAGGTGGCCGCCAAGGCCCTCGCCAAACACATCAGCCAGCGCCGCCGCCGCCGTGCACCCAAACTGGTGCCGCTGGGGGCGAACTACGAAAAATTCGTCGCGCGTTTCCCCTATTTCACGACGATCGATCAGGCCAAGGCGATTCAGGACGTCCTCGACGATCTGGCGTCGGGCCATCCCATGGACAGGGTGATCTGCGGCGACGTTGGATTCGGCAAGACCGAGGTGGCGCTGCGCGCAGCGGCGGCGGTGGCGCTGTCGGGCAAGCAGGTGGCGATTGCGGCGCCGACGACCGTGCTGGCACGGCAGCATGTCGAAACCTTCCGCAAACGGTTCGGCCCGCTCGGGATCGAGGTGGGAAGCCTGTCGCGGGCCAGTTCAGGCCCGGAGACGCGGGAGACGAAGGAAGGGCTGCGGCGTGGCAGGCTGAAAGTCGTGGTCGGCACGCAGGCTCTCGCGGCAAAGGACGTGAAGTTCGCCGATCTTGGCCTCGTCATCATCGACGAAGAGCAGCATTTCGGCGCGGCGGAGAAGACGAAGCTTTCAGGACTGGCAAAGGGTGCTCATTCGCTCTGGATGAGCGCCACGCCGATCCCGCGCACGCTCGCTGCGGGTCTTGCCGGCTTCAGGGATCTCAGCGTGATCGCCTCGCCGCCGGTTCATCGCCTTCCCATCGTGACCAGGATCGCGCCGCTTTCGGAAGCCGCCATTGCCGCGGCGCTGCTGCGCGAGCGCAGGCGGAACGGACAGAGCTTCCTGATCTGTCCGCGCATCCAGGATCTGGAGCCGATGCTGGCGCGGGTGCAATCGGTGGCGCCGGAGCTGCGCATCGTCTGTCTGCACGGCAGATTGCCCGTCGAGGAGATCGACGACCGGATGATGAGTTTCGTCGACGGCGAAGCGGATGTGCTGCTGGCGACCAATATCGTGGAAAGCGGCCTCGACATACCGCGCGCCAACACCATCGTGGTGTGCTGGCCCGAAAAGTTCGGCCTGGCACAGCTGCATCAGCTCAGGGGGCGGGTGGGACGCGGCGGCACGCGCGCGTTTGCCCATCTGCTAACGGAATCGACTTCGCAACAGTCCGAAAAGCGTCTGGCGGTGCTGGAGGAGTTCAGCAAGCCGGGTGCCGGCTTTGCGATCAGCGAGCGCGACCTCGACCTCAGGGGCGCCGGCGATCTGTTCTCGGAACAGCAGTCCGGGCACGTCCAGGTGTTCGGACCCGTGCTCTACAGTCATCTTCTGAAGCTGGCCTCCGAGCGCGGGAGCGACACCGGCGCCGATCTGTGGGTCCCCGATCTCAATATGCCGCTGGCCGACATGCTGCCTGAAGGCTACGTGCAATCGGAAGCGGTCCGGCTCGAGATCTATGGCCGCGCAGCCCGGTGCCGCGGCGACGACGATCTGGAAGATCTGGAGGAGGAGATCTCGCGCCGTTTCGGCAGACTGCCGCCGGAGGCTCGCGACTTCTTCGCATCCGCCAGACTCCGGATCGATTGCAAGCGGCGCGGCATCGTCAGGCTCGATGTCGGGCCCGAGGCCGTCGCCGCGACGTTCCTGCCGGGGCGGCTGCGGAAATCCAGGGCGAAGTCGAAGGCGGGATCGCTCCAGCGCGACGGCGACCGCGTCGTCTATTCCGGTCGCCGCGACCAGGACCCGTTCAGCCGCGTCGAGGAATTCCTCGAACTCCTCGACGCCTAGGGATTATTCGGTCTGCTCGACCGTCGCCGGCATTTTCGCCACCGACATCAGCGAGCGGGCAACCTGGTTGAGGAGCTGGTCGGCGTTCTCCTCCTCGGCGAGCGATTTCGACAGCAGGCTGACGATGGCACTGTGCCGAAGTTGCTGGGCGAGGTTGCGCGCCGTGCTATAGCCCGCGATCTCGTAATGCTCGACGCGTTGTGCCGCGCCGATCAGGGCGAGGTCGGCCGCCGCGTCCTCCTTGTCCTCGCCCTCGGCCATGATCTCCTGGCCCTCCTCGACGAGGCCCATCATCCCCTTGCAGGGCTTGGCGCGGGCGGATTTGCCGAGCATTTCGAAGCATTCGTTGATGCGCTCGACCTGCGCTTCGGTCTCCGCGAGGTGGTGCTCGAACAGCTCGCGCAACTGGTCGAAGCGGGCAGCCTCCGCCATCTTGGGAAGCGCCTTGGTCAACTGCTTCTCGGCATGCAGGATATCGCGCAGCTCGTTGATAAGCAGATCACCGAGACCAGCTTCGTCCGCCGGCGGCGAGCTCTCCGTTACGATGGCGGTGGCCGGACCCGGCTCGCCCGCCTGGATCGCCGGCGAGTCCGTGAAGACCCAGTCGCCGCCCTCGTTCCACGGTCCGCGCGTGTCGATCTCGCCATGGTCGCCTGCGCCGGTGGAATCGTTGAAGAACTGGTCGACGAGGCCGGGCGTCGGCGCGACGCGGCCGATGCTGAACGCCGGCTTGCCCATGCTTTCGAGCGCCAGCGCGAACGCCTTCATGTGCGTGATCTCGCGGGTCATCAGGAATTGCAGCGCGTCCTTGCTGCCGGCGTCATCGCAGAAATTGATCAGCCGCTCGTAGACGATCTTGGCCCGCGCCTCCGCGGCGATGTTGCTGCGCAGATCGACGTCGAGCTCGCCGGTAATCTTGAGGTAGTCGGCGGTCCAGGCATTTCCCTGGGAGTTGAAGAGATTGACTCCGCCCCCGCCCGCGATCGCGATCAGGGGATCGGCTTCGGCCGCCTGGCGGTCGAACTTCGACGGCTTGAGATGCATCCGCGCCAGCGTGCCGACCACTTCCAGATGGCTGAGCTCCTCGGTACCGATGTCCATCAGCAGGTCCTTGCGATCGGGATCTTCGCAGTTCAACCCCTGTATCGAGTACTGCATGGCGGCGGCAAGTTCGCCATTGGCGCCGCCGAACTGCTCAAGCAGCATGTTGCCAAAGCGGGGATCCGGCTCGTCCACCCGAACGGTGAACATCAGCTTCTTGACGTGGTGATACATGGGGGGACTTTCGGGTTCGAAGGACAGGAGAAGAAGATGCTTTGCGAACGGGCGGCTTCAAGGTTCGTTCCTATCGAGACGATCTGCGCCGGTGGTGTCAGGCGCAGATCGTTCGATGTCGTTGGCGGCAGGATTGCGCGCGCTTTCTCAGCGCTGATCCGGACGCTTGGCGGGCGGCCCGCTCTTGTTGCCCGGTGCGCCCTGAATATTCGACGGGTCCTGCGATTGCACGGCGGGGTTGCCGGTGGCGTTCGTCGAACTCGATCCGACGGTTTCACCGGGCTTGGCGGCCGGACCGTTCTTGTTGCCGGGCTGTCCGGCAATGCCGGCCCCTGAATTCTGCGCGCTCGGCGCGGACGATACGTCAGGCTTGCTGGACTGCGCCCAGGCTGCTGCGGGCAGCGCAAGGGCAGCGAGGATAACGGCACCTGTGAACTTCATCTCGGTGTTCTCCAACTGATGCCCCGTCTGCTCGAACGCCTCCGACCTGCGTGCGTTCCTGTTGGCGTCAGCTCGAAGCGTCGGCTCGCCCCATCATGGCGAACTATCCGGGCAGCGGCGCCTCCACGACGTCCAGCAGCGCTCCGACGCCTTGTCGCAGGCGACGCGTGGCGACGGTCTCGGTAGCGAGGCCGAACACCACGAGAGATCGCCCGGTCATTGCATAAGCGTGCCCGAACTCGAACGCGGGCATCTGCCCGTCCGGTTGATTGGTGTCGATCAACCCGAGCCAGTTGCGTCCCTCGGCGACGGCGGGCAAGGTGAAATTCACGACGTCGTAATGGGCGTTGTAGATCAGCATCATGGTCGCATCCGAGCCGCGGCGCTTGATCCCGGTCTCCTGGGCGCGGCCGTCGAGCAGCAGAGCGAAGCATTTGGCGTTGCCGTCCTGCCACTGCTCCGTCGTCATTTCCTCTCCGGACGGCGCGAGCCACGTCACGTCCTTGACGTCCAGCTCCTCGTTGTGGGAACCGACCAGGAAGCGGCTGCGGTAGAGAATGGGAAATGCCTTGCGCGTGGCGATCAGCTTGCGCGTGAATTCGCGCAGGCTGCGGCCGTTCGCGGTGATGCCCATCCAGCCGAGCCAGGCGGTCTCGTTGTCCTGGGCATAGGCATTGTTGTTGCCGTTCTGAGTATGTCCGAATTCGTCGCCGGCAAGCAGCATCGGCGTGCCGTGAGACAACAGCATGGTCGCCAGCAGATTGCGCTTCTGGCGCTCGCGTAGCGCCGTGATTTCCGGATCGTCCGTCGGCCCCTCGGCGCCGCAGTTCCAGGAATGATTGTTGCTGTGGCCGTCGCGATTGTCCTCGCCATTCGCCTCGTTGTGCTTGTCGTTGTACGAGACGAGATCGTTGAGATTGAAGCCGTCATGGGCCGTGACGAAGTTGACGCTGGCCCACGGCCGGCGCCCGCGCTTGTTGAAGAGATCGCCGGATCCCGACACGCGCTTGGCGAAGTCCGCGATCGATCCTTCTTCGCCCTTCCAGAAGGCGCGCACGGTGTCCCTGAACTTGTCGTTCCACTCCGCCCATCCTGGCGGAAACTGACCGACCTGGTAGCCGCCCGGACCGATGTCCCAGGGTTCGGCGATCAGCTTGACGCTGGAGAGCACGGGGTCCTGGCGGCAGGCATCGAGGAAGCCGCCGCCTTCGTCGAAACCGTAGGGCTCTCGTGCCAGGATGGTGGCGAGGTCGAAGCGGAAGCCGTCGACCCGCATCTCGGTCGCCCAGTAGCGCAGGGAATCCGCGACCAGTTGAAGCACGCGCGGGTGTGACAGGTTCACCGTGTTCCCGGTGCCGGTGTCGTTGATGTAGTGGCGCGGCGTGTCCGGCAGCAGGCGGTAATAGCTGGCGTTGTCGATGCCCTTGAAAGACAGGGTCGGGCCGAGCTCGTTCCCTTCCGCGGTGTGATTGTAGACGACGTCGAGGATGACCTCGATCCCGTGGGCGTGGAACTGGTTGACCATGGCCTTGAATTCGTTCGCCAGCGGCGTCTTGAGGTAACGCGGCTCCGGCGCGAAGAAGGCGAGGGAGTTGTAGCCCCAGTAATTGCGCAATCCCTTCTCGACCAGATAGCTGTCGTCGACGAAGGCATGGATCGGCAACAGCTCCGCACTGGTGATGCCGAGCGATCGCAGATAGGCCGGAACCTCCGCATGCGCGAGGCCGGAGAACGTGCCCCGGTCTGCGTCGGGCACCAGCGGATGCAGCTGGGTAAAACCCTTGACGTGCATCTCGTAGACGATCGTCCGCTCCCACGGCACTTCCGGCTTGCGGGCGGCGCCCCAGGTGAAGGCCGGGTCGATGACGCGGCATTTCTGCATCAAGGGCGCGCTGTCGCGTTCGTCGTAGGAGAGATCCTTGTCGGCATGGTCGAGCTGGTAGCCGAACAGCTCCGGTCCCCAGCGCAACCGGCCGACCAGTTGCTTGGCGTAGGGATCGAGCACGAGCTTGTTGGGATTGAAGCGGTGTCCCGCGTCGGGTTCGTAGGGGCCATGGACGCGGTAGCCGTAGACGGTACCGGGACGGGCTGCGGGCAAATAGCCGTGCCAGACTTCGTCGGTATATTCGGGGAGCTCTATCCGCTCCAATTCAGTCTCACCGTTATCGTCGAACAGGCAGAGTTCGACCTTGGTGGCATGGGCCGAAAACAGCGCGAAATTGACGCCAAGTCCGTCCCAGGTGGCGCCGAGCGGAAACGGCTTGCCCTCGGTGATCCGGGAGCGGCGCAGGCTCGAGGCCGCCCGCGTCAGAGCGTCGTCCGAATGTATTTGTTGATCCATCGTTCCCCCGAATAGCCGTTCAAGAAACTGGTTCAGTCGCCGTTATTTCGGCTGTCGCCTGCTCGCCGACGGCCGCCGCAGCGATCACGGTGCCAGGAGGAACATCGTCCGGCTTGGGCAGTGTGGTTGCCCTTTGCTGCGCCGCCTCCTTGCTGATCGCCGCAATCGAGTTGCCGATCCGGTCGACGATGCTGGTCAGCTCCGAATCCGACAGCCCAAGACGCTTTCTGACGAGCCGCACTTGAGTACGGTCGGCCAGGTCGAGTTTGTTGCGGATCGGCTGTGGCTTCGAGCGGCGCATGGCGAAAACTCCTGTGTAGAGTTGCAACCGTCCCTCAGGCGATTCCGTTCCTTGCTTGTCTTGCGGTTGCCCGCCTGGATCGAAGATTTGTAGATGGCTGCGTACGACCTGGCCGACTGTGGCCAACTGAAGGCCTGCGCCATGGCAGCGCGGCGCATGTGATCGAGGCGGCCCCTCTCGATCGCGAGATCGACCCCCTTCTGGTGCACCAGGGGCGACATCATCGTGCGGCTTGGCCAAGAGGCATGATGGGACGGCGAGGAACGCTTCCGACGGCTTTCCGTTAGCGGAGCAAATTCCTGGAGCCGCTCCATGACCGAATATCCAAAGCCGCCGTTTCCTCCGCAGCAGCAATCGATGCCCGGTTCGACGCGCGCGATGAATCCTCGACCGGATCACGGCGAGGAAAGTTACAAGGGCGCGGCGCGCCTGGCCGGAAAAAGGGCGATCATCACCGGCGGCGACAGCGGCATCGGCCGCGCGGTCGCGATCGCCTATGCCCGGGAAGGCGCGGACATCGTCATCGCCTATTTGAACGAGGACGAGGATGCCGCCGAGGTCAAGGCGCTGGTGGAGCGCGAGGGACGCAAGATCGTCCTGATCCCCGGCGACATACGCAATCCCGATCATTGCCGCGCGATCGTCCGGCGCACCGTCGAGGAGCTCGGCGGAATAGACATCCTCGTCAACAACGCGGCCCATCAGGCCACGTTCAAGGACGTCGCTGACATCAGCGACGAGGAATGGCAGCGGACGTTCGAGACCAACATCCACGCCATGTTCTATCTCACCAAGGCTGCGATCCCCCACATGCGCCCGGGAGCGGCGATCATCAACACCGCGTCGGTGAATTCCGACATGCCGAATCCGACCCTGCTGGCTTATGCCACAACCAAGGGTGCCATTCAGAACTTTACCGGTGGGCTCGCCCAGATGCTGGCGACGAAGGGCATTCGGGCCAACGCGGTCGCCCCGGGTCCGATCTGGACGCCGCTCATTCCGTCGACCATGCCGGAAGACACCGTCAAGAATTTCGGCAAGCAGGTGCCGATGCAGCGGGCCGGGCAGCCGGCCGAGCTCGCGACCGCCTATGTCATGCTTGCCGATCCGCTCTCGAGCTACACATCAGGAGCGACCCTGGCGGTCACGGGTGGGAAACCGTTCATCTGACTGAAGACTCATCTGCGCGCCATGAGAACGGTGTTGGCAGCTTTCGCTTCGTTCAAATTGGTCGTGAGGAAGCGCACGATGTGGTCGTGCCCAAGTTCCTCCGCCCAGGCGATCAGCATGCCGTAGCGACACTCGTAATGCTCCACGAACTGGAACGCCGCACGGCCGCGGCTGTTCCATTTCCGTGCGCAGATCAGGAGAACCGAATGAGTGATGCAGCAGATCATCTCGCGAACCTGCTCGGACGGGCGGCGATGGACGTGTGGGGCGACATGCCTCGCGACATCCAGGAAGCGCTGTTCGAGACCGCCATGAAGGGACGGGCTGCTGAGCGGGAAGAGCTCGCGCGACTGCTGCATGAGCGGCATCCCCGTACGCTTCATCCGGCGCGGCCGGGCTGACGCGGCGGCGGGAACGATCGCGCGAGAAGCCGATTGGTAAATGGGCGATGCGCTGCGAACGGCTTTGGAAGAAACCCGCGGACCGCGTCGTTCAACTTGAGTCGAATCTGTGGGTCGATTGACGTGACTGAGATGATCATCGGAAAATGGTACGACCCGATCTCGCAGCGATGGATCGTGCCTCGCGAGGCCCGTCCGGTGGCGGCCTATTCGCAGTCCGGCGCGGAGAAGGGGCTGGACAGCCGCAAGTCGGGCGAGGCGGAACGGATCTGGGACCTGTTGGTCGATTGCTGCGCAAATGGTTCAAGTGGTTGATGCCACGCCGATCGCCACCTTCGCCCCAATGCGAGGGCCTGGCCGGATTTGTTCACATGTGAACAGAAGTGCCGGCAGGGATTGAGCTGGTGGGCCCGAGCCGGAGATTGAGCGTTCAGCCTGCCCGGCGTCAGTTGCGGTACCAACTCGCCAGATTCCACGTCGTGACGTCCCACCCTGACATGTCGACCATGAGGTTGTTGACACCTGCATTGACGATGTTGCGGGATAGAAGCGGCAGAAACACGTTGGCCTCGCAAAAAGTTTCGTCGACCTTGATCAGCAGTGCGGCGCGCTTGACCGGATCAAGCTCGTTCTGGGCCGCCTTGTAGGCCTTGTCAGCCTGGGGATCGGACCAGCGCGAGACGTTGCGGCCCAGCCATTTGTTGTCCTTGTTGGAGATCTCCCAGGAGACGCACTGGTTCAGGAACCGCTCCGGGTCGGGCTGCGGCTGCGTGGTGTTGTACATCTCCATGTCGGCATAGAACTTCGAGTAGGTGTCGGGGTTGCCGACGTCCGACGAGAAGAACACCGAAGGGGTGACCGACTTGAGCTCGATCTCGATGCCCGCCTTCTGGCAAGCCTGCTTGATGATGGCCTGCGTCTTCTGGCGCGGCGCATTGGTCGAGGTCTGGAAGACGAATTTCAGCTTCTTGCCGTCTTTCTCGCGGATGCCGTCCGCGCCCTTGGCCCAGCCGGCTTCATCGAGGACCTTGTTGGCCTTGTCGACGTCGAACTCGTATTTCAGCTTGGCTGACTTGAACTGTTTGGGTGCGTTGACGAAGCTCGCGGTGGCGACGCCGCCGCGGCCGTAAATGAACTTCTGGATCGACTCGCGGTCGATCAGCAGGTTGATCGCCCGGCGAACGGCGGGATCGGACAGCGTCGGGTGCTTGGTCTTGACGCTGGAGCGCTCGCCGTCGACTTCGGTCCACGGGTCCGTCGTGTTGAGGACGATGAACTCGACGTTGCCGGAGGGCGTGACGTCGAGCTTGCCCTTCCCGCTTGCCTCCATGCGCTTGAGGACCTCCTCCTCGACCTGCATGTTCCAGGCATAGTCGTATTCGCCGGTCTGGAGCACGGCGCGCGCCGCGGAGACCGCATCGCCGCCGCCCTTGATTTCGAGCGTGTCGAAATGCGGCTGGTTCTTGACGTGATAGTCGGGATTGCGTTCGGCCCTGATCAGGTCGCCGGGCTTGAACTCGACGAATTTGTAGGGACCGGTGCCGACCGGCTTCAGGTTGCCGGGCGCCTCGCGCGACTTGGCGCCGGCATAGTCGCCGAAATGGTGCTTGGGCAGGATCGGACCGACCGAGCCGACGAAGGGGTCGGCCCAGAACGGCGTCGGGCTCTTGAAGATCACTTTGACGGTGTGGTCGTCGATCTTCTCGACCTTGATGTCCTTGTAGGATCCCGTGGTGTACGCCGCGGTCGCGAGGTCCGCGGCGTATTGCCAGGTAAAGACGACGTCGTCGGCGGTGAACGGCTTGCCGTCATGCCATCTCACGCCCTGCTTCAGCTTCCAGATCACGCTCATGCCGTCCGCCGCGAGGCTGCCGTTCTGCTTGCTCGGGACCTCGGCGGCGAGGCAGGGGAACAGGTTGCCGTCCTTGTCCCAGCCGGCAAGCGGCTCGAAGAACACGCGCGAGGCGATCTGGTCCTTGGTGCCCAGCGCGAAATGCGGATTGAGCAGCGTAGGAGCCTGCCAGAGCAGGATCTTGAGCGGGCCACCGCCGCCGGCCTTGGTCGGCTTGTAGGGCAGCGTGGCGTCCGCCATCGCCACGTCGTTCCAGAGCAGGATCTGGCTTGCGACCGGCGCTGCGATCCCGATCGCAGCCATCGTCTGCATGAACGAGCGTCGCGACAGGGTGCCCTGCTTCACCTCCGCGATGGACTTGCGGATTTCGTTCTCGTTCATCGGTTGAGCTCCACCTGCACATTGCCACCGGCCAAAGCCCATCATGTTTCATCAGGGCCGGGGCGGCAATGCCGGCAAGAGAGCAAAGTCCTGCGGCGAAATGACGAGGGTGGAGATGGGCAGTTTCTGCCGGGACAGATTTGCCGGCGTGACGAACCTGCCATCAGGAATTAGCGATAAGCCCTTGATGGCAATAACGCTCTCATCTGGCATGCTCGTTGCACGCAGAACGTGCGTTTGCAATGGAGTGGAGTTTGGTATGAGCGTCAGCAGTATGAGCAGCATCGGTGGTGGAAGCGCGGCGGGTTCGCCTTCGTCCACCGGGCAGGCGAAATCGGCCGATTCACAAGATGGAGTCTCGATGTTCGCGTCCCTGCTGAACGATGGCACGCCCTACGACGAGGTCAAGGTGAGCTTGCCGAACGGCATGTCGATCGGCATCGTCCACTTCGGCGGCGGTGGCTTCGACAGCAGCGCGCTCAAATCCATCGAGGATTTCGTGCAGAGGCTCGCGAGCCAGCAGATTTCAGGAACCTCGACATCCGGCGCTGATCAAGCGCAGAATGCCGATCAAGCGCAGAATAACGACACGCCCGACACTGCGGGGCTCGACAAGGTCCATGTCGATCTTCCGAATGGAATCTCGTTCGAGGTGCTGCATTCCTCCGGTGGTCATGCAACGGACAGTGCCGCCGTCATGAAAGAGCTCACCGAGGCGGCCGAGGAACTCGCCGAATCCCTGTCGCATTACTCACCGGCGTCGGCCGCAGCGTCCGCCTATGCCGCGCAGGCAGTGTCATCCGGCCGCAACGGCCAGGTGGACGCGAGGAGCTGAGTGCGAATAGCGGTAACTGGACCGCCGCCTGAGAGACCCAGGCGGCGATCCGGTGCGAGCTCAGGTGAACTTGGGGAAGTTCCAAGGCCGCGCCGGAACGCTAACCCGGTCGCCGCGGGCACATGTTGCTCCAGCCGGAGATTGATTGCAGCCGCCAGGAAATTGCCACACATGCTCCCTCCGAGAGCCGACATGCATCAGCGCCCGTTCGCAAGGGCCAGCGCGGCATCCACTGCATTCTCCAGAATCTCCTCCGACAATTGCCTGTCGCTCACCGCGCGCGACAATTGCAGCGCGCCGACCATGGTGGCGTAGACCGAAATCGCGCGTCGCCGACGCTCCGCAGCCGAGCCATCCGGCATCCGCGCGGCCATCAGCGCGATGAGATCGGCCGTCTTTCCGGTAAAGGTGTCGCGCGTCGCCTTCGGATGCCGCGCGATCTCGGAAACCAACGCTGCGGTCGGGCAGCCAGTCGCCGCGCGGTCGCGATGCCTGGGGGAGAGATAGTCGCGGATCGTGGTCTCCAGCGCGACGCCGTTTGCGAGATTGTCCTTGTGCCTCTGCTCGCGCCGCTCCAGCGCCTCACACAGCACCGCGCGCACCAGATCCTCCTTGGAGGCGAAATGCGTATAGAAGGCGCCGTTGGTCAGGCCGGCCTCCGCCATGATGCCGGCGAGGCCGACCGCGGCGATGCCGCTCTCCCGAAACTGCGACGAGGCGACGTCGATGATGTGCCGCCGTGTGGTGTCCCTGTGTCCCTTGTCGTAGCGCGCCAATCCCGCCTCCTCGCGACCTGGCCATCGCCCGGCCACAAGATCGTGAGGCGCGGCCTATTGCATTACGATCATAATAATACATTATGTGTGTAATGCAATAGGCGGCCGTCCGGCGGTCCGTGACGTACAGGATCAAACCCATGTCAGTCGAGGATGCCGCCGCGCCGGCCTTGTCAGCCACGCAAGCCGTGGCCCGCACCGCGGCTCCGCTCCGCCGGGAGTTCGCGCCCGTCCCAAGCGCGGCGGCAACAGAGAGCGCTGCGGCAACCGAAGGCGCCGCCGAGCAGAAGCGTGTCGCGCTGCTGATGGCGCCGATCCTGCCGACGCTGCTCAAACTCGCCCTGCCGACCGTGACGGTCCTGGTGGCGCAAACCGCGGTCAACATCGCGGAAGCCTATTATGTCGGCTTCCTCGGCACCGATGCGCTCGCCGGCGCCGCGCTGGTGTTCCCGATCTTCATGCTGATGACCATGATGTCGAATGGCGGCTTCGGTAGCGGCGTTGCCTCCTCGGTTGCGCGCGCGGTCGGTGCCGGCCGACGCGACGACGCCGAGGCCGCGTTGTTTCACGCCGTGGTGCTCGCGATCATTGCCGGCGGCGTGTTCACGCTCGGCGTCATCGTCGGCGGACCGCATCTGTATCGCGCCCTCGGCGGCGCGGGCGATGCGCTCGCAGCTGCCACCGCCTATTCCAACTACCTCTTTGCCGGCGCCATCCCGGTGTGGATCGTCAATCTTCAGGCCGCGGCGTTGCGCGGCGCCGGCAACGTCAAGGTGCCCGCGCTGGTGACGCTGGTCGGCGCGATCGTGACCATTCCGGTCTCGCCGGCTCTGATCTTCGGGTTCGGGCCGATCCCGCGGCTCGGCATCGGCGGCGCCGGCATCGCCTTCGGCCTCTATTATGGCGCGGCGATGCTGTTCCTGCTCCGCTACATGTTGTCGGGCAAGTCCGGTCTGCGACTGCACATCGTGCCCTTGCGCGCAAAAATCTTCGGCGACATGCTGAAGGTCGGCATCCCCACCGCCTTCAACGCGGTGCTGACCAATCTCACCGTCATCCTCGTCACCGGCGCGGTCGGCCTGTTCGGCACCTCGGCGCTTGCCGGCTACGGCATCGCCTCGCGACTCGACTACATCATGATCCCGCTGCTGTTCGGCATCAGCACGGCGACGCTGACCATGGTCGGCGTCAACATGGGCGCGGGGCAAACGGCGCGGGCGCGGAAGATCGGCTGGGTCAGCGGCATTGTCGGCATGATCATGACCGGCGCGATCGGCCTGTTGGTGGCGATCTTCCCGACCTCGTGGCTGAACCTGTTCAGCCACGATCCCGAGGTCGTGAGCGAAGGCGCGACTTACCTGCGCATCGTCGCACCTGCTTATGCAGCGCTTGGCTTCGGCTTCGTCACGTCCTTTGCCGTGCAAGGCACCGGCCGCGCCATGGGGCCGCTCGCAGGCGCGCTCATGCGGATCCTGATTGCGGCCGGCGGCGGCTGGATCGCGGTGGCGAGCTTTGGGGCGGGAATGGCGGGACTGGCCACGATGGTCACGGTGTCGCTTGCCGCCTATGCCGCGATCTGCGCCCTGATCATGCTCTCGCCGGCGACGTGGCGCTTGGAGTAAACCGGCATCACTGCAGGCCGGTAACGCCAACCGCCAGCGCCGCGAGCAGCAGCAAATTGCTCAGCAATTTGAGCGGCGTGTGTGGGAGCGCCAGCCAACGCGAGACTTTTTCGGAGAACGACAGCGCCGGGTCGGCGAACAGCGGTTCAAAGCTGTGCCTGAAGAAATGCGGAAATTCGCTTTGCCGTGATACGCCTCACGCTTGCGCAGGTGCATTCGTTCCCCACACGGCGTCGAACGGAGAAGCGTCGTCCGCGTCAGCCGGCCAATATGGATTTTCATTTCATTGATTTCGCCCCGCGGAGAAGCGAATACGGTTCCAATCATTGCCGCCGAGTTATGGAGACCAAGATGTCGTTTCGCGTCCCCCTGATCCTCGCAACCGCGATCGCGGCCTGGTCGGCTGCCGCCTCGGCCGAGACCATCAAGATCGGCGTGACACCGGGGCCGCACGCCCAGATCTTCGAGGCCGTGAAGCCGATCGCCGCCAAGCAGGGTCTCGACATCCAGCTCATCGAATTCTCTGACTACGTCGTGCCGAACGCAGCGCTCGATGCCGGCGAGATCCAGGCCAATTCGTTTCAGAACCAGCCTTATCTCGACAACCAGAAGGCCGACCGCGGCTACAAGATCGAAGCCGTCGGCCTCACCGTGAATTTCCCGATCGGCGTCTATTCGAAGAAGCACAAGGCCTTCGCCGACATCCCCGAGGGCGGCAAGGTCTCGATCCCGAACGATCCGACCAATGGCGGCCGCGTGCTGCTGCTGCTGCGCGACAAGGGCGCCATCAAGCTGAAGGACGGCACCGGCTTCAAGCCGACGGTGCTTGATATCACCGAAAATTCCAAGAAGCTGAAGTTCATCGAGGTCGACGCGGCACAGGCGCCGCGCGCGCTCGACGACGTCGACGCCGCCGCGATCAACACCAATTATGCAACCCAGGCTGGCCTCGATCCGGTCAAGGATCCGATCCTGCGCGAGGACCCGAAGGGTCCCTACGTCAACCTGATCGCCATTCGCACGGCCGACAAGGACAAGCCCTGGGTCAAGATCCTCGTGGACAGCTACCACTCGGCAGAGGTCAAGGAGTTCGTCCTGACCAAGTTCAAGGGCGCGGTGTTGCCGAGCTGGTAGGCAGTCTGCCCAGCCAGAGTCCAGCCAAAGCCCAGCTCCGGGGCGATCCCGGCGGGCAGCCTTGCGCAATGCCCGCTTGTCTGGAGCTGCGGCAACCGACATCATCGAGGCCCATTCTCGCCCGACAGGGGTCGTATGAAACGCTTTGCAAACCTGAAACGCCTGGGGTTTTTCACGCGGCTTCTCGACGAGGCCCCGCCCGCCGACCGATATCGTTTCGCGGCCGAGCAAATCGTGCGCGCCGAGAAGGCGGGCCTGGATTCCGCGTGGATCGCGCAGCATCATTTCCACGAGCGCGAGGGCGGCCTGCCGTCGCCCTTCACTTTCCTCGGTTACGTCGCCGCGCAGACCTCGCGCATCCGCCTCGGCACCGGCATCGTCACCTTGCCGCTGGAGAACGCGGTGCGGGTGGCGGAGGACGCCGCGGTGCTCGATCTGCTCTGCAACGGCCGCTTCGAGCTTGGCGTCGGCACCGGCGGCAACCCGTCGGCCTTTGCCGCGTTCGGCCTCGACAGCGCCCAGCGCAACGAGATCTTTGCCCGCAATCTTCAGGTCGTTCGCACCGCGCTGGTCGGCAAGCCGCTCGACGGCGGCGATACCCTCTATCCGCAGCGGCCGCAATTGGACGGCCGGATCTGGCAGGCGACGTTCTCAGTGGCGGGCGGCGCGCGTGCCGGCAAGGCGGGTGATGGCCTGTTGCTGTCGCGCACGCAGCCGAGGCCCAAGGAAGCGCCGAAGGCAACGCTGGCCGAGATTCAGAACCCGGTCATCGATGCCTATCTCGAAGCGCTGCCGCCGGGACGCGAGCCCCGCATCATGGCCTCGCGCAGCGTCTTCGTCGCCGACGACCGGACTGAAGCGATGCGCCTTGCCGATATCGGGCTGCGGCGCGCCCTGCCGCAATTCCTCAAGGGCGGCCACGCCAAGCCGGGCGAGACGCTGGAGGAGATGATCACCGCGTTCGACACACATGTCGGCGCGGCCGACGACGTTATCGCCTCACTGCGCACCGACGCCACGCTGGAGCGGGTGACCGACCTGGTGTTCCAGGCGCATTCGGTCGATGCGCCGCACCCCCATATCCTGCGTTCGATCGAGCTGGTCGCGGAGAAAGTCGCGCCGGCTCTGGGCTGGACGCGGACGGCGCCCGATGTCGCGCTGGCAGGTTAGTCGGAATGAACAGAGTAGCGTTGTACGAGGCTAAATGATGGGTACGAAAGATATCATCGACACGCTCGCCGGGATCGAACCGGATTCGTCCCTCGACGCCATTCGCGGGCGTCGCATGCAGGCACGCGACAACGCGCAGAAGAGCTATCTCTCGCTGTTCGAGCCGATCGACGCCGGCGATTTTTCGCTGCTGGAGCGCGCGGCGGTCGCACTCTTCGTGATCGGTCTTCACCGCGAGCCCGATGTGGCCGGCTTCTATCGGACGAAGCTCGCGGCGACCGCCGACGGAGCCCGCCTGGTGGAAGCGGTCGATGTCGAAATCGCCCGGGGCGAGACCTCCGGCCCGTATGGCGCTTTTCCCGCTGGCCCGCTGTCGGTCGAGAACAAGGCCGGCCTGATCTACCGCGTCAGCGCGGAGCGCAAGCCCGATCTCGGCACCCGGCTCGTTGCCGCGTTTGAGCATGCGCATCTGCTGGTGTTCCGCCCGCGCGATGCCGCGTCAGCCGACATGAAGGCGCTGCTCGCCGCCGGCTGGTCGAGCACCGGCATCGTCACGTTCTCTCAGCTCGTCGCGTTCCTGTCGTTTCAGGTGCGCGTCGTCACCGGACTGCGCGTGCTCGGTGCCTCGCTTGGGCACACCGCGAACGCCGGCGCGTAGGAGGCTGCATCATGAGCGCTGCAAACAATGTCAATCCGCCCGTCGTCTTCACCCAGGATGAACTGGGCTGGGTGTCGTGGATCGATCCGCTGCCCGAAGCCGAGCTGACCGAGCGGCACTTCGCCGGCCTGGTCGATCGCTCCCGTTCCAAGTCTGAGTATTTCCGCCTGCTGGTGCGCGATCCCGAGGTGCTGGAAGCCCGCACCAAGACCGACAAGGACATCTTCTACAACGTCGCCGACGGCCTGCCGCGCGCTGAGCGCGAGCTCGCGGCGGCTGCGACTTCGCGCTACAACGGCTGCATTTACTGCGCATCCGTGCATGCGCGTTTCGCCAGCACCTATTCCAAACGCCGCGACGATTTGCAGCGCCTGCTCGACGAAGGCGTCGGCGCCGATCTCGGCGAGCGATGGAATGCGGTCGTCAAGGCCTCGGTGGCGCTGGCTGCGACGCCGATCGCGTTCGGCCCTGACAATATCGATGAGCTGCGCCGTGCCGGCCTCGACCATGCGGAAATCGTCGACGTCATCAACGGCGCGTCGTTCTTCAACTGGGCCAACCGGCTGATGCTGTCGCTCGGCGAGCCCTCGAAATAACCAATCTCACCGGCATAGAAATTGCTGCTTGTTTCAACATTAAGTGGATGGAGCCGTGCATGAGCAACATCGATCGTCGTACCCTGGTCAGGGGCTCGCTTGCCGCCATGATGGCGGGAGCAGCCTTCTCGCGCGCCGCCTTCGCGCAATCGTCCGAGCCGATCCTGCTCGGCGTCAGCGGTCCGCTGACCGGGCCAAACGCGCAATATGGCACGCAGTGGAAGCAGGGCTTTGATCTCGCGCTCGACGAGATCCAGTCAGCGGGCAACATCAACGGCCGCAAGCTCGCCTACAGTTTCGAAGACAGCCAGAGCGACCCGCGCCAGTCGGTGGCGATCGCCCAGAAATTCGTCTCCGATCCCAGGATCGTCATGGAGCTCGGCGACTTCTCCAGTCCCGCCTCGATGGCAGCCTCGCCGATCTATCAGCGCGGCGGGCTGGTGCAGTTCGGCTTCACCAACTCGCATCCCGATTTCACCAAGGGCGGCGACTTCATGTGGAGCACCTCGGTCAGCCAGGCCGACGAGCAGCCGCTGCTGGCGGCCTATGCCGTGAAACGTCTCGGCCTGAAGAAGCTCGCGGTGCTGCACCTCAACACCGATTGGGGCCGCACCAGCCGCGATTATTTCGTCAAGGCCGCGAAGGAGCACGGCGCCGAAATCGCCGTCACCGAAGGCTACATCGCGGAGGAGCGCGACTTCCGCTCCACGCTGGTGCGCGTCCGTGACGCCAATCCAGATGGACTGATCCTGATCTCCTATTATTCCGACGGTGCGCTGATCGCGCGCCAGGCGCGCCAGGTCGGGCTGAAGCAGGTGATCTGCGCCGCGAGCTCGGTCTACTCGCCGAAATTCCTGGAGCTCGGCGGCGAGGCGGTCGAGGACGTCCATGTCGGCACGCGCTATTTTCCGGAAGACCCGCGCCCCGAGGTGCAGAAATTCATTACGGGCTTCAAGAAGAAGTACAACGGGCTCGAACCCGACGCGTTCAACGCCTACGCCTATGACGCGATGAACATGGCGGCCGCCGTCGTCAAGATCGGCGGCGCCGACCGGCGCGCCATCCGCGACGCCTTTGCGAAAGTGAAGGACGTATCGAGCGTGATCTTCGGGAAGGCCACCTTCGACGTCGAGAGCCGGCGCGTCAAGGGCGCCATGAATGCCGAGCTCGTCGTGCGCAAGGGCCAGTTCGCGCTCTGGGACGGCAAGCCGACCTGAGGGGATCTCCTGCGTGTCTTCCTGGCTCGACTACACGATCAACGGGCTGATCGTCGGTAACGTCTACGCCCTCGTTGCGGTCGGGCTCGCGCTGATCTTCGGCGTCAGCCGGCTGATCAACTTTGCGCAAGGCTCGATCTACCTCGTCGGCGCCTATATCGGCTGGGTCGCGGTGGTGCAGCTGCATACGCCGCTGCCGCTCACCATCATCCTGGTCGCGGCGGCGGCGGCGCTGGTCGGGTTGATCATCGAACGGTTCGGCCTGCGCCCGCTGCAGAACTCGGTGCGCATCGCGCCGCTGCTGGCGACGATCGGCATCAGCTTCGTGCTCGACCAGCTCGTGATGCTGACCTTCTCGCCCAATCCGCGCGCGCTGCCGAGCCAGCTGCCGGATGTTCGCTTCCAGATCGGCGGCGGCACGATCGGCCCGCTTGATCTGCTCATCGCCGGTGTCGGCATCACCAGCGCGCTACTGCTGTTCGTGTTCCTGCGCTATAGCAAGCTTGGCTGGGCGGTGCGTGCCACCGCGCAGGACCGCGACGCCGCGATGCAGATGGGCGTCGACGTCAACCGGGTCAATCAGGCCGTATTCGGCATCGCGGCTGCGCTTGGCGGCGTCTCCGGTCTATTGGTTGGCATGTACTATAACCAGATCGATACCGCGATGAGCCTGCAGGCGACGCTCAAGGGCGTTGTTGCCGAAGTCGTCGGCGGCGCCGGCAATGTGCCCGGTGCGGTGATCGGCAGCCTGTTGCTCGGACTGGTCGAGAGCTACGGCGTCGCCGTGTTCGGCACCAGCTACCGCAATCTCTTCGCCTTCCTGCTGCTCGTCGTGGTGCTCGTGCTGCGCCCGAACGGCCTGTTCGCGAGCGCACGGCAGGCGCCGCCCGAGCCGCTCACCGGCACGTTCATTGCGCCGAGCCGCCCCGTTCGCATCCCGCGCTGGGTTCTGCTGGTCGCCACCGGCATCTTCGCGGTCCTGCCGTTCTTTCCGGTGTCTTTCTACGTGCTCCAAACCCTGATCAACGCCTGGCTGCTCGGCATGCTCGCGCTCAGCCTCACGCTGGTGGCGGGCACGATCGGCCAGGTCTCGCTCGGACATGCCGCGCTGCTGGCGATCGGCGCCTACACCTCCGCGCTGCTGTCGCTCACGTTCGCCGTCCCGGTCGGTCTCGCCATCATCGGCGGCGGCCTGATGAGCGCCGCGCTCGGCACGGCGCTGATCTCGCCGTCGTTCCGCCTGCGCGGGCATTACGTGTCGATCGCGACGCTCGCCATCGGCGAGATCGTGTCGCTGGTGATCCTGAACTGGGAAAGCGTCACGCGCGGTCCGATCGGCATCTCCGGCATCCCGCCGCTGTCGCTGTTCGGCTATGAGTTGGTCAGCCCGATTTCGATCTATTGGTTCAGCTTCATCGTGATGGTCGTACTGGCGCTCCTGCAGGGACGCCTGCTCGGCTCGCATCTCGGCCGCAGTTTTCGCGCCATTCGCGACGACGACATCGCCGCGCGCGCCTATGGCCTCAGCCTGAACCGCTACAAGTCGCTCGCCTTCATCTTCGGCGGCTTCGCGGCCGGCGTCAGCGGCGGCATCGCCGCGCATCTCTATTCCTACATCAACCACGAGACCTTCAACACGCAGCAATCCATTCTGGCGCTGACCGTGGTGATCCTCGGCGGCCTCGGCAATGTCGTCGGCGCGATTCTCGGGGCGGTCGCGCTGGTCGGCCTGCCGGAAGTGTTCCGGATCGCGGCCGAGTATCGCATCCTGATCTACGGCATCGTGCTGCTGCTGCTCGTGCGGTTCAGGCCGCAGGGCCTGTTGGGGACGATGTGATGGCGGAGCAGCACACGACCATGCTGTCCCTGCGCGGGCTGACGCGGCGCTTCGGCGGCCTGACCGCCGTCGATGCCGTCGATCTCGACCTCGCCAAGGGCGAGCTGATCAGCATCATCGGCCCGAACGGTGCCGGCAAGACGACATTGTTCAATCTCGTGACCGGGCTCGATCGGCCGGACGCCGGCACAGTTCACTTCGAAGGTCAGGACATCACGGGTCTTTCGCCGGAGCGGCTGGCCGCCGAAGGCATCGCGCGCACGTTCCAGCTCGGCCGCGTCTTCGGCAATCTCAGCGTCATGGACAACGTGTTGATCGGCGCCCACACGCGGCTGCGTGCGGTCAAGCCCGCCGTGCCGCTGATCGGCCCGCTGCTGGAGTTGGGATTGGCATTGCTGCGGCCGGCCAGCGTCAAGGCCGAGGAAGAGCGGCTGCGCGAGGAGGTGAAAGCCATCCTCGCGCGCTTCGGCGAGCGCCTGCTGCCGCGGATCGACCAGCCGGCCTACAGCCTCTCCTACGCCAACCGCCGCCGCGTCGAGATCGCCCGCGCGCTCGCGCTGAAGCCGCGCCTGCTGCTGCTGGACGAGCCGACCGCCGGCATGAACCCGACCGAGACCGCGGAGATGCAGGGCCTCGTTGCCGAACTCAAAGGCGAGGGCCTGACCATCCTCCTGATCGAGCACAAGCTGGAAATGGTGATGCGCCTCTCCGACCGCGTCATCGTCATGGACGAAGGCAAGAAGATCGCGGAAGGGCCGGGCGAGCAGGTGCGCAAAGATCCCAAGGTGATCGAGGCCTATCTCGGCCACGGCCTGACGACGGAGCAGGAGAGCGCGGCATGACGAACTCGCCTCCTGATGCGCTGCTCGCGCTGACCAACGTCAACAGCTTCTACGGCCAGGCCCAGGTGCATTTCGACCTGTCGATCAGTGTTCCGCGCGGCCACATCGTCTGCCTGCTCGGCGGCAACGCCAGCGGCAAATCCACGACGATGAAGATCATCCTCGGCCTGGTGAAGCCGCGTTCCGGTGACGTGATTTTCGACGGCGCCTCGCTGCTGGGACTGACCACGCCGCAGATCGTCCGCCGCGGCATCGCCTCGGTGCCGGAGGCGCGGCGGCTGTTCGCGGACATGAGCGTGCGCGAAAACATCCTGATGGGCGCCTTCGTGCGCAACGACCGCGATGCGATCGCGCAGGATCTCGACAAGATGCTCACCCTGTTCCCGAAGCTCGGGCAGCGGCTGTCGCAGCGCGCCGGTTCGCTCTCGGGCGGCGAGCAGCAGATGGTTGCGATGGCGCGCGCGCTGATGAGCCGTCCCAGGATGATCGTGATGGACGAGCCCACCATGGGCCTGTCGCCGCTTTACGTGGATCGCGTGCTGGAGCTGATCCGTGCCATCAACCAGGAAGGCGTCTCGGTCTTCATGGTCGAGCAGAATGCCAGCCTCGCGCTCGAGATCGCGCACGAGGCCTATGTGCTCCAGACCGGCAAGATCGTGCTGTCCGGCTCGGCCCGTGCGCTGAAGGACGACCCCCGCATCCGCGACGCCTATCTCGGCGGCTCCGAGGCTGCCTAGCGCCATCTCGGCCTGCATGGTTCGAGACGCCCGCCGTTGGCGGGCTCCTCACCATGAGGATTTGGCATCTCGCAGCGAAACAAGACCTCATCCTGAGGAGCCCGCGCAGCGGGCGTCTCGAAGGAAGGCCACAAGCATTCCTGCAAAGCGGCTCCCCTGAATTGCACTGGTCAGTATGACCATCTTATGAAAAGATCATACCGCCCATGCGATGGGCGTGCAGCGGACGGATTGATTGTCGTGACGAGATGGTCTTTGCGGGCGGTCGAGCCCGGAATGGTGCTGCTGTTCGGCGGGTTGATCGCCGCCAATGTCGCGGCGTGGGTCTGGGCTTTCGCGGCGTTCGGCGACCGGCCGACGGTGATGGCGACCGCGCTGCTGGCATGGGTGTTCGGCCTGCGCCACGCCGTCGATGCCGACCACATCGCCGCCATCGACAATGTCGTGCGCAAGCTGATGCAGGCCGGCGGCGCGCCGCGCAGCGCCGGTCTCTATTTCGCGCTCGGCCATTCCACCATCGTGGTGGTCGCGACCATGCTGCTCGCGCTCGGCGTCGTGAGCCTCGGTGTCGGGAGCCTTGGCGGCGACGGCCTGCTCAGGGAGATCGGCGGCTTCATCGGCACGTCGGTCTCCGCGTTGTTTTTGCTGCTGATCGCGGCCATCAATCTCGTCATCTTCGTAGGCCTGTGGCGGACGTTTCGCGAAGCGCGGGAGCAGGGCATTCACGACGCCGAGGGCCTCGACGCCCTGCTTGTCAATCGCGGCCTTCTGGCGCGGCTGCTCGGCCCGATGTTTCGCCTGGTGACAAAGCCCTGGCACATGTACCCGCTCGGCTTTTTGTTCGGGCTCGGCTTCGACACCGCAACCGAAATCGGCCTGCTCAGCATCTCCGCCGGCGAAGCCGCGCGCGGCGCGTCGCCCGTCGATGTTCTCGTCTTCCCCGCGCTGTTCGCGTCGGGCATGGCGCTGGTCGACACCGCCGACTCCGCGCTGATGGTGAGCGCCTATCGCTGGGCCTTCGTCGATCCCCTGCGAAAGCTCTGGTACAATCTCACGATCACCGGCGCCTCCGTGGCGGTGGCGCTGTTGATCGGCGGCATCGAGGCGCTCGGGCTGATCGCGGATCGCCTTGGTCTCTCTGGCGGCGTTTGGGCGCTGGTCGACGCACTCAACGACTCGCTCGCAAATGTCGGCTTCGCCGTGATCGCGCTGTTCGCGATCGCCTGGCTCGTCTCGGTCGTGCTATATCGGCGGATGTTTGCGCTCGGCTGCGCCACCGCGCCAAAAGTGCTGCAACGCGCCGATGCCACCGAGGCGGTCTGAGCCCGGCCGATGCTACGGCGCGCTGACGGCATTTTCGGCCTTGGTGCTGCTCGCGGATGGCGGCGACGCTTTCGCGCAGAACGCGGGCACCTCGCGCGAACTGCCGCCGGTCCAGGTCAGCGGCGGCGAAACGAGACCTCACAAGAAACCCGCCTTAGCGCGACGAGCCGGCAAACCGGTCCGCTCGAACGACCGCATCGTTGTCGATCCGACAGCAACACAAGCACCGAACGCGCGCAGCGTCGCCTCAGGCGTCAAGGGCCCGCCCGGCATGGCAAGCGAGATCACCGTCTCCGGCGAGGAGATCAACGCACGCCCTTTCGCACGGCCGGGCGAAGCGCTCGAAGCCGTGCCGGGGCTGATCGTGACCCAGCATTCCGGCGAGGGCAAAGCCAACCAGTATTTTCTGCGCGGCTATAATCTCGACCACGGCACCGATCTCGCCATCACGGTGGATGGCATCCCCGTCAACATGCGTACGCACGCGCATGGCCAGGGCTATGCGGACCTGAACTGGCTGATCCCGGAAACTATTGCCGCGATCGACGTACGCAAGGGGCCGTACTTCGCCGACGAGGGCGATTTCGCCTCGGTCGGCAGCGTTCACATCGGCTTGATCGACCGCACCAAGGGTCTTGCGCAGGTGACCGCCGGCAGCTTCGGCTATCACCGTTTGCTCGGCATGGACTCAGCGAAGGTCGGTGACGGTTCGCTGCTCGTCGCGGGCGAACTCGGCACCTATAACGGCCCGTGGGACAATCCGGACAATGCCCGCAAGCTCAACGGCCTCGTGCGTTACAGCCAAGGCACCGCGACCGAGGGCGTGTCCGTCACCGGCATGGCCTATGCGAACAAATGGAATTCGACCGACCAGGTGCCACAGCGCGCGATCGCGACCGGCCTGCTCGACCGGTTCGGCTCGGAGGATCCAAGCGACGGCGGCAACACCAATCGCTTCGCGCTCTCGGCCCGCGTGGCGCAGAGTGACGATGTGGGGTTGTGAAAAGCCAACGCCTATGTCGTGAAGAGCCAACTCGATCTCTTCAACAACTTCACCTACTTTCTGAGCAATCCCGTGCTGGGCGACCAGTTCCACCAGCACGACGACCGCCTGATGGCCGGCGCCAACATCTCGCGCACGCTGGACGGCTCGTTCGCGGGGCTGCCGATGCAGACCACCATCGGCCTGCAATCCCGCTATGATGCGATCGATCTTGCGCTGACCAACAATTTTCAGCGCGGCTTCGTCTCCAACGTCCGCAGTGACAAGGTCGGCGAGGGCAGTGTCGGTCTCTTCGGCGAAAACACCGTGCGCTGGACCGACTGGCTCCGGACCACAATTGGCTTGCGCGGCGATTACTACGCCACCGACGTCACATCGCTGTTCAACGTAAACAATTCCGGCCGCGCCGATTCCACGCTCGGCAGCCCGAAATTCAGGATGGTGCTTGGTCCGTTCAACCAGACCGAATTCTTCCTCGGCGCCGGCTACGGCATGCATTCCAACGACGCTCGCGGCGCGACCACGACCGAAGACCCGAGTGATCCTGCCACAAGGCTCACGCCCTCGCCGCTGCTGGTCCGCACGCGTGGCGCGGAAATTGGTGTTCGCAGCAAAGTCGTTCCCGGCCTCGACGCGTCGCTCAGCATCTTCATCCTCGACCAGGATTCCGAGATTTTGTTTTCCGGCGATGCCGGCGATACCTCGGCGACCCGCGCCAGCCGCCGCTACGGCTTTGAGTGGACCAATCATTATCGCCCGCGATCGTGGATCGACATCGATGCCGACGTCGCGATGACGCATGCGCGCTTTCGCGGCACTGACAGCGAGCAGGCGGGGGTCTACGCCTCCCTTGCCGGCTATCCCGAGGCGCAGTTCGGCAACGCGCCCGGCAATTACATTCCGAATGCGCCGGCGATGGTGGCCTCGGCCGGCATCACGCTCGGCGAGAAGACGGGCTGGTTCGGGTCCTTGCGCTGGCGCTATCTCGCGTCGAGCCCGCTGACGGAAGACAATGCGTTTCGCTCGGCCGCGACCAGCATCTTCAACGGACGCCTCGGCTATCGCATCGACAATGGCTGGCGCCTTCAGCTCGACGTGCTCAATCTCTTCAACACGCAGGCGAACCAGATCACTTATGCCTATGGTTCGCTGCTCACGACCGACACGCTGTACAATCTCTGCACGTCAGGCACCGCGCCGGCGGCAGTCTGCCAGAACGGTGTGATGGATTATGTGCTGCACCCCGTCGAGCCGCTGACGTTCCGCCTGACTGTGGCGGGAGCGTTCTAGGGTCTGTTGGGATTCAGGATTCTCATCGGGGCTTGGTTGTGATTCAAGCTTGGGATGGACCGATTCGTTTTGACTGACGCCCAATGGGCGAAGATG
>NZ_JADPKY010000179.1 GCF_023074185.1 Bradyrhizobium sp. 132 | reverse complement strand
GACTGGTTCAGGATCGCGTCGTAGCGCGCGCGCTCCGCATCCGGCACACGAGCCGAAACCAGCGTGCCGCCGCGCCTCACACCTTCAGCGTAGAGTGGTGCTTCCTCATCGGATACGCCGGCCTGCGTTAACGCCCCGACGACTCCGCCCGTCGCGCCGCCGGCAACGGCACCGAGCGCGGTTGATGCGAGCCATCCGGCCGCCACGACCGGACCTAGGCCGGGGATAGCCAACAAACCAAGGCCCGCGAGCAAGCCGGCCGCGCCACCGAGACCCGCGCCGAGGCCCGCTCCCGTAGCGGCACCTTCCGCCCGATCGTCAACGCCATCGCGATCGCGATCGACCTTCTTGTCGGTGCTGTACCAGTTATCGGAATTGTTCGCGACGATGCTCAGATCCGAATGCGGCACGCCCGCGGCCTCCAGGCTCGTTACCGCGCGCTGCGCATCGGAGTAGTTATCGTAGAGTCGTGAAATCGTAACGGTCATAGTGAATTCCTTTCAATTTCGCTGCCGCGCGCCAGGTTATTTGGCCGCGTTCACGTTGCCCTGGAAATCCAGACTGACATTGGTCGAGGCGCCGCTTTTGCTGGCCTTTCCGCGCCAAACGCCGTTGTCGTCCTTCTTCAGGGATGTGACGTTGGTGTAGCCCGCCTCCTCGATCTTCGATTTGGCCTGGCCTTCGGTGAAGCTGTTGGCGCCTTCAACCGGCTTGCTGGAATTATTCTGGCCGGAACTGTTGACAGCATTATTGTTCGGCCGATCGGTCGCCGTCGGATTTTGTCCAAACGAGGGACCCGCCAGAAGCGAGGCAGCCATCAGCAGCAGAAAAGATTTCTTGTTCATTTCGTCCTCCAGTAGTGGCACGGCACAACATACGCCGGGCTGAGAAGTTCCAGGTTTTCCCGGTC
>NZ_JADPKY010000067.1 GCF_023074185.1 Bradyrhizobium sp. 132 | reverse complement strand
GGATGATCGAGCAACATCGTCGTCTCCAGGTTGGGTGGTATTGCAACCTCAGTCTGGCCTCAGACTTGGTCGCTATCCACTCCCCATGGAATCTTCGCTGCGCTCGCAATGACGGGGAAAGGCCTAACCTACTCCACCGGCTTCGGCGAGCGCTCCAGCAGCACCGTCTGGATGCCGCAAGTGCCGGCCCTGACCGTCATCACCCGCGTGCCCGGCTTGCGGCCGTTGCGGACCTCGGTGACGTCGAGCCCGGCAGCGATCAGGCGGGCGCGCGTGGCGTCGATGTCGATCACCCGCCAGCTCAGGCCCCAAAGGCGGTCATGCAGGGAGTCGCCGCCCGCGACGGGGCGGCGCACCACCTCGACGACGAGATCGCCGCAGCGGAAGAACATCAGCTGGCCCCAATCCTGGTGCGAGCGGTCGAGCGCCAGATCAAGCCCGAGCCGCGCGCCGTAGAGCGCGGCGGCGCGTTCGGAATCCTCGGTGATGATCACGACGTGGTCGAGCGCATCGATCGGCGCGATATCGGTCGCAGGCGAAAGCGGACGCTCATCGGCCAGTTCGAGGAAGAACATGCGCACGCCGCGCGTGAGCTCCGTGGCGGCGCGCGTCCGCTTCCAGCGGAGGACCGCACCGCTCTGCGCGTCGTTGCTTTCGACCTCGGCAACACCATCCGGCTTGAGCGCCACCCGCTCCAGCCGCCGGTGCATTTTACCCATGTCTGCGACACGAAAGCACAGGCTGGCAAGCACACCCTCTTGATCGCCGAGCAGCGCGCGCATGCGGTCGGCGGTCGCGCTGAATCCGTTCGGCGCCATCAACTCGATCGTCATGTTCGCAAGTGTGAACAGCACCCGGTCAGCGCCCTCGCCCGAGTTCTGCCACGCCGGCGCACGCCCGAGCAGCGTCTGATAGGCCGCCTTGGCCGTACCGATATCCCTGACCAGAGCGACGATGTGATCGAGGCCGGTGATCATGTTTTCCCCCTGTTGGATCGGCCCGGAACCGTGGAACGAGAGACGGCATTCGCCCGGGCTTGGCATTGCCCGGTGATGGTCGTATTCCGGCACTATGCCGACCTCAAGCGCTTCGGGCGGCAGTTTTGCGAATAATTTCAGCGGTCCCTCAGCGGGACCGGTGCTACAGTAAGCGCGCCGGCCGGGACCACAAAGCGCATCACGGACAATCAATGCAGGCTCTCTTTATCGGACAGACCTATATCGACGTCGTCTTCATTACCGACCACATGCCGACCGGCGACGAGAAGCACGTGGCCTCCGACTACGCGGTTTCCTTCGGCGGCAACGCGGTGACAGCGGCGTTCTGCTGCGCCAAGCTCGGCATCGTGCCCGATCTGATCGCCACCGCGGCCAATGACTGGCTCGGTCGCATGTTCATGGACATGTGCGCGAAATACGCGATCTCGCTGCACGGGCGGAAGGTCAACCAGTCCTCGCTGTCCTTCATCATGCCGAAGGACGGCAAGCGCGCCATCGTCCGCTGCCGCGACGACGACCACATCCATCCGTTCCCGATGCTAAATCTCGGCGGCTGCCGCGCGCTGCATGTCGACGGCCACCAGCCCGATGCCGCGATCCATTACGCGAAAGTCTGCCGCGAGGCCGGCATCCTGACCTCGCTCGACGGCGGCGGCCTGCGCACCAACACGCATGAGCTATTGGAATTCATCGACGTCGCAATCGTTGCCGAGCGCCTGTGCGAACAGATGGACCTGACGCCGGAGAAGATGCTGGACTACCTCAAGAGCCGCGGCTGCAAGATCGGCGGCATCACCATGGGTGAGAAGGGCCTGCTCTGGTACAACGAAACAGGCGCGGTCGAGATCATGCCGGCGATGCCGATCCCGCGCGAGCGCGTGATCGATACCAACGGCGCCGGCGATGTCTTCCACGGCGCCTATGTCTATTCCTATCTCGCCCATCCCGGCAAAAGCTGGCGCGAGCACTTTGATTTTGCCCGCGCCGCCTCGACCTTCAAGATCCAGCGTCTAGGCAACGAAGCCGGCCTGCCGACGCTTGTCGACATCGCCAAAGTCAGGCACGAGTTCGAGGCCAGGGTCTAGCGTTCGCAGGAGTCATGATGGGACGCGTCTTCGTCGCCGGCAGCATCAACATGGATGTAGTGGCGACAGCCGATCGCCATCCCCGGGTCGGCGAGACCGTCGCCGGCAAGCAGGTACTGTATTTCCCGGGCGGCAAGGGCGCGAACCAGGCGGTCGCGGCATCGCGGCTCGGCGCGAGGACCACGCTGATCGGACGGCTCGGCAAGGATTCGTTTGGAGGTGAGCTGAAGGCTTTCCTTGGCGATCAGGGCATCGATCTCGGCTACCTCCAGGAGACGACTGAGGCCCACACCGGCACCGCGATTATCACCGTGGCGGACGCCGACAACACCATCATCGTCATTCCCGGCGCCAATGCGCTGGTCGGCGCTGATGATGTCAGCGTTGTACCGATGTTGAAAGGCGACGTTGCCGTCAGCCAATTCGAAATCCCGCTGCCGACGATTGCCGCGTTCTTCCGGCGCGCCCGTGCGGCCGGGGCCACGACGCTGCTCAATCCGGCCCCGGCGCAAAACATGTCCGGCGAATTGCTCACGCTCGTCGACATCCTCGTGCTGAACGAGACCGAGCTCGGCTTCCTCGCCGGCGTGGAGTTGTCTGAGAGTGACGAGGCTGCGCGGATCATCGACGTCGCGCGAAAACTTCAGGCGCGCGAGGACCAGACCATCTGCGTCACGCTCGGCAAGCGCGGCGTGCTCGCGCTCGCCGGACGCGAGGAGTTGTCGGTGGCCGGTCGCGCGGTGAAGGCGATCGACACCACAGGCGCGGGCGATTGTTTTGTGGGAGCGCTCGCGGCACAACTCGCCGACGGCGCAGCACTGCGCGCGGCACTCGCGTTCGCCAATGCCGCCGCCTCGATCTCCGTGCAGCGCATGGGCGCGGGGCCGTCGATGCCTACGGCGGCGGTAGTCGCCGCCGTCCTCAATGCGAGCTGATCACGCCAGCGCGCCTTTCAGGTCAAAACTTTCATCAGCGGCCTGCTCCGGCGTGATCGAGCGATCCAGGCCGAACAGGCGGCGGCCGAACATGTGATCGCCGGCGCGGTTGATCGATTCGATGCCGAGCAGCTTCTCGCCCTTGTAGCAGAACGCCGAGAACGCCTTCCGGGCGGGATCGCCGCGGAGCACGACACGGTCGTAGCCGGTGGTGAGGCCCGCGATCTGCAGCTTGTCGTCCCCCTGGTCGCTCCAGAACCAAGGATGACTGTCATAGGCCTTCCGGTCGCCGGTCAGCCGCGCCGCGAGGCAGCGGGCGTGATCGGTGGCGTTCTGCACCGATTCCACGCGCAGCGAACCGCCGAAGCGCGCGCTTTCGAACAACGCGCAATCGCCGATCGCCGAGATATCAGGATCAGCGGTCGAGAGATATTCGTCGACGATGATGCCGGCAGCAACCGGCAGCCCCGCCTCCGCCGCAAGCTCGATGTTCGGCAGCACGCCGACACCGACCACGACGAGATCGGCGGGCAGATGCCTTCCGTCGCTCAAGGAGATGCCGGTGACCTTGCCGCCCTCAGCCTCGATCGCGGTTGCCTGTACGCCAAGGTGAATGCGGATGCCGGCCTCGCGATGCCGCGCCTGAAAATACTCCGAGACCTCCGCCGTCACGGCGCGCGCCATCACACGCGGGGCGAGTTCAAGCACATCGACCTCCAGCCCCTTGATGCGCGCAGTGGCCGCGAATTCCAGTCCGATGAAGCCGGCACCGATGACCACGACGCGTGTCTTTGACCGGATGATCTTTCGCAGCGCCTCGCTCTCGTCGAGGATGCGCAGATACTTTACGTCAGGGAGATTGGCGTTGGGCAGATCGAGCAAACGGTTGCGCGCGCCGGTCGCCAGCACGAGATGGCCGTAAGGCAGCGTCTTTCCTGACGCGAACAGTACCTTGCGCCCCGCGCGGTCGATCGACACCACGCGGCCCGCGATCAGTTCGATGGTCTGGTCCTGGTAGAACTTCTCCGGCCGGAACATCAGGCTCTCCGGCCCGGCCGAGCCCTTGATATAGGCCTTGGACAGCGGCGGCCGTTGATAGGGCAGATGCGCCTCGTCATTGACCAGGCAGACGGGAGCGGAAAAACCTGCCTGGCGCAGGGATGCCGCGACCTGGTAGCCGCCATGACCGGCACCGACAATAATCACTGGACCATCCGTCATCGGAACAGCCCATTTCCGGAGACACGAGCGTAACCCATGTCGTCTCCTCTCTCGCTGGTTTTGATTTTCTGGCCCAGGAGGAGCCGGCGCTCGTGTCCGTCCCTCGGCAAAGGCAGATACATTTGAGCCTATCGTTCCGGCTTGCGCAAGAGCACCGGGCGGGGCACTGGCGGCCGGGGATTGTCACCCCTTGCCTTCTGCGATCTAGTTGCGGCAGCGACCTCTTGCCGGGAATTTTCCGATGCCAGCTCCAATCTCCCAACCCGACGACCCCGCTTTGCTGCGGATCGACGGCCCGATTGCGACCATCACGCTCAACCGCCCCGCCGCGTTCAACTCGATCAATCTGGCGATTGCGCAAAAGCTCGAGCAGCTCGCGGCCTATATCGAGAGCGCTGACGACATCAAAATTGTGGTGATCGAGGGCGAGGGCCGCGCCTTTTCAGCAGGCGGCGATCTGCAGACGATTGGTGCGGCGGCCGAGGCCAACACGGTGACGCCTGTCGTCGGCGAGCTATTGAAGCACTATCATGCCTTCATCGAGATCATCAGGCGCATGCCGAAGATCTCGCTGTCCAGCGTGCACGGCTCAGCCGCCGGCGCCGGCATGGGCCTCGCCTTTGTCACCGATCTCTGCATCGCTGCAGACGACGCCAAATTCACGCCAGCCTACGCCAAGATCGGCGTGTCGCCGGACGGCGGCTCTACGGTCGGCATCGTCGGCACGGTCGGCTCCCGCCGCGCGCTGCAGATCTTCCTGTCCGAGGACAATTTTACCGCGCAGCAGGCCCATGAATGGGGCCTGGTCGCGAAGGTCGTTCCCGCGACGGAGTTGAAGGCGGCGACGCGACAACTCGCCGAGCTGCTGGCGCGGAACCCGGCGGCTGCGATTGCCGGCACCAAATCGCTGGTCTACCAGGCCGCCACAACGCCGGTGAGGCAGCAGCTCGACGCCGAGGAGCACAAGATCATCATGGCGATGAACACGGAGGAGTTCCGCGCCGCGGTCAAGAAATTCACCAGCAAGAGCAAGTAGCGTTCACTCAAGCAGGCTTACTTGGGACAGATATAGCCCGTGCCCGCCGGCGACTTGAAGCATCCGACCGATTCCGGCAGCACTTTCTGCGGCAGCCACAGAACCACGCTCGGGAAGTAGATCGCGAACGCAATCGTCCCAAGGAACACGAGGTAGATCGGCAACGCGGCGCGTAGCGCTTTTGCAAAACTGACGCCCACGAATTTCGACGCCATCAGCAGCACCAGGCCGTAGGGCGGTGTGATCAGACCGAAGGCCAGCGTTGCGATCAGCACCACGCCCATATGCACGGCGTTGATGTCGCCGGCTTCCGTCAGTGCGTTGACCAGTGGCATGAAGATGATGATGGTCGGCACAGGCTCGATGAAGTCGCCGACCACGGTGAAGAGCAGCACCATCAACAGCATGATCAGGTGCGGATCGTTGCCGGCCATCGAGGTGATGACATCGGCGATGTAGCTTGCGCCGCGCAGATAAGCGAGCATCCAGCCGAACGCATTGGCGGCGCCGATGGTGATCAGCGGCAGCGAGAAGATCAGGCCCGCAAGACAGAAATCGTACGGGATCTTCCTGATGTGCCCGCGGTTGAGCGCGGGGATCACGACGACGACAATCCAGACGACGGCCACGACGCCCGCTTCCGTCGGCGTGAACCAGCCGGTGAGAATGCCACCGAGCAGGATGACAGGGATCATCAACGGCAGCGCCGCATCGCCCGCCGCGAACACCACCTGCCGCAGCGGCGCGCGCGGCTTGCGCAGGCCGGAGGGCCCGAAGAAATAGCAGTAGATCATCAGCCCGAAGCCGATCATCAGCCCCGGCACGACGCCCGCCATGAACAGACCGGCGATCGAGACGTTGCCGACGGCACCATAGACCACAGCGGTGATGCTCGGCGGCACCAGCGCTGCGATGGTCGAGGCGGAGGCGATGATCGCGGCGATGAAGGCGGGCTCGTAGCCCTCGCGCTTCATCGGGCCGCCCAGCGCGCGGCTCATCACCGCGACGTCGGCCGTGGTCGAGCCTGACATCTCCGAGAAGAACATGCTGAAGACGACCACGACCTGCGACAGCCCGCCCCTGATATGTCCGACCAGCGACACCGAGAGATTGGCTATTCGTACCACCACATTGGCCGAGCTCATGAGCTCGCCGACCAGCAGGAAGAACGGGATCGCCAGCAGCGCCTCGGAATCGACGCCGTCGAAGATCTTCTGGATGATGGCGGCGAGCGACACGTCGGAGAGAAGCGCGCCGATGAAGACACCGGCCATCAGCGAGAACGGCACGGGCACGCCGAGATAGCCGAACGACAGGAAGCAGATCGTCATCAATGCCAGGACAATGGGTGCGCTCACGGCTGCGCCCTCATCTGTGCGTCGGTGATGACGTGCGCTCCGTCCTCCTCGGGCGGCTCGGGGTGGTCAAAACCGTTGCGCAAACCGTTGACGAGCTGCTCGATGGTAAACAGGCCGATCAGCACGCCCGACGGCGGGATGATCGCGTAGAGCGAAGCGATCGGCGTCCCGGACGGCAGGCGGAAACTGCCGAAGCCGCGGAGATAATTCTGGTAGCCGTACCAGATCAGGCCGAAGGCGACGCCGAGCACGACAAGGCGGATGATCACCTCGACGATCAGCCGCGACGTGCCGTGCATCGCCTCGGAGATGGCGGTGAGATAAAGGTGGTCGTTGCGCCGGGTCGCAGCCGCGGTGCCGACGAAGATCGCATAGATGAACAGCGTCGAGGTGACTTCCTGGAGCCACAGCCAGGGATGGCCGATGGTGCGGGTGACGATGTCGGCGGTCACCGACAGCGAGAAGCCGAAGCAGAGCACGCCGCAGAGGATCATCAGCGCAAGCTCGAGCCAGTCGAGCCCGCGCCATTTCAGATGACGTTGCCGTTGCACCAGCAGTTTGTCGGCGATGGCCATTCAACTTTCCCGTCGTCCCGGAGCTATCGCAGGCGACAGCTCGGAAGCTGCCGAACGTGCTCGGCCTGCATGGTTCGAGATGCCCGCTGCGGCGGGCTCCTCACCATGAGGGTCTAAAATCTCGCCTGAAAACGTGACCTCAGCCTGAGGGCCCGCCGCAGGCGGGCGTCTCGAAGGATGACCACAGGGGCGGCTTAATTGACCGACCGGATCAAATCCTTGATCTTCACGGCATGCGGGCCGAGCTCCTTGGCCAGCTTGTCGAGATAGGGGTCGGCGATCGCCGCAAAGCTCTTCTTGTCGACGTTGTCGACGATTTTCACGCCCATTTTCTTCAGCTTCTCGGCCGCGCTGCGCTCGAGATCGAAGGCCTTTGCCGGCTCCTTCGTGCTGATCTCGTTGCCCGCCGCTTGCACCCAGCCTTTCTGCTCGGCCGAGAGGCTCTGCCAGAGCTTGTCGGAGATGAACACCAGCGCGTTGTTGGCCTCGTGCTCGGTGATGTTGAGCACCGGCGCGACCTCGTAGTGCTTGTTGACGAGGTAGACATTGATGCTGTTCTCGGCGACGTCCATGACGCCGGTCTGCAATGAGGTGTAGACGCTGCCGAACGGCATGTGCACGGTCTGGGCGCCGTAGGCGGGGAACATGGTGTCCTCGGTCGCAGTCGCCTGCACACGGATCTTCAGCCCCTTGATGTCGCCGACGTTGTGGATTTCCTTCTTCGAGTACATGTGACGCACGCCCTGCGATCCCGTCGCGATGACGTGCAGGCCCTGCGTGGTCTCGTCGATCAGGGTCTTGAGGGCTTCGAACACTTTCGGATCGGCCAGTCCCTTGACCACGTGGTTCTCGTCGCGGAACAAATAGTGCAACGACATCACGCCGGCCTGCGGCGAGATGGTCGCGGTGTTGGCTGAGGAGACGATCGAGAATTCGACGTCACCGGCCTTCACGAGCTGGAGCACTTGTGGCTCCTGCCCAAGCTGCGCGCCCGGATATTGATCGATGATCATGGTGCCTTTGCTCAATTCCTTGAGCTTGTCGGCAAAGAGGTCGCCCGCAATGGAATAGCCGGTGTTGCGCGGCTGGTCATAGGCGAAGCGATAATGCTTCACCTCCTGCGCCGATGCGCCGGTGACGAAGAGAACAGCGGCCGTTGCCGCCAGCCCAAGCATGGATCGTGCAATCATCGTTTCCCCCTGTTTTTATCGCCCGCCGCTTTAGCGGTCTGAGCGTTCGTGCGGGTGATTGGTCACCCTCTCTTAGTCTTTCTGCTCAGTCTTCTTCCCAGTCCTCTGCATGAAATCGAAGTCGCAGCCCTCGTCGGCCTGCATGATGGTCTCGTTAAACAGCCAGGCGTAGCCACGCCGCGCTTCATCCGGCGCAGCGGCCGGCTTCAAGGCGGCATGACGCCGTTCCAGCTCGGCCGCATCGACCAGCAGCTCGATGCTGCGCTTGGCGACGTCAAGCTGGATCATGTCGCCGTTCTTCACCAGGGCCAGCGGTCCGCCGACAGCGGATTCCGGTGTGATGTGGAGAACGATGGTGCCGAACGCGGTGCCGCTCATGCGCGCGTCGGAAATGCGCACCATGTCCTTGGTGCCGCCGCGCGCGAGCTTCTTCGGGATCGGCAGATAGCCCGCCTCGGGCATGCCGGGCGCGCCTTTCGGCCCGGCATTGCGCAGCACCAGCACGTCGTCGGAGTTCACGTCGAGATCGGGATCGTCAACCCGCAAGGTCATGTCCTCGACGGATTCGAACACCACCGCGCGCCCGGTATGCTGCAACAGTTTCGGGCTTGCAGCCGACTGCTTGATGACCGCACCGCGCGGCGCGAGATTGCCATGCAGGACGGCAAGGCCGCCTTCCCTCTTGATCGGATTGTCGCGCGGACGGATTGCGTCCTGGCCGGGCACGTCTTCCGCATTCGCGACGATATCGCGCAGGCTCTCGCCCGTGATCGTCTTCGCGTCGAGATCGACGAGATCTCCAAGCTGCGCCAGCAGTTTCGGCACACCACCGGCGTGGTGGAAATGCTCCATATAGTGCTCGCCGGACGGCTTGAGATCGACCAGCACCGGTACCTCGCGGCCGATCTGGTCGAACACCCCGAGATCGAGCCGGTGCGGCGAGCGATGCGCCATCGCGGTGAGATGGATCAGGCCGTTGGTTGAGCCGCCGATCGCCTGGAGCACGACCTGCGCGTTCTTGAACGACGCCGGCGTCAGAAACTCGCTCGGCTTCGGCCCCTTGGTCTTGGCCATTTCCGCGGCAACCCTGCCGCTCGCCTCGGCCAGGCGAAACCGCTCGGCATGCGGCGCCGGGATCGTCGCGCTCATCGGCAGCGACAGGCCCATGGCCTCGATCATGCAGGCCATGGTCGAAGCCGTGCCCATCACCATGCAGGTGCCGACCGACGGCGCGAGACGGCCATTCACCGCCTCGATCTCGACATCGTCGATCTCGCCGGCGCGATACTTGCCCCACAGGCGACGGCAATCGGTGCAGGCCCCTAACACCTCACCCTTGTGGTGGCCCAGCACCATCGGGCCGACGGGGATGACCACGGTCGGCAGGTCGGCGCTGATCGCCGCCATCACCTGCGCAGGCAAGGTCTTGTCGCAGCCGCCGATCACGATCACCGAATCCATCGGCTGCGCGCGGATCATTTCCTCGGTATCCATCGCCATCAGATTGCGCAGATACATCGAGGTCGGATGCGCAAAGCTTTCGGCGATCGAGATCGTGGGGAACACGAATGGCATAGCGCCCGACAGCATCACGCCGCGCTTCGCGGCCTCGATGATCTGCGGAACGTTGCCGTGGCAGGGATTGTAGTCGCTATAGGTGTTGGTGATGCCGACAATCGGGCGCTCGAGCGCGTCGTCGGAATAGCCCATGGCCTTGATGAACGCCTTGCGCAGGAACAGCGAGAAGCCGGCATCGCCATAACTCGTCAGCCCTTTGCGCAACCCACTCGTCATCATGCCACTCCAATCACCGGGTCATTGTCGTACAGCCTGCCCCTTGATTGTCAATAAGGCAGAGATCAAACCCGCCATTTTCTGGATCAACATGCTGGTGGACGGCCAAATTATTGACAATCCTGATCTACCCTGCTCCACAGAGAGAACCGGCCAAGCGCCGGGAGGCCGAGGGCATGTCCGACATCCGCACCGCAGACGCCACGACGATCCGGCGCGACGATCCGGACGATGTCGTCGCGCGGCTCGAGGAGGACATCATCTTCGGCCGCCTCGCGCCGGGCGCACGCCTCACCGAGGACGCGCTGATGTCGGCTTACGGCACCTCGCGCCACTTTGTGCGTCAGGCCCTGGTGGACGCGGAGCGCCGCGGCATCGTCCGGCGCGAGAAGAACGTCGGCGCCACCGTGCGGTTCTATTCGGCCGAAGAGGTCCGGCAGATCTACGAGGTCCGGGAGATGCTGACCCGACAGGCGGCGCTGATGATCCCCCTGCCCGCTCCACATAACCTGATCGATGAGTTGATCGCGCTGCAACGGCAGTATTGCGCCAGGGCGGAGGTGCAGGATCTGCGCGGCATTCACGAGGCCAACGACGCCTTCCACGTCGCGCTGTTCGCGGCCTGCGGCAATCCCTATCTGGTGCGCTCGCTCCAGGATTACATGAACCTGACCCTGCCGATGCGCGCGAAAAACCTCGCCGACCGCGACGGGTTGGCGCAATCGCGGCGCCAGCACGAACTGATGATCGAGCTGTTGAAGGGCCGCGACAGCTGGGCGCTGGCCCAACTCTGCGTGGACCACATGCAATTCAGCAAGAAAGACTATCTGGCGCGGATTGCCGGCGAGGCGAGTTAGTGCGGCCATTCCTTCGCGTCTCCCCGCTTGCGGCTTTGGCGGGCTCCTCACCATGCGGGTTTGATAGCTCACCGCGAAACGCCACCTCATGACAAGCCGGCGCACCGCGCCGAGACAGCCATAAAAACTATTGTCAACCCATCGAAATTTCGCAGAGCCGGAAATAAATAGGGGCCGGCCGCCGGCGCCACGTCGCGCGTCCTCATCCATCTTTCTCCCGAATGAAATGCCATGACCGAACAAACTCTGACGGAGCCGATCGCCGAGCGGCAAGCGCCATCCCGCGGCTTTTCGCGCTACCAGGCAATCCTGGTTGCGCTGCTGGCGCTGGTGCAGTTCACGATCATCATCGATTTCATGATCATGTCGCCGCTGGGCGCCATCATGATGCCGGCGCTCGATATTTCGGCCGCACAGTTCGGGGTGGCGGTCTCGGCCTATGCATTCAGCGCGGGAATTTCCGGCATCATGGCGGCTGGCTTTGCCGATCGGTTCGATCGCAAGCGGCTGCTGCTGTTTTTCTATGCCGGCTTTACCCTTGGCACGGCGCTTTGCGCGATCGCGCCCAACTATCATCTGTTGCTGCTGGGGCGGATCGTGACCGGCCTGTTCGGCGGCGTGATCGGCTCGGTCGTGCTCGCCATCGTGACCGATCTGTTTGCGCTGCAATTGCGCGGCCGCGTCATGGGTTTCGTGCAAACCGCCTTCGCTGCAAGCCAGGTGCTGGGCATCCCAGTCGGTCTTTTCCTCGCCAACCAATGGAACTGGCACGTCGCGTTCGGCGCACTGGTCGGCCTTTCGGTGATAGGGATGGCCGCCGTGCTGTTCCTGATGAAGCCGGTGAACGGTCATCTCGCGCTGAAGCAGGATAGAAACCCGTTCCGGCATCTGGTCGCAACGGTCTCGCAGCCACGATATTGGATGGCGTTTTCAGTGACGACCCTGCTGGCGACCGGCGGCTACATGCTGATGCCGTTCGGCAGCGCCTACACCGTGCACAACCTTGGCATCGATATCGTGCATCTGCCGACGATCTATCTCGTCTCCGGCCTGTTCAGCATCGTCATCGGCCCATTGGTCGGACGCGCGAGCGATGCTTTCGGAAAATACCCGACCTTTGCCTTCGGCAGCGCTATGTCGATCGTCATGGTGTTGATCTACACGCATCTCGGCGAGGTGAGCCTGACGGTCGCGATCCTGGTCAACGTCCTGATGTTCGTCGGCATCTTCTCGCGCATGATTCCGTCGCAGGCGCTGATTTCCGCGATCCCCGAGCCGGCGCAACGCGGCTCCTTCAGCGCGGTCGGCGCGTCCCTGCAACAACTCTCCGGCGGGCTCGGCTCCGTGCTAGCCGCCGCGCTGATCGCGCAGGACGCCGACGGTACGCTCCGGCATTTCGACCGGCTGGGATACGTCGTCGTGACGACGGCGGTGATTTCCCTGATCCTGATGTATTTTGTGCAGAGGCCCATCGCGGCCCAGACCGGCAAACGCGTGGTCTAGGGCGTCGATTCCGAGGCCCTAGATTTGCGAATCATCCGCCCCTATCGCTTATTCCAATCGATGATCCGGCTTGTGTCGCCGTCGAACTCGTTGCTGCAGAACGCGCCGCCCTGATAGTGATCGCCGATCGGATCGGGCTTCATCTTGGCCTGCTCGGCCATCGCATGCGCCACGTGGTCCTCGGAGCGCCCCGTGGGGCGGTAGCCGAACTCGTAGGCGCGGTGGTTGTCCCACCAGGCGCGCTCGTTCAGGGACACGCCGTAGAAAACCTCGAAATGAATGTCGGGATGCTCGAGCCCGATCTGGCAGAGCTGCACCAGATCTTCCGGCTTAAGCCAGATCGAGATCCGGCGAAGGTCCAGCGGCACGTCGCCGAAATTGCCAATGCGAAGGCAGGTCACCTTCAGGCCATGCTTGTCGGCGTAGAGGGCGCCGACCGCTTCGCCGAACACCTTGCTGACGCCATAGCGGCCGTCGGGGCGCGGGGTAACGTCGGTGCCGATCTTGTGGTGGCGCGGATAGAATCCGACGGCATGGTTCGAGGAGGCGAACACCACGCGCTTGACGCCCTTGCGATACGCCGCCTCGAAAAGATTGTAGCCGCCGATGATGTTGGCCTGGAGGATGTCATTCCAGGGACCTTCAACCGAATAGCCGCCGAAGTGGATGATTCCGTCGACGCCCTCGCAGATCGCTTCGCACTGCGCAAGGTCGGACAGATCCGCCGCCTTGAATTGCTCGTTCGGGCCGAGATCGGCCGGCGGGCGGATGTCGCTGAGCAGCAGGTCCGGATAGATCGGCGGCAGCAGTTTTCGCAAACGCGTTCCAATCCCGCCCGAAGCTCCCGTCATCAAAATGCGCGGCATGTCTTTCCTCGTATGTGCAGCCGATTTGCGGCCGTAGATATCTGATGCTAGCAGACTTGGACAGAGGGAACGCAACAACGAGAATTGCACATGAACGATGCATCGTCCCAGAACCAGGAACGGCCTCAAGGCTGGCGGCCGGCGACGTATTACCCCGATCCGGCGATCAGTGCACTCGATCCCCGCTTCGAAAAATACTGGCTGAAACTCTCGGCGGTGGAGCGGCTGACGACCGGCCTGCGCTGGGCCGAGGGACCGGTCTGGGTCGGCGACGGGCGCTATCTCCTGTGCAGCGACATTCCGAACCAGCGCATCGTCAAATGGGAAGAGGAGACCGGTGCGGTCTCGGTGTTCCGGAAACCTTCGAATTTCGCCAACGGCAACACCAGGGACCGCCAGGGCCGGCTCGTCACCTGCGAGCATGGCGGCCGACGCGTCACCCGCACCGAATATGACGGCAGCATCACCGTGCTGATGGACTCGTTCGGCGGCAAGAAGCTCAACTCGCCGAACGACGTCGTCGTGAAGTCCGACGGCGCGGTCTGGTTCACCGATCCCACTTTCGGCCTGCTCGGCAATTACGAAGGATACAAGGCCGAGCCCGAGATCGAGCCGAACGTCTACAGGTTCGATCCCTCAACCGGCAAGGCGACCATCGTTGCCGAAGGCGTGCTGGGGCCCAATGGCCTGTGTTTCTCGCCGGACGAGAAGATTCTTTATGTCGTGGAATCACGCGGCGTGCCGAACCGCAAGATTCTCGCCTATGACGTCTCGCCAGACGGCACGACGATCTCCAACAAGCGCGTCCACATAGATGCGGGTCCGGGCACGCCGGACGGCATGCGCTGTGACATCGACGGCAATCTTTGGTGCGGCTGGGGCATGGGCGATCCCGAGCTCGACGGCGTCGTGGTGTTCGCGCCCGACGGCGTCATGATCGGCCGCATCGCACTGCCCGAACGCTGCGCCAATCTCTGCTTCGGCGGCGTCAAGCGCAACCGCCTGTTCATGGCCGCGAGCCAATCGATCTACGCGTTGTACGTGAATACGCAGGGCGCGGTGGGGGGATAGTTTTTCCTCCGTCACGCCTTTCGTCATTGCGAGCGAAGCGAAGCAATCCAGAATCTTTCCGCGGAGGCAGCCTGGATTGCTTCGTCGCTTCGCTCCTCGCAATGACGAAAGATAGAACAAAAACGCCGGAGCGGTTTTCCACTCCGGCGTCATGTTGGTTCAAACGATAAAGCTTACGCCGCGTTGAAGCCGGCGACGGCCTTCACTTCGAGGAAGTCCTCGAGGCCGTACTTGCCCCATTCGCGGCCGTTGCCGGACTGCTTGTAGCCGCCGAACGGCGCGGTGCGGTCGTTGGGCACGCCTTGGAGGTTGACGTTGCCGGCGCGGATCTGGCGGCCGACCCGCTTGGCGTCCTCGACGGAAGCGCCCGTGACATAGCCGGCCAGGCCATAGGGCGTGTCGTTGGCGATATGCACGGCCTCGGCTTCGTCCTTGGCGCCGATGATGGTCAGCACCGGTCCGAAGATTTCTTCGCGCGCGATCGTCATGTCAGGGGTGACGTCGGCGAAGATGGTCGGGCGGACATAGAAGCCCTTATTGACGCCCTCGGGCAGGCCCGGGCCGCCGGACACGAGCGTTGCGCCCTCGTCGATGCCCTTCTTGATCAGCCCCTGGATCTTGTCCCACTGGCCGCGGTTGACGACCGGACCGATGGTGGTGCCCTCGGCGCGCGGATCGCCCGCCTTGGTCTTGTCAGCGGCAGCCTTCGCGATCGCGGCCACTTCCTTCATCTTCGACAGCGGCACGATCATGCGCGAGGGCGCGTTGCAGGACTGGCCGGAGTTGTTGAACATGTGCATCACGCCGCCGGTCACCGCCTTCGGGAGGTCGGCGCCTTCGAGGATGACGTTCGGCGACTTGCCGCCGAGCTCCTGGCTGACGCGCTTCACGGTCGGCGCCGCACGCTTGGCCACATCGATGCCGGCGCGGGTCGAGCCGGTGAACGAGATCATGTCGATATCGGGGTGCTCGCTCATGGCGGCGCCGACCTCGGGGCCGAGACCGTTGACGAGGTTGAACACGCCCTTCGGCACGCCGGCTTCATGGAGGATTTCCGCGAAGATCAGCGCCGAGGTCGGGGTGAACTCCGACGGCTTCAGGATCATGGTGCAGCCGGCGGCGAGCGCGGGCGCGACCTTGCAGGCGATCTGGTTGAGCGGCCAGTTCCAGGGCGTGATCATGCCGACCACGCCGACCGGCTCGCGCAGCACCATGGCGGTGCCGACCGGCTCCTCGAAATGATAGTTCTTGAGCACGTCGAGCGTGGTCATGAGATGGCCGAGGCCGGCGCCGGCCTGGAGCTTTTCGGCCATCGGCAGCGGCGCGCCCATCTCGTCGGAGACGGCAGCGCCGATCTCCTTGAGGCGCCCCTTGTAGATCTCGATGACCTTGGTGAGCAGCGCGACGCGCTCGTCACGGCTGGTCTGGGAGAATGTCACGAACGCGCGCTTGGCGGCGGCGACGGCCTTGTCGACGTCGGCCTTGGAGCCCAGCGCAATGTCGTACATCGCCTCTTCCGTCGCCGGATTGACGACCGGGGTGGACTTCTTGACGGCGGGATCGACCCAGGCGCCGTCGATGTAGAATTGCATGCGATTGACCATCGTGAACCTCTTCTTGGGTATGGAGGGGGCGTTTCGGCAGGCATCCTTGCACGAAAGCGCCGGCAATTGAACCCGCCATATGCGGGGCCAGCGTTGCGGCGGACGGAGGCTATATGAGCCGATGGCGGAGGGGTGGCAAGGTGGCTGGGACGTAAGAACTTGGGTCCCGGCTCAGCGTCGCGTCATTTCATGCCGCGCCGCGTCCGGGACGCGAAACTGCAGCTCGTCGAAGCGGCTCTCGTGCCCCGGACGCAGCGCAGCGCCCTTCAGCGGTGCGCTGCTGAGCCGGGGCCCATGCGCCGGTCATTCCCACTACACCGCCATCTTCCGATGCAGCACCGGCGCGCCGGTGGTGAGGCTTTCGGCCGCATCGATGATGGCGTTGGCATCGATGCCGTGGTGACGGTAGAGGTCGGCGATCGTACCGGTCTGACCGAACTGCTCGACGCCGAGCGCCTCGACCCGATGGCCGCGGACGCTGCCGAGCCAGCCGAGCGTCGCCGGGTGACCATCGATCACGATCACGATGCCGCAGTCGCGCGGCAGCGGCGCGAGCAGTTTTTCGATGTGGCTGAGATGCTGCACGCCTCTCCGATCACGGCGCAATTTCCGTGCGGCGGTCCAACCCGCATGCAGACGATCTGCGGAAGTGATCGCGAGCAGGCCGATGTCGCGCCGGCTCTCGCCGATGAAGCCGGTCGCCTCGATCGCTTCGGGCGCGACCGCGCCGGTGTAGGCGATCACGAGTTCGGCATTCGGGCCAGGCTTGCGCAGCCAATAAGCCCCGTCGGTGATGCCCTGCTCCAGTTCGGGCGTCATGATCCGTTGCGCCTGCTCGATACTGCGCGTCGAGAGCCGCAGATAGATCGAGCCGCCCTCGCCCGGATCGCGCTGCATGTGGTTGAATCCCCACCCCATGATCACGGCGAGTTCGTCGACGAAGGCCGGCTCGAACGAGGCAAGGCCATCCTGCGCCATGCCGATCAACGGCGTTGCGATCGACTGGTGCGCGCCGCCTTCGGGCGCGAGCGTGATGCCTGATGGGGTCGCCGCCACCATGAAGCGCGCATCCTGGTAACAGGCATAGTTCAGCGCATCGAGACCGCGCTCGATGAAGGGATCGTAGAGCGTGCCGACCGGCAAGAGCCGCTCGCCGTTGATCTGGTGCGACAGGCCGAGCGCCGAGAGCATGATGAACAGGTTCATCTCGGCAATGCCGAGTTCGAGATGCTGGCCTTTCGGCGAAAAGTCCCAATTGAACGTGGAAGGAATTTTCTCGCTGCGGAATAAGTCCGCCTTCTCGCCGCGCGCAAACAGGCCGCGCCTGTTCACCCACGGACCGAGATTGGTCGAGACGGTGACATCAGGCGATGTCGTGACGATGCGCTTGGCAAGCTCGCTGTCGCCGCGCGCGATCTCGTTCAGCACCAGCCCAAAACCCTGCTGGGTCGACATCTGCGGCGACGGCTTGAAGGCGAGCTGCGCGGGCACCTCGATAGCAGGCGCAGTAAGCCGGCGGCCGTCCTGGTTGAACGGCACGCGCGCGAGGAAGGCATCGAGCTCGGCGGCGTCTTGCGCGAGACCCTCGTATCTGTCCCATTCGTGTCCGGGTCGGATGTTCTGGCTGTCGCGATATTTCTCCATCTGCGCGACCGTCATCAGACCGGCGTGGTTGTCCTTGTGGCCCTGGAACGGCAGGCCGACGCCTTTGATGGTGTAGGCGATGAAGCAGACCGGGCGGTCGTGATCGATGGATTCGAACGCCTCCAGCATGCTCGCCATATCGTGGCCACCGAGGTTCGACATCAGCGCCAGCAGCTCGTCGTCGCTGCGCTTGTCGATCAGTTTTGTGATAGGTCCCTGATCGCCGATCTCGTCATGCAGATGCTTGCGGAAGGCGGCGCCGCCCTGGAAGCACAACGCCGCGTAGAGCGCGTTCGGGCAATTGTCGATCCAGCGCTTCAACGCCTCGCCGCCGGGCTCGGCAAAGGCCTCGCGCATCAGGCGGCCGTATTTCACGATCACCACGTCCCAGCCGAAATTGCGGAACATGGTCTCGAATTTTTCCCAAAGGCCTTCGCGGACGACGGCGTCCAGCGACTGCCTGTTGTAGTCGACCACCCACCAGGTGTTGCGCAGGCCGTGCTTCCAGCCCTCCGCGAGCGCCTCGAAAATGTTGCCCTCGTCCATCTCGGCATCGCCGACCAGCGCGATCATCCGCCCTTCGCGGCGATCCTTCATCCAACCATGCGCCTTGACATAGTCCTGCACCAGCGAGGCGAACAGCGTCTGCGCGACGCCGAGGCCGACAGAGCCGGTCGAGAAATCGACGTCGTCGACATCCTTGGTGCGCGAGGGATAGGACTGCGCGCCCTTGAAGCCGCGGAAGTTTTCCAGCTTCTCGCGGCTCTGCCGGCCGAACAGATACTGGATGGCGTGGAACACCGGGCTCGCATGCGGTTTCACCGCGACGCGATCCTCAGGGCGCAACACATGGAAATACAGCGCCGACATGATGGTCGCGAGCGAGGCCGACGAGGCCTGATGTCCGCCGACCTTCAGGCCATCCGAGCTGGTGCGGACGTGGTTGGCGTGATGGATGGTCCAGGACGACAGCCACAGCGCCTTGCGGGCCAGCGCGGTCGATGTGTCGAGACGGGCGGTATCAACGGGCATGGCAACGCTCCCGGAAAACAGGTGCCACGATGATACGCCTGCGGGCTGGGCCAAATTTCTCAATTTTTCGCGCGATACCTGCTAATATTGGAACGCCATACCAAAAACTATCTAGAAGCAACAGGTTCTATCCCAATGCCCGCGCTAGACGCCATCGATCGAAAAATCCTCGCCCTGCTCCAGAATGACAGCCGGCTGACCATGCAGGAACTCGCCGACAAGGTCGGACTCTCGGTCTCGCCCTGCCATCGCCGGGTCAAGCTGCTGGAGGAGCGCGGCGTCATCTCGCGCTACATCGCGACGGTCGACCAGAAGGCACTGGGGCTGCATGTCAGCGTCTTCATCTCGATCAAGCTGGCGCGGCAGAAGGAGGAGGATCTCAACCGCTTCGCACGCGCAATCTCGAAATGGGACGAGGTGCTGGAGTGCTATCTGATGACCGGCAACCGCGACTATCTGCTGCGCGTGGTCGCGGCCGACCTCGCATCCTATGAGACTTTCCTGAAAACCAAGCTCACCCGGCTCGACGGCATCGCCTCGATCGAGTCCAGCTTTGCGCTCAGCCAAGTGAAATATTCGATCGCGCTGCCGGTGTAAGGCATCACCGCCACGGCTGCACGATGATCTTGGTGTGGACTTCAGGATTGGCGAGATCGGCGAAAGCCTTTGCGACTCCGTCGATGCCGACTTCCGCCGTCACCATCGCAGCCGCGTCCACCTGCCCTTCCGCGATCAGGCGCAGCGACGCTGCGAATTCGTCCGGCGTGTAGCCGAGCACGTACTGAACGTTGAGCTCCTTCATGATGCCGAGCATCGGCTCGCTCCTGTCGGTCTCCATGCAGACGCCGACCACGACAATCCTCGCATCGCGCGGCGCGCCCTCGAACACCTGCTGCAACAGACCGGGCACGCCGACGCATTCGAAGATGATCGCGGGCTTCAGCGCAGGCAGCATGGCCTGCAACGGCGGCCGCGCCGCCTTTTCCGCGTCCGACATCTGCGCGTGCTCGGCCCAGGTCGCATAGGGCTGCGACTTCAGGGGATCGACGACGATGTCGGCGCCGAGCTTGGCCGCGAGCGCGCGTCGCGCCGGCGAATAGTCGGCGGCGACGATCGGATGCAGGCCCCTGATCCTGAGCGCGGCGATCACCGCAAGCCCGACCGGCCCGCAGCCGATCACGAGCGGCACCTCGCCGCCTTGGATATTGGCCTTGGCCACGGCGTGAACGCCGACCGCGAGCGGTTCGGTGAGTGCAGCATGCTCCGGCGCCAGACCGTTGGGCACTTCGAGCAGCAGCGCTTCGCTCAGCAGCATCGCCTCGGCATAGCCGCCAACATTCTCGTTGGAATAACCGATGCCCTCGATGCCCTGCAGCGTCACCAGGGCCGGCAGTGAGCACACGCGCGTACCCGACTTGAGCTTGCGCGTGGTGCCGGGCCCGTAATCGACGATTTCGCAGCAGAACTCATGGCCGAACACGACGTCGCGGGTGAGGTCCATTGGCTTGCGCCCGGTCTTCCGCGCCATCTCCACCATGCGGTGGGCGTGTTGGCGTGCGTGAAGGTCTGAGCCGCAGATGCCGCAGGCGAGCGTCTTGACCAGCACTTGCCCGTTGCGCGGCTTCGGCTCAGCCATCCGGTCGACGACGATCTCACCGTTCCTGAAAATCGCAGCGCGCATCCGGCTCCTCCCTTGTTGTTGGAGCCGTTGATAGCACAAAGCGGACGCGCGAACTTGCGTCAGGGGTTCGGGGAACGCTCTTCCATTATCAGGAGCTGGGCGCGGCGGATGCGCTCGCGGTGGGCGATGTAGAGGCCGCTGGCGACGATGAAGGCCGCGCCGGTGACGGTCCAGATATCAGGCACTTCTCCGAACAGAAAGAAGCCCAAAATGCTGACCCACAGCAATTGCGTATACGAGAACGGCGCCAGCACCGAGGCATCGCCGTAGCGATAGGCCAGCACGATGATCCACTGGCCGACGGTGGAGGCAACACCGATCACGATGCCAAGTCCGATCGCGGTCCAGCTCGGCGTGACCCAGACGAACGGCACCATCAGCGAGAGGATCGCAACGCCCGTCAGCGCCGAATAAGCCATCGTGGTGAGGACGGCTTCGCGGCCGCTTATCATGCGCGTCAGGATCAGCGCGGCGGCCCAACAGAACGCCGAGACGATCGGGAAGAACGCGGCGGCGTGAAACGCGCTGGAGCCCGGACGCAGGATGATCATCACGCCGGTCAGGCCGATCGCGGTGGCGATCCAGCGGCGCATGCCCACCTTCTCGCTCAGGAAGATGATCGAGAGTGCGGTGACGAACAGCGGCGAGACGAAGCCGGTGGCGGAGGCTTCCGCGATCGGCAGGAAGCTCAGGCCGGTGATGAAGAACAGCGAAGAGCCGAGCAGTGCCGCGCCGCGCATCAGTTGCAGGCCGAGGCGCTCGGTGCGCATCGCATGGAACGGCGAGCCCGGCAGCATCACCGGCGTGAACATCAGCGCGAACGTCACGAAGCGGATCCAGGTGATCTCGATCGACGGCAGGCTCGACGATAGATATTTCGCGGTGACATCGGAGCAACCGAGAAAGATCGTCGACAGCAGCACCAGCGCGATACCCTTGAAGGGATGATCGACGCGCGCAGGCGCGCGGCGCACCTGCTGCTTCTTTTCCGGCATGGGCATGGGAATACTGTCGAGCCTTGCGGCTACGGCGGGCGGCGGTGTCACGGCAGGAACCTAGGAAATGCGAATCGGGAATGATCCTTAAAAACGATAATTGCGCCGCTTTCACAACTTCCGAAAACAGGATGCCGATATGCGCTCACGCCCGCGCGCGTCAATACTCCATTAATAATAGGCTTTTGTGCACTACAGCATGGGCAGGCTGCGCGGCTTTGCACCGCGCGGAAACGCCGCATCGAGCGCAGCAATCTCGTCTTTCGTCAGCACGAGATCACCGGCCGCTGCATTTTCGCCGGCATGTTCCGCAGAGGACGCCTTCGGGATCGCGAACACCGTAGTCTCACGGGTGAGGAAGCTCAGCGCGACCTGGCGCGGCGTCGCGCGACGCGCCTCCGCTATGCCCGTCAACACGGCGCCGCCCTTGCTGTTGCTCGTAGGGAAATCGTCGTGGCCGAACGGCGAATAGGCGACCACAGCGACGCCATGCCGTTCGCACCACGGGATCACCGCGTGCTCGATCGCGCGTTCCTTCAGATGATAGAGCACCTGATTGCAGGCGATCTTGCCTTCGCCGGCAATTTCGAGGATCTCGTCGAGATCGTCGGCGTCGAAATTGGAGACGCCCCAGGATTTGATCTTGCCGGTCTTCACCAGTTCCTCGAACGCGGCGACGGTGTCCTCCAGCGGATACGAGCCACGCCAGTGCAGGAGATAGCAATCGAGCCGATCAGTCTTCAGCCGCTTCAGCGAGCGCTCACAGGCGGTGATGGTTCCGCCGCGCGAAGCGTTGCTTGGCAGCACCTTTGAGACCAGGAACACGTCGTCGCGCCGGCTCGTGATCGCATCGGCAATGACGAGTTCGGCATCACCATACATCTCGGCGGTGTCGATGTGAGTCATGCCGAGATCGAGCCCGCGCTGAAGCGCCGTGATCGCGCGCTTGCGATCGCCATGATCGAGATACCAGGTGCCCTGCCCGATCACGGAGACGGGGGCGCCGGTTTCGCCGAAAGGTTTTGTGTTCATGTCTGCTCCGATACCGCTCTTTCGCTCAGGCAACCGCCGTCATGCTCAAGAGTTCAATCCGCTGATATCAGCGACCAGCACGCTGCCGGTCCCGGACTCCGTGATATAGAGCCGATCGTTCTTTGCGCCACCGATTGCGACGTTGGTGCAATTCGGCCCCGCACACGATTTGATCCGCGCGATCAATTCGCCGTTCGGCGCGAACACGAAGATATGGCCAAGCGAAGCGTGCCCGACGAACAGGCGGCCCTTGGCGTCCATGGTCATGCCGTCGGGGCCGCTGGTGCCGAACAGCGAGCAGAAGCGGCCGACCTTGGACACGCTGCCGTCCTTCATGAACGGCAACCGCCACACCGCGTTGTCGCGCGTCATCGCGACGAACAGCACCGTTTCGGTCGGATCGAGCACCAGGCCATTCGGGCTGATGCCGGTGTCGATCAGGCAATCGAGCCGGCCGCTTTGTGTCAGGCGATAGACGCGGCCGCTGGGGTCATGCAGGCCGGTCTGGCCCTGGTCGGTGAAATAGATGTCGCCGTTGGAGGCGAGATGCAGATCGTTGCAGCCGCGAAACGATTCCGAATTGCGTGCAGTCAGGACAGGCTTGATGCGGCCGGCCTTGGCGTCGAACTCCATGATGCCGTGCCTGTAGTCGGCGACCATGATGCGGCCGTCGGCCGCGATCTTCAATCCGTTCGGCCAGCCCTCATATTCGATCGCGACCGACCATTCGCCATCGGGCGCGATGCGGAAGATGCGGCCGAAGGGAATGTCGACGATGTAGAGATTGCCATCCTTGTCGAACGACGGTCCTTCGATGAAGGAGTCCGTCGGCACACCCGGCCGGTTGGCATCGGCCCAATCCGTCCGCTCGCCTTTGCGGCGGAACCTGTCGGGCATTGCGGAGAACAGCTTGGTTTCGATCAGGCGCGGCGGCGTTTCCAGGTACATCATTGTTATTTTTGTCGTTGTTGATGGGAGAGCGCGGCAACATAGGGCACAATCGAGGGCGCGTCGATTGGGCGGAGGGCATGGCGGCGTACCTAACCATACCGCTCTCGTGTCCCGGACGCGCTGCAACGCCCCCTGCGTTGCTGCGCAGAGCCGGGACCCAGAAAGGCCCACACAAACCTCCGCGCGATGGGCCCCAGCTCTGCAGCGCATCACTTCGTGCTGCGCAGCGTCCGGGGCACGAGACCGTCTTGGTCTGGAGAGACCCCTCACCCCGCCGCGCTCGCGACCTTGGCCTGCTTCTCCGGCGCGACCTCGGTCGTCGCGATCAGGCGCTTCAGCTCGGGGATGCAGGAGCCGCAATTGGTGCCGGCCTTGAGCTTTGCGCCGATCTCGGCGGCCGTGCGCGCGCCGGCAGCGATGCTGTCGCAGATGGTGCCGCGGCCGATGCCGAAGCAGGCGCAGACGACAGGGCCGGTCGAGACGGCACCTTCGCTGGACTTGCCGGAGAGCAGCATGCGGCGCTGCTCGTCGGTGACGTGGTCGGCCACGAACAGGCTCTTCACCACCTCCCAGTCGCCCGCATCATGCGCGGGGCCGACGAACAGGCAGGTTTCGATGCGGTCGCCCGCAAACGACGCCGCGCGATAAACGCCGCCGCCGAAGTCGCGATAGTCGGCGACGTCCTCGCCGGCGACGCTCTCGAGCCAGGCCGGCCAGCGCGACAGATCCGCATTGTCGGCGAAGAGATAGCCGAAGCCGCCGACGACCGTGACGCGGGTCCACATCAGGTTCGACGGTAGGTCGAGCTGCTTGCGCGACAACGCAAAGCCGCGGAAGACGTATTCATAGGGCGCGATCGCCGCCGGCGTTGCCTTCGATTCCGGCTGCCCCGAGAACGGATCGGTGAACGGTGCGACCAGCGCACCGACGCGACCGTGGGAGGCGTTCATCGCGCTCCAGTGGATCGGCGCGAACAGCGTGCCGCGCTGCTGCCGATCGCTGACGACGACCTTCAGGATGCACTGGCCGTAGTCCGTGGTGATGCGGGCATAGCCATCGTGGACGATGCCGTATTTGCTGGCATCGTCAGGATGGATCTCGACGAACGGCTCCGGCAGATGCGCGCCGAGCCGCTGGCTGAGACCCGTACGCGTCATGGTGTGCCACTGATCGCGAATGCGCCCGGTGTTGAGGCGCAGCGGCCGCGACGGCCCGGTCTCGCCACGCAGCGCCGGCACCTCCGGCGCGACGAAGCGGCCCTTGCCGTCATTGGTGAAGAAGCCACCCTGCGCGAAGAACCGTTCGATGGGCGCCTCGCCTTCGCGCGCGGGCCACTGCACGGGCTTCAAGGCGTCGAAGGCCTCGTCGGACAGCGACGTCAGCGCGCCGATGTCGAAATCGCGGCTGCCGTCGTTCTCGAACGTCGAGAGCGCGGCGTGCTCGCGGAAGATATCGGCCGCCGATTTGTAGTTGAAGCTGTCGCCGAAGCCGAGTCGCCTTGCGGTCTCGCTCAGGATCCACCAGTCCGGTCTTGCCTCGCCTGGCGCAGGCAGGAAGGAGCGCTGGCGCGAGATGCGGCGTTCGGAATTGGTCACGGTGCCCGACTTCTCACCCCAGGCGAGCGCCGGCAGCAGCACGTGCGGGCCGGCATCGACCGTGTCGTTCGAGAGCACGTTCTCGGACACCACGAACAGCTCGAGTTTCGTCAGCGCCTCGCGCACGAAGTCCGCATCGGGCAGCGACACTGCGGGGTTGGTGCCCATCACCCACAGCGCCTTGACCTCGCCGCGGTTGATGGCTTCGAACAGCGGTACCGCCTTCAACCCTTCATGGGTGGCGATGCGCGGCGCCTTCCAGAACCGCCGCACGCGGTCGATATCCGGCGGCGTGAAGTTCATATGCGCGGCGAGCTGGTTGGCAAGGCCGCCGACCTCGCGGCCGCCCATCGCGTTGGGCTGGCCGGTGAGCGAGAACGGCGAAGCGCCGGGCTTGCCGATGCGCCCCGTGGCGAGATGGCAATTCAGGATCGCGTTGACCTTGTCGGTGCCCTGCGCCGACTGATTGACGCCTTGCGAATACAGTGTGACGACGCGGGGCGTGTCGCGGAACATCTTGAAGAAGGTGGCAACGTCCTGCTCGGAGAGGCCGGTCGCCAGTGCGGTCGCCGTGACGCTGCCGGCGATGCTGCGCGCGCGCGCCAGTGCGTCGTCAAAGCCCGACGTGTATTGCGCGATGTAGTCCTGATCGAGCGCACCGTTGTCGGCGAGGTGAACTAACAGGCCGGAGAACAGTGCCGTGTCGGTGCCTGGCTTGAGGCCGAGGAACAGGTCGACGTCGGTCGCGGTATCGGTGCGGCGCGGATCGATCACGATCATGCGGGCGCCGCGCTCCTGCCGGTTCTTCACCATGCGCTGGAACAGCACGGGATGGCACCAGGCGGCATTCGAGCCGACGAAGACGAGCAGATCGGCCTGGTCGAGATCCTCGTAGCAGCCGGGCACGGTGTCGGCACCGAAGGCACGGCGGTGACCGGCGACCGAGGACGACATGCAGAGCCGCGAGTTGGTGTCGACATTGGCAGTGCCGACAAAGCCCTTCATCAGCTTGTTGGCCACGTAATAGTCTTCGGTCAGAAGCTGGCCGGAGAGATAGAACGCGACCGCGTCGGCGCCGTCGCGGGCGACGATGTGCTGCATGCGGTGGGCGACGTGGTCGAGCGCATCGCTCCAGGCGACGCGTTCCAGCAGGCCCTTGCAGCGGATCATCGGATAGAGCAGCCGGCTTTCCAGCCCGAAGGTCTCGCCGAGTGCCGAGCCCTTGGAGCACAGCCGGCCGAAATTGGCGGGGTGGTCAGGATCGCCCGCGATCGCTGCGCCGCCGTTGCCGTCCGGCGTCGCCAGCACGCCGCAGCCGACGCCGCAATACGGACAGGTCGTCTTGGTGGCGCGGAGCGTGGGATCGATCGCGGTCATATCAGGCTGCTTTCGAGGGACGCGCGAGCGCGCGGCCGAACACCATGTCGGTGCGGATCGCCGCCACCTTTTCGCGGTTGCGGATCAGTTCGAGGTACCAGAGCGCATCGACGGTATCGCCGATCAGCACGGCGCCGGTGAGCCGGCCGTCGGCGATGACGAGCTTCTTGTAGGTACCGCGCCTGCGATCGGTGAGCACGAGACTCTCGCTGCCCTCCCCGCCCATGAAGTCACCGGCGGAGAACACGCTGACGCCTGACACTTTCAGATTGGTCGAGACTACGCTGCCCTGATAGGCCGCAGGCCGGCCGGCGAGATGTCGCGCCAGCACGCGCGCCTGCTCGTAGGCAGGCTCGACGAGGCCGTAGCAGGTGCCGCGATGCTCGGCACACTCGCCGAGCGCGTAGATATCGGGCGACGCCGTCTGCATCTCGTCGTTGACGACGATGCCGCGGTTGACCGCGATGCCGGCGTCCTTGGCGAGCGCAGTATTGGGCCTGATGCCGGCGGCGAAGATCAGGGCATCTGCCTCGATGCGGCTGCCATCGGCAAGCTCGACCCCTTCGACCTGGCCCTCGCCATGGATGCGGACCGTGGAGGCATTGAGCAGGATGCGAATGCCCTTGCGCTCGACCAGCGTCTTGAGCAGGTCCGCAGCGGGCGCATCGAGCTGGCGCTCCATCAGCCGGTCCATCAGATGCAGCAGCGTCACAGGCGCTCCGGCCTTGGCGAGGCCGTAGGCCGCTTCGAGTCCGAGCAGACCGCCGCCGACCACGACGACGCGCTTCTTCGCCGCTGCCAGCGTCAGCAGCAGATCGACGTCGCGGGTGTCGCGGAAGGTGTGCACGCCCGCGAGATCGGCGCCCGGCACGTTGAGCCGCAGCGGCGTCGAGCCGATGGCGAGCACGAGCTTGGAATATTCCATGCTCTCTTCGCCTTCGATCTTGAGCTCGCGTCGGCCGGTGTCGATCTCGGTGACGCGATAGCCGTAGCGCACCGTGACGCCGCGATGGCGCCACCAGTCGGCAGGTCTCAGCTCGATCTCGTGCGAACCGGTCTCGCCGGCCAGCACGGAGGAGAGCAGCACGCGGTTGTAAGCGAGCCGTGGTTCATCGCCGATAACGGCAACCGCGTAGCGGCCGAGTGCGGTCTTGGCGAGCTCGTCGACAAGGCGCGCGGCCGCCATACCGTTACCAACGATGACGAGTGGCTCACTCACAAGGCGTCTCCTATTCGGCGGCCTGCGCCTGGGCGCCATAGGCCTCGGAAATCATGTAGCCGGACAGCACGCCATAGGCGTCAGTCCAGGCGGTAGCGAGTTCGGGCGTCCAGGCTTCGCCGAGCCCCTTCTCCAGGGTCCACAGCAAGGTCGCGCCGACCACGGGGTAGTGCTCGGCCTGGGCGCCGTAAGCGACGTGCCGCTTCGCCAGCGCCGAGGCCGCGGGAAGAATCGAGTCCAGGTTCGACAGGCCGCCGACGACGGCGGCGAGCATGCCCATCAGCTTCTTGCGCTGCTCGGTCATGTCCTCGGGAAACATCGCGCGCACCGACGGCGCCACCTCGAACAGGTGATCGTAGAACAGTATCGCGGCCTGCGCGGAAATCGGCGCGACCTTGGCAAAGCTCTGCTGGACGAGGGTGATCTGTTCTGGCGTCATGATGTTCTCCTGCCTGTTTCGGTTTGCCTTGGTGCGCGCCGTTGCGAACCAGGTTCATGATCAAACTGTCGGGCAATGCTTCTCCCCGCGTACGGAGAGAAGCGAGATTCGTACCAAGTGTTACACGCGCGCCCCGGCAAGGCTTGACACGCCTTCACCCTGCGGGCTGCGACGCAGATAGAACCACCAGGTCAGCGCGAGGCAGGAGGCGTAGAAACCGAGATAGATCGCGAGCGCGAGCTGCGGTCCTCCCGTCAGCGCGATCGACTTGCCGAAGCCGGTCGGGATCAGATAGCCGCCGACGGCGCCGACCGCGCCGATGAAGCCGACCGCCGCACCGCTCTCGATGCTCGCCGTCTTCAAGGCGACCGCGCGCTCCGCATCGCCCTTGCCGCGCACCCTGAACAGATTCTGCTCGCGGAAGATCGAGGGAATCATGCGGTAGGTCGAACCGTTGCCGATGCCCGTCGTCACGAACAGGACCAGGAACATCGACAGGAAGCCGATAAAGTCCTTCTGCCCGACGAAGTAGAGCACGCCGACCGTGGCGCCTGCCATCACGATGAAATTCCAGAACGTGATGACCGACCCACCGATCTTGTCGGCAAGCCAGCCGCCGAGCGGCCGCGACAACGAGCCGACCAGCGGCCCCAGGAATGCGATTGCAATCGTGACTTGCGGAAATTGCGTCTTGATCAGCAGCGGAAACGCAGCCGAGTAGCCGATGAACGAGCCGAACGTGCCGATATAGAGATACGCCATGATCCAGGTGTGCTTGCGCTTGACCACCGCGAGCTGGTTCCTGATCGACGACTTGGCCGTGGTCAGGTTGTTCATGAAGAACACCGCGCCGAACACCGCGATCGCGATCGGCAGCACCCACATCAGGCCGGCGTTTTGCAGGAAGACACCGTCGACGGGGGTTGCCTGGAACAGGTTGATGACGGCGAGCGTCATCAGGATCGGGGTCAACAGCTGCACGCTGGAGACGCCGATATTGCCGCCGGCCGCATTCAGGCCCAGCGCCCATCCCTTCATCCGGTCGGGAAAGAAGAAGGAGATGTTGGTCATGCTGGACGCGAAATTGCCGCCGCCGAGGCCGGCGGTCGAGGCAATCAGCAGCATCAGCCAGAACGGCGTGTCGGGCTGGCTCACGAAGTAGGCGAGCGAAAGCGTCGGAATGAACAGGATCGCGGCACTGAAGATGGTCCAGTTGCGGCCGCCGAAGGTCGTCACCGCGAAGGTGTAGGGAAAGCGCATCAACGCGCCGATCAGCCCGGGCACTGCGACGAGCTGGAACAGCTGGTCGGTGGTGTAGTGGAAGCCCGCCTGCGGCAGCTTGGTGGTGACGATGCTCCAGATCAGCCAGACCGAGAAGCCGATATGCTCGGCCACGATCGACCAGACCAGGTTGCGTCGCGCGATAGTCTTGCCAGTCGCATTCCAGAACGCCTCATCTTCGGGGCGCCATTCGGAAATCCACGTCGGATCCTTCGTCATTACATTATCCCTTCCAGGCTCACCGCTGCGTCGTTGCAGGCTCTGCCCCCGGCCACGGAGGCGCGCTCCGAGGCTTCACCCCGGTGGCGAGTTGCGATGCTGATTGATGATGTTGAGGGACGGCGTCGTTGGCGTCGCGGTTGGTGCTTCAATTTCCGTGCCAACTGCGCGCATTCGGTAAATACAGGGAATTCAGAGACTTATTGGAACAGCCCGAAATTGTTGCAGGGCTCCATTCGCACGCAAATTTTGCGATTCGCTCAATCCTTGTGCGGCGCACAAGGATTGAGCTTGATGTCTGTTATTTGTGCGGGCCACGCATGTGTTAACGACGCGCTTACGCGGCTTCGACGAAGCGATGACGCTCATAGAGGAATTCGAGCACGCGCTGCCGGCACTTCAGATAAGCGGCGTTGGTCGCGAGCTCGAGCCGCTTGCGCGGGCGCGCCAGCGGCACCTCCAGCACCTCGCCGATGCGCGCGCTCGGCCCGTTCGTCATCATGACGATGCGGTCGGACAACAGCACGGCCTCGTCGACGTCGTGGGTGATCATCAAGATGGTGTTGCCTAGCTTCTGATGCAGCGCCATCACGGAGTCCTGCAAATGCGCGCGGGTCAGCGCGTCGAGCGCGCCGAACGGCTCGTCGAGCAGCAACACCTTGGGCTCCATCGCAAGCGCGCGGGCAATGCCGACGCGCTGCTTCATGCCGCCGGAGATTTCCGAGGGCCGCTTGTCCTTGGCGTGGGCCATCTGCACGAGGTTGAGATTGTGCATGACCCATGCGTCGCGTTCGGCGCGCTTCTTGGTCTTGGCGAAGACCTTGTCGACGCCGAGCCTGACGTTCTCGTACACCGTCAGCCACGGCAGCAGGCTGTGGTTCTGGAACACCACTGCGCGATCCGGACCCGGCGAGTTCACCTCGCGGTTCTCCAGCAGTACGCCGCCGGTGGTGGCGGTGGTCAATCCTGCGATGATGTTGAGCAGGGTCGACTTGCCGCAACCGGAATGGCCGATGATCGAGACGTATTCGCTCTTCTCGATCGTCAGGTTGATCTCCTTCAACACCTCGGTCGTGGCCGCGCCGCGGGTGAAGACCTTGTCGATGTGGTCGAGCTTCAAATAGGTGGTCATGTGCTTTCCCTTCAGTTCGGCGCGGTGCCGCGGGTGACGATCTTGCCGACGCCCGCGATCAGACGGTCGAGCACGAAGCCGATGATGCCGACATAGAACAGCGCCAGGATGATCTCGCTGATATGCGAGGAATTCCACGCGTCCCAGATGAAGAAGCCGATGCCGACGCCGCCGATCAGCATTTCCGCGGCCACGATCGCGAGCCAGGACAAGCCGATGCCGATGCGAAGCCCCGTGAAGATGTAGGGCGCGGCGGCCGGGATCATGATCTTGGCGAAGAACTCGAGCGGATTGAGCTGCACCACCGCGGCGACGTTGCGGTAGTCCTGCGGGATGTTGCGGACGCCGACCGCGGTGTTGATGATGATCGGCCAGATCGAGGTGATGAAGATGACGAAGATCGCCGAGGGCTGGCCGTCGCGGAACGCCGCGAGCGACAGCGGCAGCCAGGCCAGCGGCGGAATCGTGCGCAAGACCTGAAACAACGGATCGAGCCCGCGCATGGCCCAGACCGACTGGCCGACCAGGACGCCGAGCGCAATGCCGGCGATGGCGGACAGCGAATAGCCGAGCGCGACGCGCTGGAGACTGGCTGAGAGATGCCAGAACAGACCCTTGTCGATGCCGCCGTGATCGAAGAACGGATCGAGGATCAGTTCCTTGGTGTCCTTGAAGACTTTCGACGGCGGCGGCAGCGCCGAGCCGGCGCGGCGGCAGACCAGCTCCCATACCAGCATCAGCAGTGCGACCACGACGAGCGACGGGATCACGCGCACGGCGGTCTCCCGCGCCATCCGCGCGTAGGTCTCGCCGCGCGGCGGCCGCTTCGGTGTCATCGCGACGACCGGCGCGGCGGTACCCGTCGGGGTCGCGGTCTCAATGTCCATCTTCGTGGCAGGCATGTTCATCGCTATCTCTCCGGCTCCGGATCTCGGCTTTCCAAGACGATGCGGCCGCCTCACGGCAGCCGCAGGCTCCATCAGACTTCGACGCGCTTGATCGCGAGCGACTTCAGATAGGCGGCCGGATTTTCGGGGTCGAACACCTTGCCGTCGAAGAAGGTTTCCTTGCCGCGCGAGGTGAAGGCCGGGACATCGGCAGTAGCGACGCCCAGCGTCTTGGCCGCATCGCGCCACATGTCCTCGCGGTTGACCTTGGCAATGAGCGCCTTGGTGTCGAAATTCGCCTCGTACTTGCCCCAGCGGATGTCTTCGGTGAGGAACCAGAGATCATGGCTCTGGAACGGATAGGAGGCCTGGTCCTTCCAGAAGCGCATCTGCTGCGGCGAATTGTCGACGATGCGACCGGTGCCGTAGTCGAACTTGCCTTTCATGCGATCGGTGATGTCCTCAACCGGGCAGTTGATCCACTGGCGCTTGGCGCAGATCACTGCGGCTTCCTCTCGGTTCTCAACCTTCTCCGACCATTGCTGGGCTTCCATCACAGCCATCAGCAGCGCCTTCGCCGCCTTCGGGTATTTGTCGACCCAGGCCGCGCGCATGCCGAACGACTTTTCGGGATGCTTGTCCCATAGCTCGCCGGTGGTGATCGCGGTGTAGCCGATCTCCTGGTGGATGAGCTGGAGGTTCCAGGGCTCACAGACGCAGAAGCAGTCCATGGTGCCGACCTTCATATTGGCCACCATCTGAGGCGGCGGCACCACGATGGTCTCGATGTCCTTGTCGGGATCGATCCCGCCGGCAGCGAGCCAGTAGCGGATCCAGAGATCATGGGTGCCGCCGGGAAAGGTCATCGCGGCCTTCACCGACTTTCCTGAGGTCTTCTTCTTCTCCAGCGCGGTCTTGAAGGGCGCGGTGTCGATGCCGACCTTGAGGTCCGCATATTCCTTGGCGACCGAGATGCACTGACCGTTCAGGTTCAGGCGCGCCAGAATGTACATCGGCGTGGGCTGGTTGTTCTGCGTCACCTTGCCGGCCGAGATCAGATACGGCATCGGGGTCAAGATGTGCGCGCCGTCGATGCCATTGCCTTCGGAGCCGAGCACGAGATTGTCACGCGTGGTGCCCCAGGAGGCCTGCTTCTGGACCTCGACATCGGGCATGCCGTATTTGGCGAAGATGCCCTTCTCCTTCGCGACGAACAGCGGGGTCGCGTCGGTGAGGGCGATGAAGCCGAGCTTGGCGCCCTTGACCTCGGGGCCGGCGTCCTGCGCGAAAGCGCCGGCGGGGAAATTCAGCTTGGCAGCGGCGAGGAGTGCGGCGGTCGAGCCGGCAGCCTTCATCAATTGACGGCGGTTCAGGCCGATCGTTTCCGAGGGCCGGCGGGTGCGCTTGGTCATTGGCGGTGTCGTCCTTTGCGTCGTTGCAGAATGATTGCGTCAGTGCACGCGAGCAGCCCGTCCGTCCGTGACCCCAAAAAAGGCCCATGCGAACGCGCGACGGGGAAAACCCCCGTCTGGTGGCGTCACAAATCGGATGAGAAGTCTCGCGGGACGGCTTCAATGGCGTCGGCTGGGAACTATTCAAGCTTCGTGCCAAGCCCAAAACAGCGAAAAGCGACGCCAGTTCATAATGTTATGGGCGCCGCGCCAGTCTGTCGCAGGCTTAGTCCGCACGTGAAATTTGCGACCTGCTCAATCCTTGTGCGGCGCACAAATACTATGCAGCGGCTCAAGCATAAGGCCATGGAGTGCATCGAAATCTGAACCGTTGCAATGTTATCTAATTGATATCGCTAACTCTTTTCAAGCTGCAGGCCCCGGCACGCAATTTGCTTCTTCCATCATGTCAACGAAGACTGCGGCTTTGCCGCATGGTTGCAGCCTCTGGCGGCCGCAACGAGGAAGCTCAACTGCTTCGCGGCCCTTCCCGGCTCGGTCGTCGTGACGCGATTCCCAAGGCTTCCGAAACCATTCCAAGCCCTCGTGCGCGGCAGGCAGCCCGCACGGCCAATGACGTTCAATCGCTCTCGCAGGAGGGCGTGATCTCTCTTACGAAGCAAAAGGAACCATCGATGTCGTATCTCGCGCCTTCGGAATTCGTCACCAAGATGGTGGATGCGGGCGAGTCCAAGATCTTCATGTCCACCCGGGATACCATCATCCGCGCTTATATGGCCGGCGCCATTCTCACGCTCGGCGCATGGTTCGCCATCACGATCAACGTCAACACCGGCCAGCCGCTGGTCGGCGCGATGCTGTTTCCGGTCGGCTTCATCATGCTGTACCTGCTCGGCTTCGATCTGCTCACCGGCGTGTTCGTGCTCTCACCGCTCGCCCTGATCGACAAGCGTCCCGGCGTCACGCTTGGCGGCGTGCTGCGCAACTGGGGCCTCGTCTTCGTCGGCAACTTCGGCGGCGCCCTCACCGTCGCCTTCATGATGGCCTTCGTCACGACGTTCGGTTTCACGCAAGAGCCCGACAAGGTCGGCGCGGCCATCGGAAATATCGGCGAAGGCCGAACGCTCGGCTACGCCGCGCATGGCGCCGCCGGCATGGCAACCCTGTTCATGCGCGGCATGCTCTGCAACTGGATGGTCTCGACCGGCGTCGTCGGCGCCATGATCTCGACCTCGGTCCCCGGCAAGGTCATCGCGATGTGGATGCCCATCATGCTGTTCTTCTACATGGTGTTCGAGCATTCCGTCGTGAACATGTTCCTGTTTCCTTCGGGCCTGATGCTGCACGCGAAGTTCTCGATCATGGACTATCTGATCTGGAACGAGATCCCGACCGTGCTCGGCAATCTCGTCGGCGGCCTCGCCTTCACCGGCATGACCCTCTACACCACGCACGTCATGACCAAACCGAAGCGGCAGGCCGGCAAGGCCGCGCCGACCCGCGTTGCGGCCTGATCGAAAACGTCTCGACAGGGGAGCCTCGTCCGACCAGGGTGAGGCTCCCCTTTGCCGGTGATGACAATGACCCGCGGACTTCAGATCTCGGTCGGCCAGCATTCCGACAAGGGTCGCAAGCCCATCAACCAGGATTTTCACGGCGTCCTCGTTCCGGACGAGCCGATGCTCAGCCTGAAGGGCATTGCGGCCGTCCTCGCCGACGGCATCTCCAGCAGCACGGTGAGCCAGATCGCCAGCGAGTCGGCGGTCAAGAGCTTCCTGATGGACTATTACTGCACGTCTGAATCCTGGACGGTGAAGACCTCAGCCCGCCGCGTGCTGGATGCCACCAATTCCTGGCTGCACGCGCAGACGCGCAAGAGCCAATATGCCTATGACCGCGACAAGGGCTATGTCTGCACCCTGAGCGCCATGGTCATCAAGGCGACCACCGCTCACATCTTCCACGTTGGCGACTGTCGCGTCTATCGCGTCGCCGGCAAGGCGCTCGAGCAGCTGACCGACGATCACCGGATCATCGTGTCGTCGGAGCAAACCTATCTCGGCCGCGCGCTCGGCATCAATCCGCAGCTCGAGATCGACTACCAGAGTTTCGAAATCGAGACTGGCGACACTTTCCTGCTGGCGACCGACGGCGCCTATGAATTCGTCGACGCGCGTTTCATCACGAGCGCGCTCAGCGAGCATGCAGCCGGGCTCGACGAGGCGGCGAAAGCGATCGTCGAGGAAGCCTACCGGCGCGGCAGCGACGACAACATCACGGTCCAGATCCTCCGCATCGATGCGGTGCCGCAGCGCGAGCCAGCCGGCATCTTCAACCAGACCTCCCAACTGCCGCTTCCCCCGCTGCCGGAGCCGCGGGCAATCTTCGACGGCTACAGGATCGTCCGCGAAATCCACGGCAGCAGCCGCAGTCACATCTACCTTGCCGTCGACGCAGTAACCGAAGAGCCAGTCGCGCTGAAGCTTCCGTCGATCGATTTGCGCGACAATGCCGCCTATTTGAAGCGCTTCCTGATGGAGGAGTGGATCGCGCGCCGGATCGACAGCCCGCACGTGCTGAAGCCGTTGTCGCAGTCGAAACGGCGCAGCTATCTCTACGTTGCCACCGAATTCGTCGAAGGTCAGACCTTGCGGCAATGGATGACGGACAATCCACGCCCCGATCTCGAAACCGTCCGCGGACTGGTCGAGCAAATCGCCGCGGGCCTGCGCGCCTTCCACCGCATGGAAATGCTGCATCAGGACCTCAGGCCCGACAACATCCTGATCGACAAGACCGGGACCGCGAAGATCATCGACTTTGGATCAGTCAGGGTGGCAGGCGTCGCGGAGGCCGCGCCGCAGGACGAGGCCGACGAAATTCTGGGAACGGTCCAGTACACGGCGCCGGAATATTTTCTTGGGCAAGGCGGCTCGTCGCGCTCCGACATGTTTTCGCTGGCCGTGATCTGCTACCAGATGCTGACGGGAAAGCTTCCCTATGGCACCCAAATCGCCAGTATCCGGCGCAAGGCGGACGTGCGGAGGCTCAAATATCGCCCGGCCAACGACGACAGCAACGTGCCTGCTTGGGTCGACGGCGCGCTCAGACGTGCGCTCCATCCGGATCCCTACAAGCGGCACGAGGATCTGTCCGAATTCGTCTTCGAGCTTCGCTCGCCCAATCCGGCCTATCTCGACACGCGGATCACGCCCTTGCTGGAGCGCAGCCCGCTGATGTTCTGGAAATTGACCACGGCGGCGCTCGCCTGCGTCGTCGTGGTCCTGCTTGCGATGTTGCACGCGCGCTGATCAAGGGTGTAGCCAGGCACGTTGTCGCGATGGGACGTGCCCGTGCCGTCAGGCAAAGGCCGCGATCTCGGAGACAAGGTCGCGATAGGAGCGCAGGGGACGCCCCAACAGCGCGGTCAGCCGCTCGACGTCGCCGGCCTCTGGGACCATTCCCTCGGTGAGGAAACGCTCGCTCATCAGCCGCATGTCGTAGGCCATCCAGCTCGGCATGAACTGCCGGAGATTCTTCTCGAAGCCGGCGGTATCGTCACCGGGATAGGCGATCGTGCGACCCAGCACCTCCGACCAGACGGCGGCGGCTTTCGCGCCGGTCAGCGTTTCGGGACCGACCAGATTGATGCGGTCGAGCGCAAGCGGCGCTGCGGCTCGCTCACGACGGATGAGCTCGACGGCCGCGATCTCGCCGATGTCGCGCGCATCGATCATGGCGAGCCCCCTGCTCCCGATGGGCATCGGATAGATGCCGTATCCGGTCACCACGTCCTTGATCGTGAGATCATTATTCATGAAGTAGGCGGGGCGCAGGATGGTGGCGTTGAAGCCCATCTGCTCGATCATCCGCTCGACGCCGAACTTGCCGGCAAAGTGCGGGACATTCACGTAGCGATCGCTGTGGATCACCGAGAGGTAGACCACGCGCTCGACGCCGGCCTCGCGGGCCACGTTGAGCGCGATCAGCGCCTGCGTGAATTCATCGGCGAGCACTGCGTTGAGCAAGAACAGGGTCGAGACGCCCTTGAACGCGCTGCGCAGCGAGTCGACGTCGAGCAGGTCGCCCTGCACGACCGTGACGCCTGCCGGCAGGTTTGCCTTTGCAGGATCGCGAGCGAGAGCGCGGATATCAGCGCCGCGCTTGACGAGCTGTTCGACGACATTGCGGCCGATGGTGCCGGTTGCGCCGGTAACGAGGATGGTCATGGGGATCACTCCGGTTGGGTCAGAAGACACCCGGGAAATTAGTGATCCACATTCGGACCGACAGTCGCTATATTTGAACAGACTGTCTCACTGGTGGAACGATGGACCTGCTCGCACTCGCCGATTTCAATCTCGTCGCCCGGCACGGCGGGTTCGGACGCGCCGCACGGGCCGCCGGACGTCCGAAAGCCACCCTCTCCCGCCGGGTCGCGGAGCTGGAAGCCGCGCTCGACCTGCGCCTGTTCGAGCGCGGCGCGCGCGCCGTGAAACTCACCCAGGAAGGACGCGCCCTTTACAAGCGGACGGGGGCATTGCTCACCGAGCTCGACGAGACGGCGGCAGCGATCGCTTCGGGCGGGGACAGCCCGCGAGGCAGGATGCGGATCAGCGCGCCTTTGCTGTTCTCTCAGACTGCGATGGGGAAACTCGCGGCCGGGTTCGCGCTCAGATATCCGCAGGTCCGTCTTGAGGTCTCGACGGAAGATCGCTCCGTCGACATGGTGGAGGAGGGGTATGATCTGGTGATCCGGGTCAATCCCGATCCAGATGACAGCCTTGTCGGACGAATCTTCCTGCGCGATCGGCTGGTCGTCGTGGCGAGCCCGGACCTGAAACGACCGAGGGACGGTATCGCTGTGCCGGCTGTCATGCGCGGACCGGGCGACCAGCTGACAACCTGGGAAGTGACGGTGCCAAGCGGAAGATCGCGCATCGCGGTTGATCCAGTCCTTCGGCTGTCATCGCTCGTCATGGTCCGCGATGCAGTCCGGGCGGGCGTCGGCGCCGCACGCCTTCCGGTGTCACTGGTCAGTCACGACCTGGCTGCCGGCACGCTGGTGCATTGGGGCGACATCGACGGACCAGAGATCGCGTTGTGGACGCTCTATCCATCGCGCCGGCTCCTAAGCGCGCGCGTATCCGCCTTCCTCGACTTTATGAAGGAAGCCTTCCCCATGGGGACGCCTGACGAGCTGGCGGCCTTTATCTGGAGATGAGGGGGGCGGGCGCGCGCGGCTCGCGCCTGACCGTCAGGCCGGCTCCTCCGCCTTCGTCCCCAGCGGCTTCGGCGCCATGCCGCCGCCCGGCTTGAGGTGGAATTCGTAGCTCATCAAGTGCCACTGCCCGCTTGCCTTGGAGCCGTCGGGCATCGCCGGATCGTTGCGCGGCTCGACCTTGGCGACGAGATCGTCCTTGACCCCGAACACCACGTCGGAATCCAGATATTTGTCGCCGTCCATGAAGACATGGGTGATCAGCGGCTCGTAGCCCTTGGCATTCACCAGGAAATGCACATGCGCCGGGCGCATCGGGTGGCGGTTGGTCTGCATGATCATCTCGCCGACCGGACCATCGGTCGGGATCGGATAGCTGCACGGCAAGATGGTGCGGAAGAAGAAGCGGCCGTCGCCATCCGTGATGAAGCGCGCCCGCGCGGAGGCGCCGACCTCGTCATAGTTCGGCTTCTGTGAATCGTAGAAGCCGTCATCATCGGCATGCCAGACATCGACGGGGACATTCGCGAGCGGCTTGCCGTTGAGATCGGTGACGCGGCTCTGCACGAACATCCGTTCGCCGGTTTGATTGTTCGGAGAGATGTCGGTGCCGTGCGCCGTCACCTTGTGCTCGCCGACATAGAACGGCCCGAGCACGGTGGTCTGGGTGGCGCCCTCGCGCTCGCGGTGGTTGACTGCGTCGACCAGCATGGAGACGCCGAGCACGTCGGACAGGAGGATGAATTCCTGGCGGGTATCCGTGCATTTCTGGCCGGTGCGGGTCAGGAAATCGATAGCGTATTCCCATTCCTCGAAGGTGAGGCCGGTCTTGCTCACGTAATCGTGCAGCGACTTCACCAATTCCTGGAGCAGGAATTTCGCGCGCGGGTCGGGTGTCTGGTCAAAGCTCCGGAAGACGGCTTCGGTGAGTTCGGTCTCGTTGAACTGGGTCATGGTGCGTTTGCCTGCGATTTTCTCGTGGGCCCATGGGGATCTTTGCGGCTCCCTGGAGGCGTTCCAAGGTGGAGACTACACCAGTCGGCCGGGCGGCGTTAAGTGCAACGCGCTTGGAATGGGGCTGCCATTTCGGCTATCAACCTTCCCAGAAAAACTGCCCGGAGGAACTGATGCTCGCCCCTACCCCCGCCTCGCCCGAATCCGTCGGTATGTCCAAGGTCGCGCTTGACCGCGTCGATGCGCATCTGAAGAGCCGCTACATCGATGCCGGCCGCTTCCCGGGCACGCATCTCCTGGTCTATCGGCGCGGCAAGATTGCGCATAGTTCGGTTCAGGGTTTTGCCGACGTCGAGCACAAGCTGCCGGTCAAGGACGACACCATCTACCGCATCTATTCCATGACCAAGCCGCTCACCAGCGTCGCCTTTATGATGCTGGTTGAGCAGGGCCTCGTTGCGATCGACGAGCCCGTCGCCAAGTACATTCCGGAGTGGAAGGATCTCGGCGTGTTCGTCGCCGGCAACGCGCCGGCCTTCCTGACCCGGCCGCCGTCGCGGCCGATGCTGATCGTCGACCTCCTGCGCCACACCGCCGGCCTCACCTACGGCTTCCAGCAGCGCTCCAACGTCGACGCCGCCTACCGCACTGAAAAGATCGGCGAGGTCGAGAAGTCAGGCACGCTCCAGACCATGATCGAGAGCCTCGCTAAAATCCCGCTGGAGTTCTCGCCGGGCGATGCCTGGAACTACTCGGTCGCGACCGACGTGCTCGGCTACCTCGTCGGCAAGATCTCCGGGATTCCCTTCGAGCAGTTCCTGAAACAACGCATCCTCGATCCACTCGGCATGACCGACACTGATTTCCACGTGCCGGCTTCCAAGGCCCACCGGTTCGCCGCCTGTTACTCGGCCGACCCGGGTGGCGGCATGACCTTTCATGCCGGTCAGCGGCGCGAGGGCCTGACGCTCCAGGACGATCCGGCGACGAGCTCGTTCCTCGTCCCGCCCTCCTTCATCTCCGGCGGCGGCGGCCTCTGCTCGACAGTTGCCGACTATCTCACCTTCTGCCGCACGTTGCTCAATGGCGGCGAGCTCGGCGGCGTCAGGCTGATCGGGCCGAAGACGCTGGCGTTGATGACGAGCAATCACATTCCGGGCGGCCGTTCGCTGCCCGAAGTGTCGCGCTCCCTGTTCTCCGAAGCTGCCTATAACGGCATCGGCTTCGGCCTCGGCTTCGCCGTGACCATGCGGCCGGCCGAGACGCTGATCGCCGGCAGCCCCGGCGAGTACAATTGGGGCGGCGCGGCCACCACCTCGTTCTGGATCGACCCGGCCGAGGAGCTGATTGCGATCTTCATGACGCAAGTGCTGCCGTCGAGCGCCTATCCGATCCGGCGCGAGCTGCGCAGCATGGTCTACGCCGCGATCACCGAGAGCAATCTCTAGGCCAACAGGGATCACGCCCCGCTCATTTCAACATCTCCGGTACGATCAGCCGCGGCAGGAACAGCGACACGCTTGGCCAGACGATGACTGCCGCCAGGACGAGCAGCATCGGAATCAGCATGATCACCGTGTCCTTCAGCGCATAACGCAGCCGCACGCCGGCGATCGAACAGGCGATCATCAGACATAAGCCATAGGGTGGCGTCACCAGCCCGAAGGCGAGCGATATAATGGAAATAATCGCGAACTGGACCGGATGGAGGTCTACGGACCTAGCGAGCGGCTCCAGCACAGTACCGACGATGATGATCGCCGGGATGGCGTCGAGAAAACAGCCCACCACCAGAAAGCAGAACGCGATGAAGAAGCCGGCCCCGATCGCACCCATGCCCCAGGTCGAGACGTTGGCCAGCAGTTCCTGCGGGATCCTGTAATAAGCCAACAGCCAGCCGAACGCGCTCGCGGTGCCCACGCAGAAGAGCGCGACGCCGGCCAGGCGCCCGGTGTCGAGCAACGCCCTGTAGAGTTCGCGCGCGCCGGTTTCACGGTAAAAGAATGTCGACAGCGCTACGGAATAAAGCACCGCGACGCAGGCGGATTCGGTCGCGGTGAACCACCCCAGCAGGATGCCGCCGACAATGATGAACGGCGTCATCAGCGCCGGTATCGAGCGCCAGATGGCGCAGCACATCTCCCTCCAGGTGTCCTTCGGATAGGTCGGATAGCCGCGGCGCACGGCATAGACATGCACTGTCGCCATCTGCGCGCCGGCGATCAACAATCCCGGCACGATGCCCGCGAGATACATCGCGGCGATCGAGGTTGAGATCAGCCCGCCCCACACGATCATCAGGATCGAGGGCGGGATGATGACGGCGAGCACGGCCGAGACCGCGGTGATGGCGATGGAGAACGAGAGGTCGTAACCCTCCTTGGTCTGGGCATCGATGAAGATCTTGGACTGGCTCGCCGCGTCCGCGGTGGAGGAGCCGGAGATGCCGGCAAAGAACACCGACAGCACGACGTTGATCTGCGCCAGCGACCCCGGCCAGTGCCCGACCATCGAGCGCGACAGCGCCACCAGCCGGTCGGTGATGCCGCCGATACTCATCAGATTCGCCGTCAGCAGGAAGAACGGCACCGCCAGCAGGATGAATGAATTGTAGGCATTGAAGGTTTCCTGCGCGAGCGTCATCAGCGACAGATGCGGCTCGATCAGCAGGATCGGCACGCAGGCAAGCCCAAGCGCGAAGGCGACCGGCACGCGTATGATGAGCAGGCCAAAGAAAGTACCGAACAGGACCATCGCGGCCTGTCCGGCAGAAAGAACATTGCCGCTCATCGATTTGCCCCAACCAGAATCCGCATCTCGTCGACGATCTGTTCACCGGCGAACACGATCCACGTCACGCCCGCCACCGGCCAGGCGACGTGGATCAGCCAAAGCGGCAGATCAGCCAGCTCCGAAGTTCTGTTCCAGGCGAAGCGCGTGAACTCGATGCCGGCGGATACGAACACCAGCGCCAGCGCCAGCACGCCGAGCCGCGCGAGGATCCGTACCGCCGCCTCCGACCGCCGCGACAGGTCGGGCCAGACGTCGACTTCAAAATGCTGCGACTCTCTTATGCCGACCATGGCACCGATCATGATCGTCCAGACGAACATGAACCGCGCCATCTCCTCGGTCCAGATGTAGGACGGAATCAAAGGCGTGTAGCGCGAGACGATCTGCAACGTGACCGGAATAACCAGAATGCCGACACAGGCGGCGAGCAGGATCTCCAGCAGCTTTGCATAGGCCGCCGTTGCTCGTCGCCATGGCGACGGGTTCGGTGGCATCGATATTTCAGTCATCACGGCTCCGGGGGATCACAATCTCAGAATGGGGCAAGCCGTCCGGCTTGCCCCGACGTCCTGTCGCGTGGGCAGCGGCAGTTCTCAGACGACGTTGATCTTCTCGAAAATGCCTTCCGCGCCGATTTCCTTGGCGTAGGTGGCCATCACGGGGTCGGCGAGCTTCTTCATGGCGTCCCGCTCTTCGAAGGGAACGCGCTTGAGCTTGCCTGCCTTCTCCAGCGCGTCGAGCTTGACGACCTCTTCGCTCGACTCCACCTGACGGCCGTAATCGCCGGCCTCCTTGCCGGCCTTCATGATCGCGTCCTGCAAGTCCTTGGGCAAGGTCTTCAGCGTCTTCACCGAGAAGCAGATCGGCCGGATCGACACGGCGTGGTGGGTCAGGTTGAGATGCGGGGCCACTTCGTAGAACTTCATCGCCTCGACGCCGGCCGCCTCGTTCTCGCCGGCCGATATCACGCCGTTCTGGATCGCGTTGTAGATTTCGTTATAGGCGATCACCGTCGGGCTCATGCCGACGGCCGCAAAGGTCTTCGACCAGATCGGCGCGCCTTGTACGCGCACCTTGAGGCCCTTGAGGTCGGCGAGATTCTTGAGCGGCTTGTTGGCGAAGATGTTGCGGATGCCACCGCCGGAATAGCCGATCAGAACGACCTCGGCCTTGGCCGCGACCTCGTCGGCGATCGGCGCCAGGATATTGGCTTCAACCACCTTGTTCATGTGTTCGATGCCCTTGAACACGAAGGGCGCGTCGATGAACGGGGCCGCCTTGGCAAAGGTCGACATGTGAGCCGGCGAGACGATGCCGTAGTCGACGGCTTTGCCCTGCGACATGTACTCGAAATATTGTTTTTCGAGGCCGAGCGAAGAATTCCTGTGCAGCGTGAAGTTGACCGGCTTGCCGTAATACTTCTTCACCAGCTCTTCGAAGCGGAGCAGTGCCCGGTTGAAGGCGTGGTCGTCGTTGAACTGGACCGCGCCGTTCAGCGTAACGGGCGCCTGCGCCCTGAGGATCGACGGCATTCCAATCGCAGCCGCCGCAGTGGTCGCACCGAGCCCAGCGAGAAATGATCTTCGCTTCATCGTCTCCCCTCCCTTTGATACTCCGGCCCTGTCGCCGGGCCGTGAGCGCAGCCGGTATACGGCTTGCGAGAGGGAAGCGTATGGAAAACGTCGGCGGGACGGAAGTCATTTCGCGTGCGCGGGAGGTCCTCTTCGTCGCAGGGCCACCCCTTGCGCGAGCTGTTGCACTGCAACTTGCACTCCTGCCGACGCGTGGCGCGCTGAGGGGAGCCCTTCTCCTTCTCGTATCAGACAGAGGCTTGCGGACCTGTGCGCTGCACGCACAGACCCGCTCGCCTTCCGCAGCACTTTAGTGCAAATGGCCAATCAGATAGATGCCGCCGCCGATCACCAGCACGGCCGGCACGGCCCACAGAATCAGAACGGGCATTGTGTCATCCTCCTCAGTTGGACGTGCAGACCTTGACGGTCTTCATGCCGCTTTCAGCCTCGGTGCGCGACTTGTAGATGGTGCCCGACGGGCTGACGACGGCCATCGACGTGTCCGTCGGCTTCTTGTCGATGATGGTGCACTTCTTGGTCTTGACGTCCTGCACGACGTAGAACTCGTTGGCCGCGAACGCCGGTAGGGAGAATGCGGCAATCATCAATGCCGCAGTCGCAAGCTTCGTGTTCATGATCTTCCTCCTCCAGCTGCCGGGCATTTCGGTCCGGTCGATCCGAACAACGGGAAAAAATGGCACTTTGTTCCTGACTTCGGGGAACGGTGCCTGCGGTGGAATGTTGGTGCGGCGCTTGGTCTTACGTGGAGGACAATATGAAGAAGCTGTTTTTGCTATCCGCCGCGGCCATCCTGATGACGACCGGCGCTTTCGCGCAATCCGCCGTGGTGACCACCGGAACCGGGCACGCGACAGCGGTTCAGATCGAGCCGCAATACCGAACCAGGATCCAATCCTACGTCACCGAGCACCGCGTTCGCCCGGTTACGACGAAGGAAAAAATCATCGTCGGCGCGACGGTGCCGAGCGAGGTCGAGCTCGAGCCGGTTCCGACGGATTGGGGTCCCTCCCTCACCAGGTATCGCTATGTCTATACCGGCGATCGCGTGATGCTAGTGGATCCCGCTTCGCGCACGGTCGTTCAGGAAATCGACTGATCAAGGCGTGACGCAAGGCGGCCGCCTACGCCATGTGTCTGCTGCTGACCGCGATCAACATGAGCTGACGCGCAGGCGTCCCCGGCTGCGCTGCAATATCTCATCTTTCAACGGCCCGCCGAACGCGAAAATCGTGGCGCAGCGCAAGTCCCACCCGTATGGTCCCCCCAAAATCATAATCCGGCGCCGCTGCGCCGGAACCGGGACGCCCGCGTTTTGTCAAAGCTCACCCTGCCGGTCCGGCTCGCTCTTCTGGTCACGGGAACGATGTTGCCGCTGATCGTCTTTGCGGTCGGTATTGCCGTCTACAATTACAAGCAGGACCGGAACGACGCGACCCGCCGCGTGCTGGAGAACGTACGCAGCATGCGCCTCGTGCTGGACTCCGAGGTGCAGCGGATGACTGGCGGCTTGCAGGTTCTTGCGCTGACGAATTCGCTGCGCAACGACGACTTCCAGAACTTCCGCCGCATCGCGCTCGGCTTCGTTGACCAATACGGCAAGGGCGGCCTCGTGCTGATCTCCGATCGCAACGGCCGGCTGCTGTTCTCCTCGGCAACGGAGGACACCGCAAGCCTGCCGCCACGCGGTCATATCGAGATCATCGAGAAGGTATTTGCGACCAGGTCGCGGCAATATTCCGACCTGTTCACCGGCGCGATCAATGGGCGACAGGTGCTCACCGTCGAGGTTCCGGTGCTCCGCAACGGCGAGGTGATTTACGACCTCTGCTTCAGCCCGCCGATCAGCATCTTCCAGGATCTGGTGGAGAAGCAGCAGCCCGACAAGCTTTGGACGGTGTCGCTGCTCGACAACAAGGGGATCGTATTCGCGCGCGTGCCGAACCCCAGCGAAACCGTCGGCAAGCGCGCGTCGCCCTCGCTCTACGCCGAGATGTTCCGCAGCAGCCAGCATCGCTTCCGGCGGTGTCGCTCGACGGCGTCGCCCTGGCCGGAGCCTACACGCGGTCGCAGCTGACCGGATGGACGGTCGCGGCCGGCGTCGCCGAGAGCTCGCTGATCGCTCCGCTCTGGCGCAACATCGCGATCACCAGCCTGATCGGCGGCATCCTGCTGCTGACCGGCCTGACCTTCGCGGTCAGGATGGCGACCACGATCGCGCGCGGCGAGATGCTGCACGATCTTCTGATCGATGAGCTCAACCACCGCGTCAAGAACACGCTGGCCTTGATGCAGGCAATCGCGGTGCAGACATTCCGAAGTTCAAGCCGGGACGAGCGGACGAAGTTCGAGGGCCGGCTTGGCGCGCTGGCCGAAGCGCATAATTTGCTGAGCCAGGAGAAATGGGCGGGGTCCGAGCTGCGGGACGTGATCGCCCGCGCGCTACAGCCGTTCCTGCTGAACAATCCCGAGCGCATCCGCATGGCCGGACCCGCGGTGCCGCTGTCGCCACGGCTCGCCGTGGTGCTATCGATGATCGTGCACGAGATCGCCACCAATGCCGCAAAGTACGGCGCGCTATCCAACGAGACCGGCCGGGTGACGCTGGAATGGGAGGTCGTCGCCGATGCGCCGAAGCCGCGGCTGCGCCTGATCTGGACCGAGATCGGCGGACCGCCGGTGACGGCGCCGGTGCAGCGCGGCTTCGGCTCGCGCCTGATCGAGCGCAGTGCGCGCGACCAGCTCGGCGGCGAGGCGACCATCGACTTCCTGCCGCGCGGTGTCGTCTGCACGGTGATTTGCACGCTGGACGAGACGCGGTGAACGGGAGACAGCGCCGATGAAGATCACCAATGTGCGCACGCACATTCTCGAGGCAAAGCTCTCGCAGCCCTTCGCTTACTCGCGCGCCTGGTACGACACGCGTACCGCGATGCTGGTCGAGATCGAGACCGATGACGGACTTGTCGGCTGGGGTGAATGCTACGGCCCGGCACGGATCACGGCGGCGGTGGTGCAGAATGTCGCGCCGTGGCTGATCGGCGAGGATCCGCTGCGGACCGACGTGCTGTGGCAGACTGTGTACGCTCGCTTGCGCGATCACGGCCAGAAGGGCGTCGTGATCCAGGGGTTGAGCGGCATCGACATTGCGTTATGGGACATCAAGGGCAAGCATTTTGGCGTGCCCGCGCACCAGCTTCTCGGCGGCGCCGCGCGCAAGGAGGTGCCGGCCTATGCGACCGGCCTGTACCGATGCAAATCGGGCGATCCGCGCAAATATTTGCCGGAAGAAGCGGCCGGCTATGCCGCCGAGGGATTCCGCGCCGTGAAGCTGAAGGTCGGCTTCGGGATCGCGGAGGATGCCGCGGTCACCTGCGCGGTGCGCGAGGCGATCGGTCCCGATGTTGCGCTGATGGTCGATGCGAACCACGCCTATGACGCGGTCGCTGCGATCCGGCTCGGCCGCATGATCGAGCGCTATGATATCGGATGGTTCGAGGAGCCGGTGCCGCCCGAGGACGTCGCGGGCTATCGCGCGGTGAAATCCGCACTTACCATTCCGATCGCCGGCGGCGAGTGCGAATTCACGCGCTTCGGTTTTCGCGACCTGTTCGCAGCCCATGCGCTCGACATCGCCCAACCCGACACCTGCGCGGCCGGCGGCCTCACCGAATGCAAGAAGATCGCCGACATGAGCGAGGCCTTCGGCATCCGCTACAATCCGCATGTCTGGGGCACCGGCATCGCGATCGCCGCCTCGCTTCAGCTCCTCGCCGTGCTGCCCTCGCACACGCCGACTTCGCTGTCACCGCTCGAGCCGATGCTCGAATTCGACCGGACCGAACATCCGATCCGGCAGGCGATTTTGAAAGAGCCGATCGAGCACGAGAAAGGCATCGTGCGTGTCCCGGACGGCCCGGGCCTTGGGATCGAGATCGATCGCAAGGCGCTTGCGCATTTCGCAGCGAATTAAGCGCGTATTGAAATCGCCGCGCTCGATGCGGAAATGGGACATGACTACGCGTTCCCCTTCGCCAGAGTAGACACGCGACTGCATCGCCGTTCCATTGAGGGCCGCGAGTGCGCCAAACCGTCGCATCCCGGGGAGAGCATTCGCGCTGGGTGATGCGTTCCACGCGCGGCCGCGGAACAGAGCGGGGTATCGATCTTCGATCAGCGCGACCAGTCATGAGGCGGCCGTCATCGGCGCGCGCAGGTTCATCGAGATGAACGCTCGTTTATCTTCATGATTCCTGTCGCTCGCGGGCTCGCGCTTGCAACTTTTGCCTTTCGTTGATGTTGGGCCGACATCGAAACACTAACGAAGGAGGCACGCAGATGACAAAGACTGCGCTTGTTCTGGCAACCGTCGGCGCCCTCGGCGCGAGCGCCGTAGCAGCGCCGACGCCGGCGGAAGCCCGCTGGGGCGGCGGTTTCGGTCCGGCGCTGGCGGGCGGATTGATCGCAGGTGCCGTGTTCGGTGGCCTCGCCTCGTCCGCCTACGCCTATGGCCCTGGCTATGGCTACTACGGATACCCTGGTTATTATGGTGGCTACGCACCGGCGTATTACGGCGGCTACGAGCCATATCGCTGGGGCGGCTACACCACGACCTACTACGGAAGCGGGTACGCTCCGGCCTATTACGGCTACCGGTATCGCCGAGTCGTGCGCCCAGCCTATGCGTACTATGGCGGACCGTTCCCACGGCGGCACTTCTATCACCATCGCTGGTATCATCACTGGTGACGTGAGGGCCGCAGCAAGGCCAGCGTGGAGCGCCGGGCCATCGAGACCGGAGGTCGACGCCTTCCGCTCGATCTGAAGGGTCCAACGCGCGCGATCGCGACGGATCGTCCAGCTGGCGTTCGAATGTACATGCGTCGGGAAATGCGACGAAGCAAACCAAGGAGGTTCAGATGAACACGAGGAAGAACAAGTTCCTGCTGACAACAGCAGTGCTGTTCGCCGGCGTCAGCCTGGCGTCGGCGCAAGGCATACGCGAAGGTGCCGGCGGCGGAATGAGCGCTGGCGGAGGCGGAAGCGGAACGAGCGCCGGTGGCGCAGCCAGCGAAGGTGCTGCGGAACACGGCCGGTCCGCCGGTTCGATGTCGCAGGGCGCAGGTGGCGCATCCCATGGCGAAGGAATGACGCAGAACCGCGCAGGCGGTCGGACCGAGGGTCCTTCCGCGGCGCGCGATAGCAGCCGAGCCGCGGAAAAGGCCGGCAACAGCGAGCGGCAGACGGTCGGTCAAGGCGGCGACCGCGACAAAGCACGTGCGTCCCAATCCAAATACGAGAAGCATGGCAGGGACCAGACGGTCGGTCAGAGCGGTAGCGATGGTGAAAATGCGCGTCAGTCGAAGTCCGCTAACGACAAGAGCGGACTGAAGGACCAGACCGTCGGACAGAGCCGTAGCGAGCGCGATAGCACGCGCCAGTCACAAGGCGCGGAACGCAACAAGAGCACGACCACAGGCGCCAATACCAAGGACAATGCCCAAGGCAAGAATGCGCAGGGTCAGAACACAACAACCACCGGCGCGAACACCAAGAGCAGCGCCCAAGGCAAGAACGAACAGGATCAGGGCACGACAACCACAGGCGTCAACGCCAACAGCAACGCCCAAGGCCGGAGTGCACAGCAGGGTCAGGGCACGACGACCGGCGCCAACACGCAAGGACAGGCCAACGCTCAGGCGCGGCCCGACGCCGGGAACACCCAGAGCATGTCCGGCCGCGTGCAGCTGAACGCACAGCAGCAAACAAGGCTGCAGCAGTCGGTGCTGAGCTCACGCAATGTGGAACGCGTGCGGGTCAACGAAAATTCCATCAATTTCCGGGTCAATGCCGGCGTGGTCGTACCACGCAACATCTCCGTGGTCTCGATCTCGGATTACCCCGCGCTGATCGACGTCTATCCGGACTATCGCGACGACAGCTTCTTCGTCGTGAACGACGAGATCGTCGTCACCGACCGTGGCCGCAGGATTGTCGACGTTATTCCCGCCGGCCCGCGGACGCACTATGCGCAGCATGGCAGGTCGACCGGTGGCGGTGGCAGCGTTGCTGCGCTGGATCTCAGCCCCGACGAGATCCGCGTTGTTCAGCAGGTTCTGATCGAACGTGGCCTGTTGTCTGGCAAAGCAGACGGCATCCTGGGATCCGATACGCGTAGCGCACTAATGACTTTCCAGAGACAGGAAGGTTTCCAGACCACTGGCTCGATCGATTCCCGCACGGTCGCTGCGCTTGGCGTGTCGAACAAGATCAGCGCCACGCAGGGCCAATCGACGTCGGTGGGTCAGGGGCAGACTGGCCAGTCGACGCCTCAGAACACGACCGGGCAAAGCAACAGCCAGACCAACGCGCCGGCGCAGCAAAACCAGACCACGGGACAGGCTCCGCAGAACCAGCCATCCACAACCGGCCAGGCTCAGCAGAACCAACCGACGACATCGGGCCAGGCAGGCACACGACAGCCTTCGGACGAGACGACCGGCCAGGCTCCGGCCCAGAGCAACAATCAGTCCACCAACCAGCCCAGCACCAACCAGAATACGCAGTCTGGGCAAACCAACCAGAACAATGCGCCGTCGCCTTCGACGTCGGGCCAGCCATCTCAGAAATAAACCGGCCGGCAAGACGCCCAAGAGCCCTGCCTCTGGCGGGGCTCTTTTTGCATCCTATGCGGAGCCAAAGATGGGCCGGCCGTGCGGGACGGTTCGACAAGGTCAAGTTCAGTGCACGACCATCGTCGGTGTCAACCTATGGACATCTCGCCCGTCACGCCGATGTGATCTCACTCCCGCGAATGGAGCGACATCGCCACAAACTTTTCCGATGCATCAGGATGCGAACAAACCACGCGGCTTTGCTTTATTCCGGAAGCCACCGCCATGAACACGCTCGATCTACCCGATCGTCTGCAGAGCCGGAAATGTCTCCAGCAGCCAGATGCTGACATTCGAGACCGTGCCGGTGAGAAAGCCGATGCCGGTGATCACCATCAAGACGCCCATGGCGCGCTCGACATTGGCGAGCTGGCCCTTCATGCGCGCGAACAGTTTTGAGAACTGCTCGATCATCAACGCGGCGATCAGGAAGGGAATGCCGAGGCCGGCCGAATAGACCGCGAGCAGGCCCGCGCCCTTGGTCACCGTCGCTTCCGCCGCGGCGACCGAGAGGATCGCAGCGAGGATCGGGCCGATGCAGGGCGTCCAGCCGAATGCGAAGGCGAGCCCCATCACATAGGCGCCCCAGAGGCCGACGGGCTTGGGCGCAGTCAAGCGTCCCTCGCGCATCAACAGGCCGATGCGCGTCAGGCCCAGGAAGTGCAGGCCCATGACGATGATGACGATGCCGGCCAGGATCGAGAGCTCGGCCGACCAGGCGCGGATCAGGCCCCCGATCAGCGAGGCACTGGCGCCGAGCGCCACGAACACCGTCGAGAAACCGAGCACGAAAAGCAGCGCCGCCATCATGATCGCGCGCTTGGAGGCCGATGCCGGCTCGTCGCTCTCGACGTGCTCGATCGTGGCGCCCGTCAGATAGATCAGATAGGGCGGAACCAGCGGCAGGACGCAAGGGGATAGGAAGCTGACGAGGCCGGCAATCAGCGCCGCCGGGATCGAAACATTTTGCATGGTGCAGTCGGAGCCATCTCAGGCGCCGGCGCGGCGCGCGGGGAATGCGCGCGGCCCGGAGCCGAACCGGCTCTGGTGTAGCCGATGCCAGCGAATGCGCAACAGAGGCGCACAAAACCAGGGCTCCTCCCGATGCCGTCTGCAATCACAGATGCGGCATCGGGACGCGCACAAATCTCGCCAAAAAGCGAGATTCGGCGGCGCGGCTACTTCACCACGCGGAGCAGCGGACGCCGGGGCTGGTCCTGCGTCTGCTTGGAGGGGGGCAGCGGTTCGCCTGCAGCGCTCCGCAGCATTTCGTCGCACAGCGCCTTGAGATCGGCGCTGTCAATTCCTTTGAGTTTCATCCGCACGTCCAGAATGACAATGGACAGCAGCTCGGCTGACTCACGGTTGTTGCTCTCGTTGAGCACCCTGCGGCACGCTTCGAGTGTTTCCAGCACCGACTGCAACTGTTCGTCTGAATGCGACACCGGCGTTCTTTCCGTTAATTCGGCCCGTGAGACGTAATGACGACGATTCCCGCGGCCCCCATGGAGTACCGACGATAACACGAGGCCATTGCGCCTCCGAATAGGATTTCAGTGTGTTTTGGCGTTGAAACCGCGGTTCCGGCGAACATCGCGCCGGTGTGCCGGCTGTCGTCAAAATGCTCAGGCTTAAAACGCCTGGCGTGCTGCGATTGATCCATCGCAGAAGGCGGCATCGGCTCTCGCGCAAGGACATCCATTGCGGACAACGCCGACAATCCCGCAGCCATGTCGCGGCTCGCAACGGAACTCACGTCACACCCCTCATACGGGCGATAGTCCGCCCGATTCCCGGCCCTTGTTCGCTGCCCCTTGGCAGCACTCAAATACCACCCGCGACACAGTAAGGATGACGTTCAAAACTCGTCGTTCCCCAACCCGCCGTGGTTGTGGTTTGCCCCATATTCTGCCAGTTTAGCGACCTGAAGGGACTTGTATGCACTCCTTGGCGGAAAGGGGCGTTCCACTGGAGGAACGCCCAAAGATAAACATCAGCGGCCTCTCGGACTGGGATGCGGCGCGCATTTTCCTGGAAGTCGTGCGATGCGGGAGTTTCCGCTCGGCGGCCGAGCGCCTGTCGCTGTCGATCAACGCCGTCCGCCGCCGGATCGATGATTTCGAACGCCAGACCGGCACCACCTTGTTCACCCGCGACGTCCACGGCACTCATCTGACCGACGAAGGCGCGCTGGTGGTCTCTGCCGTCGAGCGGATGGAGGCGGCTGCGTTTGACGTGCTGCGCACCAGCGATTCGACGGCGAATGCCCTGTCCGGCGAGGTCCGCGTCGCCGTGACCGAGGGACTCGGCACGTTCTGGCTCGCGCCGCGGCTGGTCGAATTCCAGCAGGCCTATCCGAAGATCCTGGTCGATCTGCATTGCGCGATGCGCTCGGCCGACGTCTCCCGCCACGAGGCCGACGTCGCCATCCACCTGTCGCGACCTTCGGCGCTCGACGTCAAGATGGTGCGGCTCGGCCGCATGCATCTGATGTTCTGGGCCTCCGAGAAATACATTGCAAAACATGGCGCGCCGCGCTCGGCGATGGAGTTGATCAAGCACCGCCTGGTGCTGCAATTCGCCGACCAGCTTGCCGCCAAGGAAACGTTCGAGAGCTTCTTCCCCGGCGTTCCGGAACGTGACCTTCTGGTCATGAAGACCAACGTCTCAAGCGCCAACTACTGGGCGGTCGCGAATGGCGCCGGAATCGGCGTGTTTCCGAGCTACGCCATTGCGCTTGGCGGGAAGTTGATTCCACTGGAGGTCGAGCTGAACAGACCGCTGGATATCTGGTTGTCCTACCATCCCGGTAGCGGCCGGATACCGAGAGTGCGGCACATGATTGACTGGCTGATCGAAGCCTTCAATCCGGCGCGTTTCCCGTGGTTTAAGGAAGAGTTCGTGCACCCGCATGAATTCAAGGACGAGTATATGGGCGAACCCCTGACCCAGCTCTTCGGGGGGTTTTCAACCGAAGACCGATGAGAAAAAAGATGAAGACAGCGGCGAAGAGAATGAAGCAGCGCAGTGCCGGCAAGCCGGACATTGAGCTGGGCAAACGGATCCGTCTGCGGCGCGTCGAGATGAAGATCTCGCAGGCTGAGCTCGGCGACAAGCTCGGCGTGAGCTTCCAGCAGGTCCAGAAATACGAGAAGGGCGTCAATCGCGTCGGCGCGGCTCGGCTTCAGCAGATCGCCACCTCGCTCGACGTGCCCGTGACCTTCTTCTACGACGGCGACAACAAGGCGCGCGAAGTCGAGAGCCTGCTGTTCCTGGACTCGGCCTTCAGCCTCCGCCTGCTGCGCGCCTACAGCAAGATCAAGGACCAGACGGTGCAGCGTCAGCTTGTCTCGCTGATGGAATCGATCGCAGCGAACGAAGCCTGAGCCGATCGGCGTTCGCGCCTTTCCGGCCGATGTTCAATCCGCCGCGTCACGGGGGCGCGGCCGGATTGGACGAGACCCGGCGCGCTCGTGCGCGGTCTTTTTCGGGGCGGCATGACCGCCCCTTTTTGTTGACGTTTGTGTCGCCCCCGCCCGCGGTTATCGCGAATCCATTCCGACCTGTCGCGACCCAATCCAGAGACCGCGCGTCCGACGCGCGGGGCTCGCGATGCGCCGTGCTTAAAGGGGGCCGCAACCGGGAGGGCTAGCCTGCCGCCGATTTCTCGAATCAGCACGACCTATTTGTCGCGCATGCACAGGGAGGTGCTCGACGCCCACGACAATCCGATCGATCCGCATTCAGTCGACCGGTCGGGCACGCACACGCCGAATTTCACCGTGCGCCAGCAGAACGGCACTTCCGCAACGACGTCTATAACCAGGACGAGCAGTTCCTGGAAGCGACCGCCGAAGAGGCGGCGTTCTTCAGCAATGCCGGCAGCCATCCGCTCACCGCGCACATGGTGCGCTAGGGTCTGTTGGGATTCAGGATTCTCATCGGGGCTTGGTTGTGATTCAAGCTTGGGATGGACCGATTCGTTTTGACTGACGCCCAATGGGCGAAGATG
>NZ_JADPKY010000160.1 GCF_023074185.1 Bradyrhizobium sp. 132 | reverse complement strand
GCGCCAAGCCTATGGACCTCCCGGTAGAGAGGCCAACAAAGTTCGTCCTCATCATCAACATGAAGACGGCCAAGGCGCTCGGTCTCACCGTTCCGCCATCGTTGCTGGTACGTGCCGACGAGGTGATTGAATAGAAGGCCCGCCGCGCTGCATGAGTCTGGTGTTGGCCCGTTCCGGACCAGCTGCGCCGGTTCCACTATGTCCGCAGTTCGGGGTAGGCCGGAAGTGACTGGTAGAGGTCTGCACCGACGCGATTGACCCCTAGCCGAAATCGGAGGGGGGTACCGGGGGAACCAATTGGCGCGTGCTAAAGTTATCAGCGGTTCGGCGGGCTGCAGGGGCGTCCGCCCATGTTCATTTCAATAGGCGAGGCTCGCATCGGGCCGTCGCTCCTCTCGCCCCGAGAGCCGAGCGCCTCATGTCAAACGTCGAAGAATTCCCGCTGTCCGCCCGCCAAAGGCCCACGGAGTTCGAGGCGCTGGCCGCGGCCGGCCGCGCCGCGCTCGATGCCATTCCCGGCGCGGTCTATCTTTGTGACGCCGATGGACTGCTTGTCGCCTACAACGCCGAGGCCGTGGAATTGTGGGGCCGAACACCTGACATCGTCAGGAAGGAGCGCTTTTGCGGTTCACACCGGCTCCACCTGCTCGATGGAAGTCCGCTTGCCCATGCCGACTGTCCCATGGCCACCGCGGTTCGTATGGGAACGCCGACGCGCAATGCCGAAGTCATAATGGCGCGGCCGGATGGCTCTCGCTTCGCGGCCCTGCTCAACATCCGGGCGTTGCGCGATCAAGCTGGCCGCATCCAAGGCGCCATAAATTGCTTCCAGGACATCACCGGACGCAAGCAGGTCGAGGAGGAAGTCCGCCGGGAGACGCAGGACCTGGAGGACTTTTTCGATAATGGGGCGGTGGGCCTTCATATCGTCAGCGGAGAAGGGATTATCCTTCGTGCCAACAAAGCTGAGTTGGATCTGCTTGGGTACAGGCGCGAGGAGTACATTGGTCGCCACGTCGCCGAGTTTCATGTCGACGCGCCGGTGATCGGCGATATCCTTCACCGTCTTTCATGTGGCGAGCCGCTCGATCGCTACCCTGCGCGGCTGCGGGCGCGTGATGGCTCTGTCAAGCACACGCTGATTACGTCGAACAGCCGTTTTGTGGACGGCAAGTTCGTCAACACGCGCTGCTTCACCATTGACGTCACCGAACTGCATGCTGCCGAAGAGGCGCGCCGAGCTAGTGAAGCCCGGCTCGCGGCAACTTATGAGGCCGCCAGCGTCGGCATCTCCGAAACCGACGAGAACGGCCGCTTCTTGCGGGTGAATGATTCCCTCTGCCGCATCTCTGCGCGCTCGCGCGACGAGCTGTTGCGGATGACCTTCTTCGACTACACCCATCCCGACGACCAGACCGAGGACGCTGAGTTCTACGCGCGGCAGGTCCGTGGCGACATCGACAACTACACGATTCGCAAGCGCGCACTGCGGCCTGACGGGTCCGTGCGCCATCTCGACATTTTCAGCTCGTCGGTGCGGGATTCGGCAGGCCGATTCCTTTATGGCGTGCGCGTCGCCCAGGATGTCACCACCACCAAGCAACTGGAGGACCGCCTGCGCGACGGCGAGCAACGCATGCGCGATCTCCTCGAGGCGCTGCCAGCAGCCATTTACACGACGGATGCCGAGGGTCGCATCAATTTCTACAATCGGGCGGCGGTCGAGATGGCGGGCAGAACGCCGCAGCCGGGCGACGAATGGTGTGTGACCTGGAAACTCTATTGGCCCGACGGCACGCCACTGCCGCACAATGAGTGCCCGATGGCCGTCGCGCTGCGCGAAAACCGTGAGGTCCGCGGTGCCGAAGCGGTGGCCGAACGCCCGGACGGCAGACGCGTACCCTTTATTCCTTATCCGACGCCCCTGCGAGACGCCGCGGGAAATCTGGTCGGCGCCATCAACATGCTGGTCGATATCAGCGAGCGCAAGCGCGCCGAGAACGCCCAAAAGATCTTAATTGACGAGCTCAACCATCGTGTGAAGAACACTCTGGCCACCGTGCAGTCGCTCGCGAGCCAGACCGCGCGCCACGCCGCCGACCTGCAGGAATTCCTGCCAACGTTCACTGGGCGGCTGCTTGCGCTTGCCCGCGCGCATGACCTGCTCACCAGGCGAAACTGGCAGGAGGCACCTTTAGAAAGGCTGGTCTACGATATCGTTGCTCCGGTGTCGGGCGGACGCGTGACGACGCAGGGGCCCCACGTCGATCTGGACGCCCGAACGGCGCTGAGCATCACCATGGTGCTCAACGAACTTCTGACCAACGCTGCAAAATACGGCGCACTCTCGGTGCCAGACGGGGCTGTGTCCCTCACTTGGCGGCTTGGCCCGAACGAACTGTCGCACAACACGGTGGAGTGCGAGTGGCGCGAACGTGGCGGGCCACTGGTTTCGCCACCCAAGCGGCGCGGCTTCGGCACGCGACTGATGGAGCGTTGCGTCGAGCATGACCTCGCCGGCGAGTTCGATCTGGTGTTCGAGCCGGAGGGCACCCGCTGCCGCATGGTGTTTCCCATTGTGCCTGCATCGTCCAATGGTTGAGCTGTCCGGCGCCAGGGTTCTCCTGGTCGAAGATGAGGGATTGGTGGCCCTCATGATCGAAGACATGCTCGAGGAATTGGGGTTGAAAGTGGTCGCCTCGGCCGCCCACGTGACGAAGGCGTGCGAACTTGCCACCAGGGCAACGTTCGATCTAGCTTTGCTTGACGTCAACCTGGCCGGGAAGTTCGTTTTCCCGGTAGCGCGCATCTTGCGCGACCGAAAGATTCCTTTCCTGTTCAGCACCGGCTACGGCGGACCGCCGCTGGAGGAGGAATTCAGGAATGCCCCCGCAATCGGCAAGCCGTTTTCCATCGACCAATTGAAGGAGCAACTGCGGCTGATTCTGGCGCTCCCATAGAGGCGCAGCTTGCGCGCTTCGCGGGTGTTTACGCCAGAGACGTCTCTTCTCATCAAGGCAGTGTTGCTAGGAAGCCACTTCCCCTCATCATCGCTCGAGCGCAGGAACGGAGGCGAGCCCTTCGAATTCTATCGGATGATCGACGCATTCGGGGGAGCAACATTTGAACGAGAATAAAAGGCTGGCTTCGAACTCGCCCGAGTCTTCGCAGTGGCTTGTTCTTTCCGCCGCGGCGCTTCTGGAAAAGACGGAGGATCCGAGCCCAGAGCCTCTGAACGACAACCACATTACAGTGGATTTGATGGAGCCATTTCCTGCGGGATGGTGGGCTTCGTCTTAAAGTGGGCTGCGAAGGACTCGGCGTGCTCGGAACTGTTGTCCGCCGATGGCCACATACTTTTTTGATCAGCACACCAGCTGCGAGATCGACGTTCACCCCGAAGGGACTGATCTGCTCGACCTCAGCACCGCAAGACGGATGGCCCTCTCGCGGGGTCAGAGGAAGCGTCAAGAGCAGCAGTTATACGGCTCGTTGCCGAATACAACCTAGCCCATTGCAGATAATCCGCGAGATAGCAATCGCTCCAAGATTTTGCACGTCGCGCTCGGGGACGAACTCGACGACGTCGAGCCCAACTATTCTGCACTTTGACGCGACACCCTGCATAAGATCGACAACGTCAAAATAGGATAGACCGCCTGGCTGTGGTATGAGCACGCCTGGGATGACTGATGGATCGAGACCGTCGCAATCAATGGTAATCAAGCACTCGCTATCGTCCTCTATCTCTGCAAGAACGCTTGCGATCCCATGAAGCCGAATATCTCTTGCTGTGACGATCTTGGTGCCCCACGCCTTTGCACAGTCAAATTCGGCACGACCAGAGCCGCCAATGCCGCGCAACCCAACCTGCACGATGCGTCTTACCCAGGGCAATTCGCTGGCTCGCCGCATTGTGCTTGAGAATGTATAGCCCGATCCGTTTCGCTGATCACGCCAATCAAGATGGGCATCAATCTGCAGGATCGTTAGCCCTTTGCTTTTGCGAAATGCTTCGAAGAAAGGTATCGGAACTGAATCATCCCCGCCTAGCAGGATCGGAACTGCGCCAGCCGAAAGGACAGCTTGCGTGGTCGTTCTGATGGCATCACGATTGCTCTCAGGTGTCATGGGATCCGTCACCAAGTTTCCACCATCCAAGACCTTCAATTTGGCTGGAGTGAGCAGCTCCGCTTCTTGATCAAAATCCCAACGGGTGAGATCGCTCTCATAATGACGCAGAGCGCGACGAATGAAGTCCGGCGCTTTGGCGGCATGGCTCGTCTGACCTACAACGTACGGCGTGGCATCGGAAGCGCCAAACAAGATCACGTCGGCCGCGGGCAGGGCGCTGGTCAAGTCACAAGCCTCAACGCCCAGAAAAGTCGGCCTGTCGGGATGCATTGCAAGTATCCGAGATTGTCGATGCGTCCCTTTCAACCTAAGTCGCTTGATCGGGTTCCGATGGCAGCGGCGGTGTCCTAGGACGTCCGCAAATGTGAAGGGTTTTGGATGCCGGCCCCATGACGGTGGGGCGGCGTGCACGGGGCCGGCGTCCGAAAGCCTCCAGGGGAGGAAACCGCGCATGGTGGGCGGGAATGGCGCGGCAGGCTCTATGGGGATTTGAGCGCCGCAGGCGAGTTGGCCGATTGAGTTCGAACCGATGCAGCGAACTGCGGGGCGGTGGCGCGGCGGCGACTGAGTGGTTGGCGGCGTCTAACTCGCAGCATTGTCGGCGGATTGGACGATAGCAGAACATTTGGATGCACTCCGCGGTGGCCGTTTGATGAGCGGCGGGCAAGATGATCGTTTTGCAGAACCGCCGTTGTGTGGTCATGAGGTGTCGATCCTGATGGCGCGGGTTGGAGCGGCTGGCGAATGGCGCGGTGTCTCGCCGCGCACGAAGAGCTCGATGAGGATCATACGGCCGCCGCAGCATGGACACCGCGGCTTGTCGGCGACGGCGATGGTCTCGGTGGGCGCATCCTCACGTTTTTTGATGGCGAGCAGCTCGCGGGCGCGTGCGATGTTGCCGGCGCAAGCGCCCCGCGCCAGCAGGCCGTAATGGCGGATGCGGTTGAAGCCCTTTGGCAGCACGTGGATGAGGAAGCGGCGGATGAACTCGCCGGTGGCCAGGATCATGATCTTCTGTCGTCCGCGGCCCTCGACGCGGTAATCCTTCCATCTGAAGGTGACACCGTGCTGGTCGAGGGCGATCAGGCGGCTGTTGGCGATGGCGACGCGGTGTGTATAGCGCGACAGATAGGCCAACACGGCCTCGGGACCGCCGAACGGACGCTTGGCATAGACCACCCATTCGGCGTTGCGCAGCGGTGCGAGGTGAGCCGCGAAGGCTTGCGCATCGGCAAGTGGCGTTTGATTGCCGAATACGTACGGGCGGCCGGCCTTGTGGGTCGCGATGAGCTTCTCCAGGAGCAGCCTGCGGTACAGGCGCGAGAGCACGCGCACCGGCAGGAAGAAGCCGGGACGGCACGATACCCAGCGCGTGCCGTCGGGCGAGATGCCCCCGCCCGGCACGATCATGTGCACGTGCGGGTGTTGGGTGAGCGCCGAACCCCAGCTGTGCAGCACGGAGGTGATGCCGATGCGGGCGCCCAGATGCTTTGGATCGGCGGCGATCGTGGTCAGCGTTTCGGCCGAGGCCTTGAACACCAGGTCGTAGATGACGGCCTTGTTTTGGTAGGCGATGTCGGCGATGCCCGCCGGCAGCGTGAACACGACATGGAAGTACAGCACGGGCAGCAGATCGGCCTCGCGCTCGGCGAGCCATTGCTTCGCCGCGGCGCCCTGGCACTTCGGGCAATGCCGATTGCGACAAGCGTTGTAGGCGATCTGGGTGTGGACACAATCCTCGGATCGCTCGACATGTCCCCCGAGCGATGCCCTGCGGCAGCTCTCGATGGCTGACGTGACCTTGAGCTGGCCGAGGCTCACATGGCCGGCGTTGGCTTGACGCCATGCCGGTCCACGGTCGCGGAAAATATCCGCGACCTCCAGCGCTGGGCGCGGCACGCGAGCCGCACGTCAGGCGGGTGGCTCGGCCTCCTTGAGCTTGCCCATGATGTGATCGCGCAGGCTCATGATCTCGCGGATCGTCTTGGTGGCGAGGCGGGTGTAGAGCGCCGTGGTATCGAGCTTGGCGTGGCCGAGCAGCACCTGGATCACTATGATATCGATGTTCTGTTCCAGAAGATGGGTGGCAAAGTTGTGCCGGAGTGTGTGCGGAGATACCCGCTTGTCGATCCCGGCCATGTGGGCAGCCGCATGGCAGGCGCGATTGAACTGGCGCGTGGTAAGAGGACTGACTGGCATCGGCGCAGGTGGTAGTGGCCGTATCGTTGCGGGCTTTGATATCAGCACAACGGGTTTGCGGCCCGGAAGTCCAAAGAACGCATCCTCTCGGAATGGCCAGCAGCACTATGCCGCCTTGACGCTATCTTCATCAACCGGCCCCGCGATGATCGGCAGAGGATGCGTACCGCGTTCATGGAAGTGGGACGCCGCTGTGCGGTCGATAGCCAGGCTGAGAAGTTCCGGTCGACTGTAGTGGCCGCGCGAGTCCATCATCTGCTTGCGGCGATCGATCATCGAGAAATCGAGATCGGCAATCACGTGGCCTTCGCCGGATCGCAAGGGTTCACCGATCAATTCACCTTCGGGTGAAATAATTGCAGTGAAGCAGCCGCCGGAAATCGGGCCAATGCTGCATCCGGTGTCCTTCATGATCTGCGCTTGCTGTTCGCCATCAAGCCACGCTGTTGCGTTGACGACGAAACAGCCCGCTTCAAGGGCGTGTTGGCGGATATTCACTTGTGTCTGCTCGGCGAAGCGATCACCGGCGAACGAACCCGGGTACATGGCTGAATGGATTTGCTCGCCGTCAGCCATAAGGGCATAGCGCGCCAGCGGATTGTAGTGCTCCCAGCATGCCAGCTGGCCGACACGGCCGACGGCGCTATCCACTGCGCGCAGCCCGGAACCATCGCCCTGGCCCCAAATCATGCGCTCATGGAAAGTGGGACTGATCTTGCGCCGGCGCTGGATCAAGGTGCCGTCTGCGTCGAACAACAATTGCGTGTTGTAGAGCGTGCCGCCGTCGCGTTCGTTGACGCCTATCGACACCACCATCGTGGCCTGCCTCGCAGCCTCGCCGATGGCTTCTGTGGTGGCTGAGGGTACCGCTATGGCCTGATCGAGCAGCCTGAGGTGCTCCTTGCCTGTCCTGATCTCGAAGGGCGTCTGCACAAACGAGAAATAGGGATAGTATGGCACCACTGTTTCCGGAAACGTCGCGAACTGGACCCCCAGCCTGGCGAGCTCGGCGATCTTTCGGATTACTCTTTGCACTGTTCCTTCCCGGCTGTAGAGCACGGGGCTGATCTGTACGGCAGCGGCTTTGACGACCGTCATGTTGTTTCTCCGAGAACTGTGATTGAAATCGACGGCCGTCGGCCGCTCACACAGCTTGCCGAAACGCCACCGCTGAAGTGCATGCGAAACGGAGAAAGAACTCCTGTATCGCTTGATCGGTGGTGGCCCGGCTATGGCCAATGCATCAGCACCAAGGGCGGACCCCTCGACGGAGAAGAACGTCAGATCATGCAGCCCGATGCTGCCGAGGATAGCTTTAAGATATGGCGTGAGAAAATCGGGCTGATGCGTGCGCTCGCCGGAAAATCGCCCGTCCGAGGACACTGCGACAAAGACCGGCCGGTCTTCAGCGCCCCCACTTTTCCTTGGGCAGTCACGTCGAAAGTTCGACGGACCCGAACGACGTGATCAATCCACGCCTTGAGAGCGGCTGGCACGGTGAAGTTATGCATTGGAGTTGCGATGACCACGCAGTCGGCGCTCTCCAACTCTTGGATCAACTCTTCGGACCGCGACATCGAGCCCTCGGCAAATATTCCGCGCACGATCGCTCGGTCCCACCGAGAGCAGTTGCGTAACGCTCATCGAGATCGGCGATGGCGTCGCTGATGGCTCGAATGATGACGGTTGCCGCGGGCTCGCTATCCAGCAAATTGCCGATGATTTTCTGAGATAGCCTGTAACTCTCCGATGCCTGCCCCCGGGGGCTGCAAATCAAATGCAGTATCTTCTCCATTGACTGTCCGATCGCTGCTGTTTGAACTCGGATCATGAACGATAAGCAATGGAGGCCTGCATCCAAGGACCATGAAGGAGCTTTGCGACTGGTCCATGATATGCCCCCGCGCTGGGCTAGACTGCTGGAGTCCTGCGAGAACTGGAGACCCATCCGAACCGTTGTGGCATAGTGGTTTCCTTCATGGAAAAGATCGGATCGGGCCATGTCTGCCGCCACGCCTGGAAGGATCTCTCCGCTGGATCCGACGGCGACCGAGCCATTCTACCGCCAGATTTACGAACGGTTCCGGGACGCGATCGCCAATGGAATGTTGAAGCCCGGCGACCGCATTCCTTCGGCGAGGGCACTGACCGGGGAATTGGGACTCGCCAGAGGTACCATCGAAACCGCTTATTCCTTGCTGGCCGCGGAGGGGTTAATCGAGGCACGCGGCCAGGCAGGCACCATTGTAAGCCCGGACCTCAAGCCGCGTACGCTCATGGCAAGCCCAGCGCCGCCTTTGGACTTCGCTCCGGACGCTCTCAGTTTTCGTCCCGATACGATCTTACCCTTTCAGATGGGCTTGCCTGCCCTGGATGCGTTTCCAAGAAAGATTTGGGCGCGCCTTACCGCGCGCCGTGCGCGCGCCATGCAGCCTTCCGATATGATCCATCCTCCTGTCCAAGGCTTACCTTTGCTGCGCGCGGAAGTCGCCAGATACCTTCAGGTCTCGCGCGGCATCAACTGCACTGCATCGCAGGTGTTCATCACCTCGGGGTATCGCCAAACTGTCGAGCTGATCGGCAACGCCCTGCTCCAGGCGGGCGATCGCGTCTGGCTCGAAGACCCCGGATACCCGCCCACGCGAGAGATATGCAAGTATATGCATGTTGAAAGCGTCTTGGTCCCTGTCGATGGGCAGGGCATGGTTGTTTCCGACGCGGTCAAGCTGGCGCCCCTGGCGCGCGCAGCGGTAGTCACGCCTGCGCATCAGAGCCCGCTCGGCATGTCCTTGTCGTTACCCCGACGTCTTGCGCTACTGGATTGGGCCGCGCGAAACAAGGCGTGGATCATCGAAGACGATTACGATGGCGAATACCGCTATGTCAGCCGCCCGCTCCCTGCGTTGAAGAACCTCGACCGCGATGGGCGGGTGCTCTATGCGGGCACGTTCAGCAAGGTGCTCTTTCCGGGTATGCGGCTTGCCTATCTCGTAGTGCCGGAAGAGCAAGTCGAGCTGTTTGAGCAGGTCACTGAAAGCCTTTCGGCTGGCTGCCCCGGGCTCACGCAATCCATCGTCACTGCATTCATTAGCGAAGGACATTTTGCCCGCCATATCCAGCGAATGCGGAAACTCTATGCCGAGCGCCGGGAAGCGACCGCGGCTGGCCTGGAAAGCGTGCTCGGAAAATATGTGCGCATAGACTTGCAGCCCGGGGGCATGCACCTGATCTTGCGTCTGCGAGGCAATCGTTCAGACCGCCGGCTGGTTGCAAGCATGCGGAAGCAGAAGCTTTACGCCGAGGCGCTCACGGACTGGACGGCGCGCAACGATGGTGCCTCAGCCCTACTTTTGAGTTTCACGAATATTGATTCTCAGCGTACAGCCGAAAATCTCGGAGGGCGCATTTTGAAAATGATGTGACAGCCGCTTGAGAGGGACCTCTGGACCAGGAAAATGATGGTCTAGCAACGGAGGCCGATCATGGACCTTCTTGGATAGGCCAAGATGCGAGACGATCGAATCTCTCAACCAGATGAGGATTCAATCATGAACAAGCGCATCGATTACGCCAAGGCGTCGCCGGAAGGCTTCAAGGCTTTTGGAGGTGTCTACGTCCATCTTCAGAAGAGCGGCCTTCCAAAGCAACTGGTCGATCTCGTGTATCTACGGGTTTCTCAGATCAACGGCTGTGCCTACTGCATCGACATGCACTCCCGCGATCTGCTCAAGTCTGGCGTCGCCGTCGACAAGCTCGTGCTGGTTCCTGTGTGGCGCGACGCGGGTGAGATCTTCAGTGCGCGCGAACGCTGTGCGCTGGCCTGGACGGAGACCGTGACGCTAGTGGCGGAAACCGGGGTTCCGGAGGTCGACTATGAGGCCGCGACGAGTGCATTCAGCGACAAGGAATTGGCTGACCTCACCTATGCCATCGGCTTGATGAACGCATTCAATCGATTTGGAATCTCATTCCGCTCGATTCCCCGCGCCGTCAGCGAGTCCTGAGGGACCCCCAGTGAGCAAACATGTAGCGCATGGACATCCGTCCATGCGCATCCTGCCCCCCTACAAACGCCGCCCAGCCGTAGTGCCTGGCGATCGCGGATGGATCGCCTCCATGGAATGGATAATGTTAACCGCCGCCGGCTTCCTCGAGATCGGATTCGCCTTTGGCATGAAGTGGTCCGCAGGTTTCACGCGGCTGCTACCCGCGCTGTTTGCGGCCGCCACCGGCTTATCAAGTGTCGTTCTTCTCTCATTGGCACTCCGCACACTTCCAGTCGGCACGGGGTACGCCGTCTGGACCGGCATCGGTGCCGCAGGTACTGCCGTTCTAGGTATCGCAGTGCTCGGCGACTCTGCGTCGCCGGCGCGGTTGTTTTGCATTGCTTTGATTGTGGCAGGGGTGATTGGGTTAAAGTTTGTCTCCGCAAACTGAGACGCGTGAAGCGTTCTGGTGGTGACAATCTTCGTGAGGCAGCAAGCCCTTTGTCCACCTCGGGTCAATCGCGTCGGTTTGCCCGTGAGGCGATGACTTCCGGTCTAGCCGGACAAGCGGACGTGGTCAGATCGGACAGGCATGTCTCGAACTGAACGAGCGACATCGCCTTGGCGCTCACGCGTCGGCCCGCAAGAGCGACCTTATTTCGCTTGCGGGCTAGTTCGAGACGCAGCTTCGAGATCGAGGTGCCGATCTGAGCGAACGCGGCGTCAATCTCGCTCGGCGTGGTCAACATGAAAAAGGTGGCCGAGCCGCTCGCGCATTTGGGCAGCACGGGCGACACGCCGGTGCCGTCATCAAGCTGAACGGCGTAGATCGTGGTGTTCTTGGCCTTGACCGCGGCGCACAGCGTCTCCATCCGCGTATCGATCTTTCCGCGCTCCGTCGAGGACGTGCTCATGGAGCCGTCGCCGTTCCAGCGGTTGACTGTGTTCTGTCCGTCGGTGAACAGGATGATCACGTGCTGGTACTGGTTGTTGACGTCCTCGGCCGGGGCGTTCAGCGGCGACTGGCGCAGCAGCGACAGCCAGCCCCAGTGCAGCCCGATGGTCTGATTGGTGCCGCCGTTCGCCACCATCGCCTCTATGGTGCTCTTGACGGTGCTGAAGGTGCTTGTCAGCGCCAGCATCTTGGCCGGGCAGTACGGTCCTGATCCGCGACGAACTGGGTGGTCAGCGATGAGGGGGCCGCGTCGGAGACGTCGTAGCTCTAGTCGCGGTCGGTGACGCAGCCGTTCCAGTTCGAAGTCGAAGGAGAACCGACGGAGTGGCTCCAGGTGTACCCGTGCCCCTTGCACATCGCCCTCGTGTACCAGGAGCTTCTTCCGGAACTGCAGTAGGAGTTGCCGGAGGCATCCTCCGATCTTGGATCCCAGAAGTCCCAGCGCAGCCAGTTGGCGCTGGCCTTATCGGTACCGACGTTTACGGCGCTCGCGAAGGGCACGACGGAGAACATGACGTCGCCGGGGGTCTTGGCGAGCGCCCCGAGCTTGTCGACGAGGTTCTTGGACGCGGTCTTCAGGTTCGAGAGCTTGGTGCCGCTCGTCGAACCGGTATTGTCCAGCACCAGCGCGATGCGCAGCAGGTTGCTGCCCCAGGTCGAAGTCGAGGAGACGCCGAATCCTAGGGTCGGGAAGCCGGCGATCTGCATGAACTGGGACTTGATCGCGCCCGAGGCAGTCATCGCCACCGTCGATCCCTTCCCGCCGCTGTTGGCGGTGTAGGTCGCCGCCGCCTGGACGCTCTGCACGTCGGTCTCGGTGTACAGTGCGGCGAAGTAGGCCGGCCCCGCCGTGGGAATCTGGTTGGTCGTGATCTTGCCGTCCGACAGGTTCTTGGCGACCATCAGCGAGGCCGAATCGAGCGCGCCCTGCATCGCGGTGCGAGCCCGGCTTGCCCGGCTATCCCCGCGACCGCTGACTCCGCTGAGGCTGGGCGCCTGTCCATTATTACCGCTCTGTCCGCATGTAAGGGCTGCGCTCCGAGACCAATCGAAGGTCGGGGTCGGCGGCCAAGGTCAGGGAAGCATCGATCCGGAGCGGGTTCTCTGGAGGGCGCTCAGCCACCACAGCCCAGGCAACGACGCCGACTGCGAAAAGGGCTGCCGCTAAAATCCAAGGATACCGCATCATTGCGTCCTCCCTAGTCTGGTATCAGCGTCTCGATCAGGTTGAGCAGCGCCTGGTGCTCCGGACCATTTGCGCTCCCCCGCAGGGATCTGCCGATCTCAATGTACGAGGTCCGTCCTCCTGAGCCGGCATTCGGCTGATGCTTCACGACTGGGGTGCTCGAAGCCGGGTGTCGCGCCAAAGACCAGACGTCGCCGTTGCTGCTTTCATACAGGACCCGATCGGACATAGGGGCTAATAGTGCCCGCACTATTCGGTTCCTGTTGCGGATCGTGCGGACTTCGGCCTGTAAGCTGGCAGCGCCCGAAGCCGGAGACAATCCTGCGGATGTACCTGCGCCAGCACCGCTACAGGGAACGCGCCCCATGTGCTCAATTGGAACCTCTTCCACGATTGGCGTGTTCATCGACAAACAACCCACAGGAGTTTGCCTTGAACAGAATGCTTTTGTCGCTCGGGACAGCAACCTTGATGGCGCTCTCAATTGCCAACGCAGCTGCGAAAGATAAGCAAAGCGAAACGTTCCTCAAGAAGGCAATCGAGGGCAATTTCGCTGAAGTGCATGGGAGAGCTGGCGCAGCAGAACGGTCAAAGTGATGCCGTCAAGTCATATGGCAGAATGCTTTCCACAGACCACACCGCCGCCAATCAGAAGGCTTTAGATGCTGCCCAAGGACTGGGAATGAACTCACCAAGCGGACCGAATGCCAAGCAAACAGCCGACCATGACAAGATGTCAAAACTGTCCGGCGCAGGCTTCGATAAAATGTTCGCGGCTCACATGGTCGCAGACCACCAAAAGGATATCGCCGAGTACAAGAAGGCATCAAAAAGTAAGGATGCTGCCGGAGAATATGCTTCCGGCCAAATAGATACGTTGTAAAAGCATCTGGATGCCGCAAAATCGTTGAAAGGCGGTCGTTAATCCGACGCCGGAACTGGGTCGGCAGGAGCGCGGCAAGCCAACTTCACGATAGCGGACGCTCATAGAGCAGCGCGAAGACTACTTGCTCCGGCTGGCGAGCGTTTTGGATGATATCGGGGCGGACCAGCAGTTGACAATTCGGGGCCGGTACATCGAACAGGCGTTCGGCGGGAATGGTGCCTTCGCACTTGCAGAGGCCGAAGTCTTCGCCCGCGCTCATGGCTGCACGTTTCGTTCACGATCGGATTGAGCAACGAGGCGTGTTCACCCGGTCGTATCCCGCCGGTGGACGGGCAACCTGGCCTTGGGTTCGGTCTTCTGATGGAAGTTTGGCACTCGCCGCCCGCTCGACGGCCGGTTGATCAGTTCGGGTGCCGCGGGTGGTATTTTGAAGGACCAAACCTTTACACGTGCTATTTCGGAAGCCCTTTGTCCACGCGCGAGGGCCGAGATCACAACATGGGTCTCTTTAACGACAACGACGCTGATGGCATCAAAAGGTAGGCGATTGTTTGCGACGTCGCCGGGGGACTACCCTGATCTCCAATCCCATGGCCGTGAGCACACCAAGAACAGTCGAAAAGTTTGGAAGCCGTTCGTTCCCGAAGGCTCGATAAATGCTCGTTCGTTGCAGACCGGCTTCTCTTGCGACTTCTGAAATGTTGAAGTTGTCTAGCGCCTTCCCAATGGCCCTGCAGATCGTGCGAGCTTCGGCCGACTCGAATGCCTCGTTCAGCTCGTTGGCTAACTGCGAGGGTACGACGGGGCTAAATCTTTTCGTCATCTCGGTCTCCATAACAAAAGGGCCGGCTTTAAGCCGGCCCTTCGTTATTAAATCGAGGTGCGCTCAGTAGTGCGCGATGCTCGGACCGCCCCAGCGATAGTTCACGCGGACGAGGCCCATGTCAACGTCTTGGCGAATGCGGTCGCTCCCGGCGAAACCTCCAATGGGCGTAGTGAAGTCGATCGTGCGATCACCCAGGAAGATGTGATTGTACTCGACACCAACCGACCAATTCGGTGCAAAACCATATTCGAGGCCCGCGCCGACGGTGCCACCCCAACGGGTTTCACGAGCCGACGAGAAGAGCGCACCGGTCGGAATATCGAACACATCATACTTGTCGCCGACGACCGCGGCGCCGCCCTTGACGTAGAACAGAACATTATTCCAGGCGTAGCCGACCTGACCGGTGATCAGACCGAACGAGTCGATCCGCGAACGGTTGCGAGTCCCAAACCCCGGGATCGCGCTGACGTTGTCGCCCGAGAAGTCAGCCCAGTTGCCCTGACCTTCGATGCCGAACACCCACTGGCCCGACTGCATGCGGTAGCCGATCTGGCCGCCGACCGTGCCGCCGACTGCATTATGGCAACCTTCGGCTGCTAGAGCACCCGGGACGCCGGTCACAACGCCAGTCGCATCCACAAAATCCCAGCACTTGTGGCTCGAACCACCGCCACCGTTGATGCCGATGTAGAAGCCGCTCCAGTCGTAGATGGCAGCGACCATCGGCGGAGCTTTGGTGTAGGGACGTGCAGCGAGGTCCGCCGCACTGGCGGGAGCCGACAGGCCCAAAACTAGTGTTCCGGCTGCGGCAACTAAAAGCTTCTTCATGCGAGTGTCTCCCCAGAAACGAGTTCAATGAATCGGTGTATTCGCCCACCTGCAAGAGGATCGTAATTTGGTCAGGTGCACGTGGCTGTAGCTGAGTTGCAACACTCGCTGGTCAAAGCGAGGCCGGATTCTCGATACACATGAACTAGTTACAGGAACTGAATGTGCGGCAGCGTGCACATGGGACCCTTGCGAAACACACTGACCGAGCGTTTGGGCACACGGGTGTTGTGTGACCTAAGGTGGAAGCGACGCTAGCGCAGCTGTCCCTGTCGTTCCCGACAGGTGCGCGCCGTCCTGACACGTGGGCATGATCGCGGCTAAAGGACGGAGGCATTGCTGTGCGGCGCTACTATTTTCCGATCATCCACAATGGTCAAATACAGGCGGACGATGCAGGAGAGATGTTTGGCTCTGCTGAACTAGCAGTCGATTACGGTGCCCGTGTCGCTCGGGACATCGCCAGCGATCCCGATTACGACCATGGTGCGGGCACGGTCGTAGTCGTGGTTGACGACTCCGGTGTTGGAGGGTGTTGGTGCACGTGTAAGGCCAGCCGAAGGTAGGGCAGTCCAAGGTGCTCGCGTAACGATCTGTAAGTAGTAGGCATGCAAATAGCGCCTTTCTGCGACGTGATCAGTCGGACCAAAGAGATTGCGGTGACCTCAGATAATGATGACGAATTGGCTGTTTTGACGCGAGAGATCGCTGACAAGGCGACCTATGTTCAGAACCAGACAATCCTGGTCGAGGTCCTTGAGCGAGACAGACACGACGTATCCGACCATGAGAGAGAGCTAGCCAAAGAGCGGTCGCATTTGGCGACACGGATCGCGAGGCAGTTTAGGTTGCTTGAAATTGCATCGGCCAGTGAAGGACACGAGACAGCCGCGTCAGCTCAAGGATAATTATGCCGGATCGCCGGAAGATCGATCGTTCGGACGTCGACTTAGTTGCATACATTTTTGGAGATGGCGGCAGCCGACGTTGCCGCGTGTTCAACATCTCGGAGGACGGGGCCGGGATCGAGTTACCGACGAAGCTGCACATGCGTCCCACATTCAAGATGATGTTGGAAAGAGACCGTATCATCAGAGATTGTCGTCTCGTTTGGTCCAGTGATACTCGCATCGGGGTCGTTTTTAAAGCCGATTGAGTCGGCTCTGCTAGGTTGTTGGTCCCAGCCCAGGGCCGCTCGGCTCTCCAAATCTCGTGTGCGCAGTTGGTTAGGCGCGACCCGAGGCTGCCTGTTTTCCGTCACCGGTCCAAATCACCAGCCCATCGATTTTTCTTCGGCTTGCTCCTACGGCCTAGCGACCTGATGGAGCGCGCGCCGATTCGATCGTGCCGTTAGCGGCGGTAGTGACGCCTGCCTACCCATCGCCGGCTGAAGTATGCTCAATAATGGCAGAGACACTCAAAACACCGCCGGTGTCGTCCCTAACCCAAATAGCTATCCGTCCAGGCCGGCCGGCAAAGGTGAAGTCGCGCACGGCCTCGCCAAGGGCGATCAGCGCCATTCTTCGGGCGGCGTCAACGCTGGCGAATTCCTCACCCGCGCTGTCTACGGTAACGAGGTCCGCTTCATGGTAGTCGAAATGATATCGAACCATGCCGGCTAAATCACTCCGGGTGGGGACGTTCCAAAAACATTGCTGAGTTTTGATCTTTCGTTTGGGCTCAGCTCATGAAGATATTCAGGGCTGAACTCGGCTACAGCTTGCAGTTCCTGTGGGCGGAGCAGAGTAACGGTTTGGTTTTCCCATTCAATGAGGCCCAAACCCCTGAGTTCCTGGATCGTCCTGTTCACGTGAACTATCGAAAGTCCACATGCATCGGCAACATCTTGCTGCGTGAGCGGAATCCGGAAGCTGCCGTTGTCCGCCAGCCCAACGAATTCCATGCGAGTGGTAAGCTCGCAAAGAAGATGCGCGAGTCGACCTAAGGCTTGGCGGGCTCCGAGATTCTCAACCCATTCGCGATAGATGGAAGCCTGTATCAGCGTTTCGCGCCAAAAAGCGTGTGCAAGTCCGAGAGAGTCGGTCATCATCTCTCTGAGAGATGAATGAAGCACAGCGGCGATCGTCGAATTGCCTATGCTGCAAAGATCACAATCCGCGATCGGCAAATGCAGGGTAGGCAAGTCGGGCATGTCCCCAGCCATGTAGAACGAGGAGATCTGATTTCGATCATTCACCACTCTTTGCCGAGCTAGAAAGCCGTCGATCACAACGATGCAGCTGCTGGGCTTGTCTCCTTCGCGAACCGCGTATTCGCCATCAGCCAGGGATTTCACCCTGTATGGAATGCGCGTGAGTCTAACCTTATCTCGTTCAGATAAACCGCCGACCGCCTGTAGGCGCGCTATTAGCTTCTGATGCGGCATTCATGCTTCCGTGCGATGCAGGCGGGAGCCCAGTTGGTCTCTCAGCCACCGACGCCTACGGACAAAGCCTTGGCCAGTGATGGCATAGTAACGCATGAGGGTGGGCGGAGTGCAACCGACGATTTAGGAAAATTCCAAGTCAAGCCTTGGACTTGTCCGATTCAGCCTGCTTTTTTCGAATCCGGCAATGGCCTACCTCAGAGACGCGAAGCCGGTCCCAATCCCTCCGTCGCGACGAACAGTTTCTTTCTTCTCGGGCAGCCTGGCGCGCCCTCAAACGTATGAGCGACCTTTGCCAGACGCGCGCGGTACGCAAATCCGCGCGACTTCAGATTTAACCTCACGTCTCAATTTAGGATACAAATGTCCAACGACCTCGTAGTCCAACTCGGCGCAAAACTGGACCAATTCGCCAGCGATATGAATCAAGCTGGCGATATGGCGGATGCAGCAATTGATCGCATTGAACGATCATTCGCCAATTTGAATCCGACTGCGGGCGGCTTTGCGTCGCTCGGCGATGCCGCCGCCATCGCGTGAGGAGTTTCGAGACGCAAGCTTTGACTTGATTGCCGACGTGGAGAAGGTCGATCCTGAATCCTATCTGCTGCACTGCATGGAGATTCAGCGCCGCAAGCGCTTCGATGGACGCCATGTTGTCGGCGGCCTTGCGTATTGACAACGATCACGGCAAGCGACATCACACAAGCCGTTCGGCAACGAACGCCCGGAGCGCCTCTCATGCCCACGCCGGAGACAAGACCGACAACCATTGAGGGTTGGACCGTTCTTGATGTTAGAGGCGGGATGGCGGTTCTTGGAGGGCCCGACGGGGTTCGGATGGCAACACGGGCCGACACCGTTCCCGGCATCGGACGAATCGACTCCATCGTGCGTTGGGCAACCGCTGGATCGTTGCAACAGCCAGTGGATTGATCTCGACGCCATAGAAGGCGCGCGGACCTCTCTTCCTTGTTTTCTACAGCGTATCCGGCGTTTTGAGTTCGTGGTGGATCAGCTCTTCCTTCAGCTGTCGCTCCGCTTCCAAATAGAACTCTTGATCCCGCCCCTTAGGCATTCCCGCTTGCTCCCACAGCTGATATGCGCGGCGCTCGACGTCCTTCTGGGTCAAAGGACCTGCCATGGTGCGTTACTCCCAATGAGACCAAGCGCGGCTTAGGCTGACCGCCCTGTTCGCGTAGTTCTTGTACGGTTCTCCCTAATCCACATCCGGCTCATCATGCCGTTGCAGCTGCAGGACATCACCGCTCCGCACCTGATCGATCAGCGCAAGTTCAGTCGCATTCAAGGTAGCTGAGGCCCCATGCCGCCGTGATGTCAAGGAAAATTGGAAGTCCTGAACGGCCGACTTAATTTCGTCGCTGACCTTGAGAACTCTTTTTCTGCTGTTGCGCCAGTTATGTGCAGAGTAAAGCACGGGTACGGCAGAGCGAGCATGTCACGCTTGTCATTGCGATAGACATCAAACACTTTTCGACCCCGCTGATCATCTTGAACAAAGCAACAAACATGTTTTGTCGTCTCAATGGACGAGCTTAGGATCTCGAACGGCTGTGCGGGTTCTAAATCTGCAGCACCGCGACTTTTGCTTCACCGCGTTCCGGATCTGGAACGAACTGATGCAAACTCGGACCATCGCCAAATTGGGCGCGCTAGGCAGTTCTTTGAGCGATGCCGTGAACGGCACGAGACGGGACGACCGGCTTGTAATCCTCCTGTGCGGAGCGAAGATGTCCTGGTGTCGCAACAGCAATGATCAGCCGGACGTGGTTCTGGGAAGGTATACTCTCGGGCAAATTTAGGAGACCCGCACTTCAGAGATAAGTTGCGCGTCCGCACACGCCGGCAGCGGCCGCAGCCTCCGCGCCCTAGCTTCGCAACGCCGGGGCTGGACGCGGCGCGAAGCTGGATGCAGTGACTGCGGCCGACCACTCTGCGCGGCCCTCATCGGCTAGCCGTCACCTCCTTCCGTGGTCAGAAGGTTCGTGCGCGCGCAGAAACGCGTCCGTCAGCGAGCGCGAGAGCGCGCTCATCTGCATCAGCCAGCTCCAGCTCGAAGTGGCCGCCAACACCGTGATCGTCTCGAGCGAACTGTGGTAAGGCCAGAGCATTCCCATGGCCGACTGTTGATAGCGACGGTAGCAATCCGCATCGCAATAACGCCGTCGCGTAGACAAATGCCGGACGTAACTCGCGCCCAATGGCTGGGCGCACGCGCTGCAGGTGGCGCCGTAGCTGGGTCGTCCATGATTGATGAGCATGAATCTCAAGGCCGTGTCCTCTCCTGCCGACAGGCGCATCGCCGATCGTCTCGAGCACGTGTCCGCTCAAGACGCCGCTCGCGTACGCCCCTCGATCAACGGCGCAGCTTCGCCATGAAGCGCGTAGCACTCGTAGTCGCAGTAAGGCAGTTGCGTCCTGGCGTCGCGCAGATAACCAGTGCTGATCTGCTCGCAGCACCATAGACAGAACGTCTTGCGGAAAGGGGTTCTGTCGTTCACCAATATGAATCTCACGTGGCGCCTCCCAGCGCGAAGCAGTAGACCGTGTCGACCAGAGAGGCGGACGGCGGCGGCGCGCAAAAATGGTTGCGGCCGTCGGGATTGTCTCTGTTTCGCTCGACCTTCTGGGACAAGATCAGGATGTATTTCCCGTCTTCCCGGCGTCGCGCGTAGACCCTGCCGTCGATGTATCGTACCTCGGTCGGATAGCAATCCGCATTGTTGCAGCAGCTGAGCACCGGATTGTCGGGCATACGCCAGCTGGAATAGAACTTCTCGTGCAGGAGCTGATCCTGGGGCGGATGATGACGATGTGCACTATCCGGTCCAATCTCGTCGGCCTCCACTCCCGTTATCAACGGAAGCGGCAGCGCGATCATCAAGAGGAGCTTGCAAGCACGGTTCAGCACGCAGCCTCCTGTTCAGAATTGGCGGATGGAGCGGATCGAAGGACAAATCCTCATGCCGCCTGAAATCGGAACAACCATCGGCGGTCGCGTTCGCGACGCGCCCTGAAGCGGTCGAGACATTTTCTGGAGCACAGTGGCGTTCGCCAGGAATAATATCGGATCAGGCCAAACTTGCCGCTACAGACAGCGCAACCTTTTACAGCAGGACCGCGCTCGGAGTGTTCAGGCGTATCGCACATCATACTCTCCCGGCTTCATGGCCGTGGATTCGCTCGTACGCTGACGCAGAGCCATCCACGCTCCGTTCGTGAAATGCAGCCTATTAATCGTGATCAGCCATTCATGCGGCAAGTCGGGCAACGGACGCAGAGCTGTAAGCAGCACATCGAGCTAATTGCCGGCTTGTGCCTTGCACATCGCGTCCCCTCGATTGGTTATGAGACTAATCCGCCCGCAACGGACCGCTCAACTGTACGGAGGTAAATGTGCGCTATGACTTGGGATGCGCGAGCTATACGTAAGTTTGTCCCGTAGTTTCGGACCCCGCCGCACCTTCGCAACGAGACGGCGCAAGGCCGGCAGGCTGCACGGCCACCGCGAATTTCGGCGCGGAGTTCTAACTTGGTCGGAGGGAATTGCTCCCCTTGCTGCAAAGTGCTCTACTTGCTGCGGCCCCAGCGAGCCGGGACGCCTGCGATGATGCCTGGCCAAATCGCGAAATTCGGGAATTCGGCCGCACAATTGCTGCTCGGCGGCCTCGCGGCACTTCGATCTTTCGGCAACGGCGAGAAGGACAGGCCCGCTGTCGGAGATGACTCGCGGCAAGACATCCTCGATCTACGCGACGCCGTGAAGCAGTGGCGCGAGGTGTTCGAGCACAATCCGGTCATGTACTTCATGGTCGATCGGGCCGGAACGGTGCTCAACGTCAATACATTCGGCGCCGCACAGCTGGGCTACACCGCGGCCGAGCTGATTGGCCAGTCCGTGCTCAACGTCTTCTTCGAGGAGGACCACGACTTTGTTCGCCGATGTGTAGCATTGTCCCTGGAAACCCTGCACCAGTCGCATACTTGGGAGATTCGCAAGTTCCGGAAGGACGGATCGGTCCTTTGGGTCCGTGAAAACGCCAAGGCGATGCTGCGCGGCGACGGTACGCCGATCGTGCTGGTCGCCTGCGAAAACATTACCCAGCGCAAGGAGGCGGAGGATGCGCTACGCCAGAGCGAGGCCTACCTCGCCCAGGCCCAGGAACTGAGCCGCACCGGCAGCTTCGGCCTGAACATCGCAACAGGCGCGATCGTCTGGTCAAGGGAAACCTTTCGCATCTTCCAATGCGACCTGGCGGTGAAGCCGACCTTGGATTTTGTTGTCCAGCGCATCCATCCGGAAGATCGCGCTGCGGTCAGCAAGACCCTCGATCGAGCCGCCCGCCGAGCAGCGGATTTCGACCATGAATATCGCCTGCTGATGCCTGACGGATCAGTCAAATATCTCCATTCCGTAGCACGCGCGGTCAGACATGGATCCGGGCTCATCGAATTTGTCGGGGCTGTCACCGATGTCACGGTTGCAAAAGAGGCGGAACAGAGGCTGCGCCGCAGCGAGGCCTATTTGGCCGAGGCACAGCGGCTCAGCCATACAAGCAGCTGGGCCTGGGATGTGCGTCGTCAGGAGTTTGCCTACCGATCGGCTGAACTCTACCGCCTGTTCGGATTTGACCCAGGCCCGATCGAAGTACCGGCGCGGGCTTTCCAGCAACGCATCCTCCCTGAGGATTTCCAACGGATCGTCGAGGTGGAACGTCGGGCCGTCCGGCGAAAGGAACCCTTTGAAGTTGACTTTTGCATTGCGCGCCCGGACGGCTCGATACGACGAGTCCATACCGAGGGACATCCCATCGTCAACAGCGACGGCGAAGTGATGGAGATCATCGGTACCCACGTGGATGTCACCGAGCAGATCGCTGCAAAAGAAGCGCTGCAAAGGGCATTTGATGAACTCAAGACATCCGAGCAGCGGTTCCGGGACTATGCTGAAACGGCATCTGACTGGTTTTGGGAGACCGGGTCGGATCATCGTATCACGCAGATATCGGAACACGCCGATACGGCCAGTGCTACGCCGACGGGCTTGATTGGCCTGAGCCGTTGGGACATTCCGCCCGACGTTGAGCTTGAGCCGGGAAAGTGGGAGCAGCATCGCGCGACGCTCGACGCCCACCTCCCGTTCCGCGATCTGGTTTACCGCGGCAGGGATCGCAATGGATCTCCAATTTACGTGCGCACCAGCGGCAAGCCCTTACATGATGCGGACGGCCATTTTCTCGGATATCGGGGCGTCAGCAGCGATGTGACGGCGGCTATCCGCGCCGAGCAGGCTGAAGAAGCGCTACGCAAAGCGCAAGCCGAGCTCGCCCATGTCACACGCATCACGACGCTCGGCGAACTCACCGCCTCGATAGCCCACGAAATCAACCAGCCTCTTGCCGCCGTGATCTCCAATGCGGACGCCTGTATCAGCTGGCTCGGTCGCGACCCGGCCAATCTGGATGCTGCGCGACGTTCCGTGGAATGGATTGTCGAGGACGCCAATCGGGCTAGCGAGGTGATCCGCCGGATTCGGGCGCTCGCGAAGAAGACCGAAATCGAGATGGTTGCGCTCGACATCAATCAGGTTGTCAGGGAGGTGATAGCCTTCGTTCGGCGCGAGCTCGCTACAAATGCCGTGTCGGTGCGAATGGAGTTGTCGTCCGGCCTGCCCAAGATTTGCGGCGATCGGATCCAGCTCCAGCAGGTGCTGATCAACCTTGTCGTGAACGGGATCGAAGCCATGCAAGCCAATGTTGACCGTCCGCGCGAGTTGGCGATCCGCTCCAGTCAGGCTGGCGAGGACGGCGACCGCCACCTGCTCCTCACCGTGAGAGATCGCGGTGTCGGCCTTGGCTGCGACGTGACAGACCACATCTTCACGCCGTTCTTCACCACAAAGTCGAGCGGCCTGGGCATGGGACTATCTATCTGCCGATCGATCATCGAGGCTCACGCCGGCCGGCTTTCGGCCCTTCCCAATGAGGGGAGCGGCGCAACGTTCCAGATTGCCCTGCCCTTCCCACACAAGGACACGTCGTGACGGACCACGCCAAGCCGATGCAGGCACAGGCGAGTGCCGACGATCCGATCGTCCTGATCGTCGATGACGATCCGTCGATGCGGCGTGCGCTCACCAATCTTTTTCAATCGGTCGGCCTCAGGGTCGAGGCCTTCGGCTCAGCGGCGGAGGTCATGGAAGCCAAGCCGCCGGTGGTCCCCAGTTGCCTTGTGCTCGACATCCGGCTGCCGGGCTCGAGCGGCTTCGACCTCCAGACGGACCTCGCGAAGGCCAACATTCGCACGCCCATTATCTTCATCACCGGCCATGGCGATATTCCCATGACTGTCAGGGCCATGAAGAGCGGCGCCATCGATTTTCTGACCAAGCCGGTGCGCGACCAGGACATGCTGGATGCGGTTCAGGCTGCCATCGATCGAGATCGCAGGCGGCGCAATGCCGAGAAGTCGGTCGCAGGAGTGCGGTCCCGTTTCGAGGGTCTGACCGCGCGCCAGCGCGACATCCTCGCCCTGGTTGCGTCCGGCCTGATGAACAAGCAAGTCGCCGCCGAGCTTGGATTGGCAGAGATTACCGTCAAGATCTATCGCGGACAGATCATGCGGAAAATGGGCGCCAAGTCATTGGCCGATCTCGTCAGAATGACCGAGGCGCTCGGAATCCCACGCCCAGGGGGAAACGTGCAAACCTAAGTATGCTTTTCAAGCTTGCTACGAGGGCCCAGTTTCCGGTGGGCGCTGCACCATGATCGGCAGCCCCCGATCAGGAGCGATCATCTTGTCAGCCCCCTCGGTCATTTCCGTCATTGACGACGATCCATCAGTCCGCCTTGCAACGAATAATCTCCTGACGTCGCGGGGATACGCTGTCTCCATCTTTGGCTCCGCTCGCGAATTTCTCCAGTCGGCAGAACTGAAGACGACGTCCTGCGTCATCGCGGATGTGCAGATGTCGGCCATGAGTGGTGTCGATCTGTTGGTGCATATTCGCGGCCTGGGCCACCACACGCCTTTCATTTTCGTGACGGCCTTTCCAGACGACGCCGCGGTGCGCGAGCGCGCGCTGAAGGCCGGCGCCATCTGCTTTCTCGCGAAGCCGTTTTCGACGCCGGCTCTGATTCACTGTCTGGAGACCGCTCTGTCCGGGTCCGGTGTAGCCACGAAATAGTGGGCCGCCAGCACTCTTGCGAGAGTGGTTGAGAAGCTCCAAATTATCGAGGCATGAACATAGCAAAAACCGCTCTCAGAGCTGGTCCCGTTTGTCTGAACAGAATCTCCGCTTGGATCAGTGGAGCTTCTGCCGGGGTTAACGGACGTAGCTGTTGTGGCGATTGACGTTTGCTCTCGGGCGCATAGCGGCGTTGGATTCAGCGCGGTACGTTCTCGATCATTCGGAACGGTCGTTGTTGCATTGTTCGGTGGGCTCGAAAGAGGAGTAAGGCCCAAAGCTCTCCAGCAGATCGCGCCATGGTACGCCTGACCTCGCGCGCCTTTACCGCAGAGACTGATGATCGTGATCCGACTAGTTTTTGGACATTGCCAATGCGCACACCTCTGGATTCCTCAATGGCACGCGCTCGATCGCTGGTCCCAAGGAGCTCATTCAATTGGGCGAACGCTCTAAGTTCGTTCACGATGGGGCGCCTGGACCGCGCATCTCTAAAGAAGTCGAGGCGCGCAGAAAGTTCGCCTTCACCAAGACGGGGCCACCCGCCGTTCGTCCGTTTGGCCTGTACCGTCTTCCCGCAGACAGAATCCGTATTGGGTAGCGACGTTGTGCCGCCCGGCGGTGCGGCGTGACGAGTGGGCAGGAGTGGCTCGGCTGTAGTTTGATGGATTGATGTCCAGTCCGCCCCTGGGCACCTCGAGCAGAGGAGCTTCCTGAAATCCAGCTCCGCCGTCCTTTGGCAACGAATGGTGGGTGCGGCGGATCCGCTATGGTCTCTGCCGCTTCCTCAGGCGGGCTCCGACAGTTAGTCGATGCACTCGACCACCGATTGACCACCGAAACCCCGTGAACAAACGGCGATAAAGGTGGTCAATCCCGCCCAAAGCTCACTGTTTTCGTTGATCTTTTCGATCGCTACTTACGTTCGGGACGTAGGGAGGTGCCTCGCTCAGATCGGGACTTGAAGCGTGTTGGTATCGGTGTTTGCGTCTCCGGGAATTGAACCTGCGCAGGCCAGGTGGATCGCGAGGTTATTGCCCTCGGTGTACGAGACGGCTCATTCCGACAAAGAGAAAACCTATTGCGGGTTCAATGCAGGTGGGACGAAACGTTTGTCGGAATGACGATTGATCTTGCTGCGAAATCACACGCCTCTTAATCAGCGGCTCCGTCCGAATCGTAAATTTTATGTCAACGCACGGGCGTGCGAGGACCGCGTAAGAACGGCGGCTCCTGGCGGGCTATGAAGGCGCGACGTCGGGAGTTAAGCTGCCCTCCTGTAAGAGAATAGCGCCTCCACAATAGTGGGTTTAGCCATGTAGCGGTCTCCCGCTACCAACGGCCTTGTGTCCAGCCCGGAGACATCGGTAACAGGTCGTCCCTAAGACATGGGTGACAACCTCGTGCCGAACGGGTTGTCGAGGGGTTGCAGGGTTTTCTGCTCCAGGTCGAAATATCCCAAATCATAGTGCATGAAGCTGACGAGCCAAATGCCGTCGTCGACCTCCTTGATGCCGAGTTTCTGGCCGGCCAGCACGGTCGAGATGTTGATTCGCTTGCGATGCAGGCAAAGGCGCCCGCAAGCGGTCACGAGAACCTCGCGATCGTGGAACGGATAGATCAACTCGGGCAAGCCATCGTAACGGCGTGGTGAGGCGCGATAGAGTTCGGCGGGGCATTTCATTCCCAGCGCGTCATGCGGCCGTTCGGCATTGAACTCGCGGACGAAGGCGTCGAAGCGGTCCTGCTGCATCAGGCTGTTGGCGCCCGGCATCCCGGCTTCTTTCAGCGATAAAGTCAGGCGCGATACTAATGGCTCGTCACCCGCGGCCGGCGCAAATTCCCATCGTCACGCCGAGCCCCCAACTCGGCGAGACTCTCGCGGGCAAACGAGTACGTCAGCCGTTGCGATTTATAGCGATGCGGCGAACGTTGCGCTTCGCTTCCGCGGATTTTGGCGCCGTAATTGTCAGTACGCCATTCTTGAACGCGGCTGAGACTTCATCCTCATTGACGTCCTGTAGCGGAATGCGCCGCTCGAAGCGGCCGTAGTACCGTTCACTGAAACGCCGATCCTTATCTACCGACTCCGATTTCTTCTCACCGGAGATCGAGAGAACGCCATTTGCAATTTGCAGACTGACGTCCTTCTCCTCGAGACCAGGCAGTTCAGCAGTGATACGCAGCTCTTTGTCCGTTTCGTCAATGTCGATCTGAGGCCAGCCCGGCCCATCCGCCGACCAGGAGGTTAGTCCGAATGGCGCTAGATCGAACCCGCGAAACGCATCGTCGAACATATGATTGATTTCGCGCTGCGACGTATAGAATGGATGCACGTCCGTACTGCGCGGGAGACAAACCTCGCGACTCCTACTATTCCATGGAACGAGATCCTTGATGGACATGATGATCCTCCCTCAACCAGGCTACTTCCTCCGCATACCAACGCGGAAGTTGATTTGCTGATCCAAAAAGTAGCCTCCCGATTTACCGCTTCAAGCCTCTGCCACATTTTTGGCTTGGCTCGGAACCCGCACGCTCTTGGCCAAGCCAGATGATAGCAATCCGATCGCGCCGTACCGCTGAAACGTCGGCAACGAATCGTCAGCGTCTTGTTTCGGGAGAATGTGCGCTCGTGCATCTGCAGCAGCGAGCAAAGAAACCGCCTGGTGAAATGGCCCCGCCTCGGCGGGGCCATGCTGTATGTAGCCGCGGATCCGGTTCACCAATCGGAGGCGATCACATCCGTCGCGTAGTCATATCCCGCGTAGCTGTATCCGGGGTGGTAGCCTCCATAGCCGTACGGCACTATCGGCGCGCGATACGAATATGCTGGAAGCCGGGTGTACCCAGGGCGGCCCACCACGACGGTGCGCTCGCGCACGATCGGCGCCGGTGCGACATAAGCGCTGCCCGGGGCTACGACGACAGGATAGGGCTGGATATAAGGATCCACATAGATGGCCTGCGCGGACGCACTGGTGGCGCCGAGGCCAAACAAGCCGACTATCGCCAAGCCGGCAATTGAGAGCTTGCTCACTCTTGCCATTCTGCAACTCCTTTGCTGCTTGTTGCGACCTTCAAAACGAACCCTCTAGCCGGCGTGGTAGTTCCGGTTCACACCAGTTTTTTGGATAAGTCGTTTTCCGCGTCGCACCGGGATCCGCCAATAGATCGACGCTCTGGAACGAAGTTTTGAAGGACGCGTTCCGTCATGACGCTAAAGATCGAGGCTGCGATGAGCGCAACTGGCCTTGATGTCGTCCACAGACACTGCAGACGACCAATATTTGGTTCGACGAAATTGTCGCTGCACTCAGCCGCGACCGCAAGGACGCCGGCGATGCTCTGCGCGGAATTTCGTCCGGGTGGAGAGCACACCCATGCCGGATGACGAGGTAAAGCCAATGCTTGATCTCGCGCGCGCCCGAGACCAGATGGTTGATATTCAGATTGCCAGACGCGGGGTGCGGGATACCCACGTCTTGGAGGCGCTGCGGCGTGTGCCACGCGAGGTTTTCGTCGAACCCGGTTTCGAAGAATTCGCCTACGAAGACTGCCCACTGCCGATCTGCGAAGGTCAGACCGTCTCGCAACCTTACATCGTCGCGCTGATGATCGAGGCGGCCGAGGTAAAGCCCGGCGACAGCGTTCTCGAAGTAGGCGCTGGCTCCGGCTACGCGGCAGCTGTCCTGAGTCAGATGGCCAACCGGGTCTGCGCCATTGAGCGCCACCCTTCGTTAGGCAAATCCGCCCAGCAACGGTTGAAGAAGCTCGGTTATGACAATGTCGAACTGCGCGTCGGCGATGGCACGCGCGGTTGGCCCGAGGCCGCGCCGTTCGATGCAATCGTGGTCGCGGCTGGCGGACCCGAGGTGCCTTCGGCGCTGAAGGAGCAGCTCGCAATCGGTGGCCGTCTGGTGATTCCGGTAGGCGAGGAAGAGCGCTATCAGACTCTGATAAAGCTCACCCGGAAGAGCGGGTCCGAATTCGAAGAAGAGAATCTTGGCGCCGTCGCGTTCGTGCCATTGATCGGCGAACAGGGCTGGGCGGAGGATGGTCGAAGCGCGGCCACGAGCGGCGCGCAGGACCAATCACGTGGACAAACTTTGTCTGAAATGATCGCCGGCCTGGCCGAACCGCTGCCCAAGCTCGACGACCCCGCTTTCGGACAATTTTTCGATCGCTTCGCCGATCGCCGCGTCGTTTTGCTGGGGGAGGCGAGCCACGGAACATCCGAGTTCTATCGCGCGCGGGCGGCCATCACCATGCGTCTGGTCGAGGAGCATGGTTTCACGATCGTTGCCGTCGAAGCGGATTGGCCCGATGCGGCCGCCGCCGACCGCTATGTACGCCATCGGCCAGCACGTCTTGGAGAGGAGCCGCCATTTCAGCGCTTTCCGACCTGGATGTGGCGCAACACCGATGTGGATGCGTTCCTCGGTTGGATGAGGGAGCACAATGACAATCTCAAGCCGGAGCAGCGCGCCGGCTTTTTTGGTCTCGACCTCTACAACATGAGCGGTTCCATCGCCGCCATTCTCGAATATCTCGACAAAGTCGATCCTGAAGCTGCGGCCGTGGCGCGTGAGCGCTATGCTTGCCTCACGCCCTGGCAGAAAGAACCCTCCACTTACGGCCGAGCGGTGCTCACAGCAGGCTACCGCAAGTGCGAAAAGGCGGTGGTCGATCAATGTCGGGAGCTGCTGCAACGGCGGATCGAATACATTGCTGAGAACGGTGAAGACTTTCTGGATGCCGCGCAGAACGCACGTCTGATCGCCTCCGCCGAGCGCTACTATCGGATCATGTACTATGGTGGCGCTGAATCCTGGAACTTGCGCGACACGCACATGTTCGAGACGCTTGGACATCTGCTTGACGCGCACGGGCCACAATCCAAGGCCGTGGTCTGGGCACATAACTCTCACATCGGCGATGCCCGTCACACCGAAATGGGCGCCGTCCGCGATGAACTGAACATTGGCCAGCTCTGCCGAGAGCGATTTGGCGGCGAGGCTGCACTGATCGGCTTCGGCACGCACACGGGCACCGTGGCAGCGGCTTCTGACTGGGGCGGCGATATGGAAATCAAGCGCGTGCGACCGTCGCATCGCGACAGCTACGAGCGCGCCTGCCACGATGCCAATGTTCCACGCTGCCTACTCGATCTTGGCCGCGATCAGGCAGTCCGGCGCCGTCTTCTGGAGCCGCGGCTGGAGCGGTTCATCGGCGTCATCTACAGGCCGGATACCGAACTAATGAGCCACTACGCCAATGCCTCGCTACCGCAGCAATTCGACGCCTTCGTCTGGTTCGATGAGACCTCGGCGGTTACGCCGCTAGGACCGGAGCACGCCAAGGCCGGCGTGCCCGACACTTATCCATTCGGCTTGTAGCCCGATGCTGCGGGACATCGGCTATGTGCTGGAAAAGCTCGATTGGATGCGGGCCGAGCGGATCTGGCCGAACGGCCTGCGTTATCTCTGGACTGATGCCTTTGGGGTAGTGCTGTATGTCTCGCTTTACCGCGAACTGGGCGAGCGCCGCTGGCTGGACGAAGCCGAACGGCTGGTGAGCGATGTGGAGCGCGTACTCGGCCGTTCGCGCGGGCTGCGCATCGGCGAGGCCGCCGACCGCGACGGACAGTACTTTCACTACCTCGCGATGTGGCTTTTTGCGCTGGCACGGCTGGGCGATGTGAAGCCTGAATACCGTGAACGCGGCATTGCGTTGGCGCGCGACATCCATCGGGCATTCGTCATCCCCGACCGCGGTGTGGTCTGGAAAATGAAAGAAGATTTGAGCGGTCCCTATCCCGGCTATGGTCTGGGCGCCATGGATGCATATGACGGCTATATCAGTTACCGGCTGCTCGACAGCGATGTACTCAGGTCCGAGATCGCGGAAATGAGCGTCATGATCGAGCAGACCTATCGCGGGCTCGAAATCGACCAGGACCTGGCGCTCGGTATGATGCTGTGGCTCGCTCACTTCTTTCCTGAAGAGTCATGGGCCATCGCGCAAGCGCAACGCGCACTGCGGTCGCTCGACACGATGTGGATTGATCCTCCGGGCTATTTCAGTCGGGCGCCGTCGCTGCGCGACACAAAGTTCGCCTTCACCAATTTCGGCGTTTCCCTGGGTCTGCAAGCGACGCATGTCTGGCCCGAGCGCGTCGAGCGCCTAAACACATTTTTTGAAAGCTGGCGATCAGGCGATGAATATGATCGCGAGGCGATCACTTGGGTTATGGCATGCACGTCCCATTATCCAGGGGCGTTCATCTAAGCACCCGCGCAGTCTCGCGCGGCATCAAGAGGAACAGGTTGCCGGCCGGCGACATTTGAGCCGGCCGGCCTGGAACGTTTCGCCTTGCTTTGATTTGGCCCCACAGAGCGCGAGAGCGGCGTGCATTTCTCGAAAACCAATCGGATGCATGGAAACCGAGCCGATCCAGCGATGACAGAAAGGAACGAACGCCAGACGGCGCCCTATCCGGCCGAGAAGGCCAGGGGCGGCGAGATCATTCTCCGCACTCCCCTGCGCCGCGCGATCTTTATCGCAGGCTTGGCGGGAGCTGCAGTGTTGGCCCTGCTTCTCGGCTTCGACCGATTTGCTCATTGAACCAGGCGGTGCGCCGCCAGTGCTGGGCCAGCAGGAGATTTGCATGGGCAAGATTCAACTCATAATGCAAAGCGGGCATTCAGCCACGACGACCGCGCCGGTCGGGACCGTCCATCGCTATGCCGGCACGCAAGGCGCGGACGATCATTTCTTTCGTGAAGTGAACCACGAACTGTCGGACCGGGGGTTTCTGGTCACGTCCGCAGACAATCTGATTACCTGGGCACGTAGCGGCTCGCTGATGTGGATGACCTTCGGTCTCGCCTGCTGCGCGATCGAAATGATGCAGATGGCGATGCCACGCTACGACGCCGAACGCTTCGGCTTTGCCCCGCGTGCCTCGCCGCGCCAGTCCGACGTGATGATTGTTGCCGGCACATTGTGCAACAAAATGGCGCCAGCATTGCGCAAGGTGTACGATCAGATGCCGGAGCCGCGCTATGTGATCTCGATGGGATCGTGCGCCAATGGCGGCGGCTATTACCACTACTCGTATTCGGTGGTGCGCGGTTGCGATCGGATCGTCCCGGTCGACATCTATGTCCCGGGCTGTCCGCCTACCGCCGAGGCGCTGCTGTACGGAGTTATGCTCCTGCAAAAGAAGATACTGCGAACCGGTACGATCGAGCGCTGACAAGCTTGCCGACACCGCGCAACCATCTTTTCGCAGCGGTGGTCGGGGAACGGATCGACAGGCGTTTTCGATGCATCGAGAAGCCGTTTCGTTAATCCCACGAAGTCATCCTGAAACGAACGCCTGCTGTTATGGTGGGCGTCGGGTCTTGGCCGTCTTCACCGGAGAGTGACATGAACGCTGCGATTGCATGGCTGCTGCCCCGCGTGTCCGCGAAATCGATCGCCGACATCGATACCGCGCTTTCGGTGGCGCTGTTTAGTGGCCTGGGCCTGCTGCTGTCCCTCTCTGTTCTGATCGTCGACAAATACACCCCGGGCGAATGGTTCTGAGCTGAGCGCTCCGACTCCAGGGGCCGGATGCGTCTGTGCCTTGACTGCCGGCGAGGTCGCTTGAGGCGGCGTCCGCCCACTGGCCTCCGGCGGTCCGGTCTTGCGTGGCGGAAAGCCCTCGGGTGAGGCTTTCTGCGTCCCTAACGCTGTGGAGACTGATCCGGCGGCATTAGGTATTCGGACCTTTCGGGAGTCCCCGTGATCGTGGAGTCGTTCGATGACAATGGTTTGCCGACCCGCCCGCGCGGAGGACCTGGAGCTCGCCGATGCGCTTGTCGTCGCCAGCATCAACGATCTCACGGGCCGCCATGGATTTGGGTCCATGGCCGCAGCGAGTCCGCCGAATTTTCAGTTGTTCTCCCTGAGGGACGATCCCGACGGTCTCTGGGTCGCGGAAGACGAGGGCCGGATCCTCGGCTTTGCTTGGAGCTGGGTCTGCGGCGATATCTGGTTTCTGGCGCAGCTTTTCGTATCGCCTGACCGCCAGGGTGGGAGTATCGGCAACGAGCTGATCGAACGGACGCTAGATCACGCCAAGAAGTCCGGCGCTTCCAACAGGGTTCTGATCACTTTTGCCTTCAATGCCGTGTCGCAGGGGCTCTACATCCGTCACGGACTGTTTCCACGGTTTCCGATCTACAGCGTCAGCGTGCCCCGAGAGCGTTTGATCGATCGTATGAATGGGCCGCAGTTCAGATGCGCTCCGCTCGACCAAGACGCCTCGACCCTGGCCCGCCTCGTGCAGGCGGACGAGCGGGTGCTTGGAGTATCTCGCCAGAAGCACCATCGCTATCTTATCAACGACAGCCGGATGCGAGGCTTCAGCCTGTACGACGGAGATGATTGGGCCGGCTACGTTTACGTCGATGCCGGCGGCCATATCGGACCGGTCGCGGTCCTGCAGTCCGGCGCCGCAGCCACCGCCTTCAGGACGGCGCTACGCCTGGCCGTCGAGAGTGGCGCACCGCAAGTATCGGCATTTCTACCGGGTGCGAGCGAAGCTGCCCTGACGACGGCGTTCGAGCACGGCATGCGGATCAAGTTTCCGATGTTGCTGATGTCCTCACGCGATTTCGGCAGTTGGGCCCAGTACCTGCCTCGGAACCCAGGATTTATGTGAAACGACGAAGCTTTCTTCACCATCCAGGCTTGGTCAGCGGGTGCCAGGAGCCAGAGCTCGAGGCGCTGGTCCTGCCGAGATTCCGCAAGCAATTCGCGACGGAGCGGTGAACTTTGTATTTGCGCATGACGGTCTTGAGGCTCTTCTTTATCTGCAAGGCCCGAGAGCATCGACATCGAGCACAGGACGGGGCGTCCGCTTTTATTTGGCGACGCCGGCACTCACAGCATGCCAGACCGCGTCCTTTAGGGCTATCAAGGCCGGCGCTGGCAAGGCTCCTGGTGGTTGCGTGCTCTTGTGACCGTCGACGACAAGGCGCGCCACGTCGATTTCCCCGTCGGTGTAATAAGGATCTCCCTCGCCATTCCGCGCAAATAGTGTCGGTCCAACTCCGGAAACCTTAAAAAACGCCTCAACCATGTCGGCGGCTCGCAAGTCGTGCATCAGAAGGTCTCGCTCAGCGTCAATATCCCGCCCGATGTGATGGGTGATTTGACCGGTGTCGCGGCTCACTCCAACTCCCCGATCAAAGGTGATCGCGCCAAGCCAGACCGGTCGCCCGCTGGTCCCTTTCTCGAGAACTTTCCACAGTCGAACGTGATGACGACGGTCCGCGCTGCTTCCCACCGGTTTCTCGAAAGCGAGCTGCTCTCGTTTTCCGTCGTAGAACAGTGGGCTGACCGGCGCGTCGCGGTATGGCCGGTCGAGAATGACGCTACCCACGATCTCAATGCTTGTGCGCAGAGTGATAGGGTCTGCGGGAAACCATTCCGCGGCATGCATCGCGCGGGCAATATCTTGGGCGTCGCCGACCAACCCGACATTCAGTGCATCGCCGGGAATGCCGTCTGCTGTGCGAGTTACCTCGGGTAAATCGGCCAGCCCGGGTTCGTGTTCGTGGTGCTTCCAGAAGGAAGGGACCAAGACGTACGCCACCAGCAGATAGCCGAGTGCACCGACGCCAAAAACGGCAAGCCACCATTGCCCTCTCCCGAACGACATCCCCCAGCGCCTCCGTAGCTTGTCCAACGTCCGAACTCCGACAACGCTCTGATGCCACCTGGCGAGCATGCCGCCCCAGCTTGGCTTACGCAAACAGCCTCGATCTTAGGAACTGCGCATCGTGACGACTATGCGAAATCGGCCGTCCCGCTTCGCCTTCCATACTCTCGATGGCCCGAATTCAAGGTCTCTACGGCCAGCGCGCGGAAACCGCCGCGATAATTGCCCGGTCGACTGAACCCTCTCTTCCTGCCGAAACTGCATAGCCGGAAACCAGCGATCTCCCGTAGTCTCTCCTGAATGGTGATCCGCCGCCGGATTTGGGGGACACTTAGCAACGTGGAGAATCATATGAAGCGCAGAGCATGCCTCCTCGTTGCGACGCTTGCTGTTGCTTGGTCTGCCCTCGCCATTCCGGCGAACGCGCTCGAAATCACCGGTTCGTGGGCCACTTCTCCCTCGTCTTGCGGCCAAGTTTTCATGAAGAAGGACGGTGCGATTTCCTTTCGGCGGGATTCGGACCAGTACGGCGGTGGGTTCATCCTGGAGGGAGACAAGATTCGGGGTCAAATGCAGACCTGTACCGTCAGCAGGCGGAAAGAAGATGGAAATGTTCTTCATATCATCGCCAGATGTGCGAATGACATCATGGCATCGAATGTTCAATTCAGCGCGAAAGTCGTCGACGACAACACTATCGTAAGAATTTTCCCGGGAATGCCGGACTTAACTTTGAGCTATTCGCGTTGCCCGATGTGATGCTGTTGCCAGTCTCCTCGCTCGGAATTCATCCTCAAGGCTTGCGGCGGAACTGAGGGGTGGGAATTCCCCCCAACGATCTCAGTCGCAGCCCATCAATTTGCCCGGCCGAGAATTCTACCCACTCAGACCGATGATCGGAAACGTCGAATTGCCGGACGAGCGATGTCGCAGACGGCCATCTTGCCAATCAGTTCATGCTGTTGTTGCAATCGTGACATAAGTGTCGGGCTTAGACGGACCAGGTATTCTAACTCCAATCCCGAAAATTCATCACCTGCGATAACTTTGCACGCCCGCGTCAAAATCGTCCGGTGCTGCAAGCGTGCAAGACTCGCCGCGAAGACAGTTATCGAGCCCCGGTGAACTTCAAAAAGTTGATTCCGGGCGAATTGAATTGATGTGTTGGCGTCAGCGAAGGATCTTGTATTCAGGAGAACAAGAGTGGCTCCCGTCCCTTGTTCATGGCCGCTTCTCCGCGAGGCAGTGTCGCCTTTCAGGCCCGATCGACCATGCCGCGTAGTACACGGGAGGAGAGACAGCCATCCCTGACAGATGCTACGCGCTTGCCGTGCTATTGAGCGGCCATGGACTCGATCTTCTGAATGGCTTCGACGCAACCCGCAGACGCTGTCGATTTATTCGACAGCAGACAAGCAGCCATTCGACCTTGGCCGGGCAATATTTTTCCGCACGGTCCGCTTATCTCGGCCTTGCATGCAATCACAGTGTCTTTCAGAACGTCTGCCGTCGTTTGCACGCTTGTCGTGGCTTCCCCGAGTTCGAACGCGCATTTGGGGCTAATCTTGTCTTCATGGGCTTGCATGCAATAAATCATGCGCCCTTCACCAGGCGTCACCGTTTTGCAGTATTTCTTGATATCGCTTGCGCAGGCGCTCTCAAGCTTTGCCACCCTGGCGGTCAGCTTTTCCAAAAGCGCCTTTCCGACGTCTGCCTGCGCGGAAGCCGTGCCAATCGACGAAATGGCGAGCCACGGGAAAGCCCCAAGGATGATAATTGATCTGACTGTCATTCTCATCGATACGTCCTCTGATGACTGGCTCCGAACCGCGCGGTCGTTGAACTGGCTGCAGGCTCGTGATGAACGCTGAGGGATGCTCTTTGGCTGTAATTCATTGCGCCAAGGAAAGCGTGAGGCTTGAAACTCCAAGCGACAAATTGATTCCGACCGAGCCCTCGAGGGAGAGCGGCTGCAAGGCGATTGAACGACCCGTTCCACCGAACAGCAGATTGGCGCCGACGCCGACGCCAACGCCGACGGCGCCACTCGCACCCACATAGGTGCCGGATAGCGATCCGCGTCGTGGACCTGCCGTTGGTGCAAAGACGCCCCATGCCATCGCCCCGCCTGCCGTGATCCCGATATCGATACCAATAGTGCCCATCACGCCAAGATATGCTTCTGGCGGATAGGGGCCGTTGGGTGCGAAGCGGCATGCCATCCGCTGGCGGGATCCAAAGAGCAAGCCGATGGAAGGCGCCATTTTGCACGTCAGGGTACCGACGCTAACTCCGGGAGGCGGCTGTTGGGCAACCGCAGGTGATACGAACAGCGTGGCGAGCCCCACGAGCAACAGCGTGCCTAGATGTTTGAGCATGACGAAATCCCGCGTTGCTGCAATTACTCGATGTGGGCTTAGCCAGGGTCGAAAACGATTCAGAACTTATAGCCCAGGCGAGCCGTGACCTGGTTGTTGCTCAGCTCTTGCTTGAACCCGATGATGCCAAGATTAAGAACCGGTATCGGATACACCAAGGATCTGGATTGATACTGTGAGTAGCGATATTCGAGCCCTGTGAACCAGTTGTTTGTGACGGCGTAGTCCAGCCCGGCCCCGATCGTCCAGCCCACGCGCGTGCCGTCGCCGCCGACTGAAATACCGGTAAAGGGAATCGAGGTCTCGATGGATGCGAACGCCGCTCCACCCGTCACATAGAGCAGGGCGCGATCGGCAGCGTAGCCGAGCCGCCCGCGTATCGAGCCGCCCCATTTGCTATGCGCCGTAAGGAAATCGCCGGTGATTGCGGTGTAGCGTATAGCGCCGACCGTCCATCCCTGAAAATCACCTTCGACGCCCAACACCAACTGACCCACCTGGTAATTATAGCCAGTGAGCATTCCATATGTCAGGCCATCCTTACGCGATCCGGATGTGAGCAGGAACGGAGCACCGAGCAGTAGCGCGCCGGTCGTGTATTGGGGGTTTGTTTGTATCCACCCCAGCTCGCCACCAACGTAGAAGCCGGTCCATGAAAATGCAGGCGCATAGGCGACCGGCGCGAGGGACTCCACTCGGCCCGGGAGGTCGGCAGCAGATGCCGATGCGCTAACAGCGCCGGTCGTGGTGGCGAGGAGAGCGATACGTGCCAAACGCCACATGAGCTGGTCCTTATGAGTCGAAGCCGCCAAGTTTGCCGCCAAGTTTTCGGACGGAATTTTGAAGGAGCATTCGGGGGGCCACTCGGATGCCGCGATCAAGCGCATCCGGCAAAGGGCGCCGAGCGTCGAAGGCAACGAATTGTCTGTTGCGGAGCTGCGGTCTTCAGTAGCAAGGCGGGTAGGGATAGTAGCCGCATGCCGGAGGTGGCGGATAGGGACGATAGTAGGGCGCGGCATAAGCGGCCGCTCCATATGCGGCGGCCCCTACGGCGCCCGCGTACATTGCGCCGCGGAATGCGGAACGGCGAGCAACTCCGGCAAACGATAGCGGCGTCAGGGGCCGCCCGATAATATCGATGAAGACCGCTGCCGCTCCATCGGCGCCGGCGAGATCACCTTCCAGGGTCTGCACGGTGAAAGTCAGCTTGTCACCCTCGAGCTTCGGGTTCTTCAGCACCACCACCGCATCCTTCACTGAGCCGTCCTTCGCTAAAACGGACACTGTCGCATTGGGTGGGTTCTTGGCGAAGCTGTCCTCTCCTGAGCCCCATTCTGCGATCACGTCGGCAGTGGCCTGGTGACCGGCAGCTCGTATTGGGCGATCTGCGAAGATGATCGAGCTCGGCGTGACGCCAGTCAGAACGAGGTTATCTCCCTGCAGTGTCGCTCCGCGGGAGTTCATCACGAACAAAGACGGGACGATTTCCGGTTTGACAGCCGCGGCAGGGGTGCCAATCGTTTTTATCGAGGATGACGTCGGAGCAGCCTGCCCAAACGCGCCGGCGATGCCTGCGAACGCGATTGAAACGCCCAAAAATCCCGCAAGCGCGGCAGCCTTCGTCTTGCTCGTCATATCGCCCCCTCTTTCGTCGACGTTATTGCTTCCAGAATTTGCGGAAGGCGTCGCGCTCTCCGGGCAACCATGGAAGAGCATTATAGGTTTGACTATGCAATTCCGGCGATCGAGATCTATTTTCTCTGCCGACCAATCCTGATGCCGAATCCGGGACGAAGGCCGTTTCGCAAAAACCGCGTGCTCCAGCTCGATCTAAAAAGTTGCGGTCAAGAGCAATATCATTTGAAACCGGCCGAGAGCCTCTCTTGCTTGAGCATGACGTCAATGGCCTCAATGATGCGTATTTGAGGATTTGCTTTGCAGTAGACGATCACCTCATGCTCGAGCTCTTTCGATCTCGCTATATTGAGGTAATGCTTCTTGGCGAGGCCGTTGTACCAGCCGCTATACCAAGTCGTGAGCCGATCGGCGTCTCCCTGCCAGGTGCCCGCGAGCGCGGCGCAGGTCAATGTTTGGACGTCGATGTATCCGTTGGCATCGGCGTAGGCGGTGAGGTCTGTTTGGGCCCGAGAATGCGAGCTCGTAGCTAAAAGGATCGTTGTCGCGAAAAGAACTATTTTGCGCATCTGGAACTCTCTGAGAAATGATGAAGCGATCGGGTTCTGCGCTCGAGATCACAACAAACAAGGGCCGTTTGCTATGCACTTTCGGCCGATGGGCCTCGGCCCTAGCGGCCAATCAAAGAAGACTGGACCAGAACTTGGCATCACCCCTTGGCGTGCCGGCGTCAGCCAGATGAGATCTGCTACCCTCAGAACTGTCCGGGTTGAGCAGGCGGACTGGGCCAGTCTGCACGAGCGTTATTTGGGTTACGGCGATCAAACAAATCCTGTCGAGCGACGGTGCTCGTTCTCAGGCGCGGAGCGGGCCGAGTATCGCGAACTGACACGGTGCGGTCGTGCGCCTCTTTGGCGATAGCAACTGACGGCAGCGCATGTACAAGGACGAGAATGATGGGGAGCAAGCGAGCAGTGATCATGAGCATTCCTCTAACCGTGGAAAGCCTGTCGGGAGATGAAACGATCGGCTCTCGCGACCCGGGCGATGCAAGATTGACGTTTGCACAAGTGTTCTCCAGGTGGGTTCGTGGGAGTCGCTGGCTGGTCAGCATAAAATTCAGCGCTCAGGCCGGCTATGCAATTCCGGAAAAACTCAGGTCATCGAACCAGCTCGAGTGCCTATGACCAAGCCCATCGCCGCTGTTGCTTCGGGAGAAGAGTCCACAGACGAACGACCAGGTCGCCATTCGCATTCCCTGACGCGCAACAGCAGGAGAAGTCCTGCGCTGCGGCAACCGTTCTAATGGTGCGATGCGGTAGGTACATGGGAAACTATCAATTCACTTGACGACGTACTATTCTTTTGAGACCGGCGAGAACCCGGTACGCTTCCGCCAGCTGCAACAGTTTCTCTCGTGCAATTGATCCCGGTGGCAGAAATGCAGCATCGTCGCGCATCGCCGCCTCGATTTCCTCGCACTCGGCCGCGGTCAATCGCTCTTCGCGCATCTGGCCTCTTCGCCGGTCGCATTTGATATGATCTCAAATCAATTCAGACCGGGCGGTTCCGGAAAATTTTTTGTGCGCGCTTTGAGAAGTTGTCATCTTTGCTTCGGGCCGCCTATGCGATTTCAGCATATCGACGGAAAATGATTTTTGCCGATACTGCATAGATTTTCCTGACATGCTGAATTAGAAACAGATAGTGTTGCTCGCTGAGCGTGTACCGGCGTATTTGGTGGAGCTCAAAGTGAATCGGACTAAAGTCCTCAATTTCGTTGACCCGGCTCAGTACGCAGCGAGCATCCGTTCGGCCGACATAGAGATATTCCCGACGGCGAAGGGCGAATTCAGATCCCAGCTAACGCAAGTGACATTGGATCGACTGTGGATGCAGCGATTCGAGGAAACTTTGCCGCGTATACACAGAGGCAGGGTCACGGCAACTCGCAAGGTATTTACTTTCCTCACTGAAGATCAGCCAGAGGTGTACAATCGAGGCCGGTTATTCTCCCTGGGTGATCTGTGCGCGCACGATCATGACATGCAGCATGTGGTGACGACGGGAAAATATCGCCTCGGCGGAGTGTCGCTTGCAGTGAAGGAGCTTGCTGAAGCGTGCAGTTCGATGATGGGTTTCGAGTTCGATCCACAGCAGCGCACGCGTTTCCTGAGGCCTGCCCCGGACCTGATGAAACGATTTCTGGACCTGCATGCGATCGCCGGAGCCTTTGCCAAAACCGCCCCCGAGCTTCTGGAGGTTCCGGAGGTAATCCGCGCAATCGAGCACCAATTGGTCTACGCTCTGCTGCGATGTGTGGCTGACTGCAACGTCTCGGCATCGAAAGATGGCGGGCTGCGACACGGGACTATCGTCGCGCGCTTCGAAGACTTTATAGATGCGAACCCAAATACTCCTTTGTACCTGGATGAAATATGCTCCGCGATCGGGGTCGCGGAACGAACGCTGCGAGTTGTCTGCGAGGAGCATCTGGGTATGGGCCCGATTCGCTACCTCACTTTGCGGAGGATGCATCTTGTTCACCGCGCCTTGGGACAAGCAGCACCCGACTGTGCAACGGTCACCCAGATCGCCACCACGCATGGCTTCTGGGAGCTGGGCCGCTTTTCAGTTGCCTATCGCAACTTGTTTGGCGAACCGCCGCTCGCCACCCTACGGCGTCGTGAGGACTTCCGATCGAGAAATATAGATCGTCCTTCACAGCTCGTATCTTGAGTTTCAGATAAAGCCCGGCTCGCCGACGAACGTCACGTTCCATCGCGTGACCGGCGCAAGTTCTTGGCGACAGGTTCCGGCCCGATCCGAGGTGACGCTAACCCGCCTCGTTGCGCGACGTTCGCCACTGTTCGTGCATTGTCGAGAGGCCGCTCCGTCGCTGGTAGCTCAGGCGTGCTTATGCAGAAGGTCTGCCGAAATTGCATAGACGGTGAACATCCGGCTCATTCAAACTCCACCAAGTCGGGAGTCCCGATAATTTGTCGGCACTTGGAGTGTGAGCTATGAGGCGCAAATTTTTGAGCGCGATTGCCGGCGCCACATTGGGTCTGTTGCTGAACCTGATCTGCCTGGTGCCCACGTTTGCCCAAAGCGATCCCCTCCCATCATGGAACGACACGCCGACGAAACAGGCTATCGTGGATTTTGTGCGTCGAGTCACTACACTAGGCGGCTCGGAATTCGTGCCGGCCGCCGCACGTGTTGCGACCTTCGACAACGATGGCACGCTTTGGGTTGAGCAGCCGATGTATGTTCAACTGGCATTCGCGCTCGATCGGGTAAGGGCTCTGGCGCCCTTGCATCCGGAATGGCAGTATACAGAGCCTTTCCAGTCGGTACTTGCAGGGGATATGCAAGCTCTGACCGGCTTCAGCGAGCGCAGCCTGCTGGATCTAATCCTGCTGACCCACGCCGGCATGACGACTGACGAATTCTCCAAGATTGTGGTGGACTGGCTCGCCACGGCGCGCGATCCGCGATTCCGGCGGCCTTACACTGAACTGGTCTATCAGCCGATGCTTGAGTTGATTTCCTATCTTCGGGCGAACGGCTTCAAGACCTATATAGTGTCCGGCGGCGGCGTCGAGTTTATGCGTCCATGGACGGACAAAGTGTACGGGGTTCCTCCGGAACAAGTGGTAGGGTCATCTATCAAGACCAAATTTGAAATGCGCGATGGCATTCCTACGCTATTCCGTTTGCCGGAGGTGAACTTCATCGACGACAAGGCGGGCAAGCCCGTTGGAATCTACGAGTTTGTTGGCCGTCGTCCCATTGCTGCATTCGGAAACTCAGACGGCGATCTGCAAATGCTTCAATGGACCACCATCGGCGGCGATGGCTTGCGTCTTGGGGCTATAGTTCATCACACTGACGCAGCGCGCGAGTACGCCTATGATCGACAGTCACATTTTGGACGGCTCGACGTGGCGTTGGACGCGGCTGCTGCAAACCGGTGGACTGTGATCGACATGAAGAAAGATTGGAAAGTGATCTTTTCCTTCGATGCGCGCTGAGTTCCCGCGGTTGCCTTCAGCCGACTGTGCATCAAAGCCTCGGTTCAATTCGATCCGTTGGGAAGAAGTTGTTCTCGATCGAAACCTGCGGAGTTGACGCACGTCGGTAGCGAAGCCACCTTGCGAGGCTTGCGCAAGACACAAACGAGCGAGGCAATCACGCGTTGAGCCTTGAAGCGATCAACGGGCTGGCAGACGTTTCGTCAAAGCTCAACAGCAGAAGTCACCTAACTGCCTGATGGTGAGTTAAGGGACGCGTGCAGAAGCGAAGCCGTCACGAAGTCCCGATCACTACTTCGTCACGAGATGCCGAGTCGGCTTCGCATCCGTTGCCGCCGTTGGGGAAATTGCAAACGTCAGCCACGTATTCCAACCAGACGGCCGGTTCGCCGCATCAAATTCTCCGTATGCCTTTATGTTCAGATATCCCTGCATGTCGCCGACGGGGAAAATGTATCCGAACTGGGGCCCCATACCAAGAACGCGAGATCTGAAGCCGCCAAGCAGTGGATGTCCGCCGGTATCATCTGAGACTTGCTGATAAGCGTAGCCGACCAAGCCCACGAAAGCCTGTTTCGAAAGAAATTGCGCTGTGCTCCAGTCGAAATGGAAATCAATTCCGCTTTGAACCTGCGTGTCGGGGTTCTTGACATTGTAAGTGAATCCCGCAACGCCTGAAAGCGTCACACCCGTAGCCGGGTTCAAGTACGTGTAGCCGCCGCCAGCATCGATGGCGCCGTGACCGATCCCGATGTTCGCGATGCGACTTGGATCGTAAGCGCCGACCGGAATATCGCCGGTTATGTACGTCATATAATTGTTAACGCCCGAGTTCCATTTCAGCGTGATCATCGGGTAGAGATCGCCGACGGACGTAATCGAGTCACCGATGCTCCCCATTCGCGTTGCCGCAAATCCTCCCACGCTGGTTGTCAGCGTTCCATCAATGGTCGCAGCCGACCGGCCGAATATGCCCGTTACTCCCATTGCCAATTGGCCACCAAGGACGGGTGTGCCGAAGGTGTAGGTCGGGTTTAATAGCAAAAGATCGGCTTGCGCATGCAGGCTCGCGTTGAGGCTGACATTGACGTTCGGCGCGAGCCTCCCGATCTGAATCTCTCTTGCCGCAGCGACTGAACCGGAAGCTGCAACACTCGTGTGATAATAGACGGTCCCCATCGACCAGCCCGGCGCGCTCTGCGGGACCGCCGGCAGACTGCTGATCTGGCCGGGTAGCCAGAACGAAATGCCGCTTTCGTCGCCGCGGGACACTTGGGTGGTGAGGATCAGCATCGCACAGATCGTACCCGCGCCGAGCCCGAAGTCCCTGATCGAACCATCACGCCGCATCTGCCCGCTCCCCGGTACCTTGTTCTCCTATGCTATCTGCGGTTCGGTCGTAAGCTATGCAAAATCGGCAGAAAACAGCAAACTCTTGGCGGCTGATGTCTCGGCGCAACACTTGGGGCATAGCGCCAGTCGCCCCGAGGGGGAGCCAGGAAACCAATAGTCGCAACCGAGTACATTCCGCTTCCGAAGCTGCATAGGCGGATCGTTGCCGATCTACCATGCTGGGGCCCGCCTGGGCCGGCGGCGGCGGCCGTCTTCGAACGAGACGATTTGGATGATCCAGAACGGAATGGCGACTTTCGCTAGTCCAGACGCCTACGGTGCGGCGATTGGAGCGGCGAAGGTCGAGCTCTTTATTACATCGAATGGAGCGTTCAAGGGGCAACTGACCCATTTGGATCTTGGCTGCCTGAACGTGTTGAGAGGGAGAGAGAACCTTCCGCGCATCGCTTTCCTCACCTTGCCGCCGGCCCATGTGCACATCTCGTTTTCGACGAATCGGACGCGGAGCCTGATCTATTGCGGCTTGGGCTTGAATTTTGGCGATCTGATTTTCCATTCCCTTGGGCAGAAAGCGCACCAGCGAACCGTCGGAGAAGGGGACTGGTACATGCTATCTCTGCCGCCAGATCAGCTGATCGCATGCAGCAAAACTCTGATTGGTGAAACAATTAGAGCGCCATCACAGGGCTACGTCTTGGTTCCTGGAGACGGCGCCACTGCTGTGTTGTTGGGCCTGGTTTCCCAAGCGTGTCAGCTCGCTGAAAGGGCTGGAGAATTCATTTCAAAAGCCGGTGCGGCCTTGCTCGAGCGCGAGTTGCTCCATGCACTCGTCAAATGCCTGTCGACCAGGCATGCCGATGGGCTCTCGAATTCCAGGCTGCGCCACGCCGATATCATGCTTCGCTTCGAAGAGTGTTTGGCGCGACGAAGCGAGCCTCATTTGAACCTGTCCGAGCTCTGCAGCACGATCGGAGTGCCGGAGCGCACGTTGCGAGTTTGCTGCGCAGAATTTCTGGGCGTTAGTCCAAGCCGGTATTACCTGTTGCGGCGGTTGAATAGGGCGCGATCCGCATTGAGTTGCGCCGATCCGGAATCGGCCAGTGTTTCAGAGATTGCGCGAAATCATCACTTCACCGAACTAGGCCGCTTTGCGGTGGCCTACCGTGACGCTTTCGGTGAAACACCTTCGTCAACTTTGCGCCGCGTTTCCAACAAAGCGGAATAATTTACAAGCGCTCTGCCGAATTCGCATAGCCCCATCTGAGAGAGCTTGGAAGACTAGCCACGTCAGCAAGCGGAAAGCTCTGCGAGTGCGGCCAATTCATTTCGCTTTCTGCGGCCGCCCTCCAGACTTCGAAAAGTCTGCCGTTCACACATCGTGAGAGTAGGAGCCGGAGCTATGACGATCACTAAAAGCTTAAAACGGATGCTGGTCTCAGGGGCGGCCTTGGCGGCCGTCAGTTTGCCTGCGATGACCCTGCCAGCCTTCGCACAGGCGCCAGCCGGAAAGCCCAACATCCTTTTCATCATGGGCGACGACATCGGCATCATGCAGCCGAGCATCTATCATCGCGGCTTGATGGTGGGAGAGACTCCGAACATAGACCGCATCGGAAATGACGGTGCGCTTTTCATGACCTACTATGCCGAGCAGAGCTGCACCGCCGGCCGCAACGCGTTCTTCACCGGCATGCATCCCCTTCGCACCGGCATGATTCCCCCGCAGCTACCCGGCAGCCCGTCCTGGTTGCGGCCTGGCACCCCCGCCGTTGCCAAGTTCTTGCTCGACCTCGGCTACAACACCGGCGAATTCGGCAAGAATCACCTTGGTGACAATCCCGAGGCGCTACCAACTGCGCATGGTTTCCAGGAGTTCTGGGGTTACCTGTATCACCTCGACGCGATGCAGGGGGTGAGTTTCCCGGACATCAACAAGAGCCCGACCGTGCAAGGCATTGCGCCTCCGTGCAAAGCAACCCCGGTCCCGGGTCTCACCGAAGTCCCAGGTGCCGTGGATCCTCGAACAACGACGTGCTTGACGCCGCCGCGGCCAGTGCTTGCGTGCAGATCATCAGACGGCTCGCAAGCAAACCAGACCTGCAAGGACGAAGGTCCCTTGACGCTCGATCGATCCCGAAGCGTGGACGAAGAAATCTCGGCCAAGGTCATCGACTATCTTGATCGGAACGATCCCAAGAAGACCAACAAGCCGTTCTTCGTCTGGTACAACCCGGCGCGCATGCACATCACGACCGTGCTGCCACCGAAATACGAGGCGATGATCGGCGAGCCCGGTGGCAAGGACTGGGGCCTCAACGAGGCCGGCATGAAGCAGATGGACGACAATATCGGCTATGTTCTCAAGAAACTCGAAGACATGGGCCAGCTCGACAACACCATCGTCGTCTTCACCACCGACAACGGCGCCGAGAACATCACTTTTCCCGACGGCGGCACCACCCTTTTCAAGGGCGGCAAGCTGACCACCTGGGAAGGTGGCATGCGCGCCCCGCTGGTCGTTCGCTGGCCGGGCCACATCAAGCCGGGCACGGTCAAGAGCGAAATGATGTCCTCACTTGATTGGTTGCCGACGCTGGTCGACATCGCCGGCGGCCCGAAGGGCGACGCTTTGAAGAAGCAGATCGAGGCCGGAAGCTATCCCGGCATCGTCAAGACGACGCTGGACGGCGTCGATCAGCGCGCCTATCTCGAAGGCACGGACAAGTCGGCGCGCGAAGTCTTCTTCTACTACACCGGCGCGCAGCCATCGGCGGTACGCTACAAGAACTGGAAGATGTACTACACGATGGTGCCGGACACCGGGACCGGCGGGCTGTTCGGAGCGCAGAGCTTCCATTGGACGCAGGTCGCCAACATCAAGCGTGACCCATTCGAGCAGACGGTCGGCTCCGATGCCAAATCGTTGCTGGGCTATGCCGGTTCGATCGGCTCTCCGAGCACGGCCTATCTCTATGACTGGAATATCCTGCCGCTCGGCCAGCTGCTCTGGGAAAAGGAGCTCTTTTCGTACAAGGACTTCCCTCCGATGCAGGCACCGGAGACCTATAACCTCGACGGTATCCTCGCAGAGATGAAGAAGTCCGGTCACCAGAGCGAGTAACGACGCCTGCCGATATCCAACATTGGTGGCCGGCCCAAAAGCCGGTCACTTTGGATACTGTGAGCTGGCGTCGAGCCGCGCTCGACATCGCTGAGCTGCTCAAGCCGCAGCGATTGCCGCCAGCCATTTAGCAGAGGGAGCCCGCTCGTCATGACCAATATCGCTATCCTTCCGCAACAGCCGAGCATCTGGTGGGTTTTCCTGCTGCAGGGTTTTGCCGGTATCATTCTTGGCCTTATGCTTGTCACTCAGCCCGGAGCCACAATCCTGGCGCTCACAACCTTCCTGGGATTCTACTGGCTTATCACCGGCCTCCTTGCGCTGGTTCAGGTCTTCGTCGATCGCTCGACTCCGTGGATATGGTCCCTGCTTAGCGGGCTTGTCGGCGTTCTGGCTGGACTGTTCGTTCTAAGGCACCCTTTGGTTGCTTCCCTGACCGTGCCTACTGTGCTTATCCTCATTCTCGGCGTGCAAGGACTTGTCATGGGCGCCCTGCAGATCATTGCCGGCCTCAAGGGTGGCGGCATCGGGCCGCTTATCCTGGGAGCGATCAACGGCCTGGTTGGTCTTCTGCTATTAGGGTCTCCGATCGCAGCCGCATTGGCCGTGCCGGTTGTCTTTGGTGCGCTGCTCCTCATTCAGGGGGCGGGATTGGTAATCCTGGCCTTTCGAGTTCGTAGCTAAGGCTTGGTCTTCGCTTCGAGGATTTCGGGATTCTGCCGAATTCGCATAGTGCGCGCGGCGCAGGCTGGGCACTCTGCTACTGAAGTGATCGGCAAGACGGAAGTCACATGAATTTCGCTCCCCAGTCTGATCCCAGGCGCGTTGAAGATTCACCGCATATAGAGATGGTGCACGTACCAGGCGGTACGTTTCGGATGGGCTCAAACAAGCACTATCCGGAGGAAGCGCCCGCCCACCGCGTTACCGTGGACGGTTTTTGGATGGACCGGACGCCTGTAACCAATCGCCAGTTCCGCGAGTTTATCAACGCGACCGGCTACGTCACCTTCGCAGAGATCACTCCCGACGCGAAGGATTATCCAAACGCATTGCCGCGGATGCTCAAAGCAGGCTCCCTTGTGTTCACTCCGCCCAAAGAGGCGGTGGACCTGCGTTACTGGGGGGAGTGGTGGACATTCGCCTTCGGCGCCAACTGGCGACGGCCCTACGGACGTCACAGCAATATCCGTGGGCTGGAAGATCACCCCGTCGTTCACGTCGCTTTGCGCGACGTGGAAGCCTACGCAAACTGGGCCGGGAAGGAACTACCGACCGAAGCCGAATGGGAATTCGCCGCGCGCGGGGGCTTGAGCGACGCGGAGTTCGCGTGGGGAGACGAACTGACGCCTGCTGGCAAACACATGGCCAACACCTGGCAAGGGAATTTTCCGCACGAGAACCTCGCAGCCGATGGCTTCGAACGTACCTCGCCGGTGACCGCGTTTCCGCCGAACGGCTACGGCCTCTATGACATGATCGGCAACGTCTGGGAGTGGACGGCCGACTGGTATTCGGCGAAGCACGATGCCGATGCGCCGAAAGCTTGTTGCGTTCCGCAGAATCCGCGCGGAGGCGCCGAGGGCGGGAGCTACGACCCGCGCACCCCGAACATCAGCATTCCCCGGAGAGTGCTCAAGGGAGGCTCACATCTGTGTGCGCCGAACTACTGCCGACGCTATCGCCCGGCAGCCCGTCATGCCGAGCCGATCGATACGTCTGCGAGCCATGTTGGATTCCGGTGCATCTCCAGGAGAAAATCCTGATGAGGAAGATCAACGCCTAGCTTGCCATCTACCCATCTCAGCGACCTCGTTCCGCAACGGAGCGATCCTGCACAGCCCCTAAGCCATCCGCATGATCGGGTTGGACTCGCAATTGGAGCGGTTGCCGTTTCCGCATAGTCGATCCCTAGAAACTCCGCCAGGATGGGTCGTGGGTCATTTTCGTTAGTGCGTCGGCTCACAAGCTGTACTTGCGACGGTCGACATTCGTCAGGTGGAGAGCCTTCAGTACTTGCAGTACTTGCGCATACTGTTGTCGCTCTGCCCGGCCGAGTCATGCCGCCTCGAGCCGACGCTCTCGTCATTCGGCTTCACGTGCTCACCAGGAAGGGAATCGTCATGAGCGACAAAAAGGCGTCAGAAAAGTCAGAGCTCGCTACCGGGCCAGGCAGCGCAGGATTGAAACGCCGCGAATTGCTATTGAGCGGCAGCTCTCTCGTCGCGGCCTCGGCACTCGCAGCCGTCGGGTTGACGAGCCCTGCCCAAGCGCAGCAGGCGACGACAGCACCCGCAGCTGCGTCTGCCGGACAAAAGCCCAACATTGTCGTCATCATGGGCGACGACATCGGCATCTGGAATCTTGGCGCTTACCACCGCGGCATGATGGCCGGCCGGACACCGAACCTGGACAAGATCGCCGCCGAAGGCATGCTGTTCACCGACTATTACGCCGAGGCGAGTTGTACGGCCGGTCGTGCCAACTTCATCACTGGCGAGCTGCCGATCCGCACCGGTATGACGACCGTTGGCCAAGCCGGCGCTCCCACAGGCCTGCCGGCGCAGGCCGTAACGATCGCTCAGGCGCTAAAAGGAATGGGCTACGCGACCGGCCAATTCGGCAAGAACCATCTCGGCGATAAGAACGAGTTCTTGCCAACCGTGCACGGCTTCGACGAATTCTTTGGCTACCTCTATCATCTGGATGCGATGGAAGATCCGGCCCATCCCGCCTATCCGCAGGATCTGCTGAACACCGTCGGTCCGCGGAATATGATTCATTCATATGCGACCAGCGTTGACGACGCCACGGTAGATCCGCGCTGGGGCAAGGTAGGCAAGCAGAGGATCGAGGACGCCGGAACGCTCTACCCGAAGCGAATGGAAACTGTGGACGACGAAATTCGCGACCTCTCGCTGGCGTTCATCGATAAAGCGAAGGCCGAGAACAAACCGTTTTTCCTGTGGCTCAACCCGACCCGCATGCACATCGTCACCCATCTGTCGCCGAAATATCAGGCGTTGCGCAACTCCAAGAACGGCTGGACGATCCATGAAGCCGGTATGGCGCAACTCGACGATGACGTCGGCATTGTCATGAAGAAGCTCAAGGACATGGGTGTCGACGACAACACCATCGTCATCTTCACGACCGACAATGGCACCGAAGTGTTCACCTGGCCCGATGGCGGACAGACGCCATTCGCGCAGAGCAAGGGCACGGTGATGGAAGGCGGCTTCCGCGTCCCAGCAATGATCCGCTGGCCCGGCAAAGTGCCGGTGGGCAAGGTCGAGAATGGCATCATCTCCGGCCTCGACTGGTTCCCGACGCTTGTTGCTGCCGCGGGCAATCCCAACATCGTCGAAGAATTGAAGAAGGGAAAGCAGATCGGCGAAACCACGTTCAAGTGCCATCTCGATGGTTATAATCAGATGGATATGATCACCGGTCAGGGGCCGTCGAAAAGGCACGAGATCTGGTACTTCGGCGAAAGCGAGCTCGGCGCGGTGCGCATCGATGACTACAAGTTTCGGTTCATCGACCAGCCTGGGGGCTGGTTGGGTGACAAAAGCAAGCCGGATGTACCCTACATAACCAACCTGCGCCTCGATCCGTTCGAGCGCACGGGCTGGCCGAACAACGGGACCAAGGAAGGTGCGCAGCAATACTTCGACTGGTTCAAATACGAATTCTGGCGCTTCGTATTTGTTCAACAACAGGTTGAAAAGCTGGCGATGACTGCGATCGAGTTTCCGCCGATGCAGAAAGGCGCGAGTTTCAATCTTGAGGCCGTGAAGGCGAAGATCGCCGCGGCCCAAGCTGCAATCGCCAGGTAGAATGAACTTTGGTTGATCAACTTCGGACGGGTGCCCTGATAGCGAGGCACCCGTCATTCCATGTGGTCGTACGCCTTCAGCTCAAGCGCCGTTTCGTGCCGTCCTTCTTTGAGAAGATGCCGCGTGCCCAGTGGGGATCGAGGCTTGTGCGTCCTCGCATTATTGGTCGCGCCGGCTGCAGGCCCTGGGGCATACGGTCCAACTGATGCCTCCGTCCATGTGAAGCCCCACGTCAAGCGGCAGAAGAACGACAGCACCGACGCGGAGGCTATTTGCGAGGCGGCCACAAGGCCTAACATGCGGTTCGTGGCGAGCAAGACGATCGAACAACAGAGCTGTCTGATGCTTCATCGCGTGCGCCATCTCATCGTTCGCTAGCAGACTGCCGTCATCAACTCGCTCGCGACTAGCGCCGTTGCCGGTGCTGAACCGATGCCAGGGATCGCATCCAGTCGCTTGCTTGTCGCCTTTGATCGATGCCAAGCAATAATGCGCCTATCGAACTCCAGGATCTGCGAACTCCGGGATCTGAGCCTTCAGTGTCCGCAACTGACTGCCGAGATACGCAAGACACGCGCGGGCAACCTCCGGGACCCGGCAGTCAGCTGGATCGGCGACGCCAACAGCTGTTCGACACCCCTGCGGGTTGCCGATGCCAGTGGCCTTCCGATCGGGGCGGGACTTCTCGGCCTGGAGCGGGCTCGTGCCGAAGCAGAACTCCAGTGGGGGCAAGGACAAGCTTGGCAGTATCAGCAAGCAAGGCGATCGCAATTTGGGCAGCCGGATCACGGCGGGCGCACTCGCCGTGATCCGCTATGAATGCGTGCTTTTAATCGGGACCTGATCAGCGGAGGGCATTATGGCCAGCGGTCATGAGTACCGCACGAGAAGGCCGAACACATGGCTGCTTCGCCCAACGCTGCAAGTGAAGGTTCTCCTTGAAGTCCTGATTAGAAGAGTGACGCTCTAGCTCAGATCAGCCGCCCGAGCAGTGACTCCGCGTCGCTCGGGCAAAGCCTCGGGTCTCCGCCAAGAAACTCCCTCGCAAGAAACTCCCTCGTTCGAAAGGCGCAAGGCCTTGGGGTCGGGCTGATTCCCCGAGATGATCAGCCGCAGAGAGAGAATTGAGGCTGTGGGGAACTCCTACCAGCGCGAGATCACGCCCCGAGCACTTCTCGTCAAGCGGCGGTATTTCGTAAGTATTATCAAGGTATTGGTGAAAAGTAGCCGTTCAGCAAAAAGTGATATTTGTGCAACATCCGTCCAAAAACGCGCCATTCAGGCCTCAACAAAGGCAGTCTGTCATTGATTGATCGGAGGTCTTCGCTTCTTATCGTGAGTGCGACGGAGGGGGGCATCCCAAGGTCGTCCCGTTTAGGTCTTTCACTGAAGTAGACCATCGTTACAGGGACGCGTTGAATTTCGACGTGTTTTTGCGGGTAGCTCAAACGGCTTTGTACGAGCAATTGTACGGGGCTTCAACTGGAGGTTAACATGAAGTTCAAGGGCCTTTTGCTCGGTTCCGCGGCAGCACTGCTCGCCGTTGGGGGAGCACAAGCGGCTGATCTTCCCGTAAAGGCCAAAGCGGTCGAGTACGTGAGGATCTGTTCGCTCTATGGTGCCGGTTTCTACTACATCCCGGGCACTGACACCTGCATCAAGCTGGGTGGTTATCTGCGCGCCGAAGTCGCCATCAACGCGACCGATTTCAACGGTAACTTCAGCAGCACCCAAGGTGCTCAGAACCGTCTGACGAACTACTACGTCACTCGCGCCCGTGAAGACTTCAACGTCGACACGCGCACCGCGACCGAATACGGCGTGGTTCGTACCTTCGCGGATGTGGTGTTCTCGTGGACCACGGATGCGTACTCGGGCAGCGGCACCACTCCTGGCGCGACCGTTTACTCGCAGCTCGGCGGCACGGGCGTTGGCGCACCCAACAATGCCAACGCAGGCGCGATCGCTGGCGGTACGCTCGGCGTGTACTACGCCTTCATCCAGTTCGCCGGCTTCACCATGGGTAAGGCCGTCGCGCAGTTCGACGCTCCCTGGACCAACTATCCGGGCAACAACTTCGACGGTCTGACGGGTGGCGGCGGCACGGTCACTGGTGTGAACCAGTTCACCTACACCGCTGACTTCGGTCAGGGCATCACGGCCGCGATTTCGGCGGTAGACCCGACTGCCTACTATCAGAGCAACCTGTACAACACCAGCGCCGGCGTTTCGGTCGCGGGTTTTGGTTCGGGCGGCTACGGCATCAATGCCTTCGGTGGCACCCGGTCTCCTGACATCCAGGGTATGATCCGCGTTGACCAGGCCTGGGGTCTGTTCCAGTTGTCCGCCGCGGCGCATGACAACCACGTCGGGTACTACACTGGCTTGCCCGCTGCGGCTGCGATTGCGGGAACCGAAGCGGCCGGTCACCCGGGCGACAAGTGGGGATATGCTGTGCAGGCGGCGTTGTCCATCAAGAACATCCCGACTGGTGCCGGCGACACGCTCAACGTGCAGGCGGTCTACACGGACGGTGCGACCCGCTACAACTTCCAGAGCTTGGCCTCGCAGAACTATGCAATGTTCGGCGGTACCGGCCTGGCGGGTGCCTATCAGAGCATTGGCCTTGCCGGCGCTGCTGACGGTGTGTTTGCCAACGGAACCGGCATCTCCACGGTTACGAGCTGGGGCTTCCGTGGCGCCTTCACCCACAACTGGGATGCGTTCTGGAACACCGCGATCTACGGTTCGTACTCTCAGCTGAAGTACGGCAACGGCGGTTCGGCTCTCGTCTGCGGTGCTCTCCTCGGTTTGGGCGCAGCCACTGCGGGCATCACCACCTGCAACCCGGACTTCAACCTCGGCACGGTCGGTCTCATCACCCGCTGGACCCCGGTGAAGAACCTGACCTTCTCGGCGGACGTGGCCTACACCATGCTCGACCAGAAGTACGCTGGTACGATCACCACGCCTGCCGCTGCGCCACTCGTCGCAAAGCCGGGTGCCACCTACGAGCTGAAGGATCAGAGCACCGTCAGCGTGCTGCTCCGCGCTCAGCGCAACTGGTAAGTTTGGTCTAACGACCTGACCTCCAAGGCCCCCGGCGGGAAACTGCCGGGGGTTCTTTGCATTTTTGATGCCTCCGGCAGCGGGTGAGAATCGGGACAGCCTAAACTGGCTCTCCACCCAGCAAAGGTGAGACGAACGTCTCTCAACCAGTTTCTCGGCTAAGCTTCTCGGTATGGCTTGATAATTGTTCAATGCAAACGAAATGCGACTGAACATGGATGCGCTTGTCCGGTGGCACTCGGACGCTCCAAAATTCTGAGCGTTGCCAACCGTCACCCGTCGGGCAAAACACCCGTCACCCCGTCAATCCCTCCCCGCAAAAATATTCCACTTTACCGAAATTCGGTTTTGGCGTATGTAGTCGCCCATCCCGGCTCACCCTTGAGGGGCGACCATGTGTCGTGATGGTCGTAGAGCCGGGCTTGCGGTGGACGCGGCAGCGTCGGGCGCGAAAGTGCGGGCAGGGCGGATTGCTCTCCGTGAGCCCAGAACTTCGTGCCGACGAGCG